>JHWU01000051.1 GCA_000622025.1 Lachnospiraceae bacterium AD3010 | reverse complement strand
GCTGTCTTCTGCGCGTTTTCTGCTTCGGTCTTCTTTCCGTCCGCTGTCTTCTGCGCCTCTTCTGCCGCCTTTACGTCATCTTCAGCCTTCTTTACAGCATCTTCTGCGGACTTCGCAGTTTTCTGTGCCTCAGCCAGATTATTCCTTGCATCTTTATAATCATTAGTAGCTGCCGTTGCTCTTTCTTCGGCTTTCTTTAATGCTTCCTCCGCCTTATCGATTGCTTCCTTCAACTTGGAATCGCCGTTTACTCCGGAGGTGATGTCCTTAATATCCTTTGCATTGATGGTCAGAGTGTCCTTGTCATAAGGTATTCCGTTTTTGTCAAGAAGATCCTTAAATGCCTTTTCAGCTTTTTCTACGGCTTTATCAGCCTTTTCCTTTGCCTTCTTGGCATCCTCAAGCTCGTCTTTTGCCTGATCCAGCTTATCCTCGGCTGCATCCAGAGCTTTACGAGCAGTATCAAGCACTCCGCCCTCTTTTGTGAGGTCGGAAAGTGCATCCTCGTTATCTGAGATCTTCTGCTTAGCATACTCTCTTGCCGCCTCAGCATCAGCCTCATTTGTAAAGTCTGTCTTCGCTGCTTCCTCAACAGCAGCACCGTCTTCCTTTGCTGATCCCAGAGAATTGTCGGCTGCAGAATCAGCTTCCCCAATCCTCTCATTCGCAGCAGGAAGGGCATCCTGAACTACTGCGTCGATAACTGTGTCGGGATTATTTACGCTTTCCTTGTATGCCTCATTAGCATCCTCAGCAGCTTTATTATCTGCCTTTACGCCGATCATCTGATTCTCAACATCAAAGAGGGCATCTGCAGAATCTGACAGCAGGTCACCGATGGGTGTAGCTATGGGTGCAGCTGCTTCAGATTCATCTGAACTATTGCCTGCAGGAACTACCGCAGCATCACCCGCTGCAGGTAATACAAGATCCTGATTCCCGTCACTTACAGGATTCTGGCTTTCGTCATTTACAGGATTCTGATCTCCTTCATTTACAGG
>JHWU01000049.1 GCA_000622025.1 Lachnospiraceae bacterium AD3010 | reverse complement strand
GCTCTCCGTTTTTGAAGAGGGGTTTGCCTCCCTTCCCCTTTGAGCCTTTCACCGGTCTTCCATCTCCGGCTTATCCTTTGCGCCTGCGTCCCCACAGTTCTGTTGAAATGCAGTACAGGAATATCAACCTGTTGTCCATCGCCTACGCCTCTCGGCCTCGGCTTAGGTCCCGACTTCCCCAGGGCAGATCAGCTTTACCCTGGAAACCTTAGGTATTCGGCCTGGAGGATTCTCACCTCCATCTCGCTACTCATTCCGGCATTCTCTCTTCACATAAGTCCACGGCTCTTCTCAGTACCGCTTCCTCCCTATGTCAATGCTCCCCTACCAGTCGGTTATGTCCGTAAACATATCCTACTCCATGGCTTCGGTGTCGTGTTTCAGCCCCGTGTATTTTCGGCGCAGGACCTCTCGGCTAGTGAGCTATTACGCACTCTTTGAATGAATGGCTGCTTCTGAGCCAACATCCTAGCTGTCTTTGAAATCCCACATCCTTTTCCACTTAACACGTCCTTCGGGACCTTAGCCGTTGGTCTGGGCTCTTTCCCTTTCGACTGCCCGACTTATCTCATGCAGTCTGACTCCTGCGGATCATCTCTATGGCATTCACGGTTTGATAGTCATTGGTAGGCTTATGCAGCCCCCGCAGACATTCAGTGCCCTACCTCCATGAGACTTACCTGCAAGGCTAGCCCTAAAGCTATTTCGGGGAGAACCAGCTATCTCCGGGTTCGATTGGAATTTCTCCGCTATCCACACCTCATCCCCACCCTTTTCAACGGATGTGGGTTCGGACCTCCAACACCTTTTACGGTGTCTTCATCCTGGACATGGATAGGTCACCCGGTTTCGGGCCTGCAGCGTGTGAATTTCGCCCTCTTTAGACTCGCTTTCGCTTCGGCTCCGTGCCTTAAGCACTTAACCACTCCTCACACCGCAGCTCGCCGGACCGTTCTACAAAAAGTACGCCGTTACACTTTATATATGCAAGCATACATAAATAGTGCTTCGGCAGTTTGTAGGCACAGGATTTCAGGTTCTCTTTCACTCCCCTCCCGGGGTTCTTTTCACCTTTCCTTCACAGTACTCTGCTCTATCGGTCACTGAGTAGTATTTAGCCTTACGGGGTGGTCCCCGCGTATTCCCACGAAATTCCGCGTGTATCGTGGTACTCCGGATTCTGCCTGCTATCTCCTCCCTTCGTGTACCGGGCTTTCACCTTCTTTGGCCGGCTTTTCCAAAACCGTTCCACTGGGTTCTTGTCGCTTTTTGCAGTCCTTACCCCAGGGTGCTCGCACCCTGGTTTGGGCTCCTCCGCGTTCGCTCGCCGCTACTTACGGAATCACTTTTGTTTTCTCTTCCTCCGGCTACTTAGATGTTTCAGTTCACCGGGTTCCCTTCATTAAGCTATGTATTTACTTAATGATGACTGAGGTTTCCTCAGCCGGGTTTCCCCATTCAGATATCCGTGGATCTCGGGATATGTGCTCCTCCCCACGGCTTTTCGCAGCTTATCACGTCTTTCTTCGGCTCTCAGTGCCAAGGCATCCTTCCTGCGCCCTTCTAAGCTTTACCTATTAT
>JHWU01000048.1 GCA_000622025.1 Lachnospiraceae bacterium AD3010 | reverse complement strand
CATCGGTTTTGCGCCGACCGTAGCGAAGCGGAGACCGCGTAGCACGGAACAATCCGTATTTAATCAAAATGTGACTTTTGGCGTCCGAATCATAAAATAAAAAAGTGGAGAAAAATAGCAAAGAAAACGAGGGCCCGGAAACAGGTTCTTCAGACAGTTATGGAGACGGAATGCTTCCTGTAAACGAAACCAAAGACGGAATAGTGATAGATGATATACTGGAGTGCCGGCATTTCATCGGGAAAACTGCAGAAGAAGCAGGGATCCCGGATGATGTGAAAAAGAAAGAATCTTATGGTCTTCCCAAGATCTATGCTGATGGACAGATATTCGGATCAAAGAATTATGGGATCGTATACTTCGCAAAGGATTCCGATGGGAATACCTGAGCGATAGATTCCTTGTGGATTCATGTAAAGGAGACCGGATTTGAAAAGTGTCAGGAGGGACTTCAAAAGATTTTCGGGGATCCTGTGTCAGAAGGTGAGGAGCCGTATGTCGAAGCCAACGGTGGAGCTGTTATGTGGGCAGATTTCATTGACGGAGAATATGATATCAGGCTTTCAAACGGCAGCGAGAGAGAATACTGTGAGATAAGCATTTCCCTTAAGAGTGGTGATGAAAACAAGGATCAAGAAGAGGAGAGTACAGCCATGATTGACAACATCGAAGTATTTACCCAGAACAGCATAAGGATCAGAGACAGAAAAGGGACCATATACATTGATCCATTCCAGATGAACGAAACACCTAATGACGCGGATTACCTCTTTATTACCCACGAGCACTACGATCATTATTCACCGGATGACATCAAAAAGGTGGTAGGTGATAATACGGTTCTGGTAATTCCCGAAAGTATGCAGGATAAGATTAGTGATATCTCCGGGCAGATGCGGCGCATAGTGACGGTAAAGCCCGGGATGTTCTACGAGGTTGACGGTCTTGAATTTGATACAGTCGCCGCTTACAACAGCTTGAAGAATTACCACCCGAAGAGTGCGGAGTGGGTAGGATATATTCTCCGTCTGGACGATAAACGTATCTATATTGCCGGGGACACAGATGCTACGAAGGAGGCCAAGGCTGTAAAGTGCGATATCGCCCTTGTTCCAATTGGCGGAACCTTTACCATGAATGCAAAGCAGGCTGCGGGACTTATCAATGATATCAGGCCTGAGTTTGCAATTCCTACGCACTACGGTTCTGTTGTAGGATCCCCGGAGGATGCAGAAATCTTTAAGGAAAATGTGAAAGATCCGGTTAAGGTGGAGATAAAGATCGATCTGTGAAATGATACGAAATCTTGAAGGGATCATCATATGACACCTGAACAACTGGAATGGAGCAGGACCAGAGGCGAGCTTGTCAGTGTGATAAAGGCTCTTGGTTTTCCCGAAAAACTTGGTTCAGAGATAGCAAAGATACTGGGGAGCCCTAAGGCAATGAGACGGATGATCTCATATCTTTACTATGTTAATATCAGCGTTTACCTGCTTAAGCTCGCGGATATTTGGGGTGATCCCGAAGCCCTGCAGCTTATCCTTTGCCATATCAAAAAGGGCAAGTTTCTCCTCGTAAGC
>JHWU01000047.1 GCA_000622025.1 Lachnospiraceae bacterium AD3010 | reverse complement strand
CATGATAGACACTCCCTTCTGGTAGCATGATCAGATGATACATAATCATCCATCATTTTTCTACCTGTTCGTGTCTACTTTTAGAGTAGCATTACATTTGTGAACCTGAGAATACCGATCATAAAAATATTAAAGAAAATTCCGAAATCTTGTCCGATTTTTCAGACTTTTGGACATAGTATATATGACGATTCAGGAAGGAGGTACAAAACAATAAGAGAACATAAAGATATAATCGGTTTTTGCAAATCACTGGGTTTTGATGCTCGCTACTACGGAGAGAATGAAAGTAACAGCGGGCACGACATATATGACCGTACTAAGCAACCCCTGTTAGAAATAATGGATTGTCCCGAATTTGATGAGGACTACGCTATTTTAAGGAATAAAAAAATATGTGCATAAATGCAATTTATGGAAATATTATATGTTCTCCGATAATAGTTGCATATTTATAAGCGTAACACGATCATTGTATCGATGTTACACAGAAGCTTATTGTTTCTTGGATATAGTACTACATAGTACGTACTATCCAAGTACTTTTTAGAAAAGGAGGTTATTAAAATGGCAAGACCAGAAAATGTTAAACAAATTTATTTTACTGTAACCGAAGAAGAAAAAACAGAATTACAGGATTACTGCAAAAAGAACGGGATTTCGATGAATGCGGCAATGGAAAAGGCACGGAGTCTATTACTTTTAGACGGTATGAAAGGAAGGGTTCCGGATCTGGCGGGAGCCATAGAAGGCTTTGAGCTGTGCCTGGATAGAATACTGACATATTATAAACAAGCTCTCGAAAGATCAACAGATGCCCGGGCTGCAGCGGAGATGGAAGTTAAAGGACAGCTGGAGGGAATGCAGACGTTGTCTGAAGAATTCAAGTATGTTAAGAACGAATTAGAAAAGCGTGATGCCGAAATCCAAAGCATTTCGGATCTTATCAATAGTCAGGATAGCGAAATCAGGGAATTAAAACGGTCTCTGGCAGAAAAGAAGTCATTTGAAGAAGAAAATAAAGAGCTGAGGTCAAAAAATGAAGCTCTTACTAAAGCAAACTTTGATCTTCAAAGAAATTTCAACGAGGAAATTAAGAAAAACAATGATGAAAATTTCGAAAAAATATTACAGATCATGGCTGCTACCGGAAATAACAAGGGTTTAGTACCGGCGAAAAATAAAGACAGAAATCTGTGAAAATCCAATCTGAATCCCCGGTTCGTCTTATGTGAGACGTCCTGGGGATTTTTAAATCTCCTGTTATTCTTCATTCATATCTGACAGTCTGATCTTCTTATATGAATTCGACTTGGTATTAGGATGAGGTTCCAGACCGGTTATGGTTATCTCATCTTTCTTCGGCCCATAAGACCAATAAAACCTGCCTGCTGCAGGCTTGTTATTTTCCAGATAGGATTGCCATACTTTAACCCCATATCGTTTAGTCATCTCCGGTATCTCATGTGTATTAAGACCCGGATAGAACGGATCGAGTGATAGATGATAAAATGCCCTTCCGAGCTTTTTATATTTTACCTCTTCGGTCTTACTGGCTGTTCCGTTCTCAACCCTCTTTTTCAGGTCATCCCAAAAATCCCACATTTCCGGAATACCCATTCGTATTTTGAACATAGATCATTCTTCAAAGCCCGAGAGATCTATTGGCTTCGATGCTTTTCCTTTCTTCAGATTGTCCATTGAAGCGTCTACCATGCGCAATGTATCTTCGGCAATCTCAAAAGGCTCTACCAGTACTCTGGGCTCAAGCTGGATTCTGCCGTTAGGAAATTCGATCACGTGATAGTACTCATATGATGAGCCCCTGAGCGTGATCCTTTTCTTCGTATCTAGCTTTGCATCATATTCTTTTACCGCTACATCCATATCAGTTTCCTCCATTGTGGGCATTCCCACTTAGATAATACTCCCACCAACGAGGATTGTCAATTTTGTGTTCTGAACTCCTGTCTAAATTTACTATTTCATTGACTATTTATTTTT
>JHWU01000046.1 GCA_000622025.1 Lachnospiraceae bacterium AD3010 | reverse complement strand
TCCACATGGCAGCGTGAGAAATTTACGGATATCACCATACCGGGATCCATCCCTTCATGTATATCCCTGATTGCGGAACATGCCCTGTCTATCATTATCCAGTCCAGGATACAGATCTCGCCTGTTTCTTCCAGGATAGGGATGAACTTATCCGGCATAAGGATACTGCCATCCTTCATTTCTATCCTGCATAACGCCTCAGCTGCCGCTATTGTCGAAAACTTATGCAGCCTGAATACCGGCTGGTAAAATGCTTTTATCCTGTTCTCTGTTATTGCACTGTAATACTCTTTCATCACATCTACTCTTTCCATTTTGTAATATCCTCCGTTTATTTAACTGGTTGCGATTATCGGTTTCTTACTCCCTTACGGACAGGGATCCGTCCGTATTGAGAACTATGTCCACGGTCTTTGACCTAACAGCGTCCGTACAGTCATATTCATCCAAACCTTCTAAAGATAAACCCGATATGTAGCCATCCCCTCCGGATGGCTCAAATATTTCCTCCACTTCAAAATTGTTGCTGCCGGGCTTATATACTTTCGCTTCGATATCTACGATATTTCCATCATCCTTGCTGTTGATACCGAATGCTACATATTTCCTGCTATTAAGTTTTACACCGAACATTCCGCTTTCAAGATCCTGACCTTCCAGTTCTATTTTTGACCGGAGTTTTACGTATCCGATAAAGCGATTGGAATCCTCAAGTGTTGGAAAGACTTTATCTTCAAATTCCTGTGACCGGGATCCCTCTATTGTGAGAAGTTTTCCGTTATAATCAGCCTGATGGAAGATGGATACTGCATAGCTCGGCTTAAAGTCTTCCGATATCTTTATCTTTTCAAGGTTATCGCAGCGGTAGAACATGCTATCACAGTCAGGTTTTGCATCTCCCCAGGTTACGGTGGAAAGGTCTATTTCCTTCAATCCTTCACAATAGAGGAACATGTTTTCAAGCCTTTTTGCGCTGCTCATGTTGAAGATGCTCATATCAATGCTTTTCAGGGCACTGCAGTTGGAAAACATACCGGAAAAATTCTCTACGCCGGAAAAATCTATGCCGGTTATATTAAATTCCTCCAGACTGTTACAGCCATAAAACATATTGTCCGCATATCTGAGTCTCCCTGTGTCTGATCCGTTACCGTTAATGTTTACTTCTGTAAGACCTTCGCATCCATGGAACAGATCCTTAAAATTTGTGGGAGACGGACAGTTTAGGGTGATTCTGTTAAGGGACTCGCAGCCACTGAACATACCCTTCAAAACAGCGCATCTGTCAAGATTCAGATTATCAACATCCACATATTTCAGTCTTTTACATCCGTAGAACATATCCGGTGCCTGGGATACGTGATCTGTTTCAAAATCATCCCCGAAGTTCACGCCTTCCAGGTTCTCCATTCCGAAAAACAGGTCATCCATTTTCCAGTCCACTTCAAGTCTGACGGGAGTGCTGTCCACAGAATAGAAGCCTATCTGTCTTATGTTTTTGTTACTGTTCAGCCCGGTTATGTCGTGCCCGTATCCCCCGCCGCTTCTCTGGGAAATACAGACCGGATAATCCACTCCGTTGACTGTGGCTTTCCCTCCGATGGATATGTCGGTCTCGGTACCCACGTATTTTTTAAGATGGATAAAGTTCCCGTCCACTCCCCGCTCTTTTATTTCATAGTCCCAGTCGGAGAGCCATGCATCTGTTTCCGGTTCTCCGGCAAATACCGGCAGGAACATAAGCGTTCCTGCCATAATGACTGTCATTATTAAAGCAATGGTTTTCTTAAACATTCTTCTCCTCCTTACTCTCTGACCTTAAGGTTTCCGTTTCCATCCAGATCGAAATACACTGTCTTTTCCAGATCTCCGGTTTTATTCTCCATGTTCTCCTCTTTATCCAGAACTGCCACAAGCTTTACAGGCTTTGTCATGTCATGGACACTTATTTCCGGGAAAGTGAAGGTGCCGTTTGCGTCATTCTTTACGGAAGCAACCTTTTCCCTGCCGGAATCAGTCACCTCATAAAGGGTACAGGTAAACATATCTGCTTTAAGTTC
>JHWU01000045.1 GCA_000622025.1 Lachnospiraceae bacterium AD3010 | reverse complement strand
AAGTCTTAAAACAAAAAAATATCACAGGTGTCTACCTGTGTAAAAAATATATCAAAAAAAATATTTTTCGTGTCTACTTTTCTTGACTGCTACAAAGTAATTTTATGCATACCTCAAAAATACACAACGAATAGCCTCAAAAACACACAACGCATCACCTCAAAAACACACAATGACAATTGACAAAATCCCTGATTTACAATATTCTTTGGGTGTAAGAGGTGGTGACAAAATGGGTGAATACTTACATAGAATTATAGATTCAGAATTAGGATTACGGTTGGAGGCATCAGGAGCTACTCTGATAATAGGTCCAAAATGGTGCGGGAAAACAACTTCTGCTGAACAGAAGGCTAAAAGTGTGTTAAAAATGCAGGATCCGGACATGAGAGAATCATATCTGGCAACAGCAAATACAAAACCTTCTCTTTTATTGAAAGGGGATAATCCGCGACTTATAGATGAATGGCAGGAAGCACCTGTACTATGGGATGCAGTAAGAACTGCCGTCGATAACCGCCAGGAAGATGGATTATTTATATTGACCGGGTCCACCTCAGTTGATGAAAAAAAGATACATCATACCGGAACCGGCAGAATATCCCGATTAAAGATGTACCCGATGAGTCTGTTTGAGTCATTGGAATCTAATGGGAAGATATCATTAAAAGAACTCTTTGATGATTCTGATCTGGATATTGATGGAATAACATCGGAAATGAAGGTGGAGGAGCTTATTTTTGCCGCATGCAGAGGAGGATGGCCATCAACCTTACGAAAAAAAACTGATCAGGCCAAGCTGTTTGTGGCTAAAGACTATTTGAAAAATGTGTGCGAGTCAGATATTTCCACAGTTGACGGAACCGGCAGAAATCCCTCGTTGGCGAGTGCAATACTAAAGTCGTATTCAAGAAATCTGTCCACTTTGTCAAAAAAAAGCAATATTTTCAATGATGTAAACGCAAATGAAGAGTCTTTGTCACAGGGGACTTTTGATTCCTACCTGACGGCACTGGAAAGATTATTTGTAATAGAAGACGTTGAAGCGTGGTGTCCGTCTATTCGGTCTGCGACCACCATTCGTTCAGGGTACAAACGGGAGTTTGTAGATCCGTCCATTGCAGTGGCTTCGTTGGGATTAACGCCGGATTATCTGGAAAAGGACCTGAAGACATTTGGCTTTATCTTTGAATGCATGTGCATAAGAGACTTAAAGGTTTACTCACAGGCCATAAACGGAAAAGTATCTTACTATCATGACAGATATGGTCTTGAAGCGGACGCGGTGCTTCATATAGGAGACGGAAGATATGCTCTTATTGAGTTTAAGCTTGGAAGTGCAGAAATAGAAGAAGGGGCCGATCACCTGCTGAAAATAAAAGAGCTTGTCAGAGAGTATAATAAAAAAGAAAAGCAATTACCTCTCAGGGAACCGGATCTGTTAATTATCATCACCGGTGGAAATATGGCATATACCAGGGAGGATGGAGTTAAAATAATACCTTTGGCATGTCTTAAAGACTGATCACGACACTTATATTGACTGTCGGCAGTGGGACTTGCGGCAATACCGCATCACCTTCAAATTCCACGAATAAGGCAGTGGCCTGGAAGAGCAGCAATACGAAGACTGCCTCCTGTAAGGTAACAGTTAAGTAGTGAATTGGCAAAATACACTACAAAACAGCAAAAAAATGTTTATTTTTCCATACAATTAGTCTTGGTTTACTTAAGGCTTTGTGATAAACTTAACAGGTTGAACAAAGATATTCTAAATAATAAAAGCATTCAGAGGGGGAAAAACATGAAAAATCTGGAAGTAAACCGTAACATATTAAG
The DNA here is from genome assembly GCA_000622025.1 of Lachnospiraceae bacterium AD3010. Classification (GTDB taxonomy): domain Bacteria; phylum Bacillota; class Clostridia; order Lachnospirales; family Lachnospiraceae; genus NK4A144. Next base: position 431 of record JHWU01000045.1, on the reverse strand, counting down.
GGCTATCAGTATAGGGCTGGCGGCAACACTGACACTGATGCCGACAGCCACAGTTTTTGCGGAAGGAACAGAAGAAAGCGGCGGATCAGAGAGTTCATCAAAGGGTGATTCAGGTCACAGTGAAGAGAGCCATGACCACGATCACAGTGAGAAGGTTAGAGAATACTCTGACGACACGAAGGACCTGGAGAGCGGCAATGATGATGCTGATGAAGTAGACGTTTCCGACGTTGAAAATGATAACGACAACGAGAACGAAAACGACGGCGGCGGTGAAAACGAAGGCAACGACAACGATAACGACGGCGATGTTGGAAATGAAGACGATAACAACGCTGATAATAATGATACACAGGAGAACGACGGAGATCAGAACCCTGTAAATGAGGGAGATCAGAATCCTGTAAATGAAGGAGATCAGAATCCTGTAA
>JHWU01000044.1 GCA_000622025.1 Lachnospiraceae bacterium AD3010 | reverse complement strand
CGGTCGGCGCAAAACCGATGTCCACTGGACATCGTGCGCCCCACTTCATGCTCGTGTAGGGGTGCGCCCAAAGTCATTGTCCCCACCACAAGCAAGCTTGTGTGGTAACAATTACTTTTGGCGCTTTAATCAAAGTATATCATTTTTTTCTGTATTCTGCTATTAATCGGAGTTTATTAATTATCCGCTAAAGTGTATAATAGGAAAATGGTCAGAATAATCGGAACGGAAACGCTGCTTCATATTTCATTCAGTCTGGCGGCACTGGTTTTCAGTGTGGTTCTCTATATTCTTGTCTGTGCTCTGGGAAGCGGTCAGCAGCACGAAAATCTTAAGTTCAGGACCTTTGCCGTCACCATCGTTTTAGGCAATTCATTAAGTATCCTTGATAACATTTTCAGAGATGCGGGAATTTATCCGACCCCTTACTGGATACAGCTGATCCTTCTTCTTATGGTGTATCTTGCAAATATCCTTTTGACTTATTATATGGCTCTTTATATGGAGGGCTTTTTCGGGGAATTCAAACTGAGGAAGCTGTTCTTTAAGATCAATTCAGGGCTCGTTATTTCGGGTGTCATATTGACCGCATTTGTATTTTTCAGGCAGCTTTATCTGTTTGACGGAGAAATGATACTGTCAACCGTGCCGGTCTCTGTCAGACTGATCTTAGGTTATGTGTATGAGCTGTACTATCTTTTATACTCGATTACTTTGTTCATCATATTCAACAGGAGGATAAGTCCGCGTGCAAGGATGACATCGGTTGCGGCATTTTTGGTCGCCATTGGTGCCGTTCTTTTCGAGAGCCTTAATACGTTGGGTATGGGAAGCGGTATTCTGTACAATTATTTCGGAGCAGTTCTGGCTCTCTATATTTTTTATATAGGTGTGGAAACTCCGGACTACAGAAATCTTCTGAAGTCCCTTACAGATCTGGATACGGCGAGGCGTGCGGCAGATGAAGCCAATCATTCAAAGTCGGATTTCCTTGCAAATATGTCTCATGAGATACGAACTCCTATCAATGCTATCCTCGGAATGAATGAGATGATATCCAGGGAGGCCGAGGATGACACCATTCTCACCTATTCGGAAAATATTGAAAATGCAGGAAAAATGCTTCTGGGTCTTGTCAATGATATTCTGGATTTTTCAAAGATAGAGGCAGGAAAGATAGAGATACTGCCTTCAGACTATGATCTTTCCGTCTGCTTAAATGAGCTTGTTAACATGATAGCAGACCGTGCGGAGAAAAAGGGTCTCCTATTAAATCTGGATTTTGACAGCAGACTGCCGAGATTTTTAAGGGGTGATGAAGTAAGGATAAAGCAGGTGATAACAAACATTCTGACCAATGCCGTTAAATATACGGAAAAGGGCAGCGTATCATTCCGTATCGGCTTTGAAAAAACAGAGCGTCCTGACAGCGTCCTTTTGAACGTATCAATAAGTGATACCGGAATAGGGATAAAGAGTGAGGATCTTCCGAAGCTTTTTTCCGAATTTGAGCGTATAGAGGAAAAGAGAAACCGGAATATAGAGGGGACCGGCCTCGGAATGAGTATTACGAAAAGGCTTCTGGAGCTTATGGGCTCCACCTTGGAGGTTGAAAGTGAATACGGTAAAGGTTCCAACTTCCATTTCTCCCTGGAACAGAAGGTCGTTTCCTGGGGAGAGCTCGGAGACTATGAAGCAACGTACCGGGATCATCATGCGGCCCACAAAAAATACAGGGTAAGATTCTCGGCGCCGGAAGCCAGTGTGCTGGTCGTAGATGACAATTATATGAATCTTATGGTGTTTAAGAGCCTTATCAAGAAAACAGGGATAAAGGTTGACACAGCCGAAAGCGGGGATGGGGGTCTTGCGCTTGCTGCAGAGAAAAAATATGATGTGATCTTCCTCGACCATATGATGCCGAAGAAGGACGGAATAGAGACTTTGAGGGAACTGAGACAGGACAGGGAGGGACCGAATAATCACACGCCCGTTGTCTGCCTTACCGCAAATGCCATTTCGGGTGCCCGGGAACAATATATGGAGGAAGGCTTTGAGGATTATCTTTCAAAACCCATTGATTCGGAAGAGCTTGAGAATAAGCTCATGGATCTTATAGACGAAGAAAAGATAAAAAGTGCCGTGGAGACAGAGGAGAAGGAGGACAGGAAGGACTCACTGCCTGAGGGATTTTCCCTTCTTAAGGGATACGGTCTGGATATCACCGCCGGGATGAAAAACGGAGGTGGTTTGAAGGAATATCTTTCTGTTCTGAGAACCTTTTCTGAGTCTCTGGATTCAAGGGTCGATGAGCTGGAAGGGTATTATAAGGAGGAAAACCCGGAGGAATATACGATACGGGTGCACGCATTGAAGAGCTCCCTAAGGATAATCGGAGCAACGGAAATGGGAGAGGAAGCTCAGCTTCTGGAAAACGCGGGTAAAGCCGGAGATATGCTGTTCATACGCGGGAGGCACACGGATTTTGTACGCAGAGTACTGGAGCTTAAGGAACCGCTGTCCCGGATATTTGAAAAAAACGGAGCGGAAAGCGGAAACAGATCTGCGGCAGATAGGGAATTCCTTAAGAAAATATACACAGAAATAAGAAGTGCCGCCGAAGAGTATGATACCGACAGGCTTGATGCCATTTTCTCGACGATGGAAAACTACTCTCTGCCTTCCGCTGAGGAGGAAAGATTTAATAAGATAAAGAATGCATACAGACAGCTTGAATATGAAGAAATCCTGACTATACTTGACATAAAAGCGGATACAGACGGAACTTAAGGACTTTTGCCGGAAAAAACGCATCAATTTCTCCACCCGTATTGACTGCATATCCACAAGCAAACCCTGCGGAACGCGCTACGCCAAGCTCTCCGCCAACTGCGGCTA
>JHWU01000043.1 GCA_000622025.1 Lachnospiraceae bacterium AD3010 | reverse complement strand
GATAAGCCCGATGAACGGCCCGATCAGGGCGATCAGCGACATATACGAGGGTATTGAACTTCCGCCTGTGGAAAACAGCTTTAAGAACATGAAGCTTGCATCAAACGAAGCCTTCGGATCCGCTGCCGCGTCTTTAAGCGCGCTGCCTATGCCCGTAACCGCGCCGTAAACGCTTGCGATCGTCATAGCGATCACCAGGATCAGGATAATGATGAACCTTTTTCCCGTTACGTGATCTGCCATTTCCTTCTGGTAGAGAGCCGTAAGGCTGTGATAACGGATACTCTTATTGTTATGCCCCTCTGCGGCCGAAAAGCCGTTTCCTGCTGCCGTCTTTACCATCACTGTCATCTCCTTCTTTTTCAGCTTCTTCAAAATAGACACGGTAGATCTCATCGAGATCCCCGCCCTTCTGATGCAGATGCAAGAGCTTATATTCATTCGTTATAAGGTACTTTGTGATTTCCTCCCGAAGATCCTCCGAGGAATTGATTACAAAGGTATTGCCGTTCTTTGTTATCCCGGTCATTCCCTTAAGTCCCTCAATAAATCCCAGAAATCTGCTGTCGCAGGGCTCGGTCTCAATCTCCAGAGTGTAGTGCCCTTCCGTCTCGATCTGGCTTCCGAGCTCATCGATACCTCCGCAGGCGATCAGGTTTCCGTCCACGAAAATACCGACCCTGTCACAGATCTGCTGGATCTGGTAGAGCTGATGGCTGGATACCAGGATCGTCTTCTTATCCTCAACGCTCAGCTGCTTTATAAGGCTTAAAAACTCCCGCATACCTTCCGGATCAAGGCCCGTTGTGGGTTCATCCATTATGATGACCTCCGGATCCTTAATAAGGACGTCCGCGATCCCGAGACGCTGGCGCATACCCTTTGAATAGGTCTCCGTCTTCTGATCCGCAGCGTGGGTCATTCCCACCTTTTCCAGCAAACCGTCGATCAGCGGGTTGATCTCATGCTCCGGAATACCGTTAAGCCTCGCCATAAAACGAAGGTTCTCACGTCCTGTCATATCGCTGTAAAACCCGATGTTGTCCGGCATATATCCGGTGATCCGCTTTACCAGCATGGACTGCCTTGTGCAGTCATGCCCGTCGATCAATGCCATCCCATGAGTAGGTTCGGTCAAGCCCAGGAGCATTAATATTGTTGTTGTTTTTCCCGCACCGTTCGGTCCGAGCAGACCGAATATCTCTCCCCGTCTGATCTCCAGATTAAGATGATCCACGGCTGTTTTCGGGCCATAAGCCTTTGTCAGATCCATGATGCGGATAATCGGTGTATCTGTCATAGCCTGCCTCACTGTTTATCTTCTTCCAAACTTTCGAATTATGTAAACCAATCCGGCAACCAGGGCCGCGATGATCACAACCGCCACAATTCCCCAGCCCGTATGATTCTGTACGGCAACTCTCAAGTCGCATTCGGATTTGACCACTTCATTTGACGCAGTGACAAGAACCGCGTAGTCCCCGAGGATCGCATCCTTCGCAGGAGTAATATGGGCGGTCACTTCTTTGCTCTGTCCGGCGGGAATATCACTGATGGTGTCCTCGTCAAATGTGACCTTCCAGTCGGTGGAAGCCTGTGCCTTAAGGCTTATATTGCTGAGGTCGATATTGCCCGTATTCTGTATGGAAAGAACCACATCCTTCGACTCACCCGCATAGGTACTGGTGGAAAGATTGCCATTGGGCGTAGTCGCCGTAAGGCCGTAGGTACCGGTGATCTTAACGGTAACCGGGAGCTCGAGTGTCTCTCCTGCACAGTCCACCATGAACGTGAGAGGATACTCACCTGCCATTACATTCTGCGCGGGTGTGACTGCCACAGCGATCGAAGAAGTTGCGCCGGCTTCTACCGGAACTGAAGATGTTGCGCTGCCGGCATCCGAAGGTGTAAAGGTTACGTTCCAGCCCTCCGGCGCTCCCTGAACAGACATTGAATAGGTCTGATTCTCTCCGCTGTTGTTGGTAAGCTTCGCGGTATAACTGAATTTTGTTCCGGCCGGACCCTCCTGCTGAGCGTAATCCGTGGTGAAGGTATCAACACCGAGCTTTTTCTCTTCCGCATCAACCTTGACGTAAAGCTTTAATTCCTCGTTCACGCTGCCGCCCTTCGCGTTCAAGGTGATCGTGTAGGTATCCTCCTTCGCATCCTCCGGAACGGTCAGCGAATAGGAAAGCGACGGGGAATCCTCTTTTTTCTGATGAGCACCTACATGAACCATGGACACTTCATTTGAGGTGTTCTTGAATGCTCCCTCCCAGCCCTCCGGGAGATCTTCCGCTTCAAGCGCAACCGTGGTCTCCTTCGAACCGGTATTTGTTATATAGAGCGGAAATGTTGAGGCTCCGCCTGGCTTTACCGTAACCCCGGGGTAGTCTGTGCTAAAAACCACCTCACCTGCCTGACTTACCGCCTCTGTCTGGCTGTTCGTATCTGCTTCGTCCGCAAAAACCGCAGCCGGCATAAGCACCGTAATCGCCGCCAGCACTCCGGCCGCCAACAGTCCGCAAGCAAACCTCTTTTTCTTTCCTGTCACAAATCCTGCTGTCCTTCCCATGATCTGTCACGCCTCCTTAAAAAAAATGTAAGGATCGTTTGCGATATTGGTCAAGCACCTCCTCCGCAACGCCTGTACTGAAAGTTAGTCCCAATTTGTGACGCAAATTTTATAATTCCGTGTTTTTTCTGTGAACAAAAAGGGAGCTGTCGCACTAAGAATGGTGTGACAGCTCCTTTTTCTTGTGAAAAACACAAAAGCCAGACTACGAAAAGTCCGGCTTTTGCGGTAATTATATTTATGCTACTAAATAAAATCTTACACGGAGATTATACAGGAATGCTCCTTATAGTCCTTAATTAGAATCTTCATAATAGAATAGTTTTCATATAGGAATTCAAATCTCTTTTCAAGGTTGTTTGCAAGGTACTCGTCAAACTTTATTGCTTCAGATTCCATAATTGCCTCCTAAAAGAATTTCTGAAGCCTAACCGTTTTTGCTTCTCTGTATCTCGTTGACAAGATTTATTATAGGTTGACATCATCTATAAATCGTTCCCCAAACAGTCAACTCCGGTTGACTGGTAGTCAACCCGTAGGCAAAAGAAAA
>JHWU01000042.1 GCA_000622025.1 Lachnospiraceae bacterium AD3010 | reverse complement strand
TCTACTGCCTTCACAACTCCCTTTGTTGAAACCGTTGCGACCTTCGTATTGCTGCTTGCCCAGGTAACTCCCTTATTCGTGGCATTTGAAGGTGCCACTGTGGCGGTAAGAGTCAGGGTCTTTCCCTTTACAATGGTAGCTGTGGTCTTATTTAACGCCACGCTCTTTACGGGAACAGCGGTAACCGTGACTTTGCAGGTCGCTGTACGGCCTAAGTCTCTGGTCGTAACAGTGATATTGGCTGTTCCTGCGGCAACTCCCTTTACCAGGCCTCCGCTTGTCACCGTGGCGATCTTCGTATTACTGCTCTTCCATGTAACAGCCTTATCAAAAGCGTCATCCGGCTTCACCGTTGCCTTAAGCTGCAATGTACCTCCTACCTGTACACTGCCGCCGGTCTTATTAAGGACCACGGAAGAAACTCTTCCGGGAAGAAACTTAAACGCAGCTTCAACGGTTACGTCACTTTCCGGAAGTGTAAGTGTGGTTCCGTTTAATGCAGTATCGGTAATATCATTACCGTTTACGTCCTTAACGATGTATTTATCAAATTCATAACCCTCAGGAGGAGAATTATGCGAAACAGTGAATTGTGCTCCGCTGCTGTAGCACTCCACAGGACCAATATCCGTCTTCTCTCCGCTTACATATGAAGCTGTCGTATTCTCATCGCAATGCACCGCATAGACTCTTGTGCAGCCGGTATCATCACCTACATAATTCCCTGAACTGTCGGCATCCGTACCCACTCCCTTTATGGGAGCATCCGCCTGATAAATACAGCCGGTAATTGTCTTATTAGTTCTCTGTCCGACAATGGCGCCGTACATATATTCCCCGGCTGTGTTCTTTATCCGGCAGTCCGCCACCCTGCAGTCGGTTATGACGGAAGCATTGCTGAGCTCAGCGGCAATCCCGCCTACATATTGGTGGCCGGTAATGGTGCATCCCGTGACGATACATTTTGAAACCGGGCGGCATAGATATGCTGCAACACCACCCGCATTGGAATTATGCGCGGTGATCTCGCAGTCCCTGACAGTACAGCCCTGTATTTCTCCGCCGGTGGAGGCACTGCTGCCTCCTACAACTCCGCCGACACAATCGTAGCATGACACCCGGCAGTTAATGACAGAGCAGTCTGTTATCCATGAAGCTGCCATACTTCCGACAATGACTCCGAATCTCTGTGAGATAATGCCATTCTTATCAGTCACTCCGGTCAGAGTGCAGTCTTTCATGGTGAGGTTTTTAACTTCTCCGTTGCTAGACAGGGCATTGAAAAAACCTGCGCAATTTACACCTTCGGTATAAATATTCATGCCGCTTATGGTTTTTCCGTTTCCGTCAAAAGTACCCGCAAAACGATTTATCGGTTTATGATTGTTTACGGTAGCGCTATTGAAGGCAATATCGTTCATAAGCCGGAAAGTAAGATTGCTACAATTATTATTAGCAGAATATGCCGAAAGGGCTTCTATGTGATCTACTGTGGAAAGCTCATAAACGCCGTCCTTTTGCGGGATGCCGATATCCGGGCCCTTTATGTTAAAAACGGCAGTGGCTTTTTCGCCATAGTTCCCTTTACCGGCTACCGTAACAGTGGCTTTACCGGGCTTCAGGTTATCTGAATAGCTTACGGTATAGTCTGTTTCGGGATCAAGAACAGTATCACCAATCTTTACCGAGGTGACTTCAGGTTTCTTTTCGCTGCCGTCATAGATAAACTCTGTCGCCTCCAGCGTGATCTCCGCCCTTGTAATGCTTGTTACTTTCTTTGCACTCACGGTAACTTCGGTTTTACCGTCCGGAAGAATGAGGGATGCCGCACCGTCTGTAACCGTCAGCTCTTCCTTATCATTTACTAAATAAACATGATCACTGGTAAGATCGGTGGTTATCCCGGTAAGGGGTACGCTCGTGCCGCTTACATAGTAGTCCTTACCGTCTACGGTAGTCTTTGAAGCTTCCCCGACAGTGAGCGTTTCTACATTGTCTCCCTTCTTAATTGTCGTTATAAGGCTGTATTTTTTATCTGCAGGCTTATTTTTCCAGTCCTGCATCCGGTCGCCTAATACATAGACCTTTGCTTTGCCTCCACATGGTATCCCGTTTATTTCACATTGAGTTTCACTCATACAGTAGACAGAATATGCCGTGTTGTAGCGATATAATGCGTAATGCCCAATTGATCCTAAGCCCTTGCACGGCAGGACAAGACTTGAAAATCCGCATTCATAAAAAGCATACGATCCAATGCTTTCTAACTGTGAGTTGCTTTCAAATGTGATATCTGTCAATTCAGCACAGTCCATAAAAGCTTTGACACCTATTTCTGTCACAGATTTGGGGATTGTAATGGCTGTCATACCACATTCCTGAAAAGCATAGTTCTCAATGTTTTTCAGCTGCGAAATACCGGCAAAAGTGACGGAGCCAAGGGCGGAACAGCCATTGAAAGCATTTTCACCTATATTTGTCACAGTTGCAGGTATCGTTACGGCCTTAAGTCCCTTACATTCATAAAACGCATTGTTCCCAATACCCCTGAGCTGCGAAGCACCGGCAAAAGTAACCGTTTCAAGACCGGAGCATCCAAAAAAAGCACTAGTACCTATTTCTGTCACTGTTGCAGGGATTGTAACTGATTGGATGGAGGTATTATAAATAAACGCTCCATCAGCGATAACAGTCACGTCTTTGCCATCTATATTGTCCGGAATGGTTACGCTGCCGTCGGAGCCCTTATATTTTGTGATCGTCACGGTATCATCATCATTAACTTTAGATGACCAATCTCCGGAATTCCCATCTGCAGCAGCTGACTCTGTCCTCTCTATATCTGCGCGTCCGGCTTTATTTAGTGTGAGATGTATATCTTCCCTATGGAAAGCACCGCTTTCATTATCAACGGAAAGATCCGGGGCAGCTTCATTATCTGCTGCTTCGTCACCGGACACAGTTTTGCCGTCACCATTTCCGGAAACACTGACAGAAGCGTCCGGCTTTTCAGATTCTGAAACGTCCGCCTCTTCAGCTTCCGGTTTTTCAGACCCTGTGGCGTCCGGCTCTTCGGTCTCAGGTTCTGAAGTGCCCGGTTCTTCGATTTCAGGCTCTGAAATTTCCGGTCCCGCAGTATCAGACTCACCGGACTCCTGTTCTATGGTTTCCTCTATTTCAGATCCGAAAGCCACCGCCGGAACCTGTGTGGTCAGCATTATTGCCGTAAGTCCCACTGCTGCAAGTCTTTTCAATAAATTCCCGTACCTTCTCATTATGATGCTCCTTTTAGCTCCAATTGAGGTTTTTTATCGTCTGTTTTTAAGTCATCGGGTAAGTCATCGGGGACGGTTCTCATTGACGTTAAGTTAAGCATTTTGTCATCCTGAGCGCCAGCGAAGGATCTTTTCATCCGTAGAGAAAGATTCTTCGGGCTTCGCCCTCAGAATGACAATGTGTAGTCTCAGAATGGCACTAACTAACGGCATTGGGACGGTTCTCATTGACTTCGATCATTTCACCGTGACGGTGCAGACTGCGGTCTTCTTTCCATCGGTTGTGGTGACTGTGATCTTTGCCGATCCCTTGGCTATTCCCTTTACAACACCTTTACTTGTGACCGTGGCGATCTTCGTATTGCTGCTCTT
>JHWU01000041.1 GCA_000622025.1 Lachnospiraceae bacterium AD3010 | reverse complement strand
TATCTATTCAGAACCCTTCGGATTCTGAATAGATACTGCGCATTCGGCTAATTAAATCGTGCTTCGCACGATGAGCCGAATGCCATAATGCCTTGCTTTTCATACGTCACTTGCGGTTCCGCAAGTGACTGTTCTGAATAGATACTGAGTGAATACATTTCATCATAGTTCACTAAAGAATAAATTCAGAACATCAATTCAAAATGATTTTTCCTGACTTCGATAAGACCGTCTTTTTTCATTTTGCCAAGTTCCTTTGAGAGAGCACTGCGCTCAAGATTAAGATAATCTGCAAGTTGTTGGCGGTCGAAAGGGATGTCAAATTCGTTGCTGCCTTTTTTCAGGGATACGGAATTGAGGTAAGCCATGACACGTCCACGAATTGTCTTTGGAGATGTATGAAAACTTCTCCCGGATAGGTGCAGATTTTTGTTAGCGGATATCATGAGGAGATTAGATATCAGCTTAAAGCTCCATAAGTACATATTTGATTTTAGCTTTTTTAAACTGCCAACCTTAAAAAAGAGGAGGGGCAGTTTTTCATTTGCTCTGACATCTACTAAGAGAGGTTCGTTCTCAAGCAGGGCATAGGTCTCAGCAAAGAATCCACCCTTTGCTACATTGCTCAGAATAGTGCGGTTTCCCCATGGATCATTGCTTTCTATTGTCACACTTCCTGAAATGACAAGACCCAAAGAGTCCGTAATATCACCGGCTCGCAAAATTATAGAATCTTTCGTATATGTTTTCTCTACAGAAGAGAGCTCTTTAAGAGCAAGGTCAATTTCTTCAGACATCATCCCGTTGAAGATGATGTTATCTTTTAACACGCCGTGAGCAAGAAATCCCCCTCCTCTATAGGTGGTGGGATGAATTGCGGAACACACGGCGTTTTCTTGACTTTTATACCTCATGGCATTATAATCATATTGTAGTAAGTCGTATATAAAATATAGGTTATAAATACAGTGAGATTAGATAACAATAATCATTCGGTATTCATGTTACATTATCATCTTATCATGTGCATAAAATACCGCAATAAAGTAATAGATGATACAATCTCTAATCGTCTCAAAGAAATATTTGAGAAGATAGCCCCTTCCTACAACATCATGTTAGAGGAATGGAATCATGATATAGACCATGTGCATATACTGTTTCGAGGCCAACCTAATACAGAGATAAGTAAATTTATCAATGCTTATAAATCTGCAAGCAGCAGGCTTATCAAGAAAGAATATCCCAAGATACGCAAATCTCTTTGGAAAGAGATGTTCTGGTCACAGAGCTTTTGTCTGCTGACCACAGGAGGCGTAACGGTAGATATTATCAAGCAATACATTCAATCCCAGGGTAAGAAGGATGGCAAACAAAGCAATTAAATTCAGAGTATATCCTACAGCGGAGCAATCTGTTATGTTTGCGAAGACCTTTGGCTGTTGTCGCAAGGTCTATAATCTTATGCTTTCCGATAAGATTGAAGGGTACAAAGCTACTGGAAAGTTTCCTGCTGTTACACCTGCTAAATATAAGAAGGATTATCCCTATCTCAAAGAAGTGGATAGTCTTGCCCTTGCCAATAAACAGCTCGATCTACAGGAAGCGTTTCGCAACAGGTTCAGTAAATCTCGTAAAGAAAAAAATGGTTTCCCAAAATTCAAATCAGCAAAGCATAGTCGTAAATCCTATACTACTAATAATCAGCACGGGACTGTTACTATCATAGACAACAGATACATCAAGCTCCCTAAAGTTGGCAAAGTGAGAGCTGTAATTCACCGTATTCCTGACAATGCCTGGATTATCAAATCAGCCACCATATCTCAGGAATCGGACGGTAAGCACTATATCTCCATTCTCTTTGAGTTTGAGAATGCTGCAAATCCCTATGTGGCCGATAAAACTAATGCCGTCGGTCTTGACTATGCTTCTGACGGTTTATATGTAGACAGCAATGGTAAGGTAGGCACTAATCACAAATACTATCGCGAAAGTCACGATAAACTTGCCAAAGCTCAGCGTAAACTATCACATAAGCAAGGCTCTAAGAAGCATGAGGTAAAATCCAACAATTATATAAAGCAACTCCGTAAAGTAAACAAAATTCATAGACATATCGCTAATCAGCGTTTGGACAACCTGCATAAGATATCTACCGAGATAGCCAATCAGTATGATATTGTTTGTGTAGAATCCTTAAATATGAAATCTATGTCCAACAAGGGTTTTGGTAACGGTAAGGCTACACTTGATAACGGATATGGTATGTTCCTGTCTATGCTTGAATATAAACTATCTGACAGGAATAAGTATCTCGTAAAAGTAGATAAGTGGTTTCCGTCATCACGGCTATGTCATCGCTGCGGCATATTGCACCCCGAAATGAAGGATCTGACGATCCGTAAAATGCAATGTGACTGCGGTCTTACAATAAGTCGTGACCAAAACGCTGCTATCAATATCCTGAACGAAGGATTACGACTACTGACAGAGGTGGCCTAAAAACAAAATATACAGTAGGGATGGAATAGCCCGAACTTATACGCCTGTGGACATTGTGTAAGACGTTGAATTGCGTACATCGTAGCCAACGCAGTAGTGGTTGAAGCAGGAAGCTCCGACTTCTATAAGTCGGGGTAGTTCACTCATACTATACTTGCATTATGAAAACAAGGAAAGGAATGGTGCAGCGATGATAAGACAGATCATTCATATTGATGAAAAAAAGTGTAACGGATGTGGCATTTGTGCTAATGCCTGCCATGAAGGGGCAATTGATATTATAGACGGCAAGGCGAAACTGGTTCGAGAAAATTTCTGTGATGGTTTTGGAGATTGCCTTCCGGGCTGTCCGACCGGAGCGATTACTTTTGAAGAAAGAGAAGCACCGGCGTATGACGAAGCAGCGGTGAAAGATAGCCAGAGAAAGAAAGCGGAGGGCGTTGAACGTCCGGTGGACGTTCGTTTAGCGCCGACCGAAGTGGAACGGAGACAGGTAATGACGGAGAGAGAATCACAGATGAGAACAGATATGGAACAGCATGCGACGCATGCCGGAGGCTGTCCGGGATCAAGGTTTATGAAGTTCGATCATAATGATGAACAGCAGGAAGAGCAGGCACTGGTCGCCAATGTGAAACCGGCATCAAGACTCATGCAGTGGCCCTGCCAGATAAAGCTTCTGCCGACACAGGCATCGTTCTATGACGGGGCAAAACTGCTGATTGCTGCGGACTGTACGGCATATGCCTATGCCAATATGCATGAGGATTTCATGAAGGGACAGATCACATTGATTGGATGCCCGAAATTGGATGACATCGATTATTCTGAAAAATTGACGGAAATCATAGCAAACAATGACATTAAGAGCGTGACCATCGTCCGCATGGAGGTTCCGTGCTGTGGAGGTTTGCAGAGAGCGGCAGAAACAGCATTAAAAAACAGCGGTAAGTTTATCCCATGGCAGATCGTGACCATTTCACGCGATGGCAGGATCATAGATTGAAGAATGAAAGATAAACCGTACATAGATTTTGAGACGTAGAGATGCCCGTCATTTGGATGATTAAGATCCTGTGACGGGTATTTATGTATATGAAAGTGAGTTTCGAAAACCTGCTTAGAAGTGATAAAATGATTAAAGCGCCAAAAGTAATTGTCACCACACAAGCTTGCTTGTGGTGGGGACAAGAACTTTGGGCGCACCCCTACACGAGCATGAAGTGGGG
>JHWU01000040.1 GCA_000622025.1 Lachnospiraceae bacterium AD3010 | reverse complement strand
CCGGTGCATCAATAAGGCAGATAAGTCGACTGACGGGGATAACGTATTATGCCATTCAGAAAGTCAATCACAGAACCGTCCCCTGATTGACTTCCAAAAAATAATTGCCATTTCCAGTTTTCATGCGTATAAATAAATAGAGAGGCAAAAACTGCCCTTATGGAGGTACGGTTATGAAGCTTACAGGCAATCTTAAGAAACAGGTTGAAAAGGCTGAAACAAAAGACGAAAAGAAGAGCCTCATTGAGAATGCAGGGATGCTGCTTAACGACGATGAGCTGGAGATGGTTTCCGGAGGCAGTAGGTCTTTACTGACTGGATACCCTTTTGAAGCAACATGGAATTCGAAGTGTAGTTCCTGCGTTGAAGGGACGCATCAATGGGAAATCGACAGGATTTTTCAAAAGTATGTATGCCCGAATTGCAGAAGCACATGTAGTGACAAAAAACCAAGCAAAGAAGAATTACAAAGAGGGTTTATCTTACATGGCTGAAGCCAGCAGCCGAAGCAGCTTTTGCGGAATATTTCAAACGCAACCCGCCTGGTGAAAAAATTGTAAAAGGAGTGAACGGAAATGGATGAAAAGCTTGAAATGATCAGACATTTTCTTAATTGCCTGAAGACAGATCCGGAAGCCGTAAAAAAGCTGGGCGACCTGAAAAAGCCGGAAAACGGAAACGAAGATGAGCTGCTGAAATATTACGCTGAAGCGGCCTGGTGATTATACATGCTGGGCCAACTACCAGGGTTACCAATGCGACGCCGCTTCGGCAATTGCCTGCAAGGATACCTACTTCTAAGCAGCTAGATGATGATATTTGGCAGATGAGGTAAACGAAAGGAGTTCGGCATGAAGCTTACAGGAAATCTTAAGAAACAGGTAGAAAAGGCTGAAACAAAAAATGAAAAGAAGAGCCTCATTGAGAATGCAGGGATGCTGCTTAACGATGATGAGCTGGAACAGGTGTCGGGTGGCGGCGATATGTTTTATGCGGATACCGGCACGAACCATATGTTTGGCCATGATGATGAGCCTCCGGTATTTGACGACAATGGCAGTCCGCCATTAGATATGTCTGGCCATGGTGAGACCATGGAATTTCGTTTCAAGTGAAAGTTTTGTCAGGAATGTAATTCAAGTTGTTGTGAAAATAATAAGTCCCCTGTTACCAAGATTCAGGTTTGATAATGGGGAAACTTTCATGCTATGACACAGGAGCCGGCAGATGTTACGGCTCTTTTCTTTTGGGTATGCGGAATTACCTGTGGGTGACATGAAAATTTGATTCTGTTTTCATTTAATTGCATACGGAATTACCTGTGGGAAAGGTGTATAATTCTTTCCGGAGGTAAATTGGTATGTATGATATTGGCATTTCTGAAATAGCAGTAACCGCTAAGTATGAAGATACAGAAGATACAGAAGACATTTTGAAAAAAGGGGTGAATAGATTTTTTTGCGGGATAGTTGCCATTTCGAGAGCTCGTTCGTATATAATCATAGATCCTTGATGATGCAGAACTGGATCAGGTTGCAGGCGGGTTTAGAATAAAAGGCAATAAAGTCGAGCGTGATTCGAGATGTCAATAAGTATACCGATAATATATTTCGCAAAATGCGTCTTTTGCGAAATAATATGGAGAAATCAATACATTCAATACATTTCCTGTCACATTTCGGGTGGATCCGCGTATAATATAAGTGAAAGCAGAAATTCATCACCATTTTGGAGGAGGAAAGCACATGGAACTGGTAGGGGACCTGAAAGATAAGGTTGAGAAGACTGATTAGCGAAAGGAGGAACTACCATGAAACGTTCTGGGAAAACAAAGGAAGTCGGAAGACTCTTAAGCGATGAGGAGCTCGACGCGGTGAGTGGGGGAGTCGACGCGGTGAGTGGGGGAGCGGGAGGCAATAAAAGTTACATCTTCGACCTCTCACGATTCACTAGCAGAATTGTTTGTAATGTGGTAACTTTGCGCAGAGAACCCAGTGGTGCTATTATCCCTGGTATCGGCTGGAAGAACGGCGAGCGTATTATGGTTCACAGAGAATACACAGAAAACGGATGGTATTTTGCATATGACAATAGAACAGATAAATATGGGTATGTGAATCCGAATTGTGTTTTGTAGATATAAATAGCGATGTCGCTTGTACAGAGGAGAAACAGATAACACTGTTGTCAAAGAAATATTTGCAGATATGAAAGCTGCATAAAGGGAGAGGCTGCGGGGTGATCATATGACAACAAACTTTGATTATCTGAAAAATGACAAACAGTTTCGTTCGTTTGCGGATGTGGCGATCTCTGCGGAACGGATCATCCTTATGGATCCGGAGGCCAGCATTATCAATAGCCGACGCGCGATGGAGTTTGCGCTGAAATGGATGTATTCCGTGGACAGGGAACTGGAGATGCCATATCAGGATAATCTGCAGAGCTTGATGAATTCGGAAGAATACCGACAGATTGTCGGGGCGGATCTGTGGAAGCGGATGGATTTTATCCGAAGATGCGGAAATAACGCGGCGCATGGCGGGAAAAAACTTGGACGCGATGAGGCAATGCTTTGCCTGGAGAATCTGTTTATCTATCTGGATTACATTGCGTACTGCTATTCTGAGTCATATGAGGAGTGCAGCAGGAAGAAGCAAAGAAGGTTATCGAAGAAGGCGGGATGGAACTGACAGATGATGAACTGAATCAGGTTGCCGGTGGTGGGGCGTATGGCGAACGCAGGGGTGAGATCGGTAATTGGCATTTCGTCTGTTAAGTCCGAAATCTTGAAGAGCGTAGATACACCGCACAGACAGAGATATCATCAAGAGTCTTCACTACGGGAGTGCTCTTATTTTATGCAAAAACCAACCTGCTACCGCCTATGTTGCTTTTTCGCAAAATAACTGTTTTGCATAGAAATATAGAAGCTCGGATCTGAAAAACAATGTCGCAAAAACAACCGTTTATCGTATAATGATATAGGCGATCGTGCCTGTATGGGAGGAGAAACGAAATGATAAAATAAGAAGAAACTGACGGATGATGAATTGGATCAGGTAGCAGGTGGTGTTTATAGTCACCTGCCTGGAGCGCGTGAAATGGTTCTGTAAACTAAGATCTTCTATGGTACACTTCCCAACCAGAAAGCAATGTTTTCATCAAGAGCCTACCCAATTTGGCAGCATATCAGTTACAGGGAGGGCTCTTTTTACTGTGCGTCATATTTTAACTTGAATATCTATTGCCATGCAGCATACTTTTATCGTATATAATTATAGATGGCATCCATCAAAACCATATTTGTGGAGGGAAACAGTATGAAGCTTACAGATCAGATCAAAGAAAAGATTGATAATGCAAAGTCAGAAGAAGAAGTAAAGACCATCCTTGAAAGTGTCAAGGGGGGGCGGAGGAAGCAGGCTTAATCCTTGATGATGAAGACCTTGATAAGGTAGCGGGAGGCTTTCCTCGGTGGTTTGGATAGATCATTTCATCAATCTTCCCACTATAAAGCAATGCTTATATCAAGAGCCTTCTCTGGAGGGCTCTTTTGCTATGTTTGACATCCTTTGTTACTGTATTTTTGTTCACGGCAGTACCCTCACATCTATCCCGCCCTTGAAGGTCACAACCACCTTCTCCTTTGAGTAAATCTTGATCTGGTCTACCGTGGCGCTCCATAAGGATTAGTCAAGCTCTGAGATGCTATACCCATTCCTTTTTTGAGAGTGGTTTAAGGTAGTTTTTCTTCAAGTCACGTATGTTGCCGAAGAATATCATTTCGGATTTGGAAAACGAATTGTTTTCAAGTTTAAGGCGGACAAGTTCCATTGTACATAGAAGATCAGCTGCCTGGAACAGCTTATATTCTGTGGGCATCACTTTCCTAAAAATGGGGTTTGGGAGTAACGCATTAAAAACTGATGACAGAATTTTGCTTACTTCAACCTGTCCGTTGTCATAGTAGAGTTTAACGTCATCAAAAGAAAGGAACTCTTCGTAGTTGTTACGAACGAACAGTGAAATCTGCTTAGACAGTTTTCCGGTTGCTTCGACAACATCAGAAATGTGTTTTTTCTCAATAAAAAAGCATTTGTAGCGAACATTAATCTGGCGGATAAAAGCAACCATTTTGTTAAAGATGCGACGACGTTCATCAATTATCATTTCCGCATAGATTTCTTCTTTGCGGATTATAGGACCGGTATGTATGCATAGGTTATCCAAATGAAGATAAGAGAGTTCCTGATTCAGCCTCGATATGGCAGGTTGAATATCTTCGCTCTGGTCATGAAAGATCATGGTAATGATGTAGAAAGGCGAGTGAATGGCATATTCACCAAAATCGCCCGATTCATCTATAAAGATGCTGAGTTCTTTCAATGCAGTTCACCTCTGGCTTTGCTGAAAAAAAATGGCGGGGAACTTCCCCGCCCATGATGGACCTGGGTCTTACGACCAGCCCAAATAAAAACATTGTTTTATGAAAGATATTATAAGGCGAATTAAGCAGGAAATCAAGAGTTTATTGCCGAGAGAATTACCATCCTGTGTAAAGTTGTAAAGCTTGTGGAGGCTTAAACAATC
>JHWU01000039.1 GCA_000622025.1 Lachnospiraceae bacterium AD3010 | reverse complement strand
AAGGTTATAGTCCCTGTAACCGGGGTAAAGCTTAATAAAACCAAGGCAAATGTTGCGAGAGGTTACACTATGACCCTCACCCCAACCATAACACCCGCGAATGCCACAAATAAGGCAGTGAGCTGGAAGAGCAGCAATACGAAGATCGCCACCGTAACATCTAAGGGCGTTGTAAAGGGCATAAAGGCCGGAAGTGCAAAGATCACCGTGACCACCGCAGACGGAAAGAAGACCGCGGTATGCACGGTAACGGTCACCAATCCCATTGCTGTAAAGAGCGTTAAGCTGAATGCCGCCAAGGTAACCGTAGCAAAGGGCAAAACCTATACGTTGAAAGCGACAATAAATCCGACAAACGCCACAAATAAGGCAGTGAGCTGGAAGAGCAGCAATACAAAGATCGCCACGGTGACTAATAAGGGTGTTGTAAAGGGAATAGCAAAGGGAACGGCAAAGATCACAGTCACCACAACCGACGGAAAGAAGACCGCAGTCTGCACCGTCACAGTGAAATGATCGAAGTCAACGGGGACGGTTCTCATTGACTTATTTTTGCAAAAATAAGTCAATGAGAACCGTCCCCGATGACTTAAAGACTGATCACGACAGACCATTTTTATAATTGTTTTAAGGAGGCATCAAAATGAGAAGGCACGGGAATGTATGGAGAAGACTGGCAGCAGTGGGACTTACGGCAATAATGCTCGCCACACAGCTTCCGGCAGTGGCTTTCGGCACTGAAATTGAGGAGACAATGGAGCAGGAGTCTATTGAGTCTGACACTGCGGGGCCGGAAGTTTCAGAGCTTGAAGCTGACGAGCAGGTTGCTTCAGAGCATGAAAAACCGGAAGCCGAAGAACCGAACGCTTCAGAGCCTGAAAAATCGGAAGCCGAAGAGCCGGACGCTTCAGAACCTGAAAAACCGGAAGCCGAAGAACCGGACGCTTCTGTAAGTGTTTCCGGAAATAGTGACGGCAAAACTGTGTCCGGGGACGAAGCAGCAGATAATGAAGCTGCTCCGGATGATCCCGCTGATAATGTATCCTCTGATGCTTTTGAAGAATCAAAAACACTTGACGGCGTAAAGATCACCGTAAGTGCTGAAAGCGGTGCTTTTCCTGAAGGGGATATACATCTTTCGGTAAATAAAGCCGGACGCACAGACGAAGAGAAGGCGGAGACAGCAGTTGAAGAAGAACGGGAAAAAGATGTAAATGTCGCCGCTTCCTATACCTATGATATAAAGATCCTTGATAATGACGGAAATGAGATCGAGCCTTCGGAAGGAGCCGAGGTAAAGGTGTCATTTAAGCTGGAAGAGGTTGCGGACAGCAATCTGGAGACAAACATCTATCATATCAGGGAAGCGGATCCTGACGGTACGGCTTCTGAAGAGAATTCAGGGAATACCGGCTCTGATCCTGAAGAGATTGGATCCGGGGAAAGCAATGAGGAATCCGTTGAAGGAGGCAGTGAAGTATCCGACAACACAGATTTTGTTGCGGAGAAGCTTACCGTGGAAACGGATGGCGATACCGCTGTTGCAGAAACCGACGGTTTCTCTCTTTATACTGTGGAATTCACCTATGAGAGTAAGCAGTATGTGCTTCCCGGCGACAGCGAGATCACTCTTTCTGAGATCCTTGATACCGTGGGTCTTGCCGGTGAAGTAACAGATGTAAAGGTAAGTGACGAAACCCTCTTCTCAGCTTCCGATGACAGCGGCGAATGGATCGTCACCGCACATAAAGCTTTCGACACTGAGGAGTGGATGAAGGTCACGATAGGCGGTGTGGTGTATGAGATCACGGTAACGGATACGAACGGAGAACAGACAATAACATATACCATTGATAGTAAAGCAGAAAATTCCCGTGTCATCTATTCTCTTGTGGGCAGTGATGGCTCATCGTGTCTGCTGCTTGACTCTAAGGATGCGCGCCCTAAAAGAATAACTGTAGACATGGGCGAGGATGTTACTTTCGATATTGATGGGGATGGAGGCATTGTTGATTGTGATTCTGTAAAAAAAGAGTATGTAAGTATTGCAGGCTTTAATAATTGTTTAAATTCGAGCACTTTGCATATCACGATCACAAGCAAAACACGTACTGTCAAGCACGTACAGATCGACGGCTGGGGATATGTGAGTTTCAATCGTGCAAAAACAAGCATGGAGGCAGACGGAACTGCCAAAACCATTACCGTAACCTGGGAGAAAGGTGAGGGTGGTAACAGGAAGGGTACGCCGGGCAAATTCATTGTTACTTTTGCGCCTCCTGTACAGACTTACAATATCAAATATGAACTTAACGGCGGTACAAATTCGGAATCCAATCCTTCAACTTATGATGATGATAAAGACTTAACACTTGCAGATCCAACAAGAACAGGCTATACATTCGCTGGTTGGTATACCAATTCAAGTTGCACCGGTTCACCTGTAAAAAACATCCCTGTAGGTTCTTCAGGTGATAAAACATTATATGCAAAGTGGACTATCAACGAATATACGATCACTTGGAAAAACTATAACGGTACAATACTTGGAAGATCTATTGTTGAATACGGCAAAACACCGTCTTACGGTGGTGAAATACCAACAAAGCCCTCAAATGCACAGTATAGCTATACATTCAAAGGCTGGTCTCCAGCAATTAAAGAAGTTACAGGAAATCAGACTTATACGGCACTGTTCAGCAGTACCACCAATAAATATACCGTCACATGGAAGGACAGCGACGGTACTACAATTTATACAGAAGAAAACGTTCCATATGGCACAACACCTTCTTACAGCGGCGCAACGCCCACAAAGGCAAGCGACGGGAAGTACAGCTATACGTTCAAAGGCTGGTCGCCCTCTATAACAAGCGTAACGGGTCCCGCTACATATACCGCTGTTTATACCAAAACGCCAAATGCAACTCACTTTTCCCAAAGCGGCGACACCTACACGATCCATGACGCTGTGGGCTGGGAAATTTTCTGCGAGTGCTTACAGGACAACGAAACCTACAACCGTTTTTTGGGCAAGACAGTTGTGCTTGGCGATGATATTACCGTTACGGGAATGGCAGGCAGCTCAGACAACCACTTCTGCGGTACATTTGACGGCAAAGGCAAAACGCTGACCGTTCGCTACGACGCCGGCGAAGATTACGCCGCCCCATTCCGCTACGCCGACGGCGGCTGCGTGATCGAGAATCTCCATGTGGCCGGCACCATCGCCACCTCGTCCCAGTTTGCTGCCGGCGTCATCGGCGAACAGTACGGCACCGTCATTATCCGCAACTGCCGTGTCAGCGTCACCATTGAAAGCAGCAAGAGCGGCGACGGCACCCACGGCGGATTTGTCGGCATCAAGGTCGATAGCAACGACGCCCGCCTGACCATCGAGGGCTGCGTGTTCGACGGCAGGATCGTCAGCGCCGGCAGTACCGCCACCACCGACTGCGGCGGCTTCGTGGGCTGGACGAAATCCAAAGGCTCGCTCACCATTCTCAACAGCCTCTATGCCCCGGCGGCCGACGCTGACGCGGTCAACACCGGAGCCACCTTCGCCCGCAACTGGACGATGCCCGGCAATGCAAACTGCTACTACACCGCTGCTCTCGGCAGCGAACAGGGCAAACGGGCATACAGCATTACCGCGGGCGAAAATACGACCGTGGCCAATGCAGGAACTGTCACCACTTACGATGTGAGCGGTATCACAAGCTACGGAACGGGTATCAAATACAAAAATGTGCTTTACGCGGGCGCGGGCGAAAAAGTGAGCCTGACTCTCGGTAATACTACTCCGTCGGGCAAGGCGTTCAGAGGTTATTGCGTGACGAATGCAAGAGGCGAAGATATTACGAGATCGGCTCTGGACGGCACGACACTTACTATGCCCACAGGCAATGTGACGATCTCAGCGGTATTTGAAACACTGCATACCCACAGTTTCACCTATTCCGCAAGCGGTGCGACGATCACGGCGACCTGTGCCAATACTGACGGGAATTGTCCGCTGACGGATCATAAAGCAATGATCACTATTCTTCGGCCGGCCCATGAAACCTACGGGGACGGTAAGGCTGTGACTGCATCCATAAGCGGGGATACGGACGTCCTCGGGACTCCGGCGATCTCCTATTACAAAGGAACGACCAAGCTTAATTCCGCTCCTTCCGGAGCCGGAACCTATATCGCAAAGATCACTCTGGGAGCGGCCACCGCAAGCCTGGAATATACCATTGCTCCGATAGCCGTTACTGTCAAGGCAGATAACAAGTCGAAGGTTTATGATAAAGATACTTCCACAGACCCGAAATTGACCGCTACGGTGACCGGGGCTTTGATGGGGGATATTATCAATTATTCACTTAGCCGCAAAGCGGGGCAGAACGCGGGAAATTATGAGATTACGGTGACTCTGGACGAGAATCCGAACTATGCTGTGACTGCAAAGAGCGGAACCTTCAGCATTACGCCGAAGTCTATTACTGTCAGCGCAAATAACAAGACAAAGACTTATGATAATAATGCTTCTACAGATCCGGCATTGACCGCTACGGTGACCGGAGCTGCGGCAGGGGATGCGATCAATTATTCACTGAGCCGCGCAGCAGGGCAGAATGTAGGAAACTATGATATTACGGTAACGCCCGGGAGCAACCCGAACTATACGGTTAATGTGAAGTCGGGATGCTTCAGTATAGAAAAAGCAGATTATCCCGCAAACAGACCGCAGGAAAATATCGAGACAGCTAATCAGAATGATAAGGTATCAAAGGTAGCCCTTCCTTCAGGCTGGCAATGGTCTGATGCAGATAAGGACAGGGGTCTGAATGTGAATGAGCCTGTTACCGTTTCAGCGAATTACATCGCAGCGGACAAAGCTAACTACATTGAAGACGGACTTGTATGCAATGTTACGATAAAAAGAAATCCCACGGTGAATGTTACCAAAGTGACACTCAATAAGACCACAGCTACCATTGTAAAGGGTAAGACTCTGACCCTTACCGCCACAGTGGCACCTTCAAATGCCACGAATAAGGCAGTGACCTGGAGCAGCAGTAATACGAATGTCGCAACGGTAAATTCAAAGGGTGTGGTAACAGCTGTTGCACCGGGCACGGCAAATATCACGGTAACCACCAATGACGGAAAGAAGACCGCGGTCTGCAAGGTGACGGTAACCATACCTGTGACCGGGGTAAAGCTTAATACGAGCAGTGCGTCCATAGTAAAGGGAAAGACCCTGACTCTTACCGC
>JHWU01000038.1 GCA_000622025.1 Lachnospiraceae bacterium AD3010 | reverse complement strand
CAAGGCATTATGGCATTCGGCTCATCGTGCGAAGCACGATTTAATTAGCCGAATGCGCAGTATCTATTCAGAATCCGAAGGGTTCTGAATAGATACTTCACTCAGCCCAGTTCTCTATTTTCAGATACGGGACTCTTGTGAACTCTTTCACATTGTTCGTTACTACAGTATACCCCATTGACATCGCATGACCGGCGATCATCATATCAAGAGGTCCAATCGGCGTACCTTTCTTTTCAAGATCTGCCCTGATCTTTCCGTAACAGTTCGCTGCATCTACATCAAAATTTAAAATCTCTATATTTGCAAGAAGCATAAAAAGTGCCAGCTTGTTTTTTTCTACGGCTGCACTTTTTTCTACCCCATGCACAAGTTCTGCATATGTAACCGAAGATACACATACATCTTCAGGATCAACTTCCTGTAATTTCTGAAACACCCTCTCCGGCTTATGCTTGATCGCGTAGATACAGATGTTTGTATCAAGCATATATCTCATAGTGCTTCACGCTCCTGACTAATATCTGTTGCTCTTCCATCAGCCATGAAATCATCAGAGAACATATCTATTGCTCTCATAAAAGAATCCCATTTACTCTGCTTAGGAAGCAGGATCACAATTTCACCAATCTTATTCACCATCACCTCATCTGATGAAAAACGACATTCCTTCGGAAGTCTTATTGCCTGACTCCTTCCATTTTCAAAAACCTTTGCAGTCATCATAATGATCACCTTCCTTTCAATTTAAGTATATATCACGGTATAGACCACAGTCAAGAAAAACCCAACCTTTTTGACAAACCGCAATTGAGGAATATAATATTTCGGAGAGGGATTGCAGGAACGATCCGGAAATATGAGATTCTTAAAAAAATGAATTCTGAGACAAAATACAGACAGGGTAATAAATTACTCATCATAATGTGCGCTATACTGTTGTTGCTTGCGATGCTTTCGGAAAACAGCAGCAGATTATTCCGCATGGCAGGCAATATTGATCAGAATTGTGAGAGTCAGTGTCTGCCGGTAAGTACATCGTTTATTAAAATAGAATCCTGTCAAAAAGGTATTTCTTTTATTGAAAGCTGGCTTTTCACCAAAAACGATTCATGCGATAGGTCTTCTGTAAATAAGCTGTTATCGAAAACCATAGTGACTATTCTGTTGTCATTATTGTCATTGTTTTCAATAATCTTATTATCAATTCTTTCAGAGCCTGAAAATCAGGCTCAAAAAGTCACTATCAGATATATCCACAATTCAGACGGCATGAGGTAGTTCCTCTGTTTCCCTAAGCCTGTCTTAAGGACAGGTTTATTTTGCATTTTAAAATCCGGTTCCGAACTAGAACGCTCATACAACATCTGTCGGATCAGCCGGTTAATTGCGGAGGAAAGAGTCATGTTAATTGTGTTTTTTTTTGGTCTGTTTATCGGTTTTGCAGGTCTTGTTAAAGGTGCGGATTTTTTTGTAGAGGGAAGCATCGGGATAGCAAAGTATGTGGTTCTGATAACCCCCATAGAAACCTTGCCTTATCCGGTTCCACTTTTACGTTAAGATTTATAAATCCATCTCTCTCATATGTCCAAAGGAAAGCTTTCTTATTCCCCTTATACCTTACAAGCTGCCAGTTGTCATCATGAAACGGTGCATCCTGATAAGTATCTGGAAATGAAAGCCCGTAGCTAAGCGCTTCCTCTCTTGTTCTCATAAAACCGTTTTTTCCCACTCCGCTTCCTTGAATCCTACCAGAACATCGCTATCTGTGATAAGCAAAGGTCTTTTAACCAGCATTCCATCTGTGGCAAGCATGTCGATCATCTCCTGTTCGGACATATCTTTGAGTTTTTCCGAGAGTCCCATCTCCCGATACAGCTGTCCGCTGGTGTTAAAGAACTTACGCGCTTCCTTCCCACTTTTCTTGATCCATTTAGTCAGCTCCGCTGCAGTAGGGTTCTTTTCCTTGATCGGGCGAATCTTATACTCCACGCCTTTGGTATCCAGCCACTTCTGTGCCTTCTTGCAGGTTGTGCAACGCTCATAGCAAATAAATGTATTCATACTCCTAAATCCTTTCTTACTTTTGGACATTGTGTCCAGAAGTTCTATAAGATGCCAAGCTCCTTCAGCCTGTTCATGGTATCTTCCGAACTCACATTTACAATACCGGTTCCGCCCATCTCATTCCACTCTTTGATATTCCGCTCCATATCGTCGATCAGGATGCAGCCTTCCCCGGTACAATACTGAGGCTTCTCCTCTCGGAACACTATATTCACGATAACATCATCCGACAACAGCCTTTTAGTCCAGATCCTCTTATCATCAGCTGCATTCACGATCTCCCTGCGTGGCTTCGGTATCCCAGTAAGTATCTCGCATTTATCGCCATACTTTTCATATACAGTATCAAACATTTCCTTCGCCCCTGGCATCAGCTCAAGATAATCGTAAAAATGCGGACAAGCCTTAATAGCTTTCCACATTTCATCATCCTCACCAGGCTTATGATGCTTTGCATTCTGCGAAGGCGGTGTCAATCCACAGATTTCCTTAACCCCACGCTCGAAATCAGCAAGAACGCCGTCCATATCAAAATATATCTTCTCTACTTCCATAAAACCTCTCTTTCAGCTATCGCCTCAAGCAGTGTTGACTTACCACTGCCGTTCTCACCCACAAAGAATGTGATCGGCTTATGGAACGTAAGGCTGCTTACTCCGGCAATCGACGTGATATCTCTCAGATAGCTTCCTCTGCTGATCCTATCCGAGTCAATACTTCCATATTGTTTGCAGGCTCGTGATCTGTACGCTTGTATTCAATGCCAAGACTATCGAGAAAATCATATGTCCTTATCTCCCTTGGCAGTCTGCCGTCTGTACTATCCGGTCTTCCGTCATAAAGCTCCATTATCAAAATACTCCTTTATCTCCTGCATCCTGCTCATCTGATTTACTGAAAACTGGCATCTGCTGTTACAATGTCCGCAGCTGATACAATCTGAAGCATTCTTTTCAAGTGCTCGGTAATGCTCTTTTGCCATATCATCGCCGATATAGGCAAGATCATAGAACTTATTAACCGCCCCGATATCTATTCCTGCCGGACAAGGCTCACAGTGATTGCAATATACACACTTACCGCTTGCTTCCGGCGGTGCAAAAGTTCCGATGATACTGTAATCAAGCTCTTCCTCAGACTTCTCATGCCTATCTCACTGATCTTATCTCCGGTTCTTCTGTTCTCTCTGTATTTCATCTGGCACCTCTTACCTATTCCCTACTCGAGAGTAATCTCCACATCGCCATTTCCCAGCAGCTCGGTTAATTCCTCTTGTGTCATGTCGATATGACCAAGCCTCGTATATTCCCAGCTGTTTGATCCATAAAAGACTACAATCTGGTTCCCGGAATACAGGACGATATCTCCATATCCGGTCGTGATCTGTTCATCATTTCTCAGCAGGCTTTCACCAAGGGATCCAACCTGCTCAAATCCACCGTACATAGACATCTTCACAGTCAGCGGACACAGCTCCTTCAATGCTTCTACCGACTCATTTTCTTCCCATTCAACCGGGTATTCTTCACCGTCAATCACTAGAAGCATACTTTCACCTGCATCTCCGTTTATATCTTTTACAGACAGCAGCTCAAACTGTACATTAAGCTCTTCATCCACTGTCACTCTGTATTTGTGATCAAGATTATCAGCTATAGGTGACCTTTCCTCTACAACCACCGTCGTCTCACCCGGTTTTATTCCGGTAAAAGTTATGATCTTATCAAAACCGGAGCCGTTCATTTCCCCATGGTCAGAGCTATGATATTTCACCTCAGTTTCATAAGAAACAATGCCTTCGTCAGCGATCAATACATTAAAATCGGGACCGCCTCCATCAAAAGACTCAAAGCTAAGTTTTGCTTTCTCACCACCGACATTATCACTTGCCTCTTCCGTAACGATTTCTCCGGTCCAGTCCTCTATTCCACCGAACTCATAGACATTCACATATCCCATATCTGCCAGCTTTTGCGATGCCTCCTTGCTTCTTCTGCCGGTGCGGCAATAAACCAGTATAATCTGATTTTTGTCCGTTAACTCTTCCGGCGGAGTATCGGTAATACTCTCATTAGGAATCAGTATAGCTCCTGGGATATGCCCCTGTGCGTATTCATCAGCTCTACGCACATCAACAATAACGTGACCATCTTCATCCTTCATCATAAGCTTGGCTTCATCCTGTGATATACTGACATACGCAGGTTTATATACCATGCCATCACCATCCAGTTTCTGCATTCCGCATCCAAATAACGAAAACATCATTGAAACTCCCAACAGTATTGATAAAATCCTGCTAATTCTCCTGCTTGAACACTTCATACTCTTGCTCTGCTCCCAGTTTTTCCATAACTTCTTATTTTCTTCCTTATAGTCTCAGTATGGATTAAATGATGTACCATAATCATCTCTTTTATTTCGAACACCTTTTTACTAAATATATCAAAAAAAGAGTTTCCATCAAAAGCCATATTTTCTAATCTTCAGGATTTTTGATTCAGTTCCGTGTTTCAAACCAATTGTGCTTCAGTAGTTTCGGATCCAACCATGGCTTATTTCCTGTATTCTTCCATCCCACACAGGTGAAATGGTTCTGTACCTGTAACTTCATAATCGATCCCTACCTTTGACAGCTCATCCAGGAATACCTTCGTAAACTTTTCAGAAGGAAAGGTCCGTGCGATGCATAAAAAGAAATAGTGATTGATGCAGGCAACCTCACATACAACGTCCGTTACACCTGGTTCTGACAACAAATACAGTTCATCAATATATGGATCAAGCGGGCCAAAAGATCTGCTGTCAGCATAGGATATTGCAATACTCCACCTGAGACTTCCTGCTGATTTGGCAATCATACCAAGTTTCGTATCCAGCGGCACCTGACTCAGTTTGACATATGTTGCCTTCCTCTGCTTCATCGCCCAAAGGGAATTCTCTGGAGACGCCTGCAGCATTACCTGGCCCCGGGCCATAGTGCAGTTCCTGGCAATATCCTCCAAAGACCTGTCTTTAGTAAACTCCAGTTCAAGAGCATTAGCAAACATGCGGTAATTGTCGTGATTACCAATCATGGCCTTGTGATCTATGGCTATGGAAACGCTGACTGTCTTATCACTATCAGGATCATAGTGTCGAACTGCCCTTGCAAACATCACCGCCAAAAAAGTGTTGGGACTACCGTCATAATCCCTGCAATACTGCATCATCTGCGACTCCGGTATCTTAACAAATGTCGCAAACGGATCATTGTGCGTCCCTTCACTGAATCTGTAGAAATCTGTTATTGCCTTCCTGGTATACATAGGTTCTTCTGCCCCATCTATATCAAGTTCCTCAAAGGGATTTCCTGTCTCCGAAATCGGTATCGTATCCCCTGGAAGTCGAAATCCTTCTGTTTCAAAAGACATGCCATACCTGCGTGACAGATATAAAAACAGTGTACTCTTCATATATGGTAAAACACCTGCTCCATCCGTCAGGGAATGCGAAATCTCAAAAGCCAGTTTCCTTCCTTCAAACTTCCAAGCTGCCAGGTGAAAATTCGATTCCTTTGAATTCAGTTTGATTGGCTCCCAGGTGTTTCGCACCGTCATAGGAAGCGAATTATCCTCTACGATCAGATCATTTTCAAAAGAAACTACCTTGACATAAAAGTATGGAAATCTTGCCCTTAGATCTTCCACTGCGTTTCGAAGGATATCTCCATCAATAGGCTCCTTCACCACGATGTACGCTCCCATGGTATTAGGATGTTCTGGTGTAGACATATAGAGCATTGGTTCATAGAATTCAGCCATCTTAATTTCCTCCTCACCCGATTTCACTATTCTTATTGTATCAAAAAAGGAAAGCACATGTCGCTTTCCTTTTAGTAACTTTAACCAGGATTATTATTCCTCATCCCTGGGATTTTTTCTCCTATCCGGTATCTCATCGCCTGGTCTGTCAGGATAAATGTCATGCCGGCAATTAAATCGATTTAGTAAGGCTGTACTGCCTTTATTGTAGTTTATTTACTTCTCCTATATCACCATCAATGCATATACTTCTATCTGCAATTTCCTCTGGGCAGAATGATTCACCATAATTTAAGCAGGCATATACCGCTTTTTCATTTGCCAGCGTCATCTGCCAGAACGGATACTTTATTATAACAGGGGTGTTGGCTCCCACTCCAAGTTCAAGATAAAGAACATGAAGATTCTCATGTCTGCGAATAAAATCAGAATATGCTGCAGATGCCCTATGCCATCCTTCATCTTCGACAAAAGAATCATCAGCTCTCAAATTCATAGTCATATCAGAGCCGTCATCAGGACACTTTGGAATCAGCTCAGAACGAATTTCCATCAGTAGCTTACCATCAATCGGTACCTGAAATACTCCCTGATCATCTCTTACAAAACCTTGTGCTTCCATAGCTTTCATTACCCACTCTTCATTATCAAAGGTTTTCTGAATAGCAGGATTCACGCTCTGAAACAAACCATAATCACCCTGAGTATAGAACAGTCTTTTCTTGTCAAAACCGGCTCTTTGAAACTGGTGATCTACATTTGTTGTGATAACAAAATAATCCTTATCGAAAACCATCTTAAGAAGATCCCTATACACTGGCTTTGGAGCATCAATATATCTGTTAAAATAAATATGTCTCGCCCACCAGGCCCAGCGTATTTCTTCGCTCGGAAACGGATAGAAACCACCTGAATACATATCTCTTATTCCAAATCTTTTGGCAAAGTCATAGAAGTTTTTTTCAAAACGCTTGCCGCTATATGTTAAGCCAGCAGATGTTGATAGTCCCGCTCCTGCTCCAATGACAATTGCGTCTGCTTCCTTGATTTCATGCAAAAGCCTTTTTATTTGCTCTTCATCATATAAGTTTTCTATGGGCGCATGTGTAGGAAGTGTTACACACCTGCTTCCATAAACAACCACATCCGCACGGTTCATGCATTTCACATTCGGGTCAGAAAGTCTCACTTCAAGTCTTTCCCTTTGTTCCCCTCCATCGGGACACATATTGTAGTTTAAGTGCGTTCTTGTTGGATCAATACGCTGATTCCCGAAGGTTATATATTGTCCGTTCTCATCCTTTTTTCTTTCACAATGGGCAAATAATCCGTAATCACCCCCACCAGAGAAAAAAGTGCTTGACTTTTGCAATTTGATGATCATTTTTATGATCACCGCCCCGACGATACCTGCAGCGATATCAATAGGATGGAGGCTGGGGATCATTCTGTTCACAGCAAGATTAAGATGATTTAAGGTCTTTATTATCCGTATGATGCTGTTTCCGCTGAAATGGCGGTATACGTATGAAATCTTATTTATCTCATAGGCTATAAACAGATCTATGAGGGATATGATCATAACCTGCAGAAGACGTTTCCT
>JHWU01000037.1 GCA_000622025.1 Lachnospiraceae bacterium AD3010 | reverse complement strand
TCATAAGTTGTATAAATCATATGGATCTCTGGATAAGATCAGCCTTGATTACGCTGTTGTAGAAAAAGAGTCAAGCATAAATGTCATTCGCTTTTCAGGTCAATGGAAAGACCTCGGAACCTGGAATACTCTCACGGAAGCTATGGAACAGAAGGTTAGTGGAAAGGTAAACGCCGACAAATGTTCCAACACGCACGTGATCAATGAGCTTGAGATCCCAATGGTTGTGCTGGGTGTAAATAATGCTGTTGTTGCAGCAACCCCTGATGGGATACTGGTATCGGATAAGCATCAGAGCAGCTATCTGAAAGAATACGTTTCGGACAGCAGACCGATGTATGAGAGACGGGGATGGGGTGAATACAGAGTTTTAGACTACAAGATCCATAAGGATGAGAGCAACAGTCTGGTAAAAGAGCTGGTGATCAATGAGGGCAAGCATCTATCCTATCAAAGGCATAGTAAGCGAACAGAAATATGGACATTCACAGAAGGCTTCGGAGTGCTTGTTATTGATGATAAACGCCGGGAAGTCAGCGTGGGTGATACGGTAATGATAGCTGCGGGTCAAAAACACGGAGTAGAGGCAGTTAAAGGGAATCTTCATATTATTGAGGTACAGATAGGCTCAGAGCTTGTTGAGGAAGATATAGAACGGTTTGAATACGAGTGGGAGTGGTGAAGGTAGTTTATTTAGAAGAAAGGAAGCGTGGTGTATTTAGTTATTAGTACATCACACAGGGATCAGTATGGAAAGGAAAAAAATTCAAACTCTCATAGAGCTGGCAATCACTTTTGAAGAGGCAGATCAGATAATTGAAGAGTATACCGGGTATAAAACGGATTCGGAAAAAATAGCCTATATCAGAGGAATGTTTGACTGCCGGATTATTGGGCGAGTAGGAAATGACCTTCACACGGATTATGTCGCCTTGTTGACATCCATTATTAATCAAAAGTGGAGATAATATAATGCTTGAGTCAAAACGCAGAAATGAGATCCGGAATAAAGCCGGAAATATAATAAAGGCATCTGATAGATATCATTTTATTCATGCCACATATGCGTGTCAGTTAATGATAAAAGAAATCGTTTCCCAACATTACAAAGAAGAGTGTAGAAAACTTTCACAGAAAATACGGGAAAAAACTAAAAATGGAAATGAGATATCAGAAGAACTTATGGAAGAATATAATCATTTAATGATTATGGCCAAAGAAGGAAGGGCACATATTGATATTGACTATATTGAAACATCATCAGAAGAGGAAGCGCGGGTAATAAAAATCAACAATGCATTCGTAATAAATTTACCCAAGTCTTTAGCTCAAAGGGTTACCAATGAGGATGGTACTTTTAACAAAAGTGCAGTTTCAAAAATCAGAAATCTGATGGCACATGAATTAGGTCATATTGTTCTCCATACAGACGAACTATTGAAAATAGAAGGATTGCAGGGAAGTATAGGAATTACAGAAACAGATAAAGAAGAAGAGGCCGGATTTTTTGCCAATGAGATCCTTCAAATGAGGGACGAACGAAACAGAGTTCTTCATAGTGAGGTTTTTGATGATAAAACATAATTATGGAGATTAATGTATGATCTGGTCTGAGTTGGTTGATCGTTATAAGATATTTAGAAAATCCAGAGCAATTTTTCTGGACCTAAAGAAGGAATATAAAAAAAGTATAAAAGAAGAACAAAGAAAGATTAGGCGCCATCCTCTTGAGAAGCCATTTGTTGTAGCGGTTGAGGCCACAGGATTATTAGGCCTGGTTCTATATATTTTCGGTTATTTAATTGGAAGACCTATTTTCGTTATCATTGGTTTTGTATTACTCATTTCATGTATAATTCTGGCACAGATTGACATTATGGTTTTTACACGCGGCATACTGAAGGGCGTATGGATAGGCGATGATAAGAACGGTGAATCCAAAGACTTATTAAACGGACAGGATATAAATGTCTATGATTACATGGAAATAATGAGACAGCAAATCAGAAGAAAAACCCTGAAGGACGTGGCACAAAAGTACGGATTAGATGATGAATACGAAGTATTATTTGTAATTGAGCACACACCACCTATTCATCCGTTACTAAGGGTTATGGAAGTTTTTATAGTTGTTATTGGCACAGTCGCCATGATAAGATTTATTCCCTGCTATAAGTTGGAGTATGGGCTACGAGTGTTGGTGATTATGGTTATTATGAACCTTGTTTTTAGCAAGTCTGTTGACGACAT
This sequence comes from Lachnospiraceae bacterium AD3010, assembly GCA_000622025.1. Classification (GTDB taxonomy): domain Bacteria; phylum Bacillota; class Clostridia; order Lachnospirales; family Lachnospiraceae; genus NK4A144. The sequence continues at coordinate 5,939 of JHWU01000037.1, read as the reverse complement.
AATTAAGTTCTTGGAGAATGGATATTCTTATAAGGGTTTTTTGGATTACGGCATAAATAAAGTGAAGAAAAAGTGGATATGAAATGATTCGAACGCCAAAAGTATTTTAGGCGTCATATAACCTGCATCGTATTGCAGAGTAATTCAATCCGGGCTTCATTCCCGCGCTCCTGCTGCGAAGGCTGTCCGCATCAGAAAGAATGTCTTGCCAGTATCAAAATAAATACTGCTGTGGTGAACATTCTGTTAACATCATGGAGACGAGCTACCGAACTTGCCTTTGATCAGAATAATGAATTCAAAGCTTTCATAGCGAGGTTCCGGAATGGGGTTGAGACCATCCCGTCCATACTGAGGCGGAAATACCATGTAGATGATTTGCCGGTCAGAGGAAAGCTGAAGACAAAGATACGCTTCGGCTTCAAGCTGTTGGCCTTAAACTTCTCAAAGTTGTGGTTATACTCGGAAGGCTTGGAAAAGTGTAGAGCATTTGAGGGATAAGCACCCAGATTATAAAGCAAATATATCTTCCCTCAAGCTCTCAGGGCTATTTGAGCATGGGCTATTTTCATTTGTCAAAGTACAGAAAATATATAGCCAAGTCACTTTTGTTTATGTGACTTTTGGCGACCAAATCATGAGATTCATTGAATATGATCAAGAGACCGAGTTTTATAAACAGATCAAAAAGGCTGTTTCAGATGAAGATGAATAAGCTTTGAATGTGGTTAATGCAATCCATCGTGAAGGTATTAGTGTTAAACTTTTAGTCTGTGCTTATCTTTACCACAAGAATAAAATGTTCAGCAGAAGGACAGCCAGATACATCCGTTGACGGAATCATCAGGATCGCCCGTAAAGATAATATTTTGTCACTTTAGAGAATTCTCTTACCGATTTGGGGTAGGTTTACGTTTACAGGATTAGATGAAATATACGTATAAAATGGAAAAGACAAAAACAGTTCTTGTTATCGGTAATGGTTTTGATATAGCTCATGGGTTGCCGACTAAGTATACGGATTTTCTTGAATTCATTTCAGATGATTACAAATCATCGAAGGTATATGAGCTTGTTCCCAAAGAGGATGTTGATATAGTTAGAGAAAAGATTTTAACTGTCCTCGGTTCTGATAATCATTTATTGTCATTTATTCAAGAAAAGCACAAGGAACATCTTATTTCTGGTGAAAACTGGGTTGATTTTGAGCAGGAAATATCGAAAATTGTTAGATACATAGAAAGAAAAGTTTATGGTAAAGACACTGAATTAGATAAAATGATTGAAAGAGAATTCGATTCATTATCGTTTTTGTTTGATAGTGAGAATAGTTCATCTGACATAAAATTATTTCACGAGAATTTTTATAGGCTGTTATGTGTATTTGAAATGTATGTAACAGAAATTATTAATAAAATTGAAAGCAAGTACTTCTGTGAAGAAATCGGAAGTTTAAGACCTGATCTTATTATCAGCCTCAATTATTCAAATACATATGAACGTGTGTACAGCAGATTTAGAAAGGTTGACTATGTTCATGGTAAAGCACACTTAAATGGTGTTGAGTTTCCAAAAGACAGGGAGAGCTTAGATGCAGAGGATTATAGGGATTCTAATCATATCATCTTAGGCATTGATGAATACTTAGAAGATGAGGAAATTAAGGATAGGACTGATTTCATATCCTTCAGAAAATACTTCCAAAGGATTATAAAAGGAACTGGTATTGAGTATAAAAAACATCTGGGTGCTGATAGATTAAATGTCTTTGTCTTTGGCCACTCTTTAGATCCAACGGATAAAGAGCTATTAGAAGAGATAATTGGTAATAAGAAGGCAAAAGTCACAATCTTCTATCATGATGAAAGTTCACATATAAGTCAGGTTACTAATTTAGTTCGTGTTTTTGGTAAGGATGCTGTCATAGACAAGTGCCATGGAGAAAATCCTGTAATTTCTTTCCGTAGACAAAAGGAAAGCATGCTAATTAAAGATAACGAGAACTTTTCTCTGCAACGATCTATCGAATATCTCAATCATTTTACAAGATTGACACCTGATGAGTTTAAAAGGCAATTAAACGTTGTAACGTGTTGCATCAATAATGGTCGTGGTTTTGCAACACAGTTAGATACGATTAGAGCATATGATACCATTAGGACTTTCAATTTCGATGCGGAATACAAAGATAGGCTGCTTGAGATAGCGGGAATGGTACCAGCAGTCAATGATAATGATCAGATTGTCAACGCATTCATATATAACGAAGAGGATTGGATAGAGGGCACGGCTTGGGGTACCGGTGAAGTTCACCGGAAAATGTCTCAGTTTATAAGTGATATAAACACTATTAATGCTAAAAGAGCAAAGAAAGATGGGGTTGTAGTTGTCAGGTCAGATGACCATTTTATCCATACATATGAAAAGAAGATACCCGGTGAGATAAAACAGGATGACTATGCGGCATTCGTTATAAAAATGGCAGGTATGCTATCCGTTGGCGGAGATCCAGATAGAATATGGAGCTTATTAAAACGAGTTACAGTAAGTGATGGTAATACTAGTGCACAAATCGAGTTAGAACGGTTAAAAACCAAGAGAAGGGATAGTGATTTCATAATTGCGGTTTGCAATTATCTTGAGAATTATATTGACGAATGTGCGGCAGCTGAAGCATATGATGAGTGGTTAAGAGAAAACAATTATTATGAGAATCTTAACGAAGGCAGTGAGCCATGAAAACAGTAATCATGGCCGGAGATAGAGAGATAATAGGGTCAACCCCGAAGAATCCAGTAATTATGCGGACTGGGGGATGATCCATGATTTGACATTTCTCCTAAAAACCCCATATGGGTCGAGAGAAGCGTCCGGTGGGCATCGGAAGGTCTCGCAAAATGGAACAGGTTTCTTGAGAATTCTATTTTGATCCAAACAAAAAGAAGACGGGGAATATAACAGGAGGAAAGTCAAATGCCCTTGTGAGATCCAAAGTCTCATTTAGGGCTATTTGACGTTTTAAAGAAAATTATAAGCCAGATAGGGACAACCATAAACTCGGAATTAGAAATAAAAGAGCAAATGGTTGTCTTGAGAAAATGTAGTTTGTTGAATGTTACTTTTTGACAATGACCATGCGTAAATCTGACGAACCAATCCAACTAATTCGTTGATCAGATTTGCGAGGGTCATGATAGTGAAAATGAAAATAAAAATATGTCAGAAAGGTCACTTAGGTTATTCGGATGTATACCAAAGAAGAAGGCTCAGAAGGTTGAAACGCAGAGTATATGATGGGGTAATATAAGTCTTTATGGTTAGAAAGAGGTGAGAACATGGGCAAAGAGCTAAAACATGTGAAGGAAAATAAGAAATCAGATGTTTACGAGAACGATGATTATATAGTTCGTATTAAGCAGATTAATGGCGGATTTTATGTAAAGAATGGTGCAAAAAAGAATCCATACTGGGACTCAGAAAAGGAAGATGATGAGCTTGTATGGATAGATGACGCAGTGATACTTGAAGCAGAGAACAAGAAAACAGGGAAAAAGGCACAGAAGAGATGTTATCAGGGAGCAGGTGCTATTGACGACTTTCAAGATGCTATTGATGGAAGGAGCAGTAGTTTTTCGGATGTGTTGAAAAAGATAGATGCTAAAAACTGATGTATCACATTGATAAGAGTGGTATAACCATACGTCAATCTGACGAACCAATCCAACTAATTATATTGTCAGATTGACGAGGGTTTATTCATGAAAACAAAAATAGAGCTAAAAAATAAAACCATCTTAGTGAAACAGTATAAACCCCCAAGCGGAGCTTGGGAGACTTAACGATGCTGGAGGCGGTGAGCGGAGTAACAGAAAAAAAGAACCCCCGTGATACAATAAGTGTAGGTCTGGCAAACCGCACAATATGTATAACGGAGGTATCCGAAATGGATGATCAAAGTTTAGCACATAGTAGGTACAATTGCACGTATCACATAGTGTTTATTCCAAAGTACCGTCGGAAAGCACTGTTTGGAAAGCTTCGAAAGGAAGTAGGGGAAATACTTGGGAAAGTATGCAGAATGGAAGAGGTGACTATAGTCAAGGCAGCAACGATGCCAGATCATGTTCACATGTATGTATCTATACCACCGAAAGTGAGCATATCAAAAACTATCGGAAGAATAAAGGGTAAAAGTGCACTGATGATATTCGATCGTCACCTAGAGTAGCGGGAGAAATAAAATCGACATTTTTGGGCAAGAGGATACTATTGCGAGACAATCGGCAAAGTAAACGAAGAGACTATCGTAAAGTATATAGCTGAACAGTACGAGAGAGACAGAATGGAAGGAGAGAAGTAGCGAACCGCTTTTAAGCGGTCACCAGTAACAGGCAAAGGTTTGCCGGACCGCCTTTAGGCGGAACAGTAACATTGGCCCAGTAGGGCCAACATCAAACCACCAGCAGGGCTGGTGGTTCGTGACTAGGTTTTTTCAATATATTAGAGGCTTGCAGACATTATTCTGTAGAGCATTTAGTCTATGCGAGTTCTTCATCTGTTTACGGCGGAAACAAGAAGATTCCGTTCAGCACAGATGATAGGGTAGATAACCCCGTATCACTCTATGCGGCCACGAAGAAAAGTGATGAATTATTGGCATATAGTTATTCAAAATTATATAACATCCCGAGCACAGGGTTGAGATTCTTCACCGTTTATGGTCCGGCTGGGAGACCTGATATGTTTTATTACTCTGCAACTCAAAAGCTTGTAAAAGGTGATTCCATACAAATATTCAACTATGGTAATTGCAAACGAGATTTCACATATATTGATGACATTGTGGAAGGTGTTTTCAGGGTTATGCAGGGAGCACCACAAAAAAACAATGGCGAAGATGGATTACCTATACCTCCTTATTATGTCTATAACATTGGCGGGGGGACACCGGAGAATTTATTAGATTTTATAAACACGTTACAAGAAGAGTTAGTTAGAGCAGAGGTTCTTCCTGATAATTATGATTTTGAAGGACACAGAGAACTTGTTGGGATGCAGGCAGGAGATGTTCCGGTAACATTCGCTGATAGCAAGGGGCTTGAAGAGGACTATGGCTTTAAGCCGGAGATTGGGATCAGAGAAGGTTTGAGAGCATTTGCTGAGTGGTATAAGGGGTATAGTGATTGAGGGTAAAAGGTAATGAACATAATTCTATTATCCGGTGGCAGCGGAAAGAGGCTGTGGCCGTTATCAAATGATGTAAGAAGTAAACAGTTTCTGAAGATATTTTCTGTCCCGGGGTCAGCAAATAAAGAGTCGATGGTGCAGCGGATGTACAGGATGATAAAAGAGGCATCACCCTCAGCTACTGTTACCATTGCCACATCCGAATCCCAGATCCCACAGATCAGGAATCAGCTTGGGGATGATGTAGGTATTTCAATTGAGCCTTGCAGAAGGGACACATTTCCAGCCATAGCTTTAGCAGTAAGCTATTTACATGATATCCAGAAGATTGAGGATTCAGAACCGGTTATTGTATGTCCGGTAGATCCATATGTTGAGGCTGACTATTTCAATACCCTTCGTTTTATGAGCGAGAATGTGGATAAGGCAAAGATAACACTTATGGGTATTGAGCCTACTTATCCCAGCGCAAAGTACGGATACATTATACCTAAGAGTAAAGATCAAATATCCGCAGTTGATTCTTTTAAGGAAAAACCGGACGAAATACTTGCTAAAAAGTATATATCAGAAGGTGCGCTATGGAACGGTGGAGTGTTTGCCTTTAAGCTTTCATATATGCTCGAGAAAAGCCGGAAATTGCTGGGAACATCTGATTATCATAAGTTGTATAAATCATATGGATCTCTGGATAAGATCAGCCTTGATTACGCTGTTGTAGAAAAAGAGTCAAGCATAAATGTCATTCGCTT
>JHWU01000036.1 GCA_000622025.1 Lachnospiraceae bacterium AD3010 | reverse complement strand
CGTCTGTAAATGTCAATGTCGGCGGCGGTATCAATACGGAAAACAAAGACAGCACAAAGGATCCGAGCGGACTCCAGCTGGAAGCCTCCGGGGACGGTACGAAGGTAAGCGCCAGAGTTGCCGGGGATGTTAAAGGCAGCGGAATGGATTCTTCTGTTGAGATAAAGACGGAAAACGGTGCAAAGGTCGACGTGGTGGCCGAGGGCACCCTGTCCGCGGGAAAGGAAGCAGCTGTAGCTTTCGCAGGCAGCCCCGACAACGTATCTCTTATCATCTGGAAGGCGGAGGCCGGCACGGATGGCAGTATCGTAAAACAAGTAATTAATAATGACGGAACCCTTGAGAAAACCGCAGCCGCTGAAACGCTGGAAAGCTCCATCCATTACATCATCAGAGTTGATACCTCCCAGAGCATAGACCTTGGGAATACCAAAGAAATGTCATACACAGCTCCTGACGGCAGTGTGATAAATTACAATACCGCGAAGGAGGGGGAAAAGGTGGCTGTAAAGCTGAATGTCCCCTCCGGCTATGTTCTGAAGGGCGTATTCAGTGATGAAGCCAGGCAGTGCAGCCTTCAAAAGGAGGGCGGAGAATATTACCTGATCGTACCTAAGGGCGGCGGCGTATTTGTCAATATGTGGCTGGAAGCAAAATCAGATTCTTCTAAGAATGACGGTAGTGCTAAAGAGCCTGCGGGTAAGGAGTCCGGGGGTAAAAACAAGGATAAGGATCATGAGACCACCTATGAAGGAAGTGAAGGGAACCCTGTGACTGCTCCAAATGAGGCTGGGTCTTATACGATGGGAATAACGGAAAAGAAGCTGGAAATGAGAATGACAGGCAGCAAAAGCAAACTCCTTAATATTTCATTTCCGGCCGGGACTGACAGATTCACACTGAATCTGGCGGACATTCAGCAGTATATTGAAGCGGGGATGACAACATTTGTCATAAACGCCCTTTACGGATCGTTAGAGATCCCTGTTAATAATCTGCTGCCATACCTGCAGGAGGGGATCCCTATTACCTTCATTCTGAATAACCGTAGGATCGATGTTCTTGTGAACGGATCAGTGATACGTCTGTCCGGCGCTCACTCAGTGGAGAAATCGGCAGTGCGGGTTACGGCAGATACGGCAGAGCAGCAGTGGACCCGGCAGGCCGAGGCAGGGGCCCTTAAGCAGGCGGCAGAGCGGCAGCAGACCCCGCAGGCTGAGGCAGGGGCCCTTAAGCTTCAGCACTTTCAGCAGGCGGCAGAGCAGCAGCAGACCCAGCAGGCTGAGGCAGGGGCCCTTAAGCTTCAGCACCTTCAGCAGGCGGCAGAGCAGCAGCAGACCCCGCAGGCTGAGGCAGAGACCCTTCAGCAGGCGGCAGATGACACCCAGTATGTGACAGATGAACCCTTACAGGCGACGGATGAACCTCAGCAGGCAGCAGATGAATTACAGTATGCGACAGATGAACCTCAGCAGTATGAGTCAAAGTCAGGAATACCTGATCTTTATGCTGGTGCTGAGTATTCTAATCATTTTACTCCAAATCTTAAAAAAACCGGGAACGGACCGGTGCTGTCAGAGGATGGTTCTCTTAGTCTGCAATTGGGTGATGATCAGATAAAAGGCGGCGATAATCAGTATAAACAGCAGGTCAGGAAGGCCGTTCAGACTCAGCAGGAAGCAGAAAATGCTCAGAAGGCAGCAGAGAAGGCTCTGAAAGAGGCAGAAGAGGCTCAGCTTAAAGCACAGGAGGCTTTAAAAGAGGCAGAGGAAGAAGCCCGGAAGAATGCAGAAGTGTCTAAGCCGTGGGAAATACAGACCATACCGGGGGGAGGAAACCTTGCGTTTGGTTTTGATGAGGATGTAGTTGATGCATGGACGCCTAACTCGCCTACGCATGATGACAATATGATATATAATGATTTAACAACAAATGTAATTCCTTTCTTGTCGTGGTGACGATGACGCATGAAGTTTTGGATGGGATTTTCGCATCCCACAAGGGGTTGCGGATGATCTCATAAAGGTGGCTACTATATTTTGAAGTTGAGTTATGGTCGATATAAAGAATAACTATAACCAACAATAAATAATAAGAATTAGACATAAGAAGAACGCTGTGCCATATTAAAGAGGCAGGTAATATATCCCGCCGCCGATCAGGAAGAGTATCCTTTTGAAGGCAGTGACGGATAAAAAAGATCAAAGGAGTGAAGAAAAATGGCAGAGTACAAATTATGGGACGCATTAAAAACAGCTGGGAGATACAGATTCGTGGAGCTTTCACATTCACTTAATAATGACAGTCCCTACTGGTCAGGGATCCCGGAGGGGTCGGTGGAGCTTGCCAAAACAGTATGGGACTGGGGAAAACCCGAGCTTGAATGCCTGATCCAGACGTTTAAGTTTCCCGGACAGTTTGGCACTCATATTGATTTCCCGGGACATTTTGCCAGAGGAAAGGCTCTCTCGGAAAAATATGATGTGAATGATCTCATTTTCCCTCTTGTTGTAATTGATATATCTGAAAAAGCAAAGCAGAATGCGAGATATGCGGTCACGGTGGATGATATAAAGGCATATGAGGAAAAATACGGACAGATACCGGATGGAGCATTTGTGGCTTTGAGAAGTGACTGGTACAAGAAGTGGCCGGATATTGACGCGGTATCCGGTATAGACTCCGAGGGAAGAGAAAATGCGCCGGGATGGTCCCTGGAGGCTTTGGAGTATATCTATAAGGTGCGGAATGCTTCTGCCAACGGGCACGAGACACTGGATACGGATTCCTCTCAGGTTGCAGAAGATCACGAGGATCTTATCTGCGAGAGATATGTTCTGGAGAACGAAAAGCTTCAGGTCGAATTACTTGCAAATCTCGACAAGGTGGCTCCTGCCGGAGCGGTAATAATCGTTTCTTACCCGAGGATCGAGGGTGCAACCGGGCTTCCAGCCAGAGTCTGGGCTATTACTGAGTAAGGGACGGCATATAAAAATCAAAATTAATCAAAAGACCGGTTTCCGTTTTCGGATACCGGTCTTTTGTGTTAAAATGGATAATCAGGAGGTGTTTCGATGAATAATGTAGAACGTAAAATCAAGGGTTTACCTTATCGCTATGATGATCCTGCCCTGCTCGGAGATCAGCACAGCTATCAGGATAAAATGATCGAGTACAACAGGACGCTGGCCACGGAAACAAAAAAGCGGCAGGAACTGATGAGGGAGATATTTGCCGAGGTTGGCGACGGCTGCATTGTGGAAACGCCGATAAACGCCAACTGGGGCTGTAAGCATGTGCATCTCGGGAAGGGTATCTATATAAACAGCAATGTTACCTTCGTAGATGATGAACATATTTATATCGGGGATTATTCAATGATCTCGCCAAGTGTGGTTTTCGCAACGGCAGGTCATCCGATCCTGCCGGTCTTAAGGGAGCATTTCTATATCTATACTCTTCCGATCCATATAGGACGTAATGTGTGGATAGGGACACATGTAAGTATTATGCCGGGAGTCACCATAGGAGACAATACCGTGGTAGGTGCCGGCAGCGTGGTAACAAGTGATCTGCCTGATAACGTGGTGGCATTTGGCGTGCCCTGCCGGGTTGTACGGGAGATCGGCGATAAGGACAGAGAGTTTTATTATAAGGACAGAAAGCTTGATGTCTGGGAGTGAGAGGGAGTCAACGGGGACGGTTCTCTTTGACTTATTTTTGCTTGCAAAAACAAGTCAAAGAGAACCGTCCCCGTTGACTCAGAAATGTATTTTGAAAGGAGGAGGTACAGATGAAACGAAGAATGATAAGCAGCATTTTGGCGGGTATCCTCGTAATGCAACTGATTTGTACGGGCTGCTCCACAAAAACCGGCAGTCAGGAGGCTGCAGACAACGCAGCTCCTGCTGCGACAGCTTCTCCGACAGAAGCTGCCCCTTCAGAAAGCGCAGCTACAGTTACTCCGACAGAAGCTGCCCCTTCGGAAAGCACTGATACCGACAGTACGGAAGAAGCCACCGGGCAGGATACCAAGTTTACGGAAGCAGAACAGGCTGTTTATGCCCAGGCTGAAACAGGGGAAGGCATCATAAACACTTTTATCGGAGAAAAGTTCTGTGACCACAAGGTTACCGATGAAGAATCCGCAATGGACTGTGTAAATGAAGTGCTTGACCGTATCGGCGGAGATGAGACGACAAAGTTTGTCTTTGAATCAATGACTCCGAATGAGACCGGCATGAAGATCGTTACTCTATCGCAGCGGGCAGGACAGGTACTGGCATATGGTGCTGTGGTAAAGCTCATATTAAACAAGGATGATGAACCGATAGGCCTGGTAAGCTCCATTATGCCCAATGTGGATATCCGTGATGTGAGTGAATGGGCTGTTGATGATAAAGAGGCTGAAAAGATCGTAAGTGACCAGCTGAAGGAAAACGGTTCAACGGATAAACTGGTAGAAAATGCCACAGAACAGGCCATTATACCGAATCCGCTATCTCAGGGCCATTATATCTGTGTGTGGGTCGTATATACCTTCAGGATGAATAAGGACAAGGATGATCAGGCATACGAAGCCCATTATGTAACTGCAGAGGGCGAGTATATGTATTCGATCCCGGTGGCGGAACCCGGTGATGCGGAGGCTGCAGGAGGACAGAGTGCAAAGAGTTCATTTGATTTTGACTCTTATGAGCCTGATGAGATCACTGTTACGGTAGAGCTGAAGGAAGGAAAGAAAGAGGTTACGGTTCCCGTACTTAAAGACAGCAAAACCGGGAAGACCTACCTTGCCGACGCAAAGCGGAAGATACTCTGCGCAGATCAGGCGCCGTTCTTCTATAATGATTACGAGATCGTGCCTTCGGAGGTTGACGGAGAAGTTGATATCTGTGATTCCAGCGCTTATTACAATATGATTCGTGTATGGGACTACTATGATTCCAAAGGATGGACGGGGCCTGACGGAGAAGGTACGCCTACTCTTTGCCTCTTAAACTATATTGATGCGGAGGGCAAGCCTGAAATGAATGCCTGCTATGTGACCAAACTCCAGGGATATCAGGTATTTGCGTGGACAAGAGCCGCAAACTTCGGCGGCTGTATAGATGTTGTCGGACACGAGTATACGCATTGCGTAACGACAAGGACCATGACATACAATCTCTATCTGAACGATCCGGGTGCCATAAACGAAGGCTACAGTGATATTATGGGCAACCTTATCGAGATGCAGATGGAAGGAGAGGATGAAGAAGGCGCATGGCTTATTGCGGAAGACGCAGGAAAGCCATTCCGAAATATGGCTGACCCTCACGAATATGCGCAGCCTGCATTTGCCTGGGATACCTATTATGCGCCGCAGCCCAAAGTTGCAACAGGCATGAATGACAAAGGTGGAGTGCATATCAATAATTCCCTTTTGTCGCTTGTATCCTACAGGCTCCATCAGGCAGGAATGTCTGCAAGGGACCAGGCTTATTACTGGCTGAATACTGCGATTGTGATATCACCCCAGAGCGACTACCCGATGATGGCGGAGATCCTTCCCTGGGTAATGAGGGAGCTTGGATATGAGGAGTATGTGGATCCCCTGAAGGCTGCGATTGAAGAAATGAAGTTTACGGTTACCGAGAGCACCGGGGAGATCCCCGAGGGCTGCGGTGTCCTGACATTTGACTTTGCGCCGGTAAAAGAATTGTCCGACGCCGGACGCACAGCAGTTCAATTCTATAAGGCTCCCGAAGCTGATCCGTTTAAGCGGGTGATATCCTGGGCAGTCCCGGGGACAACGGCAGCCGAGGCCAATCTTCCCGCGGGAGATTACTACGTGCTGGCCGGGGTTTTGGGTGAAGACGGAACTATCAAAAAGTTTGCGACCCTTGGGAAAGACGGATGGATACTGGTTGATGACTACAGGAATTCCGAGGAGATCAAGGCAAAAGGTATCACTGTAACCGTAAAAGAAGGTGAAAAAACAGAAGTTCCAAATGAAGGATTCAAGGAAGCTTCTGAAAAGCTTTTTAAGGTGATCGAAGAAATAGAGGCCTCCCTCGAATAAAGGGAAGACGTGCCATAAATCCCCTCTCTATGCTGATACCGGGCAGGAGGGGATTATGGCAGATTGGACATAAAAGCAGAAAAAGGAGCTCTGATCAATGGATAATCCCTTTGAAGTGGTGACAGACCTTGCAATTAAAGAAACGTCAAGGTTTATTGACAGACTCACACCGGAGAAGGTGGGAGGCATCTTTGTCATGGCGCTGATAGCTATTGTAGTACTGCTGGCGCTTTATGTGGCATTATTCCTTCTTCTTTTGAAGATAAAGAATAAGGTTATAAAGCATTTTGAAAAAAAGAACGGACGGAGCCTGACCCTGCAGTTTATCGAAAAGCTCATAACTATAGCGCTGGTCGTTTATTTTGTGGTACTTCCGCTTGGCGGGCAGCAGATAGCTAATTCCATTCTTGGCAGTACTGCTGTAGTTGCGGCTATTGTGGGATTTGCTGCACAGGATGCCATAAAGGATATGTTTGCGGGACTGCAGATAAGTATTTACAAGCCCTTTGATGTGGGATCAAGGATAGAATTTGAGGACGGTACAGCGGGTGTGGTGGAATCCATGACCCTAAGGCATGTGGTGATAAGTCTCCTGGATACCACAAAGGCCATAATCCCGAACAGCAAAGCAAACTCCATGAGAGTAATAAATTACAGCTATGGTGAGGTACCAAGGTCTGTTGAGTTTAAATTTCCCATCAGCTATGATTCGGACGTGGACAGGGCAAAGGAAATCATCAGAAAAACCATATGTGATAACCCCTTAACCCTTAATGCCGATGAATACAGTGAAGATACTCCAAACAGCAGATCCGTTTACTTCCTGAAGCTGGAGGACAGCGCTTTGATAATGGGAGCTACGGTACGTTTTCCCTCAAATATAAAGAGCGAGGTATTGAAGGATGAGATCAATACCAATGTATTTAAGGCACTGCGGGAAAACGGAATACAGATACCGTATAACAAGATTGATGTAAATCTGAAACCGCAGGCATAATATGGAGAAGAGCGATGCTGCGCATACTATATATGATCGATGATGAGGCAGCCAGACCCCTTTAAGCTGAATGATGATGAGTTGTACAGCCGGTATCTTTCGGGTGAGACAAAAGCCGGGGATGAGCTGATGCTGCGCTATGCGGATCAGCTCACTGCCTATCTTTGTTCGATCCTGAATAATCCCCAGGATGCCGAGGACCTTATGCTTGAGAGTTTTTCCGTGATCCTGGTGGATAAGCCCGGGATCAGGGAAGGGTGTTTTAAAGCCTGGCTCTTTAAGACCGCCCGCAATAAAGCCATCTCCCTGTGGAGACGCATACTTCAGCGTAACGAGTTCAGCCTGTCGGAGGAGCTCGCAGATACCTTAAACGGACTGACCGGATTGACGGCCGTGAAAGAGATCCGTCCGGAGGAAAAGGTCCTTGAAGGTGAGAGAAATATAGGTTTGCATAATGCTATGAGCCGGATCGCCCCCCAGTACAGAGAGGCACTGTGGCTGGTTTACGCTATGCAGTTCAGCTATGATGAGGCTGCCGGGATACTGGGCTGCGGCAGGAAAAGGATCAATAATCTGCTGGTAAAGGGGAAAAAGGCCCTGCGGTCAGAGCTTGAGAAGGAAGGGATCACATATGCCGATATTTAAGGAACTCATCACCATTATCCTTGCGTTTGCCCTGGGTGTTACCTTTACGCTTTTCTGCATGAGGCTCAGAAACAGCATGGGCGGAAGGAAGAAAGAAGATGGATGCGATCATTGAAAGTCTGTCTGCTTTGTCTCGGAGACATACTCTTCTGTCCGCTTATGTCAGCAGTTACTTCACCATGGTCTTTAAGCTCGATCCCGTCGAACCCTTAAAGAAGCATTCAATCAGCGGGATACTGATGGTGGCTGCGGGGCTGTTCTTTTTATGGGACCGTGCCTGGCTTCGGGCCACAGGCCTCTTTGCGGTTCTGTGCATCGTCATCACCTTTCACGCTGTCTTCAATGTCCTGGTCAGCCGGCCGGGCATCATTTCCTGGATCGGAAGCGCCGTTCCTCTCGCCATTCTCCTTGCAGGGCTCATTCTGCTGCAGGGAAAGATGGATTTTTCTTAGTCGTTTTCCACAAAACCTCCGGGTCGTTTTTGTCTGTTTTTCACAAAGATGGAAAATTACCGGAAAATTATTAATATCAGGGTAGTACTTTTTCGTTTTTAAGCGACTATATAGTAAAAGGCGGATTTACCGGCGATGTCAGATCTGGCTGACATGACCGTTTTTAATGAAACGCCTCACAAATCACAGGGGGAAAGCAATGACAAAGGAAGAACGGGTTCTTAAGCTGCACGAAAAAATGGCAGTCAGAAAACAGAAAAAGGAAAATGCCCGTACATGGGCTGCGGGAGCGGGCAGTCTCGCTTTATTTGCGTGTCTTATCGCTCTTATAGGGAGTTCGGGCCCTGCACATCTGGGAGCCACCGCGGGTCTTTACAGCGGCGCAACCCTGCTTTTTGAAGGCACGGGGGGCTATGTGCTGGCGGCGCTCATAGCCTTCATGGCGGGAGTCGTGATCACGATCGTACTTAAGAAGAGACACGGAAACCGGACCGGGGATGTGTCTGAAAATGACATGGAGGTAAATAAGAGATGTTAAAAAAGTGTATGTGTCTGATCCTTTCAGCGGTGCTTACGATGACACTTGTCGTGCAGGTTTGGGCAGATGAAGAGGTGCAAGTGACCAGTGGAGAGCATGAGAATCACGAGAGTATTTCCACTGATAAGGATAAAGGGGCCGATGTTGATGCTGATGGAGGTGATTCATCTCTGGATGTTGAAGGAGATGTAGAGGTACACTCTTCCGGCGATAACTCGACTCCTGACACCGGCATCGACTCGACTCCTGACACCGGCATCGAAGTCAGCGCGGAGAATAGCGGCAGCACCGTGGTAACAGTGGGCGGCGATGTGGAGGTAGAATCAGGTGGATCCGATACAGTCACAGGTGTTGATGCACAAGCAACGACCGGAGGCACTATAGATTTCAGTGCCGGCGGGATCGACGCGAAGTCAAATACCGGCTACGCCAGGGGTATTGAGGCCGTCGCATCAGGCGGGTCTTCTGAAAGCTTTATTATAGGATCCGACGGAATAAAGGCTTCCGGCGCAGGTGCGGAAGGTATCAATATATACTCTGAGGGAAGCGATGTTACGGTTGATGTAAAAGGCGGCATCAGCGCGGCAGGGACAGACGGTGTTTCCGATGTTACCGGCATAAAGGCAGTAGTTGATGGCGGATCCCTTAAGGCTGATATCGGCG
This sequence comes from Lachnospiraceae bacterium AD3010, assembly GCA_000622025.1. Classification (GTDB taxonomy): domain Bacteria; phylum Bacillota; class Clostridia; order Lachnospirales; family Lachnospiraceae; genus NK4A144. The sequence goes on along the minus strand of JHWU01000036.1, from coordinate 86 downwards.
GGGATATCAGCTCAACAGGAGCGGATGCCACAGGTATTGACGTCAAAGCTTCAGGTCAGTCGTCTGTAAATGTCAATGTCGGCGGC
>JHWU01000035.1 GCA_000622025.1 Lachnospiraceae bacterium AD3010 | reverse complement strand
GGTCGTATGTATGTTACATCGTGTCCCAAATATGTTGATAAATACGGAACAGAATCACTTGCTTTTATACCATCACGTTCATTTTTATCGAATGACCTTACAGCAAACGTATGGCGGAAACAGTGAAGACAGGCACCACGACCATTCTTAATCAATTCTCCACCGCTTATTCCGGCCAACTTTCGAATATATCTGTAATAGTTTCTAACGCTATTAGTAGAAATATGATTATGAATGTCTTCAGCAGGGAAAAGATATGCGTCAAAAACGTTCAGTATGCCCATACCTATACAGTAACGATAAAGAATCTCTGCCATATCTTTTCCAAATGGAATCAATCGTTGCTTGTATTTTTTTGTAACCCGCAGTACAATCAGATCCCTTTCAAAATCCAACTCTCCAACCTTAATGTTCACGGTTTCTCCGATGCGCAGACCACAGCAGAGCAGCAGGCGCAGAATCAACGGCATTTCTTTTTCCACATATATGTTTTTTCTTGCCCTGGTAACAGCCATTGAGTCAGCAACTGCAAAGATTTTTTCAACATCTTCATCCGAGTAAAGATAAGGAACATAGGTGTCATGTGTTATAAGAGTTCTCGGAATGAAGCAGTTGTAACCTGAATTAAGCAAAAACAGCAGTAACTGTCTTATATAATGAATATGCTGATTGGCGGTATTTAGTGAAATACCCTCGCTAACTTCCTTAATCCAGGATTCGATTACCAATTCAGGTATTTCTTTAATATCATGCTTGATTCGGCATAGATATTCATCAAAGAGAAGTATCGTTCTTCTATAATGTCTATATGCCTCCTTACCGAGTTCTGTCTCCCTTACAGAAAGATGTAGTTTTATTTCATCACGGAAAACCGAATTTAACTCTGGCATCTTACTCCACCTCCCCATACAGAAACGCCCGGAACTCACCGGTGGGTAAAGGCGGCATTAAACTATATCTTCTGAGACTCTCTATGTCTATGCGTGCATAATGTTTAATGGCATTTTTTGAGCTGTGTCCCAACACCTTCCTTACTGTCTCATATCCTATCTCATCGTTGACCATAGAACTTGCCAAAGATGACCGAAGTGCATGAGGACCGCTTTTTCGTTTTCCGGGATCAACCTTTGCTAGCCTGATATATTTCTTCAGGGCTGCCCTAAGAGTTGAAGTTGTAACCGGATTATATGGAGCATACACATTTATGAATATCAAATCCGGCTGTGCCGATGGCCTGACAGATAAATAATCCTCAATCGCTGATTTAACATCTCTAAGCAACGGAAGATGAAGAATGTATCCAGTCTTTTCCTGAATGATATCTATGTTAGTTTTATTCTGAACATCCTTGATCCTTAATCTAACAATATCCCCTGAACGCATCCCCATTCTTGATGAAAGAAGGATCATCGCATAATCTCGTTTTCCTAAAAGAGTGCTCGTATCAACGGTTTCTTCTATCTTTCTTATTTCCTCGATCGAATATACACTTGGAGTAACATAAGGCTTACTGTAGTGAGGAACGATTGTTGAATAATCAGACTTGACGCCTTCATAATCCGTCAGATATCTTAAAAAAAGTCTGACTTCAGCCCAGAGATTATGATCCGTTATCCTTATACACGCCTGTGATATCTGTATGGGTGAGAGTTCTGCAAGGAATCTACAATTCTGCTTTACCAGTTCATCCAGAAACCAAGAGACTGCATACCTCTTGATTCTGATGGTACCGGTAGCATGTCCTGTATTTGTATTCCATGAACAATATCTCTCCACTATTTTGACAAAATCATCTGACAGAAAAAATGTTTACCTTTATCGGAATGCACGTTACTCCAGGTATTATTTATTATGTCGTTTAGCCGATATACCACAGTTCTTAGGTTCGTGTAGTATTGGTTTTCACCATGTTCGTCATAGTATTCATTTAAAAATCTATCCCCTCCTTCTACACTGTAATGATCGTAGCCGTTTCCCGTTAACCATCTAAAAATACTGTTACATTGGTACCTATAACCTGTAACAGTAATAGGTGAGCACCCTTGACTACGCAGTTTTTCGAGAAGAATTGTCCTTAACTCCTCGAATGAATAGTTTCGTTCTTGCATTATTGCAACACCTCCTTATTGTAGTTTGTACAATAAGGATAAATGAGCTGTCGTTATTCGAGAAGAATTATTGAGAATACCGTAAAATACAACGTCAGAAGAAATCTTCTCGAATAATAATTCTTCTCGGATAATCCGTATAGCCGCAGACAATGTAGATCTCATCAGCGGCTGTGATGTCGCCGATCATGAATAGCTCCTTAAAAGAGACAGGGTTTTGGATACCAGCACCGGATCCGCACCATTACTAAGGGAGATATGTATATCCCCGAATGTGATCTCTATCATATGTGAATTGTCAATGTGCGGAACCGCCTTAGGGATCATTTCCCCCGGCGGTTGGACATCAGGAACGATGTCCACCTTGACTACATCCTGCTTAGATGGGGTCAGGTCATATACATCCAACGGCATTCTGGAAGGTATTACATAAGAGCGTTTCCTCAGCCGGGTGATAGCTTTATTGAGTGTATGACGACTTATCCCGTTGGCAAGACACCATTGGGCATCCGTCATGCCGCTTTTGCGGCACTTCTGGATGAGGGCAAACCATTCATCCAGGGTACGGTAGCTTTTTCGATCTGACATAAGGGATCCTTTCCGTGTGACACCAAAACGTAGTACATTAGTACAAAGTGATACACTAAAATGAAGTCATTGTGTCAGATCTATTATGAACTTATTGTTGGGCGGATGGTATCCGCCAGATTATTTAGCGCTTACGAATTTTCCGAGTAAATGAGCTGGAGTGATACCGACTTGTTGTTCCCCGGCATCCACAATTATCCTCCGTGGGGCAAGATCCCTTATCCTAGGATCATTCAATAAAACACATAGTAGCGAATCTTGAGATTGTTTCTCAGGGTTCGCTTTTTTTTATTGGAATCGTTGTGTTTGCGGCTTTGTCGGCCGCGCGATGCAAAAGAAAAGCGTCCTGAAATAGAGTCGAAAAATAGTGTCAGAAGATGGATCCGAGGATAAAGGATTTTGCCTTTTGGAGGATAAATTTGGGTGCCGGGGGACAACATTTGTGTTATCCCGTTCATCTGGTACAGATGATGTTAATAGATTGCAGGTAATCCGCGTGATTGCTTGCAGTTTTTTATATTCAGAAAAAATGTACACAGATAGTTTTTGTAGATTTTAATTGCATCACCGAGGGACCAATTGCATCATTTTCAGACGAATGATGCAATTGGTATTGACAATGAGTATAATGAATGATAGCATTTAATTGCATCATATTCATAATTTTGAGTAAGTTGTTGTATAAGTGAGGATATAAAAATGAGAGCGTTTGATTATAGTAATAGATGGGAAAAACTTTTAACGCCTGATATAGTGGCTCTGCTTACGCAAATTCATGAATATAAAGGAGAGCAGGCTTTGTTTGTTGAAGCTAAAGCAGATGCATTGACAAGGCTTGTAGAGATTGCCAAGATTCAAAGTACTGAGGCTTCAAACAAGATTGAAGGTATCTACACTTCCGATGCGAGACTGAAAGCGCTAGTTAAAGATAAGACTACGCCTAAGACGAGAAACGAACGAGAGATTGCCGGATACAGGGATGTACTTAATACAATCCATGAGAGTCATGATTACATCTCGATAAGACCGAATATGATCCTTCAGCTTCACAGAGATTTATATAAGTTTGAAGGTTATGATATCGGCGGAAAGTATAAAGCAGCGGATAACATCATTGAGGAAGAGGATGAACAGGGCAACAAATTTGTAAGATTCAGACCGGTTCCTGCATGGGAAACGCCCGAGGCAATCGAGAATCTTTGTAATGAATTTGACAAAGCTCTTGGAACCGGGACAATAGATCCGCTTCTTCTGATACCGATGTTTATACTGGATTTCCTGTGCATCCATCCTTTTAATGATGGTAACGGTAGAATGAGCAGACTGCTTACATTGCTGATGTTGTACAGAGCCGGATACATCGTAGGAAAGTACATCAGTATCGAGCATCTGATTGAAAAGACTAAAACATCATATTATGAGTGTCTGCAGGAAAGCTCTCTTAACTGGCATGAGGAAGAGAATAATTATGTTCCGTTTGTACAGTATATGCTCGGTGTTGTTGTTGCTGCATACAGAGATTTTTCTGACAGGGTAGAGACTTTGGTTACAAGCGGCCTTTCAAAGCCGGAGCGTGTGGCTGAACTGATTAAAAACACTTATGGAGAAATCACGAAATCGCAGATTATGGAGAAATGCCCTAATATCAGTCGCATAACGGTTGAAAGAGCACTTTCGGAACTTCTGTCATCGGAAAGCATAATAAAGATTGGTGGCGGCAGATATACAAAATACGTTTGGAACAGAGATAAGGAATAAAGGAGAACGATAATGACCGGAGAACTTGGTAATAAGATTGATAGTTTGTGGGAAATCTTTTGGAACGGCGGGATCACAAATCCGCTCGATGTTGTTGAGCAGATGACATACCTCATGTTTATAAAGGATTTGGATGATACTGACAACCTTCGCGCTAAAGAAGCTGCTATGCTTGGACTTCCATATAAGAGCATATTCGCAGATGAAGTTGAAATCGGAGATCGAAAGATTGACGGTAATCAGCTTAAATGGTCCACATTTCATGATTTTCCTGCACAGAGAATGTACTCCGTTGTACAAGAATGGGTATTTCCGTTTATTAAGAATCTTCACGGGGATAAGAACTCTGCCTATAGCAAATACATGGATGACGCAATCTTTAAGGTAAACACTCCTTTGATGCTCTCCAAGATTGTTGACGCTATGGATGAAATATATTCCATGATGGAAGAACTACACCAGACAGACATCCGTGGTGATGTATATGAGTACCTTCTTTCTAAGATTGCTCAGTCCGGTGTTAACGGTCAGTTCAGAACTCCGAGACATATCATCCGTATGATGGTGCAAATGATGGATCCGAAGCCGACAGACTTTATCTGCGACCCGGCTTGCGGAACTTCAGGATTCCTTGTTACCAGCGGAGATTATCTCAGAGAAAAGTACAAGAAGGAAGTTCTTCTTGATAAGCAGAACAGAAATCATTTTATGAATGATATGTTCCACGGATATGACATGGACAGAACTATGCTTCGAATCGGCGCCATGAATATGATGACTCATGGAGTAGAAAATCCGTTTATCGAGTATCGTGACAGCTTATCCGATCAGAATCCAGATAAGGATATGTATTCCCTTATTCTGGCGAATCCACCGTTTAAGGGCAACCTCGATGCAGACACCGTATCAACAGACCTTCAAAAGGTATGCAAAACCAAGAAGACAGAGCTTTTGTTCCTTGCGCTGTTTGTAAGAATGCTTAAGATTGGTGGAAGGTGTGCTTGCATCGTTCCTGACGGAGTACTCTTTGGATCTTCCAATGCGCATAAGGCTATAAGAAAGGAAATCGTAGAAAATCAGCGACTTGAAGCAGTAATCTCTATGCCCTCCGGTGTGTTTAAGCCATATGCCGGAGTTTCAACCGGAATTCTTATCTTCACGAAGACCGGTCATGGTGGAACAGATGATGTATGGTTCTATGATATGACTGCGGACGGATTCAGCCTTGATGATAAGCGTACTGAAATCAAAGATAATGATATTCAGGATATTATTAGTCGCTTCAAGAACCTTGAGGCTGAAAAAGATAGAAAACGTACAGATAAATCCTTCATGGTATCAAAGAAGGAGATTGCAGATAACGACTACGATCTCTCTATCAACAAGTATAAGGAAGTTGAGTATGTTGCGGTAGAATATCCTCCGACATCAGAGATTATGGCAAATATCAGAGAAATCGAGAAGCAGATAAGTCAAGAAATGGATGAGCTTGAGATGCTTTTAAGCAAGTGAAACAGACTAATCATGTGAGGTATAGAATTATGAAAGTTAGTATGAGAGGCGGTTTCTCAGATAGAAATGCTATTAAACCGGAGAACAATGAAATTCAGCTGAAGAACTTTGACCAAAGAACACGTATACAATTGCAGAATATGATAAGCAATCAATATGCCGATATTATGGGGCACATGTCTTACGGAAGTTCTGATGTTCAGGAGTTCTAAAAATATGTGATAGGTACTGTGTATTCACAACCAATTGATGCTAGAAAGAACTACGATGATGATAAGATTATACAGCAAATCGGAAATACGATTCTGAATGATTCGTATGATGATGTCCTTACTTTAATCGAGGCTTTGATTCAGTATTGGGATGATTATCTGACGAAGAGAATAGGATATGAATACTATGATATTTATTCCAAAACTTATAATTCTGAATCTATCTTCGAGGCATCAAATAGATGTTTCGAAAAAGAATATGTCGGATATCGTTTTGTTGATAGGGTAATAGTGCCAATAAGTAATGAACACGAAATTGAGACTATTCAGGAAGCATTAAGTATAGAATATCAGCCTGTTTATGATCATATTTCAAAGGCCAACAAGTTATTGGCGGATAGAGAAAAACCGGATTATGAAAACTCTATAAAAGAGAGTATAAGTGCTGTAGAAGCTATTTGCGAAATAATAACCGAAACAAAAGGGAAAGAAGCTACTCTGGGTAACATGCTTAAAAAACTAGAGGAGAATGGAGTGGAGATTCATAAAGGATTGAAGTCGGCTTTTAATATTTTGTATGGTTACACATCTGACGCCAATGGAATAAGACATGCAGGAGATATTGGCGGTCCTTCTTCTACGTTTGAAGAAGCAAAGTTTATGTTGATAGCATGTTGCGCTTTTGTTAATTATCTTACAGCAATCAGTGCAGATTAAAAGAAAGGTAAAACTCAAATTGAGATTTGTAGGGATGAATAATGGAATTAAAAAACGCGGTGGTTTTTTGTGGAAGAGGTAAATCTCCAAAATATGTTGAAGCATCGAGCATCGAAGTGATAAACCAAGCTTGTATTTATTGGGATGGGATAAAACGGGACAATATTAAGTTTGTTGATGAAAATAGCAATTATTCCAGTTCCCTTATACAAGCGGGTGATTTGTTAATAAATTCTACAGGTACTGGAACACTTGGGCGTGCTGCTGTGTTCCAAGGTGATAGTAACGCATCAGTAGTAGATAGCCATGTCACTGTCGTTCGATTGAAGACGGAAGAATATCTACCAGGATTTTTGTGTTATTACTTCAGGCATAAGCCTATTCAAGAACGGCTATACTCAAAATGTGTAAATGGCTCAACTAATCAAATAGAGCTATCAAAGGAGAAATTGTTACACTTTGAGATTCCTGACTTAGATGTAGAAGAGCAGACGAAGATATTTGATGTATTAGAAAAAGTACAGCAGCTAATAGTGATGAGGCAAAAACAAATAGATGTATTGGATAACCTTATCAAAGCCCGATTTGTCGAGCTCTTTGGTGATTTGATGGAAAATCCATTAGGATGGCCAATTAAGACAATTGCTGATGTCTCTACATTTTTAAAAAGTGGGTTATCACGTAAATTGTCAGATGATGATATAGGCTTACCAGTAATAAGGTCTGGAAATATTCAGGATGGGCAGTTCAGATTTGACGATGTGAAATATTGGTATGTTGACGATCCACAAGGCGCAAATACAAAAGATTATATTCTCAATGACGGTGATGTATTAGTAAATTTCATTAATAGTGCATCACAGATTGGTAAGACGGCAATATATCGTGATACAGGGCGTGACTGCATATATACAACAAATATTTTTAGAATGAAACTCGCGGATAATTGTGATGAATACTATTATAATTGGTTCGCTATGAGTGATTATTACTATCGGCATTTGCAGAACATAATCCAACCAGCTGTTAATCAAGCGAGTTTTACTACTGTGAATTTCTTGAAATTACCAATTCTTCTTCCTACAAAAGAAAAACAAAGGGAATTTGCAGATTTTGTAAAACAAGTTGACAAATCAAAAGTTGCCGTGAAGAAGTCATTAGACGAAACGCAGAAACTGTTTGACAGTTTGATGCAGAAATATTTTGGATAAACGCGAAATAGGATTTGATAACAGGTCGTTAAAAGACACTCACGAGTAAAGGAGAAATATGTATAATCCAGTAGAACAATTCAACCAAAATAGAAAATCAGAGGTGGAGACTTTAATTGTGGCCGTGCTAATGGCGACGGGGGTAAATATCTTTGTATCAGGGATTGCCATGCCCAAGAGTAATAATTCGTATTTTCTTGTGATAGCTGGTTTGATCGTAATAATCCTCGCTCTAACTATTTTTCGGTATCAGTTTATTGCGACTAGTTCTACACACAAAAGATTTAGAGGTTTTTTTGTATATAACACGGAAAAAAGAGAAATAATAGATGTTCCCAATTATGATATTGCTATGAGAATGTGGATTTATATGAGATCAGCAAGCGATGAAATCCAAAGGGTATGGAAGAACAATGTGCTTGGCAATACGCAATTTGTGAGTGGAAAATTATGTGAGGAAAAAACGGAATCGGATAGGATTGTCTCTGAACTGTTAGAGTACTGTGTTTTAGAAATATTAACAACAAGTTTGATGGATTATTATGACGATATAAACAAAAGAAAGCTAAAAACACTTGGGCGTGATGATGTGCCGGATGTTTTACAAAATAGATTTTTGTATTGGTATTCGCTTAAGCCAGAGGGAATTGACGATTACAAAAAATATTTGGAATTTGATGGTTGTACCGTGGAAGAAGCTTTTTTAAAGTCGGCTAAAGATGCAAGAAGCATGAAACCGTACAGTCGTTTTGAACTAGTATTGCCAAAGAGCACAAACATCAGTAGAAAGGACGGAAAAATAGTTATTGATGACCCGCTATTTTCGTTGACTATGAAATGTTCATTCGGAGGTAATAATGCTATTACACCAATAAACTTTGAAAGATTATATCTTGGAATTGACGCAAATGATAATAGTATCAAGCCTTTTGCTATGTCTGTGGATGTGACCATTATGTTTAAGGCGAAATGCTTGCTTTTTCCTAAAAAAATCAAAGAATATGCCTGGATTGACAATTTTTTAAACAATCTGGATCGAATGCTTTCCGAAGATTATTATTATAAAAAGATAGGTTGGGGAACGGCAGAAACAGTTATCAGATGCATTGAAACGAAGGATGAATCATAGAAGACTATTAGAAAATGTATGGAGAGGACAGATGACCAATTTCGATTATTTGAAAAAGGAGCCGAAGTTTAACACGTTTTCAGATGTGGCGATTGCGGCTGAGAAAATATTATATATAGATCATACCTCCTGCATCATCAACTGCCGCAGGGCGATGGAGTTTGCCATAAAGTGGATGTATTCAGTAGATGCATCCCTTACTATGCCGTACCAGGATAATCTGATAAGCCTTATGAGTACGGAGGAATTCAGAGATATCATCGACGAAGACCTTATGAAGCGTATGGATTTCATCCGTAAGATGGGAAACAATGCGGCTCATTCCGGCAAGAAGATTACAGATGATCAGGCGATTCTTTGCCTTGAAAACCTGCAGATTTTCTTCGATTTTGTATGCTATTGCTATGCTGATGAATACGAAGAACATACCTTTGATAAGTCTTTACTCGCAAAGGATGAAACAGAGCAGGTTAAAAAAGATTTCCCTGACGTTGATATTGAGAAGCTCATTGAAGAGAATTCAGCGTTAAAGAAAGAACTGACATCCCGCCGCGAAGAGCAGGCCGAGACCTATGTTCCGAAGCCTCTGGATCTTTCCGAGTATAAAACACGAAAGATTTATATTGATGCCATGCTTATGGATGCTGGCTGGAAAGAAGGCTCCGACTGGATCAATGAGGTTGAACTTCCAGGAATGCCTAATAAATCTGAAGTTGGCTATGCAGATTATGTACTTTATGACAATTCACATAAGCCCCTTGCTGTTATAGAAGCAAAGAGGACTTGTGTAGATGTGTCAAAGGGAAGACAGCAGGCCAAACTTTATGCTGATCTTTTGGAGAAACGGTACAAGAGAAGACCTTGTATTTTCTTAACCAATGGTTTCGAAACAAGAATTATTGACGGACAGTATCCGGAGAGAAAAGTCGCTTGCATATATTCCAAGGCAGATCTTGAAAAGATGTTCAATCTCAGAAGGATGCGTACCTCTCTTGATCATATAAACGTCGATAAAAAGATTGCTGGGCGATATTACCAGGAAGCGGCAATCAAAGCCGTATGTGATAGCTTTGATAAGAAGAATCGTCGCAAAGCGCTTCTTGTTATGGCAACAGGATCCGGCAAGACAAGAACTGTAATAGAACTATGTCATGTGCTTCTCGATGCAGGATGGATAAAAAATATCCTTTTCCTCGCCGATAGAACATCTCTTGTAACGCAGGCAAAGAGAGCATTTGTGAACAACTATGCTTCTCTTTCAGTGACAAATCTTTGCGAAGAAAAAGACAACTATAACGCACACTGCGTATTTTCAACCTATCAGACAATGATGAACTGCATTGATTCTGTAAAGGTTGAGAATCAAAAACTGTTTACCAGTGGCCATTTTGACCTTGTAATATGCGATGAAGCGCACAGGTCTATTTATAACAAATACAGAGACATCTTTACATACTTTGATGCTCCACTGGTAGGTCTTACAGCTACACCTAAGGATGATATCGATAAGAATACTTATGAAATATTCGAATTGGAGCCCGGAGTTCCTACATACGGTTACGAGCTCGGTCAGGCTGTAACCGACGGATATCTTGTTGATTTCCTGTCTGTAGAAACTAAGCTTAAGTTTATAGAACAGGGAATCGTTTATGCGGATCTTTCCGATGAAGATAAAGCTATTTATGAGAGTACATTTGAGATGGAAGACGGAGATGTTCCGGAAGCCATCAGTTCATCCGCGCTCAATTCATGGATATTCAATGAAGATACCATCCGTCAGGTACTGCACACTGTTATGACAGAGGGTATCAAGATAGATTATGGTCAGAAGCTTGGTAAGACTATCATTTTTGCAAAGAACCATGATCATGCGGAGAAGATTCTTGAAATCTTTAATAAGGATTACCCGCATTTGAATGGATTTGCTCAGGTAATCGACAATAGGATCAATTATGCCCAGACTCTTATTGATGAGTTCTCTGAGCCTAATAAGCTGCCTCAGATTGCGATATCCGTTGATATGATGGATACCGGTATCGATGTACCGGAAGTATTGAACCTTGTCTTCTTTAAGAAGGTAATGAGCTATGCTAAGTTTTGGCAGATGATCGGACGCGGTACCAGACTATGTCTGGGACTTATTGATGGAGAAGACAAGAGCAAGTTTTACATTTTTGATTTCTGCGGTAACTTTGAGTTCTTCCGCATGAGCAAGGGAAAACCTACTGCTAATATGATTGCGCTTCAGGGAGCAATCTTTAACTTGCAGTTCGAGATTACATATAAGCTGCAGGATCTGGAATATCAGGTGGACAGGCTTATAGCATATCGTAATGCCTTGGTAGAAATGATGACCGGTAAGGTGCAGGAACTTCCGCGTGAAAATTTTGCGGTAAGACAGCATCTGAAGTATGTTGACTTGTATTCAAACGAGGCAAATTATCAGACGTTGACATATGAAGATACATTGATCGTTCGTGAGGAACTTGCTCCGCTGATCCTTCCGAACGATGACGAGGCAAGTGCGGTTCGCTTTGACGCCCTTATGTACGGAATAGAACTTGCATACCTTGTGGGTAAGAAATACGGAAAAGCCCGCAGTGATTTGTTTAAGCGTGTTAGGGGCATTGCAAGTGTTGCTAATATTCCAGAGATAAAGGTTCAGGCAGAACTTATTGATAAGATTCTTCACACAGATTATATCGATAACTGTGGTATTGATGAGTTTGAAGAAATCAGAGAAAAACTTCGTAATCTCATGAAGTATATCCCTCATACCAAACTTCGTTATGATACGAACTTTGAGGATGACATCTTAGATGTTACATGGAATGAGTCGGAGCTTGAGAATGATGATCTGAAGAATTACAAAGCAAAAGCGGAATATTATATCCGTGAACATCAGGATAATGAGGCAATCAAGAAGCTTAAATCCAACATTCCGCTGTCTCACGACGACATAGAAGTTCTGGAAAAAGTTCTTTGGTCAGAACTTGGCACTAAGGAAGAATATGAGCAGGAATATGGCTCTAAGCCTTTGGGTGAACTTGTTCGCGAGATTGTCGGTCTTGACATGAATGCAGCCAAGGCTGCTTTTTCAGAGTATTTAGAGGGGGCTAACCTCGATAGCCGGCAGATATACTTTGTGAACCAGATTGTTGAGTATATCGTTCACAACGGCATGATGAAAGACCTGTCCGTGCTTCAGGAATCTCCGTTCACAGATCAGGGCAGCGTAGTCGAGATATTTACAGATCTTAATGTCTGGATGGGAATCCGGAAGATTATAGAAAGTATAAATGATAACGCGATAGCTGCGTAAGAATACAGAGCGGATATGAATGGAAAAACGTACTGGGTTTTGCGAAAAACTATACAGAATATAGTGTTTCGGGTAAAAAAGTTAATATACTGTCTGATTGATGGTACTACGGGGATAAGTGAATACAAACCTTTCAGACAAAGGGTAATCAAGGATTCCTTGCTTGAGATAGTTAAGGGATTGCTGATATCGGCTGTTGTTTTGGGGACGGATTATTACTTTGTAAAAAAGGGTATATTGTCTGCTGTAGACAATACTATTTTCGCTCCTTTCATAATAGGAGGCATTGGTATTGCAGGGCTGATTCTCGGTTTGTATTGTTCAAATGTGTCTACAATTTTTTCTACAAGATATGTGAATGCTCCGAGATGTATTTCAAATGCATTTCAAGATGACAGGTTAATTAGAAAATGTGTATCTGGAATAGTTGATTATATTGTTTTCGGGATAGTTATCCTATCAGCAACCATGATAAAGGCGAGGATCAGTTGGATAGTGGTTATTTCATCTGCAGTATGGTCAGTTGTTGTGATTGTATCCTACAGTATTGCAGGGAATAGAGCGTACCGGCTATCTGATGTTTATAGCATTGCCGATGACTCTAATCGCATACTTTATCGGATTGTAACCAAAAGATTACATCAAGCGATGTTTTCAACAGATGCCAGTTTTCAAAATCATTTTATGAAGGCAACTGAGAAACAGATAGATATTTTGTAAGCAATCCAAAAATATGGTGAGCATCTTGGCGGAAACGACCATACAACCTTGACTGAGTTCATGTGCAAGAATCTTGCGATTGTTTCTGTATATTGGAGAAACAAAAAAGATATAAGCAGATTATCTATGTGGTTCCGTGATACTCCCAAATATCAGAAATGGCATATGACAAATGATTCTGAATCTTCATTAGCTTTACGAACAGGAACTGCATTAAGGGCAAAGGGAGAACATGATTATTGGTGGTTTGAAAATGAATTATTCTCAATAAATCGAGCTTCAGTTAGAATTCTTACCGAAAGTCAAGATTATTCATCGCTATATACTTATCTGCTTGCAGTTGATGGAATATGTAGAATGGCTATTGAAAGTAAGGAGGCAAATTATTATGTGGCACAGGTGGATGCACTAAGACAGGCAATTGAAGATAGTGTGCCTAAAGAGAAGATAAATGAAGAAATGAAAAAAGCATATGCGGGTTTGGTTGAAATAATTTCCTTGCTTTATCTTGATTTGATTCTTGAAACAAGCAAATTGTATCAGGAGTTCAATTTTCAGTCGACAGTTTCATCAGTTTTGAAATCTATTGATAAAGGTTGTGATTATGAGAAAAGCATAGTTCTTCGAAGAAGAGGAAATAAAGAGTTTTACGAAAAAGTAATCACGGAAATAAAAGTTGAGGGAAAGAGAATTACTCCAGACTGGGTTATAAAGCAACAAGTTGCAAAGGAAGAGTACGTATATTTGAATTCTTTACTGGATATTGTCCGAGAAGGGCTTGATCATGCATTTGGCTTAGGAAAACTATTTTCGGATAATGGTTTATACTTTGAAGCTTGCATCATTTTTACAAGGTTTTATGAGTATGAGTCGAAACTATCCAGATTTATATATGTTGTAAATAATCGAAAGTCGGAACTTGAAGAATTCCATATTGATAAGGCGCTGCTTTGGGATAGCTTTCGCTTAAAACAGTTACAGGAAACTATGACAGAATGGAAAAAGAAAACGCCAACATTACTTTCTGAGTGTTCATGTCATTTTGCCTTAGATAATTGGAAAAATAATGAAGATTTCCCTGATTTTCTTGGAGAAAGCTACAACCATATTTGCGAAGATGCGGTAGATGCAATTATTTGTGATGATATAGAACAATTTTCTGTAGATTATGAAAATCTCACGAAACTAATGCTTTTGTATCAAGAGTATATTAGGTCTGATTTTATGAAGAAAAATAACTTGTATAGGACAGAATATGCTTATTACATGTTTACGTCCCCAATTGTTGAATGGGCTCAAATCGGAGGACTTGCCGTTTTATGGGGAGAGTTTCATGGAACTATGGAGTGGAAAGAATGTGTATCCAATGGCTCCAATGCAATATTCGTAAAGGAAGGTGAAAAGAGTAATCTGCCAGAGAAACTTATAGAGTATATCCAACATCGAAATAGTTTTATGATGGGAATAGGAAGTAGGGATATTCTCGAAACAGGATGGCAGCTGAACGTTGCGAATGCTATTAGGGAGAGTGGTGTGTGTGAGACTGAATACGGAATTTATGGCTCGGCTTTAAAGACCGAAAGTAAACTTTTAAAAGCATTCTGCTCAAACATTATGGATCTAGGCTTTACTACCGATCCGGCAGAGGTGTTCTGGGTGCTGTGTGTCAATCCGCATCTTCCTTCGGAAAAAAGATTTAAAACTACAAATTCGTGGGACGAGGTAATGTTTGATGTTTAGTGATCAAAGCAGAATAAAAAGACAATACTCTTCTCCTGAGAATAGTATTTATACGCATCGATTTTTTAATGATTTAGCTTCCGGGTATTCTTTTATTTTGGGCAAAAAAGGAGAAAACAGAGATTTTTTTACATTTGAGCCTAATGAATGCAAAATAAAAGAACTCTTAAAGGGGCATTATTGCTATTATAGCAGTTATGATATTGAACAGATTGTAAGCAGAATTGCCTATAGTCTTATGGCATATGGTAAAGCGTATTTTTATATTCATCCTGAATATTCTATAAAGAAAGCTGATGACGGAACGACGACACAGGTTTTTTCATCATTTGAAATGGGGGAAATAGAGGGGATTATAAAAAAGAGGACTAAAGAAGGGATTGTATTTTGCCAGAAAGGGTTTAATTCTGATGTTAAAGAAATTAAGATGACTAAAAATCAACTTGTAATACTGGATATAAAGGAATTGGGTTTTTCAAAGAGGTATTTTCCTGGTGTTTTAAGAAAACTGTCTAAATGCGATATTACTGCCAAAAGCACGGATATGATTACCAATCATTCAGATGTTTATGATTTCATGTATCATTCTGAAAGGAAAAAACTTGCTGAACTAAGGGCTATAAGAAAAATCGGTTGGTCATTTGGGACTGAGAAACTTTCGGATAGTTACATCATGTACAAGAAGATTCAAGAAGACGAGTTAAGGCTTCGTTTTCTTGAGTATATAGTTAAGAAAATCAATGATGGCTTGCACGAATTCTTAGGTGATGATTCAGGAGAATTAGTAGCACATATTAACAGAAAAGAATATAGACGACTATGGAATGATTATACTGATGGAAAAATAACTGGGACGGAATTGACAACCATTTTGTTTAGAAACTAATTATTTTAATGGATGTAAATACTATGAATGAGGAACAGTACTTATCGAGAATAAATCAACTAGAAAATGAAATTGAATATTTGCACGGACTTCTCGATGATGCGGGGATTTCATACAAGCGGGAGGCAAAGGAGTTAGATGATTTGTCACCAGACAGGAATCTGGCTTTTGAGGAGAATCAAGGAGCTCGTATTCTTCCGGTTACTATTACCAAGCAGCATATCCAGTATTAAGCGCCTGCTCACACTACAGGGTTGAATACTTCTGTACGGAGGACTTGATGGATACCCTCATGCTCCTCAAAAAAACCGACAAGAAAAAGTTCGGAAGCCGGAAGAAACACCTGTGCAGCATAGAACTGCTCATTCTGGATGATTTTCTCCTCCATTCCTTTACCGAGGAGGATGAGATCAAAGCCATCCATGAGATATTAAACAAGAGGCAGGAAGCAACAAAAAGCACGATTATCTGCTCACAGAGACTACCTAACGACTGGAAGGCTCAGATACTGAATGATGAGATTGCAGCTGATGCGATAATGAAACGGGCTACAAAACATTACACTGTGATGATAAATCTGAAGGAAGATAAGTAAATATATGAAATGATCG
>JHWU01000034.1 GCA_000622025.1 Lachnospiraceae bacterium AD3010 | reverse complement strand
TCAGTACCATTATAGAAAACAATATACTGCGGGGTTGGGATTTTCACAAGTCTTCTTCCGTATATATTCGACCTGTTTCCCTTCAGTATCTTACTGTACAGTTCACCGAAATACATAAAGCCCCGTATGGGCATATTATTGTTTACAGTGCTTTGATGCTCATAAACTGCGATATTTCCACTTAAAAGATAAGCCACATCATTTTTCATTTTGATATAGACAGCATCTTCCAGGGTGATTATCTCCAGTTCTGAGAGATCGGAATAATTACTGTGATTTACAGCATTATAAAGCGCCATGGCATAATTCTTATGTTTTTCCCTGCCGAAGATCTTACAGAACAGCCGATCCTTGTACTTAGGATTGATCTTATACCAGATTTTTTGAATAGTACCTTCCGGGATTTCGTCGGCGTATTCCCTTTCCCTTGAATTACAAATTTTAGGGCTTTCAGAGCTTTTAGTTTCAAAAAATATACATACCAAACATCGAAAAAAAGATGTCAGGTATGCCGGTTACTCCGTTTCTAGGCATACCTGACGGTAATAAACCGCCGTTTAGTATGCCAGACATTCCAATCCTCGACATACCTGACGGTAATAAACCGCCGTTTAGTATGCCAGACATTCCAATCTTCGGCATACCTGACGGTAATATACCGCCGTTTAGTATGCCAGACATTCCAATCCTCGGCATACCTGACGGTAATATACCGCCGTTTAGTATGCTGTAAAAGCCGGGAAAGTTTTATATGATACATCTTCATCACATTCATTGGAGAATCGCCAAAGATACGAACCGGACGAGCAGGATATTCATCCGAAGGTGATGTTGCTATAGCAGGAAGAGGAAATAAAAGCAGGGGTGTCAGGAGGGTGACACCCCGGAAATGGAGAGACATAATACGATAAAAATGATATACTTTGGTGGTTCCATGGCGTAGAGCTTCGTAGTGAAAGCTGGAAAAGGCAAGATGATAAGAAAAAAAATATACAGTGCATTCGCTGCCATAATATTATGTATCTTTCTTATTTTCGGATGTGGAAGCACGGAAAGCGGCTTAAAAAGCAGTACGGAAAGCAGTTTAGAAACGGCAGCGGATTTAAGCGCGGTGGAAGAGCCGGAGGGGGAAGCGGCTTCAGAAGAGGAAGAGGAAGACAATGCACTGGCTTCTGAGGAGGCAGCGGAAGATAAGACCCAGGAAGACGATACTTTAGATGAACGGAATAGTGCGGCAGCAGAAAACAGCGCCCCCTCACCCATTGATGAAAAGGGTGCATATACCTCAAAGGAGGATGTGGCATTATATTTACACACCTACGGTAGGCTGCCGGAGAACTTTATCACAAAGAAGGAAGCAAAGAAGCTCGGATGGCCCGGCGGCGGCCTCGACGAATACGCCTGGGGTAAATGCATAGGGGGAGACTACTTCGGAAACTATGAGGGTACGCTGCCGGAAAGCGCCGGAAGGGAATACCGGGAGTGTGACATAGATACTCTGCATGCAAAGAAAAGGGGAGGGAAGAGGCTTATCTATTCAAATGACGGGCTGATATATTATTCCCCCGATCACTATGAAAGCTTTGAGCTTCTGTATCCCGACAATGAGGGAGAAGAGGAGGGGGAACCGGAAAAAGTATCCCGGGAAAAAACGGAAATCCTGCCGGGAGAATATGACGGGTTCTACAGGAAGCTCAGGCAGGGGAAAGACGTGAAAATCCTTGTCAATGGGGATTCCATAGGAGCGGGAAGCGGTGCCACGGAAGGAAACTCCTGGACGGATCTTCTGAAAAGTTATGTGGAATCCCGCTATAAGGTACACTGCCTCGTGACAAATATCTCCATGGGAGGCAACTCGAGCTACGCGGGCTATGTCCGTGAAAACATCCTTAATGATGATGTAAGCTATGATCTGATGATAATCTGCTACGGAGAAAACGATGGCAGAAAAACACTTCCGGCCGAATATGAGGCCATAATAAGAAGTGCGGAAAAAAAGTATCCATCCTGTAATATCATTTCAATACTCGAAAGTTCCCAGAGAGAATACACCCAAAAGATAAAAGCGATAGAAGAGCTCTCGCAGTACTACGATATCCCTACTGCGGATACCATAGCTGCGTTTAATGACAGCGGAAAAAAATATGAGGAACTTACAGTAGATGTAAAGCATCCTAATGATGAGGGTTACCGCCTGTATTTTGAGGAACTTAAAAAAATCATTGATACAGAGACGGAGAATGATACGGGAGTTGAAAGGATCGAAAGAGCACCTCTTAATCCGGAGGCAGCTGAATTCGATTCTTTTCATTATTATCCGGTGGAAATGCTGGTAAGGAAGGATCCTCTTACCTGGAGCCTTTCCCTGAGCGAAAGGGTTTCCGGGATCATAGGTCTTTACCATCCCTTCTGTCCCTCAAACGGTAATATTATCATTAATACTGATTCTAAAGTTTGTCTGATAAAACCCATGCAGTGGACGTATGATTTCAGACAGGATTTTATCTATAAACCCGGGGGAGAGGTTCATAATGCATACCGGCAGATAGAGATAAGCTTTCCCTCGGCCGAAATGGCCGACGGCTTTAAGGGCATCATCTTTACCGGAGCGTGAAGATTGTTGCGTTTATCCTGTTGAAGATCGGGGAAGAACTTGCAATTTCATTCAAATACTAGGATAATATGATATCAGGGTTCAAAAGCAATGCCGTTAAGTTAGTGTCATTCTGAGCGAAGCGAAGAATCTTCTATAAATGTGTTGTAGATAATAATGGAAAGGATATAAAAATAAATGGAAAAAGAAAAGTTTCTTGAAATATACCGTCATTCACTGTCGCATATACTTGCGAAAGCGGTAATAGAGATCTTCGGACCCGAAGTGCAGTATGCCATCGGACCGCAGATCGATGACGGCTTTTATTATGATTTCGCCCTGCCGAGGACCGTTTCCACCGATGACTTCAAAATGATAGAGGACAAGATGCGTGAAGTCATCAAAAGAGGCGAGGACTGGACTAGGAAAGAGGTTTCAAGGGAAGAGGCCCTTGAAATATTTAAGGATCAGAAGTATAAGACCGAGCTCATAAAGGATCTTCCCGAGGACGAGACCATAACCATCTACCATACGGGAGATGATTTTGTGGATCTTTGCCGGGGACCTCATGTTGATAATTCAAGAGAGCTTATGAATGCTGCATTTCAGGTGAAGTCTGTGTCCGGCTCCTATTGGAGAGGTGATGTAAACAGGGATCAGCTTCAGAGGATATATGTTTACGGCTTCCCCGATAAGAAGGCGCTGAAGGATCATCTTAACTTTATCAAAGAGGCAATGGAAAGGGATCATAAGAAGCTTGGTCCCGAGATGGAGCTTTTCATGTTCCATGAAACGGCACCGGGTATGCCTTACTGGCTGCCAAGAGGCTGGAAGGTTTATAATGCGCTTCTCGACTATTGGAGAAGGGAGCATGCAACCCACGGCTATGAGGAAATCAGCGGTCCTGTGCTTTCGTCAAAGGAGCTCTGGGTGCAGTCCGGACACTGGGCACATTATCAGGACGGCATGTTTACCGTTCCCATTGATGAGAACAGTACATATGCGATAAAGCCCATGAACTGCCCGAATTCCATCAATGTATATAGGTACAGGCAGAGAAGCTATAAGGAGCTGCCCTTAAGGTTCTCCCAGACCGATATCATCCACAGGAAGGAAAAATCCGGCGCCCTTAACGGTCTTTTCCGTGTACAGGAGTTCCATCAGGATGACGACCATACCTATGTAACCGATGAACAGATAGAGTCAGAGATAAGCGATATTATGGATATCGCAAAAAAGATATACGGAACCTTCGGACTGGAGTATTCCGCCGAGCTTTCCACGAGACCGGATGACTATATGGGAGATATCGGTCTCTGGAATAAGGCAGAGGAGGCTCTTAATAGGATCCTTACCAATAAGCTCGGTGAGGGTAATTTCGAGATCAATCCCGGAGACGGAGCCTTCTACGGACCGAAGATTGACCTGAAGATGAAGGACTGCCTCGGACGTGAATGGCAGATGGGAACCATACAGCTCGACTTCCAGCTTCCTCTTAATTTCGACCTTAAATATGTGGCGGACGATGGCTCATTCAAGAGACCTGTCCTTATCCACAGAGCCATCTTCGGTTCCATGGAGAGATTTATCGGTATCCTTATAGAGAACTTCAAGGGACACTTCCCCTTCTGGCTCGCGCCAGTACAGGTCGGGATCGTGCCCATTAGGGTCGATAATAATGAGTATGCAAGGAAGGTTGCCGACATTCTTTTTGACAACAGGATCCGTTTCGAAGCCGATTATTCGGATGAGAATATGAAGGTAAAGATCAAGCAGTTCAAGACGCTTAAGGATCCCTATGTGCTGGTTCTCGGTGATAAGGAGGCGGCAGACAATACGGTATCCATCAATATGAGAGGTTCAAAGAATGTGCTCCATGATGTTCCTCTTGATACCTTTGTGGCGATGTGCAACAGGATGAATAAGGAGTACTCGCTGGAACTCATTACGGAAGTGCCGGATGATCTGAAATAATGTATAGTTTTGACGCAAAGATCCGTTACAGCGAATGCGGCGTAAATAAAAAGCTGAGTCTGCCGGCACTGGTCAATTACTTTCAGGACTGTACGAACTTTCATTCCGCCGGGACCGATGGCTCCTGGGAAGTTCTTATGGAAAAGGGCTTCGCCTGGATGATACTCTTCTGGGAGATAGAGGTTGACCGTTATCCTGCCATGTATGAGGATGTAAAGATCGGCACCATTCCCTACAGCGTGAAGGGGATCTTCGGGTGCAGGAATTTCTTTATGGAAGATGCTGAAGGCAGTATGATCGCAAAGGCAAATTCTATCTGGGCACTTATCGATCTCGAAAGCCAGCTCCCGGTGAAGGTTCCGCCGGATGTGGCGGCTGCCTATCCTGCCGGTGAAAAGCTGGATATGACATATACGGGAAGGAAGATAGCCTATCCAAAAGAGGGAGAGGTGTATGCCGCAGATGAACTGATCGTAAGAAGACGGGATCTCGATATAAACCGGCATGTCAATAATGAACGCTATATCAGATTTGCCACGGATGCACTTGAGGAAGCGGGCTTCGGAGACAGGACAAATCCCGAAGGTCTCCGGGTGGAATACAGAAAGCAGGCATTTAAGGGCGACCTTATCTATCCCGTGATAAACGACAGGACAAGTGAGGGAAAGCGGATTTTCACAGTCTCTCTGAATGACAGTAAGGGAATGCCGTACTGTCTTGTGGAAATAAAGGAGTAAGTTTTGTCATCCTGAGCAACAGCGAAGGATCTTTGTAATAAGGAGAAAAACTTGATCACAAAAGTAGGAATACTCGGATACGGAAACCTCGGAAGAGGAGTGGAAGAAGCAGTTAAGAGGAACGAAGATCAGGTGCTGAAGGCAGTGTACACAAGGCGGGATCCTGCTTCTATAAAGATCAATACACCGGGAGCCGAGGTAAAGAGCGTTTCCGAGCTTGACAGCGGACACGAGGACATCGAAGTGCTTATAATCTGCGGAGGCTCCGCAACGGATCTTCCTGAAATGACACCGAAGTATGCGGCACTTTATTCGGTTATAGATTCCTTTGATACCCATGCAAATATACCTCAGCACTTTGCGAATGTGGACAAGGCGGCAAAAAATGCAGGTACAACAGCCCTTATTTCCTGTGGCTGGGATCCGGGAATGTTCTCATTAAACCGTGTTTATGCCCACTCGGTACTTCCGGATGGCAGAGACTACACCTTCTGGGGCAGGGGCGTGAGCCAGGGACATTCAGATGCCATAAGGCGTATCGAGGGAGTAAAGGATGCGAGGCAGTATACCGTTCCCATAGAAGCTGCGCTTGATAAGGTCAGGAGCGGATCAAATCCCGAGCTCACAACAAGGGAAAAGCACTTAAGGGAGTGCTGGGTCGTTGCAGAGGAAAATGCTGATAAGGCAAGGATCGAAGAGGAAATAAAGACTTTGCCGAACTACTTTGCGGATTATGATACCACCGTTAATTTTATTTCTGAAGAGGAACTGAAAAGAGATCATGCAGGCCTTCCCCACGGAGGATCGGTGATATATACCGGTGCCACCGGTGACGGCAGCAATAAGCATGTGATAGAGTATAGTCTGAAGCTTGACTCTAATCCTGAATTCACCGGGTCGGTACTTGCAGCTTATGCCCGTGCGGTTGACAGGCTGAATAAGGAGGACCGCTTCGGCTGCATAACTGTGCTGGACGTGGCTCCTGCGTACCTCAGTCCTCTTTCTCCCGAGGAGCAGAGAGCGCATCTTCTGTAACAATTTCATCGGGATCTTACGGAGATCCCGGTATATCTGCGCCGGTGTCGGAACTGGCAGACGAGCAGGATTTAGGTTCCTGTGCTCTATGGGCGTGTGGGTTCGATTCCCATCCGGCGCACGAAAATCAGGATCGGGTACGATGTACCCAATCCTGATTTTGTGGCGGGGAGACCTCGAACCCAGGGTTCAAGGTCTCCTCGCCACAGAGTGGCTCGTCGGTCGGTTCGCCGGGAAAAAGATCCGCAGGATCTTTTTCTAGTTCCGGCTCACCCCGCTCGGCGCATGAAAGCGTGTGGGTTCGATTCTACGGCCCGCAGCCGCGCACGGCGCGGCTAAACGCGGTCGCAAAAGGTCCACCGGACCTTTTGCCGCTCGGCGCACGATTTGTTATTTTGATGATACAAACGCCAAAAGTCTAAATGGCGTTTGAACTTGTTCAAAAAGCCATTTAACTTTGGGCGTCAAACAACATGGAAAAATGTCCAGTGGACATTTTTCGGGCACGCTTTGATGCGCTGAGCGCATCAGTGCCCCGTCGCAAGTAGCAATTTACGTAGTATACTCGCAAACGCAATTAACTGCGTTTGCTCGTTATACCGTTTTGATACTGGTAGTTATTTACATTACTGAGTATAAATTAGCGGATTGCGAGTGTTGTAGAATTGCGAGAGTTGCTGAAAGCAACGGAGCAATTCGTTGTATCAAAACAGTGATTCAGTACTTTTGGCGTCCGAATCATTTTGATATGAACGGAGAAAAGAGCTGTCAAATAAATGAAGTCGGAAATGGAATAGCACCGAGATCAATGATCCGGTGTTTTTTTGCTGTGGTTTTCAGGGTGTTACTGATAGCGGCAGTTTTATTTCTGACTGCGTATACCGCCAGGGCGGCGTATCTGAAGACAACGATACTAAATATGGAGCCGGACAAAGTATATGATATAACGGATTCGGACTTCAGCACACAGTACACCATAAGAGATTCCGGAGATTACTGGATAAAAGGTGAAAGTACCCATGCATTTGTAAGGATCACCGGCGGAAGCAGCGTGACGTTACATCTTATGGACAGACTCTATATCAATACGAGTATGTACAGCTATGTCGGTTCTGCGGTGCCGGCTATATGGATAGAGGACTTTGACGGGACAGTCAGGCTTTCCGTGGCTGGGGGCGCACACGCGATGATGAGCGGATACTGGGGAAGTCCCGGAATTCAGAAAAACGGACTGAAAACAAAGCTTATCTTTATGACAGATGATATTAATAATCCCGGTGCAGTCGATGCCATTAGCTCATCTATGAAATTGTCGGCTCCCGGGATAGGATCATCCGGAGGGAGCGGTCATCCGTTTGGAAATGTCATTTTTGAGAGCGGCAAGTGGTATGCAACCGGAAGCTGTTCTGCGGCAATAGGAGCATCAAGGGGAAACAGCGTTGACGGGATCACCATAAACGGTGGATATGTAGAAGCAAAACACTGGGTGTCAATGCGTAATACGCCCTGCGGACCCGGAATAGGTGTCACAGGTTACGGGGGAAGATTTGACAATTTTACTGTCAACGGAGGATACGTCAAGTCAACGGGAGAGGATGACACGGATGGCGGAAAGCTTTGTGCCCCGGGAATAGGAGCGGGGTACAGGGCACAGGTGGGAACGATTACCATTAACGGAGGTACGGTCAAGGCATATGCCGGAGCCAGAGGACCGGCGGGCGCCAAAGAGGGAGCTGCAGGTATCGGTGCGACCAATTTTGATGCATACGGGAGCGCTACTGTGGATGCGATAATAATAAACGGAGGAAATGTCGAGGCATACGCCGGCGGTACTCCTGATCTCATAACTGCGGGTCTGGGCGGATCTTCTGCCAAAAGGGTTGTGATAAGAGGCGGCAGAGTGAAGGCTGAAGGTTTCAGGAACCAGCCGGGTATAGAAGCCTCTTATGTGAGTATAGAGGGTGGAAATGTAGAGGCAACAGGGGGTGAATCACATCATGGTGTGCATAGATACGGATGCGGTATATGGGGTCATCGTGAGCTTAATATTTCAGGGGGAACGGTAACAGCCAGACGAAAGGATACGGAGGGGACAAATAAAGACCTTGCAGGTACTGAGATCCGTATAACCGGTGGCAGCGTTGATGCGACGGATAACAGTAAAACACCCTCCAATGAAAAAGGACAGGAGCTTAGAAAAACGGTATTCAATCTTAAAGATTCCGATGGAGGGATAGTTAAGAACAAGGCTGTTGAGTCGGCAGCGATAGAAGGTCTTTCATATGAGTACGGAGTAAAGGATGTACAGGTGAACGGAAACGGAAAGCTGTATTTCTGGCTGCCTGACAGGACAGCTGTAAAAAGCGCAGCGTCCGAAGGCATTCACTATGGAGGAAATGTTAACGCAGGTGATATCACTGATGACAATACACATAATGTTTACCTGAGCAGGGGGAAGAAGGTGTCTTTACGAGACAGTGATACATCTGATCCTGAAGGGTCTGCCTGGATAGTGATGAATGAGACCTCATTATCCGAATTTCATACGGATATCCGGATACCTGAAGGATATCAGCTTAACGGATTTTATCTTGACAACGGTAAAAATATAAAACTTGCAGATCCGGACGGAAATTATCTTTCAAATGTTAATGATGGCGGCGAACGTATTACGGATGATCAGCGAAGATGGATAAATGAGGCAAAATGCAGGAGTACAGATGAGCTTTACTATAAGAAAACGCCCATAGAATACAGTATATCATTTGACAGTAACATACCTGACGGTGCCAGTACCGGACAACAGGCAGGGGGAGATATGACGCCTATGACCGGCGTAAAGTACGATGAGGAAAAGGATCTGCCGGTTTGTGGTTTTACCCTGCCCGGTTATGAATGCGACGGCTGGGCCGTGCAAAAAGACGGTGAGAAAAAATACGAACCAAACGGCAAGGTCGTAAATCTGACAGATGAGGATGAAGCGACAGTCACTCTTTATGCGCATTGGAAGCCGAAGGAATACACTATAACCTTTAAGTGCGGGGATGGAGCCACGGGTGAAGATCATACTCAGCACGCCGTCTTTGATGAACCTGCTACCCTGGACAGATTTTCTGATGAATGGACTCATGTCGGATTAACCCTTCACGGCTTTGCTACAGAGGCATTCGGATCCTTTTATGATGACGGAGAGGACTTTGTCAATCTATGCACTCTGAATAACAGCGGAGACCCTGAAGGAAAGACGCTTACGGCTCAGTGGATCGGTAACGGTATTATTTGCATAACGGTCACAAAAGACGGAGAACCGGTAGAGGGTTTGGAAGGTAATATTAAGCTCGAGAGAGTAGACGGAGATACCGTTACTCAGACTGCTGTCAATCCGGATCCCGCCAAAGAGTGGATTTACGAAACAGCTTCCGGAATACCCGGAGGGACATATCGTCTGAGCTTTGATGGTGATACGCCGTATATTGTCCCAGAGGAGGAAAGAGAGTTTCATTTCGAGAATAGTGAGGCTAAATCCATTGTCCTTGATTACTATACTGTTTCCATGAAAAAGGACAGTGGCATTGAGAGTGCGTATTTAAGTGAAAACGGAGGATTCGAAAAGCCGGAGGAACTGGAATATGTTGCGGACAATAAATCCGTAATGATACATGCTTACGCACTGGACGGATCGCATTTTACCGGATATACCTCAATAGGAGTTGAACCTCAGTGGGACAGAAGCATTTCCGAACAGGAAATAACAGTAAAGGGTAAAACAGAGATCACGGCACGCTCGAAAGGGAATCTATGTCATATCAGCTTTGATCCAAATACAGATGGCAAAGTCAGCGGCACGATGAAAGATCAGGATTTTGTTTTTGGCCAGAACCGGAATCTTTATGGAAACTGTTTCACCAGACCGGGTGCAGGATTTCTGAACTGGAATACCGCCCCCGACGGCAGCGGAACAGTTTTCAGTGATCGCCAGGAGATGGACGATTCAGTATGGCAGAGCCTTGGTTACCCTGAAGATAATACCGCGATAACTCTTTATGCTGTATGGGATCCGGATACCTACCGTATTTCATATGATCTGGATGAAGGCTTTTTATCCGGAGGAGAGAATCCGGAAACCTATACGGTGGATACACCTGACATAACTCTTTTTAATCCGGAATGGGATGACGACGCATACGAGTTCGAAGGCTGGATCGGCACGGGACAAAGTGAGCCGGTCAAAGAACTGATCATAAAGAAAGGCTCGACCGGAGACAGGCATTATTCTGCGATCCGGAAAGAGATAGAATTTCAGGTGATGTTTGATACCGATGGCGGGAGCGAAGTGGATACCCAGTCAGTAAGAAAACACGGAAAAGCCGTGAGACCGGAAGATCCGGTCAGAGACGGGGCTGACTTTGCAGGATGGTACAGTGATCAGGAATATACTACAGAGTATGATTTTGAACGAGAGGTCCTGTCTGATATGGTCCTGTATGCAAAATGGACAGGAGATCCTGTGGAACCACCGGAAAGCCTGCCGATAGATATCAGGGTATCTGCACCGTTAAAGACGGTGTCCTATAACGGACGGAGCCATGTATGGCGGAACGAGAAGCTTTCTGAAAGGAAGAAAAGAAAGAAATGTCCCGACCTTGATATAGTTGTTGAGGGTGTTCCTGAAACAATGAGCTGGAATTTTGTATATAAGAAAACAAAAAACGCATCTGAAGGAAAGGCCTGTTATTATATAAAGCTGAAGAAAAACAGGAACTCAGCCGCATACAGGGCACTGAGCCGGGAAGGGAAAAGAGAGCTCAGAAAGGATATAAGGAGAAAAAATGCCATATTTAGACGTAAGGAGAACAGGGTGTATTTCTCCATTAAGCCCATAAACTTAAATGATTTTTCTCCCGACAGGGATAAGAGCAGTGCCGCGCAAACAGTATATATTCGAAACGACGGAAGCGGTGACAGCCTGACTCTGAAAAGGAGAAAAAGCGGACGTACAGTCTGGTATGCGGATATTTCGGGACACAGGTTCAGGATGCGAAAAAAAGATATTAAGAACAATACGACGGGAAATCTGAGTCAGAGCGTATTTCTTGCGGCAATGCCTCCGGGGTGATAAAATCACACTATAACTATTTTCAGGAAGGAAAACGGCTTTATGGTCTCTATTAAGGATGTTGCAAAGCATGCCGGGGTTGCCATTTCTACTGTTTCTAAGGTACTTAATAACTACCCGAATGTAACGGAAGCTACAAAGAATAAGGTTAACCGGGCAATAAAGGAGCTTAACTACGTCCCAAATTCAATAGCGGCGGCACTTTCCTCCAAGCATTCCGGACGTGTGGCGCTTCTTATGGATCCTGTCCGTGAGACCAGGGGTGCTGACCAGATCTACATGGAGTATATTCTTGGCGCCCTTGACTCCGCACGCGAGCTGGGTATTGATGCCGTAACCGTGTTTTTCAGCATGCTGGAAAATATGACTGTCGATGATATCACCAGATACTTAAGATCACAGGGGGTTCAGGCGATAGTGGTATTCGGGCTTTCCCAGGAAACAAAGGTGATAAGGAATCTTATTCAGGAGGAAGATTTCTTTACGGTTGTCGTGGACGCACCCTTTGTTACAGACGGAATTACCTCTGTAGGAATTGATCACACGGAGGCTCAGTATCAGGTGGCCGTCAAGACCATTAAGGAAAACCCGGGATCTGTGCAGCCGGGAGAGTCTGCTCCTTCGGTTCTCTATATAGCCGGAAGGGGAGCTGATTATACCACTGCCGACCGGACAAAGGGTATGAAGAAGGCGGCGGAAGAGCTTAAGGTGAGCTTAAGTATCAGATACGGTGATTTTTCAGAGGCGAAGGCCGGAAGCATAGCAAGGGTCACAGGCAGGGATAAGGATTTCATCATCTGTGCTTCCGATCTGATGGCCATAGGGGCAGTAAATGCCCTTAAAGAAACGGGACGGAACATCCCGGTATGCGGCTTTGACGGTATAGCACTGATGGCATATGCAGGCTGTGATATGAATACCGTACGGCAGGACTTTTACGAGATTGCGAATACGGCGGTAAAAGAAGCGAAAAGACTTATGGACGGGGAAAAGGGGAGACAGGTCGTCATGCCCCACAGGATAGTGCGTATGGCGTACAGCGATATTGTTAAATAAAAAAGAAAAAGAAAGGATCGGCATCGACTGACAATGGAAGTAAGGACAAAATTTGACGCTCTTGCAAGAAAACTATATGGAAGGCCTGTACATCAATGTACATCCCATGAGCTATTCCATGTTCTGCTGCAGCTTACAAAGGAACTGACGGATGAAAGGCCGGTGAATGACGGCAAGAGGAAGATATACTATATTTCCGCGGAATTTCTTATTGGTAAGCTTTTATCCAATAATCTCATTAATCTCGGAATTTATGATGAGATAGAATCGGTCCTTAAGGAAAGCGGGAAGTCCTTATCGGAAATAGAGGAAGAGGAAAAAGAGCCCTCCCTCGGAAACGGGGGCTTAGGAAGGCTTGCGGCCTGCTTTATGGACTCTATAGCCACGTTACAGCTTCCCGGTGCGGGGATCGGCTTAAACTACCACTACGGGCTCTTTAAGCAGGTATTTAAGGATCATCTGCAGCAGGCCGAAAAGGACGGCTGGATAAATGACAGAAGCTGGCTGAAAAAGACGGATGTAAGCTTTGACATTGAATTCGGGGGAGTGAGCGTAAAGTCCAGAATGTATGATATAGATGTGGTAGGTTATGAAAAGGGACTTAGCCTTCTTCATCTTTTTGATGTGGAATCCCTCGACGAGTCACTTGTTAAGAGCGGAATAGATTTTGACAAGACGGATGTGGAAAAGAATCTGACACTTTTCCTTTATCCTGACGACTCCGATGAAGCCGGAAATCTTCTGCGTATCTACCAGCAGTATTTTATGGTTTCAAACGGGGCAAGGCTCATCATTAAGGAGATGAAGGACAAGGGCTATGATCTTCACGATCTGAATGAGCATGTTGCGATCCAGATAAATGATACCCACCCCACAATGGTGATCCCGGAGCTTATAAGGATACTCACACAGGAAGAAGAGTTCACCATGGATGATGCCATAGAAGTGGTGTCAAAGACCTGCGCCTATACCAATCACACCATCCTCGCGGAGGCTCTCGAAAAGTGGCCGCTGGAATACCTGAATAAGGTGGTACCGGTGCTGGTTCCCATTATCAAAGAGCTTGCAAACAGGGTGAAAAAGGCGCACAGGGATGAGCCGAAGGTATGGATAATCGATGAGGAAAAAAGAGTCCATATGGCTCATATCGATATTCATTACGGCTATTCCGTTAACGGCGTGGCTGCTATTCACACAAATATCCTTAAGGATACAGAGCTTAACAGCTTTTATAAGCTCTATCCCGGGAAGTTCAATAACAAGACAAACGGCGTAACCTTCAGACGCTGGCTCCTGCAGTGCAACAGACCCCTCTCCGCCCTTCTGGACAGGACCATAGGTAAAGAGTACAGAAGTGACGCGGATGCTCTGGAGAAGCTTCTTGGATTTAAGGAGGACGCCGGAGTCCTGAAGGAACTTGAGGATATCAAAAGGTCAAATAAGGAAGAGCTTGCAACTTACATCAAGAAGCATGAGGGCATAGAGCTTAACACGGATTCCATTTTCGATATACAGGTGAAGCGTCTCCATGAATATAAGAGACAGCAGATGAATGCGCTGTACATCATTCATAAATATCTGGAGATAAAGGACGGGAAGAAGCCGAAGCGCCCGATAACCTGTATTTTCGGTGCAAAGGCAGCTCCCGCTTACGTTATCGCAAAGGATATTATTCACCTCATCCTTGTGCTTCAGGAGATCATAAATAATGATCCCGAGGTAAATCAGTATCTTAAAGTGATAATGGTCACGAACTATAACGTAAGCTATGCGGAGAAGCTTATACCTGCCTGCGATATTTCTGAGCAGATATCTTTAGCATCCAAGGAAGCATCGGGAACCTCAAATATGAAGTTTATGCTGAACGGTGCAGTGACCCTGGGTACGGATGACGGCGCAAACGTTGAGATACACGACCTGGTGGGCGACGACAATATCTACATTTTCGGTGCGGATTCCGATACGGTGATAAAGCATTACGAGGCTGCGGATTATGTATCAAAGGATATTTATGACGAATCTGAGACTGTAAAAGAGGCCGTGGACTTTATCATTTCCCCTGAATGTCTGAAGACAGGACATAAGGAAAATCTGGAGAGACTCTACAAGGAGCTTCTGAATAAGGACTGGTTTATGACTCTTCTCGATCTGGAGGCATATATCAAGGCAAAGGACAGGATCCTTGAGGATTATGAGGATCGGGAGAAGTGGAGAAGGATGATGCTTGTGAACATAGCAAAAGCGGGATTTTTCTCCAGTGACAGGACTATAGCCGAATATAACAGAGACATCTGGCATCTGAAGTAACTGGGGGACTGCCCTCACGCGCATTCGGCTGATTAGATCGTGCTTCGCACGGTTTAATCAGCCGAATGGTAAAATGTTCATTGGACAAGCAATCAAAAACAGGTCACCGTACCTGACTTACATAAGCCGACCTGGAGCGGGATAAAATCCCCCATTTCCTCCGGATACATTGTCCAGCTCCTCATCATTAAGAATCACATCTGTTTCTTCAATTGTATCCCTGATGATCTCCTTTGCCTCTTCCTTTGTCTGTGCATCTGCCACTTTTTTCTTAAGATCTTCAACAATCTTCATAGTAATACCTCCGTAGTCGTGAATTAATGGACATTTTGTTTTATCATCGCCACGTCCTGATATATTATACGATGTAAAAACGGGATATGTCAGAAAAAAATATAAAAAATCCAATTTTACATGCTTTTGGCGATAAAGCGGCGCTATCCCAGCACATCGATGATCTTTGCCACAAGGTCTGATTTTTTTGTGGGCTTTAGTACATAACCTTCCGGCTTAAGCTCTACGAGGGTCTTTATTACGGTTTCCTTTTCGGATACACCTGTGAGGAAGATAACGGGGATATCTTTATAGTCAGGGTTGACTCTGAGCAGAGCCAGCGTCTGGGGTCCATCCATTTCAGGCATAAGATAATCCAGAAGTATTAGATCCACATGATATCTCTGCAGGCATTTTTCGATATTTTTTCCCGATGTTACGAGAGTTACCTCATAGAATTCTTTCAAATGCTCCTTGATCTGGCTTAGCTGCTCCGGATCATCATCGACTACGAGGATATGCTTCCTGGTGTAGTCTGTGCCAACGGGGTTTGTCCATTCGGTCAGAAGCTTACGTCCACATTCCTTTTCCTGCTCGAGCTTCTCCTCTATCTCGTTAAGTTTGTCATACAGGGCAAAAAGGGAAACCGGACGGGCAAGAAAGAAAACGCGCTCCAGCCCGGTATGGTTTATAAATGTCTTTCTGTCCGGATCGTTTGCCACCACTATAAGTGTTGCAGCCCCGAGTCTGTTACATTCTCTCAATACATCAAACGTCTTTACGGTTTCCTTTGTTTCGTCACCAAGGCAGATGATTATCACATTGGGAAGCTCCGACAGCACTGTTGCAAAAAGGGCGCTTTTGGTCGGAGAACAGCTCACTGCAAAACACCCACGTTCATTTTTCAGATGATCGCTGATGTCGGTGGATATCCTTCTGTTGTGTCCCGTAAGCAATATTTTTAATTCCATATGTTCCTCAGGTATTGCAGCTTTTAATTATGCTGTATCGCTGTCTGCATAATCCGATGCCTTCAGTATGATAAGTTCTTTGTTTATTTCATTTATCTGAGACTTGTATGACAGGTATTTGCTGAGCCATATTATCAAATACGGTATTATGAAAAGTATAAGCATAAAAAGACAATCCGATACAGCTGACGGACTGATCCATCTGAGGAAAAAGGCGGTTATATAATAGCAGCTTACTGTCGCGATAAAATGACTGACGGTTGCACGGAGAATGCTCCATTTCTCAATATAGTAAACAGATGATCCTCCCATGCCTATCATACCGTATATACCGCTTACAAGCGCCTGTATCACAAAGGCAAGCAGAGGATCTCCTATAAAGGCATTAAATTCCTTTGAGCAAAGGTACACAGTACCGTCAGCATACTCCATGGTAGTGGTTACAGCTGTAATGACCGTCCCAAGCATCATCCCCAGAGCAAATCCCAAAGAGGAGAGAAATATTACACGGCTTTTGAAATTCATTTATTCCTCCTTCCCCTGTTACTTAATAAGGTTCTTGATAGACTTTACGCGGCTGCGTGCGGCCCAGGATGTCTGGCCGTTATCGAACTCTATGCCTATGGTGCCCGCGATGTTTATATCAAAACGTTTTACCTTATACAGATTTATGATCTCTGACTGTGATATACGAAGAAATCTTTTGGGATTCAGATCTTCCTCCAGGGATACAAGGCTCTTTTTTATCGAATAGCTGTGATCCTCGGTCTGAACCATAACCTTTCGTCCCTGGGTATATGCCCTGAATATATCCCTCTGTGAAAGCAGTTCGACCTTCTCCCCGTCATATGCGGGGATTACCGGGAAATCATTCCCCGACACATTTTCAATGGCATAGATGATATTATCAACCTGCTCCGTCTTTTCCTTCGTCTGGATCGTTACCTTTGGATCGATGTATTTCTCATCGATGACCACATCAATATCTACCATGTTTTTCATATGCTTCCGTCTCTCGGCATAAACCGTTTGAATTCAAGACACAATTAACCCGTAAATTATACTATTTTTCCAACAGGGATTCATTAGAAAATGTCTATTCGGTTGTTTTTAATGTCTATTCGGTATTCGGCCTAAAATATCTTTAACGGCGGATTACCGAATAGACGTAAAAAACGACCGTATGCGCATAACCACAACATCAGGGCCTTCTTTCACCGTATAATTAGTCAAAGGACAAAAAACGTAAGGAGGGAGTAACCATGGCTGCAATGAATATTGCACTTGATGATGATAGTATGGCTACTGCTGCAGGCGGTATGACACAGACTGATCGATATGGCTTTGTCTGTGAGGCTACCGTCAGCTCCGGGTCAGGGACATCAACTGTAAACGGTGTTACCGGTACAGATTATTCTGTAGAGGCAGACAATGGGAGAAGCTATATAGCAAGATGGGCATATTCAGAGGTTCTTCATCTCGGTGACAGAGTCCAGCTGATCCATGATGATGACGGAGGCTACAGCCTGGAGCAAATTCCGGATGAGAGTTAC
This sequence comes from Lachnospiraceae bacterium AD3010, assembly GCA_000622025.1. Classification (GTDB taxonomy): domain Bacteria; phylum Bacillota; class Clostridia; order Lachnospirales; family Lachnospiraceae; genus NK4A144. The sequence continues at coordinate 1,676 of JHWU01000034.1, read as the reverse complement.
TGATCAGTCTTCTATCTGACTCACTACACGGCGGATCTTCAGGAGGGCATCGGTGTATTCGAATTCACTGATGTCCTCTTTGGCATTCTTCAGGACATTGATAAGCGTGAAGCGGAAGGGATAACGCATAAGGCGGTCAATAAGCTCCATTGCTCTCTCGTCATCAAAATCAAGAACGGCATCTATAAGCTCTGCACCGGTCTTTTCAGCTTCTTCAGCGCTGATCTCGGAAGCCGGATGCACCTCCTCCATCAAACCGTAGGGGCGTATCAGCTCTATTACATTTTTCATTTCTTTGAGCAGCGCACCGGACATAGCAGTCATTTCTTTATTTTCACCTGCCTTGCCCTTGCTTTCCATCTGCTCGGCAAAATCGCCGAGATCGTCCGCCCCGATCATCCTCGCGTTGCTCTTTAGTGCATGTACCAGGATCACGAGCTCATCATAAGCATCATCTCTGACGAAATCCTTTGCGCAGGATACTACCTTAAAGGAGCGTCTGTAAAATCTCTGAAGAGCGGCAAGATACTTCTCACTGTTTCCGGTATAGCCCAGTCCTTCCTCTACATTCAGGCCCGCATTTTTAAGATCATCAAAGGTCATATCCATTTTCAGCTCTCCTCCGTTTCACTCATCGTCCTAGCTGCCGTATCACTCACTGTCAACTCTCTGTCTTGCCACAAGTTCGGCAAAAAATCCCTGTGCTGCCAGTAGCTCGTCATATGTTCCGTCCTCCACGATGCGTCCTTCGTCTATCACAACTATACGGTCGCATTGCTTAATGGTAGATAGCCTGTGGGCTATTACTATCCTGGTGCATCTCATCCTGTCCAGCGCCTCAGACACCTTTTTTTGTGTGATATTATCGAGTGCCGAGGTGGCCTCATCAAGTATCAGAAGCCTTGGCTTAGGCGCCACAGCCCTGGCTATCATAAGTCTCTGCTTCTGCCCTCCGGATATGCCGCCACTGCCTTCGGATATCAGAGTATTCATTCCCATAGGCATCTGTCTGATATCATCGGCTATACCGGCGATCTCTGCCGCTTCCCACGCATCCTTGAGGGTGAGGTTCGGCGCGGCGATGACGATATTGGAAAAAATGTCTCCCTGAAACAGTCTTCCGTTCTGTGTGACAACACCGATATGCTTTCTTAATGATTTCAGGTCAATGGAATTAAGATCCTTTCCGTCATAATAGATCCCGCCTTTATCAGGCCTTTCAAAGCCGAGAAGGAGACGGACAAGAGTCGATTTTCCGCAGCCGGTCCTGCCGACTATGGCTACATACTGTCCCGGTCGTATCTTAAGCGAAATATCATCAAGGATCACAGGTGTAGCAGTCAAGAAAAGTAGACACGAAAAATATTTTTTTTGATATATTTTTTACACAGGTAGACACCTGTGATATTTTTTTGTTTTAAGACTTTTCAAAAGTAGACACGTGAGTCGTTTTTTGGTTCTTTTAACTTTTCAAAAGTAGACACACCCGCTAAAATACAACATTTATGAGTTCTCCTGCTTTTTCTCCCGCTTCTTTTGGACGAATTTCGGTTCCTCTGTCAAAATACGCTTGGAAAATGTGTCTTTTTTCTCAAGTTCCCCGGCCTTATATTTCCTGTAGTATTCATCCGGGGTATTATAACCAATAGCATAGCAGGGCCGGTTCCTATTGTAGT
>JHWU01000033.1 GCA_000622025.1 Lachnospiraceae bacterium AD3010 | reverse complement strand
AGTCGCTGTCCCGTTTGCAACGGGAGCTGCATATCCGTCCTTATTCATCTTTACAACTGAGATATCCGACGAACTGTACCGGACTGCCGAGTTATTAGATACGTTTTTCATCTGGAGCTTTACCGGCTTATCCTTTACCGTGACTTTCTTTTTCTTGAAAACCGGGAGCTTCGCTTTGACGTTTCCCTTTACTTTCCGTTTTCCGAAACAGAGGGTTAACTTTGATTTGCCATCAGCCCTTACCGTGATGCTGCCGTCCGCACTAACTGTTGCGACAGATGATGTCTTTGAATCCACGGAAGTGGGTTTCAGGTATTTCACTCCGGAAAGATAGTTGTCCATTGATATGGTCTTTACGTCATTTACCACCAGGGCGTTTTTCTTTATCTTCGGATCCTCTGCATAGATCAGATACTCTTCCTTTTCTCCTGCAGACCCTTCAAGGGTTATTGTTACGGTTCCGGGTTTCTTCACCTTTATAAATCCGCAGTACCACTTGTTTCCCTTTGAGGAACGGGCTTTCACATCATTTATTACCAGGGCGTTCTTCTTGATCTTTGGATCCTCGGCATAGATCAGATATTCTTCTTTCTCGCCATTGGAGCCCTCCAAAGTTATGGTCACGGTTCCGGGCTTCTTTACAGCCAGGTATCCGCAGTACCACTTGTTTCCTTTACTTGAACGGGATTTATCCTTCTTTTTCGAGGCCTTTATAGCTCTTTTGTCAGAGGAACTGACTCTCGCAACGTTAAAGGACGGTGATATTCGCCATTTGGTTTTCGTGGCTACCACCGTCCTCTTTTCTGTGATCAGATCCCCTGTTGCCGGAGCCTGTGCTATCATATCTCCGGAAACATTGCTTTCATTTTCTCCGGCTCCCGGTCTGTTCCCCGAGCTGCTTCCGCTTTCAGGATCTTCATTTTTCGGATGTTCAATTCCCGGATCATTGTTTCCAGGATCTCTGCCTCCTCCCGGATCCCTGTTCTCTGCCACTGCATAGAATGTCCCGAGATCAACGGTCGTTATCGGCTCTGCCATAACGCCTGTCCCGGACATTACAATGAGCACTGCCGGCAGTAAAACTCCGGCAATCCTTCTCTTCAGATATCTTCTCATTTTCCATCTCCTCCTGTTGAAATTTAAAAATCGCACAAAAAAAGGGACGGTCTTGAAATAAATCTACTTCAACAACCGTCCCTTTATTACCGGGGATATTCAGTTTATCCTTTTACAGGAACATAAGAATTATCATTCTTCGTCCCAATACTCATCCGCGTCATCTGATGTCATTCTTATACCAAATAGAATATACATGAAATCACGCTTTGTGCTCAAAATCCTTATGACTTTGATCATATCATTTTCAATTCTGTAAAACGCATAATTCTTGTGGGTATATAAGCATTTATAATCAGTTTCAATCCCAAATCTTTCAAATAGCTTTGTGTCGGTATCAGGATACTTTGCAAGTCTCTTCAGATCAGCAATAATACCTTTCAGAATCTCTTTTTCTTTCTTTTTTCCAAATTCTTCATCCAGATGCTCACGAAGATCTTCTAAGTCCTCGAGAGCTTTCGGGGTTATCTCTACCTTCATCATAATCCCAGTCTCTTTTCAGCATCTTCAAGAGATATCCAGCCATCTTTTCTGGCTGATGCCTCTCCCTTTTCCAGTTCATGGAAAAGTGTTTTCAGGGCACGTAATTCATCAAGCTCCTTCATATCAACTATGGCATAATCGCCCCTTCCATTTTTCGTTAAGTATACAGGATTTCCATAGGTGACCTGATTTAAAACGGTTTTATAATTTCTTAGATCTGATACAGGTAAAATATTAGGCATGTCGACACCTCCTCGATATGAAGAGCATAACATAATACATATAATTTGTCATCTTATTTTATGTATAATACTATGCACAAAGTCTTTTGTATGATAAATCTCCTGCCGTTCCGCCCATTTTGAATTCATATTCAAATCCAGCTCCTGTACCCTTGTAGGTTCCCGGAAAGAAGCTATTTCTCATTCTTACCATTATTCCCATGTGTTCCGGTGAACCCCTGAATGTTATCTCAGCTTTCTTTTTTTCATGAAACAGACTCCTGAATCTTTTCTCATCAATACATACCTTTAGTTCCACATCCAGACCGGAGTATGATCCCGAATCCTCGAAGATCAGCTTGTCTCCCACCTTCCTGAAATCCTTATCTGACAGATTATTCCGCCAGTAACAGATGGACCGGTTATGCGGATTGATCTGACAGATAACCGCATACCGGTCCTGAAACATTACTTCCAACTTCTTCTCCTCCTTTTTTACCTTCGCTGTACTTTTTTCCTCATCTTCCTGTTGTAGGTTGCATGGATATAATATCTGCCTTCCAGATCCTTTTCAGGATATATAGCGGATATCCTCTCCACAGTTATCGTAGGATCCTCCAGAAGTTTCCTGCGGATCCATATGATGTTTTTCTTACTTCCTGATATTCTTTCCCTTATCATTTCCATCTCCCGAGATATATTTTTTGAACAGGTATTCCCTGTCCGCTTTCACATCTGTTTCTATCTCTATCCTTATAATCCCAAATGCGGATTGGATAGCTTCAGCAAGTGCTTCATCACTGTTATCGAGTTTTGTGATGATAACACAGTCATCAAATTCCCGGTCCCTTATACCAATGATCCGTATAAGCTTTATCCTTGCCCTTCTGCAGAGCTCAGTCTTTCGTCCTTATTACTAAAGCTTATAAGTAGCACTTTCCGAGAGCATCCGTTCTCTCGACGATCTGCCCCTCAGTGAAATTCTTGAGGGTCACTACTCTGGTACATTTGTGAGTGTGGCACTTTATCATAATGCCGTTCATAGCCGGAGCCGTCCTGTCTCCGGTCAGTGCATAGGAGATCCGCATGGATTTCCTGCACTTCTTGCAATAAAAATCAATCGCCTGCAATTGGCTCTTCACCTCCAATTCATCAATTTGATCTGAAGTCTGAAAAGGAAAGGGAAAGTCACCTTTACAGATTACTGCGAAACGTTGATTAGTCGATCCGCAAAGCGAGCTGACTATAATACCCCGAGGTCCGGGCAGCTCACTGAAAACCTCTTTATTCAGTTTTTCTTCCTGCGCAGAAAGAAGATTGATCATATCCTCCTACGCGTGTAAACAATCATAGGCATGTTCATTACCTCCATCCCAAACAAGCAGCGAACCAAGTTCCGACCGCCGAAGGTTAGCGTGGTCCGCAAGCCCCTTCCCAAAAAGTTGCTTGTGTATGAGGTATCATTCTGCCGGCCGGCCAATACGTGTACCCCTTACGAGTATCTAATATAAAACAAGTCTAATTTGATTTCAATAGAAACATATTTCTGTTATCTAATTATATTAGATTTTCCTATTGATTTTATCCGCCCTATGAAGTATATTAGATTCACAGACGTGAGGGCTGTATCCCACACTTAGAAAGAGGTCAATTATGGACAATATCGGAAACATATTTGCAGCATATCGGAAAAACTTGAAATACTCGCAACAGGATATCTGCGATAAGCTTACCGGAATGGAAATCCCTACCAAGCCCGCAGCATACAGCACCTGGGAGACCGGTAACAGCATTCCGAACGCAGTACAGTTTCTTGCGATGTGCAAGATCCTCGGGATCACAGATATCTTCAATCAGTTTATAGGAGGACACAATCCGGACGATCCGATGGCCGAGCTCAATGAGGAAGGCAGAACGATGGCACTTAATTACATCGACCTGCTGAAGGGCTCCGAAAAGTATCAGGCAGCTCCCGTCCGTATCCTGCAGCCTGTCAGGATACTCAATCTCTATGATATGCCTGTATCCGCAGGAACCGGTCAGTTTCTTGACAACGACAGCTATGAAGAAGTCGAAGTCGGACCTGAAGTTCCGGAGACAGCTGATTTCGGAGTGCGCATCAGTGGAGACAGCATGATGCCGAGATACCTGGATAAACAGATCGTGTGGATCCAGAAGACAGATGAACTGAATGATGGAGAGATCGGGATCTTCTACTACAACGGAAACGCCTACTGTAAGAAGCTTCTATGCAATAAAAAAGGAACGTACCTCATCTCGCTGAATGACAAGTACGATCCTATTGAGATTGCCGAAGGAGAAACATTTAAAACTTTTGGCCGGGTTGTGAGTTAGAGTCCGGATTATTGTACATGTTGATTGCTACAATATAATCGCTCCCCGTATCAGGACAACCAAAAAGGAGGGATTATATGGCAGTCAAAAATGATCTGAAGAAGCTGCGCAAGGAACAGCGCTTAAAGCAGGCTGATCTTGCAATAGCTGTCGGTATGTGTGAAAAAAGCATCAGCAACATCGAGCTTGAAAAGAATCCGGCCAGCCTTGAAACAGCTCTTCGCCTTGCAGCATATTTTAGAGTCTCTGTGGAAGATATCTTCCATCTGGAGGAAGAACATACCACGTAGGAAGTGTGATGATAATACGCCATGAAACAGTTGTCTTTATTCCCGGAAGAAAATACCGATCCAAGACCACCGGAATCAATCAACTGGAATCTGTGGCACGGATGCACGAAGGCCAGTACAGGGTGCCTGCACTGCTATATGTATCGAAGGTATGAATCCATCGGAAAGGATCCTTCCATCGTACAAAAGACAGAGAACTTCGACCTTCCGGTTAAGATCTTAAGATCCGGCAAATATAAAGGCAGATATAAGATTCCCTTTGGCTCACATATCTGGACCTGCTTTTCTTCCGACTTCTTTCATGCCGATGCAGATGAATGGAGAGATGAAGCCTGGGATATGATGCATGAACGCTCTGACTGTTCCTTCTTCATGATTACCAAGAGACCGGAACGGATCGCAGACCATCTGCCAAAGAATTGGGGCTATGGATGGGAGCATGTCACAATAGCTGTCACCTGTGAAAATCAGGAAATGGCTGATAAAAGGCTCCCGGTATATCTATCTCTCCCACTCTTCCACCACTCCGTAATGATCGAACCGATGCTGACTGCCGTTGATCTGCAGCCATATATCGAAGGATACCGCTCATCTGATGGAAGCCCTGTCATCAAGCACGTATCCGTCGGCGGAGAATCCGGGCCCGGAGCCAGGATCTGTGATTATTCCTGGGTAGAGTCAATTCACGCACAGTGCATCGAAAACGGGATAAGCTTCAACTACCATCAGACCGGAGCAAAGCTTATAAAAGACGGAAAACTATACGACATACCCAGAAAACTGCAGCACACTCAGGCACATAAAGCTGGGCTTGATACATAACCTAAAGGAAGGAGGCTCGTCATGAGTACAACAGCATATCAGATCATCGCCGTAGACTTTGACGGAACCCTCTGCTATAGCAACTGGCCTGAGCTCGGCGAACCCAACAGACCGCTGATCGAATATCTTATCAATCAGAAAAGATCCGGCAACAAACTCATCCTCTGGACCTGCAGAGCCGGAGAAGCCCTAGAGAAAGCAGTCTCCTGGTGCCGTGAACATCAACTGGAATTCGATGCTATAAATGACAATCTCCCGGAAGTTATCGAAATGTACGGCAACAATTCCCGGAAGATCACCTGCGATTATTACATTGATGATAAAGCCGTTCTCCCAGCCATGGTAAATGCTTAGAGCTCACCCGATGAAGGTGAGCTCTGTGCTATTCCAGAAACATTTTTTAAAACAGTCCCTGGATTTTTGCTTGAATCATGGTAGCCGTTAAAGCAGCTCCTGTGTTTATTATAAAATCCTTGAGTCCAGTCAAGGCAGCTTTGATAACTGCGCCCTTTTTCTTCCCTTCAATCTTCTTATTGATTTCAGAAAGCAATTCCAGTGCTTCAGCCTTATCATCTTCTGACAATTCTTCACTGGATTTTATACTATCTTCAATATCAGCTACAGCTTTCTTTGCATCTTCATAATTAAAATATGCAGTAACCGTTTCTCCGGCATTCACCTGCAAATTATCTGGAGAACCATTGATAACATTTGCAGCTCCATAATAATTATTTATCTGCTGAGGAATTGTTTTCGCTATTTCTTTTTCTTTATCATTAAAGCTCATGTCTTCACCTAAGATTCCCTTTGCTTCAAGTTCCAGAGTCCATTCAAGCAAAGTATTCTTTACCTTCTCAATAATATCTGCAGCAGCTGTCTTTGAAACATGAACTGCCATTTGCATTGGAAGCGGAGTATCGCACATTTCATTCAAAGTGTTTTGAACTTCTGTTGGAACCGAAACTATCAGTGAAGATCCACTTTCTTCACAAAGGGAAAGAATTTCTGATATTGAATTAATCAGCTTTGGATGGCAGATCATTTTTTCAACTTCCGCATCTGCCAACATAACTGGAATCCATCCCTGATAAGGATTGAAAGCTTTTAACTGTCCAATAATTGATCTATACGCATATCTATACCAAAAAGATTTTTAATTAGTACCAAAAAGTCTTCGTCCTTGTTGTTGAGCATTTTTTCATAGTATTTCACTACACCCAACCATACAGAAAAATCAGTTCTGCTCATACCGGACTTCTTTAATGCTTTTGATTTTGTTGAAATAACTGTCTGCGCAGATATATCAAGTTTCTTCCCTATCTCCTCAGGAGAAAAGTCATACATCATGCTTAAGATAACTATTTCCCTTTCTCTGTCAGAAAGCTTCTCAAGAATGTCAGCCAACTCTGCATTAGATATCGTTACTGGCAGGCCGCATACATACAGCTCTTCAGCAATCCCTTCTTCTTCCAGGCTGTAATCCGATATCATCTCCTCCATCTCATCATCAGACAACAGTTTTTCCCTTGAAGTATTCCGGGCGGCGGTCCGGGCAACATCATGTGCGACATATTCAATAGACTTCCTACAGAATGAATCAAATTTCAATCGTACTTCCGTCTCAAAATCACAACTGTCCGTAGATTCATCTGTGCTATCGTTAATACTCATCCTCCCTTGATTCTCCTTTCTGCAAGGGAGGCTTATGATTTGCCCCTACATATATCTATATTCATCGACAATGCCTAAAATGGGTGTGCAAGTTGCACAAATATAATATTCAGTTTTTAGTGAATTTGTTTAAGAGCCTGTTAAAAACAACATAATAGAGTTATTTCTCCCTGATACCTTCACCATAAGTCCGGAATCGGAAAAATAAAACCGATTTGCAGAGCCATATAAAAGTAAAACGTTTTGTTTATAAAACCTCTTTTATTTAATAGGCACCACAAAATAGACTATTTATATACCCCTCTTTTCGCAACATTTTGCATTATATGCCAGAGCGAAACGTTTCGCAACAGTTTCGGTGGATAATCCACTAAAGTATCTGAAAATGTACAATTTCTCCTATTTTCATAATCATAATTGAGTATTTATACACACGCATTGAGTATGTGTGTATATTTACTATAATCCCTCTTGAATTAACATTCAAAAATGTTATAATTCAAGTGAATATACACACATCATTTGTTTGTGTGAGTAATCACTTTAAGGTGGTATCCTATGCTGCTGACATACCAGGAATGTATCGGTAAATTCGGAACCGATTACAGGATCAAAAAAGAAATAGCAAGCGGCAGCCTCTTTATGAAAGAAAAAGGGGTATATTCCACCCTGCGAAATTCTTCTGAGATCGAAATAATCATGAGAAAATATCCTAAGGCTGTTTATACCGGAAGGAGTGCTTTTTATTATCATTCTCTCACTGATGAGATCCCTGATCATTATTATCTTGCAACCAGAAGAACAGATACCCGTATCAAAGATCCTCGGGTAATACAATCTTTTCTTAAGGAAGATATTTTTGAACCCGGTATTATTGAAATGAAATACAATAATTCCTCTATCCGCTTATATGACAAAGAACGTATGCTGATTGAGCTGGTTCGGTTTAAGAAAAAAATCCCGATGGATTACTATAAGGAAATAATTCAAAACTACCGTAAGCTTACTTTTGAATTGGATTTCGGACTTGTCGAAGATTATGCTGCCTTGTTCCGAAATGGCGCAAAACTGTTAGAAACGATCCACATGGAGGTACTGTAATGAATTTATATGACGAAATCGAGAAGATCAAAACTTCCGGATATAACGAACAGAATGCAGAATCAAAGCTTGGACAGGATATTGTCTTAAAAGCCATTTCTGATAGCGGTATGGCAAGAAATACCACAATAAAAGGCGGCGTTGTCATGCGCAGTATTTCCGGAGATTCCCGCAGGGCAACTCAGGATCTGGATCTTGATTTCATCAGATACTCCATTTCTGATGACTCCATTCTCAAATTCATAGAAAAACTGAATTGTATTGATGGCCTGACGATCAAATTAGAAGGAAAAATAACGGAACTTAATCATCAGGATTATAAAGGAAAAAGAATTAACATTTCTATTTCCGATGCGGAAGGAACCAGCATATCCCTCAAAATGGATATTGGAGTGCATAATGATCTTTCTATCGATCAGGATGAGTATGCCTTTGATGTCGGCTTTCAGGATGATGCCATCAGTCTTTTAATAAACTCACCTGCGCAGATGATAACCGAAAAACTCAAATCAATGATCCGCTTCGGCAGCCGTAACACAAGATACAAAGATGTTTTTGACATTTGTTATCTTAGTGAGCGTGTCAAAATGGATCAACTTAAAGACTGCATAAAGAAGTATATCTTTGACGATGATACTCTTCGGAATGTTTCAGATATTAATGCTGTAATACAACGGATAGAGCGAGTGTTTACCAATCCGAGATATTTACGTGAGCTTCACAATTCTAACAAAAACTGGTTAGATATTTCAGATGATGAAGCTCTTGAAAAGGATCTTAGTTTTATTAGAAGTATCAGATTCTAAAAAAGATCCAATCATCTTCCGCTTTTCAATCTGAAACTTCATATTGATTTTTTTATGGAATATGATTTATTATAAATCCACCAAAACTGCTACGAATTAACCGGGAAGGATCCCGGGGTTTTTGAGCAGTTTTTTCTTTTGCTTCTTTTTAAGGGTTTAGACAAAACCTTTAATCCTCACTAACCCCCATTTGGATACCCGGTAGAGTATCAAGCATAGGGTTTGTATATACAAACCCAAAAAACAGGGGTGTTCCCCTGGCCCCCGTTTCCTGCCGGAAAGCGTAAAAACCTCATCGGCTTTTCGTTTGAAAAACGGCTGGTACCTGAAAGGAAATGACTATGGAAAAACGAACAAGGAATAACAGCATTCTACTGTATCTTTCAGATGACGAAAAGTACATTCTGGACGAAAAATGGAAACTCTCAGAGCTGCCAAACCGGTCAGCTTTTCTCCGGCAGCTTATCATCTATGGATATGTTTATGACGTGAATTATGACGAACTGAAAGAGTACAGTAAAGAACTGAATGCGATAGGTAAGAACGTGAACCAGATAGTCCGGCTCTGCTATAAAACCGGAAACATTTATGAAGACGATATTAAGGAAATTAAGGAGCTTTTAGAGAAGGTATGGCATACACACGAATCCATGCTATTAAAGCAACCATTGGGAAATCGATAAAGTATATCTGCAATTCTGATAAGACAGAGGGAGGGAATCTTGTAACGGCATTTTCCTGCTCTGAAAGTACTGCGGAATTTGATTTCAAATCCTCCCTTTCGAAGACCTCAGGTCCGGATAAAAATCTCGCATATCATATAATACAGTCATTTCCCCCGGGAGAGGTTTCTGCAGAGGAAGCACATAAGATCGGGATTGAGCTTGCCGACAGGTTTTTGAAGGGAGATTATTCCTACGTGGTGGCAACGCATACGGATAAAGGTCACTGCCATTCACACATCATTTTCTGTGCTGCGGATAATGTCAGACATAAGAAATACAATGAATGCACGAAGAATTATTACCTGCTGAGAAGCTTAAGCGATGAACTGTGTAGGGAGCATAATCTGTCCATCATTCCTCCGAGCAGGAATAAAGGGAAAACCTATACTGAATGGAAGGCAATACGCGAAGGGAATTCCTGGAAAGAAAAACTTCGCTGCGACATTGATGCTGCCATAAAATCCGTAAACAGCTACGATGAATTCCTGTCCGTTATCCGTGAAAAAGGATATGAAGTTAAGGGCTCGAAGATTGATGGAGATAGCTTAAAATACATTTCCTTCAGGGCCCCCGGGCAGAAAAGATTTGTCCGGGGAAGCGAGCGTTCCCTCGGTGTAAAATATACTAGGGATTCCATCATTCGGAGGATAACTGAGCGTGAAAAAACTGCTGCGCCGAGGGTTAAAACTGTCCGTCCCCATGAGCAGGATATCCTCAAAAGAACGGCTGTCAGGAAGTCCCTTATCGATACATCAAAAGAGAATTTCCGGAATAGTCCGGGACTTAAGCACTGGGCGGATATCCAGAATCTGAAGACTGCGGCAGCTGCCTATGCAGAAGCCGGTAATCTTACAGAATTAAGGAAAAAGATCGAGGATAAAAACACTGAATTATCTGATGTCAGATCTGAGCTTTCTTCCATCGGAAAGAGCCTTAAAGAGCTGAAGGAAATCCAGTATTACCTTCTGCAGTATAAAGAGAATGCACCTTATAAGCAGCAATACAATAAAACAGGCAATAAAGAAGCATATTTCATGAAGCACGATGAACAGCTGACTCTTTATGATGGTGCAAAATCCAAACTGCAGGAATACGGGATTAAGCCCCATATCTCGGAGCTTAAACAGGTAAATTCAGATGTGGCGGAGCTCGAAAAAAGAGAAGCGGATCTGGAGAAAAAATTCGAATGTGCCAAGAAAGAATCAAGGGATCTGGAGCAGAAATACAGGAATATCACTGAATACCTGGGGCTTGATAAGGATGAACGAGAATCTGAACTTACCGGTGAAAAAAGGGATACAAAAAAACATCAGACCCGCTGAAGAGCATAGATCTATGAAACTACATAGAGATTTATGTATGTGCGTGTGGAAGGGGGAAGTATCCCCCTCGCTTCAACCCGGAAATCCGGATACAGAATTTGACTATAAGAACCGGCTAACCGGATTTCCGGTTTTCCGCTACCCCCTCTGCGGGGGCTGTTTACACAATGGCTTACATGATGGCTGCTATGCCCCCGCAACGCCCCCTGTCCGCCACTCTTGACTGAACCTGCAAGGAACGCCCGTCTGATCAAGCCGACGGTGAAGGACTCAGGAACAGCCTCATTAATCGCCGTCGGATTTCCCATTGTGGCGTTCCTTACAGAACCCGTCAAGAGCGAGCCCCTCCGGGGTGGCTGGATAATGCCTCCGGATCAGGATCTTGGAACAGAATGGTTGCTATATCTGTTCTTTTACTGCTTTCTGAAGGCTCGCAGCCTGTTTTTTCTGTTTGTTTTCATTTCAGTTTTTAAATGATGCTGCTATCGTGCGGCTTCTTTTGTTCATCTGTTTTCACCATCTGTTTTTGATATAAAATAATGATTTCTTTTCATAGAAATGGTATAATCTGTTCTTGGGAGCACAATATCTTGTATAGGAGAGTGGAAATGGCTTTAGAAACACAGGAACTGATTGAGGCGCTGCGCCTTAATGAGAGGACGAATGATCCTCTTCTCGCAGATGCCCGGTCTCTCGCCCTGCGTCACCTGTCTTCCGGCGCACCTATACCATTGACGCTGATGGACAAGCTTGACCGCTACGAGCGCAGAGCCAGGAAGTAACCAATCAACTTTTTTCAAGGAGGAACACATGAACAAGACAGAATTAATTGCAACTATCTCAAAGGAAACCAAGCTTTCAAAGAAGGACACCGAAGCTACAGTAAAGGCTTTCACCGATGTTGTAGCTAAGGAGCTTAAGAAGGGCGGAAAGGTTCAGCTCATCGGTTTCGGAACTTTTGAAGTAGGTAAGAGAGCTGCCAGAAAGGGCCGCAATCCCCAGACCGGTAAGGAGATTAAGATCGCCGCTTCCAAGAGCCCTAAGTTCAAGGCTGGTGCCGCTCTTAAGAATCTCGTAAACGGAAAGAAGAAATAATATATATTTCCACCAAACAGGGGATCCTGCACTCTCGACGGGATCCCCTGTTTTTTATCACTTATAACTCAAACTTCCCATAAGGTTTCTGGGAAGTTTGAGTTAGTAAATATAGAAAGAATCAAGCTCTCCCCTATAGAATCCCATACTCCTTGATATAAATAATCATAATAACTTAGCGAATACTTGCTTTTGTCCAATTCTTTTGAAAATATATCTCCAATTAATTCCCAATGTTTTAACTCAGCATTTTCGCCCCAAATAAATACAACAACACCGCTTAGATTTTTGGTGTCATCATTGAATAATACATTAAAGAATTCCTTTTCCTGACATAATATGTCATCAATGTTGAACCCGGTAAGATGAGTAACATGTACTTTGCTTTTATTGAAAATATCAAATGTATCACCATACCCTTCACCAGACATGCATTTCCCATATAAAAGATACATAAAAGCCCTTACTGTTCTAATCTTCTCTGATTTAGCGCATTGTAAAATCCATTTGTAATCTTTCCAGCAGTATGACACCTCCTGAACCGCACTCAAATCAAGTGTTCCATATAAACCATCAAAGTCCTCAGAATAAAAGCTCGCAGCATTCCCTGTACTCTTACTCATAGTCACTTCAAAATTTGTATGGTCAAAAACTTCTTGAATAATAGCTATTTCTTCTTCAGTTGCATTGATCACATTAAATGTATCATACTCTTTATCTGTTATTTTCAGCATATTATTCTCCAACGATGATAGCCAGCTCTGTCCCAACTATTACGACACAGGAAAGTCCGACTGGAAACACAAACGCTGCCGCGAGAGCTTTCAAATAGTTACCTGCAAACTGGCTTCCCAGCGCCCCGAACGCTATGAACATCCCTGCCAGAAATCCCAGCAGCATCATGTTTAATTGCAACATTGATACTTTTGCTTTTGCGGTAACGTGATAATCTATTTTTATTACCTCTTCTGAAAGATGCGCGATAGATAATGGCTCCGTCCGCCACTCTGTATGTATGATTGATCTTCAGAGTTATCTTTATGTCTGAAGCAGTGTTGATTTTCCACTGTCGTTTTCACCTACGAAAAACGTAATAGGGCTTATGGAATACAAGATTTCCCAAACCAGCTATAGCTTCAATATCCCTCAAATAGCTGCCACGGCTGATCTTATCCCAATTTATAATTATTTCCTTTATATGCAGTTCTATTTCACCAAACATATCCCTGTCATTTCACCTTTATAAAACAATTCATGTTGGCATCGCCTCTCTGTATACAGCTTCCGCACTGCGTTCTCGATATTCAGCAATGGATATACCCGAAATCCACACCATGCTCCTTAACCACGTTCATATACTCGTCCTCATCTACTGAAGCAGTTTAACAATTACTCCCAGGAGCTGCCCGGTCAATCTTGTAAGATCATTGCATGCGATCAGATTCGGATATATCTCCGAAAGCATATCATAGCACTCAAACTCACCTGCATTATCCAGTGAAATCGCTATTATATCTGTCCCTCTTTTCCTTATCTTGTGGACAGCATTTGCAGTATCCTTTACGGAGACCGGCGGAAGATAATCATCATATTCATGTGCCGGCAATCCGTCAGATATTACAATTATAAGCTTATGTTCATTCTGAGACATTCGTGCCAGATACTTTTCTGCCCAGTAAAGTGCCAGGGCATCCCTGTTCTCTCCGTCAGCCTGTATCTGCATAAGCTTCAGCTTATCATCTTCTTTGAAATTGAAATCTATAAGAACGTTGATATCAATATCCGGTTCGTCAAATCTGGCTGTGTGTTCCACTATGGCATGTTCAATACCCTGTGACTTAAGGACCTCATGAAGAATAACCGAAGATTCCATAGCGCTTCTGATTCTTGGTCCGTACATTGAACCGGAACCGTCGATCAATAGCATTACTGCCAGATCGGGAATGTCCGTGCCTTCCAGTTTTCTGTACCAGTAGCGTTTCTGTGGATCTCCCAGCCTTGCTGATGTAATGCCTCCACCGAATTTGTATCCCTCTTCCCTTACGGTCACATGCGCCTTTAGGATCTGTTGGAGCTTGTTACTGTACGAACGGATATTCATGCTGTATTTCGAATATATATTTTTATAGGCTTTTCTATGATCAAAGTTGATTTTTGGATGGTTCTCATGGATCTCAATATTCTGATGTACAGCAGAGGCCCCTACTTCATTGAAATCCACATTATAATAATATCCCTGATCAACCTCTATTTCTCCTACTGCTTTCTGATTCCTGGATAATTCCGCCCTAATAGCCACTATCTGATCTTCCGGAATATTACCCTTTCTCTTTTTTCCATTTAGATCTGTAAACAGTCTGTATTTTATTTTCTGAGATTTCCCTTTACTCTGATAGTCTCCGGTAATGCCACCCTCATTGCTGTGCGTCTTTTCGCCGATGAGCCTCTTTAACAGTTCTCCAAAATCCAGTTCCGTCTCATCATCCGGGATAATATCCTTTATCACTTCAAAGATCTTCTGACAATAAGAATACCTTTCATCCGGTGATTCAGCAGCCGCCCCGTCAAGAAAAAACTGCTTTGTCTTTTCAACATATTCCCTTATATCTTCCGGACACTCGTCATCCCAATCCCAAGGATAAAGAAGGAAAGTACACATAGCTGCCAGGTAATCCTTAACCCTGTCAGCATCAGTCCTCTCCTTTTTCTGCGGTATAATCCCGCCATCATTCGAAAGCATATCCTTAAGACTTATGGCTTCCTTTGGCTTGGAATAAGACAGAAAGCTCTGAGAAACCCTCATAAATCTTAAATAGAATTCCATATTGTCGTATACACTGCATCCTACTGCTTCTATATATGAATCCTCAATTATATTGGATATCTTTGCCATAACCTTTTTCTTGTTTCTGGTATCGCAAAGAGGGTCTTTTGCACAATGGCAGGGGAAATCCGAATAGAGAATATGAAGACATTCGTGAATATTAAGTGATCTGGTTATTATGCTAAGAGCATTCCACGTGGTCCCTAATATGTCCTGCGGCCATCCAAGATACTTTGCTGTCCTTAACAGAGCTTCCTCATCTGCAAACAACCCAAAGATAGCAGGATCCACGACTATACTCCTACCATCTGTAAATGCCTGGTTCTCATTGATGAAAAAAAGGCGCACATCATCCCTCTCAGAAAGCGTCTGAGAAAATGACTCTTCCAGCATTCGGATATGATCACACTGATATTTTTTAAGAACATCTCCGGGATTGTTCAAAGCCTGTCCTCCGCTCCGGATCTCACTCCCACTTGTACAGCATGATCACTCCACGCATGGCATCCTCTAATCCACGGTCGCACTTGGCAACAGGGATTATGGTCTTTTCAGCTGCTTTAATATAGCCTTCATACTTTGCGAGTCTCGCCCAGTTCTCCAGATTTCTCGGAGAAATGACAATATCAAGTTCCTCTGTCTCGACCTTCTTCTTGATCTTATGGTAAACACCGAGAATTTTGGATACTACCGGTTCACATTCTGGTATCCTTGCGGTAAGCATCCTTGAAATGGCTTCATCTGATAGTGCGGCAATCTCAATGATACCGTTAAACCTGTTATATAAAGCCTGGTTAAGCTCCTTTGTTCCGAAATATCCCAGATTCATGGTTGCAAAGAAGCGGAAATTCTTATTTCTCTTTACAACTTCCCCGTTATCAAGCCGAACAAAGCCGTTATCGTCCAGAAGTGAATTAAGGAACGCCAGATACTGGGGTTTTGCGAAGTTAATCTCTTCAAATACCACAGCACCGCCGTCACGTATAGCTTCCGTAACAAAACTCTCCTTGAAAATGATCTTGTCATCCTGCGGTATGAACTTACCAAGAACATATTCATCGAGATTCTCGGTACAGTTGATCGTGTCCATTATGGGAAGACCAATTGACTGGCAGATAAGTTTACAGGACATGGTCTTACCTGTTCCGGCGGGACCGTGTAAAAGCACTGCCAGCATATCGCCTGATGAAACGGCATTACAGACACTCCCCAGATTCTCTGGGAGAACAAATTCTTCAGATAGTGAAGGAATAAACTTTTTCTGATCATCAGTAAATGTGCCATCCGGGAAGCCACTGATATCGGTATGTACTGCTTTTTTCCGGGAATTCTTATTCTGTCTTATTACCTCATAGCTCTCAGAATAGGAAACGTACCCTGCATTTCCGGGCATTGTTATATCTTCAAAACTTAGCGTATATTCATCAAGCTTATGATGTTGGTAGAAATCCTCATGTATGTTTACAAAATCATCTACTACCGGCGCCTCAATGAATCCGTCCATTCTCTGTCTGAAATCAGAATCCGTCTCCATTTCTGCTGCCAGCAGAACCATGAATACCGGCAACAGCTTATACTGCGAAGAAAGATCCGAAATATCTCCCTTAAGCAGAACCCCGTTTTTATTGTATGCGGCAATGGATACCTGTTTTCCTGTACAACGGGCGCGATACAAAAAAATGTTCTTCGCTACAACGCCATTGTCCCTGTAATCCTCCGGCACCTCTGTCTCCAGATAAAAGGTACTCCGGTCATCACTCACATAATAATCACCGAAACGGTTGTTTTTCCCAATCTCAATCAGCATCCTTGTAAAAAGGATAACCGCTTCTCCTATTGGCTGACATAGTGTAGTCGTACCATCGAATGACTGGTTTTCCGGATGAACATAGTATTGGGTGGCATCTGACAAATGCTTGAATCCAAAGCCCCGGTATATCTCATCCGAGTTTTCTCTCACTATTTTGTAAGCAGTTTTGAAAATATTCATTTCTTCTTTTTCCTTTCGATATCAGCATATGTCTTTCTTTCAACGCCACTAAACTCACCTGCTTCTGCCTTCCTTGTATACGTGCGGCAAAGCTCATGCTGTCCGCCGCTTTCTTTTACTATTTCCTCTATGGAATAATACCTGAAATGTTCTTCCAGTCTTTTAACTATAGGTTTTCCTTTCCAGGACAAAAATGCATTTACGAAGCTTTTACTGAGACCCGAATCTAAACAGCTGACTCCATTTGCTGAAAGTGACCTCGCAGGACGCTCCAGTTCTTTTATAACTTTCTTAGCAAGAGTTTTTGCATCCCTGGTTGTATATCCGATTCCTGTACCGATCGTTCCATCCGCATTATCCATTTCAAACAGAACCACCTGGTATTTGATTCCCTCCCAGGCATCTATTATGTCCTGCAGCTTAAGTTCAGGCATCTTTTCATTTATTACATAAAAACGGTTCCAGATAGTTCCCGGAGCACAAATCCCGTCAAATCTCATACATTCAAGGCTAAGATATGCTCCTTCAAAGCATCTTTTGAAACCTGCCAGATTGAAGGTAAACAGATTATTGTAAGTCAACTCCTGAATAATATATGTGCAAAACTCATATGGTTTTGATCTTGCCGGTTCACCATGGAATGTCTCTGCATAACCGTATGGAGATACCCTGAAATCCACCACAAAATCATTAGCCCATACAACATATTCATCCTGAGAAATCTGCCTGGATCTTGCATCATAACCGGATAAATATATTTTGGCATATGTCATGGCTATACCCTGAATAATCTCCTGCGGTGTACAGCCCTCAATATTTATGCTGATCCCATCTTCAGGTTTTGCCTTCGTGACGTGCTTTGGTGCAGCTGCTCTTTTATATTTTTTCCGGATCTCTTCCGGAAGCCCTATCCTTGTTACATCTATTTCCAGATCACTGCTTAGATAATCATTAAAATACCTGAAATCATCCTTGTCTATCGAAATATCATTTATTGATATTTCAAAGGATTTCCATCCATTCGCAATATCATAGATATCGTTAATAAAATCCATATGTTTTGCGACCGACATCAGGTCAGCAAAGAATAATGTTACCTCATCTTCTTCCACCACTTTTGAAATATCATCTATATAAGAAACAATCTGATGTATGGTTGGACCGTACTTTGTACTGTTGATGTTAAAGTGTATGCGCATCCTGCATTCTTTGACTTCGGGGAATTCCGGAAACAGTTTACTCAGGGTCTGCTTTTTATAGTAGTCGAAAGGGCTTTCATATGGATCCTCTTCAGGATCAGCAGCCTGTGGGAACATCACACTGGAAGAATCCCTCGCAATCTCCATATATTCTTTAACAGTGTCCTCATCCCCTGTAAGGTCATACCATATTTTGCATAAATACTCTGTTTTTTCCACATCATGATTGAGACGACTGGAGATGTAAGCATTATTGTAAATTGCCTGAAGAACGTCCTTTGAAGGTCCTACAGGTATGTTCTCCTGTTCCAGCGCCTGAACTGCTTCTTCCTGCGAAGGTACCCTTATTTCATGCTCTGCAATATTATGGATATATTCAAGTTCCTGCATTGCAATCTTATTATCCGGATCAAAAACAAGGCTGATATTAAATAATGCAATAGCGATAAACAGCTTCTTTTTTTCAATATAGACATACCCTAGATTTCTATATAGGTGTGCAATAGCCGCTCTGGTATATGCGTAACCCAGATATTCCCTGTTTAGTTTTTCGAAGACATCCAATTCCTTTTTTACCTTGAATGTTTCTGCGTATTCAAAAAAAACACGAAAATCCAAGGGATTACTCTTAAGAGCAATTTCCAAGGCATTTCGCGCTTCATCTATTTTCTGATATTCATATAGTACAGATCCATAGTATCCATACAGCGTACTTAATCTGAATGGCAGTCCAATTATCTTTTTCTCAGACTTAAAGAATTTCTCGTAAAGAGCATACTGCATCGGTGTTTCAAATGAACGATACTCTGTCTCCGAATCATCCGGGACATCAACTCCTGCTCCTATCAGCTTCTCAGCAATCAATCCTCCGATCGCCAGGTTACCAGCCAAAAGATATTTCTCCACTTCCTCTATCATAAAGTTGAAGGCATTAAAATCCTCTTCTTTCGCAGACTCTTTCATTATCCCGGCATTCAGCTCCCCGGGTATTTTCACAAAAAGGAGTGGAGCCAGCCCGCTCAAAATCTCATCTGCCAGCGGATGCTCTTTATACTTAGCTGATTCCTGCTTCAGATAGTTGTAATCCTCAAGCGGATCATCAATAAGGCCTGCTTCAATATCGTCAATAATCTTCTTAGCTTCCGGATTTTCGTTTTCCATTCTGTCATCTCCCCTTCATTCTATGCAGATTAATCAGGTCGGTTTTCCTTCATAATCCGATTATCTCAGAAGTTGAGTCCAATAATCCTCTCTTATCTATAATTAGAGTGTAGCAGTCAAGAAAAGTAGACACGAAAAATATTTTTTTTGATATATTTTTTACACAGGTAGACACCTGTGATATTTTTTTGTTTTAAGACTTTTCAAAAGTAGACACGTGAGTCGTTTTTTGGTTCTTTTAACTTTTCAAAAGTAGACACACCCGCTAAAATACAACATTTATGAGTTCTCCTGCTTTTTCTCCCGCTTCTTTTGGACGAATTTCGGTTCCTCTGTCAAAATACGCTTGGAAAATGTGTCTTTTTTCTCAAGTTCCCCGGCCTTATATTTCCTGTAGTATTCATCCGGGGTATTATAACCAATAGCATAGCAGGGCCGGTTCCTATTGTAGT
>JHWU01000032.1 GCA_000622025.1 Lachnospiraceae bacterium AD3010 | reverse complement strand
GATCTGATTGTACTGCGGGTTACAAAAAAATACAAGCAACGATTGATTCCATTTGGAAAAGATATGGCAGAGATTCTTTATCGTTACTGTATAGGTATGGGCATACTGAACGTTTTTGACGCATATCTTTTCCCTGCTGAAGACATTCATAATCATATTTCTACTAATAGCGTTAGAAACTATTACAGATATATTCGAAAGTTGGCCGGAATAAGCGGTGGAGAATTGATTAAGAATGGTCGTGGTGCCTGTCTTCACTGTTTCCGCCATACGTTTGCTGTAAGGTCATTCGATAAAAATGAACGTGATGGTATAAAAGCAAGTGATTCTGTTCCGTATTTATCAACATATTTGGGACACGATAGTCTTTATGAGACCGAAAAGTATCTGAAGTACAGCGGCAATCACTTTAAAGATACGCTTACGAAATTTGAAGATTATTCAGGAGAGTTGTTTCCGGAGGTGATCATATATGAGTAGGCGTAAGATCGAGTTCATGTCGTTACTGGAGGATTATTTTGAGACATACTTGCCATATAGCCGGGGGCTTAGTCCTAACACAATAGAATCCTACAAGCAAAGCTTTATGCTGCTACTGCGATTTATGCACGAAGTCAAGGGGATTGAAGCTGATGATATAATGTTTTCAAACTTGGATTATGATACTCTGTTGGAATTCTTTAACTGGCTTGAAACAGAAAGACATTGCAAATCTGTTACCAGAAATCAGCGATTGTCAGCACTATCAGCATTTTCAGAGTACGCGCAGAACAGAGATTTTGGAGCGGCTTCCGTATTCAGGAGCTCCATAATAAAGATTCCGATAAAGCGTGGTAGCAAAAAAGCACGAGATTTTTTTTCAAGGGATGAAATAAAAGTACTATTGGCACTTCCTGATGAAAGGTATGAAACTGGGTTAAGAGATAAGGTTCTGCTCTCATTTATGTATGCAACCGGTGCAAGGGCACAGGAAATATGCGATTTTACGGTGAATGGACTCCATATAAATGATAAAAATGCATCTGTCACGTTGATAGGTAAAGGATCAAAAACGCGACAAGTAGGCATTTCATTGGCTCTGGCAGGAACAATACAAAAATACATTAAGCACAGACACATTGAAGGTCATCCTGAAAATCATGTATTTTCCAGTCAGACTCATGAACATATGACGATATCATGCATTGAGGGTATCTATAAAAAGTATGTGACTATTGCAAAGGAAAAATATCCAGATATGTTTCTTAAGGACAGTTATCCACCTCATTCCATGCGACATAGTACAGCCTGTCATTTGTTAGAAGCAGGGGTAGATATTGTGACAATAAAAAACATATTGGGACATGTATCTGTTCAGACCACTCAAATCTATGCTGAAATGTCACAAGATTCGGTTGATAAGAAACTGAAGGAATGGAATGATACCTGGTTTGGTAGTAAAGTCGATATGAAAGAGTCAAAAAAAGATATACCTGATTTCTTGAAACGGAGGTAAAATATTATTCGAGAAGAATTATTGAGAATACCGTAAAATACAACGTCAGAAGAAATCTTCTCGAATAATAATTCTTCTCGGATAATCCGTATTATTCAAGTTCTGGAATAATACAGATATGAGGAAATCCATAGACGGTCTCTGTGCCGTTGTAGAGGATAAGCTTCACATGGATCCGAGACGCAGTGCCATCTTCCTTTTCTGCGGAAGAAGGGCTGACAGGATAAAAATACTCATGTGGGAATCAGATGGCTTCGTCCTTCTCTATAAGAGACTGTCTGCTGTCCGCGGGAGATACCGCTGGCCCCGTAATAGGGATGAAGTGAGAAGCCTCACCTGGCGCGAGTTTGACTGGCTCATGTCAGGCATCGATATAGAGCAGCCTAGGGCCATTGTAGTGGCCTGATCTTTTGAACCATACCATTTGTGCAACTTTTTCTATCGTCTTTTAAATCGCCATATACGAGGCCATTTTTCCTTTGGTTTCGGCGTTTTGTCAATGTTTAAATGCTCCTGATTCTGATACAATCAATATATCAGGTTAAGGAGAAACACACAGTGGCGAAGGGTTTAAGGGATCAGCAGCTTATAGAGCTCAAAGATACCATAAAAACATTAAATACTACCATCAAAGAGCTCAAAACCTTACTCGAGGCTGCCAATAAGCGCGAGGAAGAGCATGTAAAGCGTGAACAGGTCCTGCAGGAGCAGATCGATTATCTCACCAAAAAACTCTTCGGAAGATCCCGCGAAAAGAGGGATGAGCAGATCGAAGGACAGATGAGCCTTTTTAACGAACCCGAGGCCGAAAAGACCAAGCCCGATCCCGCCGAAGAAGAGTTTGTCACCGTCGAGAAGCATAAGCGTAAGAAAAAAGCTACCATGGCAGAGAAGTTTGCCAACCTTCCCGTCCAGAAGGAATACCTGGATGTAGATGAAGATAAGCGTATCTGCGATGTATGTGGTACAGAGCTTGAACGCATCGGTGAGGAGTTCGTCCGCAGGGAGATAGAGATAATCAAACCCAGCGTAAAGATCATCGAATACTACAGCATCAACTATGGCTGTCCCAAATGCAAGATCGAAGCAGAAACCCCGAAGATCGTCAAAGGAAGGGATTTCCATCCCCACATGCTACACGGAATGGCTTCCGCCGGAACAGTAGCCTGGGTCATGTACCAGAAATACGCTAACAGCCTTCCGCTTTACCGGCAGGAGAACGATTTCAAAAGACTGTACGGCCTTGATATAGGCAGGGGCACGATAGCGAACTGGATCATAGATAACGCCGGGGACTTCTTCACACCACTCTGCAGCTACTTCCAACGAAGGCTTGTCGGAGGCCGGTACGCCATGGCTGATGAAACGCCGGTGCAGGTTCTTAAGGAACCGGGACGTAAAGCCACCACCAAGTCCTATATGTGGGTGTTCCGGTCCGGGGAGTTTGACAGGGAACAGATAGTACTGTTCCACTACTCCGAAACAAGAGCCGGGCAGACCGCAAAGGAATATCTGGAAGGTTTCAAAGGATACCTCATGACTGACGTGTACGGAGGATACAATAAACTGAAGGATTGTATCCGCACTTCGTGCTGGTCACATGTCCGGCGCTACCTGATCGACGCCATACCAAAGGGAAAGGAATACGATCATACCCAGCCTGCAGTACAGGGACTGGTCTATGTCGATAAGCTCTTTGACATGGAGCGTAAGATCCATGGAAAACAGGGCGTTACATTTGATGATATAAAGGAATACCGCCTTGAAAAAGAGGTGCCTGTCCTTGATGGATTCTTTGCGTGGCTCGATGTCCAGACTTCATTAAAGGGCTCCCGTTTTGAAAAAGCCCTGGTCTACATCAGGAACCGAAGGAAATACCTTACTACTTATCTTGAAGACGGCGGCTGCAGCTTTAACAATAATACTTCTGAAAGAAGCTGCAAAGCCTTTGTAACAGGCCGCAAAAACTGGCTGTTCTCTGACACCCCGAATGGTGCGAATGCCAGTGCCCTTGTTTACTCGATAGTCGAAACTGCCAAGGCAAACAATGCGGATATTTACTATTACCTGAAATATCTGCTTCTAAAAACTCCTACGGCACAGACTCCGGATGAAGAGCTGGAAAAGCTCTGCCCATGGCATCCTGAATGCCAGGAAGCCATAAGAAAAATGAAGGAAGAACATGATAGGGCCATCTTTGATGCTATGTGATCCTGATCTTAACCATATGTGAATTGTCAATGTGCTCCGGATCTCTTTTGAGACCGGGGTATATTTTATGGGCATATGCCCTTGTACCTGAAAACAGTTGTGCGGTTGCGCTTACCGCCAGAAAATTTAGCGCTTACGAAAATTCAAACCGTTTTTTCCTATTCTTTTCGTACTTCTTGTGCGTATCATTTGATACGCTTTTCGATATATTCATACCGTTCAAATACTACTGTACCCAAAGTGTACCCAAAAGCAATATCCCCCGATTCTTAATCGTATTCTGCAACAGCTATTCCATTAACGCGTCCAGCCAAATACTTTCCAACTATAAGACTAACAAGGAGTTTTCCGTCCATGTCACCTTCATAATCGAGTTCAATATCAAAGGTATTATTCTTAAAAGATCCTTGTCCCGAATCTTCTTCAGACTCAAAATCAGAACTGTATTGGCATCCTATCAGTTCTACCGCCTTATCAATCAATTTATCATCGATAATGGTAAACGTATCTGTTAATAACTCATTTATGACTGAACCATATATATCCGCAGATATACATTTGTATGGGAGGCAGTATACCCCCTCATCAACATGTTCCCGCTTGAGTTTTTCATCTTCCTCGCTCGTATAAGTTACTGTTGTTCCGTTCTCGAAACGATAAATATATTCTCTACCATTATAGCTTATGGAATGATTTTTTAACTCTTCTTCCCCAAGCTGATACTTTTTTCGAAAATACTGCATTAGATCCTTATCAGAAGTATATAACGAACGAATCCTTAGGGGTTTGAAATAATTCTCTGCTTTAGGGACTTCACTATATATTTGTTTAAGACGATCATCCTCGCGATATGTATCAAAACTATTATACTCATCCATCGGTAGCAAAACTAATACACTCAAAGATTTACTCATTTTTCCTCTTCTTTCATAATTATAGGGTGCAGCTACATTCAACCGATATCAATTAGTAGTCAATTGAAAGTTTCCTACATACCCATTTTTCATGATTACTTACTCAATGCTACCGCCTTGCATCTCGATATATTCTTTCAAATCATCGATAATTCCCTGATTCCCGGTAGAATTGTATTTTTCATAACAGACATCAATATATCCAGGCACGTCATATTTCTTAAACATATCTGATAAGTCTGAAAATGATTTATTCCATGCCTTGGCCAAAATTGGAATAAGAGTCAATTGCATATTTAGAACTTCTTTATCTCTTGTATCCATAATCAAAACAATCCTTCCCTATGCAATATAGCATCTTCTTGGTTTATTCATTCGTCTTCTTGATCATCGCTTTTGTCATTTACACTTTCAATGAGACCGGTAACCAAATCCTGCAATTGTGCTGCATTTTTATTCGTGATTACAGGCTTTCCGGTTCTTTTTTCCACCGCCAATCGTGCTTCTCCCGCAGCTTCACCACCTTCAATTGCAACCATTCGGTTTTCCTCAAAGGACTCCGGTTGCTTTTGTTTTGATATTTCTGTAGTAGTAGCCTCAGCCAACATATTAAGTACCAGCTCCAATGTTGACATATTATCCCTGAGGTTTTCCTTTTTCAATCCTTTATGATTCTTATATTGTCGCGTTGTCATCCCAGACCAGGCTTTCGTAATCTCATCTGTCAGGATTGCATATTCAACACCTTTCCTTACGCCACGCTTTTCCCATTCATCTGTAAGTTCTTTTCTTACCTAAATTGCCTGCAGTCGCTGATTGATCCATTCTCTGGAATAACCTTTCTTAGCGTAGGTTTCAAGAGCCCTCTCGATAGTCAATTCCGGATCTATTACTTCTTCAATCCGCTCGCGCCCAACCTGAGCCAGCCACATTTTAAAGGGTTCGGCTTTCTTTGATGGAATCGACTGGATAATTCGAAGCAGTTGCTCTGTGTTGGCAACATCTGTCATTCGCTTTTTTCCATCCTGCGCTGTCATTTTCAACTGGTGACAATTTGTCACCAGTTGACTTCCCTCTTCTTTTAGTCTCTGTTTCAGTTTGTTCCAATACTTTCTAGCTTTTTCGTAATCAATTTGCTCCGTAAGAGTTCCAACAACATCCACAACCGAAAAATACCATTCTTCCTCATCCTCTACCCATGCTGTCCTTATCGGCCGGTCTTCAAATAACTGAACTTTATCATTTGCCATCTGCATGTTTCCCCCTTATAGATTCTTCATCTATTATTTGCGCGTTTTCCTCAAGCAGCATTATATACGCCATCATTCTGACCAAATATTCCGGAGGGGCGCTTATTCCCTGTTCCCACTGCTGAAGAGTTCTTACGGGAATTCCAAATTTAGCGGAAAACTTACTTTGTGATAATCCCGTTTTCTTTCGTAACTCCTTTATTTTTTCTGATATATCCATACTATCGTCTCCAAAAACATCTTTATACTTTAATAAAGTATAAATCAACTTATATACGTTGTCAACGTATATATTTCTCTCGTTGGGTACGACAATATTTTCTCAAAATAAAACTGCAGGCAACCACAAGGATTACCTGCAATCTGTTATCATTATCTGTACCGGATGAACGGGTTAACACAAATGAACTATTCCAGCTCAATTCTCTCTTCTGTTCAAGCCGTTATTCATCTTATTTTTCATCCTAAATCGCATCATTTTGTTTCGTTTTGTCCATATTGTCCATATGGTTCTGAATCTCCTGTACCCATTTTGTACCCAGTAGCGTTTCCAAACACATCCTTTACAATCTGCGAACAAACATGGTCTATGCTATCGCCAAACAAAAAACCTTCATTTACGCCAATCATATCAAGTTCTTTCAGTATCTGACATTTATCTTCCGCCTTAATAATAAAATGACCAATATTTGCATTATCCGTATACAACGTAGGAAGCGAATTCATTATCATGCTCTCTCCCTTGTCATCAATTATGACTTCATTCGGGATTAGCATATACATCCCTTGTTGTATGCGTTGACGTTCAATAGTCTCCTGCGCTTCAACGAAAATTGGTATTTTCAGTAGTGAAGTTAAAATCGAAGAATAAGCTTTTGAATCTAGAAAACCGTGATAATATACGTTATCCCATTCCCTAAACCAATCTTTATCCTGATTTCTACTCCACCACTCTGCGACCGGTATACCACTATCCGGAATCAAACCAACCATACTCAAAATCAATTTTTTACAAAACTGGTGATTATAATAACGTCTGCTTATACGTTCACATTTACTTCTATATGATTCTTTCTCCTCCTGATCAGGTTTCCATGCTTCTGAAAACATCAAAGACATATATCCTGAAGGAATAGTATCCCCAGATGTCCAAATATGTTCTTCGAATTCCAGAACTTCACCATCAACATCATCCTTTTGACAAGCGAAGTATAACGCCACCAACGGATTCGTTGTCACATCAATTAGCCTTGTTGGTAAACCATAATGCTGCATCTTTGCCAGCAAAGTCAACTTGTCATCTTCTGAACGAAATACATCCGGTCTTTTGTTTTTGGACATTTCAACCAATCGCTTCTCTGCCGATAGCCCTTCACTTGTTCGATCAATTGATGGTGTTAACTTGTAGTTTGTATCTGAATGACCTCTATACAGATAACGAGGATGCGGTATTCCTGTTGTATTATCTTCAGGCCTCTCTTTGATGAATTCAATATATCCAGCTACTGTCTTTATCTGTTTTGTCGGACCAAATATGACTCCTTTCATATTACGCCTCAATTCTCCATATTTTCCTTGATGATGATTATTTTTTTACATCTATTGGATAATAGCATTTTTCTCACGCTGTACATTCCGCCCTCCCATGACAGGAAGCAGCCCAAACACAATCCGATGTATACAACAACACACTCCACTAAAATTTGTCTCTCTATCCTTGCGTGGAACCCTCTTCAATTACCATACTTTCTTTGCTGTAAATCCCGGATTTTATAAAATATTAGCGTAATATTATTGTGTTTAAGCTTTTCCGAAGATTTTATGTTCATGATATTCCGGGCATTATCAATTTCAATATTTAACAGTCCCGCATTGACGCCGGAATACAAATCCTTTTTCATTATCCTACATATCCCCAGACTATTCCATCTCTATAAGTTCTCTGTTTAACCTTAACATATATGTTTAGTTTTGGCGTAAAATATGGCTTATTTTTATCTCATTTCCACATTTTATTCTGACTATCTGATTTTTTGTTGCCAAAATGTTGCCAAGTTATTCTATTCTGTTTTCTCTCCCTCTTTTTCTTCAGCTTCTATAATATTATTCCCTTGTTGCACTGCCCCTGGACCAACTAATGAAATCAAACCTCTTGCTTGTGATTGCCCCATCTTTTCCCATATGTATGAAGCTCTATCGATAGTAATATAATCCTGCAAATTCCGAAATACTGTTGAATTATATAATTCTGTCTTCCCTACATTCTCTACTTTCTCTATTTCATCCTTTTCAATCTCAATACATCTATCATTAGATATCTTTACAATATAACAATAAGTTATACGCTGATCCGCTTGAGTCGAATAATCAACTCTGCATTCAAACTTGAATTCGTTAGGTATTCTTTCCTGATTCATTCGTATGATGCTTTCATATTGTTCCTGATTAGCCAATCTTATGTCTATGCTTTCCTTAGATCTCAAAAGCTTTATCACATTTTTCGTTTCATATTTTTTTAACTCATTTGTATTTCTATCTTCTAAACAAGACATAGTTGATATGATAATGTCCATAATATTGCAATCTGATGTATTCTCTATGTGTAGTATCCGACACATTTGTTTTTGTCTTTTCTCTGGATTATCAAAGAATTCAAATCCATCTTCCCCCGAAATCAGTAGTTCTCTATTGTAATTATTTTGAACGATTATTCTGTCTAATAATCCCACAAAAGATGAAAGCAATATAGTGGGCTTTATTATTACCAATTTATTTGCTTTGTTTTGCAAATCTATTTCTCTTTCATGCTGCTCTTTCTGCTGTTTTAATTGTTTTCGAGTTTCTCTATTTGTAAGCCATACCGCAATAAGCGTGGCAATAGCTGCAAAAATGCCTGATGATATACTCGCAAAAAACATCCACCAATCTGTATCCAAAAAAACCTTAATCTGCTCCATAAATAAAGCACCTTTCTCCTTTATTCCAACGAATTTATTACTGCTCAGGCTTTTTATCTTTTCCTACTACATATAATAAAAGCTACTCACCAAAAGTTTTATTTATCAATTTGTCAATATCTTTAGTACTTGCAGTTCTATCAATATACTCTGGCAAATCGGCATAAGATATTATAATATCATCTTTATAAAGAACTCTAGCCACCACCCTTGCCAGCATGAACTCCACACCTATAAGCACTCCTGAAGCAACAAATACCATAAGTAGTACAATTATACTCGCCACATCTCCCTTTTCTCCAAATACTGACAAGGCATATCCTATAGCAATATATATAAATGCCACCCTGCTCGAATAAATCTCTATTACACACTCTCTTACTCGAAACACATCAAGAACCGCGTTATCATCCCCATCGTTGCTAGCTATTCCAGTTCCTGGAAAATACTCATTTATAATTCTCTGTCTCGTATTGCCCCAATACTTCAATATTAACAGAACAGCTCCTGCTATCTGAAAAGCTAATGACAACACATATATAAATAACCCACGACAATCCATTGTCTGCACTCCGTAAGAGAAAATTACGCCATATCTACTTATTATGTATCCAACATATCCCACTCGTCACCAAGAATCCACCTTAATGCCGAGAGTTTCCCATTCAACATACCCCATTCAAAATCACTATATGGTCCCAAGTCATCCTCCCCGTATTTTTCTACTATGCTTTTAGCAGAAGAAAGAGCACCTTCCCATATTGTAGGATCAACTATTTCAATTCCTTGTACAACTCTATGTCGAAGGGATAAATGGCGGTCAAACCATATTTTTTCCATGAATTCTTGTTCTGCCTGAAGAATATCATTAATAGAGCGATATTCGTCTATCCTTTTACTGCCAAAATCAGGTTCTTCACAATCACTATCCAGCATGTCTTCAATTCGAAATGTTAATCGTGAAAGAACACCTTCAATTTTAGCTATTCTCGAATCATGTTCTGCAAAGAATGATAACTGTTCTTCTTTGCTCATATCTATTCCCAAAAATTCCAATCTAACGCCATATAGTGATGGTGTGTTCAAAAGTAAACATATTCTTTCCAAATGAAATAACTGAACATCGACATTCTGCTCCTCGGCAAGTTCCTTTCTTTCAGAGAGCTTTATTTCTTGATTTGTAACAAATGCTATGCCACCAGCGTTATTCTTTACCACGCCTTCACAATCATGGATAAATTTTTTCTTAATATCCGAAAAGGCTTTTTGTCCTCGTGGAAAATAAACAGCGGCAACCCATCTGCGCCCATTATGGGTAAGAACCCTATCTTTAAGTCCATCTTTTCCTCCCATCGGATGGGAGGGATCAATGTCTCTAAACCCTTCATGTGCTAAAATTATCCCAGCCAAACGTTCTGATGCCGCCGACCCTAAATCCCACTCCAAAAGTCTATGCCATGTTTCAGTTCCTTCCATTCTTCTCATACTTTTTTCTCTATCACTCATTTTTTATATGCCGTTCCTGCAACCTCTTATGCACATCCGATGCCCCATACAACACATCGGTTACAGTCACCACACCGGGATCTATCACATAACAGACAAGATAATTGTCCACTACCATTTTATGTATTCCCAGCGAATGCTCGGGCTCGCACTCAAACAAACCATATCTGTCCGGAAATGATTCCAATGTCAGAATGGCATCCGCAATGCGGTTATACTGTCCCATTGCATTCTCGGGAGCCTGTAGCTTTTTGGCGATATGTTCATATAATGCATCCATATCGGCAAGGGCATCATCAGTGATATCAACCACATATCTTTCCATCAGCTATGACTCTCCCTAAATCTATTAAAAGCCTCCGCCGCATTCTGAGTACGCCCTGCTTTATATGACTCATACCCGCGCTGTATCTTGGCGTGAATCTGATCTTCATCCATCTTCGTCATATCAATGCTTTCAGGGGCATTTGGCAGTGTAACAGAAAACGGAATGCCTCCAACCAAAACTATTTGATTCAAAAACATATCAACGGCAGTAGACATAGGAATGCCAAGTCTTCCAAGAACTGATTCTGCATCCTGTTTTAAAGTAGGGTTTACTCTTAAATTCAATGTTGCTGATTTCTCCATGACAGCACCTCCATTCACTATTATTGTAACGACAATGTTGTTACTCGTCAATCTATTTGCGCTTATTCCCCCTCCCACCAATGTATCGATTAGAGCCAATTGAAATGAAAAACTATTCAATAAATTGGCAACAAAAATCCAGATAAACAGGATAATATAAATAATAGCAGACACCCTATATAATGCCTGCTATCAGAAATACGATATGAAAAATATAAGCCACTTGGTATCACTCCATCTCAATCGTTCCGGGGGGTTTGCTTGTAAGGTCGTAGAGGACGCGGTTTACGCCTTTGACCTCGTTGATGATGCGATTCATGCAGGTCTGGAGGACCTTCCAGGGGATCTCGACAGCCTCGGCTGTCATAAAATCAGAGGTGAAGACTCCGCGGAGAACCACTGCATAGTCATAGGTGCGGAAATCACCCATTACTCCTACGGAACGCATATTGGAGAGGGCAGCGAAAAACTGGCCCCGGCCTGTATCAATGCCGGCGTGGGTCAGTTCCTCGCGGTAAATTGCATCTGCTTCCTGTACGATATGTACCTTCTCAGGTGTTACCTCACCGACTACACGAATACCGAGTCCCGGACCCGGGAAGGGCTGGCGGTACACAAGCTCACGTGGTATCCCGAGCTCAAGTCCGACCTTTCTGACCTCATCCTTGAAAAGAGCGCGGAGAGGCTCAACCGGCTTTTCATCAAAGCCAAGCTCCACCACAAGATCACGGGGCAGCCCGCCTACGTTGTGATGAGACTTTATCACGGCTCCGTCCTTGCCCATCCCGCTTTCCACAACATCCGGGTAGATCGTTCCCTGGGCCATATACTTAAAGCCGCCTCCATCAGCAAGACGCCTCGCCTCATTTCCGAAAATCTCCACAAATTTATTACCAATAAGCTTCCGCTTGGTTTCCGGTTCACTGACCCCCTTCAGCATCGCAAAATAGTCGTCACCGGCATTCACACGGATAAAGTTCAGATCCCCGAACTGACCACCCGGACCAAAGACTGCTTCAACCTCATCTCCTTCATTCTTTCTCATAAGACCATGGTCAACAAAGACACAGTATAGCTGCTTTCCGATAGCCTTTGACAAAAGAACCGCTGTAACCGTGGAATCCACCCCACCGGAAAGACCGAGAAGAACACGGTCTGATCCGATCTTCTCCTTAAGTTCCTTTATGGTCTCCTCCGCAAAGGATGCCATCCTCCAGCTTCCGCTGCAGCCGCAAACGTCAATAACAAAGCGCCTGATCATCTCTGATCCGTGCTCGGTATGCTCAACCTCCGGATGCAGCTGAAGGGCATACAGCTTCTTCTCTTCATTCTCCATAGCTGCAACTGGGCAATTGGGCGTATGCGCCGTTACCTCAAAACCCTGAGGTACTTTCTCAATATAATCCGTATGGCTCATCCATACCGTGATGACAGAAGCAGCACCATCAGATGCTCCGGTATTCACATCCCTGAATAAAAGTGATGAACCTTTATCTATGCTTACATCAGTATGCCCGTACTCGCTGGCAGGAGCTGTTTTTACCACTCCGCCCAAAAGATACGCCATCAGCTGCGCGCCGTAGCAGATACCGAGAACCGGAACCCCTAAATCAAATATCCCGGGGTCAAAGGAAGGTGACTCCGGGGAATAAACGCTGTTTGGTCCACCTGTAAGAATAATGCCCTTCGGTGACAGCTCTTTTAATCTGTCCAGTCCTATAGATGAAGGATGGATCTCGCAGTATACACTCTGCTCTCTAACCCTTCTCGCAATGAGCTGCTTATACTGTCCGCCAAAATCAAGTACAATTATCTTTTCCTGAATCATTGCCTTTCATCTGCTCCTTTCTGAAATCAGATCAAATTCACGAAAAACAATACTGCAGCATTGTCAATCCTTGTATGTTTCCTTAAGCCTGGTTAGAGCTCTTGCCAGAGATGCCTTTGACATTTTGTATTCCTCGATGGAATGCTTCTGTCTTAGCTGTTCCTTTGCACGCTCCAGGGCAGCCTTTGCCCTGTTCCTGTCTATATCCTCCGGTTTCTCACAGGTATCCACAAGAACCGTGCATCTGTTATTTGCGACCTGTGCAGTTCCAATACCTACTACATAACGATGCCACTCGAAATCCGGCGTCATAAACCTGAGAGATCCCAGA
Source organism: Lachnospiraceae bacterium AD3010 (assembly GCA_000622025.1). Lineage (GTDB taxonomy): Bacteria > Bacillota > Clostridia > Lachnospirales > Lachnospiraceae > NK4A144. The sequence goes on along the minus strand of JHWU01000032.1, from coordinate 7,803 downwards.
TCTACTGCTATCACCATCTCCTCGTGATGTGCCTGGATCTCCAACTGACCGTCAATGGTATTAAAAATGACCGTTCGTATCTTTCCCTCAAAAATAATCCCGTGACTGGCGATTATCCTGAAAAAATAAGTATTGTTCATTAAAGCTTTTTCGCTTTCTCCGCCACGTCCTCTATAGTTCCTACATTGAAAAACGCTTCCTCAGGATAATGATCGGCATCTCCGTTGATGATGGCCTGAAAACCCTTTATGGTGTCTTTCACTTCCACATACTTGCCCGGTATTCCGGTAAAGTTCTCCGCCACATGGAAGGGCTGTGAAAGGAATTTCTGGATTTTTCTTGCACGTAAAACCGTCTGCTTATCCTCTTCCGAAAGCTCCTCCATACCGAGTATGGCAATGATATCCTGAAGCTCCTTGTATTTCTGAAGAGTCTGCTGAACCTTCAACGCGGTATCATAATGATCCTCTCCAACGATCTCGGGCTCCAGGATCCTGGAGCTGGACTCCAGAGGATCAACGGCAGGATAAATTCCCTGCTCCACTATTTTTCTGGAAAGAACCGTTGTTGCGTCAAGGTGGGCAAAGGTGGTCGCCGGTGCCGGATCCGTAAGGTCATCGGCGGGAACGTATACTGCCTGTATGCTTGTGACCGATCCCTCTCTTGTGGAGGCTATCCTTTCCTGCAGCTCTCCCATATCATTGGCAAGAGTGGGCTGATAACCAACTGCCGATGGCATACGGCCAAGCATAGCCGAAACCTCACTTCCCGCCTGTACAAATCTGAAAATATTGTCGATAAAGAGAAGAACATCCCTGTGTTCCACATCTCTAAAATACTCAGCCATGGTAAGCCCGGTCTCGGCAACCCTCATTCTGGCTCCCGGAGGCTCATTCATCTGACCGAAAACAAGCGCGGTCTTTTCCAAAACTCCGGATTCTCTCATTTCGGACCAGAGATCATTTCCCTCACGGGAACGTTCTCCAACTCCGGTAAATATTGAGTATCCACCATGCTCCGTGGCAATGTTGGTTATAAGCTCCTGAATAAGAACCGTCTTTCCCACGCCGGCTCCTCCGAAAAGCCCTACCTTTCCTCCCTTGGAATAGGGTGCCAGAAGATCTATGACCTTGATACCGGTTTCCAGGATCTCCTGAACCGGAGACTGATCCTCAAACCTTGGCGGTTCCCTGTGGATAAGCCACTTCTCGCCCTCTTGAATATCCTCTCCATGATCGATGGTATCTCCGAAAACATTGAAAAGTCTGCCAAGAGTGCGTTTCCCTACGGGAACCCTTATAGGACCGCCGTTATCGTGAACCGGCATATCCTTATGAAGTCCCTCGCTGGCAGTGAGCATTATACAGCGTACTACTCCGTCGCCCACATGCTGCGACACCTCCATAAAGCCCGTCACTCCGTTATTATCAACTGTCAGGGCGTCCCTTATATACGGCAGATTCCTTTTATCAGGAAATTCCACATCCACCACCGGTCCGAGGACCTGTATTATTTTTCCGTCACTGATGACAGTATCCGCTTGTCTCATGCTCTTCTCTTTTTCCTTTGTTTCTGTGCCCTGGCACCGCTGCACACCTCAGTGATCTCCTGGGTGATGGCAGCCTGCCGTACCCGGTTATATCTGATATTTAGCGTATGGAGTATCTGATTCGCGCTGTCATTTGCTGACTGCATGGCGCTCATCCTGGCCGACTGCTCACAGCAGAAAGACTCTACCAGTGCACTGAAAATATAGCCGTTAATACAGTTCGGGACTACAGCTTTTATTACATCCTCAGGGGAGGGAACAAGCTGGAATTCCTCCTGGTAAACATCCGCAGGAATATTCATTACCGAAGCCTGCTTCAAGGGAAGCAGCCTGTGGAGCATAGGCTGCATTTCCGCACTGCTGACCATAATGGTATAAACAATATAAAGCTCCTGTATCTGTTCCGTTTCAAATAATTCAAGCAGTCTTAAGGTAATAATCCTCGACCTGTGAAGCGTCGGGTTCTGCGCTGTATACAGAAATTCTTCGTCGATAGGTATATGCTTATTCTCAAAATACTTTCTTCCAAGTTCTCCTACCACAAACAGCTTGGTATTTTTGTATTTTGACATTTCTTCCTCTGTAAGCTTCAGCACATTATGGTTATATGATCCTGCCAGCCCCTTGTCTGCAGTAATGACAAGAAAGGCTACAGTTCTCTCATTATCGGTGTCATCATCGTAGCTCTTGAAGAAGATACTGTTAACCCCTGAAACATGACGGCTCAGCCGCTCTGTCATAGCCTGCATACCGTAGAAGTACGGCTCTGTATTCTCAAGCTCCTTCTTCGCCTTTCTGAGCTTGGTAGACGAGATCAGATACATAGCATTGGTGATCTTCTGAGTTTCCTTTATGCTGTTTATCCTGTCCTTTATCTCCTTGGTATTTGCCATAAGACCTGCGCCTTACTTTGCCTTCCATTCACTGTCTTTATACTTTTTTACACAGGCGATGATCTTTTCCGTCAGATCCTCATCCAGCATCTGTCTCTGGTCAATGGTCCTGACAATATCCCCATGTATCTTTTCCATGTATTCAAGCATACCCTTCTGAAATTCGCTTACTTTTTTCTTACCTATATCATCCAGAAGCTTATTATTCGCTGCTACAAGAGAGATAACCTGCTCTGCCAGGGAAAGCGGATGTTCAAGAGGCTGCTTCAGAAGCTCCATAAGTGCCTCGCCATGAGAAAGCATTGATTTTGTAGCCGGATCCAGATCCGAAGAAAACTGTGTAAACACAGCCATTTCCCTGTACTGGGCCAGATCTATACGAAGTGATCCTACAGCCTTTTTCATTGCCTTACTCTGGGCGGCACCTCCCACTCTGGAAACAGACAGTCCCACATTTACCGCCGGACGCTGTCCTTCAAAGAAGAGGTCGCTTTCCAGGAATATCTGTCCATCGGTTATGGAGATAACGTTCGTAGGGATATAATCCGACACATCACCTGCCTGTGTCTCAATAACAGGAAGTGCAGTCAGAGACCCTCCTCCGAGTTCAGGTGAAAGTCTGCTGGATCTTTCCAGGAGTCTTGAATGCAAATAGAACACATCTCCTGGATATGCCTCTCTTCCGGGAGGACGCCCGAGAAGCAGAGAGATCGCTCTGTATGCAACCGCATGTTTGGAGAGATCATCATATATTATCAGCACATCATCACCCTTATACATAAACTGCTCTGCAATTGCTGTTGCCGAATAAGGTGCGATGTACTGCAGAGGAGCCGGATCGCTGGCCGTTGCCGAAACAACGATTGTATAATCCATGGCTCCGACTTTCTTCAGGGTGGAAACTATCTTTGCAACGGTAGACGCCTTCTGTCCTATTGCCACATATACGCATTTAACGTTTTTACCCTTCTGATTGATAATGGTATCTGTTGCAATGGAAGTCTTTCCGGTCTGCCGGTCTCCGATTATCAGCTCTCTTTGGCCTCTTCCGATGGGAAACATGGAATCTATGGCAAGTATGCCGGTTTCAAGAGGTACCCCCACGGACTTCCTGTCAACTATTCCGGGTGCAGGGAACTCTATAGGCCGGTGGCTTACAGACTTAATTTTCCCGAGCCCGTCGATCGGTTCTCCGAGAGCATTTATAACTCTTCCGAGGAAATCATCACCTACGGGGATGCTGGCCCTTTTATGCGTACGGACCGCCCGCATGCCTTCCCTAATATCCTGTTCCCGTCCAAAGAGGATGCAACCCACCTTGTCGGTCTCGATATTCTGAACCATACCCCTGGTTCCGTCGTCAAATATAACAACCTCACCGTATTCGGAATGGTCGATACCTTTGAGGTCAGCTATTCCGTCCCCGACGAAATCAACACGCCCCACCTCGTTAGATTCGGCATGGAGTTCAAAATCATTTATCTCTGCCTTCAGAATGTCCAGAAGATCCTTCTCGTCATACTGAGTCTCTCTAAGGACATCCTCAATTAGCTTCTCGAACTGACCTGTCCTTCCGGCATTGCTCCAATCATATATAAGCCCTCTGGCTGTCAAGATAAAGCCTCCGCCAATAGAGGGATCTTCTGTAAGCTTGAGCCTGACCTCGGAAGCGTCAAATTTCTTCCGGATAAATTCCTTTATTCGCTCCAGCTGGGAATCGTCGGGCAGTGTAACATATCTGAGCTCAGCTTTCACTCTTTTCAGTTTTTCCGTGGCATCACCTGCCATCTTCCTCACCCGCCTTGCTCAAAAACTCTTCGATAAGATTTTTATCGGTTTCTGCGTCTGATTTTGCAGCCACCATTTTCTTTGCCACTGCAGAAACGATGTCTGCGATCTTCCTTTCCTGTTCGGCGTCACGTACAGCAGCCACCATATCGGCCTTTCTTCCCGCATCCTCCAATATCTGCTCTGCACGGGTATTTGCAGCCTCGACGATCCGGTCGTATTCCTCGGAAGCCTTCCTGTTGGCTTCAGAAAGTCTTCTCTTCTCTTCCTCTTCGATCTCTGTCACCTTTTCGTCATACTTGCGCTTCAGTGCCTCTGCCTCTTCAGCATTTTTTTCGGCCACTTCCTTATTCTCTATTATCTTTTTTGCGCGCGCCTCCAGTATCCTGTCCACCGGTGCAAAAAGAAATTTCTTCAGAATAAGAAACAGGATCAGAACATTTGCTATGGTTATAGCTATTGAAACAGGGTGTATGGAAACGATACCCATGAATCAACCTCCTTAATTCATATAATCCCGGTCAGCTTATTTCCCGAGTACAAAGATAATAAGTATCGCTGTTACCAGCGCGTAGATAGCCGTTGCCTCCGCCAGAGCGGCTCCCAGGATCAGTGTTGTTCTGATCTTTCCCTCAGCCTCCGGCTGTCTTGCAACCGCATCCGTAGCTTTGGCGGTAGCGATACCGATACCTACTCCGGCTCCCACACAACCTAGTGCCGCGATTCCTGCGCCTATTGCCGTTAAACTCATATTGCTTCCTCCTTATTCTTCTACTGCTTCACTTAAATAAATTGATGTCAGAAAAACAAAAACATATGCCTGTAAAAGCGCATCAAATATTTCAAAATAACAACTGAAGGGAATGGGGATCGCAAAAGGAACCAGGATCTTCAGAAGCTCCATAATAATGAAGCCACCGAATATATTCCCGAAAAGTCGCATACAGAGCGAAAGCGGTTTGATAACTATCTCAAGTATATTAATCGGAGTAATGATCGCTATTGGTTTTGTAAAGGACTTAAGCCAGCCGCCAACACCCTTTCTCTTGATTCCCGCGATCTCTACCATAACTATGCTCATAAGCGCAAGAGCTATAGTCACATTCAGATCCTTTGTAGGCGGCTTCATAAAAGTATAATTATCCGAAACTGCAGTTTCCACCAGGGCAGACAGATTTGCTATACCTATGAAAAAGATCATAGTAATGGTAAACCAGGAGTATCCTACGGCTTCATCTCCCAGCATGCTGTGGGTCAGGTTCCTGATCCACGTCACAAAGGCTTCCACCGCCAGCTGGCGTTTCCCCGGATTCTCCACTGTAAATCCTCTGGTAAGTATAATACATGCCACCAATACTATGATCAGCAGTATCCAGGTATTAAAGATTGATTCCGTAATAACCGCAGGTCCTATGGAAAAGAGAGTATTGACCCCCAGTTCCTCTACAAGCTTTTCACCTAAATCCAACCTTTTTTCCTCCACTCAATATAATGCCGTGGTCTGTTCCGGTTCATTCCTTAACCGAAACTGTATCTGATTATACTCCTTTATTTTCCAATCGTAAACGAATAAAACTACCGCTTAAAGAACACCGGAAGCGCATTGAATATATATTCCACGGAAGAATTGAAATCATGTATACCTCCGTTTTTCAGATAGTAGACCACATGCTCCGGAGTGAAAACAGTACTCCTCGACAGCATCTCATTCATCTGATTATTCATCTGCCCGAAAAGAGAGTCATTTGTTCCGGTACAGGCATAGATATAATACCCTTTTTCATTTAAGTCGTTATCCCTGATAAGCTTTTCAAAAAAATCGCAGGTCTCCTTTGACTGATAATCTCCATATCCCCCGTAGTACCAGCAGGATGCACTCATAGGTGCATAATAATGGATAAAATCATAGTTATAACAGAACTCAAACCAGGTAGCGACGGCACCCAGGGAAAAGCCGCCGAAAGCCCTGTGATCCCTTGATGCCATTAGATCCTTCTTCGATGCAGAAGCAGCATAGGTATGATACTGTCCTTCCACCGCGGGCATGAGATGATTCGCAAAATCATTATGAAACTGCCTGACCTCACTTTCGGAACGTATAAAATCCTGAGGTGAGTTATCGGCATCAAATGTAGCAGCAACCACAATTACCGGCGGTATATCCCCGGCTTCTATCATATGATCCAGCATATTCTTTGCCTTGCCTCCGCCTTCAAAAAACAGCTGATCCGCAGTACACTCCAAGCCGTGCATCATATAGAAGATATTGTAATGCTTGTTTTTGTCTTTGGAATCATATCCATAAGGAAGATACACATAGGCTGTTTTGGTTATGTCGTTCCCCTCTCCGGCATAGTCCTTCGAGGAATAGCTTATCCTTTCAACCGTGCCCTTTTTACCTGTTTCTGTAAAATAGCTCGCCGGCACCGGGTTTGTCCAGCCCTTTTGCGGAAGGGATCCTGCAGGAAGATTTTCCACAATTGTTCCGGTATCCCTGAATATGGTAAAGGTCCTCGGTTTTTCCAAAGCAGTCCTTTTTACGGTTCCGGCATAAACACATAGCTTTCCCGTATAACTAAAAACTACGGTCAGCAATATTGCAGCTACTATTCTTTTTCCATCGATCCGCCATATATCACTCAGCATCTTTTCAAATCACTTTTAATAAGAAATTTTGTTGTTCGGAACCGTCACTTGCGGAACCGCAAATAAGGTCTGACTACCCGGGCATTTGGGCATTTCTGATTATTCTATCAAATATAGGGATAACAGTAAACGAAAGAAATCCCCAAATGATCATCACTGATCATCTGAGGATTTATAGAGGCGACAACCAGAATCGAACTGGTGATACGGGTGTTGCAGACCCTTGCCTTACCGCTTGGCTATGTCGCCACGTCGCCTTATTTGGAAATATGATATCTGCGTTCTGTAAGCCCTTCGGGCTTACTGCGCGGCACATCTGCTTCGCCTTTGGCTACACAGTAGATTTTACCTATCTGCGTTCTGTAAGTGCTTCGCACTTACTGCGCGGCACATCTGCTTCGCAGATGTGTCGCATATACTCCCCGAGTTGGGCTCGAACCAACAACCCCGCGGTTAACAGCCGCGTGCTCTACCATTGAGCTATCGAGGACTATTTCAAGGAGGGACCCGCGCGTAGCGTGGGAGGATTCCTTGAAATCCTGTACGCCTTGTACCTCAAAAACCGAATATCGAAGAAGATCCTGCATCTGTTGGCTACACAGTAAGTTCTACCAATCTGCGTTCTGTAAGTGCTTCGCACTTACTGCGCGGCACATCTGCTTCGCCTTTGGCTACACAGCAAGTTCTACCAATCTGCGTTCTGTAAGTGCTTCGCACTTACTGCGCGGCACATCTGCTTCGCAGATGTGTCGCATAGCATAGGAAAAGCTATCGACCTATTAGTAATGGTCAGCTACATGCATTACTGCACTTCCACCTCCATCCTATCTACCCTGTACTCTTCAGGGGGTCTCCCGGATTGCTCCGTGGATATCTCATCTTGGGGTCGGCTTCACGCTTAGATGCCTTCAGCGTTTATCCGTTCCG
>JHWU01000031.1 GCA_000622025.1 Lachnospiraceae bacterium AD3010 | reverse complement strand
AGTCTTTCAAGTATTGATTTCCTCTCGCTTCTTTTCTCATTCAGGTCGCAGTAATCCTTAAAAGCTCTAATGATCACATCATTATCCCTTGCTTTGAAAAAGAGGACATACTTCGGAGGATTTTCGGTTATATCCTTCTTTATCGCATAGTCTATATTGTATTTAGACGCTACCCTGTCAAAAAGGCCGATATTTCCGTTATTGATCTCCAGAGTATTTGCTCCCTGATCTTTGCCAAGAAGTTCTCGTACCGTCATTTTCCCATGCTTCTCTGGAAGCGGAGTATTGAGTCTCTCCTTTATATAAGCTATGATCGCCCGTCTAAAAACTTCTTCCGTGAACTTTACTGCCCTTATTACCAGCGCCACTGTTTTTGCTGATGATTCTTCCTGCATTACATCCCTCCTCTCTTATTTGTTGAATCCCCGAACCTTTTCCGGGAATAAAAAAAGCGGCTTTCAGATTGTTATATCCAAAAACCGCTCTTCACATGTTTTATTACTAATCCTTAAGCATGAATGAAGGGTTTCTATTCCCCCCAATAATCTGCTGATTCTTCGGATTCACTGCTTATTCCAAACAATTTGTACATGAAATCCTCACGTTCATCGAACATTTCTGCAACAATAACCTTTTTATCTTCAAAATAGTAAAACAGGTAGTTATGATTCACATATAGTAACCTGAAATCAGTATCAACATCAAACAAATTGGATACAGCTTCACCCTTCTCGGGATAATCCGATAATCCTTTTGCAGTATCCATGATCGTTCTAAGTGCCTTTATAGCGCTATCCTTACCAAAACGGTCAGTAAGGTCTTTCTTTAAGGCTTTCATTTTACGCCTGACTAACTTGGAAAACTCAACTTTCAGCTTCATACTATAATCCTAACTCCTTTTCAAGATCTTCAGCTGAAATAGTGCCCTCCTCACGGACAGATATCTTGGCATCATTGAGTTTACTCATAAGAGATAATAGAGCCCTCTGCTTATCCAGTTCGTCAAGTTCCTTCATATCAATAAGAGCACATTGACCATGTCCGTTTCTTGTAAGATAAATCCTGTTTCCGTATGATACCTGATTCACTATTGCCGTATAGTTTTTAAGTTCAGATATAGGTTTTATACAGGGCATTTTGCACCGCCTTTCTTTTACCGGATCAATATTTCTACCATGATTATAATAATTCTGATTGGAAATGGCAATTATTTTCCCATAAATATAGGTGCTTATTTAACCCCATTATTATATCCCAATTTACTTCCGGGGATCTTCCACCCCCGGACCCCCGGAGTCCTTGCCTCAGAATGAATCATAAAGACGATTCATTCTGAGACAAGGTAAAAGGTGCTAACCCGCTATGTTTTCCTCATGCCTGTTTTTAAGGATAAGCTCATAGAATTCATCCCTGGGGACAGGCTTACTTAAGTAGTTGCCCTGGAGATGGATGCAGCCGTTACAGGATACTTCCGCTGCCTGTAAAGGGGTTTCTATGCCTTCTGTTATCAGCCTTACCCCAAGCTTTTCCGCCATCTTGCTGAAACCTTTTATTATGGCTCCTGAATTATCTTTCCCGATATTCTTTATAATGGATCTGTCGAGCTTTATGGTGTCAAAATCGGCTTCCTTAATAAATTTAAGGGAATTATAGCCGTCACCGAAATCGTCTATCGCCACACGGAAGCCCTCGCTCCTGAGCCTCTTCATCATGAAGATAAGCAGGAAGTCATCTGTCTTATAAGTTTCCGTGATCTCAATCTCTATCCTGTCATGGGGTATTCCGTATGAATCAACAACGCTCAGAAGGTGCTCTGCCGCATCCCATTCTTCCACATGGCAGCGTGAGAAATTTACGGATATCACCATACCGGGATCCATCCCTTCAAGTATATCCCTGATTGCAGAACATGCCCTGTCTATCATTATCCAGTCCAGGATACAGATCTCGCCTGTTTCTTCCAGAATCGGGATGAACTTATCCGGCATCATGATACTTCCGTCTTTCATCACTACTTTGTATTAAATACCGGCTTTGATATTTCTATCACTGCGTTTTTATCCGGGATATAGTTGGCAATGTATATCTTTTCTGTAATACTTCTTTTCCTGATCTTATCTGCTGCATACACTGACAGTGTTCCCACTGCCATGGCTCCTGCTCCGTAATGTACTGAAAAGTACAATATGTCTGAAACTATCTGATCTATCATTCTTCGTATCCTTATCCCTTGTTTTCAGGACACTATACACGAAGATTATGTCTAAAGTGTGTTTATTCCCATTTCTTCCATACTTCCGGCTGATAGCCGACCGTTGACTGCTTTCCGTTTCTTACTACAGGTGTCTTTATCAAGCTCTGGTTTTCAAGTATCTTTTCAAGTTTATCATCGCCGGACATATACTGTATGAGTGCCAGCAGATCCTTATCCTTGCAGTCAGGGTTGATCATCTCATCGACCCCGCCGTTTGCCTGTGCAACTGAGTTGAACTCGCCCTTGCTCATGCCTTTTTCTTTCATATCGATAAACTGATACTTGATCCCACGCTCCTTGAAAAACCGCTCTGCCTTCTTGGTGTCATTGCATTTTTTAGTTCCAAAAATTTGTATATTCATGCTTTATCTTTCATCCTGTTCTCTTAATCACATCGAAATCCGGCATATGAAAACTTATAGAAAACAGCCTGGCTCCCAAAAACATTCACAGGACTGCCTTCTACTTTTTTATCCTTAATGAGCTGTGCACCTTCGATAAGCTTTTCTATAAGATCATTCATTACTGGGAAGGAGCCATGCATTGCATATATTTCATCGAAAGAGTCCGCATATTCAAGAAGATGTTTCATGCTCTTTATATACAGATCGAGGTTTCTCATGGGTCCGAACATAAATACATTTCCATCTTCCACGCTGTCTCCGCTAACCAGTATTCTGTTCTTTTCATCGATTATTGCAATACTTCCGGGCGTATGTCCGGGGATGTCGATAATACGAAGCGGACGATCACCCAGGTCGATAACATGTTCTCTTTCTTTTCTGCTATAGCTGGTCTGGAGCTTCTGTCATCCATTTCAATGGAACTCCTGCTCTGCTTATCCTGCCAGTTAAGGTCTGCTTTAGAATACGGCTGTTCCGGTTTGATCTCAAAAAGATCCGCTCCTATCGCATCTGCCAGCCTCTTTGATATACCTTCGGTCACTCCGCTTGCACTGAAATATGCCACTAATGTCTTTCCCATTATTAATCCTCCTTGTCTTTACGCTTCCTCCCATCCTTTGCAGACATCACACCAGCCTGCTGCTCCTGTTACCTGCTCAAGTTCCTCAGGGGTCATTTTTACGGATGTATATATATCACCTCCGGCAGGATGGACATACTCAAACCTTTTCATAGATACATCAAGCCATATCGGTATACCTTCAGGAACACCAAAAGGGCATACCCCACCCGGAACAAATCCGGTGAGTTCCTCAACTCTTTCTCTCGGGATCATACTCGGCTTCGTATGGAACTGTCCCTTGAACTTGGAACTGTTTACCCTTCCGTCACCGGCCATTACAACTATGACCGGCTTTTCATCCACGATAAAGGACAGCGTCTTTGCTATTTCTGCCTCACTGCATCCTATCTGTTCAGCTGCATGCTCCACGGTATCTATCGTTTCCTGATGTACCGTGATCCTGTCTGCCATGCTTCTTTCTTCAAGGTATTTCCTTACTTTCTCTGCTGACATGATCTTTCCATAACCTCCGTTGATATCAAATGATGATCCCCTCCAGGGATCACACTCATGCTGGATGATCTAGGCTGTCCAGCCTTCAAACGACTGTGTTTGCTGCCTGAATGATTCATCCAGAAACTTTACCTTTATCTTCTTAAACCGCTTTGTCTTTCTTGTTCCTTCAAGGGATAGGCAGCCCTCTTCGGTATCAAACGGCTGGGATTTCTGAATTATCACCGGATTTACCATAACAATATCCATCATTCCCGTGGATACTATGATGATTCTTTTCTTGTATCCGATCACCTCGTGCTTCGCACTCGGTCGCGGGCGCGCTCGTGTGCTTACGTGCAAGCACGACGCACCCTTACTTTGCCTTCGCGGATATTGGCAGCCATCCCGACACAGCCTTCCCTGTGGGCTGCAAGGGTATCATGAAGGTCGGTTATAACCTGCTTATCCTCTTCTGTTGCTTCCTCTGATTTCTGTCCAAGGAAGAGTATATCCCGAATTATTTCCTTAACCATAATACATATACATCCTTATTTTTATTACTCTTTTTCTATCTTTTGCCAAGCTGGATCACATTTATCAGCGGCTCTTCATAAGGATGAACCTTTTTTACCGCTTCAACAGTTTTTTCGACGTTGGCATCCTCCACATTTACTTCTATCTTGATCTCCGGCTCCCTGCTCCACTCTCCTGGAGATCCTATTGCAGGATTAGCATTCTCCCCGGAAAACCAGACACCGGTCACGGGATAATATGAAAGACAGCCTTTGTAATTTCCCAATCGTCCTGCATCCATTTCCAGCAAGGCTTTCCGGATATCTTCCAACGCCGACTCCGGCGCATATATTTCCAGCTTACACATATAGAATCTACCTCAATATCCTCTCAATCTCTTCAATGTCGGCACCCGGCAGGATCTTCCTGAACTGCTTTAGCACCTTCTGATACGATTCCTCCGGGGAGTGCTTGTACACGTTATTTATAAACTTCTTCCCAAAAAGCTTTTCGGGTGTGGAGTACTCTGCTATCCCCCAGCCGTACTGATTGCCGGATTTATCCATGGAATACTTGAAATCGCTGATAACCACATAGCACTGCTTCTGAAGCCTCGTGATCATGGTATCAAAACCTTTCTTTCCATTCTTCCCATATTTTTCATCCTTTTTCAAAGTCTTTGACAAGACAGGCGCTTTGGAATCCAGAAGCTCAAATAGTTCTTTATCGTAGAAAGAAGCAAGGCCGTCATCGTACCTTGCATCAAAATCATAGCCGTCACGCCTGTAATTTGCAAAATCATGGAACCACTTGGGACTTATATACATAGCTTTATTCCGGAGAAACTTGCCATAGGCGCACTTCGCTTCCTTTATTACCGGTCCTTTCCATTCCCAGGCATCCCAGAAATCTCCTCCCCCATACCAGCATTTGGGATCAATATGCTCCTCCAGGGGAACCCCCCCGATCTCATTTTCAAAGAACGGGACAAAACCCATGTCATTTATAACTTCTATCAGCTCATCCATCGAGCTTATTATATAATCATCAGAATAAGTCATTTTATCCTTACGATTCATTCCCACTCCAGATCATGATCTTCACACCATTCTTCAGCGAGACTCCTATAACAACTATCCCGGAACTCATACCAATCATCAATAAGACTGATAGATGCAGCCACATCCTTAAAGCGGCGGAATGCTCCGTTTCCTTTTATTGCTATCACCAGCCTTTCATCCCGATCATAAGCAAATTCCTCCATCATGTGGTATTCATCTATCTCAAACTGATCCGGAAGCCGGATATATTTTTCATCTTCCAGTTCTTCTTCGTCTATGTCATTATCGCCATAATCCATCCACATAACCGTTTCACCGGTCTCAGTATTAAGGAACATCTGCGTTTCATCATTAACACATTCCAAAGCGCTTATTATTTCGTCAAGAACCACCTTCATATACGCCTCTTTTCATGATTAATACATGCCATACGGTACTTAATATCAGCCTGTCGATCTTTCTTCTCCACTTGCAGTATTATATCATTTTTTCAACCTTGTCGGGGATCATTCCGGCAATAAAAATGCCCGTCACCAGGCCATAATAGCCCAATGACGGACATACCCTTTTGCAATTATTAAATCATCCTTGGATTGCTGAAGTCTATAAATCCAAAATTCTTGTGCCTCCAACAAATAACAGCGCTGAACCCCTATCACAACCTAAGTATTATCGAAAATTTATCATGCACAGTATTAAAAGTTCTTTTTCGTTATCTGCTGTCTCTTTCTTTCTGTAGTGCTTCTACGTTTTTCCGCTCTATCTTATTAAACATATCCATCGAAAACTCTCCAGATGGAACTGTTTCCTCATACCAGTCAAATTTATTATAGTATTTTTTCAGTTCCTTATCTTTGAAAATATATCCGTTACGTGCGTATATTTCGTTTATCGCATATCTCAACTCTTCATCACTAAGATCTTTGATATCATCGGAATCTATAAGGGGGGGCTCCGCTCCGGTCGGTGCTAAACGCGTGCCACCGGCACGCAGCACCCCCTTGCCCCCTGTTTCCTGCCGGAAAGTATTTCTACCTCCGGCAATAAATAACACCATAAAGCATAAGAAAACTGAAAGGAATCCAGCATAGGAAAACGAAGCAGAAATAACGAATTGAAGGTCTTCTTATCGGATGATGAAAAGATCATTCTGGACGAAAAGTGGAAACTGTCAGGGCTGCCAAACCGGTCAGAATTTCTTCGCCAGCTCATAGTATACGGATTCGTATATGACGTAAATTATGACGGTCTTAAGGAGTACTGCAGGCAGCTCAGCGCAATAGGAACTAATGTGAACCAGATCGTCCGGAGATGTCAGAAAACCGGGAATGTTTATGAAGATGATATCAAAGCGATAAAGGAGCTTATGGAAAAGACATGGCGTACACAAGAATACATCGTGAAAACCAAGAAGGACACTATGAACAAGACAGACCAAGGCGCCTAAATTCAAGGCCGGAAAGGCTCTTAAGGATCTCGTAAACTGAAATATGAAATAATCTGCTTTACTCTCTCTTTTTACGTATTAATCCCGGTGAGTGTCGAACCCACCGGGATTTTCTATTACTTGCTCTGTGAAAACAGCCAGTCCCTCACCGCAGATATTTTATAGGCATAATCAAACGAAGTCATATGTTCGCCTGCTCCTGGCATCGGAGATGAGCTGCACGATACTGAAAATGATAATAGCAATAATGTGTAAATAATCTGTGTTTGACGGTAGATTTTTTCGTTAAAGCATCAATATTTCTTATATTTCTGCAGAAGATTTTCTATTTTCCTTATCTGCCGGAGGTTCCGGTCTGCTCATCTCAAGCCCGGCATCCTTGAATGCAGCGATAAGGGCATCCATCGCCTCTTTTGCTGCGCTTTTTGCTTTTTCGAGATCATCGCTGTCTGCACTTTCTGAATCCAGAAGTTCCCTTTCACTGTCCATTGCACTCTTAAAAGCCTCATACAGTGATGTAAGCTTTTCCTTTGTATCGGAATCCTCAATGGAATCTATCTTCTCCTTTATTTCTGTATCCATAGGATTCTCTGCACTGGGCTTTCCATGAGAAAAATCAGGTCTGTTTACATTTGAGCCATCCTGACTCTGATCATCTCTTTCAGGTCTGTTCTTCCCCTGTCCATTCATTCCCCCGGGGCCTCCGGGCATACGGTTCATGGAATTACTATCTTTAGGAGTTGCAGGAGGTCTGTTCTGATCCGAGCCACCGGAGCCTCTGCTTCCACAGTTCATACCGGTATCGGAATCACTGCCTTCGCGGTTCATTTCCATTCCTATATCTCCGGAATTATTCCCGGGTCTCCCATGAGTTGCTGCAAATACCGAAAATGCTGCACCAACAACAAGAACTCCTGTCACAACTATTGCTGAAACCATTTTATTAATCATTTTTTTGCTCCTTCCTGTCAGTCATTTATCTGATAATCAGTAATACGCAGGATGGATAATAAAAAATGGGGTATAAGATGATAAATATAAAAATGCCCCGATCGGGCAGCTGAAGGAAATGTTATAAACCGGCTGCCCGATCCGGGGAAAGAGATTTCATCATTTCAGATCTTTTTGACTCATGTGCAGAAGTACAGAGTCTGTTTTTCTTATTATTTCCTGATGATCTCCACTACTTCTCCAATGAACATATCATGAGGCGCTTCTCCCTCATAAAGGGCTTTCGCGATATCCTCCGGTATCGCTTTGACTTCAAGCCTCTGCTTCATTAGTTTCCTGCAAACTATCGTGATCTCGGCTTCTTTGAAACTCATGGATCCGGATACGGAAACAGGTGTAAGTCCCGACTCCTTCATCTTATCCATATCGCGGCCGGACTTTGAGCCTAGTATTCCGAGTATCTGCTTATACTGCTCCGGGTAAAAACTGACGGTGAAGTATTCATTTTTATCCATAAAATCATGTGTATAGCGGGATGTCCTTACATAAACACTCACTACAGGCTTATTCCAGAGCGTTCCCATTCCGCCCCAGCTTATTGTCATGGTATTGAAGCTGTTTTCGGTTCCCGCCGTTAAAAGAGCCCATTTCTTATCAAACTGTTCAAAGATATCTGTATTGAAGTTCATCTCATCCTCCTTTATACATACTTTACTGCCGTTCCGTATGCCAATACTTCTGCTGCGCTCTGCATTACTGATGCCGAAGAATATCTCAAGCATATGATAGCATCTGCCCCGAGTTTTTCAGCCTCCTCAACCATTCTGGCTGTTGCCGTTTCCCTGGCTTTCTCCATCATCTTATTATAGTTTCCGAGTTCCCCGCCCACGAGAGTTTTAAGCCCGGATCCTATATCCTTAATTGCATTTACTGTCTGGATCGTACTTCCCTTGACCACTCCCAGCATTTCAAAGTTCTTTCCTGAAATTGTTTCACTTGTCACTATCAGCATCTTTGTTCTCCTTTCATAAACTTCCTTTTCTGCTATATTATTCAAGTCTTATAATATTGATAAGAGGCTCCTCGTATGGGTGTACTTTCCGCACTGCCACAACCGTCTTCTCAACCCAGGAATCTTCCACATTCACTTCAATCTTGATCTCCGGTTCTTTGCTCCATTCTCCGGGTGACCCGATTGTCGGATTGGCACAATGCAGACTCCGGCGCATATATTTCCAGCTTACACATATAGAATCTACCTCAATATCCTCTCAATCTCTTCAATACCGGCACCCGGCAGGATCTTCTTAAACTGCTTCAACACCTTCTGATACGATTCCTCCGGGGAGCGCTTATACACGGCGTCCGTAAACTTCTTACCAAACAGTTTCTCCGGTGTAGAGTACTCCGCTATTCCCCAGCCATACTGATTGCCGGATTTGTCAGTAGAATACTTGAAATCGCTGATAACCACATAACACTGCTTCTGCAGCCTCGTGATCATAGTATCATATCCCTTCTTTCCGTTCTTCCCGTAGTTGCCATCCTTCTTTAAGGTCTTTGATAGGACTGGAGCTTTGGAATCCAGAAGTTCAAATAATTCCTTATCATAGAAAGAAGCAAGGCCGTCATCGTACCTTGCATCAAAATCATAACCGTCACGTCTGAAATTTGCAAAATCAGGGAACCACTTGGGACTTATATACATAGCCTTATTACGAAGAAACTTGCCATAGGCGCACTTTACTTTCTTGATTACAGGTCCTTTCCATTCCCAGGCATCCCAGAAATCTCCGCCGCCATACCAGCATTTAGGGTCAATATGCCCCTCCAGGGAAAATCCCCCAATCTCATTCTCGAAAAAAGGGACAAACCCCAAGTCATATATCAGTTCTATCAGCTCATCCATCGAGCTTATTACGAAATCATCAGAGTATGTCATATCTTTCCTCAGGCTGTAAAGGCTGTCGGTCAGATCCGTCCAGCCTTTTTCCTGCCTGCTGTCAGGCTTTATTTTCATCGGTGTGTTCCTTCCGTATGGCATCTTCCGACTCCCGGCTTAAATAATAAAATCCCGGCAGCCATGATCACTTATTCTCGCACTCATCGGCCCATTTCTTCAATTCTTCAGGGCTTTCTGATCCGCTCATTCTCACCGCCTCAACTATCTCCGTTGTGTCAGACACATAAGGCCTCAGTTTATCCGCTGTTTTCCCTATACCACTTCCTCCTGAGGTGGCAAATACGGCGATCTTTTTTCCTGCGAGATCGTAGTCCTTGAGGAAAGTGTTCACCACATTCGGAGCGCATCCATACCATATGGGAAATCCCAGCATTATAAAGTCATACTCTGACATATTTTCAACTTTCCCCTCAACAGGAACATCCTTATTCCCGAATTTTTCCCTGTTGCACCTGGAAAGCGGATTAACCCAGTTAATATCTGCTTCCGTATAAGGTTCCTTAGGCTTGATCTCAAATATATCCGCCCCGGATGCTGAAGCCAGCTCCTTTGCCAGTTTTTCAGTTACTCTTCCTCTGCTCGCAGAAAAGTATGCTACCAGTCTTTTACCCATTTCTGTCTCCTTTAATGTGATGATTTCTTTTATCCAGGCGATCCCTGCGCTTTCTACGGGGCCAGTGGTCAGCCCTTTTGTCTTCTTGATAAAAAGCCAAGCTGTTGCCTTTCATCATATCACGTTCTTTTTGACTTCGATATACCGGGAACTCACACTAACCTCTCCCGGAGCAACGTATTCCTCTTCGTCACCGTTACATTATGCACGGCGTAGGACAGGGCTTTCTTTGTGCCGATAATCACCAGTGCCTTCTTTGCCCTTGTGATCCCGGTATAGATAAGATTCCGCTGAAGCATCATGTAATGATTCATCATTATCGGCATCACCACTATGGGATATTCTGATCCCTGGGCTTTGTGGATCGTCGTGGCATAGGCGTGAACAAGCTCGTCCAGCTCTGTTATGTCATATTCTATGCTCCTGCCGTCAAAGTTTACCTTAAGAGTCCTGTCTGTCTCATTTACGGACTCTATGATCCCGATATCGCCGTTAAAGACTTCCTTATCGTAATTGTTCTTTATCTGCATTACCTTGTCATCGGTGCGGTAAGCATATCCGCTGTGGCGAAGGCATTCTTTTGGCATTGTTACTTTTCCTCTGCCGCGCATAAAGATATCCTGTTCCGGGGGATTCAGGGCCTCCTGCAGGGCAAGATTGAGGTTTGCGGCTCCTACCACGCTTCTCTGCATCGGCGTTAAGACCTGAATGTCTGACGGATTTACATGATAGTAGTTCGGGAGCTTTGTCTTAACCAGCTCCACGATCTTCGGAACAGCATCCTCTGCTTCCTCATTCTCCATAAAGAAAAAGTCAGCGTTCTTTCCGTTACTGATGTCCGGCATCTTACCTTCATTTATCCGGTGGGCGTTCATAATAATACGGCTGGTCTGCGCCTGCCGGAATATCCTTGTAAGTCTCACAACCGGAAATACATCTGAGTCTATGATGTCTCTTAAAACATTTCCGGCTCCTACGGAAGGAAGCTGATCAATGTCTCCCACCATTATAAGCCTCATAGTGGGTGGAATAGCTTTAAGAAGGGAATTCATAAGGATAATATCTATCATCGAGCACTCATCAACGATCAGAACATCACCTTCAAGAGGATTCTCTTCATTTTTCTGATACCCATCAGGAGGCTTACATTCCAATAGCCGGTGGATGGTCTTGGCTTCAAGTCCTGTGGCTTCTGTCATCCTCTTTGCCGCTCTTCCGGTGGGAGCAGCTAGCAGGATCCGCAGCCCGTAAGCCCTGTATGCGGAAATAATGCCGTGAGTTGTAGTTGTCTTTCCGGTTCCGGGGCCCCCTGTCAGAACCATTACCTTGGCTGTTGCTGCCTGCCTTATAGCATCTGCCTGGATCTCATCATACTCCATTCCGGTCTTTTTCTGGATGGCATCTATGTCAACGGACAGCTCATTATTCCCGGTATTTCTCCGGGCTTCCATAAGCTTTGTATAAAGCCTGTCTCCTGCAGGTGAAGAAGCCAGCTTCTTTAATTTCCCGGCAACGCCGACCTCAGCATAGTAGAAAGGCGGCAGATAAACCGGTGACACTGTATTTCCCTCTTCATCCGTGCGGATTATCTCTTTTTCAAGGATAAGCTCATTCTCACGGATCATGTGATCTACTGTGATAAATACCTTATCCTCTTCTGCCTCCAGAAGCTCAGAAGCCTTTTCTGTAAGCTGCTTCCGCTCCAGATACACATGACCTTCATTTGATAATTCTGACAGGGTGTAC
This sequence comes from Lachnospiraceae bacterium AD3010, assembly GCA_000622025.1. Taxonomy (GTDB): domain Bacteria; phylum Bacillota; class Clostridia; order Lachnospirales; family Lachnospiraceae; genus NK4A144. Next base: position 10,424 of record JHWU01000031.1, on the reverse strand, counting down.
ATGATACCGCTTCTCAGGCGTACAAAGGACTCTTTATCAAAACCAAGCTTCATCGCAATCTGGTCTGCGGTCTTGAAACCAATTCCCCAGATATCATCCGCCAGCCTGTAGGGATTTTCCTTCATCACAGCAATGCTGTCGTTTCCGTACTGCTTGTATATCTTGGCGGCATAGGAAGTAGTAACCTGATGCTCTTGAAGGAAAAGCATGATATTCTTTACTTCCTTCTGCTTTTCCCATGACTCAGCGATCATCTGGATCCGCTTCTTGCCGATACCCTCGATCTCTACTAGAAGCTCGATATTGTCTTCTATCACCACAAAAGTATCTACACCGAACCTCTGGACTATCTTCTTAGCAAATTTAGGACCCACACCTTTGATAAGGCCGGATCCTAAATACTTCTCCACACCGTATACAGTTGCAGGAAGTGTTTCTTCCCAATTCTCTGCTACGAATTGTCTGCCGTACTTTGCATCAACCTTCCAGTTACCTTCAATGATGAGGACAGAACCAACATTTGCGTCTATGAGGTTGCCAATTACAGGGATCAGGTCACTATAGTCCTTTACCCTGCATTTCAAAACAGAATAGCCATTCTCCGGATTCTGATATGTGATTCTTTCGACAACACAGCGGATCTTTTGCATTGTTTTTTGCCGTGAGTCTTACATAAGCTCGCGTACTGCTTTCTGAAGTCTTGCAACCTGTTTCTTCAGCTCGCTATTCTCGGTTTTTAATACAGCGTTTTCTATCTGAAGCTTGGATGCGTGAACATCCTTTTTAGCATTAACTTCTGAAGACTTCAGGTTCTTTGAATTGGTCTTGGAATTAGCACTCTTCTTTGCTGCTGTACTAGCTGATGTCTTTGCGGCTTTTGATGCCGGCTTGGACTTTGAGGCAGTCTTTGCGGAAGATTTTGAAGTGCTCTTTGATGTTGTCTTTGCAACAGACTTTCCAGCACTTTTTGCTGCAGCCGTTGACTTGGTTTCAGTCTTCTTAGCAGCCGTCTTTGACTTGGTGCTCTTAACACTATTGGAGTTCTTAGTACTCTTGCTGCTCTTCTTTACTTTCTTGGAAGTCTCTGCCCTTTTCTTCCAAGCCTGAGCAGCTTTCGTAGCCGAAGGATCAGCTTCCTTCCTCCACATGGAAACCAGCTGCCATGAAACACCGGCCTCTACTGCAGCCTTCTTCACATTGCCAAGTTCTTTTGTGCGCTTAAGAACAGCTTCCTTCTGTTCTGCAGTGTATTCCACCTTCTTCTCGCCAGCCATAATATCATTATCTCCTTATTGTGAAATCATTTGAAACAACTATCTTCTGAATAATATCACAAAGGCTGAATTTATGCCAAATAAGCCTGATAACCCAAGGTGGATTTGCACAACCGACAATTACCAGTCAATCATATTTTTGTTATAATACAGCCATCCAATATTAAGTCATAAGGTATGACTATGAAAAAGACCAAACAGCTCCCGGAATCGAAGAAGATCAGCGTTAAGCTGCCGCCTAAAGAGCGGAAACTTAAGGACGCTCCGGATGTGGTGATCGCCAAAGCTATTCAGCATCTGATTATTAAGGACAGAGAGAAGGAAAAGTGAAATGAAATATAATGTAAACATTAATGGCCTTGATATCAGGGCAGATTTCAGCGAAGATACCATAAACTTAATACTTGTCCCTATGCTCAAAACACTTGCCAGGATACACTCGGAAAAACAGAAGCGTGTGATCGCAATGCTTGCTGCTCCTCCGGCTGCAGGAAAAAGTACTCTTGTAAGCTTCCTTAAGCATATCGCCGGGGATGTGATTCCGGATAAAAAAGTCCAGGCTATCGGTATGGATGGGTTCCACAGGAGACAGGAATATCTTCTCTCTCATAATGTGACCATAGACGGAAGGAAAGTCTCCATGGTCGGGATAAAAGGCGCTCCCATCACCTTTGACCTCGATAAGCTTATGGGGAAACTGGAGGAACTTAAGTCTAATCCTGTCTGCAAATGGCCTCTTTATGACCGTCTGCTCCATAATCCGGTTGAAGATAAGATCACAGTTGACGGTGATATCATCCTGCTTGAGGGGAACTATCTGCTTCTCGATACCAATGGATGGAACGATCTCTCATCTTTTGCGGATTACACCATTTCCCTCACAGCCGACGAGTCTCTCCTTAGAAAGCGGCTTATAGAACGGAGAATTGCCTGCGGACATCCCAAGGAGAAATCTGTGGAGTTTGTTGATTTCAGTGATATGGCAAATGTCAGACTCTGCCTGACGCATTCAAAGAAAGCTGATCTGATGCTTAGTATCGCTGAAAACGGAGAAATTGCGCGTACTTAAAAGCCTCTCAAGAAATTCTTTTTCATAATTGAAAAAAGAGGAAGACCCCCACCGGCATCTTCCTCTTTGTCTTCATTATAGGTGCTTTTTGGTCTTATTATGATACATCTATAAGCTTTTTGCTTATCCTGTTCATAGTATCAAGGAAGTACTTATGATCTTCCTTTGTCATTTTGCTCTCATCCATTTCGTCAAGTTCCTTCATGTACTTATTATACTTATCCAGCATCTGTACATAGTCTACGGCAGCCCCAAGGGAATTCTTGGACTTCATGTTTTTCATATATTCCACATATTCGTCAAAGAAGGCCTCATACTCATCCATAGTCTTCTTAAATTCCGGAGTAACACCATCCACGTTTTCCCCGTTATCGACTTCTTCTGTTTCTGAAGCTTCTTCTATTTGTATTCAATACAAACGTAGTCCCATCCGGTATTTCAGCTTTTTCCGGCGCAGCTACAACCGTTCCATTCTGCGTCTCAGTAGCGGTTGAATCTGAACCCGGAATCCATAATACATCGGCTGCCACCTTTTTCTCGGTCGCAAAAGATATACTGTTTCCATCGCTACTACAAACAACATCTTCTGCGTTACATAAACCCTAAACTTAAGTTTCGCTCCCTTCTTCTCTCGAAGTTCCACTCCTGGAAGCCGACCTAACAATTTCCTCACTGTCTGGCACTGGTCTATCTGCATATTTGATTCCTCCATACACATCTTTGATGACCTCCTTTTACCCTCCGGTGATCTGGAACTTTTTTCCACTTTATCAATTTAGTGCATTAAATTATTCAGAAGCATACTCTCATTTTTCCGCCTGTCAAATTGACTCTTGACAAAAACCGACACGCGTGTCTATAATCAAAATCGACACTTGTGTCGAAATGGAGGCGTGACATGGGAAACAAAAAAGAACAGACCCGGGAAATGATATTAGAAGCTTCTTATCCTTTGTTCGCGAAAGACGGTTTCAATAAGATCACGATGAAGGATATCTGTGAAGCAACCGGTCTCAGCCGTGGAGGACTCTACAGTCATTTTTCCGGAACCGGGGAGATCTTCGAAGCGATCCTTTCAAAGCTAAATGAAAAAGATGAAATGGACTTTCAGAAAGAAATGGATGAGAAGATGCCCGCACCGGAAATCCTTGAACGGGCCTTACGTCTAATGAAATATGAAATGAAGCATTCCGAGGATTCCCTGTCTCTTGCAATGTATGAATACGCAGGAACTGTATCCGGAGATGTAATGGGACAGTTTACCGAAGCGGGAGAAAAAAAGTGGACAGATCTCATTAACTACGGTATCAGACGAAAGGAATTTAAGAGAGTTGATGTCCATGAAATCGTAAGCATTATCCTGTACGCATATCAGGGAGTCAGGATGTGGAGCCGGATAGTAAGCATGACAGATAGCACTTTCCGTGCGGTCACAGAACATATCAAAAAACAACTGTTAATAGAAAACTCTTAATATACGGAGGCAAAAATGATTTTTGAAACTAAATCCCGTAAAGGACGCATCATCGTATTCTACATCCACGGAAAAGGCGGAAGCGCTAATGAAGCAACCCACTTTGCGTCTCTGTTTCCCAATGCGGAAATAATCGGATTTGACTATAAGTCCGAAAACCCCTGGGACGCCGTAACTGAATTTAATGAAAAGGCACGAGACCTTGCCGGATCATATGACAGGGTGATCCTTGTTGCCCAGAGTATTGGCTTCTTTTTCTCAATGAACGCCGGGATAGACAGGTATATTGACAGAGCTTACCTTATCTCTCCCATTGTTAACCTTGAAAAACTTATCATGGATATGATGTCCTGGGCCGGAGTCAGTGAAGCTGAACTTGAAGATAAAAAGATCATCCCCGTTGATTTCGGAGACGATCTTTCATGGGATTATCTGAAATATGTGCGAAGCCGCCATTTATCCTGGAGTGCTCCGACAGAGATCCTGTACGGAAGCCTTGATAATCTCCAGTCCATCGATACCATCAATGAATTCGCAGTACGCACCTCATCCGGCGTGACCGTAATGGAAGGTGGTGAGCACTGGTTCCACACGGAAGAACAGCTTGAATTTATGGATAACTGGCTCCGAAGGAAAACACAGGGATCTATTCCCGGATAAATATTCCTACAATTCATTCTTCAGGGACTTTTCCATAAAGGTAAACAGAACATGAAAAATCAGAAAAGATCCGCAAAGATAGATCAGATCATGCTCTGTAAAAAGAGAGTAAAAGTAGCGGCAAAAAATCACCTCTGGACATTCAATTATCCACAGATATATGGTATTATATCTCACGGAGAATACCATATCTTGTATTAAGGAGAGTAATAATGGCTTTAGAAAACTTGGAGCTGATCAGAGCTCTGCATCTTAACGAGAAAACGAACGATCCATTTCTCGCAGATGCCAGGTCTCTCGCCCTGCGTCTCCTGTCTTCCGGCGCACCTATGCCTTTGACGCTAATGGATAAGCTGGACCGGTATGAACGCAGAGCAGAGAAGTAATAATCACTTTTATTCAGGAGCTCCCGCACTCCCGGCAGGGGCTCTTTCTTTTCTCGGAATATTACATAGAGGAATCAGTTATGAAAATTCTATTTATTGGCAACAGCCACACTTATATGAATGACATGCCGGAGCTTGCAAGGCTCATGATTGAAGATGCCACAGGAAACAGCTGTGAAGTCTTTATGCTTGCTTATTCCGGCAGATCCTTAAAGTGGCATATGGAAAAAGAATATTTCTCTGAAAGATTTAATATCCTTCATTGTTTCTTTAATCAGACAGCTTATTAATGAGAGAAGCATCAGAAAATAGGGCTAGACGACATAGATAACTTCGTACAGGGAGCGGAGCAGTCTGACGATATCACAATGCTCTGCGTCCGGTACCTTGGGGACGGGGTTAGCGGTTCATAATCAATCATAGAACCGTCCACTTATTACAGTTTCTTCATAACCGCTATCGCACATGGCATTCTTCCATCAACTACATGATACTCCACATTATCGTATCCCATTTCCTCAAAGAAAGACCTGTAGGATTCTATGTCAAACTGCTTTTTAAAATCCACTCCCAGAAACTCATTAAACTTCACCGCCAGACCTGCGGATTTTTTTGACTTATTGATGAATGTAGGGATTATGATTTTTCCGCCAGGCTTAACAACTCGTTCAAGCTCTGCAAGCGCTTTCCCCGGATCCGGCAAAAGATGGATAACATTACCCGCAACCACTTTGTCAAACCTTGCATCCCTGCATTTGATGTTTGTTATATCCATGCATTTAAACCTTACATTGTCATATTTACGACATTTCTTCGCGGCCTGTTTCAGCATTCCTGCTGCAAAGTCAGTCGCTATCAGGCTTTTACACCGACTTGCTATATATATGGTTATCGCTCCCGTTCCGCATGCACATTCCAATACATCATCCGTTGAGTCTATAAACTCAGCCATCTTCTTGCCGATTCCTGCGTAGGATTTGTGATTATATACATTTACAAACAGATCATATAAAGGTGATATCCTGTCCCAAAACTCATCTGCTTCAACTCTATTAATCTCTGACATATTCTATCTCCTGTTTATACTTATAGTTCCATTGTTCTTTCTTAAGTATTCTGACCATATAATATTATAGCCCAAAACAGCCTAAAGCATTTACACGCATTCAGTATGTTTTTACACCGGTTATGTCCGGCTTGAGCAAACTTAGCTCTCCGTCCGACCTAATAATAGGGCTAGCGTAAAGTTTTTGTAGGATTGATATAAAAAAGGAGGATCCCTCTTGTGGTATAGTTGATATTTGGTGTCCAAGCCAATATTAACTAACAGGAGGGATGGTATAGTACTCATTCCAATACTCCTCTTCCTTCTTAAAATAAATGCATCCTTTCTCTTCATAGTGCTAATACACATTAGCCGGATTATAGCTAACTTTTATTAGCCCGTCAAGCAAAAAAGAAAGTTGGCTGAGGTGAAAGGGGAAATATAAAAAAGTTCTTGAAAACAATTTTTAATCATAGTAGCCTTTTCTCCGGACGTCCAAATCTTACCAAAGAGGAGGCTTTATTTTATGAATATTGAAAAACTTCATACGTCTATTTCTGAAAGTACGGGTAACGAAAGCAACATATGCCAGATTTATGCCATTAAAGACGACGAGACTGTCTATGACGACTGTTGGCATAATTTTTCGACTGATGATGCGATGAATGTCAATTCCGTTACAAAAGGAGTGATGTCTATACTCGCAGGAATTGCACTGTATAAGGGATTTCTCAAGAGCGTGGATCAGAAAGTGATGGATTTCTTTCCCGATTATACTGTGAAGCGAGGAGAGAAAACCATATATGATGTTACAGTTCGGCATCTGCTTACGATGACGGCTCCTTATAAACGAAAATCAGAGCCCTGGAAAAAAGTTTGTACTTCGGAGGACTGGACTTATGCGATCCTTGATCATCTTGGTGGCCGAAAGGGAATTACGGGAGAATTCCGGTACGCAACGCTTGGAATTCAGATTCTCACAGGAATAATTGAGAGGGCAACCGGAGAAAAATGTATTGATTTTGCAAACAGAAATCTGTTTGCACCCCTGGGACTTCCAAATCGATTTCTACACATAACAGGTTCCAAAGAAGATCAGCTTGATTTCTTTATGAATAAGAAACCCAGAAAATATGAGTGGTATTCCGATCCTAAGGGCAGCGTTACAGCAGGCTGGGGATTATGTATGTCTGCAAGAGATATGGCAGTACTCGGCACGCTTCTGTTAAATGATGGTCAGTATAACGGAAAAAAGATCATCTCCGAGAGATACCTTAGCGATATGACTACGCCGCACCTTAAACTTGATGAGAAATTTGGATTTATGTATTACGGGTACCTATGGTATAAGCCTTATGATCATAAAGATATCTATGCAGCGATCGGTGACAGCGGGAATATCATCTATGTAAATAAAGAGATAAACATCTCCGTGGGGGTCACCGGCACCTTTAAGCCAAGAATTTATGATCGGGTAGAATTTATTGAGCAAAGACTATTCCCGGCGATTTTAAGCTGATGGGTTATCTATACCAAGGTTTTCCATTTCATAAAAAACTATTGCGGCATAATGTTTTACCGCAGACTTATCCGGACATAGTATTTTCGCATAAATGAAGGGGGTCATCATCCCGGAAGCAATTATTTTGTGAATAGCTTGACATGGCAAAATTTTTACACTATATTAGTTTGCATACAAACTAAATATGAGGAGAAAGAATATATGAATGATGTAGTATCAATTATTGAAAAATCGAAAGCGGCATATTTGGCAAGTGTTGATGCAGAAGGAAAGCCGGAAATAAGAGTTCTACTTAATCTGTGCAATCCCCAAAAATACAAGGCTCTTATCGGAAAATCATTGATTCAGGATGGAGAGAAAGTAGAGTTGTATTTTACTACGAATACGTCATCAAATAAGATAACAAGAATTCGCAATAATCCTAATGTTGCAGTGTATTTTGCTGAACCTGAAAAATTCCGTGGGATATGTGTTTCCGGAAAAGCAGAAGAAATTGCTGATCAGAAATTGAAGGAAAGCTTTTGGCAAAGATCCTGGACAATGTATTATCCTCTTGGGAAAACTGATCCAGATTATGCAATAATAAAAGTGACGTCTACCAAAATTGAGGGTTGGTATAATCTGGAAAAGCATTTATTTGGAGAACAAAATGATTAAGAAAACACGGGGTGGAACACTACTTTCACAGGTTCATCAGGTATGTGGCAGAGTGTGGAATAGATTACTTAGAAATCATGATATGTCAGACTTGGAAGGTGCGAGAGGAAGAGTTATATTTGCACTATGGGAAAATGATAGTGTCCCGATTAAAACCTTGTGTGAAAAGACTTGTCTTGATAAATCAACACTTACCGGAATCCTCAGTCGTCTTTTGAGAGATGGATATATCAACCGTGAAAGTGATGAGACAGATAGAAGAAGTGTTCGCATTTCTCTGACAGGAAAAGAACAGGGTCTTCTGGACAAGATTGAGCTTGTATCCAACGAGATGAACAGGGTCTTTTATAATGGTTTTTCTGATGAGGAGATACTACAGTTTGATTCTTTTCTTGAACGAATCCTTATTAATTGCAAAAATGAAGAAAAATAGATACTGTTACACAAATAATAGACTTACATTCTATGCATAGAAGTGGTGGAGCTTATTTCTGGCAATGCTGTTTGAATAGGAGGCAGTCGGTTATGGACAATACAACCGCTAAAGTGAGCTGCTTTGTGAGGGCATATCACTATGAGAACAATGAAACACACATTTTTTCTGATAGTATGTCGGCAAGACTTCTGGGAGATGATTTCTATCAGATTGCAGAAAGCATGATACAAGGAATCGGTTTTTTCCTTCCGGGATTTGAAGGAACAAAAGAAGAGGGACTCAGGCTCATTGTCGATAAGCAGTTATCTCCATCTGTGCTTGGAAGAAGCGCATATTGTGAGAGAAAGTTATTAGATGAGACCACGAACGGCTGTGACCAGTATATTATTTTTGCCTCGGGCTATGATACCTTTTCACTCAGAAATGAAAAAGCTGCTGTCAAGGTATATGAGTTGGATCTGCCGGCTCTCCTGGATGATAAGAGAATACGGATTGATATTGCCGGATTAAAGACGGCAGCAAAGTATGTGCCATGTGATCTTTCTGACGAAAGCTGGGTGGGAAAACTGCTCGAAAAGGGCTTTAAGGCTTCTAAGAAATCATACGGAAGTCTCTTGGGAATCAGCTATTATCTGGAAAAGGATGAGTGGAAAGAGCTGATCCGTCTTGTCGGGGATATTATGCCGACAGGCTCTGCGATATGTTTTGATTTTCCATCTACCGATGAGAGCAAGGAAACAAAGATGAATAAAACTCTAGCAAGTGGAGCAGGGGAGCAGATGAAAGCACAGTATCTGTTTACGGAAATGGAAAAGCTACTATCTGAGTGTGGATTTAAGGTAGCGGAGCACCTTGGACCCGGAGATGTGACAAAACGGTATTTTGCGGATTATAACAGCAATTCGCCTGATCATCCGATGTCTGCACCTGTTGGAGTGGATTATGTGTTTGCTGTGAGAGAGTAGATTATTTCTATTCACAGAAGCAAGCTCATTCGATCCAATAGTCAGTACACCATGCTCTTAACATAACCAACGGAAATATATTTCCGCATAACTGCTCCAAGATCAGTTTCATCACTCAAATATGAAAGATCCTTTTTTGTTCCCACCGCAGTGATCTTCTTTCCGTTTCCATCTGATTTTTCCTCGGAGAAAGACCCTTGGAACAAAGGGCTTCTTGCTATCTTTCTGTCCCAGAGTATGCCCTTACACTCTGAAACCGGGCAAGCTGGAAAGTTCACATTCCAAATGGAATCTTCACGAAAGCCTCTTTTTATTATTTCCCCTGTTATCCCCGTAATATACTCATTCACGGTATCATATATATGCGTAGCCTCATTTGAAAAAGCTATTGACGGGATCCCATTCATGATCCCCTCCATTGCTGCTCCTACAGTCCCGGAATAAGCTATATCAAATCCTGTATTGAGCCCGAAGTTTATTCCAGAAAAAATAATATCCGGCTTTTCTGGCATGAGATGAGTTACTGCCACCGACACGCAATCCGCAGGTGTTCCGCTAATACTGTATGCTTTCTCAACATCTACTGGAAATCCGTAATTCATTACAAGGATTTTTTCCCTTAGGGTAATTCTCTGGGACATTGCACTGCACTGATGGTCAGGTGCAACCACCCAGACATCCCCGAAATGCTTCGCAGCACCGGCAAGTATTTCTATTCCCTTCGCGTCAATTCCATCATCATTTGTTACTAAGATTCTCATAGAACAAGAACTCCTCCTACAGATGCTGCCTTATGTCAAATCCTTCTTTCTTAAGATCCGAATCCAGATAGTCAAATCTGTATGGAGTGATCTTTATAAGATTCATAGGATGCGGCATCTTCTTTATGACATCCACCGGGATTTTTTTATATTCCAGCAGTTTCATATATTCATC
>KK211391.1:1770-26514 GCA_000622025.1 Lachnospiraceae bacterium AD3010 | reverse complement strand
ACTGTGGCGGTAAGAGTCAGGGTCTTTCCCTTTACTATGGACGCACTGCTCTTATTAAGCTTTACCCCGGTTACAGAACGGCCAGCGATCTTAAATTTTTTCGTAAGATTCAGGACGTATCGCCCTGTTCCCTTTACTGTAACGGTGGCTTCGCCTGCATTGATATTATTCTTGTACTGCACGCTGTAGCAGCCGGGGTAGAGGATACCGTCTGCATTTTTTACGCTTATCTTCGGAGTGATCGCCTTTCCTGTGTAAATCTGATCCGGGATATTATCGATCTCGTAGCCCTTGCCCGACAGGTCCTCACGGTAGTCGCAGATTAAATTGGCAGAGAGCATCTCCCACGTGTCTTCATCCACCATATTAAAATAATCGAGGAGAATCAACGAGCCGAACTGCCCATCATACATGCCAATCATATCTTGCTTCTCTTCCTCAGTTTCAGGATCTTCCCATTCTCCTCCCATTATAGTGGACATTGTTTTCAATCTCTCAAGCTTCCCTTCATCGCTTATGTTCCTGAAGCTGTCCTCAAGAGCCTGCCATTCCTTTTTACTGCCCGGGAAGTAAACATCTTTAACCTCTGTCGCTATAAACAGGAAAGGCATCAGATGGTCTTTATCAAGGTTTTTGGGCAGAATCACCTTATCGGCACTGCCTTGGCAAAACAGAAGCAATCCAAGCTCAGTCACGCTGTCCGGTATGTTGACACTCTCCATTTTATTTCCGGCAAATGCACAATCACCTATAGATTTCACTCCTTCAGGAATAAGAAGGTTTTTAAGCTTCATGCATCCTGCAAAGGCATAAGGGGCTATTCTTTCCGTCCCGGAAGGAACGAAGTATGTGCTTTCCTCCCTTCCTGCAGGGCACTGAATGAGAGTCTTTCCATCCTTTGAAGACAGCACGCCGTCTACCACCTTGAAGTAATTATTGCCCTCTGCAACCCTTATGGAGACCAGTTCAGGACACGCACAAAACGGGCTGCCCTCAGCTGTTCCTATTTCTTTTACACTTGCAGGGATGGTGATATCTTCTATGGGACATTGCTGGAAAGCGCAGGTATCTATGGTCTCAAGGCCTTCGTTAAGGCTTACGGTCTTTAGTTCGTTATTTTCAAAAAACGCGTATCTGCCTATGGTTTTTACACTCTCAGGAATGTTGACATTGGTCAATGCAGTTTCTGAAAATGCAAACTCTTCTATGGATTCCAGGCCTTCATTCAGAGTCAGGCTGCTTAATTTCTCACATGAATCAAACGCATACGAACCTATGGTTTTAAGGCTTTCCGGAAGAGTCACCTCTGTCACTCCATGAAGAGACGAGAAAGTGCTGTTTCCGATACCTGTGATACCATCTTTTATTATTATCCGGCTTATGCCACCGGAAGAATAAATCTTATTATTATAACTCCAGGAGTTTTTCCATGGCTGTCCTGAGTTATCTGAGTTATCTGAGTTATCTGAGTTATCCGAATAATCCGGCATATCACCCTCTCCGGATATGGTCAGTATGAATTTCCCCTCCTCTTCATCCGGGCTTATCTCCCAGGTAATATTATTGTTTTCACCTATGGTTCCGCTTTTTATCACATTTGAAGGAGTAATACTGAGTTCTTTGCTTTTAGCTATCTGTTTTTGCGATCCCTCCTCGTTGTAGTAACCCAGGACTCTGAAAATATATTCCTTTCCGGGGTCAAGTTTCTTTATCTCACTGTCGAGTTTTCCGTAAGTGATCTGACTGTCCGGTACATTTATCCAATCTCCCTCTTCATTTTTCATCTCTATCTTATAACTAACGGCATCTTTGGCAGGATCAATGTCGTAATATTTATCCCAGCTTATTTTCGCCTTTCCGGTTCCGGATTCTGCTTCTATTGAAGCGTTGACTACGTCCTTCTTATAGTTATAGATAACTGTAAACGGATCAGAATTGTTTACCGTTTCCAAACCGCCGTAATTCTCAAACTGCTCCTTTGTACCGCTGTAAAGTATATACTTATAGTCAGCAGAGCACTTTTCAAAAACAGAAACCCCTGTTTCCTTGATATTGCTTCCAAAAGCCACGCGCGTCAGGTCTGTACATCCTAAAAAAAGCTTCTCCTCCAGACTGCTGACCCTCGACGGAATCTCGATACTTACAAGCCCTGATGTATTAAATGCGGATACTCCTATTTTCTCCAACGTATCCGGAAGTTCTATGCCTTTTAAGGCTTCGCATTTATAGAACGCATATTTTCCGATTGTTTTTAAATTGCCGGGAAGCTTTACCAAGGATAAAGAAGTGCACGTGCTAAAGGTAGAATCAGGCAGTATTTCCAATTTGCAGTTCTCATTAAAGCTGACCGTCTTAAGCTCTTTGCATTCGTTAAATACGCTTTCTCCCATTGAGGTAAGTCCCGAAGGAAGAGTGACCGCTTTCAGGGCCGTTTTATACAAAGCCGTTTTTCCGATATGTGTAAGTTTATCCGGAAGCGTGATCTCAGATAAAGCGATGCAATCAAAAAACGCATCGTCACCTATTGTTTCAACTTTTTCGGGAATCTTAATGCTTGTTAGAGCTTTACAACCATTAAAAGCACCATTCCCGATCTCAGTCAGAGATCCCGGTAATTCTACCTCAGTGACCTTTCCAAAAGAGTTAAAGGCATGCTCTCCGACCCTTGTTATCCCCTCGTTTATCACAACCTTTGTTACTTTATTATAGGGGATATAATTAGTGTCCGGTCCGGAGAGGAATTGCTCTCCCCAGGGCTTTCTATCATTAGAATCATAATCCGGTATCGCGCCCTCTCCTGTGAAGGTCAGGACATTCTCTGTATCGATCTGCCAGTTGATAACCTTGTCATCTCCGCCATTCACCTGTCCGGATGATATGGTATCAGCTGCCCCATTCCCGGAAGCAACCGGCTCACCGGCCATTACCTCTGCCCCACCGACCGGAACTCCTCCCGTAACTGGCATAAAAAGACTGCCGGCGAGCACCGCCGCTGCAGTAATAACAGACATCATACGTCTTCCGCGCTTATTCATTCCTGATCCTCCTGATCAAAGGTCTTCTCCTAAATTTCCTTCATAAAGATAAAAAATTTTTTGTGGGATTTCAATAGAACCGTGACGAAAAAATCTGAAACGTGACGAAAAGTTGATGATGTCCGTACCGGATGAGGCGATCTCCACCCTTCCGTCATCAAAAAGATGGATTTCCGCATTTTTTCTGCGGTAGCACTTCCCGGATTTTGGGTGTATAATAACCATATAAATCGGGTCTTCGTCCCCGAAATCGTATAAATCAACTATATGAGATAAGACGAGGAGATGTGAGCTGGATTTGTAGCAAAAAGGTCTTTCTATAGCCGTAGCCCTTCCTGTGCTTTAGTGTTTTGCTGGAATATAGGAAGGAGGTATGCCATAGTGACGTCGGAGGTAAAAGAAATGAGCAGTAATTATGCAATCCTTACGGATGAAAACAAGGAAATAGCAGATACTTTCATTGACTTTCTTGCCTTCAAGCAGGAAAAACGCGAAAGTGCAATCCTTGATGCTCTCAAAGAGTACGAAGACGGTAATGCTGCTGGACCCTTTGATACTGTAGATGAGCTTATGGCAGATTTATATGCTTAGAATACAGCGCTCAACCCGATTCAAAAAGGATTTCAAACGTATTCTGCAGCAACCGTGTTATGATGAAGCTGAATTTAAGTATGTAATTGATACACTCGTCGCACAAAAACCCTTAGAAGAGAAGTATCGTGATCATCCACTCAAAGGTAAACATGCTGGTATCATCGGCTGTAGGGAATGCCATATTAAACCGGATTGGCTTTTAGTCTATAAAGTATATAAAGAAGACTTAATTCTATACTTAATAGAAACCGATTCCCACAGCAATACTTTCTAAATACGGCTAACGATAACGCCATCTATCCCAGTCGGGGTGGAAGGCGTTTTCCTTTTAAATTTGCCGCTGCAGACGCTTACCAGAAAAAACTCATACATCCGGTATTGGTGTGGGCTTTTCCACGCTACGCCCTCAGAATGACATGGGTTTGCTCTACTTTGTCATTCTGAGCGAAGCGAAGAATCTTTCCCAAATATCTCACCGGGAAGCATAGCTTCCGGTGAGATTGCTGCCCTTGAAGGTGAAGGTCTTCGAAGACCCGCTATAGCTCCACTCTTCCTTCTTGGCCTTGTAATTCTTTCCGTTTATCATCACTTTGACAGACTTCGGGCTCCCGTTCTTTTTCCATTTCACTGTCAAAGAATCCGTATTTCTGACATAGTAGGGATTTGACTTATATGACAGTCCATTTGACCCCTTTGTGGCTTTCTTTATTTCTCTTTCCGTTTTTTTGTCGGCTCCGGAGAGTCCCGTTATCTGGAAACGGTGGGTCTTTTTATTGATCTTTACCTTTGTTACCTTATAGGTGGCATTATTGACCGATACCGTGATCCCCTTTTCTCCAAAGACCTCTATTCCTGCCTTTGATTTTCCCCAGAACGGAAGCTCATGGCAGTAGGATATCCTTAATGATCCCTTTGTCTCCGTACGGTAATCCATGGGTTTATTGTCGGAAACAGTGACTTTCTTTTCTGCCGCATCATTGCTGCTGCCGCTATTGTCGTCTGTTTTTCCATTCTCACCGCCGTTATCTTTTTTCTGATCCACATAGGTGAGATACCAAGATGAAAGACGGTCCGTTTCTACAGGAAGCGTAGTGTCCGTACCGGATGAGGCGATCTCCACCCTTCCGTCATCAAAAATATGGACAACGAAAAATGTTCTTATGACCTCTTCATCATCATCGTTCCTCATGGATACGGGAACCTCTATGGTAAATGCTATTTTTCCCGTTCCTTTTTCAGGTTCGATCTCCTGTTTTATGCCATTCCCAACCTGCTTATAAAGCTTGATATCAAGCATCATTCCGCTTCCCGATACATCAGTTCCGGTGCTTTTCTTTACCTCGGCCTCAGCTTTTGCTTTTGCCTCTTCATTGCCGCCGGTTGTATCACCGCCTGCCTTCTCTTTTATCTCCAGCGTTACCGTCAGGGTTTCTCCGGCTTCCACTGCCTGTTTTTCTGTTTCATTTAAGAGACCGGCTGCGAGCTCTGCAGGGATCGTGACATCGCTTACGGCAAAACCATCATTCTCACCGGTATCGTAGGTTACAACCTTACTCTCTATCTTTCCGGAACCGTTGGGTATGGTATTTTCTGAGAGAGTTTCCTCGTTCCTTTTGTAAATATAGAAAGTATTTTTACCATATTCCACAGAGTAATTACCCTGTGTTTCTTCTCCGGATGCGCTTATTTCATACTTTCCGGCATCTTCTCCGCTTTCACGGGAGAGCGTATAGCGTATGATTTCAGCGCTTTCACCCTCTACGATACCCGTAACGGCTGCGGTCAGTTCCGGATCCTCTTCACCGGTAAGCTTTTCCTTTTCATCGGGCCTTACGGTTACTGTGGCTCTCTTTATCGTTACGCTTACACCGCCCTCTTCACTGTCATAATGATCACTGTCCCCGAAAACCTTGTAATACACGGTATAGGTGCCTGCATCCTTCTTTACGGGGACATTCTCCGTATATCCGCTTCCGGATGTGAGGCTGTACATTAATGTTCCGCCTGCAGCGGTGCCTTTCTCTGTAAGTGTCTGATCACCTCCGTTATAGGTAAGGTCTTTTGCGGAAGGAGCCTTTGTGATGACTGATTGAACCTTATTCACAGTGAGTTTTCCTGTTTTACAGGTGATATTGTAGTTAGCCGTGACATCTTTTCCGGAGGCGTCACTGATGGCCGCCCCGGAGGCTGTGATGGTGTGCTCACCTGCAGTACTTCCGTCAGCTGTCAGATTGACCCGGCTCAGGCTGTGGCCTGCCACCGCGTCTGCAAGCACTGCCTGTTTCGTTCCGGTCTTTAAGCTTTCTCCGAATATTATGGTCTGGTCACAGGCTGTGACTACTGCGTCCCTCTTATTTATGGTGAAGGTCCTGCTCCTGCTGAAGCTGTAATTCCCGTTCTTTACATTCGCTACGGCTGCCGTTGCTGTTCCTGCGTTTATATTATTACTGTAGCTTACGTTATATTCCTTTCCGGGAATTTCATCATCTCCATTCTTTACCGTGACCGCCGGTTCTTTTGGCTTGCCGTCATAGGTTAAGGATTCTTCCGAAAGCTCTATAACAGGGTTTGCTATTGTCTTTGGCTTTATAGTAAATACACCCTTTTCAAAGGTTACGCTGTAATTACCCTGGGCACTCTCTCCGGCAGGGGTGATGTCATAGGTTCCGACATTCTCCCCTGTTGCGCGGGAAATACTGTAGCTTACTGTGTCTGTTCCGATAAGGCCTGTTTCTGTCGCCGTATATTCTGCCGGGACAGGGTCAGATTCCCCATAGATTTTCTCTTTATTATCTGCTTTAACCGTGACAGCCTTTTTCTTTATAGTGACAGAAACCTGCCCTTCATCACTGTCCTCATGATTATCATCTCCAAAGACCTTGTAGTATACGGTATAGGTTCCGGCATCTTTCCTTTCGGGAAGAGTCTCTGCATAACCACTTCCGGATGTCAGGCTGTATTTCAGCGTTCCGCCTGCAGCGATCCCCGCTTCAACAAGAGTCTGATCCAGGCCGGAATAGGTAAGGCTCTTTACTGTGGGAGCCTTTGTTACCACTGCTTTGATCTTTGTGACAGTGAGAGTTCCGTTTTGATAGGTGATGTTATATTTGGCGGTAACGTCCGCAGTGCCACTCTTTATCACTGCTGCACCTGGAGTAATGGTGCCGCTTGTTGTGATGGCAGCAGTGCTGCTCGATGTAAGAGTAACTGTATTGATAGCATGTCCGTCAACAAGAGAACCCGATGTCACACTTACCATATTTGTTCCCGTGGCGATGCTTCCATTAAGTTCCACACTCTGATCCTTTGCTGTGATGGTGACTGAGCGCTTAGTAATATCTGCGGCTACAGCCGCAGGCTGGGAAATCAGCTCATAGTTGCCAGCGACCGTACCACTGAGCGAGAAGCCGGAAAATGTCACGGTCTTGCCGTCACCGACGTTTTCGTCTGCAAATTCTGCCGTACCTTCCTCAATTTCTACATCATCATTGCCTACCTTGCCGTCAATCAATGCAGACGTCATGACAGGAGTCGCTTTTGTCGTGCCGTCATATTCTTTTTCGGAAACAGTCACGCCGGTGATGGTAACCCTCTTCGGGGCAATGGTATATTCCACGCTCGCAGTAGCTGCTCCGGTTCCTTCACCCAGGGTGATCTTTGCTATATAGGTTCCGGCTCCGGTCGGCGCGGCGGACAGTTTAGTCGTTCCTTTATAATAGGAGATCGTTGGTGTTCCAAGGACATCAGTATCCCCGCTTATCGTTGCTTCCGCACTCTTTCCATCCCCGTAGATTTCGTGAGCGGGCTTGACTATAGTAATAACTTTAACAAATGAACCGTTATCACTTGTGCCTGTAGCTTTGATCTTCGCACCCTCTGCCGTATAACCCTCGATTATATATAGGGGTTTGGAAACTGCAGTCAGTGTCAATGAGTCTGTATTACCGGGCAATGTTATAGGTGTGCCTGTAGGCAGCACCTTATCATCATTTCCTACCTTCCATCCGGCAAACTTAGAGTTACTTCCATCAGGGACAGTAAAGCTGCATTCGGGAAGTGTGAAACTGCCTCCTGCCCTACCATAGGTATCCGCCATGCTGCCGGAGAGCTCTCCCTTATCGAATGTGATCTTTACACCGGGAACAATGGTCTTGCCTCCCATGTTGGCCCGGGTAGCCACTGTTTCCGGAGAATCCTTCAATACGAAGTTTTTTTGAAAGCTGACCGTTGTATTACTCTCTGTCTGGAATGCGCTGGTGTACAGCTCCATACCGGGATCGTTCCAGGAGAGGATAACCGCACCTTCATAGTTCTTATTAGAATCATAGTAATATCCGCCTACAGCATTTTTCCCTCTTTGGCTTGCGGCCGTTACCTTTCCGCCGGTGATGGTCAGCGTTCCACCGATGCCGTAATATCCCCCGCCAATGGCAGGTTCACTCTCTTTTACGGTTGCTTCTATCACTCCGCCACAGATCGTAATATTGCCTGCAGGGTAACACGGATCGCTCGTTTTAGAACGAAGTCCGGAGCCGATAGCCGTATAACCATAAAACGTATTGTACGGATGGTCACTTGCCGTCAGCTTTCCGGTTCCCTTAGACTGTCCGTATATGGTAAGACTGTTTCCTTTTGCCACATTGATCCCGCATTTTGCATCCGCTGTAGATCCGTCGCAGAGAATAATATGGACATCACCGTTGATATTCACGGGATAGTTTGAGTTATATTCAGTACTACCGGAAATAACCTTAACCGATTCACCCTTCAGTTCTATCGTCTGTCCTGCCGGAACGGCGTACCAGCCTGTTCCCAGAGCCGTCCGGCTTCCGTCCAGCACAGTTACCTCATTGTCCTTTTTATACTGTTCGACACCATTTTCGTCAATATAGCTGTACCCGTTTGCATTATGGGAGAACTCTGCTTTCTTTTTGTGCGCTGCAGACCTTTCAAAGGTCACGTTATCAAGCTGATAGACCTTATTTCCAATCTTAACTGTGACTTTCTTAGTCAATGAGCCCTCGTCTGTTAATGAACCGTCTTCCGGAAGTGAAAATGTAGCGGAAACGGTGGCTTTACTTCCTGATACACTGACTGAAGAAGCCTCAGGGGTCACTCCTTCTATCTCCACCGTACCTGTGGCGACATTAGGCATTCCTGTATCGTACACTGCGCCGGAAAGGGTACAGAGATATCCGGAGTAGAGTGCCTGCTCCTTTTTATCCTTTGAGAGGGTCGTAGAAGCCGTGTCGTAGATCACATTCCCTATCTTAATATGTGCGGCCAATGTATCAACAGCCTCGGCATCTTTTATTATCCTTGTAGTCTTTACTGTCAGCTTTTTCCCGGCGCCGTCTGAGGTAACGCTGTATTTACATGGCTTATAAGTGCTTTCATTACCGATCCGGAACCCGCATTCGCCGGTGCCTTCTGAAATCCCTGTGCCATATAAGGTTACGGTAAATTCCGGATTGGCATACCCCGGACAGGTGATCCTTCCTGTACATGAAACCTGATTCGGGTCAGAAACAGTAA
This sequence comes from Lachnospiraceae bacterium AD3010, assembly GCA_000622025.1. Classification (GTDB taxonomy): domain Bacteria; phylum Bacillota; class Clostridia; order Lachnospirales; family Lachnospiraceae; genus NK4A144. Next base: position 17,350 of record KK211391.1, on the reverse strand, counting down.
GGCTTCCCATACTACTATAGTATCCTACGTCAGGACAGCCGATATTTCCTTCTGCAGTTACATTGCCACCCTCGATACTGATAGCCGGTAAGCCAACCCCGTGGTCTTGGCTGCCTTCATATCCGCATCCGATGGCTGTACTGCCCAGACTACTGCCGCCTACCTCTATAAATGTTCCGCCCACAAAATGTGCATCACTACCACCTTGTACCTTTCCGCCTGTCGCTTTTACAGTTCCTCCACTGATAGTAATGGAATCCACGGTACCGGATCCGCCTCCGCCTATACCGGCTGCCAGAGAGCCGCCTTTAGCCGTGACATTGCCTCCGGTTATTTTGATAACTCCTCCCGTTGTTCCTTCGGATCCACCGATACCTGCTGCTCCGAAGGTGTCATAGTACTGGGAACCTCCCTGTGCAGTGATGGTGCCTCCGGAGATGGTAATGTTTCCAAGGGTTCCTCCCAGTTCGCTTTCCGTAAGATACTGGCACATTCCTATACCTGCGCCGCCCATGCTGTAATCGTCGATAGAGTTTCCTCCGTCATTTCCTCCTGTAGCATTAAGAGTTCCGTTTCCGCTGATATTAAGCGTACAGCCACCGGGAACGCAGATTCCCGCGCCGCCCCAGCAGGCGGTAAGATTATTCTCTCCCTCAATAGTCAGATTAAGTATTGCATTATTTTTCAAAAGAATGGGTGATACCATGATCGCATAACCACCACTTTCCGGACAGGTGGCGGTTATATTCAGATTACTGATCTTTAAATTAACCTCTGTACCGTCAATGATGATGGCCGCACGAGAACTGTTCAGCGCACCGTGTTTGTTAAAGAAACTTGTTTCATTGTCCTCGCAGTTGACTTTGTTTATAGTCCCTGTTATGACGCGGTTATTCCAGGTGGCCTTGTTAGAGCTGTTGATCGTGATCGACCCACCGGAAATGTTATAATCTCCCTGGTCATCCGTCACCGTGATCTCGTAATCCACACCGTTTATCCTGACCTTCATCCATTCATTGCTTGAAAATGCCTTATGTGCGGTGACGATCCACTCTCCGGTTTCGTCAGATGCTGAGAAGAGGTCTTCGTCGCTGACCCTTACATCTGTGACTTCACCGGCGAGACCCACTGTATCGAGGATCTCAGAAAGTCCGATGGTTGTGTCGCCGGGCATTACATACTGCTTATTTTCATAGGTGAATTCTACGGTGTATAGAGAGAAACCGTCGGTTTCAGCTGTGACGGTGGTTCCGTCGGTTTCTACAGGGAGCTGTTCGGCGTTTAGCACCTCATCCGTCGCTTCGCCCTCGTCACCCTCATCAGCCGGCGTTCCGCCGCCAGCTTCCTCAATAGGGGGAAGCCCGGTATCGTCGCTTTCTGTTATATGGTAGATATTTGTGCTGAGGTTTTCATCCGCAACCTCATTAAGGGTGAATGACACATGCACCTTTGATTCGTCTTCGGGCTCAATTTCTCCGCCGTCTTTATCAAGTACCTTTATGTCATAGGTGTAGGAAGCTGCCACGTTCACGTTTTCACCACGCACTTCATTTACAGCTTCCTCTGCCTGTTCTTCCTTTACCCTGTTGGCTTTCTTTACAGACAGTTCCGCATCCTCCGGGAATATGCCTTCTTCTGCCGATACGGTTATGGTAACGTCTCCGATGGTTTTCGACTCTTCAAATGCCGGGGCTTTGTTCTCTGAAACCTTATTCTCCGATACCATCTCCCCGGTCTTTTCGTCAGATGGTTCATCCTCATCTGACTCTTCCTTCACTTCTTCCGACCCTGCCGTATCATCAGCGGCAGCTACAGTATCTTCCGGCACATTTTCCGATCCTGCCCTATCATCAGCGGCAGCTATAGTATCTTCCGGCACATTATCCGGCCCTGCCGTATCATCAGCGGCAGCTATAGTATCTTCCGGCACATTTTCCGATCCTGCCGCATCACCAGCGACAGCTGTTATATCTTCAGTCACTTCCTCCGCAAGCACACCTGCCGGAACAGAAGTCGTAATAAGCACCGCTGCTAGTGCTGCAACTGCTGATTTCTTCAGAATTTCCCTTATCTTTCTCATAACCATCGTCTTTACTTTTCGCTCCTTTTCCGGATCAAAGGTCTTCTCCTGAATTTCCTTCATAAAGATAAAAAATTTTTTGTGGGATTTCAATAGAACCGTGACGAAAAAATCTGAAACGTGATGAAAAGTTAAAAAAAGACCCAATCCCTTATATTCCCGGGATTGAGCCGATCTTGCTTTCGAAATCGAAATTATCATTATTTATAACTGCCTTACACAACTCCTTCAAGTTGATTGCCCTTAATAAATGCCGGTTTATTATCCAGGGCATTTCCTCTCAACTCCTCTGAAAATCTGCTTTCACCCACATAATACTTATAGAGACGCATCTCGAATATCTTATTGGCGACTGCTACAGTATTATTATCATTGACTATAAAGCCATACATCATCAGCTGCTCCTGAGCCTTATTATCCGGAAGATACTCTATGGACTCCCCTCTTAATAACAGCCCTTTAAGCTGTGAATCAAATGATCTGTTGTCATGAAGCTTTCCCATCAGCGAATCAAAGAGTGTATTCTTCTCCGTGAGGAGCGATTTTACCGCCTCCTCTACGCCTTCACCTGTCCACGCTTCCGACAATGAGCGGAATCTTACTTTTGACAACTGCTCATCTATCAGCTGGCATATTCGACTGACAAGGAAGGGATAGCCACTGGTATAATCTCTTATTATCCCGGCAATTTCCTTTGTATTCATTCCGGTATTATGATCTGCCTCATATTCATCCAGCATTTCCATAATGCCGGCTTCCGAAAGGCTCATATCAAGATTAAAATCAGCTGCAATATTCCAGGGACTGTTTTCCTTTTCTGCGTCTCCATTCCCGATCTTATTTTTCAGATGCTTTATATCGGTGACCCCGGCAAGTACCACAGATTGGAAGGTTTTATAATCATCATTCTTTTCCCGTTCAAGGTACTGTAACCTTAATTGTGCCAGAAAATCAAGGAACACCTGATTGTTGGTAGCGGTATCGACCTCGTCAATTATCATAACGACGGGCTTATCCGATTTTTCGCACCAATCCGTCAGAACAGAAAACAATTCATCAAGAACCGCTTCATATTCTTTTCTGTTGATGAAATCATTCAGTCTTTCAACAGGATCCGATGGCATACCAGCTGTTTTCGCTTTCTTCACAACAGCTCTGGAAAATGCCTTGACAAAAGCTTCCTCTGTCTTAAATCCGGCTTCGCTTATCCCTTGAAAGTCTAAACTCAATATGCAATAATCGTCCGCAAGTTCTCTTTCCAAAGCCGAAATAGTAGTGGTTTTTCCATACTGTCTGGCCCTGTTTATGGTAAAATATTTACCCGCATCAACAAGTTTCCGTATCTCCCTTACCTTATCGGAAATATCCACCATATAGTGTTTTGACGGATTACATACCGCTGTTGTATTGAATACTTTCAACTTATTCTCCTCAAGTAAAGCTGTTTTCACTACTTTGTCATCCTGCTCCCACTCACTTTTTAAAACTCTCGATCCTGCATTCATGGGTTTTAGCCTTTTCATCGTAGCTTACTCCCACAAACAGCAGGCCACCCTTGTAATCTGCAAGGGAATCAAAGTATTTTTTCTCTTTGATCTGATCAAGGGCGCTCTCAGCGCTTTTATTGTGCTTCAGCTCTATGATCATGGCGGGGATATCCGGAACAAAAGGGATAAATACCACATCCGCAAAGCCCTTTCCTGTGGTCATCTCCTTTATTAGCGTATATTTATTCAATGCATAGATATAAGCCAGATAAATAGCGCTCTGCAGGGCATCCTCGTTATTGTAGCTGCGGTTGCTTGTGACATGAATATGGCTTTCGTCCAGGGCTCTTGCAACGGCCTCGCTGTTTCCTGCAAGAGTCTCCCGTAAAAGCTCCTTTGAAGCCTCTATTATACGATCCGTGGTCTCATATTCAGGTTCTGACGAGATAGCGTTCAACCACTCCTTGCGCACTTCGGTATTCGGGATCCGGCAGCTTTCATCTTCAATATTGTAGCTCAGATATCCTACATGTATCAGGTATGTGAACGCATCATCAAGGGTCTTAAATGAGTTCATGGTGTTTAAATATGCCGTTACATTCACTTCAGTACTTTCCCCCGCTATCATTCGGATCACTGCATCCCTTGTTCCGGAAAAATTTGCACGGATCCGGTCTGATATAACCTCGTAGGATGATGTTTTTCCCCAATAGCCTTTAAACTGCCCTGATTCCATGCTTCGTACAACCGATTCCGGATTATATATTTCCAGACCATGCTGTTTATATCCGTCATACCAGCGGGCACACTCGGCATAGTCCCTGCCGTATTCTGCACACAATGCCTGAACCTCCGGTGCTGTAAAGCCGATAAATTCTGCAAGCTCTCCCGCATCAAGTATTGTATATTCGCGAAAGTTATTAAGCCTGCTCTGGATCTTATCCCGTACAACCGGAAGAATCCCTGTAAGATATGCCAGGGAGAGGGCAGGTCTCACGGTAGCGCTCTTGAAAAGCCCGTTTAAGAAGCTTAAGAATTCATCAAACAGAGCCTGTGGCGCCTGCTCCCGCACCAGCACGTCATATTCATCTATAAGGATTACGAAGGTTTCGCCGGTGACGGAATATACCCTTAGGATACTTTGCGCAAGAGAATCGTCCTCCTTTATTTTGACTCCGGGGAACTGCTCCTTCAGCTCATCCTTTATATCCTCTGTAAGGTTTAGAATGAGTCTGTCCTTTTTCAGGGTATTCTGATACTCACTGTTCATGTCGATTTTTATGACATTGTATTTATTCAGCCCTTCTTCATAGCCTGCAGCCTCTGCGATCTTCAGGTCATCAAACAGGGCATGAGAATCGCATCCCTTTGAATAATAGGCGCAGAGCATCTCACTTGCTATGGTCTTCCCAAAGCGCCTGGGGCGGGATATACAGACATACTTGTTATCCCTGTCTATATAACTGTTCATCACGTCAATCATCATGGTCTTGTCCACATAGATCGGCGCCTTCAGATAACGTTTGAAGTTCTCATTTCCCGGATTCAGATATATCCCCATAAGGCATTCCTCCCTATTCTCGCTGAAACGCAGTATTCCCTCATAAAACGTATCTTAAAGATTGAGCCTGCTGCCTTCTCCGATTATAACAAACCCTTTTTTTTCACACAACACGGAAGTTTGAGACCTCGTATATCTTGTTGCGCTCAGATAATATGGGTGATAGAATAACCACCAAATGATGCTATATAACTATTCAGAGGATGATACTATAGATTATCAGGGAGAATAATATGTCCGATACAAAAAGATTTGCCGTTCTTATTGACAGTGAGAACGTGTCACAGAAATACATCGGTCTCATAATGGATGAAGCCAGTAACTACGGGGATATCACCATCAAGCGGGCTTACGGGGACTGGACCCAGCAGTCAAGCGCCTCCTGGAAAAAGACCCTGCTTGAAAATTCCATCATCCCCATGCAGCAGTTTAATAATACCTTCGGAAAGAACTCTTCAGATTCGGCACTTATAATCGACGCCATGAAGATCCTCTACACCAATAATGTGGACGGTTTCTGCCTGGTGTCCAGCGATTCGGATTTCACAAGGCTTGCCGCCACATTGAAGGAGGAAGGAAAGACGGTTGTGGGCATGGGTGAAAGCAAGACTCCCGCTGCACTTATCAAGGCCTGCGATTCCTTCAAGATGCTGGATGTTCTCTATAAGGAGCAGAACCAGACAAAGAGTAAGGCAAAGGCTCAGGACAAGGCTGCTGCCGCAAAGCAGACCGCTGCGAAGAAGACCGCTGCTGCCGGAAAGACCTCCGCAAATAATCTGACCAAGCTCTCCACGATCGAGAAAGCGATAAAGCAGATAATAGATATGAATGACGACGAACGGGGCATGAACATTGCTTCGCTCGGAAACAGCCTGCAGCGCCGCTACCCTGATTTTGACACGAGAAACTACGGCGCTTCCAAGCTCAGCCGCTTCCTGGAGCAGTTTGATTCCCTGGAGCTCACCAAGGAAGAAAATGTGACCTATGTCAATCTGAAGTAGCTTCCGAAAGTTCATTAAAGGAGTAGGATTCGTTTTCCGTGCCGCTTGCAAGATTCAGGGTATAGCTTTTTGTCTCATATCCGTTCTTCATAAGGGTTATTACATGGGTGCCGCCGTTCTTTTTGAAGTGGCAGGGTGCTATGCCCTTATAAGCACCGTCATAGTAAACCTCCGCACCCTCAGGGCCGTCGATATAGAGCTGTGATACATCCGTTGTCACGGTCTCTGTGTCATCCGCGGCAATCCCCTCTTCAGCTGCTTTTTCCGTATTTACCCCGGAAGCTTCCCCGGATACTTCGTCAGCTCCTGATGAAGCGCCGGTATCCGTATTCTTATTCTTGTCCCTGAATACCTCAGGAAGAGCCTCCATAGGAATCGGGTCGCTCTTTGAATCCTTATCTGTTTCTTTTTCTGTATCTGCCTTTTTCCCCGTATTCCTGTCCGAGCTATTCGAGGAAGGCGTATTCTTTTCCTCTTCCTCCAGTACAATGGCGAGATTTGCCATGGGCTGTCCCACCTTCAGGTATTTGTGTATATCTTCATAGCCCTCGGCCTTCACATCAAGTGTATGTACCCCGTAGTCCAGTTCCAGTGCGCTTTCCTTCACCACCAGCTTCCCGTCGATATATACTGCCGGATTCGCGTCTGCCGGCTCGAAGCTGAAGGTTATCTGTCCGGTCTTTAAGAGATCCCCCTTAAGGTCACTTACATCCACCAGGGTCTCCCTTCCCCGTTTCACCGACACATCCTTACTTCCTCCGTAATGCCGGTATGTAACAGACATGGAATAGCTTCCCTCCGGCACGGTGAGCACCATCCCGTCCTCTATGGGACGGATATTATCTCCGAGCTCTATCCAGCCTCCCTCAAAGGACTCCGCACCAACGATCCGCACATAGCCGTTTCCCCCGGATCTTTCTATGGTGTATACGTCCTGGCCTATGCCCGATATACTTAGGACATCTCCGTCCTTTATACTCCTGAAGGAAGACAGTCCCTCATCCGAGAGCAGTACCGTACCTTTTAAGAGCCGGTAATTCCTGCCCTCGCAGCTTATGATCCCCCTCTTTTCACTTATGTCATAGTCCGTAATGCCGGATATTGAGAAATATTCATCGGAGGAATTCTGCTTAACCGATGTCAGAAGGGAGGAATGGACGGAAACCAGGATATCCACTATATCCCCGGTCTTAAGCTGCTTTACCACCATGGGATTTCCGTATGCGTCCTCATAGACCGTCGATGACCCGAAATTCAGGACATATTCCTCTGCTGATACGGGGTCCCGGAAACGCAGCTTTTTACCCTTCAAATCTATGTCGATTATAACTACCGTGCCCTCTGCCTTTAATTCATTATCGGAAACCAGCTCCTCTGTTTCGGCAGTCTCCGTAGCTTCCGATCCGGCTTCTTCCGGCTGCTTATGCTTATTAATATATCCGACGGCCGCAAATGCCGCAGCAGCAAAAACCGTGAGCAGGCTTAGAAGAAGAATGACCTTAAGAAAAGGAGGAAGGGGTTTACGCTTCTTTATACGCTCCTTCTCCATCTTTTTCCGTTCCCGATACGTCAGCTCATCGCTCAGAAATCTGGCCATCACCGGAACGTCCTGCTTCACCTCCGGCACGGCCTTTTCCATGCCGACGGTACTCAGTTCAAGCTTTACTCCGTCTCTTTCTTCACTTGTGAAATTCTCTCCCGGGCCTTTGCCAGAAGAATTTCCTTTTCGTTCCATGAAGGTTCCTCCAGAACCAGCTCCAGAAGATATTTCAGCATATCCCCGAGCTCCCTGCCGCTCTTCATTCCGGCTTCCTTCATCAGTATGCTGCCGTCAAGTGCCAGATCCTTTATGGATAAGCAATGCCTGTTTTCCAGTATCTCCCTGTACAGTGAAAGGAGGCGCTCTTCCTTTTCAAGCTTTTCCGCCATTTTATAGCTGCTCTGCGCCATTATATCCGCGTATCGCACAGGAAAAAGCAGGGGAAAAATATCCTCCCCCATTTTATTTATCGCCCTTCTTACCAGTTTTATACTGCTGTCGGGACGGTAGTCATGATACTTGACCAGCCGTGATACCATATTAATCGAATGATTATCTGATTTCAGGCGCTTTAATATCCTGACCGCTGCTTTCTCGCTTATTTCTGCGTGACCGTGAAAATGATCCGTTCCCTTTTCATCCACGGTCCGGCACTCACATTTCCCCAGATCATGAAAAAGCATGGTAAGCCTTAAGATCCGTAGCTGCTCATACCCGCTTTCACCTGACACTCCAAGGATATCACTGTATCTCTCAAGTGTCTCTCTGTTTATGTTTTTCAGGGCTTCGATCGTATGTCTTCCCACTGTGTACTTATGATGTGGATTATTCTGGGGAAATTCCATACATCTATGAAACTCCGGCAGAATGACGGCTGTAACCCCGCTCTTATAGAGCTCCTCTATCTTTTCGGGATGCTCCGATACCAGAAGCTTTGTGAGCTCATCCCGTATTCTTTCCGCAGAGATCTGCTTCAGGCTGTCCTTCAATGTCTCTGCTGCCTTCAGGGTTTCCTCCTCTATGGAGAAATCAAGCTGTGCAGAAAAGCGGAAAGCCCTTAATATCCGCAGGGCATCCTCCCCGAAGCGTTCCTCCGGATTCCCGACAGCTCTTATGACCTTATTTTTCAGGTCCTCCTGTCCGTTAAAAAGGTCGATAAGTCCTTTTTGAGGACTGTAGGCAAAGGCATTTATGGTGAAGTCCCGCCGCTTTAAGTCCTCCTTGAGGCTCCTCGTGAATTCTACCTTGTCAGGATGACGGTTATCGCTGTATTTCCCGTCTATCCTGTAGGTGGTGACCTCGAAAGCGTCCTTCCCGATAAGCACGGTTACGGTTCCGTGGGCTATTCCCGTATCCACAGTCCTCCGGAAAAGCCTTTTCACCTCTTCCGGAAGTGCACTTGTGGTAATGTCCCAGTCGTGGGGCTTTTTTCCCAGCAGGAAATCACGGACGCAGCCTCCGACAGCGTATGCCTCGAAGCCTGCGTCCTCTATTGTCCTTATTATTTTTTCTGCCTTTTCAGGAAGGGTGATGGTCAATTAGATAATACCTCTACCGTCTGTCTCGCTATGGAGAGCTCTTCGTCCGTGGGAACCACCAGTATCTGTACCTTGTCCTCCGGCTTTGTTAAAAAGAACTCCTGACCCCTGAGCTTATTCTTTTCTGCGTCGAAGCTTGTGCCGAGGAATCCCAGGTACTTACATACTCTTTCACGGACTGCCCCGTTATTTTCGCCTGCTCCGGCAGTGAATGTGATGGCATCAACTCCGTTCATCTCTGCGGTATATGCGCCGATATACTTTGCTACCCTTAAGGCGTAGGCTTCAAGAGCAGTATCCGCTTCCTTATTTCCCTTTTCCGCTGCTTCCGCAAGATCACGGAAATCGGATGAAAAGCCGTCAGACAGACCGAGAACTCCGGACTTCTTATTCAGGATATCTAGTACCTCCGCTGCTGAAAGCTTTTCCTTCTGCATAAGGAAGGTGATCACTGAAGGATCAAGGTCTCCCGAGCGTGTTCCCATTATAAGACCCTCAAGGGGTGTGAGTCCCATGGAGGTGTCCACAGACTTGCCGTTCTTTACAGCGCTTATGGAGGCTCCGTTTCCGAGATGACATACGATGATCTTCAGATCCTTTATGTCTTTTTTCAGGATCTCTGCCGTGCGCTTCGAAACAAAGTCATGGCTTGTTCCATGGAAGCCGTAGCGGCGGATCTTGTACTTCTTATAATACTCATAGGGTATACCGTAAAGATATGCCTTCGGCTCCATTGTCTGATGGAAGGCCGTGTCAAAGACACCTACCTGGGGAACTCCAGGCATCAACTTTTCACAGGCTCTTATTCCGATGATATTTGCGGGATTATGAAGGGGCGCAAGGTCGTTGCATTCTTCCACGGCCTTTATCACTTCCTCACTGATCCTTACGGAATCGGAGAACTTCTCTCCTCCATGGACAACCCTGTGTCCAACAGCGTCTATCTCGCTGAGTGAAGCCACGACCCCGTTTTCCTTGTCGGTCAGCTTCTTTATCACAGCGTCCACTGCATCCAGATGATCCTTAAGGGGGATCTTTTCTATGGTCTTATCGGAATCGCCCTTTTTATATTCGATGGCGCTGCCGTCTATCCCTATCCTGTCACAGAGACCCTTGGCATATACCGTGCCGTCCTCTGTATTGATGAGCTGGTACTTAAGTGATGAGCTTCCGCAGTTGATGACTAAAACCTTCATTTTTATCTATTACTCCTTTCAATTGATCAACTTTTTTAATATGCCTTGCCCCAGTATACGAGGTGCTTTGCCTTCTTTCCGCAGCATACACAGGTATCGGAGATCTCTTCCGTATCATCCCAGGGGAGACATCTGCTGGTAACGGTGGTGTCCTCCTTTATCTTTTCTTCGCAGGCGGTATCTCCGCACCACATCGCCCTTATGAAGCCGGGCTTATTATCCGCGATATCCTTGAATTCATCATAGGTTTTCGCATCGAAGATATTTTCCTTCAGGTGCTTCTCTGCCCGCTCGTACATATCATTATGGATCGTGTCTAAGAGCTTCAGTACGAAATCATGAACCTCATCGAGCTTAACAGTGTACTTTTCCCTTGTATCCCTGCGGCAGATGACGCAGCTGCCCTGCTCTATATCCTTGGGTCCTATCTCTATGCGGACGGGGAAGCCTCTCATTTCCTGCTCCGCAAACTTGAAGCCCGGAGACCTGTCGCTGTCGTCCACCTTTACCTTCAGCTCTGACAGAGACTCCGCAAGCTTTTCTGCTGCTTCCAGAACGCCTTCCTTCCTCTGCTGTATGGGTATTATCACCACCTGGGTCGGAGCGATCCTCGGAGGAAGCACCAGTCCGTCATTGTCTCCGTGCACCATGATCATGGCGCCGATGATCCTTGTCGAAACGCCCCATGAGGTCTGGTGGGGTGTATGAAGCTTATTGTCTCTTCCGGTAAACTGGATACCGTAGGCTTTCGCAAAGCCGTCACCGAAGTTGTGGCTGGTGCCTGACTGTAAGGCCTTTCCGTCATGCATCATAGCTTCTATGGTGTAGGTTGCTATCGCACCCGCAAACTTTTCCTTATCTGTCTTCCTTCCCCGTATTGTGGGAAGTGCCAGTGTTTCCCTGCAGAAGTCCGCATAGACATTCAGCATCTGTACTGTACGTGCCTCCGCATCCTCTGCGGTTTCATGCATGGTGTGGCCTTCCTGCCACAGGAATTCCCTTGAACGGAGGAACGGTCTTGTGGTCTTTTCCCAGCGGACAACCGAGCACCACTGGTTATATACCTTGGGAAGATCCCTGTATGACTGTATGATGTTTTTATAAAAATCACAGAAGAGGGTTTCCGACGTGGGACGGACACAGAGCCGCTCTTCCAGCTCCTGACCGCCGCCCATTGTGACCCAGGCAACCTCCGGGGCAAAGCCCTCCACATGGTCCTTTTCCTTCTGAAGCAGGCTCTCGGGGATAAACAGGGGCATATATACGTTTTCTACTCCCGTTTCCTTGAAACGCCTGTCCATATCCGCCTGGATATTTTCCCACAGAGCGTAACCCGCGGGCTTGATTATGAGACAGCCCTTTACGCTTGAATAGTCAATCAGCTCTGCCTGCTTGACTATATCCGTATACCACTGGGCGAAATCCTCCTCCATGGAGGTTATGGCATCTACCATTTTTTTCTTATCGGACATTCTTATTTCCTCTTTTCTATATTGTGATGAAAGATCCTTCGCTCCGCTCAGGAAGGAAAAATGTCCAGTGGACATTTTTCGGGCACGTTTTGCCGCGCCATGCGCGGCAGTGCCCCGTACAGGGTGCCCCGCAATTTGACATTCTGCGCTCTTTTGTCATTCTGCGCTCTTTTGTCATTCTGAGCGAAGCGAAGAATCTTCTTCTCCGGATGAAAGATCCTTCGCTCCGCTCAGGATGACAGGTAAACACACTTCTTCGATTTTATCCGTGCCTTAAGCGTATGTCAAGAAAAGGGCGGCACTCACACTCTGAAGCGGTAGCCCACTCCCCATATAGTCTCGATATACTGCGGGTTTGAGGAGTCTGCCTCCACCTTTTCACGGATCTTCTTGATATGGACGGTAACGGTGGCAATATCACCTATGGAATCCATATCCCAAATATTCCTGAAAAGCTCGTCCTTTGTAAAAACACGGTCGGGATTCGATGCAAGGAAGGTCAGGAGATCGAATTCCTTTGTGGTAAACTGCTTTTCTTCTCCATTCACCCATACTCTCCTGGCGGTCTTGTCAATCTTTAAGCCACGTATTTCTATGATGTCATTCAATGCAGCTCCGCTGTTAACAAGGCGCTCATACCTTGAAAGGTGCGCTTTAACCCTTGCCACCAGCTCACTTGGAGAAAAGGGCTTCGTCATATAGTCATCTGCGCCGAGCCCAAGCCCCCTTATCTTATCTATATCATCCTTTTTTGCGGATACTATGATAATAGGCATGTTGCGGCTCTCACGAATACGCTTGCATATCTCGAAGCCGTCTATTCCCGGAAGCATCAGGTCAAGTATCAGAAGATCCCAGTCCTCGTTTATGGCCGTATCCAGGCCCTTCATTCCGTCATTTTCAATCGTAACCTCGAAATCCGACAGCTCCAGATAGTCCTTTTCAAGATCGGCTATGGAATCCTCGTCCTCTATTATCAATATCCTGCTCATATTTCAGTACCTCCATTCCGGTCTGCTTTTCCCTATGTGCAAAAAAGATTCTTCGCGTTGCTCAGAATGACAAGGGGAACTGTTACCCTGAGGAGCGAAGCGACGAAGGATCTTTCCTGAACTCCAGGAAAATAGTCGTCCCTTCTCCCGGGTGGCTTTGGGCCCAAACCCTTCCGCCGTGATCCTCTACTATCTTCTTTACTATGGACAGCCCGATCCCCGAGCCGCCCTTGGAAGAATTACGAGAAGTATCCGTGCGGTAGAATCTGTCAAAGATATAGGGCACATCCTTATTGTCGATCCCTTTTCCGTTATCCTCTATCTCTATAAGGACCGCCTCCTCCTCGTCCTTCAGGCGGATTGATATACGGCCCTCTTCCTTGTCCATATATTTTACGGAATTCCCGATTATATTGTTTATCACCTTTTTCAGCTGCTCGGGATCCGCTATTATCTTAGTGTCCCTGTCCAGATCATTGGAATACCCCAACGCTATGTTGTGGGACTCCAGATCCATTCCGATCTCATCCACACAGTCATCGAAGTATTCACTGATATTTATCCTGGCAAAGCTGTAGGGGATCCTGTTGGTGTCGATTCCCGCATAAAAGGTCAGCTCGTTAATGAGCCTGTCCATGTCGTTGGCCTTATTATATATGGTCCGAATGTACTTCTGCCTTTTTTCCGGGGTGTCCGCTACCCCGTCCAGAAGTCCCTCAGCATAGCCCTTTATACTGGTAACGGGGGTTTTCAAATCGTGTGTAATGTTACTGATAAGCTTCCGGTTTTCGCTCTCGTTCTCGATGGTCCTTTCCGTGGATTCCTTCAGCTTCTTCCTCATATACTCGAAGCTCCGGCAAAGCTCCGCCATGGTATCCTCGACATCCGGCGTCTCTATCTCGAAATCCAGATCTCCTTCGGCGATCCGGCGGGTGCCCTCCGAAAGCTGCCCCACCGGAACGGCTATTTCCCTGTAGATAAAGGAAACCAGCATTATTCCCGTCAATATGAGAATGGAAATGATCAATAGTGCAAGCTTTATGGCAAGATCCTTTACATCCGGCCGTTTCAGGAAATAATCGATTATATCCGCATAATTTTTCCGGATGACTATAAGGCATATTGACAGCAGTACTGTTGGTAACAGTACTATTCCGCTAAATACCGCGATAAGCTTGTATCTTAATCTCATATCAGCTGTTCAGGTATGCTTCCTGTTCGGGTGTAAGAACGTCGATATGTTTTCCGAGGAACTCAAGCTCCTTTTCCGCAACCTCCACGTCTACTTCATCAGGCACATCGATAAGCTTTTCCTTCAGCTCCCCGTGATGCTCCACAAGGTACTTTGCAGACAGAGCCTGGATCGCAAAGGACATATCCATGATCTCTGCAGGATGTCCGTCACCGCAGGCAAGGTTCACAAGCCTTCCCTCTCCTAGAACATAAAGCCACTGTCCGGAGGAAAGCCTATAGCCCATGATGTTATTTCTCATCTCCTTTGACTCAACGGCAATCTCCCTTAAACGCGCCATATCTATCTCACAGTCAAAATGCCCTGCATTGCAGAGTATCGCACCGTCCTTCATTACTGCGAAGTCCTCTTCATCGATAACCTTATCACAGCCTGTTACTGTTACAAAGAAGTCACCGAGAGCTGCGGCCTCTTTCATAGGCATTACATCAAAACCATCCATTATGGCTTCAATGGCTTTAACGGGATTAATCTCGGTAACTATAACCCTTGCTCCGAGACCCTTTGCTCTCATCGCGGTTCCTTTTCCGCACCAGCCGTAGCCTGCCACAACGACGATCTTTCCGGCAACGATAAGGTTGGTGGTCCTGTTTATACCGTCCCACACTGACTGACCCGTACCGTATCTGTTGTCAAAGAAGTGCTTCATCTGAGCGTTATTTACCCTGACCATGGGGAATAAGAGCTTATTCTCCCTGTTCATGGCTTCGAGCCGGAGTATCCCGGTGGTGGTCTCTTCACAGCCTCCAATAACCTTTGATGCCAGATCCCTGAACTCCGTATGCATCATATGAACCAGATCTCCACCATCATCAATAATGATATCCGGTCCCACAGAAAGGACAGCCTTTATATGGCTGTTGTATTCCTCATCAGTTGTGCCATGCCATGCGTGTACCTCAAGCCCCTCGTGTACCAGAGCAGCGGCAACATCATCTTGGGTTGAAAGTGGGTTACTTCCCGTAACATACATTTCAGCTCCGCCTGCAGCCATAGTGAGACAAAGATATGCGGTCTTTGCCTCCAGATGAACCGATAACGCCACTTTCTTACCCTTAAAGGGCTTTGTCTTTGAAAACTCGTCATGAAGCATTGTTAGAAGGGGGCAGTTTCTTCGTACCCATTCAATCTTTCTCGCACCTGATTCCCAAAGATTTATATCACGTATTTCGCTTGCCATTTTTCCTCCTTTTTCTTGTCCTGTCACAACCTCTTATCCAAAAAGGGCAGCCCTGAAACGGACTGCCCGATTTTCTTCTCACACTGTTTCTTTTGATCTTATCTAACAAGGGAAGCAACTGCTGCTCTCTTTGCATCCATATCCTTGGAAGCTGCGAGTGCGGCTGCTGCCTTTGCTGCGAGATCAGCCTGATAAGCTGCGTAATCTGCAGAGCTCTTAGCCTGCTCATTTGCACCCTGTGCAAGAGCTTCAGCTGCCTTTGTTGCAAGCTCTGACTGACC
>KK211391.1:0-1040 GCA_000622025.1 Lachnospiraceae bacterium AD3010 | reverse complement strand
CCTGCTGCCTTATTTGCTTCGCCCTGTGCAAGCGCTGCCGCTGCCTTGGAAGCAAGATCTGCCTGGCCCATAGCTGCTGCTGCCTGGCCTGCTGCCTTGTTTGCTTCGCCCTGTGCAAGCGCTGCTGCGGCTGTTGCGTCAAGACCTGTCTGATATGCGAGATAGTTCGCAAACTGCTGGTCTGAAGCAGCCTTTACTGCAGCCATTTCATCGGCAGTAACTGCAAATACGGGAACAACAGAAACTACGGTAAGTGCTGCGCACATAATTATCGCTGATAACTTCTTCATTTCTAATATTTCCTCCTTCAAACTATTTTGGAAAATTTACCATACCACGACATTCTAACACTCGTTTATGATAAATTCAACCGTTACTTTCAGAAAAAAACCCCCGCAGTTTCCTGCGGGGGGTATGTTTTCTATGATTTCGAAAATGCTCATCCGGCAAGCATCTTTGCAAGCATTGCTCTCCTTGCATTTACGGAAGCTGCTTCTGCTTCGATAGCTGCCCTTACTGCTGCCATCCTCTTTTCATACATAGCGAGCGCTACCTGAACCTCTGCGTTGTATGCAGCTGCCTTTGCAAGGTTTGCTGCCTGGAATGCTTTAAGGTTTGCCTGATAGATATCGTAATCAGCTCTGAGTGCTGCCTTCTGTGCTTCTCCCTTTGCAACCTGTCCTGCCTGGAATGCCTTCAGGTTTGCCTGATATACTTCGTAGTCAGCTCTGAGTGCTGCTCTCTGTGCTTCTCCCTTTGCAACCTGTCCTGCCTGAAATGCCTTCAGGTTTGCCTGATATACTTCGTAGTCAGCTCTGAGTGCTGCTCTCTGTGCCTCTCCCTTTGCAACCTCACCAGCCTGGAATGCTTTCAGGTTCTTCTGATATACTTCGTAGTCAGCTCTGAGCTGTGCCTTCTGTAATTCACCCTTTGCAACCTCGCCTGCCTGGAATGCCTTCAGGTTTGCCTGATATACTTCGTAATCAGCGAGGAGCTTTGCTCTTTCAGCCTGGCCCTTTGCAACCTGATCTGCCTGGAAC
>JHWU01000028.1 GCA_000622025.1 Lachnospiraceae bacterium AD3010 | reverse complement strand
GCCTCCGGCGGTCGGTGGTGCGCTGTCCAGCGGTCGCGGTGCGGTTATGGAACGGTCGGCCGGCGGTGATCACCGGCCGATCATTTCATATATTTACTTATCTTCCTTCAGATTTATCATCACAGTGTAATGCTTTGTAGCCCGTTTCATTATCGCATCAGCTGCAATCTCATCATTCAGTATCTGAGCCTTCCAGTCGTTAGGTAGTCTCTGTGAGCAGATAATCGTGCTTTTTGTTGCTTCCTGCCTCTTGTTTAATATCTCATGGATGGCTTTGATCTCATCCTCCTCGGTAAAGGAATGGAGGAGAAAATCATCCAGAATGAGCAGTTCTATGCTGCACAGGTGTTTCTTCCGGCTTCCGGACTTTTTCTTGTCGGTTTTTTTGAGGAGCATGAGGGTATCCATCAAGTCCTCCGTACAGAAGTATTCAACCCTGTAGTGTGAGCAGGCGCTTAGGCCTATAGCTTTTGCCAGGTATGTCTTTCCGCTGTTTGAGGCTCCCAGGATACAGACATTCATCCCGTTCTCGATAAATTTCAGCGACGAAAGGTGTTTTATTGTACCTTCCGGTGCATAGGTCCGTTCAGCAGTATCAACACAGTTAGAAAGATCCTGGGGACATCCTTTGAGGTGTCCGAGCTGCAGCCTCGTAGCCAGCCGTTTGTTGGACCTGTAGATGTACTCCGAATCGACAATCTTACGGATAAGTTCTACACGGTCAAGCTTAATGAAATCCGGCGAATTATACTGGGTGTCCAGTTCTTCTGCCATTTTTTTGAGCCCGATCTCCCGGAGTTCGTCAATAATGGCATTCATAGACTGAATTTCACTTACCATTATTCATCACCCCCTTTTTCAAGAAGATCCCTGCTTTTAGAAAGGAGCGTGCTTAAATCCGATGCTTTGGCCGGTCTTATGATGCCGCCTTTTTTAGGCTCTGTGTTCTTTATCTCCGCCTTACTACAAGGCTCCACCTTGAGTTCCTCTGCCACATGGGCGACTGTATTCTTTATATAAGAATAATAAGGGCGGTTTGCCTTCATAGCCCGCGTGCAGCATTCTTCAAGGACTGCACCGTTGTAGCGGTCCTTATACTGGAAAATCCCTACACAGGTGCGGTACGTCTGCACCTCAAGAACCTTGCTTGAAAGGACGGTCTTTATAAGAGCCACGGTATTCGGTCCAACCTCCATTGCCTTCTCGATAAAGTATGGCCCACTCCAAGCACGCATTGTCCTGTAATTCTGCGGAAGATGCTCGGTGTTTGTCACATGCTGGCCTTTGGATGTGGCTCTTGGGTGATCGCAGATAAGGTCACCAAAAGTGCTGTAAATCCTGACTTTCAAAGTCGTGGCCCGTATCAGAACTTTTTTGTGTAAATAGGCTTTATCTACGCTATAATAAGCATTATCAAAGCGCACGTGGAAATCGCTTGATACCTTTGCTTCTTTCCTCTCCGTGTACTCGTAATGCACGGGAGGAAGGGGCATAAGGTTCTGCTTTTCCTCCTCCCAGTAATAATTCCTGGTGTGCTCTTTATTCTTGAAAGGCTGGTCGTTCAGCTTTTCAAGTTCTTCCCAGAGATCCTCATTGAATTCCCTCAGACTGAAATACTGTCTCTCTTCCAAAACATGGAAAAGACCCTTTTCCAGAATGCCTACAGCTCCTTCTACATGGCTCTTGAAACGGGGTTTCTTCACCTTAGCCGGAAGTATGGCAGTCCCGTAATGCTCTGCCCATTCAGCATAGTCTTTGTTAAGCTCCGGCTCTATCCAGTCCTTGTTGACGATTACAGCTTGCTTACAATTATCCGGGGTGACAATAGCCGGAACACCGCCGAAGTAATCCAGCGCATGATTGTTGACCTCGATCCACTGGGGCTCTTTTGTAGAGATCATGCCTTCTGCATATGTACGGTTGCTGTATGGCAGAATGGCCACAAACACAACAATCGTAAGCATCTCTCCGGTAAGCCTGTCTGTCATTTCAAAGGTGTTACCGGCAAAATCTACTTCCATTGACTGCCCGCTATATACCGGCATTGTGAATGCCATGTCATTCTGCTCACGCCATTTTGAAAACAGTGTGCAGTACTGCCTGTATGAGTATGCCTTAAGTCCGGAATTCTCGCACTCACGATCATACTTTCCCCAAAGATATACCAGCGTCATGTTCTTCCGCGTGGTCATTTCTTTATGGATCTGGGCAAAATCCGGGAGCCGATAGCTCTCATCCCTTGCATGGGATGCTGTAGCAGAGGGATAGACAAGTGCTTCTATACCCTCGTTTGTGATACCTGGCGGGAGCGGATATGAAATACCCTTTGCCTGTTCAAAAGCCTTAAGGAATCCGTTGACACCAGATTTGCTTGCTCCAATCTGATCCGCTATATCCTTGCCGGATAGATGAAGCAAGTAGTGCTTTGTAATGATACTTTTGTAGTCCAATCTCATGGCTACCTCCTATAAATAAATCCGATTTCCACCTCGAAGGATGGGTTAGATTCATTATGAGATAGCAGTGGATATTTTTATAGCGAATATAAGTTGTCAAGGTTCAGGCCGTTCGGCCCCGCCTCACGACCGTTGACGACCGCTCCGCGATCGTTAAGCTCCGCAAAAGCGGCCGCTCATTGGCGCAATTTGCATCAACCTTTGTTTCTACAGTTCATGCCGTTTCCCGTGATATTTCCCTTCATCATCTCCTTTGACGGAAAAAACAGAAATACATGTCAAAACTCCTAGGGTGTTATCTAGTTTTCGATAAACTATGTTTCTTCCCAATAGCTGAATTCCATATTTATTGCACCAATAAAAATCGAAGGGAGGATCAAAAAAAATGAACAAAATAAGTTATAGTTTCCATCTCAGTAGTAAAAATCACGCTTTATCAACAATTAACAAGATCCAGCAGGTATCAAAACACAATCTGCGATCATATGCCTCGCCTGAATATGACCGTGCGAAAATCGCCATCATATGTGGATCTGACAAATCTATATTAGATGACATCAAGCGCATATATCATGATGCGTTTGATGCCCCGCTCGCCCACTATAATGCCAATAAACGCGCTGACAGGCAAATACCGGATTATCTGGAGCACGTCTCTGGATCACATAGCGACATTGCGTGCGAGATTATAATCCAGATCGGAGACCGAGACTTTTGGTCAGATAAAAGTCATCAGGACAAACAATGTATGACCCCTATTTATACGGATCAACTCGAGTATTTAAGGGAATTAGTGCCCGAGTTAATAATAGCTTCAGCAGTAATACACTATGACGAGTCAAGTCCACATATTCACATTATCGGAGTCCCGGTTGCCGACGGTTTTTGTAAGGGTCTCGAGCGACAAGTATCCAAGACACGAGTTTTTACGCGAGACAGGCTATCTCACATCCAAGATAAGCTACACGAGCGAGCGGATCAAGAAATTAGCTTTGAGCCTATATTCGATGGTGTCGTTATCCGTAAAAAGGAACCGGGCCGGAATAAGGACATCCCGAAGTATGCTCTTGATCAGTATTATGAGCTGCAAAATGATATCCATAATCTCCATGATGAAAAAAATTCACTAGAGAAAGAAACCCACGATGCCACCTCTCAGCTCGTCAAAACCCACGCCACAACCGAAAAAGTGAGAGCCGATACGGAGCATCTAATCACTAAAAAAGCCGAAATCAAATCCGAATTGGACGCATTATCCGAACGCTATGATAATGCCGTCAACATGATCGAAACGGCTGATTCTCTGCGGGACAAGGCAAGTTTGTTAAGCTCTACAGTAAAGATCCTAACTGCTGCAAAAGTTAAAAAAATCGATAAAAACGTCAAATCATCGATATTAAATAAGGACAAGGTCGTCCTTAACAAGGCGGACTATGACGCCCTAATAAAAACAGCACAAGCGGCTGAAGCAGCGATTAAAGAAGCCCAAATAATCAGTATGGAAAAATATACCATATTATTTGATGCAAGGTACGAGGCGGATAAACTGCTAGAAGATGCTCATCAGCGACTGGCAGAAAGCTTTTCAGAGGAATGCCGTCGCAAGGAAATAGAGCGAAACTATAACGACATGTTAGCTGATCCCATCATCACGGAGTATTTAGATTATAAAAAAAGTATGAGCACGCACAGTCTGGAGCAGTCGCGCGATATTGATTCTCCAGATATCGATATCGGGGATTTTGACTAATACTTATTGCATCACCGGCATTGGCACATATCCGTTTTATCAGATTTTCGGGATCTAAGGCTATGTGCCGTGTTTTATGATGCGTGGGTATCCGGCCGCCACAAAGGATGTCCCATATTATGAGGAGTCAACGAAAACTCTGCCGCGGATTATGGAAAAATATCTGCCGAAATATATGGAAAATTACTTGCCGGTTCACTTATATTATGGTTTGATCCATATTCAATATTTTGAATCTATATATAGATTCCTCTGGCATTTATACCCCTGATCCATTCAACGAAGTCTTTTACAAGCTCCTCTCCATTGGCCTTTATATTTATTTTTACTACTTCTTCCGTATATTCTTCGCAATGGGGGAATTCATGAATCAATATAGGCAATTCTCTTCCAAACTTTTTCGTCAGTACCTTTTCCTCATGAATCTCCATTACAATTTCTGCCAGCAAATCTTCAAACGCATCATAAACCTTAGCAACATCGTCATAATGCTTTGGATTTTCCAAATCCGGTTCTAATCCCCCCAATTCCCTTATCCACTGTCTGACAATTTCAGCAGTGTCTTCATCATCTCCGAACCACATTTCTTCATGTTGGTTCCACCAACCACAATCCCACCTTAATCTGTTCTTCGAATCAAGGAATTCTTCTTCCAATTCCTCTTCCTCTTCCCGAGGGCACTGACAATACACCTCTGTGTTGTATCTGAGCATAACTGACGGTTCGTCTTCAAGATCACATACATCTAATACTAATGCATAGATGCCAGCCTCCGTCCATGTATTAATACAATCCACTATACGTTTTTTCAAAATATCCTTCATAGTATTAACCTCTGTAATCTCCTTTATCTTTTTCATACCCGCAAATAAACTTCATATATGGTGTCCTCCATTTCCGAAAGGAGAAACTCAAGGAAGCTTTCGGCTCCGTAAAAGCACCTATCACTGCAGATATCTACTATTTTTCCGGATTTTACATCAATTCCATAATCTATATCGCCAGCATTTGATACAACCAAAAGGTTATCAGGCTCGAACTCCAATTCCTCACCGTTCTCTATTCGTTCAAAAAGTTCTCCTCTGACTCTTAATGTGGGTTCCAAGCATGTGAATGTACCTTCCAGATAACCATATATTTCAAAGATTATTCCTCCGGCACCAAACATATTAAGAAACCATTTATAATCCTCAGGAACAGAAAACCCAAGTTCTTTTTCTAGCATTTTTATCTCTTCCTCGGACGGATTCTTCATTGTAAATATTCATCGCTCGGAAGCATATCCTCATGCAGGTGGTAAAAGGCTTCTATCTTCTCTCTAAGCGAATTGTGCTGTTTTCTGATCTTCTCCCACTTTTCTTCTCTTGTTTCATACATTTGCATCGCGTTTTCTCTTGTAATGTTCTTCATGATCATAATCTCCTTTTTAATAATCCAAATATTCTGTTACAAAAAAGAACCGTATTCTTCAACGGCTCCTTCATTTATATTATGGTTTGCTGCATATTCAATTTTTTGAAACTATGAATTTTTATAACATGATAAAGACCATCCGAATTCGAATTCATACCATAAATTGTATCTATCGAATATGCTTTTGAATTCCGAATACACATGTCTAGCAATTTCGGGAATATTTATCTGCATGTTACCGTCAGGTCCGCAATCTGCAACAAACTCCTTTTTTGCCGTATTAACCATTGAATTCCAAAGAGGCTCAATATCGTTAACTCTCAGATTTTCTGCTTTATCACGTACCGCCAGATATTCGGAATATGTTCCATACCTTAGAAAATTCGGTATCGTTCTCTCAAAGTCCGAATAGGCTTCGCCATTGACGAATTCCTGATATTCTTCCCAGGTGTCAAATACCAACGGATCCCAGGCACTGTACTCAGGGTTATCAAAAATATCTTCCATGATCACATTATACAGATCATCAGCATTAAGGCATTCGTATTTCTCGTAAAGATAATCATCTAGGATATCCGTATGCTCAAATATGTAATCCCACGCCTCTTCCCCGATGTCTGCTTTCCTCACTTCATATTCATCATATCTAAGAAGCGTACACAGCGGACCCTCGTAGGTCATATCAAATATATGCTCCGGATTTGCAAGGCACTTCTTATAAATTATGTTGTTCCCATCGTAATCAAGTCCGCCGATAAACCCGGTCATATATTCTTCAGGATCTATATTTTTTGAAAAATCAACATTACAGATCCCATCATAGTTTTTTTGATGATTCCCGGTATACGCAAAGCTGTTTCCGTTCGTGAATATGCTCGTTCCTTCCCATAATCCCCATTTCTGAAGAAATCTCATAACCTCTTTTGCAAGTGTATCTAGCTGTTTGTCATTTTTCATTTCTGTCACCTCCCGATTTTAAGGGGTTCCTCCTTAATGATCCATATCTGTTTAAACAGGTTTTTCAGCTACATCTATATTATGGAGAAAACTATCTTCAACTTCTTAAACATCATCTCCAAAGGGATAATAAGGTTCTCAACCGTATAAATAGATTTTGAATTTGGGAATCTTTCGGTAAGATTTGAATATAAGACATAAAAACGCCTCCATAT
This sequence comes from Lachnospiraceae bacterium AD3010, assembly GCA_000622025.1. Lineage (GTDB taxonomy): Bacteria > Bacillota > Clostridia > Lachnospirales > Lachnospiraceae > NK4A144. Next base: position 22,083 of record JHWU01000028.1, on the reverse strand, counting down.
CCTCGAGGATAGGAGCCGTAATACTAATGATTTCCGTACCAAACCATTATAAAAAATCTTTCGCTGTTTCTACTATCTCGTCCAACGTCCGGGGTGCATAATCCATATACGGCATCATGCACCCCACATTATATGCCTGAAGAACTCTTTCCCCGGCTGCGTTTCCGAAGAAATCCTTGTTATTCATTTCCCGAAGGCATTTTTTGAAATAATACTCCTCTATAGAATCATGGACATGCCCATATAAAAGAATCGAACCCCGATGCTGTCCGTTCCACATTAGGATCGGATAATGGCATAATACCAGCCTTACGTTATTACCGTGAATAGTATCATCAATCTCTTTATAATCGCATATCTCCGTATATAGCTGTTTCATACGAAGATCATTTATCCGGTCATGATTCCCACGGATAAGCACCTTCTGTCCCCTTAATATGGAAATATACTCAATATACTCATCCCGGGTACCGTGCATTGTCATGTCACCAAGGATATATACTATATCGCCGTTAGTTACCTTTGAATTCCATCTTTCTTTGATCATTGAATGCATCTCTTCCAGATTATTAAATGGCCGGTCATCAAAATTCTTACCCTCCTTTGTAACATTCTTATTAAAAAGGTGCAGATCTCCGATATAATATTTCATTCGTTATTCCTCCAAAAAGATTTACACTATCCTAATAACATCATCAAACAATACCCTGAAAACTTCTTCCACATCATTATCTTCATGAAAGTGTCCGAAATACCACATTTTAAAATATGCTTCTTCAGCTATGCGTTGGAAATATTTTCTTAACTCCACCTCATCATCTGACATCTCTCCATATCCCAAAGAAGCAGCCACATCCCGGGGCGCAGTATGGGTAATGATATAATCAACCTTATAATCATGTGCCTCCAAATTTGCAATCCCTTCTGCATATTCTTCTTCATTTGGTATTTCTTCGGGAAACCAGTCAAAACCTTCCGATCTGTAATCCTTATCTGTACTGTATGCACCGCCAAAAGTAAATATTTTAGTTCCATCTATATCAAAAACCTGTCCCCTCATGAGATGGATAATGTCATTCTCTATAAAATGTACCTTGCCTCCATTCCAGATATCTACACCATATGAATTAAGCAGTTCAAAGTTTTCGTGATTCCCATCAATAAACAACGTCGTGACAGGTAAATCCCGTAATATACTTCTTGTCATTTTTTCGTTTGATGGATCAAAGCCACAGATTCCTGTATCTCCGCAAATAATGAGATAATCATCTTTTGTGTATTCATTTTCCTCCCCATAAAAGTAATCTCTTACCTTAGTAAGATCAAGGGGTCCGTGAGTATCACCTGTCACAAATATAGCCATAATACCGTTCCTTTCAAATGAGTTAAACTCTAACCAAGCCCATGCATTATGAATAATATCTCTCTCCTGTTTCCAGACAGATACAGGCGAGCTGTCCTCCTGCCAGCCCGCAGCCGCAGTCCATAAGATACAGATTTTCTTTATCGTTTGTCCATATTGAGCCTGACTTCTCATCAAGGAATCTGCCATATCCGCAGCTCATCATGTATGAAGAATCCATATGCCCCACCATGGAGATAAATCCGTCTATACCATTTCGCAGATATTCATCCGAAGTATCATCTCCCTCGAGATATCTTTCTTTTTTTACTTCTCCCAAAAAGGGAAAAGAAGTCCTGGCGTGCGCCAAAAGATACCTCTCTGAACCTATTTCAACCTCAACCTGTAATGGCAGTTTCATGATCTGATCTGAAAGGTTCAGTATATCCACCTCAGTAAGCCTCTCCTTCATCATATCAAAGGAATTGTAATGATATGGTATCAGACTATCCCTTTTCTTTTCCGGGGTTTCGTAGTAATACCGTATATATTCCGCCAGAAGCTGGTCGTGATTACCCCGTATCCATGTAACATGCGAATTCAATCCACATATCCTGAAATATACTCCTACCGGATCCGGCTCCGCACCACCTCTGTCAAAAAGATCACCCAAAAAATAAATGTGATCGTTTATGGACAGGGACATCTGCTTAAATAGACTATCCAGCTTTGAAAGGGAGTTATGGATATCCCCAATTACATAAGTGGCCATTACAGTATATTTCTTTCCGATAAAACTCTTAAGGTTTCATCAGGATTCTTATGTAATATTCCTGTTCCACCATACTTTTCCCAATCATCTATATTTGACTTAAGATCATCAATCAGAATGCAGTCAGCTCCCTTACAGAAATTCTTCTTTTCTTCCCTGTAAACAATATTCACTGTAAGATCCTCCGAAAGCAATCGGTGAGCCCAGGCAGTCTTATCTTCACCTGCAGTCTGTATGCCTCTCTTGGGCTTAGGAATCCCTGTCAATATTTCACATCTGTCTCCGTACTTTTCATATATTTTTCTGAACATATCAACGGAGCCGGGCATAGGCTCCAGACGGTCATAAAAATGGTCGATCCCACGTATCCTTTCCCACATGAGATCGTCCTCCTCCGCTGTCCGTTCTTTTCCCTGTTCCGATGCCGGAATACCGCAGAGTTCACCCACTCCCCGATCAAAATCAGCAAGAACCCCATCCATGTCGAAATAGATTTTCTTAACCATAGTTTACCTCCACTTTTCTACCGGGATCATCCTTACCGGTTCTGCCTGATAATACTTCTTTTGATCTTCGTCATAAGAGAGCAGCAATAATTTACCATGTTTGTATACGGAGCCGTCGATATAGTAATGGCTTGTTCCATCATAGTATATTTCGTGGAAGCTTCTGTCGTGTACAATATCCCCGGTTCCGATGTGTCCGGCGATCACTGTTTTGCAGAACTTCCCAATAGTTGCCGGAAACCGCCATAGAAATATGTCATCTCCGGTACCCCATTTCCAGTATTCCCCGGCTTCTTCATCAACACCTGCATGAACGAAGATCTGCGTTTCCGTTTCGTAATAACTCTCCAGTGAACCAAGCCATCTGATCAGATCCCCGTTCGTTTCAAGGATCATTTTCACCGCCGCTACATTGATTCTAGCAAACGTTGCCTTCCTTTCAAGTTCTGAAATCTCCCTGAACTGTTCCTCTGTTACCAATGTCCTGAAAGTGTTATACCTGTGTTCAGAATCAGTTTTCAGCCACGTGTCGTAACATAAGGCATCCATAATCGGCGTATATTCTTTATTGAATTCGTCGATCCACTCAAGAAGCATTGCCTCATGGTTTCCTTTAAGCACAATTACCTTATCGCTCCCGTACTCCTGCTGCAGGTCATAGAGAAATTTAAGCACCTGCCCGGAAGCCGGGCCGTAGTCAATATAATCCCCGAGAAAAACTATCTTATTGTTTCCTGAAAGATCAACCTGCTTCATTTTTTCTGTCAGCTCGTCAATGCATCCGTGTATATCACTTACTGCGTAGATCATTCAAAACCTCCGGATTTATTCATGCTTTGCTCTCCAGTCAATGCATCTCTCCAGATACTCAATGTATTCAGGATTTCTGCACATTCCTTTTCCTGACACATCTGAGATTTTCGCCACGTCCTGACCGTTGCACTTTGTCACTTTCATAACGATATTAAGCGGTTCAACCTCCGTGTCATTAGAAAGATAAGTGCCTATCCCAAAAGCCACCTTCGTTTTTCCATTGAAATGTCGGAATATTTCATCAGCTTTCTTAAAATTGAGACTGTCGGAAAAGAGAAGCGTCTTATTCATCGGATCTATCCCCAGTTCCTCATAATGCTTAATCATCTTTTCTCCCCATTCAATCGGATCACCGGAATCATGTCGTACTCCCGAGAATAAAGTTGCATATGTGAGCTGAAAATCCCTCAAGAAACAGTCTGTAGTTATAGTATCCGTAAGAGCAATACCATTAAGCACCCCATATTCCTTTACCCAGGCATCAAGTGCATACCAATTGGAATAGGCCGGATTATGCTTATGATTACCCTGTCCCACACACATGATCCACTCGTGAGCCATTGTTCCTATAGGGGAAACCCCGAATTTCTTTGCAAGGAACACATTCGACGTTCCCACAAATGAAGAGGAAACAAAGGATTTATCATTCAGTTTTGAGAATTTATCTACCACAAGCTCCTGGGCTTCCGCTGACAATCTTCTCCGAAGACCAAATTCAGAAAAGGTTCCGAGATAAAGCTTTTCATTTTTCACCATTTCAAACTTGTCATCCAGCCTGTCCTTAAAGCTCCTAAGCAACTCTCCGTAATCGTGTGCCATTCTGAAATATACCTCATTTACTATGGCAAGCGTGGGTATTTCATACATGGAGGTATTGAGCCAGGTGCCCCTGGTTTCAACAGAAAGCCCGCATTCACTATCATCCTTTATCTCGAAGTCTTCATACCGGGGTCTCCATAACCTTAGAAAATCCACATAAGATCCCTTTATCCACTTTATATTATCGAGATAACGAAGTTCGTCCTCTGTAAATGAAAGCTCACAATAATGCTTTATCTGTTCCCTGATCTCTTCCACCATTTCCGGAGTAAAATGAACATCGGAATTTCTGCACTTAAAATCCCAGGTGGTTTTATAGTCGGAAAACTGATGATATATTGCCTGACCCATACTGAATTTGTACATATCCGTTTCCAACAGCGATGTGATAATCGGTTCAAGTCTCATATTAATTCTTCTCCTCATTAATTATTTTGATCTGGCAGCTCTTCATAGTCTCAAGAGCTGCCCGATGCTTCTCCGGCGTTGTTCCTGCGCAGCATGATGCATCTACGGTAATCGGGATTTCAGGTGCAAACGCCTTGACAATAAGTGCATTGCTCACAACACAGATATCAGTACATAGTCCGATGATCTCTATTTCGGATATAGTATCTTTAATCTTTCCAATATACTCCGCAAGATCAGAACTTCCGAAGGTTGGTTTTTCATATATTCTTACTCCAATTCCTTCATCCTGTTTTTCCTTAAGGATTTTTTTCAGCTCCGGTATTATTTCCCAGCCCTCGCTGTTTTTAATGCAATGATTTACCGGAAGATTCTTTCCTTCCTGTGTAGAAAGATATTTTTCAGAGTGAGTATCTGCTGTGCATAGGATTCTCCCCTTAAACTCACTTATCTTCTTTACTGCATTTGAAACCATCGCTTCTGCCTCTTTACTGCCAAGGCTTCCCGTAACAAAATCATTTTGCATATCAACTACTAACAATATCTTATCCATTATCCTTTCTCCTTTGAATTCTATGCTGTAATCCTTATTCATTATACTTTTTATAGCCTCTTTTATCATGGCAGAATAATGCTTTTCTATGATTGTTACGCCAATTCCGTCCCTTGCACTTTCTGAGGAAACAATGATCTGAACGGTATTATTCTTAATTGTACCTATCCTCAGTGGTTTTATCCAGGTATTAAAGCCCACCTTTGAAATATCCTTATTATCTTTTTTAATCTTTTCCTTGATGTCATCCCAACAGCTTATGAGTTTATCATGTTCTTTATAGAATCCAATGTCATTAGGTCCCACTGCGCCGGGTTCCGATACGGAAAATGCAACAACTTCTTCGAATACTTTTTTTGAATAATCTGCCATCATTATTTCTCCTTCCTTTGACAGGACAATCCCTGTAATCTGTTTACATACTAATAATGCATGGCAGAATATTTAAGATGTTGAAGATCTTGTCATCCCCACGTTTCATTATATGATAAGCTCGTAACTCCTACCATTATCAATTAATAGTCTTACTGGCATGCCTTATCTCACAAGACATCCCTTTTTCTCTGAAATACCGATACTTACCACTACTCCTGCATTAAAGCTTATCGCATCCGACTCCATTCCATCTGAAAAGATCACACCGTTCTCAGACATCTGAGATAAAACCCTGAAGGGTATTCCTCTTGAAAGCGTTCCAAATACAAGCGTAGCTTCAGTTGTATTGGATGGAAACGGTTCCCTTACTACAAAGCTCAGCCTATTTTCATCCCAGCCTATGCTTTTATACTCCTGATCGCTTTCATATCCGAAAATACCGAGAGCTGCCCTGGCCTGCGTCATTACAGATTTATACCACCCACTCTGACCTATTCCCGTTGAAATGATTATCCCGGAAGATGACTGCTGTTCCGTCACAGGCCTTCCTTCTCTATTTAGCGTTGTCAGCTCATACCTTGCCGAGGTATGGGATTTGGGTCCTATGAAAAAATCATTTACAGCCAGCATCTTCTGACCATCATTAGTAACAGCCTTAGCCATGGAAACCATTTTTATTTCGCAGTTTTCATTAATGACCTTTGGAAGTATATCCTCAAGCTGCGCTGTCTCGTATGGAAGCAAAACTCCGTCCCATCTTGCAGGATCCGGATTTATCCCTATAAGCCTCTGGCCCTGAAGATATTTCATGATATTACAGACCAACCCGTCTCTCCCCAACGCAACAACAATGTCATCATTTCCGAAGAGCATATGGGGAAGATACTCCCTGTCTATCACGCTGATCCTTGCGTATTTTTCAGAAATACGCTTGGCATCGGACAGTGCCTTCTGGTAAATATCATCTTCCAGAATGTAATCAGAAAAATCCGCACCCATGTGTTCTATATGGAATTTAGCCTGTTCCCTGGTATTATATTTATACAATAGTTCCTGCAGCCTTGTTTTCTGGGTAACAAGAACTATCTTATTCATACTTCTTTCCATATACCCTCCACGGTTACCGGCAGGGTTTTATAAATACCCTGCCGGAATTATCATAAATTACCTGCCTGCAAGCATTTCCCTGGCTGTTAATGCTTCCAAAAGGTCGGGAGAAATATTGAGATTCCCGATCTTACCGGCATTCTCCGCAAGACTGTTGAATGCCCTGGCGATCATAGTCTTACTGTCCATGCCTGAAAGAAGAATTGCTAACAGGATTTCTTTGTCTACAGAGCTGAACGCTTTAAGAATAGTTTCATTTGCATATGCCTGCGCATCTGCCTTTGACCTGATCTCATTTCCTTCAATCTCGGCTTCCTCCAACGCGTAGCTGTTTCTCGCCATCTTGGAAACATGCTCCTCCGAATCCCTTTCCCTTCCGGCCTTCAGTACGGCCATCTCTGCAGCTATCGCACGCTCTTCTTTTTCACGTTCTTTTTCCGCCATCTTGATCTCTGTATCCAGTTCATTTTCCCTGACGATACGCTCCTGATCTATAGCAGCGTTTCTTCTCTTATATATAGCATCATCCTGCTGCTGGAGGATTTCCTCCCTTACGGCCGCTTCAAGAGCCTTCTTTGTCTCCGGCTGGGGAGATACTGCAAGAACAGAAACCGTGATAACATCGAGCCCCAGTTCTTTGATAGCCTCATTGGATGTCAACTCCTTTGAAAGGAATGAGGCCAATTCCTCCTGAGAACGTATTACAGATTTTATATCCTGCGCACCGACATATTTTGCTATAGATGTCTTTACAAGATTTGAGATCCTCTTTCCCATGATCTCTTTTGCTTCGGTTTTCTTTATCTCATACCCAGCTTCATTCTTATATGAGAAATCTATCATCCCCGCTACTTTCTCATAATCCCGTATGATATAAGAAATCTCACCCTGCACATTTATCCTCTGAAAATCAGATGTCATAATGTCATCAAATGTAAAAGATGTGTCAAAGGATACCGTTGGAACTACTGACATACTGGTACTCAAGGTGTTGCAGAAAAAGGACAATCCCAGTCCCTTTCTCACCATATTTCCGTTCTTCATAACGAGTACGTACTCATTCGGCTGAAACTTATAATGCTTTATTCCCATTTTCTACCTCCTTAGTTTTAACCTGATGTTTATTAACAATTGTTCCTCTATAAAAACCTTTCAATCCCCACATTTTTCTATATGATAAGATCGTAAACACTTTTTGCTCTGTCCACTATCCGGCACTTCTTTTTTTCTTTCTCAATCTGTTTTTTTAGACAGGCATCTCTGTATTCCCTTGCACTTTTTATAACCTGCTTCTCATAGGAAATAAGATTCCCGGAGTCCTTTGATTTTCTGAACCAATACTCAGAAAAACACTCCATTGCCCTTCCCTTTGCCCTTGCTTCTTCACTATCCTCTTCGCTGAAATATCGATCTGGTTCAAGATATATGGGATTAATATGTTCATGGCTCCATGAACCCTGGGGAGTAAGAAAAACAACTTCAACCTGAATGTCGCTAAAATCAACATATCTTCCCTTCTTTTCAATGCTTTCTATGTATTTCTTCCAGCCATCGGTGTCCTGCATTAATATTCCATGTGATCCATCTCTGGTATCACGCACCTTCCACCCGATAGTTCCTTCAAATGGAATACGAAAAAACTGAAACTCAAACCGGTCACTCCGATAGGAATCAACTACTGCTTCTGCTTCTTCAGTCATTTCATTTGACCAGATTCTTTTAATCTTCCCAGCTGATGTAAAATACACTTGGGATACTGGGGCACCATCATATTTTTTCATTTGTATCTTTTTTTCTTCCGGAAAAAAATTCCAATTTGTTCTGCCTCCGTCTCTAACTGTAAGATCATGTTGATCAGTAATAATTAGCTGTTTTTCAATAGAAAATGAATCTTCTTCACCGTTTTTGGAATACTCAATACCATATTCATATGCCATGTGAAATGTTAAAAAGAAGCCACAACTGCATTCTGAGTCATCCAACACTACATATACATATCTTCCTCCATCGTTATTCTGCAGTTTTTCCAGCATCTTATTTTCATAGTCCAAACGCTCCATGATCTGCTGTTTCAAAACTGCATCATCAGTATCCCGGGCTAATTCCTCCAAGGCACTGAACACTTCCTCCCTGCTTCGCTCTTCCTGATTCCATATTAATGTTGCCCTGTTGAAATCTGTAAGTGAAAACTGATTATGTTGTAATACTTTACGCATGTATTCTGATGGTATTAATTCAAACATACTTTTCCTCCATAGACATGATCATCCGGTATAGAGTATCTCCCATTCCTCAGAATGCTCATATTTTCGATCCGAACAACTGCCCTGTGTAAAAACGATGGTATTACTCTTCCTATTGTAGAAGATTCCATCCATCTCCGTGGGATCGCATTCCCATCCGCTGTCACTCATAAAATGAACATTATGTGGTATGTTATTTTCTTTTATTACCTGTTCAAGTATCTCCATAGTCATAAATCATATCCCTCCTTAACACGCAAACCCTATGATTTAATTAATAATTCCTCATTCCCTTGTCACGGTACCTGTCCAGCAGATTATGAATTTATCATGCTCTTTTTTCATGGTTTCCTTTCCAAAATATCTGATTTAACCATATTGATCGCTTCATCAACCGTAATATTGCCAACCAGTAGAAGAAAAACAGGCACGCTCAAACTATTCAGCAGATCCGGCAAGGCAGCAGTAATAAAATCCTCTGTTTCCAAAATATCCAATTCAAAATGTGTATAAGGAATAAACATTGTCGTTGTAATATCATACATTTCATCTTCAGTAATATAAAACCTCGGGTTAAATAAATGCTGTGACTGATACAGGGCTCCCTCCATCCCATCCGATACCTGCGGCCATAGCCTGGCCTGCAGGAAATTCATAAGACGGTATATGTCTGATAAGTTTTTTGAATCCCTGCATATCTTTGCTCCAAGCTCAGAATAATATACTCTTACTTCCATGCCGTCCTCAAAGAAAAAAATACTTCCTTCCGTTATCTTTCCCGGGCACAGCTCACAGTTATTGAAAACCATCGTAATTCTTGGCATTCCGCCTTCTTCTATGCCCATTATATATTCAATATGGTGTGATTTCAGATATGAAGATATTTCAGATATTGCCTGCTTTGCTTTCATTTTGAATCCTCCTTTTTTAGCATGCAAAACCCATCTGTGTCACCTTATTCTTTTTCCGGGATATTTCCGGAATATCACACTCCTCAATGGAAGTGATAAGCTCTGTGGTGAGTTCAGATTCATTGAGTCCCATTATTCTCTCAGACAGATTCATTTCTACTTCTTCCAGTGTTTTACGGACAAACCGGCCGTTTCCGTAATCATCCTCTTTACATGCCCTGTCATAAATGTCCCTCAGTTTCTTCATAGCTGCATCCGTGATCTTCATCTGCTTATTTGAGACCATGAGCTTTGTGATATCGCAGAGTTCTTCCGTGGAATAATCTTCAAACTCTATCTGAAATGCAATTCTTGATAACATCCCCGGATTCCTGTCAAGGAACTTCTGCATTGGTTCGGGATATCCGGCAAAAATGACAATCACATTATCCCTATGGTTTTCCATTTCCTGAACAAGTGTATTTATTGCCTCATCTCCGTAGCCACCCTGACATCCGTCGTTTAAGGCATAGGCTTCATCGATGAAAAGAACGCCGCCCTGTGCTTCCCTGAATTTCTGCTTAACAATTTTAGCCGTAGAACCCACATGATCTCCTACAAGATCAGCCCGGCCGGTCTCCACAAATACTCCTGTGGATAATACTTTTTCATCCTTTAACATCTCAGCGAAGAGCCTTGCAACCGTTGTTTTTGCAGTACCCGGATTGCCCGTAAACACCATATGCATGGAGGCCTTTTCCTTCGCGATACCCATGTCTATATACATTTTATTTAGCTTAAAATTGGCAATCGCCTTGCGGATAACCTTCTTCACTGAAGAAAGACCAATCAGCCTATCAAGTTCTTTTTTAGCGGTTCCCGGAGTCCTTTCTTTCTTAAGACCTTCCTCAAGCATACAGATATCATCCTTTTTAATGAGGAAAAGATCCTTTTTCCGTATATTTTCTGCGCCTTTTCCTTCGGGGAGCAATCTGACCGCCTGGTTCTGTGCAGCGCGGTCTATGAGATTTCTCACGTATCTTCCGTTACCGAAATTCTCTACATTCCTGACCTTTTCAAAAATGTAATGAGCCTCCTCTACCGCGTCATCCGTGACAGATAATCCCTTCTCGTTTATCATGAACCTAAAAATCTCTGTTAGTTCTTCCGTAGTATAATCAGGGAAATCGATCCAGTAGGGAATCCTGCTTTTTAATCCCTCATTAATCATCAGGAAGTCCTTCATTCTTTCGTTGTATCCTGCCAGAATACAGATTACTTCATCCCTATGGTTCTCCATTTCCTGGATCAGTACCGTTACTGCCGTATTACTTGTCATTGAATAGGCTTCATCTATAAACAAGACGCCGCCCCTGGCCGCAAGAAATGCTTTCCTTATGACTGTAACACATCCCAGACCATCCAGATCCATTCCTCCACACATTACAAAGGCACCGCTTTTAAGTATCCCTTTTTCCTTTGTGATACCTGCAAACAACTTGGCAACAGTAGTCTTTGCACTGCCGGGATTCCCGGAAAATATCATGTGCATGCTTCCTGACTGATAATCCTTTCCCCTGCGCTTTTTCCTTTCCTTTTCAACGATATCTGACGCAATGATGGTGTCTATCTGCTTCTTAACAATATTAAGCCCCACCAGTTTCTGTAACTTATCATACGAAGAGTCCGCATTCTCATCCCTGTCCATCATAAATCCTTCATTCGGATCATAATTGTAGGCGTGAAGTATATTTCTATTTACGCACCAGGACTCAAACTTCTCATATGCCATAAGCACATCTGTCTGTGAAAAAGTATCTCCGGGAAAGAGCCTCATAAACTCATTTGCCTGTCCTGCATACCGGGAATATTCAGACTTCTTGATCAGCTCTTTCATGTACCTGACAGCAGTTTTTCTGTCTCCGCTGCCTTCTCTCAGCATCACCGGTATCACGTATTTACTAAGCTTAGGCAGAAGCTGATAAGAAAATCCCGGATGATCCATGTTATAGGTGAAGATAAACAGGCACTGGTTTCTATATTTCTTAAGGAGTTTTTCAATATACCTGCTTGCCATAACATAATCCACCGGATCACGGCCAAGCTTTTCAGAAAGATCAAAAACAACCGTTCCTCCGCTATTATTCTCAATTATTGTTTCAAGATGATGATCTTTCCAAAACACGTCCGGCTCTATATCGCTGATTATTTCCATACGTCTGCTGCTTATTCGTCTGGCACAGTATAAACTCTGCATCAGGGCTTCAGTCATATCTCCTGATGCCTCCGCGCTTCTCGCTGATATGACATAATGAACCATATTGCCCTTATATTCTTCAGTGTTTTTATGATTTTCAATATTCTTTAATTCATTAATAAAACCCTGATCAGACAGGGATTGCGTCCCACAGCATTTCTCAGGTATGATTTTCTCCTTAAATACATAGCTGAGATATGGCCGATCATTATTGTAAAGTGAATAAATCCACAGATTTGAGGCATCAACGACCTTTCCTGTTATGCATCCATAACCTCTCCTTTTGGCTTCATTAAGGCAGTCAATAAACTCATACATCGTGATTTCATAAGGGGCTGTTCTAATCTTCCCGGCAAAAAACGCATCACTAAGCATTCCTAAAATGTATTCGTAGGCACACTGAAATGAATCCTTCTTTTCATCATAAGAAAATGCGGCAAGAATTACATCACCTTCTTCTCTATAAACAAAAAAGCTAAGGTCATTCCTGATGTTCTGAAGAATAAAGGTATTCATTGCTGCAATAGGGCAATTATAGTCATACTGCCTAAGCTCAATCTTTGCTCTATCCTTAATTTCATCAGAGTTGGTATTAAGTACAAAACTGTAATATCTCATGGCTCATCTCCAAATTTTTTCTTATTTCCTAATAACTTCCATTCTGGCCCGAAGAAAATTTACCATATATTCAAGTGCCGAATATATCTCATCTTCTTCGGTAAACCATTTGGGCTCGTACGGATCAAGCCCCGGAATAAGCGGAAGAACACGGCATTTACAAACTTTTCCGTCCTCAAATCCCATTTCAAGATGCTCCCGCCTGATCCATCTGATCACAGCCTCTTCATTTAATCTTCCCTCCTCATCACAGAAAAATCTCCCGAGACTGTCTTTATCAAATAAGTGGGAAAGCATTGCCGGTACCTCATCAAAAAGCCACACTTCTTTTCCGTCGATCACTGTCTTATATCTGGCTGAATTCATATCCCTTTCAGGAAGCAGGATGTAATTACATCTCTGCTCTGCAAGCTCAAGAAACCTATCGAGAAGAAGTACGAGTTCATGCTTCGGAGGAAGATAGGCATCCCTGTCCTCTGCAAGGAGTTTAAGATAACAGTTCCGGTCTTCATCGTCCCTTGCTCTTTTATAAAAATTAATACCATATTCCCTGTTAAGGCAGTCTGCCACCCACTTTATGGGAGTCCAGGCACTCATCAGCGTATCTGCCCTTAAATCACCATTGAAATACAGGCAGTCCAGATCATTCTTTTTCCGCCATTCATCCCCGCAGCCTTCAGACGCATTCATCCAGTAAAGACAGAAGTTTCTAAGATGATTTTCTGTATAATCATTTTCAAGATACTCTTTCATCATGTTTTTCATAATTCTCATTCCTTTCCCGAAACATTCATCGTATTCACTTATATTTTGTGATGCCATATCTTTAATATTTTGAATCCTGTTTAATAATCTGCATAATTCCACGAACCATCCACAGTGTCTACAATTACAAATCTCTCATTCCCTAAAGAGCTTCCGTCAGGGTTAGTGGAGAAGATGTCCAGCGAAAGAAGATTTCCCTGCCGGAGCGGTTTTGTCAAAGGTGTGTGCCCCACGACCTGGAACATATCACTAGGATACATCTCTATGGGATTTTCCTGTGGCCTTGTCCATATAGGAGAAGTGTCTTCCCAAAGTAATTCTCCCATCACGTTTATTTCCCGGATAATTCCGTCAATATCTGTATTATTCCCGTGAAAATATTTCTCCATGAAGACCCTGGTAAGCCCTGCATGTGAAAAAAGCGTATTATCTATCCGGTGGATAAAAGCAAAATGGCTTTTATCGGCAGAACCTTCTATCTTCTCCAACCCGGATAGCACCGTTTTTCTTGCCTTTGGTGAATATCCGTTTTCTTTTCTCTTCCACCGATAGCTCACATCATGATTTCCATAGCAGAAAAGGGCATCATATTCCCTGATGAATTTCGCCGTCTCACTAAGCGTCCTTTCATATAAGCCAAGGTTATTCTGCTGATTCCACTCATCCACCAGATCTCCCAATAGTACCACCCTGTCATAGTCCACCTTTTTTAGGAGTTTTCCCGCTTCCTCATACATCCATGGCTTCAAATGTACATCCGGTATCACAAAAACTTTTGACATTTTTCATTTTCTCCTTTCGGTTTTACAATCCATTTTCCTCTATCTTTGTATTGTCTGAACTCACATAAAAAACCTCCCATAATATAGTGTTTTGTTACACTTATATTCTGAGAGGTAGGGTGTTTAAGATGTTGATAATTAATACGATAATGCTATCTTTTCACTACTCCGTTATAGTCTATAAATAGCTATAGTATTCATTCTTTTGTAAATAGGATCTATACTTTCTCAATCTAATATAGAAACTGAATCCTGCTGGTATGTCCTCCAATTTTTTATAAGGCGGCTTTTTACTATATGTTATCCCATCTTCTTGAACGTACATACCCAATTCAATACATAATTCATCAATTACTTTATTTATAAAACTGTATTCGTCATCTGATAAATCGCTCCTTGGTAAAACCACGACTTCATAATCAGCCATATGCTATTCTCCATCCTCTTTAATGCTAATCAAGGCTTTTTGAAATGACAGCTTATCAAACCTGAATTACCAAACCGTTTCCCCAGACTACACTTTATCATCTAACGAATCAATATTTAGCCCAAACTCATCTTCAAAAACTCTTTTCCTATATTGCCAAAAATCTTCAGCTATGCTTAAATACTCCCTACATGTTTCTTCAGTATATTCGCAATTTATATATTTTTCTCCAGACTTCAACAATCTGCTTACAAGATTCGTTTTATTAGCGTCTATCATATAAAAAGAATAACAAAAATCTTCTATACTACTGAATGAGTTTAAGTATTTCCTAAGTTTGCCAATAGTATTTTTATTATTACCTCTTACTTTCAATAACGGATTATCGTCATTATTTTTCTTAATAAGTTCATTAATATAATATACAAATCTATCTACTCTATCACAATACCGCCCATTAGCTTTGTTATTATTCAATGCTCCTTCTTTAGGAAGTAATGAAAAATTAAGAACCGAATGATTCATATCCGTGTACTTTTTTTCAGCATATTCTTTTCCAAGCATTTTCCTAAATAAATAACTGTAGTCATTTGTAAAATGAAATATTGTATCACATCCCATTGTAATGACATTGTTGCCAAAACAGAACTCCGCCTCAAAGTATTTACCATTTTTTGTTTCTTTTGCAAGGTTTTTCCAGTAGTACATATGCCTATATGTTCTATTATAGAAGTTTTCCCAAGTCCACACTGAACTATCAGGTTCATAAAACTCGAATTTTTTTTCATCTATCATTTCTATCTCACCCCATAAATATGCCGAACTATTTTTGTAAACGGTATACTATTTCCATAGCTGACGGCATTTCTTTTCTTCTACGTACTTCACCTGTGTTCTTTTCAGTTCTTTCCTGATCTACTCCCCAACCTCTTCATCCAATATTTTAAATCCAGAATACTACAAGACTCTGCCAATGAAAAGCATCTATTCCTACTGTTCATTTATTCTTCCCGAAAATGGCCTCCGTAGCATCCTTTATATCACTCAAAACTAAAATTGCAGCGACAGACGGAGTTTTAGATGCATAGTGTGCTTCATCAATTCCTTCATCCTCCGTCATTTCATTTTTAGTCAGAAGTAAGCTTTCCCATAATTTATTATATTTATCATAATCAAACTTGTTGTCATCGAATATTACAAATTCTTCTATTTCCTGATGACTTTCGAGATAGTTTAAGACTCCCTCTCCACGATATGCGTAGCTCCTGTCTACCGTTTTGTCAAAAATCTCCATGTCATAAGAAGCCATTCTTGATACCAGGTAAGTGTAATCGTCTGATTCCTCTGACATTAATTTCCAGTCTGACGTAAGGATTATCTTCACGTCCTCTCCGCCTTTTTCCATATTTTTGACAACCTGGGATAAAATACGAAGTCTTGAATCCGTGACTCCAAAGTGTCCCTCCGGTGTAGCCATACACGTTTTGTGAGAGTTCAGTACTCCGTCAATATCCAGAAAAATCGCAAAACTCATAAACCCTCCGTCAACATTTATTTCTTATATTTTTTTCTCATCATCTCCAGCTCTCCCCGTATCTTTTCCCGGACTTCTTCATCCAGAATCTCACAAAAACCGGAGTATTGCATCGCCCAGTGGACAATCATATTCGGGGATGTGACCACATCTATAACTTCATATCCTTCTTCACATCTGTCAGTGGCTACTTTATTTAATTCGAAATGATCACCAAACCAGTCGTGAATCTTTGTGTACCTCCCTATATCCTTCACCGGGATCTTGATACTGATCTTACGGGCCTTATCATAGGCCATGTAAAGATGCTCACTCATATATTTTTCCGGATCCCAGCTCAAATCCCGATACGGCAGATCCTTGCACTTTGACATAGGTTTCATAGAAACCGGTACATTATCCTCGTCCCTTATTATTTCGAGAGACGACATCAGATCGATACGATAATGTACAGCCTCATCCTTATTATCCCATGCACCTATTACATAGTAATTATCATTATAGATCACAATATAGTATGGACTGAGAATGTGCTCTTTTTCATCTGTTATATAGCACTTATCTTTACTATACACATCAAAATTAAATCTTACCTTCGTATGCAGCCTAATGGCATCCTGTAATATGCGGACATTTTCCCCGATCCTTTTTTCAGTCACGCCGGACCTGCTGTGAATCCTGCTGTATTCACTATATGGGTTGAACTTTAGATTCTCCAATGCCCTGTCATAGAATGGGCTTTTATAATGTATGCTGGCCGTTGCCATTATCTTTCTGATCAGACGTTCTTTATCTTCCGGCGGGATGCTGGCTGCCAGAGCAACCGCGCTAATAAGCTGATCCATATCTTCATAACTGAAGTCATGCACATACCTGATACCCCTTATCGAAGGTGCCTTGCCTCCGCCCAGATCCTTTATCTCTTTTGACAGAGCTTCCTTATCAGCATCCTTTCGTCTCATCTCATTACGGAGCTCGCTTATCTCACTCCTTATTACAAGCGGATTTTCTTCAAACGGTTTATCATACCCGTCATACTTGATACGATACTCCTCATCATTTTCCCCGGTATACTCTGCCGGGTTTATCTGTTTAAGGATCTCATCTATCGTACCTGCGAGAGTCTGTGGATTGCCGGTTGTAGTGATATACTCCCTAAGCTCACTTTGCGATATCGGATTCTTTTCATCAGAATACATACTAAGTGCGCGTAGCACATCAACTGTCCTCTGTTCTGAAATATACTGTGCATCCATATTTGGTCTTTTATTTTCTGACATTTCATCCTCCAGATTAAGATGTTGCTTTTTTAACCTTTTCCTCCGCTCTCTGCTTTATTCGTCGAATCTCAAATTCACGTTTCTTTATTTCCCGGGCAAGTGCTGTGAGATTAGTGACCTTATCACACCCGATCCCGTTTATTGCAAGGAACACCCTCATCTCATCATCTGTCAGCCCGAATACTTTTAATTTCCTGCGAATTATTTTTACCTGTTCTTCTTCCGGAATTGAACTGATTTCCGGATACGAAAGAACCTCATTTGCTTCTCCGAAACCTTTTGATGCATATCTTTCTAATTCTTCATCGTTGATCAGCAAAGCATCTTTTCCAATATAAAAAATCAGCTCTTTTATCATTTTCCCTTTTATCCAGTTATAGGCATAAGTTGTAAATTTAGCCGCCCAGCCCGTTTTATATCTCTTAGCAGCTTCTATCAATCCTACACACCCTGCTGAAAAGAGATCATCAGAAGAAACCATTCCCTTCTTTTCATCAGGCACATACTTCATGCTTTTGAATGCCATTCTCCTTACGTACTCAAGGTTTTCTTCAATAAGTTTGTTATTCATAGCTGTTTCCTTTCCATGTCATCATCCGGATCATTCCTCTGAAAGCAGATAACTGATCAGGATTAAATTATCAAAAGACAAGGATTTTGTGGTGTTTATCGTAATAATCAAATAAATGATAGCACAATTATTCTTTATACAGCAATGGTTAATAAACTTTCAGAATTGTTGACTGTAATATCCGTTATTTCTTTCTTGAAGCAGAAATACCTGCAACACCCTTGACCTTTTCAGATCCTGTTTTTAGTTACACTTATATTATTGAAAGAACAATCTTTAAGATGTTGAACTTTTATGGCAGGCGCGTACCTCCCCAGCTCCCATTAAAAAGGAACTACAAATTGCAGTTCCATAATTCCTTACGTTTGAGTATTCAGTTCGCAGTTTTGCTATTCATCAAGAGTTCGGGCGATCAATTTAATATGAGGGTTTGAATAGCAGAAATAATTATTCTCTTCCACGAGCTTAAATCTCTCCTCAAAAGATTTGGAATTTGCTACACCATAAAAGCAGTTATTGTACCAATCCTGAAAATTTGGAGCCAGTGGTCCTTTGGTCTCTACCAGCTGCTTAAATTTTCCTTCTTCTATTCTTGCAATTTCTTTTTCTCCGGCGAACATACTTATTACCTTCATATCAAACCTCCCTGTTACGTTCACAACAGTTACATTTATTATGGAGAACTAATGACTTTTTTGAACCCATTTTTTCAATTACTCACAGTTAATTCTTTCTTCAATTATTGTTGATCTATTTAGTATACGATTATTAAGCCTATTAAACATCTTTTCAAGTATAATAATATCTATATTGTTTTTTATTTCAGGGTCTGGATTCGTTCCATCTTTTCCCCATTTAGGTTCACAACTTCCATCCTTTAAAATACTCTTAGGATGTTTTTCCTCCTCTGTTTCTTCTACATTTTCTATGAAATCCTTAAAACAAAAAAATTCAATATATGTCAGAAAACTATTAAAATGACTTAACCATTTATTAAGATTTGAACTATTATCATCACATCTTGTCATAATTGTTGATTTGCTCTTATCTTTATACCAATAATATATTTCCCACAATGTTAAATCTACACGGTCCTGTATATAATACTTTCTAGAAGAAGATATCTTGCCTCCTCTGTTTTGATTATATTTGTTAT
The DNA here is from genome assembly GCA_000622025.1 of Lachnospiraceae bacterium AD3010. Lineage (GTDB taxonomy): Bacteria > Bacillota > Clostridia > Lachnospirales > Lachnospiraceae > NK4A144. The sequence continues at coordinate 2,865 of JHWU01000028.1, read as the reverse complement.
AAAATGGCTTCGGCCAAAGAAATGATCCGCCTATAGTTCTTGAATCAATAATCCAATCCGCAACTTGTTTTATTGCTTCCTTCTTGTTTTTATGCTTCATAATATATAGATCATATGGATGTGATTTTTCATTTGACGGAGCAGAAAAGCCAAATTGATCCGACCTTAAATAGAATAGTGCTTTTTTCCCCTCATCCTTTAAGATTTCACTAACCTCTATCCCTTCTCCTTTTACGAAATCATACACATAATTTCCGTTTAGTTTTGCTCTAAGATCAATCTCTCTTTTATTAAGAAAACTATTTAATTGACTAAAATAATGATTATCATATCCTTTCTTATATGTTAGATCTGGATCACAATATACTTGTCTAACGTCTAAAGGATTATCTCCTGCATTAATATATGATTTGCCAAAGTTGAAAATATATGTTTCCTTCCATTTTTTTATTTCTTCGCTATCAATCGTTGCTATAATGTTTCCATTATCATTAATCCCACAATATGTGCATACTTTTCTCACTTCATCCCTCATATTTTATGTCTCGTGCAAGTCTGTCATCATATTGAGCTGCTCGATCAACTATATCTTCTAACCGCATTTTCGTCCCCTCCCTTTTTATATGTCGGCTCCATTTTCTTTTAATCTACAATATCGTTCGTAAGAAATTATCACATTCTGTGGCTTACTATTTTTATTCACCATAACCACATTATCTTTCTCAGCGACGCTTTCAAAGATTCTTGAAGCCTGTCCACGTAAAAACTCTGTCGCGGTATGATTTTCTGGGATCAATACTTCTTTTTCCATAATATCGCCTTTCTAATTACTATTATTTAAATTAAAGTAATTACTTTTAATATTATCATGTTGAGGCAAAATAATAAAGACCAGTATTTCTACTGGTCTTAGTCTGTCCTCAGTATCGAGAAGATGCTGGGGTTTTTTCATGAATTTCCGAACCAACCTGGTTCAGTTTTTCTCATTTATCGGTGCTTCCGCCATGTCCTTCACGTTCACCTTTTATTTCTTTATTACTTGTCTTATAGTACATCTGCAAATTTTATATTAGGTGCATCATGTATGGAGGTATCTTTATCACTCCATCTGCCTCTGAATAGCCCTTAGGATGCACTATTATCTGCTTATCAATTCTTTTCTTAAAGAGTTCATTAAATGTTCCAAGTGATGAGGTCGTGTAATTTTTTGATGATTTTACTTCTATAGGACTGATTTTGAACTTTGTTTTGCTCTCGTTTGAAATAATGAAATCTATTTCAATATCATTCCTATGTTTTTTCTCGCTATATCTTGTGTAAAAGAAAAGCTTACGACCTGATGCTGTAATCATCTGCGCTATCATATTCTCATAGAGCATTCCCTGATTAAGTGACAGTTTCCCATCCATTATCTGCTTATAAAGCTGTTCATCCATGATTTCATTCTCGCTAAATGCATGGCTGACCAATAATCCTGTATCTCCCATATAACATTTTACATAGGATTCATTTTTATTTAGTGCCAGACCAACGTTTGGATCATTACATTTGTAGCAAAGATTACATATCATGGAATCGCCAAGCCAGAACAAGGGCTCATCATAACGGTCAAAGGTTCCATTATTACTATCCACTTCACTTAAAACAACCCTTTTTTCATGCGTTGACAAAAAGCCCGGGATATTATCAAAGATAGCTGAGACCTTTGATTTATATTTCCTGGTTGCCTTTTTGATGTCATCTTCATAGAGCGCAAGGATATCCCTTTTTTCTACATCGGCAGCATGGAAATCCCTTCCATTCTTCTTATATGCGACTATTGCCTGAGGCATTCCACCAACAAGCATATACTCCTTAAATAAGCGCATAGCCTTATTATGCATCTGCCTATCAAGCGGCTGGCTTTTCTCAAAGCATTCCCTTATATGATCAAGAAGTATTTCTTCGCCCATGTATACCATGAATTCCTCAAAATTTACAGGATACATTTGCATTTTCCGTTCTTCTGATGGAATTGTTATGTTTTCTACATTCTCTTTAATTGATATCAGCGAGCCTGTCTCAATGTAGTCATATCTCCCGTCAGCGACAAGATATTTAATTGCCTCCCTGGCCTTTGGAAATTTCTGTATTTCATCAAATATTATCAGGGATTCTCTTGGGTACAGCCTTGTGTTATATTCAAGCGTCAATGTCTGAAAGAAAACATCCAGATCATCAAGGGATTCAAAGGCATCTTTTATCTTTTTCTTAGCCTTATTAAAATCGATCAGGATATAGGACTTGTATTCATTCTGGGCAAATTCTTCAGCAACCGTTGATTTTCCGATCCGTCTGGCTCCTTCAATCAGTAATGCCTTCGTCCCATTTGTCTCTTTCTTCCACTCAGCTATCTTATAATAGATATTTCTTTTAATTTCCATAGCTCACTCCTTGTCAACAATACGCAGGGTAATATTTTGTGACAGATACCTTAGTACGCAGACTAATATTAACATTTTTTTACTCCCATGCGCAATGTACACATTTCCGGATTGTAGCAGTCAAGAAAAGTAGACACGAAAAATATTTTTTTTGATATATTTTTTACACAGGTAGACACCTGTGATATTTTTTTGTTTTAAGACTTTTCAAAAGTAGACACGTGAGTCGTTTTTTGGTTCTTTTAACTTTTCAAAAGTAGACACACCCGCTAAAATACAACATTTATGAGTTCTCCTGCTTTTTCTCCCGCTTCTTTTGGACGAATTTCGGTTCCTCTGTCAAAATACGCTTGGAAAATGTGTCTTTTTTCTCAAGTTCCCCGGCCTTATATTTCCTGTAGTATTCATCCGGGGTATTATAACCAATAGCATAGCAGGGCCG
>JHWU01000027.1 GCA_000622025.1 Lachnospiraceae bacterium AD3010 | reverse complement strand
CTGAAAAACGAAAAAAATCCCCGGTATATTCATAGATTTAAGTCAGCCATAAGCGACTCAGGGATAACTATTCCTGCACAGAAGAAAATAGCCTTTGTTGAGCTGGACAAAGCCCTTGAACAGTTTTTGAGTAAAACATATAATGAAGACGAGGACTACGAGCTCCTCCTGGAGCTTGCGATGTTAAGGGATGCAAACAACGAGAATGTCAGGAGAGCTGCTATGGAAAATGAAGCATTAAAGAGTATGTATGATGACGCTGCAAAGTTTACACTCAGTATAGAGGAGCAGATCAGACTAATTGACGAAGAGCTGTCCCACTATGATCTGGAATACACAATGAGAAAGCGCGAGGAGCAGGGTCAAGAGAAGGGCTTGGCGCAAGGCTTAGAACAGGGCTTGGCGCAAGGCTTAGAACAGGGCTTGGCGCAAGGCTTGGAACAAGGTTTGGAAAAGGGCCTGGTCATTGGAGCAGACCGGATAAATGATCTAAATTCCTGGCTATTTGCCAATGGTCGTGATGAAGATGTGAAAAAGGCCACATCAGATCCTGATTACCGGGCGAAGCTTCTTGAGGAATATCAAAAAAGCCGGGAAAAAACTCAGGTGTCATCCTGAGCGTTAGCGAAGGATCCTTCCCAATAGGTAAGAAGATTCTTCGGGCTTCGCCCTCAGAATGACAGACTAAGATTCTTTGGGCTACGTCCTCAGAATGACATACTCAAAGGACGCTAATATAAAATACCGGCTGCCAATTGTGGCAGCCGGCACTTTTTTGCCTTTAATCTACAGTCTATGCTGTGCGATTTCAGGTGGTTCTTAAATTACTTGCCGAATACGAATCCAGCGTTGGTGTCAGCATAGATACCATAACGGAAAGTCTTCTTATCCTTAGGATCTACTCTGAATGCCCACTTGAATCCGAAGGAGCTAAGATCGTTATCCTTTACTTTGTATACATCTTTACCTTCCAAGTCTGTATAGTCAAATGAAGGAATGTTCTTTGCATATACATAGTTATCGCCCTTAAGATCAAGAACATATACTGTTTCGCCTGCAAGTGTTCCGGTTTCGAAGTCGTAATCCTTACCCTTCTTAAGAGTGATGTCAGCAGTCTTTCCAGCCTGACGAACACCCTTCTTAAATATATCATTTCTAAGAACGATGGTTCCCTTAGCAGACTTCTTTGCATCAAACTTGGTAATGGTCAGTCCGCCAATAGCACCTCTACCGGGCTTTAAGCTTTCGTCAGTATACATTGCATTGCTGTACCATTCATTAATATCGTTAACCATTTCTTTGAATGACGGTCCGTTTTGAGAAGCAGGTATAAGTTTTACACCGGTCTCTCCATCAACTGTAAAGTGTCCATTGTACTTACCATATTTCACGAATTCGTTCAGAATATCATCATCACCAGTAGGATCAGTTACTACGATTGCTTTCTGCATAATACCAACCTTAAAGGTTTCCTTATCAAGAGTGTTCTTGAAGCTCTTCTTATACTTCTTGGCATCCTTGTTCTTTGCTTTTACCTTGATGGTGAACTCGGGAAGAGTTCCGATAACGTCGTGTTCATATACATTGAACTTCTCACCTTCAACTATCTTTCCATCGTCATTCTTCGTTTTGGAAGTAACCTCAACCTTAGAGGTATCAAGCTTTACAGAAGCCTGCTTAAGAGCTTTCTTATCTTTCCACTTGATGCTCTTTACTTCAAGATCCTCAAGCTCTGTAACGGTACCGTTATCAAACTTAACAAGTGAAGCGGCAACATCAATATTCTTGATATTCTTCTTATCTGCATCATACTTGTTTTCACCGTTCTTGTTGAGCCCGATGGTCCTTCCGCTCCAGGTAGTAACAGGGATGGATGTTACACGGGAAGATGTTTCATAAGTTCCCCCAATAGAATTATCAACATCAAAGTAAGGAGCAACTGTTTCGTCCTGATATGCCCATTCGCCCTTTACATTTAGGTTATTGCTATCGTTATCGTCGAACTGATATCCTACGAGAGCATATACACCGGCAGACTGATCTACAGGAATGCTACGGAATACCCAGTCGGTATCTTCATATCCCCAACCTTTGTCAACAATATTAGTAGGGAAGTTCGAGCCAGTATAATCAATACCATTCTTGCTTACCTTGGTCTTGTCGGTATTGTTGAGATACTCGTCATCAGCCTCTCCTCCGAAAAGAACAGTAGCAATGAGCTCTGCACCATTCAGATTGTTCCATGAAACGGGATCCGTAGTGTTTGTGATAACAGCAAGATTGTTCTTTGCGTTCTTCTTTGAGCTGTCAGGATTGTAAGCAATGGTTGTGATGAACTTGCCATCTGTTCCTCTCAGGAATCCACCACCGCCGGCACCGTTATCGCTGCCTGCTGTGGCTGCAGCAACCTTGGCACCTGTGTCCTCAGCAACTGTAGCTGTGTCAGCTACCTCTGCAATCTCATCACCGAAAGCCATGGTGTTCATGCCTAAAACCATAGAAGCGGCGAGAAGCAGAGAAAGTACTTTCTTAGTCCTTATTTTCATAATTCTTCTCTCCTTTTTGAGAAATTTTGTTTTGTCACAAAACATCAAGTTGTGCCCCAGGCTGTCTTATGACTGTTACTCGCCGACGAAACCTTTTAATTCCATCAGCATATCCTATAGTACACCATAATTCGGATAATGATTTAAAAATATTGTATAAATTTAAATGCAATTTCTGTTTTTCTTAAAAATTTTTTCTATTAAACCTGTTTTTCACAACTATGTCATTCTGAGCGAAGCGAAGAATCCTTCCCAATCAGTGAGAAGATTCTTCGGGCTACGCCCTCAGAATGACAAAGTCGAAGGATGTTTCCGGTATTTTCGAGGGTGAACTCTTACCTGTTTTTCCTGTGCAAACCCAAATTATTTGCCTTTGTGTTTATATTTCTTATCCCGTGTCTGTTTCCAATCCTCTTCCGGATCCCAACGGCTCCTTCCGTTTCGTAGAACTCTTTAATTATCCGGATCTCTTCATCGGAGAAGGGGACTGGAGCTTTTCTTACAATCGGACTTTTCAGCTTCATCTGACAGGCCTTTAAGGATATCTCGCTTCTTGTAAAGCGCCCATTCAGCCTGTCGTATACTCCCTTGCTGCCTTCCGCCTCATAATATTCCTTCATTATATATAGCTCTTCTTCACTCCAGTATCTTCTGTTTCTGTGAAGTCCCAGAAAATTGGCTTTTTTATTTATATTACGTATGTCGTGTCGTTTTCCAATACGTTCCTGAACCCCGGCGGCACCTTCTGATTCATAGAATTCGATGATCACCCGGGTCTCCTCCTCCGTAAAGGTTACCGCTTCTTTCTTTATACGTGGATTCTTTAATCCCAGCTGGTTTGCTTTCAGGGATATTTCTGTCCTCGTGAATCGTTTGTCCAGTCTATCGTAAACACCCTTACTGCCTTCCGTTTCAAAGTGTTTTTTCAATATAAGGATCTCGTCTTCATTCCAGTATTTCCTGTCAGAGCCTGTGAATTTGAGACCGAGTACGGAAACCCGGGTCTTTATGGAATTACGAGTTCTGCCGGGAAGACGATCAGCGACAGCATAGCCTTCATCCGGGTAGTATTTTCTCAGGATCTCGTTTTCTTCATCAGTCCATCTATTACAGGAACGGGTATTCTCTCCCATAATCCCACCGCTTTCCAAAGCAAAGCAAAACCTGCGGATTATGAGAACTATGGTTTTAGGCATGGATACCATCGCCTGAAGATCTGACTGATTCCCGAAAATCCGCGGTTTTGACCGCTTTTTTTATTGCTGTTTTTTTGTGCGTTTATGGTCAGTATATTTCCCCGGGAAGTTTTTTTCAAGGCAGGACCGGAAGAGTTTGGGAAAGATCCTTCGCTTCGCTCAGGATGACAAAAAAGGGTCAGGATGATATTACAAGCGCTGAGAAGATTCTTCGGGCTACGCCCTCAGAATGACAAGGCTAACCGTACTCTCAGAATGACAAGGCTAAACGCACTTGACAAAAGAATGATAATGTAGTATTTATTTCAAAGTGATTTAGTTAAAAGAAATTTAGCTAAATTATTTTTAGTTATTATTACCACGTAACAGGGTTTTTAAAACCACATGCAGCCGGGACAAGGCTGCGGAACACATCTTTATTAAAAGGAGATATGAAGAATATGGAATTTGAAGAGGTAAAGAAGATAATCGTTGACACCCTTGGCTGCGATGAGGATCAGGTGACTCCCGAGGCAAACATTATGGATGATCTGGAAGCAGATTCACTTGATCTGGTTGAGCTTCATATGGCATTCGAGGAAGCACTGGATATAAAGATCCCGGATGAGACACTGGCGAAGCTTCAGACAGTAGGGGATATCGTAGAGTATCTGAAGGAAGCAGCAGGCTGACATGGAAAAAGAAGAGCGTTCGTTAAAGACTGTCTTTATGACAGTCACGAGAAAGCTGGCGCCTGACTATGTGAACTGCAAGTCCTGCGGAAGAAGAGCTGTCCGGAAGGTGTGGCAGGAGAATATGAATATCTGTCCGTTTTGCGGACGTTATCAGGCAATGTCAGCGGATCAGAGGCTGAGTCTTATCTTTGATCCGGGCAGCAGACAGGATTTTAATTCTGATGCCGGAGTGAAGGATCCTCTGAATTTTCCGGGATACGCGGAAAAAGCAAAAAAGCTTGAGAAAAAGACGGGATTAAAGGAATCGGCGGTGACCGCATTTGGCCGCATAAACGGAATAAGGGTGGTCGCAGTTGTTCTGGATACCCGCTTTTTTATGGGAAGTATGAGCAGTGTCGTTGGCGAGAAGGTTACCAGAGCCGTGGAAACGGCTGACAGGGAGAAGCTTCCTCTCATCATTTTTGCAGCGAGCGGAGGTGCCAGGATGCAGGAGGGTATTCATTCCCTTATGCAGATGGCGAAGACTTCTTCTGCGGTACAGGAATTTTCGGAAAACGGAGGACTTTATATCAGCTGTCTCACGCATCCCACAACAGGCGGGGTGACAGCCAGCTTTGCGACTCTTGGGGATATTACCCTTGCGGAGCCCGGAGCGCTTATCGGCTTTGCGGGTCCGAGAGTTATAGAGCAGACCATCGGGGTTAAGCTCCCGAAGGGCTTTCAGAGAGCAGAGTATCTTCATAAACACGGCTTTGTGGACAGGATAGTGCGTAGGCAGGAACTGAAGGAAGTACTCTACGACATATTAAAGCTGCATGAGGATTCCCGCGGCGCATTTGCGGAGGATATCCGGAGAGGAGGTTCAAGGTGATAAGAGAATCTCTTATGGAAGTCGGACGCATCAATCTGCGGATGGAGGAGCTCAGATCAAAGGGAAGAACGGAAGACGATCAGGAGATGCTGGATCTTTCCATGGAGAAGGCAAGGTTGCTCCGGCCCTGTGTAAACCTCACGGCAGAAGATAAGGTCTTTCTTGCAAGGAAGATAGAGAGGCCTCATATAGATGACTTTATCAATGCGCTATTTACGGATTTTTTTGAGCAGAGGGGTGATCACCTCTATGACGACGATCCCGCGATATACGGAGGGATCGCAAGATTCCACGGGATCCCGGTAAGTGTTGTCGGACACAGGAAGGGACATACTGCTGAGGAAAATGTGGCATACAATTTCGGTATGGCAAAGCCCGAGGGCTACAGGAAAGCGCTCCGGATAATGGATCAGGCGGAAAAATTCGGGAGACCCATTATCACCTTTATTGATACACCGGGGGCTTTTCCGGGAATTGACGCCGAAGAGCACGGCCAGGGAGAAGCCATCGCCAGAAATATGGCGAGGATGAGCAGCTACCATGTGCCGGTCATCTCAATAGTAACGGGAGAGGGAAGCTCCGGAGGAGCTCTTGCGCTTGGCGTATGCAACAGGCTCCTTATGCTGGAATATGCGGTGTATTCGGTTTTGAGTCCGGAAGGCTTTGCAAGTATACTCTGGAAGGATTCCTCGAGACACGCCGAAGCCTGCGACATAATGAAGCTTACGGCTGACGATATAAGGGAAGCTCACGTTGCGGACGAAGTGATCCCGGAGCCTCTCGGAGGCGGACAGGAGAATCCGAAGCGTCTCTACGGCAGCATGGATATGGCGATAGAAAAGAATCTGTCCGCTCTTATGGCTATGTCGCCGGGAGAACTCTTACGGGACAGAAGACGGAAGTTCAGGGGGATGCAGTAGGAATGATGAAAGGAATAGAAATAATCTCTACCGGAACGGGTCTGGGATCAAAGGTGATGACAAATGACGATTTTTCAAAGATCGTCGAGACTGATGATGAGTGGATATACACCAGAACGGGTATCCGTTCCAGACACTTCTGCAATGAGAATGAGAATAATCTGAGCCTGGCAACGGCAGCTGCGAAGCAGGCACTTGAAAGAGCAGGGATATCCAGGGACGAAGTGGGCTGTGTTGTATGCGCTACGGTTACACCGACTTACGCATCACCGTCGACAGCCTGTCTCCTTCAAAGGGAGCTGGAGCTTCCCGGAGACATTCCGGTCCTGGATATAAACGCCGCCTGTGCAGGCTTTATTTACGGGCTTGAGGTTGCAAGAGGACTTTTATCCTCGGGAGACAGACCCTATGGCATAGTTATCGGGGTTGAGGAGCTTTCGAAGGTCATTGATATGACGGACCGCTCCACCTGTGTTCTTTTCGGTGACGGAGCCGGAGCTGCAGTTGTGAGAGCAGATAAAGATCTTCTTTTCGAGGACTATCTTGGTGCAAAGGGTGGTCTGGAGATATTTATCGAGGGTGTAGGCGCCGAAAAGTCAACGGTTCATATGGAAGGCAGGGAGGTATTCAAGTTTGCGGTTTCTGCCATTCCGAAGGTTATTAATTCGATCTTTGAAAAAAGCGGAAAAACCATTGAGGATGTGGATCATTGCATCTGCCATCAGGCAAACGCCAGGATCATAGATCACGTGGTGAAGAAATATAAGGCACCGGAAGAAAAGTTTTATAAAAACATGGATCATTTCGGGAATACCAGTGCGGCCTCTATCCCCATTGCAATGAATGAGATGTGTGAAAAGGGAATGATCAAAAAGGATGAGACACTTTTACTGGTGGGCTTCGGCGGAGGTCTGACAATGGCGGGAGCAATGCTGAAATACCGCGGTGTATGAAGAAAGCTCCTTCGCTGACACTCAGGGGGACAGGATAAGGAAAGCATATGAAATATCTGAATGAAATACTTGGAACAGAATTCCCTGTGATACAGGGAGGTATGGCGAATATCGCAACAGGAAGCTTTGCGGCCGACTGCTCAAATGCCGGGGCCTTCGGGCTTATCGGGGTTGGCGGCATGGATGCAGCGGGACTCCGGGAAGAGATTAAAAAATGCCGGGAAAAGACAGATAAGCCCTTCGGAGTGAATATAATGCTTATGAATCCGGATGTGGACAATCTGGCAAAGACCGTTGTCGATGAGGGAATAAAGGTGGTTACCACCGGAGCCGGAAATCCGGGAAAGTATATGGACGCTTGGAAGGCCGCGGGTATCACAGTGATCCCGGTTGTGGCAGCACCCATACTTGCAAAGCACCTCGAGGACTGTGGCGCTGACGCGGTCATAGCAGAGGGTACGGAGAGCGGAGGTCACGTGGGAGAAATGACCACCATGACCCTTGTGCCCCAGGTTTGCGATACGGTTAAGATTCCCGTTATAGCAGCCGGCGGAATAGCCGACAGAAGGCAGTTTAATGCCGCGATGGCTCTGGGTGCTGTCGGTGTGCAGGTCGGAACCTGTCTTCTGGGAAGCAGGGAATGTCCGATCCATGAAAACTACAAGCAGGCGATAATAAAGGCTAAGGGGAGCGACACCATAGTAACAGGCAGAAGTGTTAACGCTCCGGTCCGGATCCTTAAGAACAAGATGGCCCGTGCCTATGTCAAGGAGGAAAAAAGAGGAGCCGGAAGGGACGAGCTTGAGAAGTTCACTCTCGGGAGTCTCAGGAAGGCGGTTTTTGAAGGAGATACCGATAATGGAAGCCTTATGGCGGGGCAGACCTGCGGGCAGGTTACGGAGATCCGGTCATTAAGAGAGATATTTGAAGAGATCTGCGCGGAATATAGAAAAGGATAAGACTTGACATGACAGAAGAAAGATCAGAACAGAGCGAAAGAAGATGTGCACTTGTAACAGGCGGAAGCCGGGGTATCGGGAGAGCGGTTGCCATAGCGCTTGCTAAGGCAGGGCATCCGGTAATGATCAATTATTCCGGGAATATAGATGCGGCCGAGGAGACGGCAATGCTCTGCGCAACAACCGATATGGATCTTCCGGTTTTCATAGAGCAGACAGATGTTTCAGACGAGGTGAGCGCGATAAAGCTCATCAAAACCGCGGAGGAGAAGCTGGGACATCTGGATATTCTGGTAAATAATGCCGGGATAACAAGGGATGGCCTGATCCTCAATATGAAGACCGAGGATCTGGAAGCTGTAATGGATCTGAACCTTAAAGGTACCTTTTACTGCTGCAGGGAAGCCGCGAAATTTATGATGAAGCGGCGTTACGGAAGAATAATAAATATGGCCAGTATAGTGGGTATAAGAGGAAATGCGGGACAGACCAACTATTCCGCCAGCAAGGCGGCTGTGATAGGACTCACAAAAAGCCTTGCAAAGGAGCTTGCAAGCCGGAAGATCACTGTTAACGCCATCGCACCGGGTTATATAGATACAGATATGACGAAGAAGATGAGCGAAAAAGCCATAGAGGCCACTGTCAGGGCAATTCCTTTAAAAAGGGCCGGAAGACCGGAGGAGGTAGGAGCTCTGGCAGCCTTCCTGGCATCGGAGGAGGCTGCATATATTACAGGGCAGGTCATAGGTGTAGACGGAGGAATGGGAGCATAAGATGAACAGAAGAAAGGTAGTCGTAACTGGAATAGGAACCGTAAACCCTATAGGTAACAGCGCGGAGGAAAGCTGGAAGTCTATTGAAGAAGGACGGCACGGCATAGGAAGGATAAGCCGTTTCGATGTATCAGATCTTTCCGTAAAGCTTGCGGGAGAGGTAAAGGATCTGGATTTCGCCGGCAAATTCGGAAAGAAGGAAGAGAGAACCTGTGACCTCTTTACCCAGTATGCGCTATATGCTGCAGAGGAAGCGTATTTAATGAGCGGACTCGGGATCTCTAAGGAAAATCCCGATGAGAGAGCCGGAGTCATCATTTCAAGCGGTATAGGCGGCATAGGTTTAACGGAGAAGGAGCATGACAGGGGACTTGAGAAGGGCTTTGAACGCATAAACCCTCACTATATCCCCATGACGATAGCCAATATGGCGGCGGCAAGCGTTGCCATAAGATACGGATTTAAGGGCATGTGCTCCTGTCCCGTAACAGCCTGTGCGGGAGGAAGCAATGCTATCGGAGATGCTTTTCACCGGATAAGGGACGGCTACGAGGATGTGATGATATGCGGCGGTACTGAGGGCGCCGTTTCAACCATTGCAGTGGGAGGCTTTGCCAGTATGAGGGCTCTCTCTAAGGCTGAGGATCCGGATCGTGCCAGCATTCCCTTTGATGCTGAACGAAGCGGCTTCGTAATGGGAGAGGGTGCCGGAATACTCGTTATTGAAGAGGAAGAGCATGCAAGAGCACGGGGAGCGAGAATACTTGCGGAGATCGTTGGTTACGGCGCAAACTGCGACGCCTATCATGTAACTGCGCCGGATCCGGAGGGAGAAGGCGGTAGACGCTGTATGGAGCTTGCCATAAGCGATGCGGGGATAAAGGCTGAGGATATTGACTATATCAACGCTCATGGAACCTCCACACATCTTAATGATGCGGGAGAGACCAAAGCGATAAAGAAGGTTTTCGGTGAACACGCAAGGAAGCTTAAGGTTTCAAGCACGAAATCCATGACAGGACATCTTCTGGGAGGAGCCGGCGGAGTTGAAGCAGTATTTTGCGTTCAGGCGCTTAATCATCAGTTTATTCCCCCCACAGTAGGATACAAAATACCTGATCCCGAGTGCGACCTGGATTATGTACCGGGTAAGGGCATAAATGCCGATTTAAACTATGTATTGAGTAACAGCCTTGGCTTTGGAGGGCATAATGCCTGTCTTATATTCAAGAAAGTGTGAATGAAGTGAGTGATGAAGCAAGAACCCCGAAAACCTTATCCGCAACGGAGATAGCGGAGATACTTCCACATAGATATCCCTTTGCCCTGGTGGACAGGATAGAAGATTTTGAACCCGGAAAATGGGCCAGGGGAAGGAAATGCGTTACAATGAACGAAGGCTTTTTCCGCGGGCATTTTCCGGGGCGTCCGGTGATGCCGGGAGTACTTATAATAGAAGCTCTTGCCCAGACCGGAGGGGTAGCAATGCTTTCACTTCCAGAAAACAGGGGGAAGCTCGCTCTCTTCGGCGGAATAAAGAACGCAAGGTTCAAGAAACAGGTAGAGCCCGGGGACGTTCTGGAGCTTTATTGCGAGCTTATCGAAATGAAGGGGCCTGTTGGCATCGGAAAAGCCGAAGCAAGAGTGAACGGAGCTCTTGCAGTCCGTGCCGAGCTCACGTTTGCCTTAACCGGAGCGGAGGGGAAATAAGCGTGCTCAGCCAATCACTGAATGATCTGTACAGTGCCCTGCGGGTATATTTCTATATGCAGATATATTCAAAATTTGAGACCAAAGAAGCGACCCTGACGGCGGTTGAGTCCTTTTCCATGGAGTGCATAAAGTACCTTGGGGAGCCAACCGTATCCGAGTTTGCGCACTTGATGGGGATTTCCAGCCCTAATGCTGCTTACAAGGTAAACAGCCTTGTGAAAAAAGGCTATATAGAAAAAAAGCAGTCGGAAAATGATAAGAGAGAATTCCACCTCTGTCCGACTGAAAAATATATGAGATATTACCGTATAAGTCAGGATTACATAGATACTGTGGTTGAAAGATGCAGGAAAAGATTTTCCGAAAAGGAACTGGAAGATCTGGACTCAATGATGCAGATAATAAGAACCGAGCTGATGCCGGAAATAAATGTAACATAAAAAGCAGGTAAAACCTGCCGGAATCTATACAGATACGAAAGAGAAGGAAAACCGCCGAAGAACCCGGCAATAATGCTCAGGCCGTGCGGTCTTCGCTCTTCTTACTGAATTCTTTCTGAAAACGCTCAAACTCTGCCTTCTCATCCTTTGAAGCAGGTCTGAAATTCTCACTTCCGCAGTCCGGACACCTCTCCACCAGGCCGACGCGGTCAAACATAAACAGACATTTCTTGCAAGTGTAGACCATTTTCTTAACTCTCCCGAAAATCTTTCTTGTTTTCTGATTATACCACAGAGATGGACAATGATGAATAGAAAAATTTAAAATACCACCTGGTTTCTTCCGCCGGTTTTTCCGAGGTACAGCTTCTCGTCCGCGGAATTTATCACATCATCTATGGAATTATGGAAGTCATATTCCTCCAGTCCGAAGGTCATGGTAAGCTTCATGGTGATATCATTGTATTTAAATACGGTCTGGGAGATCTTCGTCTTCAGGTCATTCAGCCGCATGGCAGCATCATCCCCGTTCATGGTTGTGAAAACAAAGAGGAATTCCTCTCCTCCCCATCTGGCAACGAAACCCTCATCTCCCATATCATTCTTCAGTATTTCCGCCATTTGCACGAGCACCGCATCACCGGCTTCATGGCCGTAAGTATCGTTTACTTTTTTAAAATAATCTATATCTCCGATGGCGATATCCAGATAGAAGTCCACATCCCTTGACTTTTTCAAAAGCTTCTCTATCCGTTCCATAGCATCCCGTCTGTTTGGAAGCTTTGTAAGGGCATCGGTCTTTGCCAGCTTCTCTATCTTCTTATTATATTTCACCAGCTTTTCTTCCATTTCCATGGAATCCTTGGAGAAAAGGAAGGCAATGATAAAGAACAGAAGGAAGGTGGAAAAGGTATTAATTATATTAAGTAAATACATGGTGCCTTTGTCCACCGTATAAACAGCGGGATGAAAATGGATATAGAAGTAAAGCACCAGTCTGAAAATACAGAGGAAGGCAGAAAAAACAGCTTTATACAGGAAATTCCGGTAGGAGGTAAGGATGGAAAAGAGCATCAGGGAGAAGATCATGTGCTGATATGAACAGTCCCAGCCCATTATCGCCACAAATGCCGCAACCCAGCCTAAGGTCAGAAGCTCAATGAAATGCTGGGTAAGTATCGTGTATCCCTGATAGGTCATGGAAAAAGCCGCTATATATCCCACAAGACACAGCATACTTACTATTGCAGCCATAGGATACCCGGTCACAAACAGCACGACGGTCTGCACAGTAAAAAATATATACAGGAATAGAGTAGAGCAGCGCATAATGACAGATGCTTTTTTTGTTTCGTTTTCATCCGCCACATCCATCATTATGAAGTTTTTGAGTTTTTGTACCAGCGCCATATTAAAAAATGATCATTTCCCCCAAAACCCCTGTCTAAGAGTATAATACAAAAAACGTCAAAAATATATACATTTTTTCTTGTGTTTAGGTTATTATAATAAACGACAAAACGAGGGCGGAGGTTTTATGTGCCGTGGAGCTTCTGCGCGGATCTATGCATAAATTAAAAATAATAGCCTGTGATCTGGACGGAACCCTTTTACTGAATGGAAGTCAGGAACTTACGGATGCGGCACCGGGTCTTATACATCGTCTCACTGAGCGGGGGATCATTTTTTTTGCAGCCAGCGGAAGGCAGTACGCAAATCTTCAGAGACTGTTTTCCCCGGTCCGGCAGGAAATAGGATATATCTGCGAAAACGGCTGTCTGACCTTTATAGACGGGGAAATGATAAGCCGTGAGGAGATGGAGGATTCCCTGGCCTTAGAGATAATTGACGCCATCGAAGCGGTTCCCGGTGCAGAGGTTCTTGTATCCGGGGTGAATACGAGTATAATACCTGACAGGGATCTCGAATACTATGAGCTGTTGAGATTTACCGTTAAGAATAATGTTATACGGGTTAAGGATGTCAGGGATAAAAGAGAGCCTTTCTTTAAGATCTCTGCCTATGTAAAGACCGGACTTACGGATGAACAGATAAGAAACTGGAAAGACGAGTTCGCCGGAAAATGTACGGTTGTTACCGGAGGCAGCGAATGGCTGGACTTTATGCCTCCCGGCGTACATAAGGGCCTCGCACTTGAAAAAGTATTGAGCAGGCTCGGGATACCTCCGGAAAATGTGCTCTGCTTCGGAGATAATGAAAATGACAGGGAAATGCTGGAAATGGCAGGCTGTCCCATTACAATGGATACTGCGGTGGCAAGCGTAAAGGGGCTGGGGAAATACCACACGGATACCGTGGAGCACGCCCTGGAAAAAATACTTAACGGAGAATTAACATGGTAAAGAAGGCTGCGGTTTTGATAATGATAGCTGCCCTGCTGTTTACCTCTACCTCCTGCGGAAAGACGGGAAAGGACAGTATCGCAGAAAATGACAATCTTACCAGGATCCTCGGAACAGGTGCCGCAGGAATGGGCGGAAGCCGGGGAGACGAGGGTGTTGCGGATCTCCCGGATGTGAATACCGCCAATATGCGTTCCACACCCGGAGAGGGCGTTGATTATTTCAAGCTGGTGGAGGGGACGACCACGGCCCTGGATGCAGGTGACTATACCGTTGGAATGGCGGATAATATGTGTACGGTAACCGTAATGGATGCGGACGGAAATGTTAAGGATTCCGTCAGTATTGCGGCTCAGGGGGACGGGGGAAAATCGCCCTTAAAGAGTGCGGCTGAAATAACGGTTCCGGAGGGGGGTACGGCGATCTCCGTCGGTGGAACCTGCATCGCACAGAAGCATGGGGCTAAGAAATAGCGCAAGGAGGGACGACAAATGTCCGGAATAAAGAACCTGCGTACACTGACTCTGGCATCTTTTCTTGTTGCCATTGGGATCATTGCCGGTTTCTTAAAGGTTCCGATAAGCAGTGTTATCGAGATACGCTTTTCTACTCCGCCGCTTGCGGCAGCCGGACTTTTGTTCGGACCAGGCATAGCAGCAATAACCGGAGCATTGACAGATATTGGAGGATACATAGTTAAGCCAACCGGACCCTTTTTTCCCGGGTTTACCCTTTCCGGGATCTTAAGCGGAGTTATATTCGGGCTGTTTCTGCACAACAGATCCGGAGCGGCTTATAGTCTGAGCAGGATAAGCATGGCGGTCATTATAAATACGGTAGCTGTAAACCTGCTCTTAAACTCCCTTTGGCTTACTCTTCTTTATGGGAGCGGGGGATATGTGGCGGTGCTTTCCATGAGGCTCATTAAAGAGCTGGTCATGATACCGGTAAATATCATTATCATCGCTGCCATAGCCGGACCGGTAAACAGTCTGGTCAGAAGAAGTGCAGTATCACAGTAAAAAATTTAAAGGAATATATCATCATGCAGGAAATGACATATGAACAGGCTGTGCAGTATCTGGACAGGGTGCCGAAGTTTTCACCCCGTTCCATAGCAAACGGTCAGGAACCGTACAATCTGTCAGCCATAACTGAGCTTCTTATCCGCCTCGGAAATCCGCAGGACAGGCTCAAGTTTGTACATATAGCCGGTACTAACGGCAAAGGCTCCACGGCAGCTTTTCTAAGCCGTATACTTATGGAAAGCGGCTATAAGACCGGAGTTTACTCCTCCCCGCATCTTACGGATTATACAGAGAGAATTGAGATCCTTTCTCCCGGAAAGGAACCGTCCTTTATCTCAGGGGATGATTTCGGTTTCCTTACGGGGCTTGTAAAAGAGCGTGCGGAGGATATGAAGAGGGACCGGATACAGTATCCCTCCGAATTCGAGATAATCACGGCCATGGCCTTCCTCTATTTTCTGGAGCAGGAGGTGGATGTTGTGGTTCTTGAAACAGGACTCGGGGGAAGACTGGATGCCACAAATGTGATAAAAACCCCGGATCTGGCAATCCTTACCACAATAAGCTACGACCATACCGAGATCCTCGGGGAGACCCTGGAGCAGATCGCGTATGAAAAGGCGGGGATCATAAAGGAAAACGGGGATATTATCATGTATCCCCAGACTAAGGAGGTGGAGACGGTCTTTGAAAATGTCTGCAATGAAAGGAAGGCCTGGCTTCACCGCACCATACTCCCGACGAAGATAAACGAGATAAGCTTAAGGGGACAGTTTTTCGACCTGCCCGGACAGAAGGATCTTGAGATCGCACTTCCGGGTATCTATCAGGTGGGAAATGCTTCTCTTGCAATAGGAGCGGCAAAAATACTCTATACCAGAGGTTACGAAGACATAACCGATGATTCAATGAGACGGGGTCTTAAGAATACCCGTATCCCGGGAAGATTTGAGCTTCTGCAGAATGATCCCACGGTAATAGTTGACGGAAGTCACAATGAAGAAGGGGCAATGGTCCTTGCCCGGAGTCTCGAATCCCAGTTCGGGGAAGAACAGAAGGTCATTTTTATTATGGGAGTACTCGGAGATAAGGAGTATGACCGTATGACGGCGGAGGTCGCCCATCTTGCCAAAAAGTTTTTCACGGTGACGCCTGCTTCCGACCGGGCACTTCCCGCCGCACAGCTTGCGCAGTTCATCCATTCCGCGACGGGTCTTACCGCCACTCCCTGCAATTCCGTACAGACTGCGGTACGGATGGCACTGTCACAGGCGGAGGAGGATGATGTGATCTGTATTTTCGGCTCCTTCTACTACGTGGGAGAGGTCCGGAAGCTGTTCAATGCCGATGCCGGATCCGGCGGGAGATATGATACCGGACAGGAGCCCGGGAATAAGCGTACAGTTAATGAAAACAGGGCTTCTGCCGAAAAGAAGGAAGAGAAAAAGAAAAAGGGTGGTTTCTTCTCTTTCTTCAGAAGATAAATGTGGTATACTATGAGGAAATCATTGTCTTATAAGACAGAGGAGGTACTATGGGATTAATCAGAGCAATAGGCAATGCTGCCGGCAGCGTTCTTGCTGACCAGTGGAAGGAGTATTTTTACTGTGACTCCATCGATGAGACCATTCTGGTGGTAAAGGGACAGAAAAGAACCAGTGAAAAGAGACAGTCTTCAAACACAAAGGGCGAAGAAAACATCATTACCAACGGATCGGTGATCGCCATTAACGAGGGTCAGTGTATGATCATCGTTGACCAGGGAAAGGTTGCCGAGGTCTGCGCGGAGCCCGGAGAATTTACATATGACGCTTCAACAGAGCCTTCAATCTTCAGCGGCGGTCTCGGAAAGGGGATCATAGATTCCTTTAAGAATGTCGGCAAGCGTTTTACCTTCGGCGGTGATGCCCCGAAGGATCAGAGGATCTATTTCGTAAATATAAAGGAGATCATTGGAAATAAGTATGGAACCGCAAATCCCGTACCTTTCCGTGTTGTAGATAATAATATAGGTCTTGATATCGATATTTCAGTCAAGTGCTTCGGAGAGTATTCCTACAAGATAGTTGATCCGGTTCTCTTCTATACTAATGTATGCGGAAATGTATCTGATGCTTATGAGAGAGAAGAGATCGATTCACAGCTGAAGTCAGAGCTCCTGACAGCACTTCAGCCTGCGTTTGCGCAGATATCCGCAAAGGGCGTCCGCTACAGCGAGGTTCCCGGACATACCAATGAGATAGCGGATGCATTAAATGAGATCCTTTCAAAGAAGTGGTCAGAACACAGAGGAATAGCCATCGCCTCCTTCGGTGTTTCTTCCATTAAGGCAGACGAAGAAGACGAGAGGATGATCAAAGAGGCTCAGAGAAATGCCATCAACAGGAATCCCGGTATGGCAGCCGCAACCCTTGTGGGCGCACAGGCTCAGGCTATGCAGGATGCTGCAAAGAACGAGGGCGCAGGCGGCGCAATGTTCGGCTTTGCAGGCATGAATATGGCAGCAAATGCAGGGGGAATGAACGCAGGACAGCTTTTCCAGATGGCAGGCGCACAGGCACCTCAGGGCGCAGCACCTGCTCCGGCAGCAGCTCCCGCGGCGGCAGCAGCACCCGGCGGCTGGGTATGTCCCCAGTGCAATACCCAGAATAGCGGAAAGTTCTGCACCAACTGCGGAACACCGGCACCGGCACCCGCAGAATCGGCACAGTGGTTCTGCCCTGACTGCGGAACAAAGAACGAGGGTAAGTTCTGTACCAACTGCGGACACCCGAAGCCATAAGCCGGGAAGTAAGGCTGAAAAAGCGACGGAATATGTTTAAGAAAAGGCTGTCCCTCTGCGGGCAGCCTTATTACGGAGGAAAAAGCTATGACCAGGGAAGCAGCGGAAAAGAAGCTTGCAGAATACGGACAGGAGCATGTATTGAAGTATTTTGACGAGCTGGACAGTGAAGCGCGTGAAAGGCTTTTAAGCCAGATAGAGGAGACGGACCTCAGTGTACTGAAGCACATAGGTGATGCGGAAAAAGGCCTGAAAAGAGGAGTTTTTTCTCCGCTTAAGGTTATGCAGAGAGCAGAGATCTTATCCCGGGAGAAGGAATTTCATGACGAAGGAGTAAGGGTCATCCGCGAAGGGAAAACCGCCGCACTGCTTCTCGCGGGAGGAATGGGAACAAGGCTGGGCTCCGACAATCCCAAGGGAATGTATGATATCGGGATAAATAAGCCTGTGTACATTTTCCAGCGGATCATAGAGAATCTCCTTGATGTAGTGCATGAGACCGATACCTGGATCCGTCTTTTCATTATGACCAGTGAGGCAAATCACGAAGCCACCGTAAAATTTCTGAAGGAAAAGAAGTTCTTCGGTTATAAGGAGGAACGGGTCACATTCTTTAAGCAGAGCATGGCGCCGGCCTGTGACTTTAACGGAAAGCTCTATATGGAGGACAAGGGCAGGCTATTTACTTCACCCAACGGTAACGGCGGCTGGTATTCATCCATGGTGCGTGCCGGTCTTGACAAGGTTCTTGCCAATGAAGGCATTGAATGGATAGATCTTTTTGCTGTGGATAATATCCTGCAGAGGATCCTGGATCCCTGCTTCGTGGGAGCGACCGTTCTGGGCAAGGCATCTGTGGGTGCAAAGGTGGTGAAGAAGGCTGCGCCCGATGAAAAGATCGGAGTTATGTGCCTTGAGGACGGGAAGCCTTCAATAGTGGAGTACTATGATCTTTCACAGGAGATGATGGATGAAAAGGATGAGAACGGGGAGCCTGCATATAATTTTGGCGTTATCCTGAACTATCTTTTCCATGTGAGTGAGCTTGACAGGGTCAGTGAAGACCGTATGCCTCTTCATGTTGTTGAGAAAAAGATCAAATACATGGCAGAGGACGGAAGTACAGTCAAGCCGGAAAAACCCAACGGCTACAAATTTGAGCAGCTGGTCCTGGATATGATACACCAGCTGGACAGCTGTCTTCCCTATGAGGTTATAAGAGAGCATGAATTTGCGCCGATAAAGAACGCCACTGGCGTGGATTCAGTAGAAAGCGCCAGAGAACTGGCGCTTAAGGACGGAATAGAGTTGTAATACCGAAACGAAGAATCTTTCAGGAAAAGTATTTGTTGAAGAGCTTCTGTATCCCGCAGCGGAAGCAGAGGAACATTCCAAGTATCCCTCCCAGAGCTGCCTGGGCTATTTCGTATGGAAGCTTTATCATAGCGTACTCAAAGGTACTGTAAACAAAGATCTTTCCGAGGGTATAGCCTGTTACCATGATCACTCCGCCTATGATAACGCCTGTCAGCGCGCCGGCATAGCGGTGGTGCGGCATAAGCTTATGTGAAAACAGGGATATTACCACTGCCTGAAGTCCGTGTGTGACTAAAGACACGAACATGGGCAAAGGGTAAAACAGCAGATCCCCAAGGAAGGAGCCGATACCTCCCACCACGAAAGCTTCGAGAGGATTTAAGAGGATGGCTGCCAGGCAGATGACTGCATCGCAGAGATACAGATGTCCTCCCGGCACAGGGATGCCAAAGGAGCTCATTGCGATATTCATCGCAAGAAAAAGTGCGGTTACCGTTATTCTTTTTGTTGTTAGTGTACTCATGGCTGCAAATCTATCACAAAAGAAAAGGATTGTAAATACAGTATTTTTTGATAAGAACCTATAGTTTTTTTCTATAATCTTTAGGAGAGTTCCCTTGATATTTGATACCCACTGTCATTATGATGATGAAAGATATGCTGAGGACAGGGACAGCATAATAGAGAAAGCACGTTCGGAGGGGGTTTCACATTTTGTGAATGTGTCCGCTGACAGGAAGTCTTTAGACGGCACCCTTGAAATTCTCAGGAGTTTTCCCTTTGCCTACGGGGCCCTTGGGATCCATCCTTCGGAAATAGAAGGGCTTGATGAGGGCGTTATGTCGGAGATCGCCGAAAAAACGCGGAGTAATGACAGGATAGTGGCTATTGGGGAGATCGGTCTTGATTACTGGGAGGAAGGTCCGGATAAAAAAGATCAGGCATTCTGGTTCAGAAGACAGCTTGAACTCGCAAGGGAGCTTGATAAACCGGTGATCATCCATTCCAGGGATGCGGTACAGGACACTTACGATATCCTGGAGGAATGCCATGCGGAGGATATGGGAGGAGTCATTCACTGCTTCTCGGCATCAAGGGAAATGGCAGAGAGGTATGTGAAGAAGGGCTTTTTCATTGGGATAGGCGGGGTTGTGACCTTTAAGAATGCAAAGGCATTGAAGGAGGTGGCTGAAGCAGTACCTTTGGAGAGTATAGTGCTGGAAACGGACTGCCCCTACCTCGCACCCGTACCCCACCGGGGTGAGCGGAATTACTCGGGATACTTAAATCTCGTTGCGGAAAAGATCGCGGAAATAAAGGGAATATCAAAGGAAGAAGTCTGTGAAGCAACGTACCGGAATGCATTCAGGCTTTACCGGATTGCACCGGATGAATTGATATGACGCGGGGGTATTTTGAGCGGGACAGCTGCAGTAATAAAAAAATATGATGTCAGGGCTCAGAAAAAGTACGGACAGAACTTTCTAAGGGATGAAAATGTGCTGCGGCGCATAGTTGAGGCTTCGGAGGTCACAAAGGAGGATACGGTCCTGGAGATCGGGCCCGGAACCGGAGCATTGACGGCATTTCTGAGCGAAAGCGCGGGAGAGGTGATAGCGGTTGAGATAGATAAAAAGCTCATTCCCGTGCTCGAGGAAAGCGTAGGACAAAGGGAAAATGTCCGTATCATCAACTCCGATATCTTGAAAACCGACATAGGAGAGCTGCTACGGGGAAGGGAGCAGGGCGGCTGTATCAGGGTCGTTGCAAATCTGCCTTACTATATTACGACTCCGGTCATTATGGGGCTTATGGAATCAAAGGCTCTTATAGACAGCATGACGGTTATGGTGCAGAAGGAAGTGGCGGACAGGATGCTTTCCCTTCCCGGGAAAAAGACCTACGGAGCACTGACCCTTGCTGTTTCATATCACACCGAGGCAAAAGCGGTAATGGAGGTTCCACCGGAATGCTTTATCCCCAGACCAAAGGTTTCTTCAACCGTGATGCACCTCAAAGTCAGGAAGGAACCGCCGGTCAGAGTGTCAGACGAGAAGCTTCTTTTCGATATCATAAGAGCCTCTTTTAACCAGCGCCGGAAAACCCTTGCAAACGGGCTGAAAAATTATCCGGGTATCACTAATTCTACGGAGGAGATCGTCAAAGCTATAGATACTCTCGGGAAAGGTGCTTCCGTAAGGGGAGAGCAGCTTTCGCTGGAAGAATTTGCAAGGTTGTCGGATTTATTGGGAAAGTGATATACTTTATCGCAAGTATAGAGCGTGCATAGACAATGCAGGTTTTATGAAGGGAGAGAAAAATGTCAAAATTTAAGGTTAGGACGCAGCTTCTCATTATGTCGCTGGTACCGCTTATAATTATGGGAGCGGTGCTTCTAATCATCAGTTACAGGTCCATCACGGACAAGGCAATGGAGGATGCGGGTCTCCAGAATATGCTCACCTGCCGCCAGATTGAAGCGGAGTTTTCCGGGACTTTGGATGAAAACTTTGCTGCAATAGATGCCGTGGCAGCGTCCCCGGAGTTAAAGATGTTCTTGTCCGGAGAGAATTTTGACGGACTGGAGGAGGACATCATTTACTACATGAACGTGGTGAATGACCACTTTGGAGACGGAAATGTCATTGCGGTATCTGACGCTTCCGGACAGCAGCTCTTCCGGACAAAGGGAGATTGTGTGAATGTTGCGGAAAGGGATTACTTTAAGGAAGCAATGGCCGGAAAGCACTATGCTTCCGATATGATAGTGAGTAAATCCAGCGGAAGCCGCATAATGACCCTGTCAACACCTGTATATAACGGCGACGGAACGGCGGTGATCGGTATTGTTCAGAGAAACGTGGATCTTGAGTATCTCCATGATTTCCTGGCGGGAGCCACAGCCGACGGCTTCCTGGCGGACAGCACGGGTATAGTGGCCGCCCATTCACAGTATTCGATTGCAGCGGGAGAGGAAGACGACAGAAGCAAGTCCCAGTTTATGACCTCCGGACTGGATGAGGGTACATACACTGCCGACACCGGCAGGGGATATACGGCTATGATGGCATATATTAAGGAGCCAATATCGGGGTGGAGGGTGGTTAACGCCATTAACCTGAAAGATGCTACGGCCCATGCCAGATCCAGTGCCCTTGTGATCGCAGTTATCGGAGTTGTTCTTATCATACTTGCAGTGGTCGTAGTACTTGTCACTGCGCAGTCCTTTGTGAGACCCATAAACGCCATAAATAAAAGCCTTTCTGCTTTTGCAGAGGGTGAGTTTAAGGAGATCAGGGGATACGAGGGCCGAAAGGATGAATTCGGAAATATTGTTGATAATACCAATAGCGTCCTGGATCATGTCAGGGGAGTGGTGACGGATCTGAAAAATGTTATGAATTCCCTTAGCGAGTCATCTCAGGCTCTTGCGGAGACAGCCGGGCAGATAAGCCAGACCACGGATGACGTATCCGAGGCGGTTCAGGAGGTTGCAAAGGGTGCCACAGAGCAGGCAGATACCATACAGAGAGCAACGGAGAATATCGGGACTCTGTCCGATGCTATACAGAATGTTGCCAATAATGCCGAGAACCTGGCGTCGACAGCATCATCCATGAATGACTCCAGTACCTCTTCTGCAGATGCACTGACCCGGCTCTCCACAAATATGGACAACATGAGTGCCGCAATGCAGGAGATCACAGATGGAATGAATGCTACAAATGCGGCAGTTCACGCGGTTAATGAAAGGGTTGACGGCATAACAACCATTGCTTCGCAGACAAATCTTTTAGCCCTCAATGCCTCCATCGAAGCGGCAAGAGCCGGAGAAGCAGGACGGGGCTTTGCGGTTGTGGCTGAGGAGATAGGGAAGCTTGCCACAGAATCCGCCCAGACTGCGGAGGAGATAAGGAGCGAGATGTCAAAGCTCCTTAGCCAATCTAAAAACGCTATTACCAAGACCGGAGAGGTTACGGAGATCGGAAACAGCGTAAACGAGGTTCTCCACAACACGGTCAATACCATAAATGAACTGATAAACGGCGTGGGATCCACTGTTGACGGCGTATCCACGATTTCCGGGCTTTCTGAAGAAAGTGCAGCCAGCAAGACCATCATAGTGGATGCAATGGATTCGCTTTCCGCAATATCCCAGGAAAACGCAGCGTCTACAGAGGAGACAAGCGCATCTATGCAGGAGCTGAATGCAACGGTCAATGTTCTTTCGCAGTCTGCGGCTGATCTTAATGACCTTGCAAAGAAGCTGGAAGAAGATCTGGAATTCTTCAAGCTTTGATCTACGGAAAGAATTAAGGAATTATCGGAGGATAAGGGATGACAGACAAAAAACAGAGAGTGTGTTTGTATCTCTTATCCTTCTTTATTCCCGTGATCCTTTTGATCATGATATTTGCGATCCATGGGATCTGGCCCTTCGGGGATAAAACGGTAATGACCGGAGATATGGAATACCAGTTCGTGGATTATCTCGCGTATCTGAAAACCATTGTTACCGGAAACAATGACTTTTCATATTCCTTCAGTAAAAATCTGGGAGGATCCATGGCGGGCTTTTCCGCCTACTATTACCTGTCTCCTTTAAATATCATTACCCTGTTTTTCCCGAATTCGATGCTGCCGGTGGCGGAATCTTTAGTTATTGTCCTTACTGCTGCCTTATCTTCTCTGACAATGGCAGTCCTTTTAGCGGAAAAATATGAGGCGGATGTCAGATCTGTGCTGTTTTCCGTTTCCTATGCCCTGTGCGGTTTTGCGGCGACCTACTTCCAGCTTACAATGTATTCCGGAAATCTGATCCTCTTTCCTCTTATCATTTTGGGGCTTCTCGAGCTTATTGATAAACCGGAAAAAAAGCTTCTGTATATTATCACGCTTTCCTGTGCTGTCTTTTTTAATTATTACTCCGGCTATATGATCTGCATTTTCGCATTTCTTTTCTTTGTATCGGAGGAGATAAAAAGAGGGCCGGATAAAAGAGCGGTGCTTTCCTTTGCCGGGAGCTCACTTATCGCAGTACTGCTAAGCGCATTCAATCTGCTTCCTGCGGTGCTGTCCCTTAAGGGCGAGAAAAACAGCTTTTCCTTTGGGATCTTCCGTACCTTTTCCCTTACCCGTCTGCCTCGTCAGTTTTTCGCCTGTGCTTTTGACGGAAATGTGAGTACGGGTCTTCCGAATGTCTTCTGCGGGACTCTGACGGTGGTGTTTTTTCTGGTCTTTCTGTTATATAAGGGCTTTCCGCTGAAGGAGAGGCTGGTGGCTCTTGCTTTCTGCCTGTTTCTCATAGGCAATTTCTGGATAAATCTGTTAAACGTTGCCTGGCATGGCTTCAATCAGCCCATAGGCTTTCCTTACAGATATTCCTATATGCTGTCCTTCCTTATGATCCTTTGTGCCCATAGGGCATATATTGCTGTACTGAAGGGACCCTTATCGGAGAAACGGGGGATTTCTCTCATTTTCCCCCTGCTTCTTAGCATCATCCAGCTTGCGGACCTTACCGTAAATTATCAGGATGTTATGAATTACTACGGGCTTTCTTCGCTTTCTGAGTATCAGGATTATCTTGAAAGGACGGAGGAGAGGCTGAAGCTCTGCTATGAGGATAGTGATACTTTCCTTGAACCTAATGAGCTTTACCGTATAGAGAAAACCTTCAGGCGAACCAATAATGATGCTATGCAGTTTGACTATGCAGGACTCTCCCATTTCAGCTCAAGTGAGAAGAAGGAAAAGATCAACTTTATGGGCAAGCTGGGATTTCGGAATAACGGAAACTGGTCCTTTTATAATGAATCCACAACGGATTTCCTGGAGAGCTTTCTTGGGGTACGCTATATTCTTTCCCAGTTTCCCTCCACGCCCAACAAGTATGAGAGGCTCCTAAAGGATGAGGACATTTCCGTCTTCAGAAATAATTCTGCCCTTCCCCTTATGTTCAACACAACGGAAAAGATCAGGGATATCAACTACAATGCCTATAATGCGGATCCCTTCCTGCTGCAGGAGGCCATTGCCGACAGCCTGAACGGAAAGGAGAACGGGATCTTCAGGAAGGCAGAAGTACTGTACGTAGATACGGTAAACTTAAATGAGAGAAAAGAAGGGGACTATACCATATATGAGAAGCAGGATCCGGATAAGGAGGCCTGGATAATAACCGGGATAAAGATTGATAACTGGGAACAGAATCTGTTCGGATTCTTTGACTCGGATAAGATCCAGAACGCCGAGATTTTCAGGAACGAGATAAGCTTCGGAGAGTATTTCTCCCGTTACAGATGGAATATCGTGAGCTTCCATAAAACGAAGAAAGCGCCTGAGATCACCATAAGTATAAAGCTTGCTGATGACAGCCTGTCACTGGGAGATTCATTCTTTTACTTCGAGGACAGGGACAAGGTGGACGCCCTCATGTCTGAGGTGCGTTCAAATCCCGCGTCTCTTACGAAGATCACATCATCACATCTAAAGGGAAAGATCCGCGTTCCGGAGGATGGCGGAGTCGTGACCCTTTCACTGCCATACGACAAAGGCTGGAGAATTTACGTAGACGGGAAGGAGACAGAGCAGAAAAAGGCAGCGGGGATACTAATGTCTTTTGACGCCGCCCCGGGAGACCACAGCGTCGAAATGAAGTATCTGCCCCAGGGTACCATCCCCGGCAGGATCATATCGCTCGTCGCGCTGGTGGTTCTTATTCTGTGTATCCGCAGGGATAAAAAGGTCTTGAAAAAATAAGAGTTATTACTTATGCCGAATAAAAGTTAGAGGATTATCTCCAAATTATTCGAGATAATCCTCTAAATTAGACATAAAAAGACATAAGTTAGAGGATTATACTCAAAATATTGATACAAGATGGGTATTGACAATTCTGACTTTCGGCTTTATAGTAATCACTGACCGCTAACAGCGATCACTAATAATCATTCTGAAAGAAAGGCAGCCATGCCCAAGGACAAGACGGAAAGTCATAATCGTATAATTCCGGCAGCAAAGCAGGAGTTCCTCGAGAAGGGATTCCAGAATGCGTCGACTCGCTCGATCGCGGCAAGAGCCGGGATCACATCGGGAGGCTTATACCGTCATTTCAAGGATAAGGAGGCCATTTTTTCAGAGCTTGTTGACCCTGCAATCGAGAAATTCGATGCCTGGATGGAGTCCCACATCAAAAGAGGCTATGACGGTCTTCTTTCCGGAAACTATGATGAGATGTGGAAGGATAATGAGGTGGACATGATCCGGGAGGTGGTTTATCCCAATATGGACGAGTTCCGTCTGATCATCTGCTGTTCACAGGGAACAAAGTATGAAGACTTTGTCAATAAGCTTGTGATGGAGCATCAGAGGATCATGATGGAAACCTTCGAAAGGCTGCGGGAACAGGGCTTTCCGGTAAAGGATGTGAGTGAGGATGAGCTGCATATTCTGATGAGTGCATATACGACCGCGATTTTTGAACCGGTAGCTCATAATTATCCGCTGGAAAAAGCAATGCACCACCTGAAAACCATCGAGGAATTCTTCCTGCCGGGGTGGCACTACATAATGGGATGTTGAAAAGGCCTTCGGGCCTTTTTTCTTTTTGTTAGTGATCAAAACGGGGTGATCGACAGCGGTCAGATCAAAGATACGATCACCGATCGAAATGGAGGTTAGGATGAGAGAAAAGAAAAGAGGAGCTCTGAGTGAGGTTCTGGATTATGCCGGAGGATACAAAGTACTGACCTGTCTGTCCTTTGTCCTTTCCGGCTTAAGTGCGGTTACGGGATTGATGCCCTTCGTATATTTATGGCGGATAATCAATGAGGTGTTAAAGACAGGGCAGGACATTGGAAAAGCATCAAATATCATTCATTACGGATGGATGGCGGTATGGTTTTCACTTATTACCATGCTTATCTATTTCGCAGCTCTTATGTGTTCGCATCTGGCGGCGTTCAGGACTGCTTCGGGAATGAAAAAGGCTTTGCTTTCCCATATTTCGCTGCTACCGGTGGGCTTTGCGGACGAAATGGGATCCGGTAAGCTTCGCCGGGTGGTGCTTGAAACTACGGGATCCACGGAAACAATGCTTGCACATAATCTGCCGGATATGATCCAGGCGGTTGTTACCCCGGTTTGTATGATAATAATGCTCTTCATTTATGACTGGAGATTCGGTGTGGCCTGCCTGATACCTCTCTTCACGGCCTTTGCCTGTATGATGCGGATGACAGGACCCCGGATGGAAGAGGATATGAAGCGTTATCAGGATGCACTTGAAAAAATGAGTAATGAAGCGGTGGAGTATGTCCGCGGCATTCCTGTGGTAAAAACCTTCGGACAGACGGTGTTTTCCTTTCACAGGTTTAAGAAAGCCATTGATGATTACGGAAAGTTCTGTTTCAGTTATACAAAGAATATGCGGCCTTCAATGACTCTGTTTACTGTTTTTATCAATTCGGCATTTGCCTTTCTTATCTGTCTTGTGCTGTTCCTTACAGGGGGGAGTGAAGCATCCACGGACATTCTCACAAATTTCCTGTTCTATGTGATCTTTACACCTGTGATCGTGACAACAATGAACAGGATCATGTTTATGTCGGAGAACACTATGAAGTTAAATGATACTCTGAATAGAACAAAGGAGATCTTTGATATAAAGCCTCTTCCAGAACCGGAGAGGGCTGTTCATCCGGAGGGGGCATCCGTAGAATTAAGCCACGTGACCTATCATTATACAAAGGATGCCGCTCCGGCAGTTAATGATCTTACGCTGAAGGCGGAAGAGGATAAGATCATTGCTCTTGTAGGGCCATCGGGAAGCGGAAAGACAACGGCAGCGGGTCTGATTTCCAGGTTCTTTGACGCGGAAAAAGGAAGTGTGAGGATCGGTGGAGCCGATGTCCGCGATATGCGTAAGGAGGAGCTGATGAACAATGTTTCTTATGTATTCCAGGACAGCAGACTATTAAAAAGATCCATTGCCGACAATCTGAAAATGGCAAAGCCGGACGCTACGGATGATGAGATAAAGGAGGCACTGAGCCTTGCAAGGTGTGATGACATTATTGATCGTCTGCCGGACGGGATACATACTGTCCTCGGCAGTGAGGGAACCTATCTTTCCGGCGGGGAGCAGCAGCGTATCGCCATCGCCAGGGCAATTTTGAAAAAGGCGCCGGTGGTGATACTGGATGAAGCAACGGCTTTTGCAGATCCCGAGAATGAGGCGCTTGTCCAAAAGGCCTTCGGAGAGCTTACAAAGCAGTCCACTGTAATAATGATAGCCCACCGCCTCTCAACTGTCCGTAATGCCGACAGAATATATGTAATGGACAAGGGAAGAGTTGAGGAAGAAGGAACACATGATGAACTCCTTCATAATAAAGGTCTCTACAGCAGGATGTGGGATGAATACAACAAGGCAGCAAGCTGGAAGGTAGGTGTAGCGGTATGATAAGTATATTAAAGGAGAAATTTGCTCTTTCCGATAAAGGGGCAAAGAATATGATCATAGCAATTCTGTCAGTGGTGGCATCAAATCTGGCGCTGATGTTTCCTGTGGGGCTTATGTACAATTTCACCGGAGATTGGCTTCAGGGAGCGGAACTAAGGGATAAGGCGCCGCTGTATATTTCCGGGATCCTGCTTTGCCTGATCCTTATAATGCTCACAACAATATGGCAGTACAATACTACCTTCTTTACAACCTATGCCGAGTCCGGTACAAGAAGGGTTAATCTTGCGGAAAAATTGAGGAAGCTTCCCCTTTCCTTCTTTGGAAAGCGGGATCTTGCGGATCTCACCAACGCGATAATGACCGATGCGGAGGCTCTGGAGCATGCAAGCTCACACCAGATCCCCCAGTATTATGGCAGCATTATTTCAACACTGATAATTTCAATAAGCCTCTTTTTCTTTCATCCCCGGATGGCGCTTTCAGCGGTATGGCCTATTCCGATCTCTCTTATAATAGTCATTACATCAAAGAGGATGCAGAATTTTTTCACGCGTAAGCAGGTAAAGGCAAAAGTGGAGCTGAATGAAGGAGTGCAGGAATTTATAGAGGCATCAAGGGATCTGAAGAGCAATAACGCGGAAAAGGCCTATCTTTCGGAGCTTAATGAAAAAATTGACGAGGTGGAAAGGCGCTCCATCTTCAGTGAGCTTGGGGTTGCTTTGTTTGTGGTGACATCCCAGATGATACTGAAATTCGGTATCGCCACTGTTGCCCTGACGGGCTCAAAGCTTTTACTTGAAGGCAACCTGAGCCTGATGCAGTTCTTCTGCTTCCTGCTGGTGGCGTCCAGGCTTTATGAGCCTATGTCAGGCACTCTAATAAATCTGGGAGCCGTTAATGCACTGCAGGTTAATGTAGACAGAATGAATACCATAAATGAGGCAGAGGAGCAGACGGGAAGCAGCTCCTTTAATCCCGGTGGATATGATATAACCTTTGATCACGCAGGCTTCTCTTATGAAGACGGTAAGGATGTATTGCAGAATGTCTCCTTTACCGCAAAGCAGGGGGAGGTTACAGCTCTTGTGGGACCCTCCGGCGGAGGTAAAACTACTGTGTCAAGGCTTGCAGCGCGTTTCTGGGATGCGGATCAGGGAAGGATCCTGATCGGCGGTGTGGATGTGAAGGATATAGATCCGGAGACACTTCTTTCGTCCTTCTCCATAGTATTCCAGGATGTGGTGCTTTTTAATAATACGGTTATGGAAAACATACGTGTAGGCAGAAAGGATGCCACGGACGAGGAAGTACGGGAAGCAGCGAGACTTGCAAACTGTGATGAATTTGTAAATTCACTTCCAAACGGATATGATACTAATATAGGAGAAAACGGCAGCGAACTGTCAGGAGGGGAAAGGCAGAGGATCTCCATTGCAAGAGCCTTCTTAAAGAATGCTCCGATAATCCTTCTGGATGAAGCCACCGCATCTCTGGATGTGGAAAATGAAAGTAAGGTACAGGGGGCCATTTCAAGACTGATAAAGGATAAGACAGTTCTGATAATAGCTCACAGGATGCGTACGGTGGCCGGAGCTGATAAGGTAGTGGTTCTCTCTGACGGTACTGTCAGCGAGCAGGATTCCCCGGAGAAGCTTCTGAAGGCCGGCGGATTATTTGCACATATGGCAAGGCTGCAGACCGAAAGCAGGAACTGGGTCCTGAATCCGGGAGAGTCCTGAGCAGGATAAAAAACGCTTCCGGAGCAGGGAAAACCCTTAAGGTTTTCTATATTCCGGAAGCGGAAAATGAGAAAAAATAAAAAATAATAAAAAAAATAAAAAAAGTTGTTGACTTATACGATATGCAATGATATTATAACTATCGCGCCGCTTGAGGGCGGCGTGATTTTTGCCCGAAAATACAGCTAAAACGGGCAGGAGCCGGATCCGAAATCCTTAAAAGAAGCGGAACGGCGAAGCACCTTGACAAACAAACAGCAATGCAACCCTGAAAATTCCTAGATAAAAAAGGAGCACTCGCAATTAATTCGCCTTCGGCGAAAACGAGTGCGCAGATGATGTTCCTGGCGGGACATCATAATTTTCAGAGAGAAATTCGGTTAATAAACGCGATTAAGAAATTAGTCGGCGAAGATTTTGACCGGGAGAAACTTTCAAGACGAAAAAGTCCGGCTGCTGCTAACGCAGCGACACCGGACCCATCATACTCGCAGCGAAGCTGCTCGTTGATGGACACTCGTCAAAGTCTGTCGCATATATGTGCGAGC
>JHWU01000026.1 GCA_000622025.1 Lachnospiraceae bacterium AD3010 | reverse complement strand
CTGGGCCGTGTCTCAGTCCCAATGTGGCCGTCCGCCCTCTCAGGCCGGCTACCGATCGTCGCTTTGGTGGGCCGTTACCCCGCCAACTGGCTAATCGGACGCGGGTCCATCTCATACCACCGGAGTTTTTCACACTGTACCATGCGGTACCGTGCGCTTATGCGGTATTACCAGTCGTTTCCAACTGCTATCCCCCTGTATGAGGCAGGTTACCCACGCGTTACTCACCCGTCCGCCACTAAGTTTTAACAATCCTCTGCCGAAGCTTCGGATGCGTTAAAACCCCGTTCGACTTGCATGTGTTAGGCACGCCGCCAGCGTTCATCCTGAGCCAGGATCGAACTCTCGAAAAATACTTTTGAGTTTTGATCCGGTTCATTTAGTTCGCCGACTAATTTCTTAATCGCGTTTCCTGTCATCAATCTTTGATTGATGACCTGCGCACGCACCCCGCGAAGCGGATTCTTATGTGCGTGCTCCATATTAACCGAATTTCTCTCTGAAAATTGTGATGTTCCGCCAGGAACATCATCTGCGCACTCGTTTTCGCCGAAGGCGAATTAACTGCGAGTGCTCCTTTTTTATCTAGGAATTTTCAGGGTTGCATTGCTGTTTGTTTGTCAAGGTGCCTGTTTTCACCCGTATTTTAGGGCAAAAATCACGCCGCCCTCAAGCGGCGCGAAAGTTATATTAACATTGCATATCGCATAAGTCAACATTTTTTTTAAGAAAATTTGTATTTTTTCAAATTTTTATTTTTTTCTTTGAAAACAGCCATTCCTGCGCTTCTTCGTCCTTTGACACCGGAACCCAGGTGCAATGGGGATTGATCCCGTATCTTTCCTGCATAAATCCTTCCGGATATTCAGTATATTTAAGCAGGGGAGCGCGATCCTTAAGCTCTCTGAATATATCCCTGGAACCAAGCTGGGAAGAAAAAAAGTTATTCCCTTCATAGGAAACCTTTACTATCTCATCATCTGCCGCATGGAAAAGCCAAATGGGAAGCTGTGCGAGCTTTTCAAGATCTTCACGCTCAGTTGCCGCACAGATCGGTATTGCTGCAGCGAAGAGATCCGGATGATCCTTTATGAGTCGCAGCGTCCCTATGCCTCCGGCACTGTACCCGTAAATATAGATCCTGTTTTCGTCAATGTCATCATGCTCAGTAAGAAGTGATGAAATAAGCTTACAAAGCCTTTTCCCGCTTTCCGATCCTGCCCAGTGACCCGAAGCCCTGCACTGCGGAGCCAGAATATATGACGGGTGCCTCTCCTGCCAGCTGTCACGTGCAAAAACAGTTCCTATGTCATGCATAGTAAGCTGTGACTCATTATCATCCCCAAAGGCGTCCGCTCCATGAAGATACAGGACCAACGGTACTTTTTCCGAAGGAACGGGCTTAAATAAACGATATTTCAGGCGGCCGGAATACTCAAAGCTGCCATACTCAAATTTTTCGCAGATAATATCATTACCCGGGGACGGCTTGTCCCAGTTTTCCGGTATCCTCATTCCAGTCTGATCTCCTGTGTCATTCCCCGGTTTACAAGGATATAATGCGCTATATTGTCTGTGGGTACCATCAAAAGGACCGGATCCTCGAAGAGTCCGTCGTAACGTACCTGTCCGTTATAATTCATTATCTCGCATACGGCATCATTATATATGATGGCGTGTTTTTTGCTTAGCTGTATATCTGTATAAGAAAGCTCAAAGCTTTCATCCATAAGCTGCTTTCCGTTTTTCCCGTATACCACCAGCCGGTATTTATTACCGCCTTCATCGGAGCGGAAAACAAGAGCTGTTTCTTCTTCCCCGAAGTAAAGACTCTGAACCTCTTCATCTATTGAGTTTTCAGATACGGCCTCCGGCTTCTGGTCTCCGGAATAGAAAATGATCCGGTCATCACCCACAGCTACCGCGCTGTCGTGACTCAGGAATTTGATCCTTGGAATAACAGCCCCCTCGTAATCGTAGCCGCTGACATAATTATCAATTTCATTTTGTCCCACATCCCCGAAATTATAAAAAGCCACGGAGGAATGTACCTTTCCGGTCTCATTATCCACCCTTGTATAGGAAACTCCGAGAAGAGTGCCGTCGGGAGAAAGCGCAACATCTATCGGATAGCCGCTCTGGGTCATGCTGCACTTTATGCCTGCAAGCTCAACACCCTCCGCGTCGTAGAGATTTATCCTTGCGGAATTTCCATCCTCCAGCACGGCTGCAACCACGCCCTGTCCCGCCACGGAAAAATTAACCACCGGCAGCTTGGTATTTATACTGCTCTGTTTTCCGCTTCCGCTCATCACAAGGATCTTCGTCGATCCCTCGTCAGCCATTGCCACCGAATCCCCGCAGGTGGCAATGCGCGGATCCTGCATTTCATAGGTAATATTCCATCTGGCTTCCTTTAATCCGTCATAGGATTCGGCTCCGTCCCTGCTGTATTTCAAAATATGACCGTTATAGGTCAAATATTTAGCCGAATCGGAATCCGAGCGCAGGGATTTCCCCAAAATCTCATAGCCTGTGTATGTCTTTGTTTCATAATAATGCTTTGCATAAAGACATCCGCAGGCTACGATGATAATGACGAAAAGCACGGCCCCGAAGATCTTTGCCTTATGGAGCCGCACTTCCGCCTCATAGTTTTCTTTTTTTTCCTGTTTTACAACATGGAGATCCGGCATGATCCCTCCGGATCAAAGCTTTGCCTTGATCTGTTCGTAAATACCCTCTGCATCAAGTTTATACTTCTTCATAAGCTCTGCCCAGGGTCCGGACTCACCGAATACATCATTCACACCGATCCTGTGAACAGGAACGGGGTGCTTATCGGCAACTGTCTCGGCAACAGCGCTTCCCAGACCGCCGATCACCGTAGCTTCCTCAACGGTAAAGATCTTTCCTGTTTCCTTTGCAGCCTTGATCACCAGTTCCTCATCCAGGGGCTTTATCGTATGCATATCGATAACACGCGCTTTAACACCGTCCTTCTCAAGCATATCCGCTGCTTCAAGTGAATAATTAACCTCAACTCCCGTTGCGATGATGGTGATATCGCTGCCTTCTCTTAAGGTAATACCCTTTCCTATCTCGAACTTAAGCTTATCCGGCTCGTAGAATACCGGTGATGCAGCACGGCTGAACCTTAAGTATACGGGGCCCTTATGATCAATGGCAGCCTTAACTGCTGCAAAGACCTCAGTATCATCAGCCGGCACGATAACCGTCATTCCGGGGATCGTCCTCATAAGAGCAATATCCTCCAGACATTGATGTGTAGCTCCGTCCTCACCAACCGTGATACCGGCATGTGTTGCTCCGATCTTGACATTTAACTGCGGATAGCCTATGGAATTCCGAACCTGCTCAAAATTTCTTCCGGCAGCAAACATTGCAAAGGAGCTGATAAACGGGATCTTTCCACAGGTAGCGAGTCCCGCTGCTATACCCGTCATATTTGACTCCGCTATTCCACAGTCAAAAAACCTGTCGGGAAAAGCATTCTTGAAGGTCTGTGTTTTTGTTGCGTTGGCAAGGTCCGCATCCAGAACTACCAGATCGGGATACTCTGCACCATATTTTGCCAATGCATTACCGTAGCTTTCGCGTGTTGCAATTTTCTTTATCTCACTCATAATCCCTTACCCACTTTCTCAAGATCTGACATCGCCGTTGCAAACTCCTCGTCATTGGGAGCTTTGCCGTGCCATCCGGCCTTGTTCTCCATAAAGGAAACGCCCTTGCCCTTAACCGTCTTTGCGATTATCGCTGTGGGCACACCCTTAACCGTCTTTGCCTCATCAAAAGCTTTCTTTATTTCATCCATATTGTTTCCGTCAATATTGATAACATGGAAATTGAAAGCCTCGAACTTCTTATCTATGGGATAAGGGCTGTTTACTTCATCAATGGGTCCGTCTATCTGAAGGTTATTATTATCAACGATCACGCAGAGATTATCGAGCTTTTTCGCTCCTGCAAACATTGCTGCTTCCCAGATCTGTCCCTCCTGGATCTCTCCGTCTCCGCATAGGCAGTAGGTGCGGTAGGATTTCTTGTCGATCTTTGCGGCAAGTGCCATACCAACGGCTGCAGAAAGGCCCTGTCCGAGAGATCCGCTGGACATATCCACGCCGGGAATGTGCTTCATGTCGGGATGTCCCTGTAAATAAGAGCCCGTGTGCCGGAGAGTCTCCAGATCCTTCTTCGGGAAGTAGCCTTTTTCTGCCAGAACGGAATACAGTCCCGGTGCATTATGGCCCTTGGAGAGCACGAAACGGTCGCGGTCTGCCTTCTTCGGATCCTTGGGATCCACATTCATCTCCGCGAAGAAGAGATAGGTGAAAATATCCGCCGATGAGAGGGATCCGCCCGGATGACCGGATTTTGCCGCATGTACTGCGGTAATGATTCCCTTTCTGACTTCATTTGCAGTCTTTTGAAGTTCTTTTGTTGTCATTTTGCTTTCCTTTCTTTATTAAATAAAAATGTGATTAAAGCGCCAAAAGTGCTGAATCACTATTTCTGTCCGTAGTAGGCATTTGCGCCGTGTTTTCTGTAATAGTGCTTATCCTGCACCTCCTTGGGACACTCCTCAACCTTTGGATTGATGAGCTCAGCCCTTGTGGCCATCTTTGCCACCTCTTCGAGAACCACCGCCGTATGGACCGCATCAAAGGGATCTTTTCCCCAGCCGAAGGGTCCGTGGTTTTTGCATATCACCGCCTGAACGGCATTGTGATCATTCTCCTTGAAATAATCCGTGATCAGAACTCCGGTATTCCTTTCATAATCCTCATCTATCTCCGCCTTCGTGAGACAGCGGAGGCAGGGAACCGGTCCGTAGAAATAATCCGCGTGTGTGGTTCCGTAGCAGGGAATACTCCTTCCGGCCTGTGCCCAGGAGGTGGCCCAGGATGAATGGGTGTGTACCACTCCTCCGATGTCGTCCCAAGCCTTGTAAAGCTCAGCATGGGTCTTTGTATCGGAAGAGGGATTGTATCTTCCCTCTATCTTATTGCAGTCAAGATCCACAACGACCATATCCTCAGGGGTCAGAGCGTCATATTCCACTCCGCTGGGCTTAATGACAAAATATCCGCTTTCCCTGTCCATACCGCTGACATTACCCCAGGTGAAGGTAACAAGACCGTACTTCGGCAGCAGCATGTTTGCTTCATATACTTTTTTCTTTAATTCTTCAAGCATGTTTTCTCCTTTTTTCTCTTTATTTATAAATAAGATTCTTCGCTTCGCTCAGAATGACATTGGGAAACCCGCTTCGCTCAGAATGACATTGGGAAACCCGCTTCGCTCATCAGTGTCCAGTACATTGGAAACCCGCTTCGCTCAGATATTCGAAAAACGGTAAACCGTTGTGGTGTCATACCTTTCCCCGGCACCGAAGACCGGCTTTTCAAATCCGTCCTGATTTGCACTGTTGGGGAAGTACTGGGTTTCCAAACAAAGTCCGCACCTCTTATTGTATACCGCCCCCTTTTTCCCCGGAAGATTATCTCTGATAAAGTTTCCGGAATAGAACTGTATGCCGGGCAGATCCGTGGTCACTTCCATTCTGACACCCACATTCCTTTCCTCCAGAACTGCAGCTACAGACCCCGGCCTGTCCAGAACAAAATTCTGGTCGTAGCCTCCAACGAACCGAAGCTGTTCATTATCCTCATTTATCCTTTCGCCGATCTTATGAAATTCCCTGAAATCAAAGGGAGTTCCCACTACAGGAGCGATCTCTCCCGTAGGAATGGAGTCCGGCTCAACCGGTGTGTAGAAAGCTGCGTTTATCTTTAGATAGTGATCAGCAATGCTGCCGCTGTCATGACCCGCAAGATTGAAGTAAGTATGGTTTGTGCAGTTAATCAGGGTCTTTTTGTCGGATACCCCTTCATAGTGGATGGAAAGCTCATTATCATCCGAAAGGCTGAAGGTAACGTGCACATCCAGATTGCCGGGGAATCCATTTTCACCGTCCGGACTGGTATAGCTCATGGTAACCGCATTTCTGCCTTCATCAGGTGCAGCGGTCCATAATTTCTTATGAAATCCGTTCTCAAAGTCCGTATGAAGATTATTGTTGTTTTCATTCACCGCAAGACTGATCTTCGTTCCGTCGATATCAAACTGCGCTCCCTTTATCCTGTTTGCGCTGCGCCCTATGGTCGCCCCGAAAAACTCATTATTTTCATAATAGGGCTCTGCATTATCATAGCCGAAAACAACATCTCTCTTTACTCCGTCTTTATCCGGAACGATGATCTCGGTTATTATCGCTCCGAGCTCGGAAACGGTCACACTCATACCATTTGCGTTTGAGAGAGTGTAGGATGAGATATCCTTGTCATCCTTCGTGGTTCCAAAAGGCCTTTTTAATATTTCCATTTTCTCCTGTACCTCCTGTTACAATTCAGTCCGTCCCTCCAGGGCACGGAGCAGTGTTACCTCATCTATGTTTTCCAGATCGCCTCCAACCGGCACTCCGCTGGCTATACGG
Organism: Lachnospiraceae bacterium AD3010; assembly: GCA_000622025.1. Lineage (GTDB taxonomy): Bacteria > Bacillota > Clostridia > Lachnospirales > Lachnospiraceae > NK4A144. The sequence continues at coordinate 24,146 of JHWU01000026.1, read as the reverse complement.
CTGACCTTAATACCTGACGGCTTTATGAGCTTACTGATATACATCGCCGTAGTCTCGCCTTCAAGACTGGAATTTGTGGCGATTATCACCTCGTCTACTTCACCTGTAAGCCTTTTCATCAGCTCCTTCAGCTTAATATCGTCCGGACCTATCCCGAGCATAGGAGAGATGGCGCCGTGAAGCACATGATACACGCCCTCATATCTCCCGGTTTTTTCGTAGGCCGCAAGATCCCGGGTGTTTTCAACCACCATTATCACACGATGGTCCCGTTTCGGGCTCCTGCAGACAGGACATACCTCTTCATCGGTAAGGGTAAAGCATTCTCTGCAGTAATGGACGTTTTCCTTTGCGTCAATGATGGCGTTTGTAAGCCTCTTCACATGCTCTTCAGGCTCATTGATAAGGTAAAATGCCAGTCTGCCTGCTGATTTTGCGCCTATGCCGGGAAGGGTAGACAATTCCTCGATAAGCTTATTGATCTTTCCGGAATAGAGATCCATCTTATAGAAGACCGCCCAGACCGCCGGTAAATCTGCTCATGGATTCCTTTGAATCCTCCTCTGCCTGTTTCATGGCCTCATTAGCGGCAGCCACTATCATATCCTGAAGAGTTTCCACATCATCGGGGTCAACGGCTTCCGGTGAGATCGTTACAGCCTTAAGCTCTTTCTTTCCCGTAACAGTCACCGATACCGCTCCTCCGCCTGCCTGCGCGGTGTATTCCTTTCCCTCCAGCTCCTTGCTGGTTTCCTCCATCTGGCGCTGCATCCTTTGTGCCTGCTTCAGCATATTGTTCATGCTGCCGGGCATCATACCGCCCCCGAATCCGCCTCTTTTTGACATCAGATATCTCCTTCCTCTGAATCCGTTAATTCTCCGACTTCCAGCCCCTCCAGATTGATGAGTCCTCCAAGATCCGGATGTGTCTCCTCAAAACGGTCGTTCTCGTCCTTTTCCACAGCCCGGAACTTTATATGCTTTCCGATGATCCTCTCAACGGTGTCTGAAAAAGCCTGTCTGTTTTCTTCGTCCCTGAGCAGGTTCTCATACATATTCTCAAAGGCTATGACCAGCGTATCTCCCTCTACAGTAGGTTCGGATTTCTCCAGCATGCTGGACAGCGCCTGATGATTTTCAGGCAGGCCCCTGAATATCTTTCCCCAGTTGCCCAATACCTTTTTTATATCCTCCGGCAGTGCATCGGGTACCGGCGGTCTCTTTATTTCAGTTTTTTTTTCCGCGGAAGGAAATGCGACGGCAACCGCGCCCTCCGCTATCTTCCGTTCCAGACCCGCGACCCTCTGCTTTAATGACGAGATATCCTCATCAGTCTCCGGACGCATAAGCTTTATAATCGCGATCTCGGAAAGCACCCTTTTCTCGGGTGTATACCTTATCTCACTGGATAACTGGGAGAAGATCCTGATAAAGCGCATCAGAGTATCGGGATCGGACTTTTCTGCTTCTTCCTTAAGTACTGCCAGCGCTTCGGAAGACACATCTATAACGTCTTCCATTTTTTCATCTCTGCTTCCCGCAAGGAGGAGGTTTCTCAGATACCAGGTGAAATCAGACACGAATACACTGAGATCCCTGCCCTGCATAAGAGTATCCTCGATCACAGATATTGCCCCTGTGGTGTCTCCGGAAAGTATCATATCGTAAAGATGGCTGTATACGGATGTATCAACGGCACCAAGTACCTCCAGCACCTTGTCGTATGTCAGCTCCTCTCCCATATGAAACGCCGCGCACTGATCCAGTAAGCTTAAAGCATCTCTCATAGAGCCGTTGGCGCATTTTGCGATATATTTAAGAGCCCTGTCCTCAGCCATTATGCCCTCAATATCAGACAGCTCCCTCATCCTGTCCGCCATGGTCTCGATAGTCATACGCTTAAAATCATAGCGCTGGCATCTGGAAAGGATGGTTATCGGAATCTTGTGCACCTCCGTAGTCGCCAGTATAAAGATCACATACTCGGGCGGTTCCTCCAGGGTCTTCAGAAGGGCATTAAAAGCTCCGACAGACAGCATATGTACTTCATCTATGATATAGACCCTGTACTCTGCGTCTGTCGGGCGGTACTGCACTTCCTCCCTTATTTCCCGGATATAATCCACACCGCTGTTGCTGGCAGCATCCATTTCTATCACGTTCATGGATGCCCCTGACTTAATGGAACGGCAGCTCTCGCATTCACCGCAGGGACTTCCGTCCTCCCTGCGATCCCGGCAGTTCACCGCTCTGGCAAAGAGCTTTGCGACTGAGGTCTTTCCCGTCCCCCTTGTGCCCGTAAATAGATAGGCATGTCCTATTCGGCCGTGTTTTATCTGGTTTTTCAGGGTTGTTACTATGTTGTCCTGTCCCTTTACCTCATCAAAGGTATCGGGACGGAATTTTCTGTATAATGCCTGATACAACTTGCTCCTGTTTAATCGCCGAAGCTGATGCCAAGCATCTTTGCTTCCTTTATTATAGCTGCATCCGGATCCAGCTTCTTTAACTTACCCGCAACATCCTCCAGAGGAACCTTTACGATCTCACGATCCTTGTAGCCGACCATGAATCCGTATTCTCCCTTGAGGATAAGCTTCCCTGCTTCTGCGCCGAGGCGTGAGGCAAATACCCTGTCGTAAGCACAGGGGCTGCCGCCGCGCTGCATATGTCCGGGAACGGTCACTCTGACCTCCTGTCCGGTCTTTTTCTGGATATCGGCCGCAACCTCGTAGGATACCGAGGGATGAACCAGATTCTCCAGCTTCTTCTTATATTCCTTCTTGCTGAGCTTGGCATCCTTCTTGCTGATGGCACCCTCTGCAACTGCTATGATGGTGAATTTCGAGCCACGTTCCTTTCTCTTGTTTATGGCTTCCACTACCTTGTCGATATCATAAGGTATTTCAGGGATAAGAATGATGTCGGCACCGCTTGCCATGCCGGCATTGAGGGTAAGGAAACCTACCTTATGCCCCATTACTTCTATAATAAAAACTCTTCCGTGGGAATCAGCAGTGGTATGTATGCTGTCGATAACATTTGTGGCAATGTCAACGGCACTCTGAAAGCCGAAGGTCATATCCGTACCCCAGAGGTCATTGTCTATGGTCTTCGGGAGAGTAACGATATTAAGTCCCTCTTCCCTAAGGAGATTTGCAGTCTTGTGAGTCCCGTTGCCTCCCAGAATAACGAGACAGTCAAGGTTAAGCTTATAATAATTGTGTTTCATAGCCTCAACCTTGTCGAGCCCGTTCTCGTCCGGTTCTCTTATAGTCTTGAAAGGAGTTCTGCTGGATCCCAGGATCGTTCCGCCTCGTGTCAAAATACCCGAAAAATCATTTCCATCCAGCATCCTGTAGTCGCCGTATATCAATCCGTGATATCCGTTCAGAAATCCGAAGACTTCCATCTGTTCCCCACTGGTTGCCATGGATTTTACCACGCCCCTCATGGCCGCATTAAGAGCCTGGCAGTCGCCACCGCTGGTAAGCATACCGATCCTTCTCATATCCGTACCTCCTGTATTTGAATTGTATTCGGGGGCTGAATGACCCCCGAGCGGAGGAGAAGGGATTTGAACCCTTGCGCCGTGTTACCGGCCTACTGGTGTTCGAAGCCAGACCCTTCAGCCTCTTGGGTACTCCTCCTGAACGCATAAGCGTATATGTCATTAGATTATAATTCTTTATCGTTCAAACAGTCAAGACATCCGGAGGTTTCTGTGGTAAGATACAGTTTATGAAATACAGAGCAGCGATATTTGATATGGACGGTACAATACTTGATACCGTCGGTGATCTTACGGATGCCATAAACTATACTTTAGGGACCCTGGGGCTTTCAGGCACGATCTCGTATGAAGATGCGAAGTTTATGTTCGGAAGCGGCGTCAGAGTGGCGCTTATCAGGGCGGTGGCCCTGATAAGGGGCCTTGCGTCAACTCACGAGCTCTTAAAGGTGGGAACAGACAGGGACGACATCACGGAGAAGGTGGACTCTGACCTTATCTCAAAGGCAGAGGCGATAATGAAGCCCTATTATGCGGCGCATAATGATATAAAGACCGGACAGTATCCCGGAACCGGCAGGCTTCTTGAAGACCTGAGGAGTGCCGGGATAAAAACAGCGGTGGTCTCCAATAAGCCGGATGAATCAGTAAGAGCTCTCTCCAATAAGCTTTTCCCCGGCCTTTTCAATGCGGCTATCGGTGAGCAGCCCGGTTTAAACAGGAAGCCGGCCCCCGATATGATAAAAAAGACCTTGCGGGAGCTCGGCATCGGGAAAAAGGAAGCCGTCTATATTGGAGACTCCGAGATCGACCTGCAGACCGCAGCAAATTCCGGACTTGACTGCATTACCGTCACCTGGGGCTTCAGAAGCAGGGAATTCCTTAAGGATCACGGCGCGCTTATCTTCGCCGATTCCGCGGAGGATGTATTTAAGCTGATACACGGATGATGATTTTAAGCCGATAAACGGCTTGCAGAAATGAGAAAAAAATATATAATAGTATGCGATACTTTTTTAACGAAGTAACAGGCGCATAACGCAGTACGCCTGATAAAAAAGCTTTGTGCAGGAATATGCACAGATAATAATGAAAGGAAAGAGGTACGTAAATGGCAATTGATTTAAGCAAGTATGGCATCACCGGAGCAACAGAGATCATCCACAACCCTTCTTTTGAGTTCCTTTATGAGGAAGAGATGAAGAGCGATCTTACCGGATTTGACAAGGGCGTTATGACTGAGCTTGACACAGTCAACGTTATGACCGGCGAATTCACCGGAAGGTCCCCCAAGGACAAGTACATCGTTATGGACAGCAATTCAAAGGATACCGTTTGGTGGGATACCGAGGAATATCATAACGATAACCACGTGATGACCGAGGAGACATGGGCTGCAGTTAAGGAGATCGCAAAGAAGGAGCTCTCCGGCAAGAGGCTTTTTGTTGTAGATGCTTTCTGCGGAGCAAATAAGGACACCAGAATGGCAGTCCGCTTCATTATGGAGGTTGCCTGGCAGGCCCACTTCGTAAAGAATATGTTCATACAGCCCACAGATAAGGAGCTTGAAGAGTTCGAGCCCAACTTCGTGGTTTACAATGCTTCAAAGGCAAAGGTTGAGAACTATAAGGAGCTTGGACTCCGTTCAGAAACCTGCGCAGCTTTCAATATCACAAGCCGTGAGCAGGTTATCATCAACACCTGGTACGGTGGCGAGATGAAGAAGGGTATGTTCTCAATGATGAACTACTACCTTCCTCTTCAGGGCATCGCTTCCATGCACTGCTCTGCAAATACTGATATGGAAGGAAAGCACACCGCCATCTTCTTCGGACTTTCCGGAACAGGAAAGACCACTCTTTCCACAGATCCCAAGCGTCTTCTTATCGGCGATGACGAGCACGGCTGGGATGATGACGGCGTATTCAACTTCGAGGGCGGCTGCTATGCAAAGGTTATAAACCTTGACAAGGAATCCGAGCCCGACATCTACAACGCAATTAAGAGAAATGCACTTCTTGAGAACGTTACCGTTGATGCAAACGGAAAGATCGATTTCGCAGACAAGAGCGTTACCGAGAATACCCGTGTTTCTTATCCTATCGAGCATATCGAGAAGATCGCAAAGAATGTAAACAAGATCTCATCGGGTCCTGCAGCTGAGAACGTTATCTTCCTTTCTGCAGATGCTTTCGGAGTACTTCCTCCGGTATCCATCCTTACACCCGAGCAGACAAAGTACTACTTCCTGTCCGGCTTCACTGCAAAGCTTGCAGGAACAGAGCGCGGAATAACCGAGCCCACACCCACATTCTCAGCCTGCTTCGGTCAGGCATTCCTGGAGCTTCATCCCACAAAGTACGGTGAAGAGCTGGTTAAGAGAATGGAAAAGAGTGGCGCAAAGGCTTATCTTGTTAACACAGGCTGGAACGGCACAGGCAAGAGAATCTCCATCAAGGATACCCGTGGAATCATCGATGCTATCCTTAACGGTGATGTGCTGAAGGCTCCCACAAAGAAGATCCCTTACTTCGATTTCGAGGTTCCCACGGAGCTTCCCGGAGTTGACCCCGGCATCCTGGATCCCAGAGACACCTATGCAAATGCTTCCGAGTGGGAAGAGAAAGCAAAGGATCTGGCAGGAAGGTTCATCAAGAACTTCAAGAAGTATGAAGGAAACGACGCAGGCAAGGCACTTGTTGCAGCAGGTCCTTCACTTTAATAAACACAGGGCTTTAAAGAGGACGGAGTGAGATATCTCCGTCCTTTTCTTTGTCCATTCTGAGCCTTTCCCTGTCATTCTGAGCCTTTCCTTGTCATTCTAAGCCTTTCCCTGTCATTCTGAGCCTTTCCCTGTCATTCTGAGCCTTTCCCTGTCATTCTGAGCCTTTCCCTGTCATTCTTAGCCTTTCCTTGTCATTCTGAGCCTTTCCTTGTCATTCTGAGCCTTTCCCTGTCATTCTGAGCCTTTCCCTGTCATTCTGAGCCTATCTTTGTCATTCTGAGGGCGTAGCCCGAAGAATCTTTCGAAGTTTCTCACCCTTCCCTTCCTCTTCCCAGCCTCGTTACCACAAAGCTCCCGGCCGCAGCGCTTAAGAACAGCCAGAAAATGATACTTACCGGGAAGCATAAAAGAAGGAGAACCGCTACCGTCAAAGGCTTCTTCAGCTGGGATCCCAGCATTGCCGCCGCGATCATGCCCGCTGCAAATACAGCGTGCTCGGTCTGTCCCCGGAAGATCACAGCGGAAAGACCGTAGCCCATTGAGGTACAGGCAAAGATCATCGGGAAGAAATGACCTCCTTTAAGCCCGAAGCATATGCAGAATGCAGTCATCAGCATTTTTATTAGGCAGACCGCCGCCAGGAATAAGGGCGCATAGACTCCCGGGTCCTTCATTAACAGAGCCATTTCCTCTTCTCCGGAGAAGAGCACTATAGGAAGAAACAGGCTAATAATCCCGATCAAAAGACCGCAGATGGTTTCCCTTATGATATCCGGTACTAAAGCCGACAGCCTCTTTATAAGCTCCTCACTTTTTTCAAAAAACAGAAACAGAACTATGCCCACAGGAATATAGAGGAGAAGCAGCAAATAGTCGGAGGATCCGAGGCTCACACTGTCAAAGCTCGGAAAACCCTCCATTGCTTTTCCGAAGATATGATCCAGGAACTTTATCACAAACAGGCCCGCTGTCGTTGACAACCCGTAATACAACAGCTTTTCTCCTCTTGGAAGGGGCTCCTTCCCATCTCCGGTCATATCCTGCCCTGTTTCTTCCACGGCAATGATACCGAACAGGGGTGATCTGAAAAGCTGACCCAGAGTAACAGCCTCCCCAAGCTCTGAATAAATAGCAGCATTCTTCTTTGCAAAGCTCACATTATCCCCTACCCAGTAGCAGAGCGCTGCGATGATACCTGTAAGTCCCGCCTCAGGACCGACGCTTGCACCTAATACAAGGGGTATGAAGGCGGAAAGGAGCATTCCCCCCATGTTCCGGTAATCGTAGTATTTATCCTTTTTTATCTTTGCGGTTACTATAGACAGCTCCTCCGGATACTCGCCGTATTTCTTATGGAGGATCCCGGCAATCAGGCCGCCGGCAGTGCAAAGGATAAGGGGAAAATAATGGAAGTTCGTGATCTCAGGCAGCTTATCCCACATAAAACCCGTACATACCGCAACTGCCTTCAAAAAGCACCAGATCACCAGCCCGGCAAAGGCGCCGAGAATAATGGACAGCAAAAGGATGATAGCACCCTGTTTTTTTTCTTTCATTTTGTCACCTTTTTTCAAGAATGTTTTATTGTCAACCCGGACGTCAAATGTGCGCGTCAGTGCAGGGTCTTTTCCGTAACCGTCAGCAGCCCGTAGATCACCGGCTGATGAAGCATATATATTATAAGAGTATGACGCCCTATAAACTCAAGCGGCGGGCAGCTCCCCTCTTTTAAGAAGGCTTTTATCCCGGTGTCTCCGCGTTCCCCGGACATTATCCCATAAATCCCATATCCCGTAAGATACAGGAAAAACCAGGGAATGAGCGGAAAATAATCCGTGGAAAAAAAGTCAGCCGGAGGAAAACCCAGAAATGCTGTCAGATCGTTTGCATACCAGGCATCCGGAAGCCGGACATTCAATATATATCCACGGTTTACCTCTCTGGTCAGGATAAACAGAAAAAAGCCCGCGAGGCTCAGTATGACAGACTTCCTGCTGTCAGGAGATCCCAAAAGTCTTTCGACCGGTATCATCAGAAGCATCGCAGATCCCATAAAGGTAAGTATGCCGAACCGGACCGCATCCTCCGGCATAAGCACAATGGTCACAGCAGAAATGACCGCTCCGCATAAAAATACCGTTATCCCGCGTCTAAGCTGCCTTTTCCCCAGTCCTACGGAAAACCCTGACAGAAGTATAAAGGTCCAGCATATACTCTGCTGCCAGATAAAACCCGGTGCCCGGTTGTACCAGGGAATATCTCTTCCGAAGATAAATACCACGTCCCAAAGAGCATGGTACAGCACCATGCTTATAAGCGTAAGACCCCTTAATCCATCTATTTTTGCAAGTCGCATGGATATAGTATATCATAGTCCTATGAGCAGATTGAACTACAAAATGACCTTAAGCTATGACGGCAGCAGGTACTATGGGTGGGAACACCAGCCGAATACGGAAATGACTATACAGGGAAAGCTGGAAAATGTTCTTAACCGTATGCAGGGCCTTTCGGAAAAAGAGAGTGTAACGGTGATCGGCGCAGGCCGCACGGATGCCGGTGTCCACGCCAGAGCAATGGTATGCAACGTCCTTCTTGACACGGAGAAAGATCCGGAAGAGATACAGGCATATATGAATGAATATCTTCCGGATGATATCAGTATAAATGATGTGCGGATAGCCGCGGACAGGTTTCACAGCCGTTTCAAGGCTAAGGGAAAAACCTACAGATACACCCTGTGGCACGGAAGCGGGAAGCCGGTTTTTGACAGAAAATACGTGACTGTCCTTGAGAAAAAGCCCGATTTGGATCTGATGCGTGAAGCTGCCGAACATATGACGGGAATGCATGATTATAAGGCCTTCTGCGGCAATCCCAAAATGAAAAAATCAACCGTAAGGGTTGTGGATACCATAAATATCGAGGAAAGCGGCTCATATATCCGCCTGTACTTTCACGGAAACGGGTTTTTACAGAATATGGTGCGTATAATGACGGGAACCCTGATAGCCGCAGGCTACGGTGAAATAAGCCCTGAAGATATTGACGGCATAATAGAATCAAAGGAGAGAAAAAATGCCGGTCCCACTGCACCTCCCCAGGGGCTGTGCCTTATGAAGGTGGATTACTGATCCGGCTAAATAGAAAAGCGGCTGACCCGGAGCCTATGTCTCGTGTCAACCGCCTGTTATGAAGTTTCATTTACCATAATAGTTTTTCTGCCCTTTCCATTGCGTACAAGTCTTCCTGTTCGGGTAAAGCATGTTCATATGTGTCTCTGTCCGGTAATCTTTTCTTTGCCTGTCTTTTCACCTCCTGTTTCTTTTTTGATCTGAGCCTTTCCTCAAATTCATTGTCCGGAGAGGATCTGGCTGCCACACCTACCGCTGCCACCACATTCATCGGCGGTGAGTACCTTGCCGGTGGATATGGCGAATACTGTGTCATCATGATCATTTCGCTCACCTCCCTGTGTTGAAACAATCCATCTCTATTCATAATATATATCGGCTTTTGCACAGACAAAATACAGCCGTAACATCCATCATTTCTAAAAAAAGCTTTAATTAAATCTGTCTTTTTGATAAAATCACTTTTTGCGAAGGTGCGGTATGGGGGTCTGAATAGTTACAAATCACCCCGGTTTTCACAAAGAATAAAGGATTCAAAGGCATGGAATTTAATGAATTATTTTATTTAGATCCTTACAGGAAAGAATCGGATGCAGTAGTCATAAGCTGTGAAAGCTCCGGGAAGGGTTATACGATCGTTTTTGACGATACCGTTTTTTATCCTGAAGGCGGTGGGCAGCCCGCAGACAGGGGAGTCTTGAGGTTAGCGGACGGAACAGAGATAAGAGTTACCGATGTCCGCAGTGACGCCTCAGACCGCGTGCTGCACTGCACGGATACCCCGTTGGTTCCCGGGACAAAGGTGCATCAGGTGATCGACTGGGATTTCCGCTTTTCCCTGATGCAGAACCACAGTGGGGAACATATCGTTTCAGGTCTTATCAAAAAAAATTTCGGCTATGAGAACGTGGGCTTTCATATGTCCGATGTGATCACCATAGATATTTCGGGAGAACTTAGCTGGGAGCAGGCAATGGATATTGAACGCAAGGCAAATGCCGTTGTCTGGAGCGATATTCCGGTTAACATAACTTTCCCGGATGGGGAAAGCCTGGAAAACACAGACTACAGAAGTAAAAAGGAGCTGTCCGGCAGGGTAAGGCTTGTGGGAATTGAAAATACGGATCTCTGCGCCTGCTGCGGGCTGCATGTCAGACGTACCGGAGAGATCGGGATAATAAAGCTTCTGTCGCTCATCAATTATAAGGGCGGAGTGCGGATCGAAATGGTCTGCGGAGAAAAGGCTCTTATGGATTATGAAGCAAAGCTTGACAGCAACACGGAGATAAAAAATCTGCTGTCCGTCAAGCCTCACGAGGTTACCGGTGCTGTAAAGCATATACTGGATGAATCCGCCGAAAAATCTGCGCGAATTGCCCGGCTGAACAGCCGCTACTTCGATCTTAGAGTCAATGAACTAAAAGAAAAGGACGGCATCATTATCGCCAGAGAGGATCTGCTGGACGGAACAGAGCTCAGAAAGCTCTGTGAAAAGCTGAAAGCAAGCAAAAAAGCATCCGTTTCAGTCTGCCTTCTGCCTCTTCCCGCCGAAGAGCCATCCTTCCGCTATGTCATTGCAAGTACGGATTTGGACCTGAAAAGCCTTGCCCCGGCTCTGAATAAAGCTCTTAACGGCAGAGGCGGCGGTTCAAAGGAAATGATCCAGGGAAGCTTCCTCTCTTCCTATGACGAGATATGTGAAAAGATCAGGGAAATATTGAGATCCTGAGCGAAGTTCCTTTGTACGGGGCACTGACGCGCTCAGCGCTCCAGTATAAGATCAGCCACATAAATACCGCTGGCTGAGGCATGTGAGAGTGAATGGGTCACACCGCTTCCGTCACCTATCACAAAGAGGTTTCTGTAATCCGTTTCCAGATTCTCGTCCAACAGCACCTCCATATTGTAGAATTTGACTTCCACGCCGTAGATAAGAGTATCCTCGTTAGCTGTACCGGGTGCCACATTATCAAGTGCGTGTAGCATTTCGATAATGGAATCCAGGATACGCTTCGGAAGTACAAGACTTAAGTCTCCCGGGGTTGCCTTCAATGTGGGACGCACAAAGCTTTCATCAACCCTCTTCTGATTCGTTCTCCGGCCTCTTTCCAGATCTCCGAGACGCTGGAGGATAACACCTCCGCCCAGCATGTTTGAGAGCCTTGCTATACTCTCGCCGTATCCGTTGCTGTCCTTAAAGGGCGCGGTGAAGTGCTTTGCAACAAGCAGGGCAAAGTTCGTATTATCGGTTTTCTTGCTCTCGTCCTCGAAGCTGTGGCCGTTAACCGTAACGATCCCGTTTGTATTCTCACTGACAACTATGCCATGGGGATTCATACAGAAGGTTCTGACTTTATCCTCATAAAGCTGTGTCCTGTATACTATCTTACCCTCATAGAGCTCATCCGTAATGGCCGAAAAGATCTCTGCCGGAAGCTCTACCCTGACTCCGATATCCACCCTGTTTGAAAGGGTCTTTATCTTCAGGCTGTCGCAGACCGATTCCATCCACTTGGAACCGCTCCTGCCGACGGAAATGATGCAGCTGTCACCATCGGCAAAACCTTCAGGCATGGATTTCTCCGCGGCTCCGCTGAAATGAACACGGTAGCCGTCCGAAGCTATCTTTTCTTCTATTACCTCTTCCTCAGAAGTCTTTTCCCTGCCTGCACCGAGAACCTCTATTTTCTCTATTTTGGTATCAAAATAGAAATCTACCTTCGACTTCATTTCGGCATACAGCTTTTCCAGAACGATATAGTTAATATCCGTCCCGAGATGTCTCACCGATGCATCCAGGAGATGCAAACGGTTCTGCATGCACTTCTTCTTGAACGCAGTTCCGGCTGTAGAATAAAGCCTCGTGCCTTCTCCTCCGTGGCTTAAGTTGATCTTGTCCACGTAGTTCATAAGCTCCAGAGCCTTTTTCCTGCCGATATGCTCATAAAGAGTACCACCAAAGTCATTGGTGATATTGTATTTCCCGTCAGAAAAAGCACCGGCCCCGCCAAAGCCCTGCATTATAGAGCAGCTGTCACAATGAATGCAGCCCTTTATCTTCTCACCGTCGATAGGGCATTTCCTGTTTTCCAGGCTGTGACCTGCATCAAAAACAGCCACCTTGAGGCCTCTGTTCTTATTGATAAGTTCATATGCGGAGAAGATACCACCGGGTCCTGCTCCTATTATAAGTACGTCATATTTCATAAATGCCGGCGACCGGAATCGAACCGGTACGGGAATCACTTCCCACGGGATTTTAAGTCCCGGGCGTCTGCCAGTTCCGCCACGCCGGCGCTCTTCGTCACAGCTCTTTACTGCGACACAGAACATTAAAGAATATAGCATAATTCTTTATTCTGTGCAAGGCTCTGTATTTACCTATTGACACCATAGGTGAGTTATGATAATTTTTATCCAAATTCATTGCTACTATGTTCAGAAAGAAGGTACGGACTATGTCAAATATCTATAAGGGAACACTGGATCTTATCGGAAACACCCCTCTGGTGGAGGTGACCAATATCGAACGGGAGCTGGATCTGAAGGCTACGATACTTGCAAAGCTGGAATACTTCAATCCCGCCGGTAGCGTGAAGGACAGGATCGCAAAGGCTATGATCGAAGACGCCGAGGAAAAGGGTCTCCTAAAGGAGGGATCGGTCATCATCGAGCCAACCAGCGGAAATACGGGTATCGGTCTCGCTGCCATTGCCGCAGCAAAGGGCTACCGTATCATTCTCACCATGCCTGAGACCATGAGTGTGGAAAGACGTAATATCTTAAAAGCCTACGGTGCAGAGCTTGTTCTCACGGAGGGTGCAAAGGGCATGAAGGGTGCCATAGCAAAAGCAGAAGAGCTTGCAAAAGAGATTCCGGGAGGCTTTATTCCCGGACAGTTTGTAAATCCTGCAAATCCGGCAGTCCACAAGGCCACCACGGGTCCGGAGATATGGAAGGATACCGACGGTAAGGTAGACATCTTCATTGCCGGAGTCGGTACCGGCGGAACCGTCACAGGAACCGGCGAATATCTGAAAGAGCAGAACCCTGACATAAAGGTCGTAGCTCTCGAACCCGAGGATTCACCTGTTCTTTCCGAGGGCAGGGCAGGCTCACACAAGATCCAGGGTATCGGTGCCGGATTCATCCCTGATGTTTTGAATACCAAAGTTTACGATGAGGTATTTAAGGCTCCTGCAGCCGCAGCCTTTGAAACGGCGAAGCTCCTTGCGAAAAAGGAAGGCATCTCAGTCGGGATATCCTCCGGAGCTGCTCTCTACGGAGCGATCGAGCTTGCAAAAAGACCGGAAAACCATGGGAAGGTTATCGTAGCACTGCTTCCCGACAGCGGCGACAGATACTATTCCACACCGCTGTTCACGGAGTGAACTTAAGAAACAGTCAGCCGGGTCACGCTTATAAGCGTGGCCCGTTTTCTTCCTATTCCGTGTGACTTTTGGCGTCTAAATCATTATAATACAAATGAAAGAAGTTCGAGATCAAAAAAAGCTCCGAAAATATTGACCGGAGGTTCTGCTGGTTCGTAGAATAATATATAAAGGAGATCATATTATGGAAAACAAAAGAATAAACCATCTTAAGGCACTCGAAAAAATGATGGCTGATTCCGGTAACTTCGGCGAAACGTCCATCTTTACGGCAAAGGAGTTGAATACGCCAATGGACATATTGAGAGCAGAGATACCTGGCTTCGGCTCAGATCTTTCAAGCGTGCTCGGCGAATTCGTCTTTCTGCCGATCGAGGAGAAAAATATCCTTTATTTTTCCTCCGTAATCACACTGCTTGGCAGTGTGCCGAAGGAAGCGGCGGCAGACATTGCGGATGCCGTTGCAAGACTCAATTATTACCTGCCCTGCGGATGCTTTTCGCTCGGAAACAACGATGAGAACCTTGTTTTTCGTTTTATGATGCCCATATCGGAGGATAAAGGCGACAGCGAAATAGAAAAAGATATGTTTCTGGCGGTAAATACGGCTATCGGTACGGCGGACAGATTCGAGGGATATCTGAAGCTTGTCATAAAGGATGAGATTACGACAAAGGAAATGCTTGAAATGTTTACTTCTGAAAATAAATAAGGGGACACTTGAATGGGAAACGGAGAAAATGAAGGTCAGCTATTAAGAAAAGTTAATATTCGCAGCAACACGGTATCCGCTGTATCCGAAAGCATCAATATCTCCGCATTTGGACTCGGACAGCTTCAGGATCCGAATCAGCAGGTGAATATCACCGTGGCTTCTCCTGTAATGAAAAAGCTTGATAATCTTCAGGGCATACCGGCGCAGGCTCCGGATGAAGCCGTTCTCAGGACTGCTTACGATGAGATAGGACTCAAGGTATCATCCTCTCCCCTGAAGCGAAGCAAAATGGTCGCTCATTCGGCACAGCTCCATACAAAGCAGACACGGCTTCAACAGCTTCAGGGACCGCAGTATCCCAAAATGCAGACAGACAATCCCTTACAGACGCTTTTGGATTTCGATCCCACGACACTGATGTATCCGCTGGAAAGAGGAAGTTCATATGACAAATATCTGGCACATTATGCAGATCTTCAGGAATTCTTTTTGCTTCTGCCGGATCTTAAAGCAGCACTTGATACCCATGAAAGCAATCTGCCAAAGCCACTGAGTCAGGCTGACAGCCGCATGATAGATGAAGCTTCGGCAAAGCTCAGGACACTTTTTGATGTCCGTGCTTATTACAAGACCCAGGAAGCATTGATGTCAAACAAATATTTCTCCTACCTGCCTCAGGAGGAGGTAAATAAGCTTTCCTACAGGGAGCTTCGGCTGCGGCTTGATAATCTTTACAATGCCGTGCCCCGAAACGAAGATCTCATAGATTATTACCAGAATCAGATTCGTTTGAAGGAGATCGGCCTTTCCGGAGAAAAGTCGGTAAGAGAAAGGAAGGAAGAATACCTTAAGGCGACCTCGGCTCCGGAGGAAAGGCAGGATCGGAGAAAACCCAAGGATGTCATCAAACAGATAGCATCTGCATATGAGAAGCTTCGGAAAAAAGCCGCCGACAAAAATTCGATAATATCAATCGACGCTTACAAAGAGGTGTTTTTCAAGTGTCATTCTGATGATCTTGACAAATTCATCCAAGGCGTTCGAAGACCTTCAGCGGCAATGCAAACGCTCATTGCCGATTATAATGCTTATAAAATGGCACTTGCCGCAAGACAGGCGCAGGCTGCTGACCAGACGCAGACATTACTGAGAACCCGTAAACCCAAAAGGGAGAAGGTACTGGAAGAAAGCAACAATCCACCTGCCGGAATAAACCTTACGGACGATCAGAAAAAGGCGATCCGGTCCGTCAGCGCATATCTCTTGGAAAATACTGACGGACATGACGCACTTGTCTACAATATGGTCAGGATGAGACCGGATCTTCTGCTCCTCACCATATACACCATCGAGAAGGGCACGGATGAAAGCGTTGTCGGCTTAGACTATCTTTCGATACTGTCTAATTATCAGCCGGATCCCGTAGCCATCAGCAAGAAAAAAAGAGACTGGAATGTGATATCATCCGCTCTCCGTACATCCATGAGTCTCAGTGACGATATCAGATTTTACGGAGCCCTTACGGAACAGACAAGGACCGTTGATACTCAAAGAGACGACCCGAACGCAGTGCTTTCGGAGGAGGAGCAGGTACAATCGCTTACGGAGTCCATTATCGGACACGGGATGATCCTGAGGATGCTTTACCGCAGTGCCGGACTTCATGACGACATGCCTCCGGATATGGCTCAGGATCCCGTGATAAGGGAGAAGCTGTTCGCGGAATACAAAAAAATAGTCGCACTTACAGGCAGGCTTGCCGCGATTGATCTCCCCGATGATGTCCCCGCTCCTGATGACATTTCGGGTGAGGACTATAATGATGAGGCGATCAAAAGGAAGGTCAAGGTAAAGAAAAAAGACGGTTCATCCCTTCCCACGGGAAAAGCTGTTCAGGATAGCATAAACAAGATAAACCAGATTTATTCCGGCAAGGTACTCGGCGGGATAAAGAACCTCGCCGGCTCCTTCATGTCCTCTATCCCGGGCGATATAGCAGGAGGTGCCTCATTTGTTGCCTCAAACAGCATCGCAGGAGCTACCGCTGTTTTCGGTCTGATTGCCGCCCTTTCGAATTCAGTTTCCCTTTTCCGGACTGCCGGCAGTTCCACAGGGGCAGACATAGTGTCAAAGGCTGCCGGGAATTTCGGGGAATATACAAGCGTGGCTGCCGGTGGATTAAGTGTGGCAGGCAGCGTCACCAATTTAATACAGACCGGTAACGTTGCATCCACAGCCTGGCTTAAGCCTGCTTCCCAGGCGTTATGGAACAGCACAAGTGTCGGAGGCAAACTATTGATGTGGGGCGGCATCACCACGATGGTAGCAGGCTCCGTTAAAATGGTTTCATCGGGTATTCAGGCCGGACGCGCCGTTTCCAATATGAAGGATGTGACCACTGCCAAAACAACGATTGCCGAAAAGAGAGCCAACAGAGAGGACCTGACAGATGATGAGGAACGGCTCGAGCTCTTCTTATCCCACAGGGAGAGAAGTATCAAAAGGGAGGGTGCATCTGCCGCAATGGGTATGGTATCGGGAGCCATGGCCGTGGTTGCCGGCGGCTTTGCGATGAGCGGATATCTCGCACCGATCGGAGCGATAGTGGGGCTGGCATCCCTTGGCATAGATCTCATTTACAAGGGTATAGATTACGGCTACAAAAAACGAAATCAGAAAAAGGCCGTTGATGAATTCCTGAAGACCGACAGCCTGGTAGAGCTTGTGAAAGGGCAGTCCGGACATCCTCTGGCTGCAAAGATCAATTCCATGGGTGACAGTACATTAAAGGAAAATATAAGAAACGAGGCCCTTGCGATGCTCGGATATGCCACATACGAGCAATGCTTCAGAGACATTTGCCGCGATATGGCTTCATTTCTGTATTTCAAGGTCTTTGTTCAGAATCCGCAGGATGATAACATTGGAGATTATGAAAATGCCATATCCTCCTTAGGGTTTAAGGTTAAAAGGCCTCTGGTTGAGGGAGACCAGCCAAAGCCCTCTGTAGATGCTATGATAACAAAACTGATGAGCTGAGAATGTTATGAAGATAACAAAAATAACGGAAAAGAATAAAAAAGAATTTGAGGGATTTTTCCCGGGACCATCATTACGGTCATCGCTGCCTCTGATAAGGATAGGCGTGACGGATGATGACGGAGCGGCTGCCGGAGCGCTGTGTGCAACGGTATTTGAATTCTGCACGGAGATCGTTTCGGTATTTGTGATCCCTGAGAGGCGAAGACAGGGATACGGGAGTGCTATGCTCGATACCCTGAGGGAATTGCTTTCAGGATCAGGCTCCGATACGCTTACCGCCACCTTTCTCGAGGATGATACAAATAAGGCCTTTTTCAGCTCCCTTGGCTTTGATCTTTTCCCCTCAAGGATACAGTACAGCTTTTCATTGGGACAATTGCTGCGCTCACCTCTTTTTAAAAGATACATCTCGGGAGGAAAAATCAAACCGTCTCCCGCTATAGGCAATATCGAAGCTTCATATCATAAGCAGATCGACACAAGGGTTCAAAATCATTACTATGATCCCGAATGGAGTACTGCGCATTTTGAGTCCGGAAGGCTTAAGAGCATGCTGCTCGCGACCTGCAGCAATGAGAGCATAAGCATAGTCTGGATGGAGTCGGAAAGCGACAACCCCAGGGATCTGATGCAGGATATGAGCGGTCTCCTGAAGATCACGCTTGAGAGGTTCGGACTTAACAGGAACGTAACCTTCAGGATGATATTTTCCGATGAGAAGCTGGCCAATAATATGGCAGCGCTTCTTGGCGGAGCTCATCATTTGAACCGGGACGGGAGATTTCTTTTGTGCCTGTGTCATCCCGAAGCTTTCCGGGTGAAACCGGCGGATCGGGCGGAACCGTCACAGGCACCGGTGAATATTTAAAGGAACAGATGATGTTTTGAATACCAAAGTTTACGATGAGGTATTTAAGGCTCCTGCAGCCGCAGCCTTTGAAATGGCGAAGCTCCTTGCGAAAACCACTCCACTGTTTACAGAGTGAACCTGAGGCGGAATAAATGTCATTCTGAGTGCTCCTTGTCATTCTGAGGGCGAAGCCCGAAGAATCTTCCCAGCGCTAATAGAAAAGATTCTTCGCTTCGCTCAGAATGACATAAGCCCCGCAGGCTTTGGGAAGGATCCACAAATAACACCGGCTTGGTGACATTAGCGCTCATACCAGCCTTGCGTTCCTTAAGGTACAGTATGTACTGTCGTTCTCCTTGTAAGTATCAAAGACTCCTACTACACAGACATTTCCCCCTTCCTCGGGGTAATCGTCAGGATATTTATACTCGCCGGTCAGTTCAAATTCTATCCCCTGAGCGCAGCAGGCTGTTGCATCCTGAATGATGCAGGCAAAATAGTATTCTTCGGTAGGTTCGTCATAATACACCGAGAATGTACCGTCCATCTTTACCGTCTTTCCCACATAGTTCTCCGGCTCCACCATCATATTATAGACCTCGGAAAAAACCATTGTGCTTGAAAGAACGGTCAGATCCACATCTACACCTTCTGCAGCGGCAGCTTTTGGCTTCGGATCTGTAGTATCCGCGCTGTCTGCTTCCGCCGGGGCCTCAGTCCCGGTGGGCATCACGCTGTCTGCTTCCGCCCTCGTCTCAGGCTCTATAGCATTTGTCCCGGCTTTTTCCGCATCCGCCCCGGCAATTCCGGCTTCTAAAACATCACTGACCCCCTTAGACTGACCGGCGGCAGCCCTTGAGGCCCCGGCCTCATTACCGCAGGCCGGGACTGCAAAAAAGATCATAAGACAAAAAACGATCAGACAGATTTTTTTCCTCATTTAGCGCTAACCTCTCTTATTTGAGCGCTTCGGTCAGAACCTCCAGATCCTTCTCCATAATAGACAGATAGTCAGCGCCGGCAGCCACATCCTTTGATGTAGTTGACTGCATAGAGTCCATGGTGAGGATCTGCTGGTTTTTTTCCGTAGTATTTTCTACGATGGTCTCTGCAATACGATGATCGGTTCCTTCTATGGTAAGAACCGAATGAAGCCCAAGATCATCAACCTTCTGTGCGAGGAATGTGATAGTTTCAAAGCTTGCCTCTGTTTCGGCGGAACAACCTACAAATGCTGCATAATATGACAACCCGTAATCATCCACCAGATACCTGAAGGGGAAACGGTCTCCGAAAAGAAGGGTATTAACGGATGCTTTTGATACCGCTGCCTGATATTTGGAATCCAGTTCATTAAGCTTATCCCTGTATGCAGAAGCATTATTCTTATACATATCTGCGTTGGCGGGATCTATCTTACATAACGCATCAGAAACACTCTGGACAAGAACTGATGAGTTCCTGAGGGAGAGCCACACATGCTCATCAAATTCAACCTCCTCCTCATGGTGCTCCTCATCCTCGTGTTCTCCCTCTTCATGATCCCCATCACTGTGTTCAGGATCCTCGTCACCGTGTTCGTGCTCTTCTTCCTGCATTCCCTCTACGACTTCTTCTTCCTTAACGGCATCACCGAGCACATCCATCAGATTGATGACGATAATATCCTTATTTGTTACCTCTTTCAAAGCATCTTCCACCCATTCGTCGGATTCTCCGCCTACATAGATAAAAAGATCACAGGTAGAGATCTTCATTATGTCTTCCGCAGTAGGCTGGTAGCTGTGCAGATCTACACCGTTGTCAAGGAGCATAGTGACCTCGGCTCCCGCCGGGTTTTCTCCCAGCACATTCTTTACCCAGTCATACTCCGGAAAGATGGTAGTTACTATCTGTATCTTATCGCTTCCTCCGGACGCTGCTTCTTTTCCGTTACCGCAGGCAGACAAACATACGATCATCAGCATGACCGCAAGTACTAAAGAAATATATTTTTTCACGATTAACCTCCGAAATATCATATCTTTACATTTATCAGCATGGTCGCACTCCCGGTCCAAACGGTATGGCTAAAATCTTTGTAGTTTTACCTTTAGCACTGCTCACTGCCTCCTGCTCTCCCTTTATCCTTGTTCACTCTCTAAGGTGCATTTTTCACACAGCCCGTAAAACACGGTACGCATAGGATCAAGCCTGAAACGGTGTTCGTCGTACAGATGATCCTTTATCCGGGCGATCTCATCACAATGAAGATGTATAAGCTCTCCGCATTTCTCACATTTGCAATGAAAACACTTTTCTTCAGCCCTGTGCTCATCTCTTCCGGTATATTCAAAGCAGGCGGGAGTATTGCCATCAATGATGTATTTATTAAGTATCCCTTCATCAACAAGGCTCTCCAGCTGACGATATACGGTAGACTGGCCTATCGGTGCACCCTTCTCCCTGAAATACTCACATATATCAGCCGCAGTAAAATGAACTCCGGGAATCGTCTCAAAATACTCAAGCAGGAGCTTCCGCTGTTTAGTTCTGTATTTAGACCTTTGATCCATGTTTATTTCTCTTTTTTGAATTTGGGAACAGTTCCCAATTATATTGTTCCGGATTTGATTTGTCAAGAAGTCACGGAAGTCCCCGGTGACTTCATCCAGTGACTTCCCTCAAGCGGCATATGGCGGCAATGATCACCAAATATACTGCTGACAGAATTACTTGCGACCTCTATCGGCCGCAGCCGCGCTCAGCGCGGCTAAACGCGGCTCAAAACGTGCCACTGGCACGTTTTGCGTCCCGAACATAGAAACGCTATTTTTACCTCTTCCCGTACTGTGTTAAACCGTTATATTTTCTGCATTGTTTTTATAGGATAACATGCGATATTGTGAAATAAAACAAGAATAAGCAATCTTACTTAGAATTATTCTTAGAACAAATTCAGTAAACAATGTTTGGGAAATTCGATCCTGGTACACTTAGATAGAAACCTTTTTTGCCTTTTCTTCAAAGTTCATGGCATCGGAAATCTCAAAGCGGGTGATTCTTTCCGTATTCTACCGCAGCTTCGTGAAACTCGTCAGAACTCACATCTGCAAAATATTTCTGCCTCCATCGGGTATAATCGGATCTTTCCCTAAGAAGAACGGAAATAAAACGCTCTGTCTCAACTGTACCAAGTTTTTCCAAGAGACAGCTTATCCCTCTATCCATTATTTCTACCGTACTCGCATTATTCATTTTCTGATGTCTCCCATTCTCTGATAAATTCAGTTGGATCAACGAGCCTGATCCTATCTGTCTTATACTTTAATAATCGGTCATCAGTTGTCAAAATATAATCACTCTCAGATAGTATTGAACATGCCACATGATGAAGCCAATTCTATTTCTAAGAGCTTATTTATCCCTGTAATGCGATCCACACTGAATAATCTTTACAATATCATTCTCTATCTTATATACAATGCGGTTTTTCTCATCGATATGCCTGCTCCAGTATCCGGAAAGATCCCCTGACAACGGTTCGGGATGCCCTATTCCCTCATAACCGTTTCTGTCAATATCCTTTAAGAGCTTCTTAATCTGACGGAGTGTCTTCCGGTCCTGCTCCATCCAGTATTCAAAATCTTCCCATGCTTCATCTGTCCAGGATTTAATCATCTAATAATACCTCATGGACAGTACCACCGGTCTTTTCCATTTCAGCTGCATTCCTTCGAAGACGAGCTATATTTTTTTCACTGTAAAATGGATCTGCTGTAATCTCAAACGGTATCCGCTGTTCCCGAGTTACAATAGTTGCAAACAAGGTATAAGCAGCCGTGACCGTAAGCCCCATCTTCTTACAAGTTTTCTCCATATTGTCCTTTAAAGATTTATCCATTCTGAAATTAACCATTGCCTGAGCCATAACATTTCCTCCTATGGATAAAGAGTATCATAAATGTATGTCATTTGCAATCATTGTACTTCATTTGAAATAACTAATTCTCTCTTGAAGAATAAGCTAACCGATGGTTCACCTTTTTCCATGACAAAAACTTTTCTGAAATCTAATAATCCTTACAAAACTCTCCGAAATAATATATGGAGTATTATCGCCTTTTTGTATATTAACCGGAATGGAAACTGTCTGGCAGGAGGGAACCTATGCAGATTCAGGGATTGAATGCAGGAAATGGATTCGGTAATTTTAATATTACAGGAACTGACAAGGAGCAGAGAGCCGGAGCCGAGAGGCATGGAAGTGGGCTGACCATATCTGCAGCTGATGCGCTTAAATTCCATGATAACCAGAACAGTCTGGATCAGAGGAAGGCACTTGCGCAGAAACAGGCAATGCGTATCGTGATGGAGGCTTTCAAGGGTGATGAAAATCTGGATGACACTCTTAATGATCTAAGAGACAAGGTTTCTTCCATGAGAAACGAGATAAACGAAGGGAAAGCTGAGGAGGCTGAGAATAATAAGAAACTTGCAGAACTCCAGCAGGAATACGGAATAGATCCTAGTGGTGAAGAACATCAGAAGGTGGAAGTACTCGCTAAAAAGATGTTGGCTCCTAAAAACGCAGAAAATGATGCGGCTCTTGAAAAAGAGATAGAAGACCTTACCGAATACCAGAGAAAAGCATTAAACCTTGTAGCAAAGAACCGGGCTGATGGACAGGAACGCCTGTTTAAGGAATATGAAATGCGTGAGATCATTTCCGGTATCCGGAGTATCAACATGGATCGCCTTAAATCAAATCCCATGGGAGATGCAAAGGATGAAGCTGCAGAGATAATGGATGCTGCCAACAGAGATGCTATCCTTTCACTTGCCCAGGATGCCAAAGACAATATTGATGAAAAGGCAGAGGAAGAGAAAGAGAAGGCTACAGAAAAATCGGAAGAAAAGAAGGAAGAGAAGAAAAAGGAAGCAGCCAGGCTTGAAAAGGAGGCGGCTGCAGAGGAACTGGCCGAGCGAATACGGGATGATTCAGAATTTATTTCTGATCGAGGCGACCGTATGATCGCAAAAGCCAGGCAGAAGAGAAGTGAAGCCTTGACCGGGGAGTTGACTGAGGATGCAGCTGCTGAAAGTCTCCAGAGTATAAGCATGGAGGAAATCCAGGGGGCGGTGACATCTGAGGTTACCAACGTACTCAACAAGCTGAGCCTTTTGTCAGAGGATGTCAAGGGGATAGAGGTAAATCAATATAGATGATTTAAGCACTATTTCTAAGTGCATTTCACAACAGAAAAAGTGCGTTTCGCACAAAATCAGTTCTGAGGCATATCAATAATACCGATATTTCTATTAGGAATAATAGAAGCTAGCGGAGGAGAACGAATTATCTGCCATCATTTCTATGGATTAATCAGGGAATAAACGGGAATGGGTAGAAAAAGGTAGAATTCTGGATGAAACAAGGGTTTCAGAAAACCCTGAAACCCTTGTAAAATCTGGATCGAAGCGACAAGATTTGAACTTGCGACCTCTATCGGGGCACTGACGCGCTCAGCGCGTCAAAGCGCGCCCGTGAACCGTCCACTGGACGGTTCACCATCCCGAACGCGTGTGTTACGAACTCATGAAATCGCAAGCACAATTTTTCATTGATAAACGAACAGAGACACCCAAGGGTGTCCCTGTTCATTTATCGAAGCGACAAGATTTGAACTTGCGACCTCTGCGTCCCGAACGCAGCGCTCTACCAAACTGAGCCACGCTTCGTTATTTTCTTTATTTTGCCTGCGACCTCTATCGGGGCACACTCGCGCTCGGCGCTCGTAT
>JHWU01000025.1 GCA_000622025.1 Lachnospiraceae bacterium AD3010 | reverse complement strand
TATGGAGTGATCTTTATAAGATTCATAGGATGCGGCATCTTCTTTATGACATCCACCGGGATTTTTTTATATTCCAGCAGTTTCATATATTCATCAATGAATGGCTCTATGATCTCTGCTTGCCCTTCGACCTGGAGGCTTTTGAGATTTCCAAATCCTCCATATGGCTCATATATCGCTAATCCGACCCGCTTATTGTTTTTTAATCCCTTGAATTTAAGCCCACCTTCAGAAAACAGATAGAAACCCCCGTTCAGATAATTATATTCAATAGGGGTACATCTCACCATATCCGGGGATGCTGTTGCCAGAGCGCAGGTATTGCGTCCTCCGATAAAATCATCAATCCGTTTCTTCAGATCATCAGGATCCATTGAGACAGAATCCTTCTCCTTATCTGTCCAATATCTGGCAGCTGTTTCGTAATCCATTTCCCACATTTCATTTTGCCTCTTTTTCATTACTCTCATAGATCCATTCAGAACGCAGATAGCCCTTAGGGAATACCATCCTGCTCTTTCCGGAAATACTTTATCAGATCTTGTAATCCAGGCAGCTACGGGTCTTCGTATACGGCCTCACCTTTCCGTCTGCGACCGCCACATGAGCAGGATTAACAGCATAAGCTTTCAGAGCTTCTTCATCATCAAAAGTGGAATCCAGCATAAGATCTGCATTTGAACTTGGGAGACTGTCAGTATTGACTACGATATCTCTGAGTCCCGGGATAACGCCCTTTAATCCTTCAAGTCCTTCTTTGATTCCTTTTTTCACTTCTTCCTTTTCCGATTCGGACAGCTCATCTTTAAGTGTCCATAGAATTACATGCTTTACCATTGTTTCTCTCCTTAACTATCTTCCGGCTTTTTCCCTATTTTATCCTCTTAAAACTCTTACGTCTGTTAGCTTTTTTAATGCCGCCTGAAATTGTCCCTGATAATTCGGGAAGGGAAATCTTACTGACTATCTCTGTATCCTGTTCACTCTGCTTCTCCATTTCATCATACATGGACTCCGCTACAGGCATTACGCCACCGACCTGATATTTCCAGCCTTCAGCGATTTCTCCCAGTTTCTTGAACCACTTATCCCAGGCCGTACTACCGCGCTTTGCACTCTCTTCGGATTTATACGGTTCAAACCAGGCGTCCCCGAGGAAAGTCTTATTTATTCCCCCATACATCACACGGACTACACCGCCGTTATAAGTTGGATTATCCCAGACTGAATACATCCTTATAAAAACTACATAGCCGTAAAGTTTTTATCTGTATTACCGGTAAATGCACTCAATATAACCTCCAAGTCTTACGTGAATTCCATTCCTTAATCCTATGATGTTGATGTCAAAATCCTATATTCGGAGCTTTCTGCCTCTCATTACCCCCATAGCCGGATGAAGAAAAATATGGAGACTCAATCAAAATCTGAGTTCCGTAACTCTTTTCTGCAACGACTGCTATTATATCGCTATCAGTATCCTTCTCAACACATATACCATCAGATATCATCTGCATCAACAGCGCCAATCATTTGCAACAAGTGACATTTGATTAACAGTTACTATAATTATACTGTAGCCACCCATATTGCCGGACACACTCCATTTCTCATAGTAATAGAACACCCTTTTCTATCAACTTCCCCAGTCGGGTAAACACTCATAACATCCCCATTGTTATTATTTCCGTAATTTCGCAACCACCATAAGTGATCATAATTTGTATCAGCTTCTCGTGCAAATGAATAGGAATTTGATTTCTTCTCTCCCATTTTAGCAAGAAAAACAATTGCATCATTTGGATTTATTTTTTTTGCCTCTTCTTCTCCCAACAAGAATACCCTATCTACGCACTTTTCATGTTCTGTGTCCATAATAACGCTCTTTTCATCATCTGAAAAAGCAAACTCATAGTATACCCCGTTTAGCCATTCACGAATTTTACTATTATTCCAGTTAATATTTGGATTTGAACGATTTTCTTGAGCTACAATATCATATGGCATTGTAACCAATATATCCTTAGATAAGAGTAGCGCTTTCCCTTCTTCTATACACTTTACTTCCCAAACAATAGGACTAACTATTCCGGTGTGATCAGCAGGGAAATAACCAAAGCTTATTTCTTTTCCCACTTCCAAATGCATTAGGTTTTCTTTTGAAAATGGATGACGTTCAAATCTTTTATAATACAAATACGGAAATGACTCCGTATATGACGATACCTCTAAATCATCAGGTATATTCCACTCACATTTATAAGGATCTATTCCATCCGAACCACAAAGTATACCGTCGATTATTATCATCCCATTCTTTTTTATCATACCTTCTTTTCTATAATAATAATCTCCAATACATTCATATTTTTCATCAAAATCATTAGGTTTGTTGAAGTCATTAAATGCGAACTTATGTATTACAAGTACACTTTTTGGAAGTGACACTTCCCGATTCGCCCCAGAAAAAACACCATCATCAATGTATGAGACGCCTTCCGAAAAATGCACCGATTTTACCTCATCGTTGAAAACTTCCCCATAATCACTATCTTCATTCACAACAATTCTGGACACCGAATCTCTACCTATTCTCGGGGGTATTTCTACTGTTTCATTTTCCTTCTTATACTCAATCAGAACAATTGTTCCATCAAATAGCTTCTTGTATTTCCATTGTTTCTTCATATCAGCAACAGAATATATATCTTTTTCAGCCATATTTCATCCTCCTATTGAAAACCCCAAAAAATGTTGAACCTTAAATACAATTCTACAACTACAATGATATCTATTCATCTTCATCCGACATCATTTTTTCCAATTCTTCTCTTAATTCTTCATCATATCCCTCTGCCCTTTCCAGGAGCGTTTCTTTTGCCTCTTCAGGTACATTATAAGCAATAAAGTTGCTCATGATTTCTTTATAATCATCTTCATCAGCATCCTCTAATTGCCATTCCATTTTCTCCCAAAATTCCCCAGCATAAAACTCATCATTAAACACTAATTCGAGAATATCTCCAACAAATCTGTATGTTTTTGTGCTCAAATCTGCATTTTCCGAGCTTATCTCCTCATTTACAACGTCACCGCTATGCTCATCACTCCACTCATAAGCTATCAATCCCTCATATGAAATATCCGTATATTTATCTTTTAGT
The DNA here is from genome assembly GCA_000622025.1 of Lachnospiraceae bacterium AD3010. GTDB lineage: Bacteria > Bacillota > Clostridia > Lachnospirales > Lachnospiraceae > NK4A144. The sequence continues at coordinate 44,690 of JHWU01000025.1, read as the reverse complement.
TCCTTAAGCGTTTCTTTGAGCGCATCTGGTCCATACTCATTATCTGCTCTAGCTCCTTCATTTAGCATCAAACATAGAGGCTCAAGGGTAACCACAATCTGAGAGCCGTTTTTCTTTATTGATGCCGGATTCCCTAATTCTTCCTCCTTTTCAACGCAAACAGCGTTATAATCCTCTTCGAGTTCGTCCATAGCGTTATTCCATGCTTCTTCAAACATACTTTCAAAATCTGAAGCAACCTTGTCAACATTTTCATTTGAACAATTAATATATAGACCAGAAAATCCCTCTACATAAGATGCCACAATCTTGTCACTTAACTTCATTACTTATCTCCTTTCGATTTGTTAATTCTTCGCAAACAACTCAGTTTTTATCGCGCTTTTATTACTATGCAGGGTCTAGTTTCAATTGGAAAATGCCAATAAGCATCCTTAATCGTCCCGCTTTCATTTACATAGTATCCACCCGTTTCCCATGAAAAACCGGAGTTACACGCCGTCCTAAGCCACCATCCCACATTACACTTTGCATATGAACTATTCGCCCCTCTCAGATATTTCCTAAACTCTGATTTTGATAGCAAGAATACTTTATCCTTAGTATCTGCGGAACTATTAAATGTCTCACGTCCATCATTTCGTTCATCCGAATTATCGCAATCATATGTAGAAATCATGCCCTTTTCTATTTCATTAAAGGCATTCTCATAGAATACAGTATTAAGCCAATTCCTCATTGCACAGTCTGCCCATGTAACTTTCGGTCCATTTGAATTATGATAGTCTCGCGTTTCCACATTATTCACAGCATATAGCATAGAGCCCGATGAATCTTTGTTAATAACCAACCATTCAATAGTCTTTCCTGCATATTTTCCCAGTTTTACCAGTTCGCCTTTTGATGCCGAAAGTATTCCCTCAATATTCTTTTGTATTTCCTTTTCTTTTTCTTCCTGCTCCTTTTTTTTCCTGGCAACTTCGATGGGACTATCTGGGACTGTATATTTTTTTTCTATCCTTTCCCTCATCTCCTCAAGATTATTACTATAGTTGCTCTGCTCCTTACCGATATCTGCATTTTTCTTGGTTTCCAAGTCAGACATGCGTGTTTCAATATGTGAAAGTTCCTTTTTTAAGGTCTCAAGATTTTTTTGCATTGTCCCTTTTTTGAAAACCCCAAAAAAGCCAAGATTACTTATACTTAATTCCATATTTGCGATTTCATCTTTTTTACTTTCTAAGCGTTCACGCTCTATTCCTGATTCTTTTGCATATTTATCATTTATTTCTGCCAGATTCTTATCTAGAGTTCCTTGAATACGACTCTCCTCATCTTTCTTAGCCCTTTCTTTTTCAGCAAGAATTCTTTCTTTCTCCTTTTCCCACTGCTCCATCTCTCGATCTAATTTCTCTTTTGCAAGCCGCTCCTCTTCCTCTTTCTTCCTCTTTTCCTCCTCCTGTCTTTCTTTTTCTTTCTTGTCTTTTGCTGCATCAAGAGCTAATTTCTTTTCAACATCTTCTTTTTGCTTTTTGTCAGAATCCGAGGCTTTTTTTCTTCCGGCAAGAGTCTTCTGCACCTTTTCGTTTGCTAATTCCTTTTTACTTTTTGCTTTTTGAGCGGAGTTATTCTTCCCGTTAAACATCTCCGAAACCTTTGGATCATACTTTGGCCTAATTCCATTAGACTTTAGGCCTATCATCTCATCAATATATGGCCTGCATAATTGCTCTCCTAAGAGAAAAACACTGCAAGGAAGGTCTGGCCTTTCCAAACCTTTCACAATCTTTGCTGATATCTTACCTGCTTTCGATACCTTAAGAATAACACCTGCCGATTCATCATACATTTTATATAGTTTCTGGACAATGTTCTCCTTTAACAGGTACCTTCTCGCTCCCAAAAATGCCAGTACATATACCATGAACTGATTCTCTTCAAGAGTGTCTTTGTCTAACTTAAATCCACCCTCTTTGTCTGTCTCAAACTCACCTGTTCCTACATCAATTATGCTTCTGCAGGATTTTCTATCATCCCTTACAAACAATTCCTGTGTAATTTTTCCTTGTCCCATTCTCATAATACACATCATAGGAGTGTCCAGAAAATCCACAGTTATTTGATATCCAACATCATTCTTACAAGGATCATCTATATCATCAACGTTAATGCTGTCCTCAGACATGATTTCTGCAAATACACCTAAATCATCTTGCTTCATAAAAATATTTAGGGTTCGATCGTATCCATCATATTCATATCCACCCCAAATGACCATTTCCTTCTCAGTTCCGTCACTTCTCTTTACTGTTTGTTTTAAAAATCCCGCTCCTTCTCCAGAGCGCATCTGATCCATAACATCTTGAAGTTCCTCTTCCGACAGCTCTTTTTCTTGACCTGTTACCACATCCTTCTTTGTTGCCATTGTGCGATCCTCCTAATCAATTGTTGACATATCAGTTATCCATTATTGCATTGAATTATTTAAATCATCCAGTTCTTTAAGTATTGCAATTGCTTTCGAATCGCCTTCGCTTGCCTTACAATTAACTCTCGGAAGGTTTTCCCATGCAGCTTCACCATGTATTTCGTTTGGTAAGTACCCTACCATATCAAGCTCATCCTCATATTTCCAAGCATTTGTGACAGCATCCGGAGCCATACCCGTCATATACTTGTCCATTTGTTCATTGTCGGCTTTCTCAACTGATTCAACATCGTCATTTAGCAGTTTTGAAGAATCATACTCCTCACCACCTGTATCCTCAGGATAATCCTCTGCAAAACTAGGATCAGAATTGGCCATCATCTTGAACATCATTGTTTTTTGTTCCAATTCTGGATCATCAATAATCTCTAGAGCTTTTTCATACCATTCAACCGCTTTCTTCATGTTCCCAGGCGTTCCGTTTGCAAACTGATAGCACCTTCCCAAATCACGCATAGCTAGTCCATTCCCATTTTCAGCCGCCTTTTTTATCAGTTCGAAGCCTTTGTGAGCATCCTTATTTATATTTTTCCCCGACATGTATTCACACCCAAGATTGTGCATACACGAGGCACTCCCTAAATCTGCGCCTTTTTGATAAAACTCAATTGCTTTGTCCATATCTTCATCAACTCCACGTCCATGATGATACGCTAAAGCTAATGTCCAACATCCATCGGGATTTCCTTGATCCACAGACTTTTGAGCCCACATCACAGATTCTTTATAATCCCTGCCTTCTCCAGCTTGTTCCAGAGAACCTCCTAGTTTCATTAATCCAGCTGCCAAATCCGCCTGTGCCTGGGCATCACCTGAATTCGCCTTATCCCAAGCTTCTGCAAGTTTTTTATAATCTACAGCACATTCCACCGCATCTGTATCCCCAGCAGAAGCAGCCTTTTCCATCCACTCTGCCGCTTTAAGAAAGTCTCTTTCTGTTCCAAATCCCTTAGCTAATGCAAGTCCAGCATTAAACATTGACTGACTATTACCTGCTTGAGCACTTTTTTCAAACCAGAAAAATGATTTTTCCGGATCCTCATCAAAGTTATCTGAGCCATTCAAATATGCCATGGCCAACTCTTCCATTGCAGCATCGTCACCTTCTTCTGCAGCTTTTTCCAATTCTTCTGCAGACATGGAATCTATTCTAAATCTATCCGCTATTTCATCACCATAAGGTCTGACCATCCTAGGGGCTCCAAACAACGTTGTACACAAAAGCGCCGGTCGCTGTTTTCCTTCTACAACACTGGAAATAATTTTCCCATCCTGTTGCGTAAAAAGAATACCTTTAGAATCGTCCTCCACATTATTCAACTGATCTAAAATTGTCTTTCCAACAAGATATTTGTTTATCCCTTCAGCAACAGCAAACGCAATTTGTACAGTTTCGTCATCTCCTTCGTCAACCTCTACTATACCGTTCTTTGATAAACCATGCATTTCTATGCTTTTATTAGTGTGCAATTCATCCCTAACATAAACAGATATCTCAGCAGTATCGTCTTCATATGAAATCACAGCTGTCAGTGGTGCTATATCTATGAATTCGATAGTGACATCTTTCCTGTCACTAAGCGCCTCTTTAGTTTCGACGCCCGCCAGCAATTCCATCATTTCTCCATTCACATATGCATTAATCATTTGATATCCTCCTCGTCATCATCAAATTCCATAATAACTTGCTACTTTTAAGACAGCCTTTTTCACTAGCTGATATTGATCATCATATTTTCCTATATGAATTGGATATCCAGATAATTCCCCTAATGAAAACAAAAGTTTGTCGCAATTTAGTAAATCCTTATATTCTTCAAAAGAAATTTCATCAGTATGAAATCTGTCCTCTATGTCTATAACACTCATTGAGTGAGCTTCCCAAAAACCGCAGTCGTAATCAGTCAAAACAAAAAACCACTCTTTTCCTTCTATTTCACACTTCATCTCTGCGTATATATATGAATCCGGTCTCACCCTTATCAGTACATTTACCCTTTTTCCACAATCAGTCTCTATTGTTTCCCTAACATATTCTCCATCAAAAGGTTTCCTCGGTATTTGTATTTTATTATCTTTTAGAAAACTTACGATATCTGTATCATCATAAAGATAGTCCCGTATATCAACGTACTCTCCTTCTTTCAAATATCCTGTTTTGTCTTTATAGCCACAAACTCTTTTCTTTGAATCATATACAAATCTACTATAAGTAAATACACCAGCTACATCTTCGCCCTCCGGCATCTCAATATCCCACGATTCATAATTCGAAACAAAGTATCTCCAGTCAATTTCTTTTATTCTAGAAACTGCTTTATCTACTCTATCCAGTTTCTTTTCAACAAACTCTTGACTAAATAATCTAACAAGATCATATACTTTTTCTATAACTTCATCTGATCTCGTTATTCTGGTAGGCATATCTATACTCTGAATGCTATCTTGCCCCATGTAATTATCAAGGTCTATTACAACATCATCACCCTTGATACTAAAGTATTTTCTTTGGGTTGTGTCAGCCTTAAACATCTGACTAAGCAGTTTGGAAATTTCTTTTCCATTAATTCTTAAGAAGACTCCATTTTGTGATGCGCTCATTCCTTTAATCTCTCCTCTTTCTCAAATTCTTTAGATATAAATTAATTGACATACCTATCAAGATTTATCCCTTGTCTTTTGGCCATTTTGATCAGTTCATCATCTGAAGCTCTTTTAATTTCCGATGCTTCAATAAGTGCTCCTCCAAAACCTCCACCAAAAAAAGCACCGAGCGATTCACTTTCCATATCATCCCTAAGTCTTTCAATGTCTAAAGAATCGTTTCCATGCATAGCGTCACCTCTCTATATTTTATACTTATCCGGATCGGGTAACCTATCAACAAAGGTTTTCATACATCCAAGATACTCTTCTTCTGTTATCTTCATACAGTCGTGATCAAATACATATAAATATATAAACAGTTCGAATTCCTTATAATCACTACTCGTATAATCAAAAATGGTCTTTCGCTTCAACATAGCCGAGAGTAACATATCCTTATATTCTTTCACTGTGAATATATTTCCATCTATCTTAAATATTTTAGTAAATTCATCAAACGGAACCTTTTCAATAGCATCTTTGAGAAAACCTTTCTCATCATATTTCTCATCCTCTTTGATGCTATTTTCCTTTCCATCTTCATGAATTACAATAATCTTCCCATTCTTTGTTACTATTTTATCTTCCGTGTAATAGCACCCATCAGAAATCTCAAACTCACCCTTTACCGTCACATTAGGGTATTTATCAACAACATTCTGCAATGCAAATTCTATAGAGCTCTCTTTATCTTGATGATAACCATCTGTATAAGCATTATCATCCACCATGCATAAACATATATCTTCTGTTGTGCTTGTATCAACAGAAAAACCGCCCTTTTTATCTTTCACTTTAATAATCTCTTTAAGGGTAGCTATTCCCTTTTCAATAAGTTCAAAATCTGCTTCCCCATATGTTGCGTCATTTCCGCTTAAACGGCAAACACTATGCAAGTACATTTTTGAAAGCTCTGTAAATAGGAACTCTCTGACCTCTTCTTTCTGTTCTTTTTTACAGGATAAACTCAGCATACCTTATCATGCCCCTTTTAAGTATTCTTAGGTTCATTCTTCTTGCCGTCAGAAACCACCTCTATGATGTCACCCTGACCTCTAAGCCATATATCAACACCATCACCGTATACTTCAGCACTTACAAGCCATCCCGTTTCATCATTGCGTATAATTTCGGCTGTAGGGAAACGATCAAGAACGGCTTCTATACTGAGCCCCTTATAAAGGAATAGAATCTTTCTCAACTCCCCACCGAACATGAACTGAATTCTTTTTCTAAATTCCCCCTCTTCAAATCTTTCCGCGTACGGAACATGGAAGTGTTCATCCAAGACCTCATACTCTGCTATTCGGTCAATGCGATAAATCGTCGGAAACGGACGCTTTGGAACATCCGGCATTTCTTCGCTTACAGATATGTAGGCGCATAGGTAGAAGTAATACTCCGAGAACATAATCCCTACAGGCTGAATCAATCTCATGACCTTATCCGGTTCCTTGAGTTTCTGGTATCGGATTCTCATCAGTCTGTGCTCATATACCGCGCTGCTGATATCCCACATATCATCCACAAATTTCTTACCATGATGCGGCTCCAGATAATGGAATTTCTCATTACTTATCAGATCCGACACTTGCTTATAGTTCTTATATGGAACGCAGCACTGAAGCAGTTTATCTATGATCGGATACATTTCAGCCTTTGTCAGGGAACGGCTCTCTAAAAGAATCTTACATACCGTCAGTATCTCACTGTTTGTTAGGCTCTTTTTCTGGTTCTGAACCAAAATATAACCACGTTTTGCACGATCATAAATCAATTCTCTGTTTGACTCAGGATCATTTGCGAAGTATGCTCTAATGTCATCTAAATCTCTCTGTATAGACCTCTCGTTAACTTCAAATCTGGAAGCTTCATCCGCTTTTACCAGGATTTCCCCGTCATTTAAGCGGTTAAAGAGATTGATAATTCTCTCAACCTTTTTATCCATAACCTATCCACCGCTATTCTACTATCACATCTTCGTATTTCCTGTCATCTCAGACCTGCCTTCTTCACCTTGATGACAAAACGTTTCATAATCCACCAGCCCATATTCTTTTATCGCAGTTACTACGTTTCTATCAAACTCTACGTCAACAATTTCAGCATCAGGAAAAGCAAATTTAAAATCGACATAACTCATCTTCGGAAATTGATATGAACAATAACACTCATAAATATAATCATGGTATTTCTCACTACTTACTTCTGCTTTGGATAATCCAAAAATACTCTTGAATTGTTCTAATGACATTTTTTTCATCATTGAACTTATATATTCTTCTACAGAGTAATCTCTCATATATTCTTTCTTTATAGGGTCATATATACTATTTTCAGTAAGCCATTCTTCAGAAGGATCATCATCTTCTTCACTTACAAAACAATCATTCGGCAGGCAACTATACGATATATACAGCATTCCCTTCTTTAGTTCCCCTACCAGAATATCCCGTTGGCCTGTCATAAATCCTTCCGTCCTAGCCTTATATTTAGCTTTAGGAGCAGCTTCTGCAATCGCCTCAAATACTCTAGCTTCATCTAGTCTGCCATATCTTCCATAAGGTCCATTCGCTTCTATATATACTTTTTTCTTGCATTCCGTAAGAAATATATCTATTTCCTTTTGGGTCAACACATTCAATTCGACATCATTCTTACCATCAAATTTTCTCTTTTTCCCAATTCTCGTATTTTCTAATTGTGTTTCCATGTTATTTCTACAATATTCTTTTATTACTTTTATTATTGCTTTTACTTCTTTCTTTGTTCCTTCAATCTCAATAAATGTATTCAAATCCGCTGACATTGCTTTTGCTACCTTTCATTTGTTTAATCATCTAAGACTTCATGCTCCATTGTGCGATCAATGCAGTAAATCGTAGAAAACTGACGCTTCGGAAAACCCGGTATTTTCTCTCTTACCGAAGCGGATCAATATCTCAGCACTATCTGGAATTCATCATTATTAACAGTTGACACCATTTTGCAAACTGACTCTTCCATATGACTGGAATAGCCGTGAAAAACCTGTTTCAGTTCATCTTCATTATCAACAACATCACCAAGTAACTCTTTCCCGATACGATATTTCTCGGAAGGTATAACATCCAATTTGTCAAACGCCGCTTGCAGCCCTCCTAAAATAACTATCTATCCCATCTGTATTCCGTTTGAAAAGCTCTGAGCATAAGACCCTGTTATAATGTCATAGTTGTCCATTATGATTTCCCTTCTCTCCTCATCGGTTTTCTTCTCAATTTCGCGTACAAGCGCTCCAAAAGAGTGTGGTGTTAAGAAATCCGTGTATTCCCCCTCCAACTTATTGTTAATTTATACATATTATGCTCAATTTACTTGGACAGAATCTGTCTATCTCATATATTTTTTATGTTTTTACCAATCCTCCAGATCCAGAACGCTTCCATCGGTCGTGGCAGAAGTCTTTCCTGCACTCATCTCTTTCAGCTTAAGGAATATCCTTGCCGTCGTAATGGCATCAGCCAGTGCGCGGTGTGCCTCTGGGTTCTTAATACCAAGAAAATCGCCCACAGTACCAAGCTTAAAGTTTTCACCTGTGTAGCCGATGATATCCTTCAATTCCTTCGCGTATCTCCATACATCGAAGTGCTTATTGGTGTATATCTGATTACTGTATCTGCCTGCCCGCTGTATAAACTGGCCGTCAAAATACACGCTGTTGTATCCAACCAATATGTCATCGCCGACAAACTTCATGAAATCGGGCACGACATCCCACATCTGACGGGCATCCTTTACATCTTCTTTGGTAATCCCGGTAAGTTCTGTGATAAAGTCAGGCACACTCTTCTTAAATGGCTTCACAAACTCCTGGAATATAAATGTCTCTGTCTCTTTGATCTCGCCATTTACAACCCTTACAGCTCCGATCTCAATGATACTGTCCGTTGCCGGATGCTTTCCGGTGGTCTCAAGATCAAATGCCACGAAACTGTCAAATGAAGGATCTCTTGTTTCGATCAGTTCCGGATACTCTCCCTTAGGAATAGGCGTAGGATATCTTCCGCCACCCGAAGATTTGGTGGACGATGTGTTTACGTCGATTCCTATAGAAGTCATAAACTCCTTATATTTCTCTATTGCTTCCGCTTTCCCTTCCTTGGGATTCGGTAAATACTCCCCCTTCTTCTCAGCATCAGCTGCGGCACGTCTCTTTTCATGTTTAGCCAGCAGATCGTCAAAGGTTCCGATTGCCGTCTTGTTGTCAGATGCCAATGTTCTACCAACGCTCATAGCATCCTCTGCTTCGTCATAGCGCCTTGTCTGGCAGAAAAATTCGGCAATTACATATGCAGCCTGCCATACATCCAAGGGACGGTCCAGCAGATCTAACGCAAGCTCATTAGCTTCACCGTATCTGTAATCCTGATAGAGAGTCTCCAGCATCAGTCCTTTAAGACGAATCTTCTCTGTCTTACTCAGCTCTTTTGAACCGATGATCTCATCATAGACTTGATAGAACCACGCCTTACTGGCTCTCGGCACTCGGACGCCATCCTTGACGATGCTATGGATCTTCTGCCATTCTTTCCTCGGACTGGGCAGGAAATCTGCAACAGCATATGCAACATTCCTGAAATAAGAAGGATATGTCATTTCTGCCGCTACCTTTTCCCATATCGGGTCCGCATTCGGATTATCAGCGATACCTGGATTGTATGCTATGATCCTGTTGCAAAGATCCTCTATATCTGTCTTCCCTGCACATTCCTCGCACAGGCATCCGTCATATTCATTTCCGCAACAAATACATATAGCCATAATCTACCTCTACCTTCCTTTTTCACACACATATCTCATATCGCAATACTCGCAGGCGTATGTGTTCTGTGCCTTTAGTTCAAATCTCTTTGCCTCGATATTCTGTACCGTTTGAGTTATTTCCTGTATCGTTTCATCTACGGCATTTCTGCTCCATTCAAACGAAATAATAGGATCTCCCTCCAGTGTACTGGTATAGTACAGATGCATTCTGCTAACCTTTTTGCCGTATCTTTTCTCTATAAGATACGCATAGATCTCCAGCTGCTTTTTATAGTGATCAACCCTATGGGGATTATTCTTTATATCCGGCTTGGGACCGGTCTTATAATCCACGATCTCGACCGTATCTCCGTCGCCCTCCACCAAATCGATAATACCTTGGAGAATATAATCCTTAAGGACAAGATTGATCTCTTCCTCGGCTTTCCACACCTTTCCAAGTTCATCTTTGCGATGCCTGTAATATCGGATCACCTGTGATAATGCATTGTCCTGTTGCTCATCTGTCAACGAATAGCCGGTCTGTTCCTGCATACTCCGATAATTCAGAGCAAACCATTCATTTATGGCAGCTTCATTCACCCTGTCTATCTCTCCATTGATAATGCATTTATTCATGTCCTCCAAAGTGGCATGAACAAGGGAGCCGACAGAGGTATGGAACATCTTATTCTGAGCAAACCCATACTCTTTATAGAACTTGTACTGCGACGGGCAACCATCATAAAGGCCTATATGCGATGTGAACGAATAAATGCGCCTAAACCTTAACGACTTGACCTTTTCAAACTTATCCGGTTTGTTAAATGCCACCGCCCTCGGAAGATCCCCGATCATTGTTCCAAAGAGTTTCGGATCATCCTTCTTTGTCGCAAGCACAAGCATATTTTGTGCCCGCGAGAACGCAACATAATACAGTCGCCAAAAATCATAGAATTTGATATCGGCTATCGGTTCGTAGGGCGGGCGATGGAAATATCTGCACTCCGCCGAATACATCAGCGGGTCAGAATTCTTTTTCGGCACATTTCCCAATGATCCGACAACTACCACCGGAAACTCAAGTCCTTTAGACTGGTGGATTGTCATGAAGGATATGCATCCGGAAGGAGCATAATTGGCTTCATCCTCATACTCCCCGATCCCATCAACATACAAATACTTCAAATATATATTGAACAGCTGCTCTGCTATCTCCACCTTGTTCGATTCTGTAATATGATGCATATTGTGGAGATAATTGAACCTCGCTATCATCCTGGATATTTCAGAAAGATTACGGGCACTTCTGCTTTCATTCGGATTTCCCGTTATATCCGCTTCGAGATATCTCCGAAACGGATCAAAAGCAAACAGTCTGTATATTATGTCGAGCAATCCTTCTTCGCTATCCTCAACCAGATCCAGTATCTCCCTTGCACACTGTTCTATAAATAATCTCAGTGCCTCATCAGCCTTCAGTAATGCAACTGCCTCCATACGGCAGGACTTATAGTATTCCCTTAATTCGGAACTGATGGGATATCGAAATAACCCGCTTTTCAGATCATCCATATAACGCTTGAAGCAGAACATGATACAGCCAAGCACCTGCTTTACTTCCGTTCTTTCAAAAAACATATCCGATCGCGGCGAATATACAGGAAATCCATTGGCTTCTAGATACTCTGCGATCCCCTTGGCCTCGGATCCTTTAACCGACCGGAACAAAAAAGCAATCTGATTCAGGTCTGTTATGTTTCCGTTTGCCTTAAGATTCTTTACAAAAGCCAGCAACTCGTCTTTTTCAACATCAAGGGAATCTCCCCCGCAGGCAAACACAGCAGCATCATCAGTTTTCACCGGCTTACAAGCTTGCAAATGTTTCGTGAATCGATACTTTCCCCAGTTAAACTCGCTGTTATCATCACTCATCCACGAACTATAAAACCGGATTATCCCGGGTTCTGATCTATAGTTTTCATCAAGGTAAAAGACCTTGCACTCGTCCTTATCAAAATTACCTGCAAACTCCAGAATATTCCTTATGGTCGCTCCGCGGAATCTGTACATTCCCTGATCATCGTCGCCCACTACACATATATTCTGTGTCTTTCCTGCCAGCTTAAAAACAAGCTGTTCCTGAATATAGTTGGTGTCCTGGTATTCGTCCACCATGATGTATCTTATCTTGTCCTGAACCGCATGAAGGATTCTTTCATCTCTATCGAGCATCTCCCATGTTTCCGTCTGGATAGAAGAAAAATCCATTACATTCTTGCGCTCAAGCAAAGATCTGTATCGCAGAACGAGCTTTCCCAAAAAGCGCATGTCCTCATCTTCATCTTCAGACATTGCTATAACGTCAACACGCTCCTCCATCATCTGATTGACGTATCTGCATATCTCCAAAGCCTGTTTCCAAATATCTTTGGTCTGAGGAATGTTTTCCTTAAAACCATGAAGATGGCAAAACTCTTCAATATTTCTGCAAACTAAATAAACCTGCTCGAAGGCGTCGATCACTCTGCTCTTCTTATTCCCAGACAGTTCTTCCGAATACTCTTTCATGAGTCTTAGGCAGACTCCGTGAAAAGTCCCTATATACATTTCATTGATATTGATCTTGCAATCAACATCAATGCTGATAAATTCATCTGATATCCTGGTCAGTAATTCCTTGGCTGCTTTTTCGGTAAAAGTAACAACTATGATCGATGCCGGGTCTATCTTTTTCTCGAATACGAGATATGCGATCCTCTTGACCAGCGTATAGGTTTTTCCGGTACCGGGACCAGCAATAATGAGCATCGGTCCTTCTGTATTGGTTATGGCCTTTTTCTGACCGTCATTAGCTCGGCTTAAATCTACCACTTATCATCACCCACATATCTCGTAGTTTGCTCCTATTGCTCTGGCAAAATCTAAGATCTGATCCAATTTGCTCTTATTGGCAAAAAATCTTACAGTCGTACCGTTTTCCTCATCAACGACTACAGGTTTTTCCTCTTCCTTCTTTTCCTGAATAAGAACCTGATTTGCCTGATCAATTCCGGCCTTGCTCATCGCCTGCATCAGCTCTTCGTGCTTGCTCTTTGCCTCATCTGTTGAAAGAGTGGTAATATACACATTCATCATTTCATCTTCAAATGGTGATTTCATGGCCTGGATCTCTTTTATATCACTCTCAGACTTATTAATAGCTGCCAGCATCTCTTCCTGATATTTACCTTTTGATATAGTCTTATTCAGCCATTTCAGATCCAGTATTTTTCCATATAGAGCATCTGCGTACTTTCCAAGTCCTTTTGCTTTCTTATCATAATATGCACGGATTTCTTCCTCTTTCGCCTGCTTTTGACGCTCGGTATGATTCTTAACCACCTCGTCAATCTGCACTCTCTGCTCTTCAATCATAGATACAAGCTCTTTTATCTGTGGCTCTATAGCAGAATACGGGGCAAGACATCTTTCCTTGAACTCCTTGCGACGGTCTTCCACCAGCTTTTTTGCCTTTGCCAGCGTTGCTTTGTCATCCTTTGCCGACTTTATAGTCTCATCTGTATATACGGAGGTCTTGTAAATTGCCAATGCGGATTCCAGCTCGCTCTTTATTCTCGCAAAATCCCACATGGTAATGTCTTTCTGCTCTAAATCAATGATTTGCAATTCATTCATACCCATTCTCCTTTTTTCCTGTTTTTTCTCTTATCCCTTCACTAGTATATCAACCATTTATAGACATAATTTGTCTATGTAAAATAGCTCATGTAAGATCCTTTGAAAAAAATGTATCCGTAATGCTTAAATCAAATGCAGTGTCTAACCATCCTGCTAATCCTGCAACAAAAGCTTTTATGATCGTATTTATCATATTCCTCCATTCACCCTGTAGGGTCAATCCTCAAATATAAAATACCAGCAGCGCAAAAATAATCACTGCTGCCATAAAACCAAGCGTCATCTTAATGCTCATCTTCAACATCCACCAAATAAATTTGATTGGCAGTTCAATCATCTTGAACGTCAGATAGAACGGAAATAACAATAGTTTAGTCATGTTTTCCCCTCCTTCCAATCTACAGGAATAGCTTAAAAATTACTCTCAAAATAATTCATGAACTAAATCATTCCATATATGCCGATTTCGGATGAGTAACTGTGAGCATGCAAACCGATCGCATCTGCTCCTCGTAATTCCCGACTGCAACTATATATTCTCCGCATCTTTGTTATTTTTACAAACAATTAATAAACTTCTCGTAACGCACTTTAAGCTGAGACGAATAGAATTGATTGTTAAATGTACCATCGAAAATATTATTGATCATCTCTTCAAATATTTTTTTCTCACATATCATTACTGGCAATTTCCACGTATATAGTTTTCCACAAGCCAAAGCTTTTAGCTTTCCCGCATTCCATAAATAGTCTCTGTAAACTTTTTCCATTCCAATTCTGCATCGCTGTCTAGATCAAAACTTAATCTTGCAGTAAAGAATCTCCACAAAAGGACAGCGGCCACAAGCATAAGAGCTACTCCCCATTCCTTCAGGAAGTATATCAAGATAACGGATCCAATAATCCACAGCCAGAAAAACAGTCTGGACTTATTTATATCCTTAATGATTTCCTGCCCAAGAACGGAATTTGACGCATTATCCGACACCCATATTGCATCAGAAGAGTAGTCTGCTATCGGCTGTTGATAGTTGTAGCTTGGCGAAACAGCATTTGCATTGCTTCTTTTTGTGCCCCCACCACGACCAGTCTTTCCACCGCCTATTTTTTTCCTGTAATATATTCCGTTCCTGCCTAAATTAACGTAAGTACCCCTGGGACCAAAAGACAATCTTGCACCCTTTACGCCAGTTGAAACACCAGCGCCTGATTTTGACATATTTAATCTGAACGGGCCAAAAGATTTGCTTTTCCTAAAACTCCATCCCATCTATATCACCTATTCTACCTTTTTAATCTGTACTCAAGCTCAACATCCCCATCATCCGAAACCTCCACTCTCAAATGGCTCCTGATCTTCTTCGAAATAAATTTTTGTATCTCATCCTCAGTCATTTCTATTCTTGTTCGTTCAAGGACATCACGCATCAAATTATTCAGATTAAGATCAAGACTTGCCTTTACAACCCGGGCAATTTCCTTCTCAATAGCGGCATTCTTTATATCATCCCCGCCGCCAGAATAGAAATCATCTATATAACAGTAAAAGATGTTATTTTCCATGAGAGTCTTCTTCAATGCAAAACTACTCTTCTCATGTTCGATCATTAAAAGGAAATTTGCATCCGGAAGTTCTTCTATCATGCCCCAGTAGTCTGAATCACTTGATACGATCACAAAGGAATCCACTTCATTAGTGAAGTATTCCTGGCATGTCTTTACTGCCACCTTTATATCTGCCAGTGATTTGTTATCCTTCAGACGCTTGATCATGATGTATTGAATAGGAATATCAATATAAGATTCCAGCAATTCCCATGCAGAAGCAGCATGAACATCATCAAACAGTATTATCTTGTCAATTTTTGAAAGCCTCTCTGAATCGAGATTTCGGATAGCAGCACATAGATTATATGGATCCGAGTTTTCACAGTCCACAATAAACACGCACTTGCTGCTTTTTTCGATAAAAGTATAAATATTGGCCTTTGTCCGGCCGCTGACATCGGAAACAAGACTTAAATCCCTGAATTCATCTTCATTCCAGGAATAAAGAAGCGTGACAAATTTTTTATCATTAAGAAGGATGTTTCCTTCATCCTCGGCAGGCCAGTTAATATACTGCTGATATGGATAATACTGCATATTTTCATAATAGAAATTTGCAGCGCTTTTTGTTCCTTCATCTGTAGTCCCCTCAGGCATTATAAAAATGCCAGAAAGGTACTCCCAATTAATCCATTCCGGGAAAAGATCCTTGCAGTTATTTATTCGATTGCTTATATTTTGGTTCAGTGAATAAAGGAACGGACTGGGATCCTTAAGGTTTTTATATATGTCAATGCCATCATCATTAAGTGCCTGAAGCAGTTCAGTGGGAATGTACTCCGGCATTCCCATGATACTCCTACCCTCCCTTTGAATCGCAAGGCACACCTTCAGAAAATATCTCTCAAGCCTTGTGCGAAGAGCACAGAGGTTTCTTATGATCCTGGCTTTCTTTTCTCTTTCCAGTTTCTGATATATCTCAATTTTCGGCGGCTCATGTTCGTTGTCAAAAATTCTTTTAGGAACACCGATAAGATATGCTACCCTTGATATGATCTCATATTGTTCACCGTGAGTACCTTCGACAGGAATATCTATTTCAGAAAGGAGTTCGGACATCCTCGTATTAAGCCCGCTGTTGCTATCAAAAACCATTTGCAATCTCCTTATGACACCCATTTACGCCAAAGCTTTATATGCTTCCAGCACCTCGTCCCAATGTGGATAAGCCAGTATTTGTTTCATAATTTCTGCATATTTGACTATCCTATCCCGAACTTTTACATTGGGATAATATGCCTCAAAAAATCCTGCCCCAGGACACATATTCTCTTTATTAACAACCAATCCCGAAAGCGGAGGCAATCCATTTTCTTTACACGCAAACGATATCTCCCCTAATAGCCTTTCAATATGTCTGGCATCAGTTTCATAGCCCGCACAATTAACCCTTTTACTTAATTCACCATATGTTATTAGTTTTTCCGGATTATCAAAATAATTCTCCAATATTTTTACAGCAACCATTGCTGATTCAGGATTCTTGTATTCTTCAGGAATGACAAATGTTTTTCTTTGCATAGATGAACCCCTCCCCGTCATTATCAGTATTCTATTTTAACATTCAACAACTTACATAAAGCATCTTTCAAAATCAGTCTTCTTTCTTCAACGAATTTTTCAAAGTTACCAAACGAATACTCCATTTTAGGAAGATAATTCAAGCTCCTGTAAGTCGCCTTTTCTTCCTCTGTCTGATTTCGCGAATTAAACCAGTCATTAAAATCCATATCTTTTTTCTCATTATTATCCGGATGATAAATCAACTGAAGATTGCATATGTTATTAACCATTTCAGCATATTCTGCAGCCTTAAACTCTGGAACACCGGCCTGTTTCAGACGTGTCGGGGTGAACTTTGCTTTTGGATACATATGATCAATATCAATCGCATTTCTATAATTCAATGACGGGTATAATAGCATAAGCGTGGCAAGAACATCTGCTTTCTGGTTCTTATATGATAATGTTAACAGATCATCAATCTCTTCCTCTGTAAATACAACAGATTTCCAGCCTGTTCTAAAGCTATCAACAATGGTTTCAAACGGAAATTCATTCATATTCCCATTCTCATCCATTATTTTTCTTAACCGAGTGATCACTCCCTCCGGGGCACCACTAAATGATCTCTTAAGAATGGTACGTATCATCCAGGTTTTGATTTTTTTCCGGTTGTCCTCTTCATCCATTGAAGTGACGATATTTCTTGGATTACCTCTCTTCATCAGGTAATATGCAATCGGAGTAACAGTATTATTTGATCTGAGATTATCATTACAGAATCCAAAACTTGAAACCAATTCAAAGGCAAGACGAATAGATTCCTTAATTGTATCCCAGTTTTCTTCTATCCGAAGCATATTGGAAGAACTGAAATTATCAACCTTGAACGCTATGTTTGGAAATCCGGATAAAACAAGACAGGATTTCATAATGTAATCCTTGTCAATCTTAAATCCATCACCTATATCGTTAATTTCATCAATAAACTCATTAATCTCCTTACGGGCATCATGGTCTCTCCATTCCGCTGTTGCAATAGACATCAGCAGATCGGAATATGATAATTGTGTCCCTCCCCTGTTTACCCTAATAAAGATATTAAGAACCTTATCCAGTTCCTCATTTTTAACCTTATAGTAACTTAAAATCGGTTCAGACCATATCACATTATATAATTTGGGGAGCACTTCAAAAGCATAGTTACTCTGCTCCTGCGTGTATCCTATAGGACTATTTACAATATTGTTAACAATATAGTTATATGCATCACCCGGGCCGGTCATTTTTAATATATCTCCAACCTCGAACCATCTGTGATTCTTATCGTGAGTAATATCAAAAATCGGCAAGAACTTAAATTCGTACTTTTTATCATCATCCTCATCAGCCGGTTTAACTATATTAAGATATAGTTTCCTCTCCGGGTATGCATCATCACTGTTTCTTCTCTTATTCGGCAGTTTATACGCATAGGTCCCTTTAAGGCCAATGTACAGGGAAGTAAATCTTTGCTGTCCATCGAGAACAGCCATTGTATAATCATTTCCGCGAAGATCTATTGGAGAATTATATCTGTTCTTCTTTTCATGATACTTACGGAGAAAACTATAAAAATGAAACTCATTGTACTTTGACTGTGGCAGTTCCCAAAAAAGAAAACCACCGATAGGATAATCCTGCATTATACTATCAAATAACATTTCAATTTGTTCAGCGCTCCAAACAAATTCTCTCTGAATTGCAGGCAAAACATATCTGTTATTTGTGATATCACTCATTACATCTGCTACTTTTAACGGCGTTTCATATGGCATTTTTCTTTATCCTCCGTAAAACATATACGATTAATCTAAACATAATAATTCCATCCTCAATTCCACAAAAAGAATCGCCTGCTTAGCATGGCGACTTCGTTTGGAAATAGGTTCTACAAAGCTCACAGCTGCACTTGTGAATCTGATATCACCTGCATCAAATAAGGGAGCAATAGCATTACATAATTCAGCTGGCATATTACCAACGTTCTGCCCTCTTCGAGTAAGCAACGTAAAATTATTACCGTTAAACTTATTATCTTTTTCTCTCATGACTTGAATCTCGTCGCCAATTTTGACGGATTCTATTTGTTCTGTCCTACCATCATATCGCGTGCCTTTTGCTTCAAATCTGATAACAATTTCCCCAGTATTATCCACATATTCCCCATCAGACTTATCAAGAAACTCCATCATTCCAGGTTCAAAATAATCCGCCCCAACCTTTTTGGACAGTTCATTCCTCTTATGCAGCTTGTCTACTTCTTTTAGAAGATTTTCCTTATACTCTCTTTCCATTATCAAAAACCTGCCTCTTCAAGTTCACTGTAATATGCATCAATATTTGAATACAGCCTGTCCAATATTTTGTCATAATAAATCTCAGTTCCTTGCACTTTATAGACTGCATCCCATTTATTATCAATCGAACATCCATATTGTTCTATCAATTCGTTCATCAGATCAATTGCATCAACACTTCCGTGTTCTCTTATTTTGCTAACCACAAACGATTTAATTGTTATGTTTTCTTTTCCTTTGAACAAAATAATATTCCCCAACATATTGCCAGAAGAGAATCTATTGTCCGAGAGCAAGAGATTTGCATAAAACCAATCAGAAAATCCCAGATCATATAGTTCTGATTCAAAACCTGATTTCCTTATAGAGAGCGCACTAAAGTATTCACCGTCAGAAACAAACTCATACACACTGTCGCAAAACTCTTGGATCATATCCCTTGTTATCCCTGATTTCTCCAGTTTTCTGAAATTAATTATCTGATTCGGCTCAAATTCTATAATCGTCAGATCCCTCTTTAATTCCATAAGTTTTTGTGAAAACATCTGAATATACACATATCTTTTTCGATATGATGAAATATCAATAATATCTTCACACGTGAGTAATTCAGTGAAATATGCCTCTAGAGAAGAATAATGCTGAAGCGCATATCTTGAATATACCTGAAATCCCATACTCTTTAAATTGTACGGATTTATCTCTTCCAGATCTGCAGCCGGTATCAAGTCCTTGTATATACACCGTATTTCATCAATATAATAGAAATCATCCGTAAGAGCCGTTTGTAACAGTTCTTTATTGGAAGAGGACATTTGCTTCTGATCGACATGGAATACACCTTTATGGTTGTAATCCATAATACTATGAAAATATGATCCCATTATTACAAGTGGATCGTATCCGTATTCCTCACTCACTAGATCCGCCAAATCCCTCATTGATATTGGCGCATTATCCAGAAGCATATCTAAAATAGCAGCATCTCGATCAAAATTTCCAAATACTATATCTGGCATTCTTGAACAGTGAAAGCCATGATAACTTCCTTCTGCCACAATTTTCCTAAGAAGGTTATGTAGTTCATAATGGTCACGAATATCATATTTTGCCATAGCCTCAGGATAATCACGCATCAGTTTGGCAGTCGATAATTCGATATTTTCATATGAATCCAAATTTAGTGAGTCTAAAAAATCGGTAAAATCCCTACCATCAATATCATAATATCTAATCTGTTCATTCTGCTTCCATAAAAGAAATCTACATTTGCATAAGTGATTTCTTCTTGTAGCTATAACTGAATCCGTATAGTAGATGTCGTCATCAAACGGTATTTCTTCTGCTTTCAGAAAGTTGTTATAGATATCTATGAAATCATTGAAGGAAACATCCTCCTGACAAAATTTTCTTACAGCAACCTCTTCCAGCTCTGCCCGCCGCTTTTCTACCCACATGCCATCTACATAAATCTTATTTCTATTAAGATAATTTTTTATCTTTAATCGCAATCCAATATCCAGGCCATGATTATCTTCAACAGCAGATTGAAGATCCTTTTTCCCGCGTTTAACCTCAGTAATATCTAAGTAGCTCCATACATGAGCAGGTATGCCTAACCACTCGGTTCCATCTTTCTTCTCAAAAAAATAGTTTTCGTACAGATATCTGTAATAGTCCTCATCAAAAAGAGACATCCCTGTTTTTACAAAATACTGATCTCTTACTTTCCCTATATCCTTTTTGACAATTTGCCGAACACGCTCTCTGGTAAGACCGTTATCCTTAGCTATTGCCTCTAACGTATCTCCGTTTAAGCGTCTATTAATAAAATCTTTACTGCGATCATCGATCTCAGTGCAACCATCCAATGCATCCTTAAATTGTCCAAATACACGATAGCAACGATAATCGACATATTCCAATTCATTATCAGCTAACAAAGTTCCAATGATATGCTTTATTCTATCCTGGGTAATTTCTTCCGGAAGATCGAGTCTTTCAATGATATCATTGAGGCTTAATCCCCCAAAACCAACATCACTGTACAACTCCAGAATCTTTTTTCGCAAAGTGATATCATCCCAAAGTGCCTCATCTCCCCCGTTAATAAACGTCATTATACGAGACTCATTTTCTAATAAATAATCTTTTATTATCCCGGCAATATCACCCGCCGATCCAGATCCCATAGATGATAATCTTAATAAATCCGAACGAGACTTAAGAATTATTTCACTAAGACGTGTAAATCCATTTGCCAGAAGACAGTTTTTAGCCCTGTTAGACAACCCCAGCATTTTAATGTCAATATCATTTACTCTTGCGTATCTTAGGATAGCATCTTGACATTCTCTAAAAGATATTAATTCCAAAATACTTTTATCCGTCGGCACAGTATTTTTAGACATCTTTTCCGAAATATAATTGAAAATCTCATCCTTAGAATCTTTTAAGAATCTTGCTGTCAATTTTTCAATTTCATATGCAGAGAATTCATCCATTCTATGAACTTTCATAAGTTCATCAGCTGTAATAAATGCTATCTGGGAAACATAC
This sequence comes from Lachnospiraceae bacterium AD3010, assembly GCA_000622025.1. GTDB lineage: Bacteria > Bacillota > Clostridia > Lachnospirales > Lachnospiraceae > NK4A144. Next base: position 23,081 of record JHWU01000025.1, on the reverse strand, counting down.
TCATATCCATCAAAAATTAATAGATTAAATGCTCTGGTCGGAAGCAATTCTATTGATTCAATACGCACTTCCTTTTCTTTAAGCCAATCATTGACGTATTGTTTATTCTTTTCATCTTTTATCCAGTCATCATAGTTTTCCGGTACAACGAATTCTTCTACCAAAGAAATCCCCGAGTCTATTTCATCTTCCGACATTTGTTTATATTCATCAATTTTTGACAGGATTTCTCCAACTGATTTTGCACCAAGATTTCTCACCTGTGACAGTGAATCTTCCGTACATTTCAGCATTTCTGCAACTGTATTGACCCCAGCACGTCTCAATCCATTTTGCGAGCGGATAGAAAGTCCTATTACATCAATTGTAAGATTTAATACATCCATATTCTCTACCTTGAAAGAATGCGCTTAAAGCTTTCAACTATTCTGGATAGTTCTTCCAATTCTGCCTTTAAGTTATCTTTTTCTTCGTTTTCCATCTTGCTGAAAATACGAGAGTCCACTTCCGTCATTAACGTGATACATTTTGTAACGTTTTCTATAGGCTTATTTTTTAAAACCTGTGATCTGGATCTAAGAAGTGCTCTTTCCATAGAAAGCGTCAATTCTTCTGCTATTTCGCGATTCTTTTCAGCAAAACGATCCACATCTTCCTTACTATGAATATCAACGTCGGCATATTTCTCTTGGATCAGCTGTGACCATTTCTGTTGTTCTTCAAAAAATGTTTCATAGGCATCGTTCTTTATTAACCCCTTTATATCTCTTATGAATTTCTTTTGATCCGGTATTGCTTTCATCATTGCATTATTGAATGCAATATTTTTAAGCAGTTTTTTCCCTTCGTCATCCAATTGTCGTAAAGGAGGCATCATTTCCTGAAACAAACTATATACCTGATATTCTCTTGCAATATGAAATTGTTCAGGCAGTTTAAGATAATCGAGAAATTCACAGATTATTTCTGCTATCTCTATTCTCTTTTTAACCTCAGCTTGCCCCTCATTCGTGCTGGAGGCATATTCTTCTACGGTAAGAAGTTTAGTTTGAACTACATCCCTATATGTACCTATTGCATAATCTATTAGATCATAATCTACTTTCTTTTCCTCTCCATGTTGAATTCCAAGCTCCAATAGTTTGATTTGCTTTTTATCCTCACGGATATCCATATCCATAATAACGGTTTCAAAATATATTGGATCCGGTTTATCTCGCTGGATTCTCCGCAAACATGTAAATCTCCGGTTTCCATCAACAATTCGTCCATCTGCAAGAGTCACCCCTGGTTCTCTTTGTCCAACCAGAGCGATATTCTTTTGCGTTCTTTGAATAGCATCAAAATTACTTTCACATATAAAGTTTTCAATAATCCGGTTATATATCTCAACATTCAAGTCGCTAAGAGATTCCTTTCCATTTTCGGACTCATATCTTGAAATCCACGTAGCAATTCTGTCGTTCTGATCATTGTAATAAAGCATATCCAAGCGAACCCGATATACTGGATAAACAACCGTTTTTCCGCCATATGTTACTTTACGGGTAAGTGTTGTTTTCTGAACAACGGACTCGTCCTGTATTTTAAGCAAACTTCCTTCTTTTAACTCTCCTCTGTTAGATTCCGAATCCGGTTGGGCTAATCCAGTAAATACAGGTGCCGTCTTATTTCCATCTGCCTTTGCACGAACCTCTCGATATACATCCCGGATTTTTTCAGCACTATCCGAATCAATTTCCTTGCACAGCAAGCTCATTGTATCCAGTGCTCGTTCAGCCATTAGCTGTTCAAGATCCTGCTGTCCAATATGGGAAACAATATTCCTTACACCCATCAGCTCTTTTGCCCAGGTTCGACAGTCCTGGGAAAGTATATCCCTAAATACTTCATTCCACTTACGATCAAGAATCCTTATGCAATTAGCAATATCCAACGAGTTTATGAGATCTCCATACTCTCCCGATCTCGGTAAATCCCTCTGATCACTAAGGGTATATAAAACCTCGTTCCACCATTCATTCCCATACGCATTATTTAATTCCTGTCCAATGTAATCAGACAAAGAAGATACAAGCATACGAAATCCTTTTTGAACATATTCATAATTTTCTTGCATGATTCTTCCCCCGCGTTCTTTTTTTATATTTCAATAATCAAATCCCATCTTCAAAAAAATCGCTATCTATTTTCTTCAATTCATAAATATGCTCAACAGATACCCCTAAATTATGAGCTATCATAAGCCGTGTAAGTTGTTTTCCGTCAACAAGAACAACATTCGTTGCATCAGCTGCAGTTTTTGCTCCGGATGAAAAGGATGCGGTGGTAATAAATAGCCCTTTGTTTGCATGATTTCTGGTCAAAGCCCCGATAAATGTGTCAATTGCCGGACGGTCTACTGTTCTGGCAGGATCCCATTGTTTCGCCTGGATATAAATAGAACTGAATCCTAATTTATCTTCCTTTATGATTCCATCAATGCCGCCATCATTTGATGCCTGCGTAACAAGTGCATCTGCATCTATACCGCTACCATAGCCCATTTTAAGAAGAAGTTTCACAACAAGATGTTCAAAATCAGTTGGAGATAATTTCATAATCTCAGTCATAAGATCCTGCGCAAGGGAATCATTAAGCGTCTTGAAAGAGTCTTCCAGAATCTCTTCAGGAGATTTATTAACGGTCTCAGTGGTATTGGTTATGATTTCTTCAGAACTGGTAAATTCACGGAAGGATTTATACCGTTTCAGATAATTATCATCAATAATATCGGCATCTGATAAAGCCTTTTTCCCTTCTTCTGTTAATATATAACGTCCTCGAAGAGGATTATCGACGAGACCAGCTTTTTTCAAATAAGTCTTTGCCCATCCGATACGATTATCAAAAACAGATTGCTTACCACTGGGCAGTCGGTCTGTAATATCCTCATTCGTCAGATTTAACATCTGAACAATTCCTTGCCTTATTTCCTTGATATCATGAACCTGTCCATCTTTTATCATTTTTAGGAATGGACCATAAAACCCATAATACTTTGGTAATGCCATTATACTTTCTCCTTAGAAGTGAGTTCCTGATACATCTTCATTAGAGCGGCAACGCAGTCCGCCTCGGAAGTATTCTTAATATCAAAACCATATGCCTGCATAACGGCTTTATCATTTGCAATATGCGCTTTCTGAAGCTCTGGTGGCATAGTTAATGGGTCATAAAGATCCGCAAGACTGCTATCAGGATATAAGGCTCTGGCATCCAGTATTCCCTGTGCAGTTATTTCTATTTTTTTCTTCTGCTCCGTAGAGGGAGAAGGCCAAGGGAAGTTATTATATACGATTGCTAACGAATAACTGTAATCAGATTTCATTCTCATGGCGACAACTCTCATCCACGCGTTATGAACATTAGACATTAGTACCCCGAATTCATAAATTGATCCATCTGGAATAATGCTCACTTTATTATTTGCGATTGTCGTATTATCTATATATCCCATAGGAATATATCTTCTTCTTTGTGATGACACGAGTGGAATAACAATCGCTGATTCTGGATTGTTTGTGTCTCTGAATAACCATGGTGTAAGCGCTAATTTTTCTGCCTGTTTATCTGTACTTGACAAACGATCTTCTTTTACCTTCTCGACACGCTTCATTACTAAGGGCATAGATTTTAATTCACCCGGGCTAATTCCCACAAGCCATAAACAATATCGAGGAATATTGTTTATAAACTCTTCGGATCCTATCATTTTTTTTATATATTTTTCCGCTTTTGGTTCTTGTGAAATTAAATTATTTTTTTCCTCCTCGGAAAGCATAAGAGAGAGACACTTTACGGCTTTGTTACCAGCTATCATTTTAGGAACATTACAGATAGGTGTTGCTCTTTTTTCAATGAGAATATTAGGTGAATCCATAAGATACGGGCTGATGTTCTCAACATGCTCTATAATCGTGTCTCCATCATATATTTTCTTGTTATTACACTTATCAGTATTACAAAAACCAATAATAACACAATGAACTTTGGCCTTCTTCTTTGCTGTTGTCTCACTATCCCATACAAATGTACGGTAAGCAAATTCTATGATTGTTTTGTAATTACCGAATACATATTTCCAAAGAATCGCTGGTTCCATTCCCTGTGTTATTGAATTTGTGGATACAAAAGCACAATGTATATTTTTATCCTCACAATACCTTGCAGCTTTAATATACCAACCGCCCACATAATCCAATAGTCCGATGTCTTTTATGCCCGTTTTCAATTCAAGTAGTTCTATATGTTGTTCTTTTGATTGATATTTTGCCCCCACAAAGGGCGGATTCCCCATAATATAATTCAATTCTTCTTTCGGGCAGACATCATTCCAATCCATTTTCAAAGCATTGCCTTCAACAATGTGTGCCTGCGTTCTAAGAGGAAGAAAATCGAGGTTCATAGCAAGTATATTCTCGGTTTCCTTCATCATCTGGGATTCCGCTATCCAGAAGGCTGTTTTTGCTACTGAGACAGCATAATCGTTGATTTCAATACCGTAGAATTGTTCTATGGATACCTTGATAGGATTTACCGCTTCAAGGAATTTTATTTGTCCACTTACCTGTTTTTTGTCGCAATCGAATATTGCTCTGATCGCCTTGTTTTCAAGTCGTCTAATCTCCGTATACGTGAAAGTTAAAAAGTTTCCACTTCCACAAGCAGGATCCATCCATTTTAAGGATGCAAGTTTATCCTGGTATGCTTCAAGGCGCTTTTTCTTGGTGTTAAGCACTTGTATTTCCAATATTTCATCAAGCTCATCTTTCAGATCATTAAGAAACAAGGGATCTATCACCTTTTTTAAGTTATCCAAAGCGGTAAAGTGCATTCCGCCTGATCGTCTAGTTACTGGATTCAAGGTTGATTCGAACAAAGCTCCGAAAATAGAGCTGTTGATCCTCGACCAGTCAAACCCCTCACTCGCTTTATTGAGAAGTGCATCCCGTATTTCTTCTGTAAATGGTGGGATTTTAACCGATTCGGCAAATAGTCCTCCATTAACGTAAGGGAACTGGGATAACATGCTTGTGTCGTACTCGTCCCTTTCGTTAACCGGCGTATTAAGTATTTCAAAAAGATCCTTAAGTGCTTTTCTTAAGTCTTCTGTCTTAAAGCGGTCAAGATAATCATGGAACATATGACCGCTTGTTCCAAAAAGTTTTGCATCTTCTGCGTAAAGGCAGAATACAAGTCGAACACAGAGCATATTAAGGTGTTTAAGGGTTTCTTCGCTTTCAGGATTGTGGGCTTCCTTAAGAAACGCATTATAGATTAGGCCAACAATCTCTCCCGCTTCCATAGAAAGTTCCATTTCCTCGGAAATTTTCTGTTGTTCCTTATTTATAAAAAATTCAAAGGCAGAGTATTTGGTCTGAATGTCAGATAATAAGAACTTCTTTGGTTCGGGTTTTTTCTCGTTGAGATCATAAACCCATATTTCAGCAAAATTAGAAAGAACTATCCAGCGCGATTTTTCATCGAACGGCAGATAATTATCATACATCTTCGCCTGTTCGTAGGGTGTCACGCCGTCATGCCCCTGCTGCGGTTTGTCTAATGCTATTCCAAGGCTTTTCTGCTCTATAAGAACCCTGGTTTCGGGAATATAGGCATCTATCCGTTTCGTGTTTCCATCCGATCCGATAACCTTTTTCTCAAAATCAACCCGTTCGGTAACATTATCCATTCCGATAACGTTCTGAAGAAATTCTATCCAGTATGAACGGGCATGTTCGTCTTCTTTTCCTTTACCAGTCCACCTTTGGCAGAACTGCCGTGCAGCTTCCCTTCTTTCAGCGTCAGTCATAATAATACCTCGTTAATCTATATTTATTATAAGTGTCAACGTTATTTATAAATTTCACACATCTTCTGTAAATGATTATCATCCGTTTTTTCGATCATAATACGGCTAAGATAGCATAGTTTCAGCTTTTGATTGGATCCCTTCGACATGACACCCCTCCATAGACTGATTTAGTTAACAACCAAGTGATATTTTACCACAAATCAAGCCCGAATTGAATGTAGTTTTATAGTAATAATGCACAATAAACGTTACGCCAGATCATCGATCTCAGTATTAAATGCGAATTTACCAATGTCTATTCCATGTCGCCTGCAATACTGCCTTATCCATTCTGCCTCTTCCTTTGTACAGTCTTGATCGCACCTGTGATAAGCCTGAGTTAGCCGGTTCTCGTATATCTCTATCGTTATAAATGGTTTATTAAAATTCTCTGTGGTACGCATAAACAAAATTGTCGTATCATTTTCTATATAAGCCTCCATGTAGGTCAGCAGACAGTTTTTCATATAAACAGCTTCCCTGCAGAAATCATTAGAAGTCTGAGGATATCTGACTACATAACCCTTATCTCTCTCTTGCCAGTCGTAATCCCTTTTCCTGTTGGAACGCCGAATTTTTTTATCATAGTCTTTTCTCCCATAAAGCAGAAACCGTCTTAATTCGGTCGTCTTATCTTTATTATCCAGATATTTCTTATATATCGGATCAATTTTTCTAATGGTCTCCCACTCTTCTTCTATGATATCTTTAATCATAAACAGATCATATAGTGAATCACACCATATTCCTGAAAGATTGGGTCTTCTGGATAAATATAACCTTCCAACTTCACCTACAGTAAGCTCCCCGTCAATCAGATATTTCAGGTATCTGCATTGGGCATCATTCATCGGATGTGAAAACACATCGGGGAACATATAGTTTAAGTTTTTTAGATAAATCCTATATTTTCCCTCATTCAGTATTTCTGCACCCACTTCGCAATTCATTGCTCTTATAATACGGATATTCAACCCATATATTTCGGAAGGACTGCTGGAAAGCAGATCAATCGCATCAATTCCATTAGATCTATAAGCAAGTTCATCGAGTCCCGATTTATATAACAACTCCTTTACTGTGTTCTTTCTCATACAGTGGTATATATGATCCAACATTCTGATAGAATCCGTATGATACCTTTTCAAGTGCCATTCAGGGTATTTGGAAGAATAATACTGATATATTTCATTCATATCCGCATAGCTGAAATTGATGTGATCATTTCCTAGGCATATTTCCATGAATCTTTTTTCCTGCTTTTGGTCCCAGGTATATCCGTCCCCAAAAACGAAACGATATGTTGATGTTTCTTTTGTACTGTCGTTTTCTCGCACAAAAAGCATGTCAATATACGGAAATAGCCTTATAAAAACAATATAATCCTGCCAGTCCTCTACAAGGGACCTCCGATGATCAGCAATCCTTTCAATTTCAAAATCAAAAAGTACCGGAGGCTTCCAGGTATTTTCTTTCATCTGAATTTCCAGCATTATTGTTCTCCCTCAAAAATGTTTGAGCGCCATCAAACCGCCTTATCAAGCCCAAAAGCAATTCCATATATATCGGACCAATTTAGATCCACCACTGTTTTTCTACCATTACCTATTTCTATACCTGTATATTTCAATCCATTTTCCTTGACTTCAGATATTTCTATGACCCTTCCATCCTTCGTATAAGCGTATTGCCCTCTCTCTATTGAAAATCTGTTTTCCATGATAACACTATCTCTCCCTTACATTTCTCATAATGCTCACAGGTAACACAGAAGCACCTGCATAAATGGTCTTTCCTGTAAAATCGTCTTTTCAGCCAGAATATAAACCGTTCCATTTCCCTTGCCTCCTTAAAAATCCACTAAAAATATGCTGATGTTTATCTGTCTGAACGAGCCATGCGGCGCAACAGCTTTGATCTTTGCAGTAAGGAGCTTCCCGGCATCCATGAGACGGGAGAATACAATATTGTCCTTTTCCGGAACATAGCCCAGCTTTCGCTCCTTTTCATCCAGTACAAGGATCGCCTTGCTGTCGAATTTATTGTCTTCCCTCCGGAGGATCAGCTTATCCCCCACCTTTATCTCATCAAGAACACTTGCATCTTCAAGATATGAGGTACCTGCTACATAAGAGTCAAAGAGCAATATCTCATGGCTAAGGGGTTTGATGATATCTCCGAGGTTGTTATTCTGTACCAGAGCCACGACGTTTTCATTTCCAATAGTCAGTTCATTTCCCATGTAATTTTCACCCCGCCTTCCTGTATCATCTTATCCAGGGTTTCTGTAAGTTCCTTCAGGTACTGCTGATATTCTTCTCTCTCAGCTTCCAGTTCCTTCTTCTTTTCTGCTTTCTTTTCCTCATTACACAGAAGATCCATGTAAATATATGGCTCCGTTGTAAGGATCTCATTAATCTGCCTGGTTATCCGCTCTATCCTGTCCTCTATATTCGTATAGGCTATTTCAAAGCTATCTTCTCCCAGTTCCTCAAGTGCTTTTCTCACAAGGATTTCCAGATCTTCAAGATCATCCACGTCGCTTATCTGATATGCGTAGGATATTCTTTCCCAGAGCTCCATCAATTCCATATTTTCTGCAGTCTTTCCATTGATATCGGGATGGAGCATTTTCGCAAGTCTCCGGTATATCTTCTTCGCTCTCTGTGCACGAAACTCGCTTACATTTTTTGCATCTTTGGCGAGCTTATTCTTTATGAGCATATCCTGAAGCTCGTGATAGTAAATCTTCATTTCCTGTTCTATCATGGTATTCATGAGATCAGTGTCTATGCCCTTACCGCAGTTTATCTGCTTCTGGCAGAATGCAATCATCTTTTTCTTTTTTATACAATCGATCTTCAGCTCAAAGTTTCCGGTGATCATATCTCCGAATTCTTTTGTGTAAGCTATGAGAAGGGATGCTGCCTCCTTATTCAGCTGATCCCTCTTGCAAAGGAGCTCCTCGTATTCTTCGTATCTTTCCTGAAATCCGTTATCAACCGTCATTAGATTGCTCATTCTGCCACCTCCAAATCATAGAATTCGTCATATATATTTGTTATCTGTTCTTTCCCGAGCTCACCTTTTTCACAGAACTCATTAAAATTCCTGTACCATCTGCCCTCAAAACCTATCGCATGATCATTATCATCAGATACCTCAATCCTGTACTTCTTTTTGTCTCTCTTAAAAGCTATCTTTCCGGGCTTATCAGTAAGATAAAAAAGATCATAAAAATCGAAATCCTTTTCATCAAAAGGAATCAGCTCATAAAGCATCCTTACTATCCGTCCCATCACCTCTATATGCCCCCAAAAGGCTTCATAACTCAATCTTTCCGCCATAAATCGTTTAGCCCTTTTCAGCAGTTCTACAGCCTCTTTCTTTTTTCCTTCCTCAACCCTGATCCCGGCAAGCCTGTAGGAAATTTCCGGAAACGGCTCGTTTAAGTATCCATCGTCAGATACATACTTATACGCATCCTCGATCATATCCCGGTATTTCTGTTCATCCTTTTCCACATACAGCCCGAAGCGGTACATATCAGCAAGCTTATACCTGCACCAAAGGTTTCCGTCTTCATTAACTTCTCCGGCTCCCATTGAGAAATAATGAAATGCCTTCTCATAATCCTGTTCCCCATGCTGGCCGTAATACCACATATATCCCAGTTCTTCGATTGCCGGGAGATATTTATACTCTGCAGCCATTTCCAGATACTTGATCTCCAGATCGAATCTCTTCTTTGAACAGTAGTGCCACCCCAGCTCGCACATATACTTTGGATCCTTTGTTTCTTTAATCAGATATCCCAGTGCCTCAGTAAACCTGAATTCATCATCCTCCGAAGGATTCCCGTTATCGTAATAGTCTCTCAGTTCCTGTAATGCATCTTCTACCTTCATATCTTCATATCTTTCATTAATCTGTTTCCACTTGTTTTTTCCGTTTCTTTCCGTTGCTCTTCCGTTGCCTCTTCCCTTGATACATCTAGCCTAACAAAAATGCAGTCCAATATGCCGGACTCGTAAGCGAACGGGCGTTCTTGATTTATGTAAACCTCGATGGGATTAAAAATACGGACAGCCACACCCGGAAGTGCAGCTGTCCGCCGTATTTTATTTACTTCTCTCTGTACTTACCCTCTGGAGGGTTATGGTTGTCTTCTTATGCTCTCGTTCATCAAGCTCTGCTTTTCTCTGCTTCAGGTCTGCGAGGATGGAGTGCCTTCTCTGGGGTGCCTTTGGCTTCGTGTTGTTTATCACGTTGTCAATCTGGTTATAGTTCTGTTCTTCCAGTTCTTCGACCTTGGCAAGAGGCTTATATTCTGCAGATCTGTCAGGCTCTGCAAACACTGCGTCCAGTCCCGCATCCCCGAGGAGTTTTCCCATATCCATCGGATTGAATTTGTCCCCGTACTCAGCCCTGTAGCTATAGCAGCTTCCAGTTCCCCCGGACACTATGATGTGATCTCGGAGCGGGATCCCCATGAAATCTGCCGCTATCATGACTCTTAAGGTGGAACAGTCATCCTCCCTGCTGGGTTTTGGCTTCTCTGTACGGTAGCCCGGGTGGTTATGGAGCATAAGGATACTGGATGCATTGGCGAGTATAGCTGCCTTCATTATTTCCCTCATGGTGAAAGGTGCGGCGTTAACACTGCCGATGCTGACCACATTGAAGTTTATGGGTCTCCCACCATTATCGATATTCACGATGCAGACATATTCGCGGTCAAGTTCCATCATCATGTTTTTCATGACATCTATGGCTTTTCTAGGAGAGTCTATAGCCTCCGTACTGTAAAGAGGCGTTTCTTCGCAGAGTTTTAATCTCACGCTGACCTGATCAAGCTTATACTTCTTCTCTTCTGTCATCCTTATCACCCCCTTCTTCGTCTATTGTCACGTTAACTATCACGTCTTCTCTTATGAAATTCATGAACTGCACCATCTGTTCAAAGGTGAGTTCGAGTGTCATTTTATTGTCCATTTTTCCTCTCTTTCTTAAAACCCTCATCCGGCCCTTCGGGCCACCTTCCCCCAAAGGGGGAAGGCATTAATATGAGGTCAATCCGGGAATTCCATATGGTAGTCATACTGGAATCCGCTTATTTCCTGTCCGTTTTTATCGGTGTAGCTGAAGTTACTTATGCCCTTCGGCGTAAGAAAAGCGTCGTAGTTCTTGCCTTTCTTGCTCTTTATGTCGTTAAGGAGTATCTTCTTTCCCTTAAGGAGAAGTGATACCTGGTCATCCGTCAGGGTCTTTCCCATGGCTTTCCCGAATTTCATTCCGCACTTCCTTGTGCAGTAGGGACCGTACTTTCCGCTGATCACATCTTCCCCGCATCTCGGGCATTTTCCGAGGATCCTTTTTGTCTTTCCTCCGAACATGGCCTTATCATCATCCCCGACTTCGTGGTAGGTGTTTACAAGATCCTCTACCAAGTTTTTGATCCCTTCCATAAATTCATCCGGGGATAATTCCCCCTTTGCAACCTTTGAGAGGGCATTCTCCCACTCTGCCGTGAGCTTCGGGGATTTTACGATATCCGGCATAACGGTAATAAGCTTCATTCCGTCATCTGTGGGGAGAAGCTGCTTCTTCTCCCTCTTCACAAAGCCGTCATTTATGAGTTTTTCTATGATATCCGCACGGGTCGCAGGGGTTCCTAAGCCCTTTCGCTCCACATCATCCTCCATATCTGATGCTCCGGCTTTTTCCATGGTGGAAAGAAGGGTATCTTCCGTATAGTGCTTCGGAGGCTTTGTGAAATCTTCCCGGCAGGAAGTCTTAACTGTTTCTATGATCTGTCCTTCACTTAATTCCGGCAGGGCTTTTTCTTCATCATCCTTATTTCCCTTAATCCCGGCTTCTGTCCTGAATTCTTCCTCTATTGCTTTCCAGCCTTTTTCTGTCACGGCTTTACCTGCAGCTGTGAACTTTTCTCCTTCACAGGTAATAGTGGCCTTTACCGCGGTATAGCGGTGTTTTCCTGACACGGCCATGGCAAGGCGGGCAGCTATGAGGGAGAGGATCTTCATTTCCGTTTCCGGTATGGATTCCTTTTCTAGATTAGAGACCTCAACTGTGGGAATAATGGCGTGGTGGTCACTGACCTTACTGCTGTCAAGGATCTTTGAGTAATCTGCGCACTCCATATTCCCGGTAAAACTGAACAGAACGGCTGCAGCTTTCAGTACATCCCCTGCGGTTTTCTCCATGTCATCCGTGAGATACCGGCTGTCGGTTCTGGGATATGTAACAAGTTTCTTTTCATAGAGGCTCTGGGTGTAGTCCAGGGTCTGCTTTGCCGTGAAACCGAAGAGCCTGTTGGCATCCCTCTGTAATGAAGTAAGGTCATAGAGCTTCGGGGCTGCCAGGGTCTTCTCTTCCCTCTCTATTGAAAGGATCTCCGCATTTCTTCCATCGCACTTGGTTCTTACTTCTTCTGCCTTTTCCTTATCCCTTATCTTTTCTGTCCTGGCATCAAGTCCGTTTTTTGTAAGATGCACGGTATAGAAGGGTTCCTTCTTGAATCCTGTGATCTCCATTTCCCTGTCGGTAAGCATTGCAAGGGTGGGGGTCTGTACCCTTCCGACCTTTAGGGTCTTGCCGTAAAGCACGGAAAAGAGTCTTGTCCCGTTTATTCCCACAAGCCAGTCAGCTTCCTGTCTGCACTTGGCAGAGCTAAAGAGATTGTCATAGTCTTCTGCAGGTCTTAAGTTTTCAAAGCCTTCCCTTATGGCTTTCTCTTCCATGGATGAGATCCAGAGTCTCTTCATGGGCTTTCTGCAGCCTGCCGTCTCATAGACAAGCCTTCCTATGAGTTCCCCTTCACGCCCGGCATCGGTTGCAAGGACTATAGCCTCTACATCAGCACTCTCCATAAGGGTTTTAAGAACTTCGAACTGTTCCCTTGTGTCAGCCTTTACGCCGTACTTCCATATTTCCGGTATTATGGGAAGGCTTTCATAGTTCCACTTCTTAAACTCCTTCCCGTATTCAGCGGGCTCTGCAAGTTCAATAAGATGCCCGTAGCACCAGGAGACTATTCTGTCTCCTCCCTCAAAGTATCCTTTGCTTTTGCTCCCGGTGCTTATACCGAGAGCCTTGCATATGTTTTCAGCCACACTGGGCTTTTCAGTTATTATTAAATCCATGTATCGTCTTCCTCCTCTTCATAGTCTGTATCTTTTTCATATCTTTCTTTCGCTTCTTCATCATCCACTTCGTCAAAGAAAGCATCCTCCACATTCTTTTCTTCGCTTTCTTCCTCTTGTGGGTATTCTTCCCCATCCTCGTCTTCATCGTCCTCGTCTTCGTAATACTGGTCATCCGGATTATTCCTTATCTTCTTAACAGCGAAGATAACTGCTCCGAAAAGCACTCCGGTTATCACGATGAAAGCGATCTTTCCAAATGGGCTTTCTTCCTTTTCCTCCCAGGGGATCTCATCCTCTGACAGAGCTTCGGTTGAAGCGTTTTCTTCTGTTTCCTCAGTTCCCATTATCCCGGGATTATCTGAAGCCTTCCCGATAAGGCTGTCCGGAAGGATATTGTTGTTCGGAAGTGCGCTGTCATTTACGGTTCCGTCGGCATCCGTGTATGCCGCATTCTGGGGAAGGATTCCGCTTGTGTCATCCGTCACGTTAAGAAGGTCATTCTCCGTGATATCCGTCACGAAATGCACTTCCTCATTCTCCCCGTCCCGGTCGATAATGAGGTAAAATACCTTTCCGCTCTTTGCTTCGATGGTATAGAACTCCCTGCCTTTTCCGGTCACGGTCTCTGCTTTTCCTGTTTCCTCCTTGTCAGCTTCTGCGAGGGCTTTCTTCTTTTCATCCTCTTTGCTTTCAGATTTTTCCACGCTGTTACTGCTGACATTTTTAAGGATATTTCCGTCACCATCGGTCTTTATGTGATCAGTGACTTCCGCCACAGCCTCCGCAGGTTTCGTGGGACTGGCACTTTCCGGAAGGATCTTTGCCTCCTTCCCGGAGCCGTCCTTTTTCCTGTAATACGGATTCTTTACCTTGTAGGTTTCCGACAGGTTCCCGGCGTTATCCATGGCCTGGATCGAGAAATTCTCGTATCCTGTGTCGAACTGCTGCATACGGATATTTATGCTTCCTTCCGTGAGATCATTAAACTCAAAGCCGTTCACATAGACTACCTTTACCCCCGAATCCTCATCATTCGTTTCAATGGTGAGGCTCCCGTTATTTACCGCAGCATTAAGTGTAGGCTTCGTGTTATCAAAGCAGCTGATCTTTTTATTCTTGCTGTATGTCCTGCCCTCCGTGTCAGTTACTTCCACGTATATTACGCAGTCCTCACTTATCCCAATCTCCATGGAGTCCGTGATGTCAGTCCAGCTTCCGCTGTTTCCGATCTTTGCCCTTGCTTCTGCCAAAACAAAATCTCCGCTGTCTGCTATGTCTTCAGCGGAGATCTTTACTCTGGCGGATTTCCTGTGCCATTCTTGTGGTTCTTTTATTATTATCTTTACTATCGGTTTTACAGGTTCCGGTTCTTCATCTTCCTCCGGATCCTCCGTTGGGATTACTATCGTGTCACCGTCTATCTCCCCAGCGTATGCCCTTACCCTTGCGGGCTTTAAAGCAAAGATATAGACAAACTCTGATATGATTAGGACTACCGCAACCATAAGGGCTGCCATCATTCTTGCAATAAGCGTTACCTTTTTTCTTTTACTCATCCCTGTTATCTTTCTGTACATTTACCCTTTCCTTTCTCCTTTCCAGTATCATTTCTATTTCTTCCCTTTTTAAGCCGTTATAGAAGATAAGCTGCTCAGGTGTCATTCCGGTTTTATGGATGATGTCCAGCTTCTCTGCATCCTCGGCTGCCCTGAACTCATCTTCCGCCTCCTTTTCAGTTGCTTTCATTTCCGCGATCTTCTTACGGATCCTTTCAAGCTTTTTACGTATTACTTCTTTATTCTTCATTTTTCCGCCTTTCTTTTTATGTCCTGTTCCTACGGGTTTCTTTTAACCCTGCCAAATCCATAGAAATGGGACTGCCAGTATGTTGTGTTGATATTGCTGTATTTGATCGGGTCGCCTGCATGTGCCATGATCCCGTTCCCGCAATATATCCCCACATGGGAAACCGGGTTTCCGGATTTGTAGGTTCCCGTGAAAAAGATGATGTCGCCTGGTTCTGCTTCTTCTGCGCTTATGGGAGTGCATCTGTTATAGATTCCCTGGGCTGTGGTTCTCGGCATATCTGCAAAGCCTGAATTGGTGAGTACCCAACATACATAACCTGAGCAGTCAAAGCTGGTAGAGGGATTACTGCCGCCCCAGACATAGGGGTATCCGATATACTTATCCGCCTCATTAAGCAGTGCCCTCACATCGCCGTCTGCCGGAGCTTCCGGAGCGTCGGAATCGTAGAGGCTTCCTTCCCCGTTTTCAAAATAAAATAACGGGTTAAAGTACTCCCCGTTATACAGACACTCAATATGAAGATGGCTTCCTGTTATGCTTCCCGTGCTTCCGGTCTTTCCGATAAGCTGACCGTGCCGGACTGTCTGCCCTGTGCTTACGTTGCTGCTTTCCAGATGGGCGTATTTTGTCTCATACCCTCCGCTGTCCTTTATGACTATGTATATGCCATAGTCCTCGTCATAGTCCGCTGTGACAACGGTTCCGCTCTGGGAAGCATAAACATTTGTTCCTTCGGGAACTGCTATATCCAATCCCCTTTGGAACTGTCTTTCCCCGGTCATCGGATGCTTCCGGTATCCGTAATAGCTTTTGATGTAGCTTTGCCAGTCAAGATCCAGGGGAGTGTAATACTCCTGTCTCGCCCCCTTTGTTGTCCGATACAGTTCATAAAGCTCTCCGGTTTCCCCGGTAAGGTCTCCTGCTATGACGGTTTCAAGAGGCGTTACTGTAAGGGTGACTTCAAGGATAGATACCGTGTACTCCTCCTCTTCCTCGTATTCCTCTTCTTCCTCATACTCTTCTTCAATCTCTTCGCCGGTATCCGGATCAGTAACTGTCCGGGTCTTCGTGATAGTCCTCGTCTTTGTGACGGTTCTTGTTCTGGTCTCTTCCCTTTCACTTATATCGAGGTCGTACATTTCATTAAAGAGCCTCTCTATTTCAGCTTCCACGTCTGCCGCCGTGAATTCCACGTACTTTGCAGACAAGTAGTTTATGAGGGTGAAGGGATCATGACCTATGGCTGCGAGGTTATAGCTGTACTCGTCGTATCCGGGATAATCTGTTTCTATCCTGTCAATCTTTTCCTGCAGCTCCATTTCCTTTAATGTCATGGATTCATCGGCCTTATCTATCTCCTTTGGAAGAGTCTGGTAGGAACCTGCCATCACTTCCGTGATCCCGCCACCGAACATGGCTGCGCAGGATGTGATCCCCGTCATGATCACAAGGAAGATGATCCCTATAACCCCGCCTGCTATCAGCACATGAGTGTGACTTGCTGCAAGTTCTGCGAGCCTCTTCGTTGCAGCCACGGTCTTTGCCGCTGTTTCCCGTACTATCTCTCCTGCCTTTTCTGCCCTTTCCCTGTTCTTTCTGAATTCTTTTGCATAGAACCGTTTATTCCGCTTCTTCTGGAATCCCTTTCTTAACTCCTTTTCATCCGGGTTTTTCTTATTCCTGCTGAAGTTTTCTTTTCGGAAATCACGGCTGGCAGTATCCTTCTTTTCCTCTTTGTTTCTTTCATCCTTCCCGGATTTCTCTCCGGTTTTGTTCCCGGCTTTGTTTCTGCCCTCTTTTCCGGCGCCTTTCTTTTTACGGCTTACCCTTCCTGCCACAAAGTCCTGTATCCTGCTGCCGCTTCTTAGCCCGGCTCCGGCTGCTTCTGTGGCGCTGTTGTCATCCTCTTCGCCGTTTACAGCGTGCATGAATTCGACTCCTGCAGCTGCTATAGTTTTTGCCCCATATACGGGGATCTTTATTCCCGGTTTACGTATTTCCACAGGTTTTCGCTTTGTCTCTTTCCGGTAAAATTCTCTCTGTTTTTCCTTGCCGGTCTTTTTCTTTTTGTCGGGCGACGCCCTCTGCGCTGCTATTATCTTTATCAGCTTCTTTTTCTTCTCTTTTGTCATGTTCTCCCCACTTTCATATCTTTTCTGACAGTTTTATGATCCTTTTGCCTGCATTTTCCGGTTCATTTCCACCATCAATCCCCACTTCTGTATCATTCCGGGGTTTTGTGTCCATGATACGGTAGGTAAGGGTGTCCGACGGATATTTATCAACGAAGGGGATGGTCACGTTATTGAAACGTATGAGGCCGCAGCCGGGTTCTGCATTTGTCACGAACTTAAGCTGCTTTTCGGAAAGCCCCAGCTTGTCTGCCAGTATCTCCTGATCCTTTGCGTTCTGGTTCAATAAATACACAAAATCGGAATTTCCGAGGATCCCCTCAATCTGCGGGGATAAAAGAAAGTCCTGCACGTTCTGGGTAATCCCCGTGGGGATTCCTCCCCATTTCCTGAAACGCTTCCACATCTCCACGGAATACTGCGCTGTCTGCTTATCCCTCAGTATCAAATGTATTTCATCACAATAGTATCTGGTGGCGACACGTCTCTCCCTGTTCCGTGAAACGCGGTTCCAGACTGCATCCTGGACTATAAGCATTCCCAGTTCCTTTAACTGTGTGCCAAGATCCCTTATGTCAAAGCATATGATCCTGTTCCCAGAGTCCACGTTTGTATGATGGTTAAAGTAGTTCTGGCTCCCGTGGACATAGAGTACAAGGCTCTGGGCTATCCTTGTGGCTTTCGCCTTTGCATCCATTGCAAGCTCCGGATCCTCTATATCTTCCGGCTCGTACTTTATAAGTGCGTTATAGAGATCTTCTAGAACCGGCATCCTGTCGGGTGTGGGATATCTAAAGTATTCCGTGTATATCTTTTCGATACAGCGGTCTATTATTCCCTTCTCGTCATTATTGAGACCTTTCCCATCTCCGGCGATCATATCGCAGAGGGTGATTATGAAATCAGCCTTCAGTCTCAGTGCTTCCCTGTCGTTCCTGTGGGATAGCTGGATATCCATGGGATTAAGGTAGTCCGTGGAATTGGTTGCAAGCCTTACCACCTGTCCTCCCAGGGCTTCAACAACGGGATAATACTCGCCCTCCGGATCACAGATGATGATATCGTCTCCTGTTGCTATGTATGTCCCAAGGATTTCCCTCTTTGCAGAGAATGACTTTCCGCTTCCGGGAGTCCCGAGGATAACCCCGTTCGGGGTTCTTAAACTTTTCCTGTCCGCAAGGATCATGTTGTTGCTTAAGGCATTGAGCCCGTAGTATAGCGCCTGACCCTCCATGAATAATTCCTGGGTATTAAAGGGGATAAGGATTGCGCTGCTCTTTGTAGTAAGAACCCTCTCTATTCCTGTCCTGTTTACGCCGATCGGAGCAAGGGCGTTTATCCCTTCTTCCTGCTGGTACTGGAGGCAGTGCAGGTTACAGTTTGCCTGCTGGATTATCCCGGACACCCTCTGTGTCAGGGTTTCCATTTCCTTTTTCGCTTTCCCGAAGCAGCCTATAAGGAAGGTCATTTTTACGATCTTCTGGTTACTGTTATTCAGGTCATTTAAGAGCTCCATCGTTTCTTTTTCATATGTCACGATGTCTGTTGGAATGATGTCCATGTCATAGCCGGATCTCACAGCTTTTTTCTGCTCCTCAATCTTCATCTTCTGGATATTTGAAAGGGTGGCTTTCAGCATCTTTACCGCTTTCACGGGATCCATGGTCTGCATATGCATTGAGACCGTGATATTGGAATCTATGTCCAGAAGCTTTTTTAAGAGCTCGTCATTCATCTTCGGGGCAATGATATCGAGGTAATGAACACTCCCGAACATCGTCCCGCATTTAAGTCTTGAGGGAAAACGGAAATCAAAGGCTGATGGTGCGATATAGTCCTTTACGGATTTGCCGGACTCTGCCATTTCGCTGAAGGAAAAATTAAATGGCTCCATGCTGTCCTGATGGAAGAATTCGTGCATAAGCCTTAATCTCTCTTTCCCGTCTATTCCTTCTGCATAAGTTCCAACTTCCCCGAGATTCTGGATCACATCCCTTTCTATGATGTTCAGCTTTATCCTCGCATCTCTCACATCCTTTGCTTCTACTCCGAAGACCACGTACTTACCCTTTACCACCCCGTTATTTCCTTTTGCGCATAGGCGCTTTTCTATTTCAGAGTATTCACGCCTTATTTCGTCATGACCGTCACCCCGCATGGGAATCCGGAACCTGTTTATCAGAGTTTCTTCTCCCACCTGCCTGTTAAAAAGGAAGATCTGGAATCGGATCCCGGGCTCGAAATAGTTTATGAACTGCGAATAGATCCCAAGTATCTCCTCCTGCTGTTCTTCATCCTGCAGTACGTAATTAAGGTCATCAAAGCGGATCATCTTGGTGTAATAGCCATTACTCACCTTACAGATCCCGTCACGGTACATCTTCTTAAATGTGATGGTTTTCTGTGCTGTGTCGGGGGTTCCTCCGGTACTATTTCCCGACAGGAATTTCTTCAGTCTCCCGAGCTTTATCCACTCTGCAAGTGTCAGCCCCGTAAGTGATCGGAAAATAGAAAAGCCGGGGTTTCTGTCTTCCGCTTTCTTCCCCGGCTTTCTCCCTGTATTATTAAGTTTTCTTCTTTTCTTCAAGCCTTTTAACCTCCTTCTCCATTTTTTCCTTCTCTTCCAGATTCCTGAAAAGGTTCTCTGATTTATATCTCCGGATCCCCGGCGTTAAGAACCTCTGCCTTATCATCTGGGAAAGTATCTTCTCTGCTGGTTTCCCGTCCCTTTCGTACATGGCGAGAAGAAAGAGCGGTGTCATTACCGCTATCATGAGGATAGCCGAGATATCTTTTCCGAGGACATTCCTTGTCCCGAGATATAACGGGATCCCCGTTACGGCAGCGATACCGAAGCATATGAGCTGCCTTTTCGTAAGATTAAGTGCCACCTTTGTTTTTATTCCCGAAAGGTTTTTCGGCACGTCTACTCCTATTGCCATTAGTCTGTCCTTTCTTTAATGCGCTGCCATTATTGACTTTGCAAGGGTTCCGGTCTTAAAGAGGCTGAAGCACAATATTACCGTGTACGCCATTACTGACCACAGAGCGCTGTGAAGGTTTGATGCTACGCTGATCCCGGAGACCAGCACGGCATATATCCCGACACATATCATTATGAAAAACCCCTGGATCGCCAGGGCAGCTATTCCCTTTATGTAGTTTGATCCGACTGCTCCCCATTCCCTGTTAGCCAGGGTTGCAAAGGGTATCGGTGCGATGGAGATGCAGCAGTACACCTCCACCATTCTTCCGTACAGGATCACGGTTATAAGGACGCTCATTATCTTCATTGCGAAGCCCACCACCATTGTTTCCATTCCGAGACCTATCAGCTCCCCGATCTCCATGGTGGAGAGCTGGTTATTGAACATGGTCTTTAAAGTGGATTCAACATTTATGCTGGTGTCTGCGCTTATTACACTTCCTGCGCTCCGCACGAGATGACTCCCGACATCAAAGATCCCCAGGACAAAATCCGATGTATGGCTTACGAGCAGTACTGCTATACAGGCTTTGAAAAGATACTGGAAGATCTGTGCGCTCCCTATGTCATGCATGTTGTTCTTTTCCATCACCATGTTTATTAGCTCGTAACAGAGAACAAAGGTTATCACCATCCCTGCTATCGGAACCACAACGGTATCTGAAAGGTTCCTTACCATACTGAATATCCCTGCGTTCCAGTCAGCCGGGGTCTTTGATACCTCAGCTGCGATACTGCCAACCTTCGTATTCACGTCCGTGAACATGTTTTCAAGGTTGGACAGCACCCAGCCCTGCAGCATCTCCTTTATAAACTCCGTAATCCTGTCTATGATCGCTCCCATGTTCCTCTCCTTATGAGAAGAGATTTGCAAGGAGCGGTATTAACTGAAGTGATATGAGGATCACACCTCCACCGGCCATCATTTGCTTAACGCCCTGTGACTTGGCTCCGGGGTTATCGTTACCGTAGCCCTCCAGAA
The DNA here is from genome assembly GCA_000622025.1 of Lachnospiraceae bacterium AD3010. Classification (GTDB taxonomy): domain Bacteria; phylum Bacillota; class Clostridia; order Lachnospirales; family Lachnospiraceae; genus NK4A144. Next base: position 2,107 of record JHWU01000025.1, on the reverse strand, counting down.
GGTTTATTGCTCCCCATGCCGTGATTCCGCCTCCGATTGCCAGAGTCACGTTTTTCAATACGCCTATCGCTGCCTGAAAGAATGCCATAATTTTAAAAACCCAAAAACCGGTATTTCTGTTTACAAGTTTTTTTCGGACTCCCAAAAGAAAAGAGACACAGTGTTTCCCTGTGCCTCTTTCACCGGTCTTTGGATTCTCCTTTCTGATATGCTGTTCTTTCAGGAGTCCGTGCTTAAATATTTTGATATTCAGTTTTTCTATTATTTAGTCATCTTAAGTTATCCCTTCGACTATCCCGGCATCAAATGAATCGTCCACTTCGTCATCCGGTTTCACTTTCGCTCTCAAGCGATTTTTCAGATACTTTCCGATGTCAAAAGCGTTCTTTATGTTGCTGTCAGAAAGGTGCTTATACTGCTTATGCTTCGTTATGTCATACTTATCTGAGAGAAAAGGTCTCACGCCTCTAAGCTGCAGTATGCATTTACCTCCGTCCATGACAGCTATTTCATCTCTGCTCATGAGCTGCTTCCCTGTCTTCTGGTAAGTTACGCCGGTTGAGGGGCTGTTGCCCCTTGTGTCTGATGTGTTGAATAAGTCGATAGTCTCCTTCCCTAAGGTTTCTTCCAGCTCCTTAAGAGTGGTTTTTTCCTTGCCGCCAAGAAATAAAACAGAGTCGCAGTTTCCCTCTATGGTGTCGGCCTGGTCTTTATACAGTGCCTTAAGCTGCGACTTTGCCTGGAGGATTATAGATGCCGATATATTCCTCGATCTTATGGTGGCGATCAGTTTTTCAAACTGCGGGATCTTTCCGATATTCGGAAATTCGTCAAGAATACAGCGGACATGTACCGGGAGCCTTCCGCCCCTGGAACTGTCCGCTTTCTCGCATAAAAGGTTGAAGAGCTGTGAATAGAGGATTGCAGCGAGGAAATTAAAAGAGCTGTCTGTATCTGATACGATAACAAACAGCGCCGTTCTTTCATCTCCCAGTCTGTGAAGATCCATTTCATCATATGATGTGATTTCTCTTAACTCTTTTATGTCGAAGGGCGACAGTCTCGCCCCGCAGCTTACAAGTATTGATTTCGCAGTTTTTCCGGCAGCGAGCTTGTACTTCCTGTACTGCCTTACTGCGAAGTGGTTCTCGTCATACTCTTCAAGCTCTTTGAACATACCGTCTATTACATTTTCATATCCCTCCTCTTCTCTGGTTTCACTGTAGTCTATCATCTGGATCAGGGTATTGAAGTTCTGCTCTTCCGGCGGCCCTTCATACCAGATATAACCGATATATGCGGTGTAGAGAAGCCTTTCCGCTTTTTCCCAGAACTGATCTCCGGATGATCCCCCGTCACCTTTCGTGTTTTCCATAAGCGAATTTACAAGCTTTAGGATGTCCTTTTCGCTGTGGATATATCGGAAGGGGTTATAGTGCATGGATGCCTTGAAATCCACGGTATTAAAGACCTTTATCCTGTATGGGATGTGTATTGGTTTCCCGTCCTTCCCGATTTCCACCCTCCCTTTTTCATCCTTCTGAAGACATCCCTTTTCCAGCATCTTCCCTGTTTCAATAAGGATCTGGCCTTTCGGATCCGTGACAACATAGCTTGAATTCATCTGCATTATGTTGGGTTTTGCAAAAAATCTTGTCTTTCCGGAGCCTGAACCGCCGACCACCATTACGTTCTTATTCCGGGAGAATGCCGGATTCTTTACGATTCCTCTCATGGTAAGCCACTCGGTCTGGGTGAGGATAAGGTTGTTTTCAAATATTGGATCCTTGAAGGGCTTTATGTCATTTTCATTCCCCCACCGGGCTGATCCGTATTCCCTGCCCTTCCGGTATTTCTTTGCGTTCTCTCTCCGGTATTTGATGATCATTTTTATGATCACCGCCCCGACGATACCTGCAGCGATATCAATAGGATGGAGGCTGGGGATCATTCTGTTCACAGCAAGATTAAGATGATTTAAGGTCTTAATTATCCGTATGATGCTGCTTCCGCTGAAATGGCGGTATACGTATGAAATCTTATTTATCTCATAGGCTATAAACAGATCTATGAGGGATATGATCATAACCTGCAGAAGACGTTTCCT
>JHWU01000024.1 GCA_000622025.1 Lachnospiraceae bacterium AD3010 | reverse complement strand
ATTCCCACTTAGATAATACTCCCACCAACGAGGATTGTCAATTTTGTGTTCTGAACTCCTGTCTAAATTTACTATTTCATTGACTATTTATTTTTTTCCACTCATCCAGAAGCCTGAACAGAATAGTTTCCATCTGCGTTTTTTTGTAAAATGTCGGGAAATAGTTTTTAAGCTGGTTTTTTGTTAAGGTGATGCTTTGAAAAGTATTACTTTCATCGACAGGTGCACTCTTGTTCAAAACCCTGATAAGTTCATTTTTCGATATAGTCCCGTTTTCATCAACATAGCCCCTTAACGCATATAGCTGATATGACTTACAGATTCCGTTCTCCTTCATATAGGCATATAGTAATTTCTGAACCCCCGGATCAAGATACGAAATCTCAACAGCAGTAACAAAGGGAAGTATATCCCTGTCAACAAGATCAAGTATAGGGGAGATCACCTCTGTCAGCCGCATGTATCTGTGGAGCTTAGTTCTGCTCTCCCCTACCATTTCAGCAAGGACTATGTCAGCCTGATTCTTTTTTCCGCCCCTGGAGGACTTATTCTTCGAAGGCCTTCCGGCCTTCTTTCTCATAACATCATATTTCATTTTGTAAGCAAATGCCTTTTCGCTTGGCAGGATCTTTTCTCTTTGGAGGTTGGAATCAACCATTTCCAGCACCGCTTCATCATCCGAGTACTCTTTTATGACAGCCGGGATCCTTTCCATGCCGATCTGTTCTGCAGCAAACAGTCTTCTGTGCCCCGATATCATTTCGTAATCATCTTTCCCAATGGGCCTTATCAAAACAGGATTTTGTATTCCGTTTATCAGAATGCTCTCTACAAGTTCATGCATCTTATCATCATCGATAACCTTGAACGGATGGTCTTTGAATGGATGGATCCTGGAAGTTTCAATCAGCGGAGCCCCTCCTTTTTCCGGAATACTTAATATCTCATCCAAAGATTTCCTCTTTTTCTTCAGTCCTGTTCTTTTAGTCATGGCTGATCACCGCTGTCAATAATCCGACGGTTCGTCGGCACACATCAGCTCTATATATTCATCAACTTTTTCCGTATTTACAAGCACGATACGGTTGACGTGATATACTGCATTAGCATCCTTTGCTAGTTTCTGGAACGAATGCAGTCCCATGGAATAGAGCATTGCTCCCTCTTCATACCTTACCCATTTTTTCTTCCCCAGCGGAAGTAATTTTTCAAGTCTCTGTTTTGTTTCCGGATCTTCAACCTGATTCCTTTTATTCATCTTCCTCTTCTCCTTTACAGTTTTCGGTGATATAGCTGTCTAGTATATCCAAATCGACAATTGCATTTCTTTTTACATGAAGATTTGCGCCCGCCTTTTTTGCCAGTTTCACAAATGAATAGTAGTTCATCGAGTACAGGCTTGCCCCAAGTGCATAGGTCGTAAACCGCTTTTTTCTGCCTTCCAGATACTTTTCAAGATCCGGGCCCTTGATTTTCTTTTTTAATATCATGAGTATTTCCTCCTTCCGTGATATGTCTGCCTTAGCTGTCCATGTATCAAAAAAGGCACCTGCTTTAGTATTTCTACTAAAGTAAGTGCCTGTAAAACCAGTCAGGATTTGTGGTAATTTTGCGTCAATCCATCTGAATCCCTCTTCGTCCGTAGAAGCACGGAGAGCGTCGGAGAAAGTCGTCCTTGTCCATTAGGAAATTGATTTGAGCGTCGGGAAGAGTATTTGACTTACGGTACTATTGGGTAAACCTCAGTATTATCAAGTATTCCCGTAATTTCCGTTGAAGTATTATTGAGTGCTATGCAGTATGCAAAAAACGGAATTTGCTGTACCTTTGCTGTACTTCCAATTTCTTGCTGTACTCTGCAGGAAGAAAGCCAGAATCTCTTTTCTAAAAGATGTCTAAATTCGCTGACAAATTGTCCAATGCTTCCTTCTTCTTTGCCTCTGACACTTCAGCATAGATATCCATCGTGGTCTCAATGCTCTTGTGCCCCATTACCGACTGAATTACCTTTACGTTCGTTTCATTCTCGCAGAAGCGTGTACAGAACGTGTGTCTCAGATGATGACAGGAGAAGTGCGGAATGATTACCGGCTCCCTGTGCTCGTTCTTCGCCTTCACGATCTCTTCGGCGTTGTGGGCTTCGTAAATCCTCTTGATAGCCCTGTTCACCGCCTGGGGATTATGAATCATTCCGAAACGATTGGTGAAGATGAATCCCGTCATCCCATCGACCACTGCTTCTGAAAAGCCTTCTTCCATCTGGCGATCGTACTCTCCCTTCAATGCATCATATACCTGCTGCATCATCGGAAGAAGCCTGATACCTGCCTCGGTCTTCGGAAGCGATACCCTGAATTCACACTTGTAGGTATCGTCGCGCCTCGGATAGTAAGACATAGCGTGGTTCACGCTGATGATCCTCTTTTCGAGATCCACATCCTCCCAGCGAAGCCCAACCACCTCACCGATCCTGCAACCCGTTCCCAGCAATACCGTGAAGAACGGAAGCCATCCTACGAATACAGGGCTCTGTGCAATGTAGCCCATGAAAGCCCTCTGCTGTTCCAAGTTAAGAGCATGCCTGATGCCCTTCTTGTTTCCGGTCTTCTTCCTAAGCTCAGCCATCACCCTGTCTGACGGATTCGTTCTGATGATACCGTCACGGACTGCAAGCTGAAACGTAGGATGCAGGATGGTATGGATTGTGTCGATGGTGTTGATCTGAAGCCCTCTCTTCTCCAAGAGATCATGATAGAACTGAAGCACGTCAGAATACTTTATATCACCGATTTTCTTTTTCCCGAATCCATCCCTAACATAATGATCATACATATAGGTGTAATTCGAGTAAGTGGTTGATCTCAGCTCTGACTTGGTGGAAATGTAGCGGTCGTAGAGGAAATTCAAGTCCGCGCTTCCTGCCACATACACATCCAGTCCATCCAACTGGTCTTTTACCAGCTTCTTCTCTCTTTCCCTGAGCTTGGCCAGATCCTTCGAGTAGATGTAACGCCTCTCACCATTCGGATCCGTGTAACCATACACATACTTACCGTCGCTCGCCCTCTGGAATTCACCCTTTCTAAGTGCTCTGCCTTTGTTATCTTTTCTTGCTGCCATTTTGCATTCTCCTTTCTAATGAAAGAAAAGAGATCTGCACTTATTTCCGGGGCTCCTTCTCGTAAAGCAATTCGATGCCGTCTTTTAAAGCTTCGGTCATGGTTTTGTTGATTGCCTCAGCGTAAGCCTTCAGCCTCTGGTATTCCCTCTCAGTGAAACGAACCGATACCTTATGAACCATCGGTTCTTCCAATGGTGGTCTTCCCATCTTAGCCATCTGCTACGCCTCCTCTCTCAACGTACCTCCATTTTACTTATTGCCCGTCAATAAGTCAAGCCCTATTTAAAAAAAGTGCAAATCAATTTTCGGGATCAATCTGTCAAACGGAATGTTTCCAGGTACTCTTCAAAGATGTCGCAGTTCACCAGCACCAGCTTGTTCAACTTGTAGATGGCACCTGCATCCTTTGCCATATCCTCGAACTTGGATTGGCACATAGAGTACATCTCTGCACCTTCCTTGTATCTGACAAAACGCTTCCGATCGACTTTCTTAGGTATTTTTCTTTCCATAGTAGTCAGCCTCCTTCAAATTATTTGAAGCTTTCTGCTTCTACTACAAGGCGAAAAAAACAACCCCCTTTTTACCCGATAATGATTTGCACTACTTTATAATACTGAAAAAGCCTGCCGTCATCCGCATATCACAGACAACAACAGGCTTTTGACACTACCCTTTCAGCATCACGGATTAAATTTTGAATGCATTCTATCTAAAACATCTTGTCGGTTTACATCCATGAATACAGCAAAATCCACCGTCGTTTCACTGATCATACTTCCCATCTCTCCGGCATAATACCAGCATTCCAAAACCAAAGACATCATATAGAACTCAATGTCTTGGACAAACTCAATCAAGGGATATCTGCCTTCCTTTGAGAAAATCTGCTCACAGAAAGATATGATCTGCTCCGTTTCCGTTTTCATCTGATCATAATGGGCAATATTCTTGTCAACAAAGTCTCTGATCAACGTTCTTACTGTCCAGCTCTCTTTCACTTGCAAATCTAATACAGCATTCACTTCATCGAGAAGATCTTGTCTCTCATACATTATCAAAAAGTTTTGAATCGTTCTATTCTTCTTCAGGTTCGGAGATTCAACTAGCCAGGCTCTAAGATGGCTAAAATAATATCTCAGAGCCATATTATAAGCATCCTTGTTATCTGATGCAGGAGAATCTAAAATCTCTGATACCATCCTTCCTGCATCATGACTCATATACTCTTGAATGAAAATATCGATTTCCGGCTTCTTATCACATATTTTTAAGCAGTAAGCACATTCTGATACTTTCTGATATACCTGAAGGGCAATCCAACTCATTCCTTCGCAATTAATTTCATCAAGCTTTTGCCAGTAAATCCCATCATAATATCCTTTTACTGGTGATCCAGAGTATTTTTCAACCCTGAAAATATAATGATAGAACGGATATTCATCATCAAAGAAGGTTTCAATCAGCTTAGGATTCTCAATTTCAATTCCTATAACCTCTTTAATTCCTTCCGTTACCAGTTTGATTCCCTCATCTCCTTCCGGAAGTTTTGCATCTTTACAAGAAAAACTTGGAAATTCAATAGGCTCCTCTTCCACACCAGCCTTTTCTGCTATCAAATATCGTCTTTTTTTATCCTGAATAATAACTGATACTCTTTTGCTTCCTGTAGTCCTTAACATCCCTGTCAAAGGTTCCTTTCTTACATCCACATCTTATTCTCGCAGCTCCATCGTTTGTCAAAATCCGTTTTCCGCAGTATATTCTGATAAATCGGTTCAAGAAATGCTATCAGCCTGTCCAGTGCATCATCGAATAATAATCCTGATTCTTTTACCGGATCAAAAGCCTTCCACTGGGTATTCAGCGCGTCGCTGTTCTTAAAATCTTCAATTTCCGCAAAAACATCATCCGGCAATTCTCTGTTCCGATGAACCAAAGTACTTTTAACCGCTTCAATAAGGATCTCTCCTTCAAAATCAAATATCCCCGACAGATAATAAATGTCATAGAAATCCTTCATCCTGCTTGTTCCGGCCATCCTCTGAAGAATTGCATCAAATTTCTCTGCAATAGTGCTTTCTAACGAATATGTATACACTTCCGGAGAAACAAAATCCGGCAATCTTGTAATAATCATCCTTTTTATCGGATCAGGAACGATCACATCATCTATACCAACATCAATGGAGAACGGAATCCTCACCTTTCCTATGCTTCCCATAAAAGACGTTTTTATACCTGGATATTTTTTATCTACTGAGATAGTTTCCGTCCCCAGAACCTCTATCGTTATGAAATCATTGCCTGTACTTATATTGCAGATATCTCTCATGATATGCTCGATATTCTCCAAGCTTCCGTGCAGATTCTTTATCAGAAAATCAATGTCCCTCGTCGGTCTTGAATCAAATTCAGTCAGTGTATAGATAAACATCCCGCCTTTTAAGATCAGGTTATCCGCATATTGGGAAAGAGATAGTTTTCTTAAGAACTCTTCCTGTGCAAAAAGCTGAAGAACCATCTGAAATGGAATCCCTTCTTCTTTTGACTGATTCTTCAATCTCGTCAGCACCGATGCCGCCATGTTCTTTATAGCCATACTCCCAACACCTCCCTTACCTTTTTTTCTACATGAAGCAGTTTCGCATACTTCATAAGTCTCGCCTCTACCTTCTTGGGATCCTGAACATATCGCTGTATAGCCACATTGAATACTTCTCCATCCACTTTGTTTCTATGAAGAAGGAGATCACAAATAGTTCTTTCCCTGTCATATATCTTTACAGGCTTACCATCGATTTCCGCTTCTTCTATTCCTACCTGATAACGATCACTACGAATAAAGTGTGGCTTTACTATAGGATAATCAATATAGAATCTGGTTCTGGTGCTCTTATTATCTACTGCCAGATGCCACGCCGTTGGAGTTCTGTCCGTATAACCATAGTAATCCAGGGCACTCTCCATGCAGATTACCCCGTCTGGAAACAGTGTAGTAATGGTCGGGATATCCGAAAAGGAATCTTCCCCTGAATACTGATAGTAGCCACGTCTAACCTGCTCTATCTCACCCTCTTCCAGCAGATGTTGGATTTTCTTATAGTAGAAGCCCTCTTTTTTTAGTTCCGCAGTTCTCATTAGACCGCCATGCCTGTCAAAAACCGCTTTAAGACTTTCACCCATGCAATCACCCTCTTCTATTATTTTAGTATACAATTTCTCAACAGTTTTTGTATAGTTTGATAAATAGAGTATATCGCCTGTCTTGAAAAATGTCAAGAAAAACGGCCAACAGAGAAAGAATCTCCTGCTGACCGTCATTTCCGATATATTTCCAATTTTTATTTTATAATCACGCCTTCACATCAAATCCAACAGTCCCGATTACGTTCCCTAATGACAATCCTTCCGCTATCTTAGCGGTAACACTTCTGACATTTGTTCCAACAGCAGAAATAGTAAACTCATCTGTCTTATCTTTCGCTTCAGCTTTCTCTACCCGACGTTTTTCAATACGTTCCTGTTCTGCCTTTTTCTCTGCACGTTTCTTTTCTACCTTCTCTTTAGCTGCCCTATTTTCCTCAGCTTTTTTCTTAGCATTCTCTCTTGCAATTTTCCCATCGGGATCGTTTGTACTTCCACTTGTGCAGGAAATATTTCCATTCTCATCTATGTTGTACGAGGCATATGTCACAATTGGACTTCCCGGAGCAGCATTTACTGCACTGCATAACGACTTAACGCAATCAGGAATCGCTTTTAGGTTTTCCTCCAAGTATGCGGCTTTTTCCGGATCATCTTTGCATTTCTGCAAAAATGCTTTTGATACATTCACATTAACAGGAACATCCTGCATAGAGGTACTGCCTGCATTCATATAGCTATACTTGTCCTGCAGGTATTTGGAATACTCATCCGCATTCTTGAAGTCGGTCTTAATCTCTTCCTTTCTTGTCACACCCGGTGTGGATGTTTTCAGATCCATAACCTGCGATGTAACACCGCCACTTATCTCCATTAACATAACACACCCTTCCTTTAGCTTGGCTAATGGGAAATCCGTTTCCTATGTTTTATGCATTTTTATCAAAGAACGATACAGCCTGTGATAATTCAATACTTTGATAAGACCCCAGACTACCGTTAGCATTGTTGAAATGCTCCAAATAAGCCTCTCTTTCACTTCGCATTTTTTCCATACGTTCTTGAAACTCTTGCTTTTCTCTGCGCTTTTCTTCAATACGGGCTTCCGCTTCTTCTTTTTCTTCCCGTTTCTTTCTTGCCTTTATCCAGAGTTCTTCCTCTTCCTTATACTTTTTTTGAATTTTGCTGGTACTATTTCCATTTCCCACATTGGCTGTTCTCATTCCATAACTTGACTCTCTATTACCGTTAGCATCATAAGAAACAGTTTTTCCATAAATCTCTATACCATCACGTTTTGCCCAAGAATATATCAGTGCATTGGCTTTTTCTTCTCCGGACAAATTCCATTCAACCTCTTTTGCAAATTCAGGATCATTTGCCATTTTTTTCAAGCAATCTGGCGAAAGATTTACGACAGTCTTACCAGGACTGCAAGGCATAACGCCACCTTGAGTGTTAAAACTAATTTGCGGAAACTTTTTACACAATTTTTCATAATATTCTTCCACATTATTAGTTTGGCTTTTTCTTTCGACATCATTATTCTTTTTAACTGCATAATCGTTAGTTCCCATTGCATATGCAGTATTAATACTGGTTATTTCCATATTTGTATCCTCCTCGCATGAAAGCATGAGATTATCTTCTACATACTCTATCGTATGATAATCACCAGTAATTAACAGACTTTGCGTGAACGCCGTCATTTTTGCAGTGAAATCTTTCCGCTCATCATCACGGTCAGCATAAACCTCTTCCTACCGCCATCTGAACGAATTTCGATATCCACATCACCCATATACTTTCTTGCGCATTTTTGGATGTTTGACAGGCCTATACCGTGCAGCCGCTTATCCTTCTTACTTGTCATAGGCAGCCCAGTTTCTCTGTCAACAGTCATGCTTCCTGCAAAATCATTTTCAATCTCAACAAAGAAAAGTGTTCCCTTCATGTAGGATTTAAGGGAAATCTCCCGATTCCCTTCCAATCCCCGGCAGGCTTCAAAAGCATTATCCAAGGCGTTATTCAGAATAATGGCGATATCATAGATATCGATCTGCTCAGTATTAGGAGCTACAAAATCAACATCGAAAGTGATCTCCTGCTTTCTGGCTTCCTGTTGACGCTGATAGATAATAATGTCCGTAATCGGGTTTCCACTTTTTGATGAAAAATCCAGCCTGTTTACTGTATCCTCTATTTGTCCAATGTATTCGTCAATCTCTCTGGTATCGCCATTTCCAACACCTTTTATATATTGCATAATATTGTTCAGGTGGCTTCTCATATCATGCTTCAGCCCCCGCAGATCAGAGTAGATTTCCTCTATATCCTCTATTTCCCTGTGCAGCTGCTCCACCTGGTTTTCAAGAATGACCTGTTTCCTGCTGTCTTCATTGCGCTCTATCAAATATTGGAACAGCATCATAGTCGCTATGATAGTTCCAAGTAATAAAATGCAGATTACTATGATCCAAAACACTGTTTCCGGGACTTGTTCATAAACCAGCCCCCCTATCCCCTCACTGAACCCTGATCTTTTAAGGCCTGCATCAGCTCATCCTTTCTGGCTTTTCTCTTCCCACTCTTCACGATACAGATCCTGCATATACTGCATCAGGTCATCCGAATCATCCAAGTCAAATATCTGCTTGATTACTCTCACTACTCTTACATAGAGTTTTTCTTCTACAGATCCAAGTTCTTCCTTGATGTTTCTAATCTGAATTACCAATTCATGCAAATCGGCATTCAATCTGGGAAGCACCTCAAAGAAAAACGCATTGTAATCCTTGTAAGAAATATTCAAAATATCTCTATACTGCTTTGCAATGTCAGACACATATACTTCTGTGGTTCTGGCACTTTTTGAGATTGAAGCATAATGCGTATTTATCGCCTTAAACAATTCCTCTAATCTATTGAGACCGTCACCTTTAGGAAGATATTCTGCAAACAGTTTTTCCAAACCTTCAATATAGGCAATCTCTTCTTCCTTCCAATTACAAATAAACAATGTATAGTTTTCCGGTTCCGACAATGCCTTAACCAGTTCCTCTTCTGTATATGAATGCTCATTTCCATGAAAATACAGAGATACATTCTGGTAATCCCGTAATGCATATGCAAGTAACACCGGAATCACTCCATCTCTCAATCCATAAGGCTCTATTTTCAGCATTTCATACAACTCACTTAAGGCAAGCCTTTCGCTTTCTGCCTTGCGCAATTTTTTCTGTATGGCTGTCATCACCGGTTTGCCTGATAAAGTATGCTTCTCGTCCGGAAGATAAAGCATCTCATCTTCCGACACACGATTCTTCTTGCTTATTTTTGTATTATCTGCAATTCCTGTCTTCGATAATGCAGCTCTTAAGATGTTATATTCAGGAGACAGGTTCGGACATCCATCATATATATCATCCTGCCCCATGATGCATTCAACCGCTTTCTTCCGCGCCAGCCTAATTGCACCCGTCAAATTATTCTTGGTCAACAGATCGTTGTTGATCATCGGTGTTTTATCAAAAGCAGCCTCCATAATATCTGAAAGCACATCAGAAAACTCTTTTTCAGATGCGATATCAATCAGGTTCCCATTATTCATTACAAATGTTCCCGGATCCTGAAGTGATCTCCATTTACGTATAAGTTCTTCAACAATGGCAACCTGTTCGCTTAAGTATAAAGCCAGCTCATTAACAACAGTCGGATCATCCTCTGCAAGCTCATCCTTCTTAGAATAGAAGTACTGAAGAGCAATATAGCGCTTGACCTCTTCCTCTACCGCTTTTGATTTTCCATTGACAACAAGAAGAGTGCGTTTAGGTAATCCTGTCATTTCCGCATACTCTTTTTCATCTGCCTGATCATCCAAAACGAAAATAACGGTTCCGTCATAATACTTTGGTAACGTATTGTGAAAGGATTTCTTCGTTAGTTCTCCCTTAGTGGCAAATGCGGGAACAAAAACACGGTTGATGAAATACGTTTCATTATATCTGTAAGGATATAACGCGAAATCAGCGAATTTTTCATTCAAAATCCGCACTACCATTTCATCGTTGATACCAGGCACTTTATCCTCAATCATCTTTTCAAGATCAAATATGCTGCTATCGAAATAATCATAGTAGCCGTACTGACGCATATATTTGATGATCTTTTTCTTTTCAAGATTATCAATCGCCGCCTCGACATCCTGTCGATTGCCATCAACAACACAAATCAATGTGTCTCTGTCAGCAATAAGCACATCGGTATCAGAAATAATGCTTATGACCGCCATTGTTTTAAGTATCTTGGTCTGATATCCTTTTTTATCAGTTCCTAACTTGTTTAATGCAATTTGCAGTTTCTTATATATCGCATATGAATCGTCCGTCTTAAAAGACTTTATGTTCAGTTCAAAATAATCATAGATAGCATCCAGCCCTATGAAATGGAACTCCTTTGTATCATAATTTTGCAGCTGAGAGAAAAGAGTGTTTTCTTCATCACCTGCCAAATATGTAAAGAATGTACGCTCATTCTGAGCTACCTTTTTTGATAACCTATCAAGTGCAAAAAGCGTTATTGGATGAAGTGGGTATCCATCCTCAAATGCAGATCCACCATCTGTTTCCGGTGGAAGCATAAAGCCCTTGAAATCCCACGCCTGGCTATATAAGTCATTTAATGTTTGGTCAAACTTATTCTTGAATGGTCTCCAATGAGTCAGATTCTTTGGAATAATATTCCCTATAAGTGACAAACACTGATCATACTTTATATTTATCGAGGTTGCTTTGAATCTTCCCTCTACCTTCTTCCACTCATCACTTATGCTCTTCTTCATAGCATTGGTATACATAGATAATTGCTTATGTGATACCAAAATTAAATGGTTGTTGTAATCCGAATGATCACAGTACTCTGCAAGATCCTGAACAGTCTTAACCTTTAATACTTCACCATAATCCTCAACATAACGGCCAAACTCATCGAAGACAAGCACAATACCTCTGTATCTATCCTTAATTGCCTCATTGGCATAATTCATGTTGTCTATCAGATTTCCGGCAGTGCTGTTAAATGCTGCTCCGTAAGACATTCCCGAATAAATCTTGTTGAATATCTTTTCATATGAGGAATCATATGTAGACAATCCTTTAATAAGATCCTCCACAGTTGTCTTCTGTTTCTTACATTCCTCTTCCAACCTTGATAATGATTCCTTACCCGTTTTCCATTTCTTAACCAAAGCAAGAGCTTCATCGAAAAAGCCTTTAAAAGTGACCTGAATATTGTTTCTGTCCAGCTCCTTTTTCAGCGAAAGAGAAATGCACTTTCCAAAATCATCGTAATCTGAATAAACCGGCACAACAAGATACGGCTTTTTCTCTTTCGCAAACTTACGTATATCTGCTGCAAGCTCTTTATCATACTTTGCGATCAGCTTTGTGAAATTCTTAAACCCTTCTCCCCTTATGTTGATGTGTCCCAAAACAGCACACATTACTGTCAGCAAATGTGATTTACCGGTACCGTATGAGCCATACAATATTCTTGAATGAATGTCAGAATTACCCCGGATCATTCCTCCGAGATATTCTCTGAAAATCTCCGTTGTGGTCACATTCGGAATAAATCCCGCAATGCGTTCTTCATCCCGAAGATCAAAACAGATATTCACAGAATACTTATATTGCCCTCTCTTTGTAACCAGTCTTGTATAATCCATCTGTTATATCCTCTATTCCATGTAGTATTCGTTCAGCAATTTATCATACTGAACATCCGAAAACTCAATAAACCTGTTTCCAAAATTATTATTGAGCGTGAGAAGCTTTTTGTTTTCCGCTTCTAGAAGCATATCTATGAGTTTTGTATATCTCATCGGGAAGTACCTACCCACCTGCCGCTTTTCTTCCATGATTTTGTCTATACTAATCTGTCCTCTGTGACTGCTTTCTTCGGGATTGTCCTTTGCTATAGCGTAAATCAAAATTTGCAACGGCATTTCCGCTTTGGTCAGATATGTTTTCTCAAACTTCTTATCTTCATTTACCCTCAGAAGATGCAGTGATCCAAAGAATGGATATGTGTCTTCATCCATTACCGTTTTGATATCGAACTTCTTGTCCGCTAAATAGGTATTCTTAAAGCAGTTAAACTCTTTGTCTACCGCAGCCTTCTTTATGGACATTTCATTTACAGCAAGGAAATAGTGTAATCCATCCACAAATTCTTCCTTGGTAAAGGTCTGCTTATCAAACTCATTAAAAGCCCAATACCATGCCGTAGCGTTTTCCTCATTCAACGCTATGTTTCTATGAAGTAGCAACAGGCTTCCGGGCTTCTGAAAATATCTGTCATTTGCTTCAAGCAAATCAAACAAATCAGTCCTTCTTTCAGCGATACCACCCTGTACTTTTTCTTCAGTAGTAAGCCCTGATGCATCAGCCCAATATCTGAGTGCTTTTATCATGACACGACCTAAACCGATCCTATCAACAGCTTCCTGCTCATTAGCAGGCGAAAAAATCATGTCGTCAGCTTCCACTGCCTGGATAATCTTTGTTCCCCAGCCACTTCTCAAATAGAAGCTACCATGCTTGTTTATTACCATAGGTCAATAACCCTTTCTTCGCAGTTCACCACCGAACCACTAATTATATTATGCCAGAGATGCTGTACCATAAAACGGACTTGCAGCACGTTGTTATTAATCTGGGCTTTTTCCGTTATTTCGCATCCACTCATCTATTTCGTCCTTATCAAAACGCCAGATACGATCAATCTGATGAGCGGGCATTCCTTTGTTCTTGATCCATTTCATCGCAGTATCTCTGCTTATACCAAGGTATGCGCAAACCTGCTTCATTGACATCCATTTATCCATTCTTTCCATGCTCTCCTACATCAGGCTACATACAGTTACTCCATCCTACATAGTTTATCAGTTTTGTCCCTAAAATTCAAGATTTTTGTTAGGTTTTGCTGATTATTTTAGGTTTATTGTATGGTTAAGAATGATCAAGTTGTTTAATGTCGTTTTAAGCAGGTTTGCGTATGTTAATGCCGTTACCGCTTCCTCCCATTCATCTGCCACCGGTCATGGCTCTGTATGCTCCGAATCGCCTGTCTGAGGCTGTTTCCACGCCCGTGCTGGTGGTAGGGATGGCAATATTTGTGCTTGTGGAAAATGATACACGCCGCATCCCCCGGAACGCCAGTGCAATGTAGGTACCAGTAATGCCCCGTGTTCCTGCTCTGGATGGTCACATCGTACTCATCCACCGTGATAATGTTGAAATATCTTGAATCTATCGCCTTTAACTGTTCTATATCAAACATCCGATCACCTCCGTTTCTTGAACCATGCGGCAAGAGCCTTGTCTATAATGTCTTCCACCTCTTTCTGAGGCGTGTCGCTGAAATACTTCGCCCTGATATCCCCGGACAGCCTTATCGGCTTTGGCTTCTCTTCCGGCTGTATCGGTTCACCCGTCAGCTTATTGATCTCAAGATCCGGACCCGCAATCGCTTCTCTGATATCCTTCTCCGTCATCTTCGCCTTGCGGATCTCTTTTGCAATCTTCTCGGTGATATTGGTGCCGGATTTCTCCGATACCTCCAAAACCATCCGCTGCCCCTGTTCCGGCAGATAGGAAAGCTGAACCGCCGCCGTAAGCTGCATTTTGCCCTGATCCAGCATTTCCTTTATTTCGGGCAAGCACTGGTTTACGCGCATTAACCTTGCCACGTGCCGCCCTGAAAGCCCGTATTCATCGCCCAGGTTATCTCGGTTCTTGGAAAGGTGGACATCATGTCCACCTTTTTCGGTCTCTGCTTCCGTGGGAGTCTCCAAAGCCTTTAATTCTGCGACGATTTCATCCCTCTTCCGCTGATAGAGAACCTTGTCATACCGCTCAGCCAGTACCGCCGCCTTTTCCGATATCGACAGATCTGTAAAAGACCGCTGCATCAGATTTGTCTCGATCACATAGACATAAGCATCTTCATCCGGCAGATTCACTTTCACAAATGCCGGTATCTCCTTCAGACCCGCAAGCTTCGCGGCATTCTGTCTGTTATGACCGGAAAGCATTTCATATCCGTAGTGCATTTTCCGCACGATCACGGGATTCAGAACACCGTGTTCCTTAATGCTTTCGACCATATCATTCAGCCGTTCCCCCTCATACAGGCGGAAGGGATGATGCCGAAACGGTTTTATCGAATCGATATCCAGCATCTCCACGCCGCTGCCGCAAGGTGCCTGCTCCCCCGTAGAGAGCAGGTCAACCGCATCATTAAAAATCTTTCTTTTCGGTGCATCAGCTTTCATGCGCAAGCCACCTCCTTCGCAAGCATCCGGTAAGCCTCGCAGGCTCCGTTCCCCGGTGCATACTCGATCAGAGGCTCGCTGTAATAAACAGACTCACCGACCTTCACCGTTGTAGGGATCCGGCTTTCAAAAATTCTGATCTGATTCTGAAAAGTTTCAGCCACTTCTTCAGAAATAACCTTGCAGAGATTTGTCCGTGAATCGCACATCGTAAGCAGGATCCCAGCCACGCTGAGCCGGTTATTGATACGGCTTCTAATCTTTCCTACGGTCTTCAAGAAATCCTGAAGTCCCATCATTGCCAGAAGCTGAGGATTCACCGTGATAATCACTTCATCAGCAGCCGCAAGCGCATTAATGGTCAAAGCACCCAAAGACGGGCAAGTATCGATTAGAATGTAATCGTAAGACTCTCTCAGCGGTTCCAAAATCCTTGAAAGCATCCCTTCAGCTCCCATTTCCAGTCTCAGCTTGCTGTCTACCGCCGAAAGAACCATCGAAGACGGGATAAAATCCACGCCGTTCCTGCTATGAATGTAATCAACTGTCTCAGGCAGGGCTTCTTCCTCAATCTCCGCCATCATCAAATGACCGATAGTAACCGGAAGAGCCTCGACATCCTCCACACCGAAACAGGTGGTAAGATTAGCCTGGCTGTCAAAGTCCACCGCAAGCACCTTCTTACCGATCTCAGCCAGAGAGTAAGCCAGATTGAAGGTGGTAACAGACTTCCCTACGCCGCCCTTAAATGAACCGCACATGATGATCTTTCCCATTACGCATCCCTCCTTCCGTACTCTTTAGCGCCTTCAGCCACGCACATTACCGGTTCCGTTCCGATCTCCGTGAATGTCGTCTCGATCTCGTCAGCCTTCGTGATAATCAGCTTTCCACCGCTGCACTCTACACAAATTGGTGTTCCGTATTCGAATCCAAGTTCTTTGAGCCACTGTCCTTTGAGCATAATCGTCGGAGTGCTCTTGTAGCGATAACCCGACTGCTCGTAAACCTTCATATTTCTGATTTTCTTAAATGCCATGTTCATTGCCTCCTTATTTCTTCGAATCCTCGAAGCTTTGTGTGCATCGTTGCCTTGCTGAAGGTTCCCGGACATTCGCCAAAACGAAAAGAGCCACTCTTCCAAGATTTCTCTTAGAAAAGTGGCTCTCAATAAGCGCAACTTCTATTTTTCTTTCCTGCTGCTTCGTACTGCTTTTCGTCCTTTCCCGTATTATTCAGTGTTATCGGGTATTATAAGGACGAAATTTGCTGTACTCTTGCTGTACTTTTTTATTTCAAAAGCTCGCAAGCCTTGATTTTACTGCATTTCTCAGCTCAAGGACTTCAAGGTCGGGAGTTTTGCTCCTGATCGCCACCTTATCATGCATTGTTCCGCATGATGACCTCGGTTTCAAATGCTATATATGCCGTTATACTGCGTTATCATGCACCCTACATTTGAACATTTGTGGTACAGATGTGGTACTTGGCATTTTTTGTGGTACTTATAGGGAGTCCATCAAGGACTCTTCCTAAATCACATCATGATCATTTAACTGATCAAATACATCTTTCTTTTTCTTTTCTGACACCTCAGCGTAGATACCCAGCGTAGTCTGAACATCCTTATGTCCCATGACTGACTGTATCACCTTGGCGTTGGTTTCATTTTCACAAAGCCTTGAACAAAATGTGTGCCTTGTGATGTGACAGCTGAATTCCGAAATAACCACCGGCTGTCTCTTTTCTCTTGCTGCTTTTACCGTTTCCTGAGCATTATAGTCGGTTACAATACGTTTTATGGCTTTGTTTACAGTAGAGGGTTTCAGAAGACCTCCATAACGGTTGCAGAAGATAAAATTCCTCATCCCCCCAAGTTCGACGTTGCAGCTGTAACCGAACTCTTCCTGGTTCTTTTTTTCAAGCTCCAGAGCTTCCCTAACTTTTCTGAGCATCGGAATTGTTCTTATTCCAGCCTTAGTCTTTGGAAGTGTAAGCTCATATTCACATCTGTAATCTCTCTCAGATCTTGGATAATACGTCACATTGTGGTCTATTGTGATGAAGCCATCTTCAAAATCAACATCATCCCAGCGAAGCCCGATTATTTCCCCAATTCTGCATCCTGTACCAAACATCACTGTAAACAACGGCTTCCACCTAAAGTTTTTGGGATCGTCAAGAGCTTTGATAAATGCCTGTTCTTCCTCAACTGAAAGAGCATGTCTTGCCTCCGGACGTAAATCCATCTTCCTTTTAACTTCGGTCATTGCTTCGAATACCGGATTGCTGCGGATAACGTTATCCCTCACCGCAAGCTGGAATGTAGGGCGAAGAACTGTGTTGACCGAATCAACTGTATTAACGGACAGGCCCCGTTTGATCAAAGCGTTGTAAAACAACACTACATCTGAGAATCTGACCTCTGAAAGCTTTTTTCTACCAAACCCATCCCTTACATAACGATCATAAGTGTATATGTAATTGGTTCTTGTCGTACTCCTCAGATTGTTCTTGGTTGCCATGTACCGATCAAATGCAAAATTAACATCCGCATTGCCTTCAACATATGCATCCAGTCCGTCTAACTGATCCCTCTGCAGGTTCTTCTCCTTCTCGCGGAGATTCTCAAGACTCTTCGAATAAACGCATCTTCTTTTTCCTAAAGGATCAACATATGAATAACGGTAGATCTGTTTTTCCTTCTTATAATCTTCTCCTTTGTGTAAAACCCGTCCTTTCGTATCTTTACGTACTTTTTTCATTTACATCCCTTTCTATTCAGGAAAGAGATTCTGCAAAATACCTGTTATGATCTCTGAGAAATATTATATTTTTTGAGACTTAATGATGTCAAGTTCAGTTATTACTTTTAATAAACCTGTCCACCTCTTCAGTATTGACAAGTGCTATCTTATCAACGTGCATTACTGCATCCGCATTATGTGCAAGCTCTGTAAACTTTCTCTCACTCATGCTGTACAGCTTTGCGCCCTCTTTGTAACGGACATATTTTCTGTCAGTCCTTCTTTTTACACCCAGAAGAACTGTTGAAAATACATCATTCGGAACATAGAACACCGCTCCGTTGCAATAACACTTTACAAGGTTCTCATCTGCATTTCCTGCAGCCATATTTCTTTTTTCTGCCATACTCATTCCTTTCTGTTCAGGAAGGGTATTCTGCAAAAGCTGTTATGGTCACTAAAAATTATAATTGCAGACTTTTCCGTGTCAAGCCTGTCAGGTCTGCAAAATCTCTTTCCTTATTTTGTACTGCCGGTATCTTATCTATTGTTAAACTCGATGAACTGATCCAGGCGTTCAATGTTTACAAGCGCAATCTTATCCACGTGCATTACGGCATCTGCATTATTAGCCAGCTCCGTAAACTTTCTTTCGCTCATGCTATACAGTTCAGCACCTTCCTTATAACGTACATATTTCTTGTTCGACATCCTCTTTGCTCCGAGAAGAACAGTTGAAAAAACTTCATTGGGTACATAGAAAATCCTGTCATTGTAATAGCACATAACAAGGTTATCGTCATTTCCTCTTCTGCTTCTTCTCCCAGCTCCTGATGCCGGTACTGTCTGCTTGCCCTTGAAAAACATCTCAATACTCTCTGAATCAATTCCCTCTTGTGTCATTTTTCTCTCCTTTTCATATGTATTTAATAGTTGCCTCTGTGCTACTGTCCAGTACAGAAGGATATGGCAGAAGGTTATTCTGCCACATAGTTTCCATACTGGATCCTATTTTTGATCCATTACATATTTACAAGTAAAATCCTGCGAGATCCATCAGGTCTCATGGCTTACATTGGATTCTCACCAGTTAATACCCCTATCGGGAAGTATCATTATATTGGTAACAGTGTCATCGCCAGCGGGCCTTCTCCCGCTGTTAAGGTACAGATTTTACCGCTCCCGTCCTTGACTTGTTTTAACCCATAGTATGAGCAGAACGATCATCGCGCATCTGCCAAAAAGCTCGGCTGCACCCCTTGCTCGCAAGATTTTTTATTCAATTGTCAATGTTCAGCTCGGCTTATCAGCCTGTAAAACGCACGAACCCATCTTTCCCTGCTACAGGATCTTTTTATTCGTGCGCTTTGTCAGATCGATAAACTACTAATAATAAATAATCAGGAGCCTTCACTGCAAAACAATCTATTCAAAACGCTGTAACGCTTTGAACAACCTTAAATAAACAAACTGCTTTATATCTTCATATGGGTACCGGCCTACGCTTGATCCAGACACACAGGCAAATTTAAGGACATTTGCTTGGATCAGGTAATTGCCGAAAGACTCGTAATGACTTAAGATGTGCATTAATGCCTGCTGATCTCCATTAAGAGCTTCTGATATTACTTGATTATCAGGCGGATTATACTTGGTCATGATTCATTCTCCGCCATCATTCTCCGTATATCACGGAGGGCTCTTGTTTTAGCTGATTTAACGGTTTCCATTGAAATGCCAAGTATTGCGGCGGTTTCACGATAACTGTATTCAAGTGCAGTGGTAAGAAGAAAAACATCTCTTCTGCGTTTAGTAAGTCTGTCAAGAAGTTTACTAAGCCTCTCATCGCTTACAATGATCCTGTGGCCTCCTACCTCATAGACATCAGCACCTTCTATCTCCTCAGTCTCATCAAAGGTACATCTTTCATATGGGCAAATGATTCCGTACAGTTCCTCGCGCCTTGATCTTAATATTTCCTTTTTAATAAAATCTCCAACTGCATTTCTAAATGTTGTTTTGAAAAAAACGTCAAATCTTGCTCTAAATCCAGACTCATCTGTCTGGTATTCATTTAAGTCTTCCTTCAATTATTTCTCCTTCCTGCGGAAGACTCCTGATTAGCCCTTCTATATAACTATAAGCATCGAAGGGTCGAAATAACGTGCACTTTTAAGAAAATTCTTTTTTTCTTTTGCTATATAATTTTCAAATGATGTATTAGTATTATCGGTACTTTCCTGTCTTCCTCCTTTCCGATGACAAAACAAACAGTCATCCGTTTCGCTTAAGAACTAACACTCTCGGTTCTCTGTAAAAGTCTGGTAAAAATAGGCGAACTGCCTCGGACTTTTTCGACGGGACTCACTGTCCCTCTTAGTAAAAAGAATATTTCTGTTGCAACCCGGATCAGAACCGCGTCCCCGCATCTGTTTCCCTGCAACGAGTGATACTATAATACCTTGATATTTTAATGTCAATGCTTTGATACGTTAAATTATTAACGATTTAAATGGATAAATTATGCAAAACACTTGTAATTTTGCACAAAAGCGCCAAACCGGATTTCTCCAGCCTGACGCTTTTCTTATGCCAATCTTTACTCAGACATCTCCCCATAGAATTGATTTGCCATCACATAGCCGCCAGCCTTTTCGTGAAGTATCATATTCAATCCATTCACCGGCTACACGAAGTGTTTCTATATACCGCTGTATGGTGCGCTCTGACAGTTCCAGTTTCTCAGCCAATTCTTTAGTAGTGACAAACGGTTTATTCCGTATCTGACTCAATATAATGATTGTATTAGCCAACGTTGAACTATAATTCTCGTTTTTCTTAGACCGCCGATACGCTCCAAGAAGAACATATTTCATGTTTACAGAAAAAGACTCAAACGAATCATATATCGAAACGTAGTTTTTCAGACCTTCAGGTATGTTCACATCTCCTATAAGGATCATCGTTTCAGAAAACGGGGCAATCTCAGAATAAAACTCTATCAAAAGATCTCTGTCATCGTCAGAAAGCTTTTCCCATATAACAATGATTGCCATTTCACTAATCGCTACTATATCCGTAAAACAGTCCGTGTCCATAATCTCACAACTTTTAATTGGGAGATTGGATTCCACAGAAGAAATCTGCTCGTCCGACAGCCCAAAGGCTCCAATAATCATTTTGTTATTCATGACTCACCTCCAATATCACTGCAGCACTGGATTACTGTTTTTATATATTAACAGCCTACGGCGACAACAGTATTGTCATACAAAAAATCTAGCCTTCCAATTCTGTAAATGATAACATTTTATCTAGATTATATTCTCCTAGCAAAATGAACTTTATCTGTTTTCGATTTGTATTTAGCTCATTTACTGTATCTTTGTTTACTAATGGATGGAATTCATCAGCCAAGAAGTATGCTTCAACGCCATTAATCTCACCACTGACCTGGCTTTCATATAAATCTAAATTTCCCCTGACATTTCTCATTGGTTTCCTAATCTTAAACTTGGCATTCCTACCGTAAAAATCACTACAATATTCAGCATAAAAAAACAGTTCGGAAATAATACCTACTCCAATATTTTTCCCCGCCTTAAGTTCAAAAATATTAAGCATGGAATTTGATATATTCCAAAGATCCAACGCCGATCTGCTGCATGTTAAAAACTGGTATTCACCACTCCCCGATTCAAGCCATACATACAGTTGCCGATTAACGTCACCAGATATTCGTCCTTCAGTAATTCTCACAAGCTCATCCGGATGATCTGAAAAGGCCTTTTCTACTCTAATTTCCTTATGGCTATTTAGACCAGCTTCATCTTCCTGTAAATGATTGGTTGTTTCCATCTCCTTGCTAGTGATGAGATTCATATACGTTTTTGCAGCACTATCTATCCTTTCATCCAATTCAAACCAATCAAATTCTTCCCTAAATGTGTAAGCCCGATAAAGAAATCTTCCATAATGTCCCGAAGAAAAACCTTCTGGTGGTTGCTTGTTGATAAAAACTTCATAAACATCCGGCAAATCGCGGTCTACAGCAAGTTTTACTCTATACTGTTCATTTTTATTCCAATACGTTCTAAGAATAATAGCCCACCCTTCAAATGCTGCGCCATCATCTTGCATATTAAGAAATTTAACTTTCCCATTCGAATCCGAATATCCATATCCTACACCTTTCCCATGAATGGTAATGGTAAGAGTTTTTTGGGCATAATCAAAATCCAATTCACTGGTTAGTTTAATCCTTCTCTTTGGTGCAACATTTTTAAGATCTTCCAATATTTTTTCTCTGATATTCATAGTAGCCTCCCAGTTCTCTACCGTTATCATAGTTCTATAATCTTCGTTACAAATTCCCCAATATCCAATTCCTTAAACATCTCAGGATGTTCCGTATGCATAGGATAAATCTCATCCGTCGGGGCTACGGCTTTAATCACATCTGCAAGCATCTGTGGCGATGCATGACCGCTTGTATGCAGATGTTTAACCTCAACGCCCTTTGCCTCCTGCTTCTTTAGGAAATCAATCCATTCCTGGTTCTTTGCTTTATTATCAATCCGGTTACCATTTTCATCCTTCAAATACTCTTGAATATATCCGTCCCACATGGAATATATGATTACCGGCATCTGATTCATTTCGCTATTTCCAGACTTATAATCGTCTATAAATGGATCCAGAAATTTCTCACACCACTCTTCAGGTTTTATTATTGCAAGAAATCCTGTCTTTTCCATTAATGCCTTTTGAGTCAGGGTCTTCTTCCATTTATCAGACTTCAGTTCTTTATCAAGATCCAATCTATGAACATTTTCAAATTGATAAACCTCTGAGAACCTTCCTGCAGTATCCGAAAATGTCCGAAGCTGCACTCGATAATACTCATTATATGTGTATAAATACCTCCTAAATGGTGACGCAGCTATTTGTGCTGCCTGGTAAAAACTTGCGAGGGAATCCAAATTCGTTGACGAACAAATCAGGAATGCATATTTATGTTCCTTAAGATATTCAGCCGCTTCATACATCATAGCCGTTTCGGTTTTCACTTCCTCATTCATACGGCTCATCATGGTCCCCTCAGCGATCAATGTATTCACTTTTCGTCCGTTCCTGTGGACATAGCTCTTGATTATCGGCAACATGGCTTTTCCACGCCTGCCGTGCCCTCTGAAGTCTCCGGTATGAAGAATGACTCTCTTCCCATTTTCGTATTCAGAATCATCAACCTCAATCAAGAACATATAAGCATCGTAAGCAGAGTGATCCACACTGTATGGCTCAATCCTGAATCCGGGAATATCCGTCACATGATCATAATATGTTCCGTTAAAATGAAACGTATGTATTCTGTTATTATCTTGCAGGACTTCCAGCTCCTGTCTGTGTATCTCTCCTTCTTCCTGTACGTTTGCCAACGCTGCCTGAATGTTTATCATGACCTGCCGGGCAGTATCACCCATATACAGCGGAATATTGCTCGGAATATCCATTAGCCTGCCAACATGATCTCCGTGGTAATGAGTAAAAAACACAGCGTCCACGGGTTCACTCTCCCACGGATACTCAAAGTCTTCCGTAGTATCGCTTCCTGGCAAAGAGGAACCATAGTCAATTAGTATTCTGTGTACATCACCATCAACCACAGTTGAAATAAGCGTCACACATCCGCCTATTTGATTCCCCTGTATGATTCTAATATCCGACATATTAATCTCCACCTGTCACAAGCTCCCACCTGGTGGGAGCCATGACAAATCCATACTTTCATTTATTGCTCTTTTTTGTATATCAGAACTGCATTTCTTCCGTAGGTTGTAAGTTCATAATCCATTTCGCGGTCATCAAGGAATTCCTCGAACATCTCCTTAAGATAATCAGCTGTCTCGCCATCAGACTCGCCATACAATGCGTCCCAGATGTCCGCGGGAATCTGTATATAACAGATGACTTCTTCACCATCACGTAAGCAGTCTTCTTCACCCCTCTCAGCAAGGTATTCCCTAATGTCACCTATTGGGGACGAACACTCATCGACTACTTTGTAAAGGTCTTGTGAAAAAAGATCATCCTTATAAAACACTTCATAGAGATCAATTCTTGTATCATCGAAGACGAAGCCACCATAGCAAACGCTTGCATACAGCTCATCCACTCCGGCCTGAGTATTGATTAAGAATCTGATATAATCTACTGCAAATTCAATTTTTTCTCTTCTGTTCATGCAATTTTTTCTCTTCTGTTCATGCTTGCATCCTTGATCGAATTGTTATAAACGAATAATAGCATAATGCAACTTGATTTGCGTCAAGGGGTTGTCGTATAATATATTACACTTTAAAGCTATTGTCAAAACAAGGAGTAATCAGATGGCCAAAAGCGACGGGCTTAAAATGGCACGGCAACTTCAAATTTACGATCTGGTGGCTGGCGTACGTAACGGCGCAGTTTACAGCCCTATCGAGATAATGGCTGCCTTTGGAATAACACGAAGGATGCTACAGCGCGATCTTAAAGACATTCGTGACAGCGGTCTCATCAGTGTCGTGTATGATAAAGCAGAAGACAAATATGTCTTGGGAATAGAGGCAGTCACCGATGAAGAAATCCCTCCCCGTCGCAAGCAACACTTGGAAAGGCTATTTCGTATAGGAACCCTAATCCACAGTTTATCCCGCACAAGTAGTGAAGAACTTGAGAGATACGAATTTGGTAAAAAAGAGTTCGAGGAGTATCTCGAACTATCAAAGTCAGATCCTGAAAACTATCCTCCTGAAGAAACAGATGACATGAGAGAATTCTATATTCCGCAAGACTTTGAATTCTATGACCTCAAAGCAGAATACTATGCCTTGTTTCCTGATAGTAACGAAAGAACCCGGCAACGGGATTTCGAGGAAATGAACCGTGCCGGATTCGATATCTATTACAGCAGAAAATATAAATCATTTATATTTGAATACGATTATGGTATATAATCTCATTCCTTCCGCAAGTATGCATCACAGTCATATCCATCAGGACACGGAAACGCCAATCGTTCCTTGCTGTTAAGATTAATTGAAAATATCAACATTGCAGTTCCCTCCTTCGATTTTTTCTGTGTCCAAAATCTCCGTTCACTTTATAGCAACAAGGGCCTCTTTATACTCTTTCGGATAATATGTCATGTAATAGGCTATTTTCAACGCTGCAAGCGTGTAGGATACAGCATGTGCCTTAGGAAACAAATATCTGACTTTTTCACAAACATCAATAAACCAGTTTGGCATACCGGCCAGGCTTACTTTCCGTTTCATTTCTTCCGTAAGTCCTTTGCCTTTTCTAACAGACTCCATGACATGGAATGCGTTTTCCTTATCCATCCCCTTATGAACCAATGCCAGGAAGATATCATCTCTCGATGCCACACAATCCTCCAGTGAGATTACTCTGTTATGAAACAGTTCATCCTGATTATCAAGCCATACACCGGTTCCATGCAGCAGGCCGGAAACCTTTACCAGATCATCTATGCTTTTCGGACTGGTTTGTTTTATCATCTGTCTTGCATTTTCACTTCCAAATTCCAGAAGCCCCTCGATTTCCTTAGCTTCAGGATCCAATATTACATCAAGGACCTTCTTGTCTTTAAGCGGGATTGAGTCTATCGCAACACCGGTCAATTCCTGTAGCTTGTGTAGAAGGCTCATATGCCAAAGACTAAGAATATCAAGCTTTATAAGATTTTTATTAATCGCATGATAATCAAAATGAGTAGAAATACTATTACTGTTCCACGGGTGCTGTAGCGGTGTGAATGATACGAGTTCTTCATCGATTGGAACAACAACAATACCACCGGGGTGAAGACCGTCGCTTCTCTTAATGCCGATAATAGCCTCTGTCTGTTCTCTTAAAACCTTCTCATTCGGAAGAGGAAGATTATTATGATAATAGTATTCCTCCACATGCATCCTGGCCGTATCCTCCCATAATTTTCCAATGGTTCCCCCGTAACATGCGTCTCCAACGCCAGGTATCTCCTTGACATAATTCTGAAGAAGTACTTGAATTTCTGATGCAAAATTTAAATCTATGTCCGGTTCCTTGTCGAGATTGATACCAAGAAATGTTTCCACCGGAATATCATATCCGCCATATTCCGCAGAAAGTGGGTTAACATCTGTTATTCCACACAAAAAGGCTACAAAAGAAGATGCTACGCTTCCCCGTGAGTTAAATGGATATCCTTTTTCCAGAGATTTCCGAGTTATTTCCCTCCACATCATAAATAATCCGGCGTATCCATTCTTACAGATTCCGTCTAATTCTCTATACAGACGATTCTGTGCCTCTTCAGCTGGTTTTTCGCCCAATAATCCATGTAGCCTTTCCTCACAGATGCAACGGAGTTTTTGCTCAGCATCCGGATAGATCGGCATAAATTTACCTTCTCTCAACGGTGAAACATATTCAATTTGATCTGCGATTACAGACTGATTGGAAATCACCATTTTAGGAATATCTTTTAGTATCTCAGGATTTCCCGAACACCAACACCCAAAAGGATTGATGAGCTCATCCCATTTTATCAAGTGTCTGGGCCGGTCAGTGTACTCTTCAGTTCTTCCATTGGTTAAGATATCCCAGTATAATTTATCTTCCTCGTTCAAATAGTACGCATCTGATGCTGCAACAAGCATTCCCCCGTTATTGACCACGTGGTACATATACCTAACATCATTACCTTTATCCG
The DNA here is from genome assembly GCA_000622025.1 of Lachnospiraceae bacterium AD3010. Lineage (GTDB taxonomy): Bacteria > Bacillota > Clostridia > Lachnospirales > Lachnospiraceae > NK4A144. The sequence continues at coordinate 22,686 of JHWU01000024.1, read as the reverse complement.
ATCCAAAAGGAGATACCTCAATAAAGTCATAATATGAAAGTATGTTGTTGAAGTCTCGTATGTATTCTGCATCCGAGCGACAACCTGCTTCCGTGTGAATAGCAGTCATTACTTCACCGCCATCACATACAGCACCAACCAGAATGCCGTCACGATACTTATCAAGAATTTCCTTGGTTATAGTGGGATCATCATTGTGAGCGCAAAGATGTGACTCAGTAACAATCTTATACAGGTTACGAATACCCATTTCATTTTTGGCATAAAGCACTATCGGATATCCCTTTTGTCTTCCCTTGACGCGTTTCCTGTCTATTACAAGGTTCACCTCCTCAATCGAGTTAATATCTAGATCATTCAGACGTGAGCATACTTTACTGTAGATTTTTGCATATAATGTACAATCGTTATCAGTGCAGTCTTCTTTAATTCGATACTTCTTTATGAGGAAGGGTTTCTTTATCCTTTTTGTAGGCGCTAAATATTTACAGATTTTATACAAATCCACATAGTCCGGTTCAAAACCAATGCCGTATTTCTCGCAGGATTTCTTTAAAAATTTCATGTCGAATTCTGCGTTAAACATAACCAAAAATGATTTTCCGATGAATCTGATTAAATTAGTAATAACCTGTTTCTCTGATTCCGCATCCTTCAAGTCATCTTTTGTAATACCAGTGATCTTAGTAACTTCTTTCGAAATCTCACGTTCCTGTCGAACATAATATGAAATACGGTCTCCGAGCTTTCCATCCTTCACCTTAACAGCATCAACTCGCAATATGGAATCCTTGATAGCAGAGAAACCTGTCGTTTCAATGTCTATTACCGTGCACTCATCCAAAAGAGAATGTACCTGATTATTCAGGCATGAAAACTCATCTGTAAGGATGCCTTCCATTCCATAGATAATCTTTAAAAAGTCTTCTTGTCTAGCTTCTTCCCCTGCCTTCTCGCAATCCTCTTCGTACTTTTTCCAAAGTTCCCTCCAAGCCTGATATACTTCCGGAAAAGCCTGGACACTTCCGCAGTCAGTTATCGCAATAGCTCTATATCCATTATCATTGGCGTACTTTACTAATTCTCTCGGTTCTATCAGCCCTTTGCCAGCGGACATCTTTGTATGGCAATGTAATTCTATCCTTGTTCGTTTCTTCATGAATCGCGCCCTCCTTTATCTGGTAGATTAACAAATCTTGGCGACAACAGTCTTGTAATCGTCATAACATATTCTTCATTTCCCATTCGTTGCATCGGTTTCTGATTTCTTCATAAATTGCTGTGCCTTCTTGTATTGATATCCCAAACTCACTCTGCAGCACATGGACGCCTTCAATAGGGCTACGTCCTTCATGGAGCTCTATAAGAAGTCTTCTTTCGCACTCGTTCCTGGGGATCTCGTCGATCTGCCTCCTGTACATATCCTCCCAATACTGATAAGCTCGGTCCTCGTACGCTTCAATAATCTGTACTTCCCTCGCATCTTCTGTATCCAGATAATGTTTAATGATTTCCTCACGAGCCTTGTTATCAGCCTCTCTGCTATGTTTTGGTATCCGTTTCTTGATAATATGCTCCTGCCCATCTACCAGAATCCTATAAGTCATAGACAACCTCCTTTTCTTAAGCCGCAGTTTACCATACTGCAATTTAGGAAACGTCAAGGTAGTGTCGCCCGCAAAAAATGGGTGTATTCACACAAAAAAATAGCGGTTTCAAACCTTGTGGTCTGAAAACCGCCTCTACTCAGTATTAACTATTCCTATTCCGTTGTATCCTCATTTTTCATAAATCTTCTGAATTCTGCCTCCAATTGTTCTCTATCTGGCAAATACAATTGATATCTGCTGACAAAAACCTGATTTGAAATTCCTTGTAGAGCATACTGCATAACAAGTTTATCCTGATACGCTCCCAGCACTATTCCTATTGGCTCAGTATCACCTTCCGTATTCATCTCTTCCCGGTAATAATTCAAGTAGAAGTTCATCTGTCCTATATCTTCATGCTGAACCTCACCACGCTTTAAATCCATTAGGACAAAGCATTTCAGGATACGATGATAGAATACAAGATCGACCTTATATGTCCTACCTCCTATCACCATTCTCTGCTGTCTTCCGACATATGTGAACCCTTTCCCGAGCTCGAGGAAAAATTGACTCAAATTATTTACCAGTGCTTCCTCGACATCCCCTTCATCGTAAACAGGGAGCTGTGGCAGTCCGGTAAACTCAAATACATATGGTTCTTTTAAAATGTCCTCTGGCTTTTCGATCACCTGACCCTCTTTAGCCATTTTCATCACTTCATCTTTGTTTTTACTCAAGGCAATTCGCTGAAAGAGCATGCTCTTCATCTGTCTTTTAAGTTCCCTGACTCCCCATTGTTCAGAGGCGCATTCCTTTTCATAGAATTCCCGTTCCAGAGGATCATCTATCTTCAATAGTTCCACATAATGACTCCAACTCAAATTTTGCGACAGCGTCGCAAAATTTGGATATCCAATATAAAGCTGTCGCATACGGTAAGTATTACTCCAGCTGAAACCTTTTCCGTATCGATCAGTTAAGTCTCTGGAGAGTTTTTTCAGTGTATTTGATCCGTACTCGGCCGTTTCATGGCCGCTCTGTTCATATTCAACAATATGACGCCCTATTTCCCAGTATGTAATCACCATAGAAGCATTTATTGCTGATGCTACGCTTTTCCTCCCCTTATCCAGTGTTTCTCCGACTTGTCTTATAAGCTGCTCGTAATCCTTATTATCGAAAGCTACAATTCTACGATCTTCCATATCAGGTTATAACCTCTTTACTTTCATTAGTCCAAATTGACTAAACTGCCTGTTCCATCCAACTGACCCATTGGCTATCCTCGGCCCGTTACGTCTGACTCATAGCCGATACTTTTTTCTAATTCTATCATGCCCTTTGGATTGTCAAAAGATGTCAAGTTGTAAGCGGGGGGCAGGGCAGTCTATTCTGAAATCCTATCATTTTTCACAAGTCTTCACAAGATTACAGCATTCCACTTCTTATGATTTTATGAATCTTTCTGATACGATATTGCTTTACCGGGACTGCTGTCATATTATAATCAGGCAGCCGGAAATTCTTTCTGAAATCTTCCGGCGGCAATCCATAAAAAACCATCTGAACTGCTACAAATCATCGGGGGAAATTTCCCCATGGTTTTGCTGCGGTTATCTTTTTGCAGAATTCCACGAAGTTTAATATAGCGGCAGGTACCGGGAAGCCCCAAATTATATACCGGGTTTCTTAGCAAGCATTGGACGTGTGCGCACACGTCCGGAATTTCCCCTTCTTCTGACTGCGTCAGAATTCAGCGGAAACTCCTGCCAAGGGGATACCCCCTGACCCCCTTTTCCGTACCGGAAAATACCATAAACCGGAGACCGGTTTTGATATAAATCTTGAGCATTTTAAGGAGACATTATGGGAGAAAGGACTAGAAAATATAAGCTTTCGCTCCACCTAAGCGAAGATGAAAAATACATACTTGAAGAAAAGACAAAGCTTTCAAATATGAAGAGCAAAAATGCCTTCCTGCGAAATCTGATTATCTACGGATACGTCTATGACGTGAACTACGACGGCCTCAATAAATATAACAGAGAGCTGAACGCCATCGGCAATAATATCAACCAGATAGTGGCGCTCTGCCAGAAGACCGGGAACGTGTATCCCGAGGACATTAAAGAGATAAAGGAGCTTATGGAAAAGGTATGGCATACACACGCATCCATGCTATCAGATCAACAGTTCAAAAATCAGTAGACTATATCTGTAATCCGGAAAAAACAAACGGGGAACTGCTGGTTTCTTCCTTCGCCTGCTCACCGAAAACCGCAGGGTTTGAGTTCGATGAAATGCTTTCAAATACCAGGAGTTCCGACACGATAAAAGCCCATCATCTTATACAGTCTTTTGCTCCGGGGGAGGTCTCTGCAGAAGAAGCACACCGCATAGGGATTGAGCTTGCGGACCGGCTGTTAAAGGGAAATTATTCTTATGTGGTTGCCACCCATAATGATAAAAACCATCCCCATTCCCACATCATTTTCTGCGCTGCGGCTAACAGGGAAAACAGAAAGTATAACAGCTGCAAGAGGTCATATTTTGAGATCAGGAAATTAAGTGACGAGCTATGTAAAGAGCACAATCTTTCCATCATTATTCCCGGGAAAAGCCGGGGCAAAAGCTATGCGGAATGGAAGGCCGACAAAGAGGGCAGGTCATGGAAAACACAGATGCGACTTGACATAGATTCTGTCATAAAAGCAGCCGCTTCCTATGAGGATTTCATCCGTCTTATCCGTGAAAAAGGGTATGAAGTCAAGGGAGACGGGCTGGGAAAAGATGCCCTTAAATACATCTCATTTAAGGCTCCCCGACAGCAGAGATTTGTCCGGGGAAGTGAGCGGTCTCTCGGTGCTAAGTATACCCGTGATGCGATCATGGAAAGGATCCTGAATAAGGACAAGGAGGCTCTTTCCGAACAGAGAACCACACGGAAAAGGAGTCAGGATATCGTCAGGAAATCCATGCAGAGGAAGACCCTTATTGATACTTCCGGGGAGAAATTCCAGAACAGTCCCTATCTCAAAAGATGGGCTGATAAACAGAACCTTCAGGTGGCTGCTTCCAGCTATGCCGAAGCCGGAAACCTTAAGGAATTCAGGGAGAAAATAGATAAAAAGAAGGCTGAGGTTATCGCAGTAAGATCGGAGCTTTCCGCCATCAGAAATGACCTTAAGGAGCTAAAGGAAATCCGCTATTATCTCACGAAATACAAGGAGAACGTCAGCTACCGCAGGCGCTATGACGAAGCGGAGGATAAAGAGAGATTTCTGCAAGCTTACGAGGAGAAACTTGCCCTTTTTGATATGGCAAAGGATAAGCTGCAGGGCTTCGGGATCACCCCAAATATCCGTGAGCTTAAGCAGGTAAACGCTGATATTAGCGGTATGGAGAAGAGGGTTTCCGAGCTGGAAATGAAGCTTGAAACAGTCTCAAAAGAAAGGCGGGATCTTGAGCAGAAATACAGGAATATCACTGAGTATCTCGGTATTGAGAATAAGGAAAACGCCTATGAAACTGATCAGGAAAGATCAAAAATGCCACGAAAGGATAGATCGGATCATGTTCTGTAAAAATAACGGTACAAAATCACCTCAGAACATTCAATTATCCATAGATATATGGTATTATATCTCACGGAGAATACCATATCTTGTATTAAGGAGAGTAATCATGGCTTTAGAAAATTTGGAGCTGATCAGAGCGCTGCATCTTAACGAGAAAACGAACGATCCATTTCTCGCAGATGTCAGGTCTCTCGCCCTGCGTCTCTTATCATCCGGCGCGCCTATGCCGTTAACACTGATGGATAAGCTGGACAGGTATGAGCGCAGAGCAGAGAAATAACCAATCACTTTTTTCAAGGAGGAAACACATGAACAAGACAGAATTAGTTGAGGCTATCGCAAAGCAGACCAAGCTTTCAAAGAAGGACACCGAGGCTACCGTTAAGGCTTTTACCGAGGTTGTGGCTAAAGAGCTTAAGAAGGGCGGAAAGGTTGCCCTGATCGGATTCGGAACCTTCGAAGTAGGCAAGAGGGCTGCAAGAAAGGGACGCAATCCCCAGACCGGTAAGGAGATCAAGATCGCTGCTTCAAAGTCTCCTAAGTTCAAGGCCGGAAAGGCTCTTAAGGATCTCGTAAACGGGAAGAAGAAATAAGTTGGTTCTTTTTTATCTTTATATTGGGGCTCCACCACTCAGGCGGGGCTCCTTTTTATTTGCTGAATTAAAATATAGACGGGGGAAGCACCCCCCGCGCTCCAACCCGGAAACCTGACTTCCGGTCTTATGATCCGGATTGACCTAAATGGTTTCCGGTTTTCCGCTGCCCCCTCTGCGGGGCATTCTTTTGTTTTGGCTTCCCGGAAGATCACTGTGCCCCGCAACGCCCCATGAAGGCTGTGACATGCTTACGCCGGTCGTGCCAGATAATAGCCCTGGAAAAGATCTATTCCGAGTCTCACGAGGTATTCAAACTCCTCTTTCTCTTCCACTCCTTCAGCGAGAACCATCATTTTCCGTGAATGAAACTCCTGAACCAGTTTCTTCACATTCTCCTGTTTCTCCGGTTCATGGTCTATTCCGCTTATCACGTGCCTGTCAAGCTTAACTATCTTTGTGTCATACATTTCAACCACATCCATGTTATTGATCCCGACACCGAAATCATCTATGGCGATCCACAGGCTCTGCCTTGCAGTTGCTTCTCTCTTGGCCTCTACAGCTTCTTCGGAAATATAGGGATACTCAAGGATCTCGATGATACCAAGGCCGTCCATTTTTCCATAGTATTCTGCAAATGCCCTCTGCTCTGCAAGCGTGAAATACTCTGACGGAAACGAATTCAGAGAAATCCGGCATTCATATCCCCTCAGCTGGTAGGCCTGCATGGCTCCGAAAAAGGTAGCTACTTCAAGTATATGGAGCTTGCCGAGCTTCGTGTATTCTTCAATCAGCTCTGTTACCGTTTTGTCCGCAGGTCGCATTAAAGCTTCCCGGGCGAATATAGTCTTTCCATCCGCTTCAAAAATAGGCTGGAAGACGTAATCGATGTTTAGTTCTCCCAAAGCTTTCAGTATTTCATTGTCAAGCGGCAGATCGTTGTAATAGATCATCTGTACTACCTCAGCAGATTAATGATCTTTTCCGTTACCCCGTACTCAGAATTCGATTTTATCGTTTCTGTAAAAGCATTTCTGACATCTGGATGGGCATTCGCAGGAGCATAGGAAACAGCTGCGTATTCTGCCATGGAAATATCATTAAGATAATCCCCAAAGACTATGGTTTCATCCTTGGCGATTCCGAGTTTATCCTGCATTGCTTTGATGGCACCTCCCTTTGATATTCCTTTCTCATAGATGTCCATCCATACGAATGCAGTAACCTGTACACATATTTTCTCGTTATCGAATTTAATGAAATCAGGGTATATGTTCTTCTCTATATCATCGAAATACAGTACTGCCAATTTTACAATCCTTTCCGGGATGTTTTCAAATTCACATTTATACCATTCGGAATAGTATTTTGACAGTTCCTCTTCCATCTCCGGGGTTATGATTTCAGTATTTTCGATCCATGCCCTGGTCTCCCCACAGGCTACTGTCAGAAGTGCTTTATTCTTCCGTAATTCTGTGATAACCGGCATATACTCTGATATGCCAAGCGTCCTGCTGAAAAGGAAATCCCCATGATAATAAGCTCTGGCACCATTATCTGATATAAAAGCCATATTCTCAGCATAGTCTCCAAAAGGTCTCTTAACCCCGGAAATAGCTCTTCCACTTGCTGCCGTAAAGAGTACATTATTCTTCTGCATCAGATCAAATGCTGCGTTGAAATCTGGCGGGAGCGCTCCCTTTTCATCCAGAAGGCAGCCATCCATATCAGTGACAATAAGTCTTATCATATGACTTTCCCTAAATATTCATTACAGGATAATACAACTACAAAGAATACATTTTTAACCATAATTTATTAGAAAACCAAACGCCTATATCATTATTATTTTTGAATCATTCTATTACAATCTTCTCTATACGTATATGAATTATTCTCATAAATATGATTAAATCTCTACGTCTAGTTTTATACTTTCTATTATCGATTTTTCATATACTTCAAATCTATAATCTATTCTTTCCTCTTCAAGGAACGAAATAATACATGCCTTTTTGTTCACAACGAATAAATATGCATGAACATCTACATGTTGAAAATCTTTTTCGCTTCCGTCTTTATTCATGTATTTCCAAAAAGAATACTTTTTCCCATGAAGATTAGATATTGTGACTTCCTCGCTTTCTACAAGACCATATTCTTCATTATTATCTAAAACAGAATAATATGAATCCTCTATTATTTTAGGATCTTCGATTTTTGTATTATAATATGTCATCATAATCCACCCTGAATACTCAAACGGATAATATGAAACAACTTCATCATTATCTATTTCCTTTTTCCAATTTTCAGGGATTTGAAATTTCAAGTCTATGAATTCATCAGGGCAATACGCTTCCGGTTCAATCCAATCTGATTTACCTGTGTATACTCTTGGAGTCCATACTTCTTTTCTCCCAAAATAGCTATAAGCATAACTACCCTCATTACAGAGAACATCTGAAATGATAAAGGTGTATTCCCCGCCTTCAATAGACTCAACTGAATCCGGTATTGCTATTCTTCTGAATTGTCTTCTTGTTATGCTGATAGTTTTATCTGGCATTTGTGCTGCAAGTTCTTTATCGCCTAGTACAATTCTCTTGACTCCTTCCTTAATGACAAGCGATAAGCCGTCTTCATTATAAGGATGATCCCCTCCAAAAAGAGAATTTAAATCAATTATTTCTTTTATTGAACCTGGTATCACTAATCTATCAATTTTAGATAGTTCATTAAATGCATACCTTCCTATTAGACTTAAATTACTACTCAGCTTGATATTACCAATATGACCGTCAAAACAATAATCTCCAATTTCTTTTATATGATTAGGAATACTAATTGGCCTTTCTGTCCTCTTTTCCTCTCGCAACCAATATGACGCAAAAACAGAATCCCCAATTCTCTTTACCGTTTTAGGAATGTCTATTGGCTTCTTATTAAATGAATAATATAACAATGTTTGTTTAGTTTTATCAAATAATGCGCCTTGATTTGAACTGTATGATTTGTTGTCCTTATCAACTTCTACATTCAAATCCCAACAACCGGCAAAAGCCCCTTCCTCAATAGTATTAGCCTTCTTCCCAATATATATTTTTCTAATTGATGATTTAATAAATGCTCCCCATCCGATATGCTCTATACCCAATGGTAATTTAATACTTTTCATGTCAAATCTATATATTTCATGATTTCCATTAGGTTCAAAAGCTCTGGCTTCTATACTTTTTATCGTATCTGGAAGAATAATCTTACAGAATAGAACATTATTCGAATTATAATAAAAAATATGACTTCCAATTGAAGAAACTATATGTTGATCTATTGTTTTAGGAACAACAATAGTGTATTTATTCCCTATATACCTTGTAATCCTAATCGTATCATCATCTAATACCTCATATTCCCATTCGTTAACACATGCTTTTTCTAACTTATCATCAGATTTCTCCAAATCTGATATAATAGAAACCTTTTCGCCTCCATACTTCTCATACATCGAAAAAGCATAATATGCTCTTTCCTTATCACAGATATCATTTAGTTCCACACCGTTGTAATTACCTGAATAACTAACATCTCCAATTGTATAGAAATAACTTGCTATCAGTTCAGGATCTCTTGGATTATCAAATGAAAATGCATAATAAATCGCATCATTCCAATACCCAACTGTATTATAGATTATTTTTGTGTATTCCTCTTTATCACAGTCATTGATTGCTTCATCTCGTAAACAATTACATGCAAGAAAAAAACACACCTCGATCATTTTCTCCTTGTCATAATACTTTAACTCCCAATTAGAATAGGCCTCATAGTATTTTTTGTATGCCTCAGTTCCTTTTTCCCTTGCATTATCAATAACATTTGCATAGCGCATAAAAAAATCAGCAATATGATAATATCCTTCTTTATATCCTAATGAGATTGCCTGCTCCATCTTTTCAATATATGAGTCAAGATCTTCTTCAATCAGATATTCTTGAGCTTCAAATATATTGTCTAGATAACGGATTCTCTTTGGTGAATACTTATAGAAAATCAATCCATATTGGTTAAGCAACAAAAAAAGATCATCAAATATAATCTTAGAAAAACCGGCTATTTCGATAACATTAGGAATTGATAATTTTTTTAAATCACCAATCGTATGTATATTATTGCTTAACAAACAGTCCTTTGAATCACTGAGGATATTCTCTGTTGTTATATTCTTTTCTAAAATCTCATCTTGACATAGTTTGATATTGTATTTATCTATTATTATCTTTATAGACTCTCGTAGGGTACCATCATATTTTTCCATTAATTCTCGGTATGTCCAATTCCGAAATGCCTCTATTTCATCTAAATCAAATAATGCCAAACAAGATTTATTAAAAGGAGAAATATCTAAATCCTGTAAAGAAATCGAATGCCACTCCTCATTATACAAATCTTTTATCTTCAATAATGCAACTGCCTCTTTCCAGGCATTGATTATTTCTTCCGCAATTTCATCTCCACATCCGCTTGCATTGATAAGTTTTTTCTGTAAACGAGCAAAATCAATACTTGATAGTGTATTTGTTCTAATAATCTCGTCCGGAATGTTTTCATCAACACAAATAAGAATAAGATTCCTTCTCATCTTATCCTGCGGCAAATAGTCCATAAGAAGTGCCTTAAATCGTTTATAATCTTTCCATACTTTTGGATAATTTTGAATAAATGCTAAATAATCTATTTTATCTTTCATAATTACAGTTTATATCTGTCTAATAAGTCATCGTATTCACGTGGGAATTCAACACCAAATTCTAGCATTCGACTCATCATCTGTTTTAGCGATTTTTCTTCTAGATTTGGTATCTTCTCCATTCCTTCAGGACCATCAGAAATTCTCTCTAACAAATCTGAAATTGTTTTTATTCCTGCCCTACTAAGATTAATATACGTTCGTAGAGAAAAATGTAATTCTCGGATATCAAGATCAGATATTTCCCCCAGTAAATCTCTTATTTCCTCAATGTCCATTCCAATTCTTATCTTTATGTGCTTTCCAACACGTTGCTCTTTATTGGCATCATATACTTTTTCTCTTTTTTTTGCTGGTTCGTATCCTTCCGCGGCCGCCTCTTGATATAGTTGTTCCGCCCGAACCATATCTTTATCTACATAATACCCATATTCAAAAAACTTAGCTAAATAGTATTTGGCTTCTAAAAAATAATGTGATATTTCCTTAAATCCATTATATGCCAACTCATAATCCTTCTCTATATTTACTACAGGGTTATGATTAATATGTATCTTTCCTTCAAAAAAGAACTTGCATATTCTCATACTTCCAACTTTTCTTTCTGCACCAGGTCTAGTAATAGATTTTCTCCACATTTCTTTACATATTTTGAAATCTTTTTCTACACCTATTCCTAGCGCATAACATATTCCTAATTTGTATTCTACTTCTGATATTATTCCATCTATATCATATGCATCAAACTTCCCTGAATTATAATCTGAATAAACGCAATTTAACCAGTGAACTACGCCATCCAAATCATTTCCATATGTTTTATTGTATCCAACTTCTTTTAGTTCTATATCCAGATTCCACACATTAATTGCAATATATAAGTTATCCTCTGGAGTAGGCTTATAATCAACCACGAATCTTCTGACCAACTTTGCTATTGCCGAAAAATGATAATACAAAGCCAATAATCTCATAGTATCTTTATTTTCTATTAACCGAATCAACTGTAATCTCTTATATTCCTCCAAAGTCACCACACCTAATATCGATGCTATTCTTGAAGGGATAAAATCGAGCAGTGCAATTTCTGACCAATTATTATCTTTGTTCCACGGCAATTCATCTATATAAAACCGCTGGCACTCTTCTATTGCTCTTTGGTTCCCAGTAAATGCTTCCTTTAGTTTTCTATCTGCTTCATCATCACCCCAATCTAGATTTGTAGCTGTAACAAAATGGTCTGCCTTCGTAATACTATCACTTTGTATTATTGATACATTCAAGGCATCTGCCCATAATCTAATTATTTCTTCAGCCAGATCATTATTGCATCCACAAGCTTCAGTAAGTTTTCTTTGCAAGTAGAACACCTCTATGGAGGTTATCTGATGAGTTTCAATCATTTTCTCCGGAATATTCTCTTCAACACTTAATAGTAATAAGTTTTTTCTTAACTTATCTTCATGTAACATATCCATTAGAATAGCTCTGAACCGATTTGGTTCTCTCCATACATTTGGATATTGTTCAAAAATAATCTTTAGTATGTTATCTTTCATATTTTCGAATACTCCAAATCCAAATACTCCTTCAACCACTCAAGCTTTTCAAGAACACTTGTCTTATTATCATAATTCTCGTGATCTTGTGGATTTTGTTTTTCTCTTTCCATTTCTGGAACCAACCATTCTCGTGTTTTATCAATTAACTCCCGCTGTCCATCCGGGGTATCCCCAAAATTCTGAATATAGTTCAAGTACATTAATCCATCTCTTGGATCTATCGCAATCATATTCCTTAATACTCCATCAGATAGACATTTTACAACCTCTGAATCCACGATTATCCGTGGATATTTTGCCTTAACACTTTCTATATGATATGCTTGAACCAGACCACTTCCCCATACAAATACATCATCTATATACATCCTTCCTAAACATATCCCACCTCTTGGTTTATACCCATTTTCTAGCATAATTTTACACATAAAAGCCAGAAATCTGCACAATCTATCGGCTGCTTGATAAGCATCTTTATCGATTAGAAGAACAACATTATCTGAAAAGAAGCGTATCTTTATTTCTTTATAATAAAAACCGTTCTTAACATTTATACTACCCTTGTACAATTTTTGTATTCTGCAAAGATGATCATCATCAGAATCATGAAGAATGACTCTTTTCATTCCCAATAAATCCATTGATGCAATAATACACTCTTGTGTTCTATTTTCTTGATCCATAATCAGTTCACACTTCTACACTTTATATATTTGGCTCACCTAAATTTATTTTTTATAACTGTTACCATCTGAATAATCCAAGATTATCCCCGGCTGCACATTATAAACAAAAACGTTATAGCATATTCCCTTCCCTTGATCCTCTACAGAATACGCCTCCATAATCACTCCTTTTGCCAGAAGATTCTCCCCTTCAAATATTGGCGTCACTCTATATAGAACATGGTTATCAGTCCGCTCGATATAATCTCTTACTTCGTTTTCGAACTGAAGCATTCCAACTGTATTGAAGTATCTCGTGCCGGTTATCAGGTTCTTTTCGTTTGCATCTTCTCCCGCCAGGGAATGTGCTATCAAATGGCAGCGATTATAAAGAAATAAATCTTCAATTACTCCCGGATATTTTACTGTATGCCATCCGGACGGCCTGATCATTCCAATCTCACCCCTCGTCTGTGTGGGCATCAATTCCTTACACAGATTGGCATATGCAGTACCACATCTTCCAAGTCTATCTAAATCGCTAAAGATCTCAAAGATTCCTTTATTTGCATCGTTATAATCAAAAAAAGGTTCATTATCATTCAAGACCACATATGGACTATTGCTATATTCCGGAATCTCCATTGCATTTATCGAAGGAGAAATGTTGTCATAAACGATATCAGCATTTTTATACTGTTCCCCCAAAAAATGAAACAGGGATAGTAACACCGGTATTCCTACCAGAAAAATCAAACAAATAATAATTACCGGAATTCTTTTTGTGTTTTCATATGTTTTTCTTCTTTTGATTTCCTTGTATTTTTTCTCTATTTCCAATCACTTCCCCAGGACATATAAACTGTATTGCAGCTATGATTCTATAGGGAATTTTCCCACATACAGTGTATATATTCTTCCAATTTTATCGAGGCTCATCTGATAATCTACTTCTATCGGTGTTCCCGGTCTCGGAACAGTCTCCGGTCTCTGTGTATATATCAATGATTTATCCGCAAGATACTGGGTCATCATAGAAATATATCTGCTCCAACAAATCTGTTCTTCAGCCTTGACCTTATCATCAGCCACCACCATCGCTTTACCAAAAATCTTAAAAAGCTCTATAACAATCTCACTTATGCCTTTATCAATAACAGTTCCTTGATTAATCATGTGATTATCGACCTTAACTGCAAGCTTCAGGCATTGCGGAGTTTTCTTAAAGTATTCATCATCCCCTAGACTGTGTTCATGATAAAAATCTTTAATATGAACCGGATACATTTCAAGATCAAAATTATCCCGAATTAGCTTTGCTTCTACTTTAGAGATTCTTCCATCACAGGCAGATAAGCAGCACAAAAAAGATAACAGTTCAAATTTGAGTACATTGCTTAGACTTCCCTTGGAATTAGCCTTGTTCATAATCTCTAAAGTTTTGTCGATCTCATCAAATAGCTCACATGTCGTAAGTAGCACCGATTTAAGCTTTGTTTCTGACATAATTCTCCCTTACAAATAATCAATTTCCATGCTGAGTATCTCGCATGGTCCGGTAGTATCTATAAATCGTTTCGTACTTATACCCATATTAGAAACAACTTCCTCGAACGCTGTATTAACTTCCTTTTGAAATTCATCAAAAGTAATATCAGTATATTGGTCCTCAACATTTCTGTTTATCTTAAAATAAAGGCAGGTTTTTCTTTTTGAAACACCATGCTCTATATATTTCTTTAGCCTGCCCCTACAAGAAACAAATCCACCTGCTTTTACAAGATAATTATTCTTTATTGCCTTGCACTCTGGAATCAAATGCGCATTATCCGGCTTGTATTCTTTAATATCTTCATCCCGGAAATTAAAGAAGTTATATCGCATCTTTCCTTTATGAACCACTCTCCCCATATCCATAGTGACATCAAGGTTATACGCCCAATCATCCAGTTTGACTATATTCCACGCATGTCGTCCTCCGTTATATTCTCCGGAAACAACAATGCATTTAATAGCCAGCATATTAAGCAGTAATTTTACGGTCTTCGCTATCCCTTCGCATACAGCTTTATGCTCAACCAATGCACCATACACCGTATAAGGCTCAATTTTGCTGCCATTATCCCCTAGTGAAGTATCATATTCTATATTGTTTATTACAAAATCATGGACGAACACTTCTTTCTGAAAATCAGACATTTCTTGAAGCCCTGGCGCAGAAAGAATCTGATTAACAGTATCCTCTATCTGTGTCCTGTATCTTTTCTCTGAGGCAGCATCACACAAAGTGGTCATCTTTATTCTTGATTTCTCTTTGTCTACCGCATGCCACATAGCATATTCACCCACAGAGAAAATAAAAGGATTATCCCATAGAACGTTGTGATAAATCCGACCCACTTGATGTTCATTTAGCTGTACTCCCGGAATCTCAACGAATTCCTTATATTCCATGATTCCGTTATATATGGCTTTATATATTGTTTTGTCTCGTTCGTTCAGTTTATTGTAATAATATCTTGTATTAATCATTTTCAATAATAAAACGGAAGCATCTTAATAAGACACCTCCGTTGTAATCATTTGTCGGGAAAATACGCAAATACAGTGGTTATATCATCCCCACATCCCATAGTGCTCGTTTCAGAAAGCCATCCTTCCAAATTGTTCTCAACAGTCTTCAGCCCTTTTTCTTGAATAACCTCAAAATAACTTCTACAGGTTTTATTGAATTCATCTATGGAGGAATGACTATTTAACCAGCCGTCTGTTGATAAAACAAACATAAATGGAGTGTTTACTCCATTTTCAAAGCTTATCACTCTGGTAAGTGTCTTTTTCCACGAGCTTTTCTTTGAAATCGAATGTGTTTCTGTCCCCAGTATCTTATCCCCTTCAATTACAGGAGCAACTTCATTTTTGTCGACATATGTAATATCTCCATCTCCTAATTGAAATGAGAAAGAAAAGCCTTGAGTTATCATCATACCTAATAGAGTAGATCCATACTGCTTATATATTGCATCTGCATCTGCATCGCCATTCTCTTTGAAAAGCACTTCACGCTTTTCCATCTTATGATGTTGAAGGATCCTTTTCCCCCATTCACCTACGATCCATTTAGCTATTCTGGTTGTTTCACCCTCTCTGTTTAATGATTTAAAAAGCTCATCTCTATTGTCCCTGTATTTAGCAGCATATTCAGCCATAATATCACAAAAGACATTTACTGCTGTTTTCGCTCCCGTCCTGCTATACGGACACGACTCACTTCCATGCCCATCTGCAACTGCTATTATCTTCACATCATCAGGCATTTCATCATAGAAAGGAATGCTTCTATCATGTTTATGAATACCATCTATAATTAGAAAACTATCCTGACATTCTGTATTACGTCTTATATGGGACTCACCTCTGACAGATTTTCCAATAATAATTGGTGTCATAGGCCACCTCCATTATTACCATACATCACCTGCATCATCCGGTTCTGGAATATTATCCATATCAAGGATTAAAGGACCATTACCACCAGAAGGCTGAGCCGGAGCATTATTATCGTTCTTATCGCTATCATCTCCACTTGCATCAGGTGATGAGGCATCATCATCTTGATTGTTTTCCTCCGCATTATTTGAGACACCAGATGATACAGCTGAAACAGCCGTAGATGCCCATTTGATCATCTTGGCAAGCATCTTTGCATTATTAGCCTGAAGAACTAATTCCCTGTTTCCTGTAAATTCAAGTAAAACATCATCATCTGCATCCTGTCCAATAGAAATGGCTATTTTTACAGCCTTTTTAGCCCAGGGAAGCTTTTGAAACTTTGTCAGTGATTTTTTATAGTCATCAGTAGGCTGCCCGTCAGAAAGCAGAACAATTACCGGCGGAAGTGCCCTTTCTCCCATCTGTTTTACATCCAACTGTCCAGCGAGTAGATCGAATGCCTTTCCCAGATCAGTCACACCAGCAGCTTCTAAATCCTCCCAAGCATAATCTTCTACTTTTACCGGACTATCTGTGAGCCATGATGCCCCGGTAGAGAATTTTAGTGTCCTGATAAGGAGCTGCGCATTTGGATTTTCTTCAGCCTCATCCACCATTTCTGGAAGAACACTCTGAATAGCATTATTAACCACTCCAATCTTCTCACCAAACATAGATCCTGAGCAATCCACTACCCAAAAGAAATGTAACGGTCTGCTTGCCAACGCCCCGCCTGGTCTTGCAATTACTTCTGACATGTGATTCCCTCCTTTACATAGGTATCATTTCAACTGACCATTTTTCAGCATATACACCACCAATTTTGATAATGCCTGGTTTCGATAAGTTAATACTATCGTCAATAAAACTAACAACTTCTTCACACGAATTATGCGAAAACAATAGTTTTTCTTTACCATTACAGTCAATATAATATGCATTAATATAATTTTCAGATCTAATCTTAACGACATAATTAGTTTTTTCAAGTGTAATCCCAGTATACACTCGTTGGTATCCACCATTAAACTTATATATTTTACCAGTAATCTTGTCGTTATCTATAAATGAATCCGAATACTCAATAACAGACACTTCCTTCTCATTTGTCTGTTTATTTATATCCCTAATAACAGAAACATCATCAGCCGTAATACTTAAAGCATCAACCCAGAGCATAATAGCATTCTTTGCCATTAACTCTGTGATTCCATAATCACTTGCAAGGCTATGAATATATCCAAGCATTTTAAACCTTTTAATCTCTGAACATCCCTGCATATCTTCAAGAATACCTTCATCAACAACCATATAAAGCTGATTTTGAATTCTTTTATCTTCTGGAAAATAGTCTCTCAGAATTGATTTTAGTTTTTTTTCATCCTCCAGCACAGAAGGGTATTTCTCAACTATCTCCTTAAGACTACTAATCACATCACTCATTACTCAAACATCCCTTCCACCATTCCAAAATCAATGGAAACATTCTTCGCAATTCCAGCGGCTTTTCCACTTGCAACTGCGATCTGCGTCCCGTCTGCTTTCTTATATGTCCAGTTCTGGCTTGTTTTATTACGAACACCCCATTTTGCGGGATCATTCGGATTTGATACGACTTCACCCACGATGGTCTCCATATCGTAATCACCATTAATATGATGTGAAAAAATCTTCGTCTCGGAAGTAATGGGAATATGAACAGCCTTTTTCCCTTTTCCAATCACCATATGAGAACCCATCTTTACTGTCTGACCGCAATTCCAGCATATATGCCCTGTCTTTCCTTTTATGTCATCATAAAACATTTCAGCCCTACAAGTCTGACATTTTACAATTCCACTCATTAGTTTTGCCAAAGCATCAAGCCATTGATTCTCTGTCACTCTCTTCGCCGGTGTATTTAACCCGACCGTAAATGATTGAATGAACAGATCCTGTATATACTGAGGATACATTTTCCAAAAAGTAATTGCATTCTCATGATATCCCGGCTTAGGTCTATTTGTGTCATTATCCGGATCATAGATAAATACTGGGTTGGTTCCGTACAGTTTTCTCATGGCCGCCGGATCCATACATTTAATCTTTGCCTCCTCCTTGCCTTCAAGAGGATGACTTACCATCAACATATAAAAGAGGAGTACCGCCAGAGAGAACCTATCAGTATTCCGGGAAGGTTTTGCCTCACCACGAACAATCTCCGGAGCCATAAACCTCGGAGTTCCTTTTATTCCACCTTCTTTAGCATTATTAGGCGTAACATTATCATTATCACAGATCTTCACATCTCCGGTATCTGGATCAAAGAAAGCGTTTCCAAAAGATATGTCTCTATATTGATATCCCTGCTCATGAAGCTTCAAGTATCCCTTTGTCAGATTATAACAAGCCTTTATCAAATTTAAGAACGAAGGCTGTATACGGCACTTCATCAAATCGACAATACCTTTATACTGCTTTTCCCGGAGTTCCATAATATAGCCAAACGGTTCTCCTTTTGCCTTATATACAAGATCAATCGGCCATAAAAAGATATCTTTATCCTCATTCTTAGTTGGTGATCCTTTTTCAATGAGCTTATCTAATATCTTCTTCTGTGTTTCCGTTGCACTACTTTTGAAATACCACTTTAGTGCATAATGATTTGATCCGCATGATACATCATAGACTTCGCCCTGACCTCCGGCACCAAGTAACTTTTCTACTCTGTAGGTATTTCCACATTCAGATGTCAATTCTGTTCTAAGAGATAATAACCCCTCCATCAAAGCCTCCTTTTGTACTACCTGTCTCCTCCGGCATTAAAACCTCCGCCTTCATAATCAGATAATTCTCCCGATGCTCCACACCATCCACAAGTAAAAGTTTCATCATTTGAATGAAGATTGCAATTTAATCCTCCACAATCACAGCATATAACGAAACCTCGACTTCCACAGTAAGGACATCCGGGATAATCATCATCCCATCTGATTTTTCCCTTTAGAGTGGTTTTGTCATACTTTTCTCTTTCTGCACTTCCCTTTTTCTTTATTGCAAAAGCCCATGTCGCTTTCCATTCATTCTCGTACTCTTCAAACCTGACACCAAACGGCCTTTTTCCTTCGGAGCACATACAAAGGGCTATTTTCGCCTCAGGAAAAACCATTTTCTTTCCCCCTTATTCATTTTCCAGCTTCAGTACATGATTCACAATTGAACCATCGGGTACTATAAGCTCGTATGTTTTCTCTCCATATTGCAGTACAATTGCATTGCTAAACGGTGCAACTGAGGATAAATATCTATGCTGCTTATCAAAAGCATTTTCAGGAGCCTGAAATATTACCCGTTTATTCGTAATATATAAGATTCCCTTCTGCTGCTTTATTTCTTCATATTCAACAGGTTTTGAAACACCCGTATGAAATCTGGTTCCCTTAAAAAGACCTGGGGCACTATGACCCACATGTCTGCTCATTCGTTTTTTTACATGGATATTCAGTATTGCCTTATCAATGTATGAGCACACTTCTCCCTTTTTTAGGAAGATATTATCTGTATTTATCTGGGGCAGGCGACTTGCCATTATTTCGTTTTTTGCTGCATCAGGAAGTATGCTTTCTTTTATTTCCATCTGCTCTTTTGGACCAAATAATCCCACTTCTTTCCCCTCAGCTTATTGTGTAACCTTCTGTTTTCTCCAGTTCTTATATTCCCCAGTCGTGACCCTTCCATCAACCGGCTTCTCAGCATCTCTTGGTATTGCCCAGTCACGGCCGAACTTGGAAGCACCCGGAATCTTCCCGTCAGAACACATTTTTTGTACACGACGGGTGGTCAATTCCCATTTTTCAGCTATTTCCCTAATAGTTGCATAATCATTCATGAAATAACCGCTTTCTCCTATTCCTAAAGAGCCCAAAACAACCGTTATTATTATATTCATCTTGCCGAATTTTGTCAATAAAATGAACAACCTCGTATGTAAATATCGGGCCTCACATGTACAATTTGCACACATGAAGCCCTTCGTTTTAATTATACGTATTTAAGGTTCACTTGCGGTTAATTTCAACGATCTCTTTCAAATACGCCTCTCGCTTTCCTTCAGGCAAAGAGTAGTACTGAAAAAGAAACATTTTCTCCATTATCTCTCTTATACTGGTAGCTCCGCAATTTCTTATATTCCTTAGCTCCACCCCGTCATCTATGGCATCCACCATATCTCCTACTGTATCAAAGCCTGCTCTCTTCAAACTATGAAAAGCTCTCACACTGAATTCCATCTCCTCCAGTGGGGTATCATACATCTTCTGCGTCACATAAACCCTAAACTTAAGTTTCGCTCCCTTCTTCTCCCGAAGTTCCACTCCCGGAAGTTGACCCAACAATTTCCTCACCGTCTGGCACTGGTCTATCTGCATATCTGATTCCTCCATACACATCCTTGATGACCTCCTTTACAGCATGACATTGAATTTCTTCAATGTCCTCACCGCACTTTTTCTGGATCATCCTTGTAAGATATTTGAGGCTTCTGACGGAATCAGACACAGCGACGATATGAATATGGTTCTTTTTAGTCGTGCCGAATATCTGGCGAATGAAAGCAGTTCGATAGGATACACCCCTGAGTACGTCCTCATACTTCCCCGGTTTTGCCACTATATCTATAAACATAGTGATTTCATCCCGTCGATAAATGTAAGTGTTATACTGTCGGATTGTGCCCTCTTTTTCCATTTTGGAGACTCTTTTCATAGCGCCCACTCGGGACATCCCAATAGCATCCCCTAATTCCTGAAAACTGATACGGGCATTTCCCTTCATAATCTCCAAGATTCTTTTGTCTGTTTCGTCCAAAACCTTTGCTCCTTATATCAGTGCCGACTCTGATATTATCAATTATACTGGGGTTTATCGCCTGCGCAAGAGGGGGTGTTACGATACGTAACCAAAAGCCGTAGCTGAATCACATCTCCAAAGGTATCTACGCCGAACCTCTGAACGATCTTCTTAGCAAATTTAGGACCCACGCCTTTGATAAGGCCGGATCCTAAATACTTTTCCATTCCATATACTGTTGCCGGAAGTGTCTCTTCTCAATTCTCCGCTACAAACTGTCGGCCGTACTTCGCATCAACTTTCCAGTTTCCTTCGATGATAAGAACAGAGCCGACATTCGCATCTATGAGGTTGCCGATTACAGGGATCAGGTCGCTATAGTCCTTTACCCTGCATTTCAGAACAGAATATCCGTTCTCCGGATTCTGATATGTGATTCTTTCGACAACACAGCGGATCTTTTGCATTGCTTAATTTGCCGTGAGTCTTACATAAGCTCGCGTACTGCTTTCTGGAGTCTTGCAACCTGTTTCTTCAGTTCGCTATTCTCGGTTTTTAATACTGCATTCTCTATCTGAAGCCTGGATGCGGGAACATCCTTTTTAACATTTACTTCCGGAGTCTTCAAGTTCTTTGCATTGGTCTTGGGTGTACTCTTTGAAGAAGCTGCGGATTTCTTACTTGCAGCACTCTTGCTCTTATTCTGAGCAGCGGATTTGGAAGACTTGGTATTAACACTCTTCTTTGCAGCTGTATTAGCTGATGCCTTTGCAGTTTTTGATGCCGGTTTGGACTTTGAAGCAGTTTTAATGGAAGATTTTGAAGTGCTCTTTGATGTTGTCTTTGCAACAGGCTTTTTAGCACTTTTTGCTGCAGCCTTTGACTTGGTTTCAGTCTTCTTAGTAGCAGTCTTTGACTTGGCGCTCTTAGTACTCTTTCTGCTCTTCTTTCCTTTTTTGGAAGCCTCTGCCCTTTTCTTCTCAGCCTGAGCAGCCTTCGTAGCCGAAGGATCAGCTTCCTTTCTCCACATGGAAACCAGCTGCCATGAAACACCGGCCTCTTCTGCAGCCTTCTTCACATTGCCAAGTTCCTTTGCACGCTTAAGAACTGCTTCTTTCTGTTCTGCAGTGTATTCCACTTTCTTCTCGTCAGCCATAAGATCATTATCTCCTTATTGTGAAATCATTTGAAAACAACTATCTTCTGAATAATATCACAATGACCGAGTTTATGCCAAATAAAGCAGCCTTGATCAAATGTACCGACAGATGTAATAACTTAACCACCATGTCGTGGGGATTGAGCAGAGAACGAATATACAGGATGATCAAGGAAACTGAGGAATATTATCTGTCCCTCTTAAATTACTGAAATCAACCCCGGAGTACAATAATGCTGCGTGGTTGCTGCAATACCAGATTGAGAGTATGCTGGATATCTATAAAAGGCTTATGTGATACTCTCCTGCAGATGCTGCCTTATGTCAAATCCTTCTTTCTTAAGATCCGAATCCAGATAGTCAAATCTATATGGAGTGATCTTTATAAGATTCATAGGATGCGGCATCTTCTTTATGACATCCACCGGGATTTTTTTATATTCCAGCAGTTTCATATATTCATCA
>JHWU01000023.1 GCA_000622025.1 Lachnospiraceae bacterium AD3010 | reverse complement strand
CCTTTGGCTTCTGAACAGATACAGCGCATTCGGTCAATTAAATCGTGCTACGCACGATGGACCGAATGCCAAAATGCCGAGGTTTTCATACGTCACTTGCGGTTCCGCAAGTGACTGTTCTGAATAGTTACTTAATCATTTCTAAAAGGAAAGGAGTAATTTCCACATGTCATTATCAGATCAGAAAAAAGAACTGCTGCAAAGAGTCTCTTCATCTATCACCATTCCCGATGAAGAAAAGCTGAGAATACTTGGTATCGCAGAGGGCAGGCTTCTCCCACCCCTGACTCTTGACAGTATGGCAAAGCATCTCTTCTCTCCGGACACAAATCCGGAACGTTTTGATTTTATTATGCAAAGGGTTATGCAGGATCCTACCATAAAGTCCCGGGGATCTGCAGCAAATGAACTGCCGCTTGAAATGAAGAATGCTAAGAAGATCATAACAGATCTCTCATCCTGGCTTACTGACAAAAGATTCGCTTCTCTTGAAATACAGCAGATCGCGCAGGAATTCAGCTATGAGCGTTATGACCTTTATACCTCCAGAATGTTCCTAATGCAGTACGCGGTAGATGAAGGCCGTAAAAAGGGTGAGATCAACTATGAAAACATCAAGGGTGTTGTTATGGTTGTCCTAATGAGGGACAGCCCTAAATTTCTGAAAAACGAAAAAAATCCCCGGTATATTCACAGATTTAAGTCAGCCATAAGCGACTCAGGGATAACTATTCCTGCACAGAAGAAAATAGCCTTTGTTGAGCTTGACAAAGCCCTTGAACAGTTTTTGACTAATACATATAATGAAGACGAGGACTACGAGCTCCTCCTGGAGCTTGCGATGTTAAGGGATGCAAACAACGAGAATGTCAGGAGAGCTGCTATGGAAAATGAAGCATTAAAGAGTATGTATGATGACGCTGCAAAGTTTACACTCAGTATAGAGGAGCAGATCAGACTAATTGACGAAGAGCTGTCCCACTATGATCTGGAATACACAATGAGAAAGCGCGAGGAGCAGGGTCAAGAGAAGGGCTTGGCGCAAGGCTTAGAACAGGGCTTGGCGCAAGGCTTAGAACAGGGCTTGGCGCAAGGCTTGGAACAAGGTTTGGAAAAGGGCCTGGTCATTGGAGCAGACCGGATAAATGATCTAAATTCCTGGCTATTTGCCAATGGGCGTGATGAAGATGTGAAAAAGGCCACATCAGATCCTGATTACCGGGCGAAGCTTCTTGAGGAATATCAAAAAAGCCGGGAGAGCTGCTATGGAACATGAAGCATTAAAGAGTATGTATGATGACGCTGCAAAGTTTACACTCAGTATAGAGGAGCAGATCAGACTAATTGACGAAGAGCTGTCCCACTATGATCTGGAATACACCATGCGAAAGCGTGAGGAGCAGGGTCAAGAGAAGGGCTTGGCGCAAGGCTTAGAGCAGGGCTTGGCGCAAGGCTTAGAACAGGGCATAGTCATTGGAGCAGACCGGATAAATGATCTGTATTCCTGGCTATTTGCCAATGGTCGTGATGAAGATGTGAAAAAGGCCACAACAGATCCTGATTACCGGGCAAAGCTTCTTGAGGAATATCAAAAAAGCCGGGAAGAAACTCAGGTGTCATCCTGAGCGTTAGCGAAGGATCCTTCTCAATCGGTAAGAAGATTCTTCGGGCTTTGCCCTCAGAATGACATACTATGATTCTATGGGCTACGCTCTCAGAATAACATACTAAGATTCTTCGGGCTACGCCCTCAGAATGACATACTATGATTCTTCGGGCTTCGCCCTCAGAATGATATACTCGAAGGACGCTGATATAAAATGCCGACTGCCAATTGTGGCAGCCGGCACTTTTTTACCTTTAATCTACAGCTTGTGCTGTGCGATTTCAGGTTGTTCTTAAATTACTTGCCGAATACGAATCCTGTGTTGGTGTCAGCAAAGATTCCATAACGGAAGCTCTTCTTATCCTTAGGATCTACTCTGAATGCCCACTTGAAGCCGAATGCGCTGAGGTCTTCCTCTCCATAATCAGGTACGGTATTTGCGTATACGTAGTTGTCTCCCTTAAGATCCAGAACATATACTGTCTCGCCTGCAAGTGTTCCGGACTCAAAGTCATAATCCTTACCCTTCTTAAGAGTTACGTCAGCAGTCTTTCCTGCCTGAACCTTTCCATCCTTAACTATATCATTTCTAAGAACGATGGTTCCCTTAGCTGACTTCTTTGCATCAAACTTGGTAACTGTAAGTCCACCAACATAACCAGCCTTGGGCTTCAGTGTGGACTTTCCTTCCTTTGCACTCTGATAGGCTTCGTTGATATCCTTCACCATCTTATCGAAATCAGTACCGTTCGAGGAAGCTTTAATTGCTTTATTCAGCTCTTCAGCCTTTGTTGCCTCTGTCCAGTGACCATGAGCTACTCCGTTTGCAATGAATTCAGTTTCAATTAAATCATCTTCAGTAACATCCCAAACTTCAATACCCTTCTGAAGGATACCTACCTTGAAGCTCTCCTTCTCAATGGTGTTCTTAAAGCTCTTCTTATACTTCTTGGCATCCTTATTCTTTGCCTTTACTTTGATGGTGAATTCAGGAAGAGTTCCGATCACATCGTGCTCTTTTACATAGCCTTCAACGTCCTTGCCTTCCCAGTCCTTTGTATCCTTTGCCGTAACCTTAGCATTCGCATATTCTAACTTAACAGAAGCCTGCTTAAGAGCCTTCTTGTCCTTCCACTTGATGCTCTTAACATCAAGATCTTCAAGCTCTGTAACGGTTCCGTTTTCAAACTTAACAAGTGAAGCCTCAACATCAATGTTCTTGATATTCTTCTTATCAGCATCGTACTTGCCGTTACCATTCTTGTTAAGTCCTATCGTCCTTCCTGTCCACTCTGTAACAGGAATACGGCTTATTCTGCCCCTATCGAACCAAAAACCAATATTAAAGGGGTCAACATCCTTTCCCTTATACTCGTATTCTCCCTTTACATAGCCAGTGATTCCGTCGAAGTCACCTTCATCATCATAGGAAGCAAAAGCATCTTCGTCATCAAACTTATACCCGACAAGAGCATATACACCTGCAGACTGATCTACGGGAACACTGCGATAGATCCAGCTGTCAGCATAATAATCATCTCCCTCTATAACGTTATTAGGGAAATTACTATCGTCAGGTACTTCATTCTTACTTACCTTAAGCTTATCAGTATTATTGAGGTACTCATCATCAGCCTCTCCGCCGAAAAGCACCGTAGAAATGAGAGTTGCTCCATAGAGGTTATTCCAGGAAACAGGATCTGTGGTGTTTGTGATAACAGCAAGATTGTTCTTTGCTTTCTTCTTTGAGCTTTCGGGATTGTAAGCAACGGTTGTGATGAACTTGCCGTCTGATCCCTGAAGGAATCCGCCGCCGCCAATTCCGTTATCGCTGCCTGCTGTGGTTGCAGTAACCTTGGCACCTTCTGTAGCTGTGTCAGCCACCTCTGCGATCTCATCACCGAAAGCCATGGTGTTCATACCTAATACCATAGAAGCGGCGAGAAGCAGAGAAAGTACTTTCTTAGTCCTTATTTTCATAATTCTTCTCTCCTTTTTGAGAAATTTTGTTTTGTCACAAAACATCAAGTTGTGCCCCATGCTGTCTTATGACTGTTACGGAACTGATCAACCCCTCGGGTTTTATCAGTCACGTTTAATAGTACAACACAATTCAGGATTTGTTTTAAAAATATTAAGAATTTTTGTATTTATTTCGATACAATCTAAACTTATTTGAACAGAAATCTTCCCAACGGCTTTTATCCGTTTATTTCCAACCGGCTTATATAAGATTCTTCCTGTTGCTTCGCAACCCCTCGCCGGGGTGGCATCCCACATCTTCGATGTGGGATAAACCTCGCCGGGGCGGCATCCCACATCTGCGATGTGGGATAAGCGTCGCTCCGCTCAGAATGACAAATGAGAAGAGGACGTACGCAGGGTTTTCGAGCGCAGTTCGAGACGGATCTTCTTGACGAGCCGGCTCAAACAGCGCAAAACCCGCACGGAAGCGGGTTTTAGCCGAAAATGAACACGGATGTGAATAGAGGCGGCGCGTCCGGCAATGTCAGTCCAGGATGGCGAGTTTAGAAGTATTCGTCGAGATACGAGCACGAAAATCCTGCGTGCGGACTCTTCTCATATGTACAAATGGCGGCGCGCCCGTCGCAGCGCGTTCCGCAGGGTTTTCGAGCGCAGTTCGAGACGAATCTTCTAAACGAGCCGGCTCAAACAGCGCAAAACCCGCACGGAAGCGGGTTTTAGCCGATTTTGACATTTTCTCCTCTTTGCGTTATATTCAATAAGTTATAGCCGACGGAAAAATTGTCAGCTGTGATAGTATCGGATTGAGGAAGTACAGATGGCTTCAGACAGCAGGAAATCAAGGAAGAAGCGCAAACGCCGCACTATGAGGCGGGTCTTGTTCGCAATCGAGATCCTTATCGTTCTTTTCCTTGTGATAGCGCTCTACGTGGTTTACAGGCTTGACCTTG
Organism: Lachnospiraceae bacterium AD3010; assembly: GCA_000622025.1. Taxonomy (GTDB): domain Bacteria; phylum Bacillota; class Clostridia; order Lachnospirales; family Lachnospiraceae; genus NK4A144. The sequence goes on along the minus strand of JHWU01000023.1, from coordinate 49,795 downwards.
CGGATACGGGAAATAAAGAATCCGTTGTGAAGGCCAAGGTAAACGAAGAAGTACAGGCGCAGATAGATGATGTGGAAAATGATAACTGGAGAATGGACGGCTACACCAATATTGCCCTGTTCGGTGTGGACTCCAGGGACACAAATCTTGGCAAGGGTGCAAGAACCGACACTATAATGGTAGCATCCTTAAATAATCAGACCGGAGAAGTCAAGCTCTGTTCTGTCTTCCGTGATACCTATCTAAATATAGGAAATGACACCTACAATAAAGCAAATTCCGCCTATTCCAACGGGGGACCCGAGCAGGCAATACAGATGCTCAATATGAACCTTGATATGGATATAGACCAGTATGTGACTGTAGGCTTCAAGGCGCTGGTCGATACCATTGACGATCTTGGCGGTGTGGAGGTGGATATCTCTGAGGAAGAGATACATTTCCTTAATGACTACCAGATCGGAACGGCGGAAGCAATCGGCATCAAGCAGAGTGATATTGTAAATATTGATCATGCCGGGCTTCAGACCCTGAATGGCTTACAGGCCACCTCCTACTGCCGTATCAGATACACAAAGGGAGACGACTTTAAGCGGGCCGAGAGACAGAGGACCGTTCTTACCCAGGTGGCTGAAAAGGCCATGGCCTCCGATATTTCCACGCTAAATGACATTATTGACGATATCTTCCCTCTCTGCAGCACCAGCTTTACCAAGGCTGAAATGGTTGAGTACGCATCACGGGTAGCCACTTATTCAATCGGAGAGCAGAGCGGATTCCCCTTCGAAAGAGTCACGGGAAACATGGGGAAAGCCGGAAGCTCCGTTGTTGCAGATGACTTCCAGCAGAATGTGGTGGAGTTCCATGAATTCCTTTTCGGCGATTCAGAATATACTCCCTCCACCATGGTTCAGGACATCAGCGCAAAGATTGCCGCAGACAGACAGAAAAACGGTCTGTAGATCATATGAAAAAAAAACCAAGCGTAGATATTGTGATACTTAGCTATAAGCCGGATGACAGATTCCTCCGGCTTATTCAAATGCTGAAAAAACAGACGCTTAGCCCTGAACGGATAATAGTCATTAATACGGAGAAAAAGTATTTTGACTACTCCGAAAAGCTAAAAAAACTATCCGGCGTTGAGCTTCATAATATAAGCGAAAAGGAATTCAATCACGGAGAAAGCAGAAATCTGGGAGCGGCCCTTTCGGAAGCAGAGTTTATAATCTTTATGACTCAGGATGCTGTCCCCCTGGATACCGAGCTGACCCTGGAGCTCCTAAAGCCTATGGAAGATCCGATCGTTGCGGTGTCTTACGCTAGACAGCTCCCCGCAAAGTCAGCAGGGGAAATCGAACGCTATAACCGGAGCTTTAATTATCCCGACGGAGACAGGCTGAAAACAGACAGGGATTTTAAGGAGCTTGGAATAAAGACCATCTTCTGCTCCGATGTCTGTGCCTGCTACCGCGCGGCTCTCTTTGATGATATGGGCGGCTTTGTAAGGACTGACTTCAATGAGGACATGATATACGGCTATCAGGTCATAAAAAAGGGATACGGCATATATTATGCCTCAAAGGCAAAGGTGATACACTCCCACGAATATAATTTTATCCAGCAGTTCAAAAGAAATATCACTCTTGGTGCATCCCAGGGACTGCACCCTGAGGTATTTAAGGGATTAAAAAGTGAGGGAGAAGGGAAAAGGCTTGTAAAGGGCTGTATCTCACATCTGTTAAGGAAGCGAAAGCCCTGGCTCATCCCTGTATTTATCCTTCACTGCGGAGCCAGATACTCGGGCTTTCTCCTGGGGAAATATCTGTTTCCGCTGTTTTCTAAAAAACAGTCTGTATGATACAATGGAAAAAAAGATCCTTCGGGCTTACGCCCTCAGAATGACATTATAGGCTTATGCCCTCAGGATGACGTTCAATTATAAGGAGACATTATGTGCGGAATAATCGGTTATACAGGGAAAAATAAAGTTAAACCCATTATCATAGATGCCCTTACCACTCTGGAATACAGAGGATATGACAGTGCCGGAATGGCGGTCTGCAATGAAGAAAAGAAACGTATCGACGTATATAAATGTGCCGGGCGGGTTCGTGATCTGGAAAAAAAGTGTGAGTTTAAGGAGATCGATTCCACCTGCGGTATAGGACACACAAGATGGGCGACCCACGGCGGTGTCTGTGACTCCAATGCCCATCCTCACAGAGCAGGATCCGTCACAGTGGTTCATAACGGTATCATAGAGAATTATAAGGATCTAATCGATGAATTTGATCTGTCATCAAAGCTCGTATCGGAAACCGATACCGAGGTTGCTGCAGCGGTCCTTGACCACTTTTATGAGAAGAGCCATGACCCGAAAAAAGCCATAAAAAATGCAGTTAAAAGGCTTAAGGGTACCTTTGCCCTGGTGATAATGTTCTCAGATATACCCGATGTGATATATTCCATAAGAAATGTCAGTCCCATAGTTGCCACTCTTTCGGACGAAGGTGCGATGCTGGCATCCGACAATACCGCACTCTGCAGATTTACCGACCAGTATTTCGTTGTACCCGAATACACCATATTGGAGCTTAAGAAGAACAAGGTCACAATGTGGGACCTGAACGATAATGAAGTAACTCCGCAGTATCTCACCATGGATTGGGAAAAAAACAGCGCCGAGAAAAACGGTTATCCCTTCTACATGGAAAAGGAGATAATGGAGCAGCCAAAGGCCATAAGGGATACCATTTCCGGAAGGACAAGGGCCGGCATACCGAATTTCGAATCCGACAACATTCCGGACTCTGTATTTACGGAGTGTGAAAGGATCTGCGTTGTGGCCTGCGGAACCGCCATGCACGCAGGGCTTGTTTTCCAGGCGCTGGTGAAGAGGCGGCTGAATATGCATATTGATGTGGAGCTTGCAAGTGAGTTTATGTATTCCGATCCAGTGATCGATGAAAAAACCCTTGTCATAGCGGTTTCACAGTCGGGAGAGACCATAGATACCCTTGAAGCCTTGAAATATGCACGGCGGAAGGGTGCGAAAAGTCTGGCGATCATCAATGTCAAGGGCTCTTCCATAGCGAGAGAGAGTGACTACGTCCTCTATACCAATGCGGGGCCGGAGATCGCCGTTGCAAGTACAAAGGCCTATACCACCCAGCTGGCCCTGTTTTACCTGATCGTTTACAAGATGGCTCATATCCGCGGAGTCCTTTCGGATGACGAGGTAAGAGAATGTATAAGGAATCTGAAGCGTGTTCCCGAGGTGGTGAACAGTGTGCTGGATGAGAAAAACGCCGTACACGTGATCGCAAGAGGGGTTCTGGATGCAAAGGATCTCTTTATGATAGGAAGGGGTCTTGATTATTCCATTCTGATGGAGGGATCCCTGAAGCTTAAGGAGGTCTCCTATATCCACTCGGAAGCCTATGCCTCCGGTGAATTAAAGCACGGTCCCATTGCTCTTATCACTGACAACACCCCTGTAGTCGCCCTTGTGACCCAGGAACGGATCATGAGTAAGGAGCTTTCCAATATCCGGGAGGTAAGATCAAGGGGCGCTGATGTGGCTCTGTTTATAAAAGCCGACCTTATTCAGTCATCAACCCGCGAATTCGATACCTTCGTGCTTCCCAATCTTCCTGACGAGCTCATGGTATTCCCGGCCTCCGTTGCATTGCAGCTCCTTGCATACTTTGTTTCAAGCGACAAAGGCTTTGATGTGGACAAACCACGAAATCTTGCAAAGGTTGTGACAGTGGAATAGTCTGTAGATCTGCTTATATCTTTTTCAGCTTGGCGAAGCCCGCAAACATCTTTCTCACGCCGGTTTTGTCAAAGTTGACCGTCACCTCATAATCCCGGCCTCCGTCCTTAATAGATAGTACGGTACCTTCTCCCTGCTTGAAATGCATAACCCGGTCTCCCTCCTTATAGGAGGGAAGGACCTTCTCTATTTCCGAACCCTTTTTAATGGCTGCTATGGAGCGCTTTTTAAAGCCCGGTGAGAATGCAGGGGGAGTTCTATCAAAGGCTCTTTCCGCTTCTTCACGGTTTACGGGGAAGACCCGTTCCTTCCTCTCGGTAGCTTCGGGGGTTGTGCTCATATTAAGGAGCTCCTTCGGTATCTCCTTAATGAATCTGGAGGCCGCGGCATATCTCCACTCCCCCTTTACCATGCGGCTTCTGGCCGAAGTCAGGGTAAGGTTTTCCCTGGCTCTGGTGATCCCCACATAGCAGAGACGCCGCTCCTCTTCAATAGCCAGTGGATCCTCGCTGTTTATGGACGCGTATCCGGGGAAAAGACCCTCCTCCATTCCGGCCATAAAAACTTCCGGAAATTCCAGGCCCTTGGCATTATGCATGGTCATTATGAGAACCTTTTCCCTGCTGTCTCCCTCGCCTTCCTTATCAAGATTATTTCCCTCGAGTCCGTTCTGTCTCATAAAGTCTGTAAGATCAGGCTCCTCTGTCTCGTCTTCGTATACGTCAAGGGTTTCCCGGAGCTTATCTATGTACTCCTTCTCTTCCTTATACCTTTCCGGGGTTTCCGCCTCCATAAGTAGATAATCCATATATCCCGTTTCCTCAAGGATACGGTTAAGCGTTTCGCTAAAGGTCAGATCCTTTGAAGATGCACGGATACCAAGGATCATCTCATGGAAGTCCCTGATAGCAGCCTTTGCCTTTACCGGAATTCCGCCCACAAGATCAATACTTGAAAGAGCATCAAAGAAGGTCATACCGTTTGACGCCGCAAAAACAGAGATCTTATTTATACTTGCATCGCCGATCCCCCTTTTTGGAAGGTTGATTATACGGATGACTCTCATATCATTGAAGGCATTGTCTACAGTCAAAAGGTAACTTGTCAGGTCCTTTATGACCTTTGTATCCCAGAATCTTAAGCCCTTTACCACGTCATAATCTATACTCCTTACCCTCAGGGCATCCTCCAGCTCCTTACTCTGGATATTTGTACGGGTAAGTATGGCAAAGTCCCCATAAGAGCGTTCTCCACGTTCTTTTTTTGTACGAATCTCATCCGCAATATATGAGGCTTCCCCCATAGGATCGTTCAGCTGGCGGAATTTTATCCTGTCTCCCTTATCTCCCGCCGTCCACAGAGACTTATACTTCCTTTCGCTGTTATGCTTTATCACGGCATTGGCCGCATCCAGGATGTTTTCTGTAGAACGGTAGTTTTCCTCCAGCTTCACAACGAAGCAGCCGGGGAAGTGCTTTTCAAAATCCAGGATATTATAAATATTCGCACCGCGAAACCGGTAGATCGACTGGTCATCATCACCGACAACGCAGATATTCTTATATTTTTCCGACAGAAGCCGCACAAGCTCAAACTGGGAAGTATTGGTGTCCTGGTACTCATCCACTGAAATATACCTGAATCTCTCCTGATAGTGGTCGAGAACCTCCGGAAAATCCCTGAAAAGCTTTACCGTATTCATAATGAGGTCGTCAAAGTCCATCATTCCGTTTGAAAAGAGCATTTTCTGATATTCCCGATAGATGCCGGCGATCCTCTCCATATAAGGATCCCCGTAATTTGCTCTCTCAAATTCCTCCGGGCTCTGGAGCTCATCCTTGGCAGCGGAAATGACATTAAGCGTCATTTTTTCCGGATGCTTCTTCGGGTCTATCTGAAGCTTCTTATACACATTCTTTATAATGCTCTTCTGATCCGTCGTATCCGCGATCTCAAATTTCTCCGGATAGCCAAGCTTCACGGCATTTGAATAGAGTATACGGACACAGGCGGAATGAAAGGTACTGACCAGCATCTGATCCGCTGCCGGACCCACCATTTCCCTTATTCTATCCTTCATCTCTCTGGCTGCTTTATTTGTAAAGGTGACTGCCAGTATATTCCAGGGCGCCACCTTCATTTCGGTCAGAAGATAAGCCATCCTGTACACGATAGTCCTGGTTTTTCCGCTTCCGGCCCCCGCCAGTATCAAAACGGGGCCTTCGGTCTGACGTACCGCCTTCGCCTGCTCCGGGTTCAGTTCCTTGTCTATGTCCATTTAGTTTCCCCTTATGTGTGAGTCTTGTAGATTCTTCGCTCCGGTTATGGAAGATCCCTTTGCTTCGGTTATGGAAGATCCTTCGCTTCGCTCAGAATGACACTAACTTAACGCCATTGAGACGGATCCTCTGTCATTCTGAGGACGCAGTCCGAAGAATCTTTTTCCTGTTCTTGAAACTATGTTTATTAATAGATATAATGATTCGGATACCAAAAGTCCAGAATCAACGTTTTGACTTAATGAGGCAGCAGATGACTTTCGATCCCGAAGACCTTATGCAGAGCATAATAGAGAGCCTCGGCAGGATAGAACCCGTAAATGTTTCCGACCTGCCGGACATCAGTCTTTACATGGACCAGGTTACGACTTTTATGGAAAAAAACATGGAGCACGCCAAACGTTACTCCACCGACAAAGTCCTTACCAAGACCATGATCAATAATTATGCCAAAAACAAGCTTCTGCCGCCGCCCGACAAGAAGAAGTACGACAAGGATCACCTCATTATGCTGATCTTTATCTACTACTTCAAAAATATCCTGTCCATAAATGATATCGAAAAGCTGATGACTCCTCTTTCAGAGAACTATTTCCACTCAAAAAGCGGTATGAATCTTGAGGATATCTACTCCTTTGTAACCGACAGCTCTTTAAGTCAGGTGGAATCCATACAGGAATTTGTAAGGCAGAAATATGCCGAAAGCACCGATATCTCGGGAGAAGCAAAGGCAAAAGGAGCATCCGAAGACGAAACACGCTTCATACAGATCTTTTCCTTTATCTGTTCCCTCTCCTTTGACGTCTATGTTAAGAGACTTATGATAGAGAAGCTGATTGACCTCTTACATCCGCTTTAATACCAGATCGTAGCCGTCATTTCCGTAATTCAGAGACCGGTTTACACGGCTGATCGTGGCTGTGGAGGCTCCGGTCTTTTTTGCTATCTCCTGATATGTTTTTTTGTCCTTCAGCATCCGCGCAACCTCAAAGCGCTGGCTCAGGGACAGAATCTCATTTACCGTAGCCAGATCTTCAAAAAAAGTATAGCATTCTTCCTTGGATTCCAGGCATAATATTGCATCAAAAAGCGTATCCACCGCTTCGGTGTGTAATTTCTTATTCAATATTTCCCCCCTTAAGTACCCTTTGGATCAGGCGCCGATAAAGGCCTTATATGCCTTGTATCCTTCATAAAGATCAGACTTGCTGGTAACCTCCCAGGGCGCATGCATGGATAACACCGCCATTCCGCAGTCAACAACATCCATTCCGTATAATGACATGATATAGGCAATGGTTCCACCGCCTCCTGCATCAACCTTTCCAAGCTCCGCTGTCTGGTAGGCGATCTTATTATCCTCCATTACCTGCCTGACAAAACCGAAATACTCGGCATTTGCATCATTGGAGCCGCTTTTTCCCCTGGCTCCGGTAAATTTATTGAAAACTATGCCCTTTCCGAAATATGCTGCATTCTTTTTATCAAACTGGGAAGCATACAGCGGATCAAAGGCCGCACTTACATCCGATGAAAGCATCCTGGAATTAGCAAGAGTACGCCTTAAGGTAAGGTCACTTCCTTCACCCATAAGGTTCAATACCTCTGCAAGAGTATTCTCAAAGAAGAGAGAACGCATCCCGGTAGCCCCGACCGAACCGATCTCTTCCTTGTCCACCAGGAGACAAACCGCAGTCCGCTTAACGCTCTTTACATCCAGAAAAGCCTTCAGCGATGCAAAAGCGCAAACCCTGTCATCCTGTCCGTAGGAAAGGATCATCGAACGGTCGAATCCCAGCTCTCTTGCCTTTCCGGCAGGAACTATCTCGAGCTCTGCAGATTCAAAATCCCTTTCATCCGTTCCGTACCTTTCTTTGAGGAGCTGAAGAATATTCTCCTTGACTGCGTCCTTTTCCTTGCCCTTCAGGGGAATACTGCCGATAAGGATATCAAGATTCTCTCCCTCAACAGCCTTCGAAGCCTTTTTATCCATCTGCTCGGAAGCCAGATGAATAAGAAGATCTGTCACACAGAAAACAGGATCATCTTCATCCTCACCTATATTAACCTCCGTAGTTGTTCCATCGGTATGAACAATAACTCCGTGGATAGAAAGGGGCAGAGTCACCCACTGATATTTCTTAATCCCGCCGTAATAGTGTGTATCAAGATAAGCAAGCTCAGAATCTTCATAGAGCGGATTCTGCTTCACATCCAGTCTCGGTGAATCAATATGTGCACCGAGAATGCTGAGACCCTTTTCGATCGGCTCCTTTCCGATATTGAAAAGAACAACGGTTTTTCCCATACAAACCGCATAAACCTTATCACCGGCCTTAATTCTGGTCTTTTTCTTAATAAGCTCGTGCAGGTTCTTGTAGCCGGCCCTCTCGGCAGCATTTACCGCGATATCGGCACACTCCCGCTCGGTTTTTCCGTTATTAAGGAAATCCATATACTCCTTTGAAACCTTTTCAAGCTCCCTTTTCTGTGCTGCTGTATAAGAGAGCCACGTATTTTTCTGATCCATTTTATATCCTTTCTCCTGTATAGCTTTCCATCAGTTTTCTGCCATCCACCGGCACATAATCCGGCCCCCACTCGCGCATGGCGCTCCAAAGCGTGCCCCTGAATGTGCCACCGGCACATAATCCGGCCCCCACTCGCGCATGGCGCTCGTGAACGGGGGCGTAAAACAAAACAACCAAAAATACACCTGTTTTTGGTTGTGCGTCCACCGGACGCCCCGGGCACTGTCGCGCATGGCGCTCCAAAGCGTGCCCCTGAATGTGCCACCGGACGTTTTACCCATCTATCTTCATTAAAGTGTTCGGGTCGATTGATCTGCCCTTGTACTGTATTTCGTAAGTAAATGACGGTTCAACGGAGGTACAGGAAAAAATAGCGGTTCCCCTTAAGACCTGAGTGCCCTCGGAAAGAAGGGGTTCCTCTTTGTACCGGTATATGGACAGGTACTGATTTCCATGGTCGATCTCAACCCTGTATCCGAAATCCGTGTCACTTACGACCTTGCTCACGGTACCGTCTCCTGCAGCTGCGATCTTCGTGCCATCCCCGACTGTGAAGGTAATATATCCCTTCGAGGAATCAAAGCTGGAGGGCTGGCTGATCTGCCCCGTTATGGGAAGACCCGTGGGGATGTAGCTAAGGGAGCTAGCAGTGTCTGTCTGCTGTTCCACATAGTCCTTTGCATCCAGATATGCGTTAGCAGTCAGAAGCTCATTGGCCAGCTCCTCATTCTCTGCCTGTAAGATAATATTGCTGCTGGTAACAGACTCCAGCTGTGCAGTAAGGGCAAGTATCTGATTTCTGTCATCCTCAATCTCGCCCGACGTCTTAGCAATATAGGACAGTACGACAATAAAGACAAAAACCACTACTGCCACAAGAATAATCACAAAATCCAGGGCCACATGAAACTGCCTGACCTCCCCCTTTCCCTCAGGGACAATAAGCAGATTAAAGCGCCTTGGCTTCTTTTTCTTTGTATCTTTTTCCATTTATCCTGAAATCTCCGGAGATAACCGTTATTCTGTAAACTAATATGAACAGATCCTAACCCGTTAAATATAGCATAAACCAAGGATTAGTTCAAACCCGCCGAACGATCAATACGCGTTCTTGTTTACAAAACCGGTAAAGAGCGTCATAAACATGATCTTGATATCAAAGCTCATAGTCCAGTTCTCTATATAGAAAAGATCGTACTCCACCCTCATCCTTATGGAAGTATTACCGCGAAGACCGTTGACCTGCGCCCATCCGGTAAGGCCCGGTCTCACCTGATGCTTGATCATATAGCGGGGGATCTCCTCCTTGAACTTCTCAACAAACTGCGGACGTTCCGGCCTCGGTCCCACTATGCTCATGTCCCCCTTAAAGATATTAAAGAGCTGGGGAAGCTCGTCCATGCTTGTTTTCCGGAGGATCTTACCGAACTTGGTGACCCTGGGATCTCCCGGCTTGGTCCATCCCTTTTTCTCTTCACTCGGCTTCTGCACCTCCATTGTACGGAATTTGTACATCTGGAAGGACCGGTTATGAAGCCCCACTCTCTCCTGCCTGAAGATAATCGGTCCCTTGGAGGTAAGCTTAATTACAATGGCAGATATGAGCATTACCGGACTGAACAGTACCAGGAGAAATGCGGATCCGACAATGTCCACTATTCTCTTTGCAAGCATATTCAAAGGATTAGCAAGCGGAACATGCCTTATGTTTATCACAGGAAGGCCGTCCAGATCTTCCATATAGGGTCTGGAGGGAATTACATCATTGTAATCAGGTATGAACTGGGTATGGACTCCGGACTTCTCGCACTGAGCCACTATCTCCTCAAGCTTGCCGTACTGGTCAAGGCTTAAGGTTATTGCGATCTCGTCCAGCTTGTTTTCGGGAAGGATATACTCAAGATTGGCTATGGTGCCAAGAACCTTGATCCCTTTGTAGACCGTGCCTGCTTCAACCCTGTCATCCAGCACTCCCCTTATCACATAGCCCCACTGGGGATTAAGCCTGAGCTTATTGATATAGCTTTCAGCAGCCTTTGAATAACCGATAAGAAGAACGTATTTCAGATTGAATCTCTTTTTTCTGATGAATCGCAGGAAGTATCTCACTGCATTCCTGAACAGAGTTTCGAGAATGATATTAACAATGTAGAAATAGAATATCATCCGCCTGGAGAAGTGGGTCTGACGTATGACATAGAGCACAACTATAAATATCAGCATACCAACCGTGTTGGCTTTAACGATATTGTAAAACTCCCTCGCTCTGCCGGAGGCCCGTTTCGAATTATAGAGATTGAATTCATAGTAAAGGAAGAGATAGCCCACTATCAGAAAGGGCAGCGCTTCCATGTACATATAGTAGGGCAGATGCAGTACGGACTGATCCTCCCAGGGAGAAAGGAATTTGATTAAATACGCAATATTGTAGGAAGCAGCCACAACAAGGGCATCCAGAAAAACATGAACCCTGTTGAAGACTTGCTGATTATCTTTTATCATCACCTAAAACCTTCTGAACATATTGATCATAAGCTCCAGCTGTATTCGCACATAATTCCCGAAATTATCGGGAGAATATGGAAATTTTCTTCCCTCCCGGCATAAGAGGTAGCCCCTCTTTATCCCGGAAAGATATGCCCTGCCGTAGCCCTTGAAAATAAAGAACAGTGCCTTTACCCCGAAACCGAAAATAAGGAACGGAAGATTCAGTATTATCTGGGGAGCAGGCATATTCTTCATAATGATGTACATATTGTTTCTGGCCGACAGGCGCACCTTGAAATCATTATACCTGGAACCGGAAACCCCGCTGCCGTAGTGGTATACACAGGCCTCAGGCTCATAGACGTTACGGTATCCCATGATCCGCGCCCTGTAGCCGATATCCACATCCTCAAGATAAGCGAAATGAAATTCATCAAACCAGCCTATCTCGTCAAGTATGCTTCTCCTGTAGATCGCCGCTCCGCCGCAGGAAGCAAAGATATCGCAGCGCCTTATAAATGCCCCGGCCTTCCGGTTCTTCCCCCGGGCAAAGGCCCAGCCGAATGCACTATAGAGATCACCTGCTCCGTCGATCCTTTGAGGGTCAGCCATCTGCAGCATTTTTGATGACACGGAAAAGATCTTCTCATCCCTTTTTATTGCGAGGAGAAGCTTCTCCACAAAATCCGTAAATACCCTTGTATCATTATTAAGAAGGATCACAAAGGGCGTGTCCGAGGCCTTGATCCCTTCATTTACAGCCCTTGAAAAGCCGTAGTTATCGTCAAGCTCCAGGAGCCTTACGGACGGAAAGTCCCTTTTTACTATATCCGTACTCCCGTCCTTTGAGGAATTATCGACTACGATGATATCAAATTCCTTCATGCTCTGGGATAAAAGGGAGTTAAGACAATCCGCTATGAACTTTTCTCCCTTATAATTCGGGATGATCACCGTTACTTCGTTCATTTTATCCTGAAGATGATTTCCGGATCCACTATTACGCTGAAACCCTGACTACGCACCCTTTCACACAGGGTAAAGGCATCCTTTGAAACTAAAGGGAGGAGCTCTCTTCGTATGGCAAAAGCGTGTACGCTTACGGCTTCCGTCTCCCTGGACATTGAGGCCCTGTGCATATATCCTGAAAATCTGTAATCTATTTTACCATATTCCGGAACTCTTCTGCCATATTCGTCCCTTTTGAACCCGTTTGACTGAGTTCTCCCGCTTCTCCCGATTATCCTAGCTCCCACTATTCCCACTTCTTCTCTGGCAAAATACCCCCTTAAGCGCTTCTCAAAATCCGGTGTGAGAGGCAGGAGCCTTCTGTCGATAAAGAGACAGCAGTCCCCGGGATCAACGGCTGAAGGAGAATAATCCGTATGGAAGAAACCTCTGTGAGGGCTGTTCTTAATAATTACATTTATCCCTCTTCTCTTAAAGTAATCCTCCACGGCCTTTTTCCCGTTTTCATAGGCGTAGAGCTTCGAATGCGGATTTCCCGCGGTGGATCTGTCTGTGATCCGCCAGTGGTACAGGACCTTCGGTACATGGATTATCCTGTCCCTCGGCACTATTTCCGAAAGCCGTAGTATGAGGTCATGATCCTGTGCCCCGTCATATTCCGGGCGGAAAAGACCTGCCTTTTCCACGGCCTCCTTTTTCACGGTGAGCATATGGCAGATATAGTTATTGGAGAGAAGAAGATCCAGATTGAAGTCCGGCTTCCGGTTTACGCTTATATATCTGTCTCTCAGGCTGTCATACTTGTCTTCGTCAGTATAGACGATCTCCGCTCCCTTTCTTATAGCCCGGACGGTCTCGGAAAGGGCATCGGGCTCGATAAAGTCATCATGGTCAAGGAAAACAAGATATTCCCCTTCCGCTTCCTTTACGGCCTCATTTGTATTCCCGGATATACCCTTATTTTCTTCAAGATGCTTATACTTTATCTTTAAGCCTATATCAGGATCCTCGTCATAGGTGCTGACAACCTTTTCTATATCCCCATTCCCGCTGCCGTCGGCTATCACGACCTCGAAGTCCGTATAGCTCTGGCTTAGGATGGAATCCAGAAGATGGGCAAAGTCATCCATATCCGGCTCAAAAACAGGGATAATGAGACTCAAAAAAATGCCTCCCTCTTCCCCTTTCTCATCTATGCCGTCCGGAAGCATCACTGTCTCTCTTGAGTAGCGCCGGTTATCGGCACTCTCCCGTATGCCCTCAAGCGCGCGGAAAACTGCGGCTTCTGCACCGTTTCTATCCGTATAATCCTTTAGTTTTGAAATTCCCTGTCTAATGCTGTCTATATCCATACGTTAGTACCGTTCCTACAGCTCCTCAAGAATGTTTATCGCATTAAGGATAAAAGCCAGGACCTTCTGGGGTCTGTCTGTATGAAGAGGCAGCATTGACAAAAAGAGTGAACACTCAAAAAGTCTCACGGTCTTTGCGTCTATCCCTTCTTCCCCAAGCTTCCTCTCAAACTCCCTTCTGTATTCCCTTATATCCCCGTCGATATTAAGCTTAAGCTTCATGTCCTCAGAAATCTCTATGTCAAAAAGCGCACTGTTCATAAAGTCATAGCAGCCGGATATTGAATGGGACAGCTTTGCTATATCATAAAGGGGATCGGAATAAAGCTCTTTTTCGTCAGCTGCCCCCTTGGGGTCGATAAGCCGTAAAAGCCCGGCATCCGTAGAATAAAGAATATTTGAGAAGCAGAGATCCCCATGGCTTATGGTCTTTCTGAGTTCCTCCTTATTCTTCCCTATCAGGGAATCATATAATTCTTCGTATTTCCTAAGAATGCCGTCAATCCCGTTATAACCGGTCCCGCTCACCAGATAGTTTTCTATTCCCGGGAAGGAAGGGTGCTTCTTAAACTCCTCTATCCTTTTTTCCACCTTTATAATATAAAGCTCACGCCGCTTCTCATAAAACTCGTTCCAGGTGACCCTTTCCTCCCTCCTTTCCTTAAGGAAGACAAAAAGGATATCAAGGATCTTCCTGAATTCTTCAAGGGAGATCGCCCCGTGGACATAGCGTATGGCAAGATCCGTCATATGATAACGCTGCATCCTGTAGGAAGCCCTGTTCCCCTCTTCCCTGTACTCATAGGGCAGTACGAACCAGCTTCGCATGTTTTCCGGAAGGAGATAATAAAACCTGTATTCTGCAGATATCTTTGCCTTATTTTCACTGCTCTTTACAACGGTATACTCATCACCGGACAGAGCATTAAAGTATCTCGCATCAAAACCCCCTGTAATGAAGCTTAAGAATTCTTCCTTCTCTGCGATACAGAGGAAAGAGCCGGACAGGATCTCCTCCATACCGATAGCTCTTTCCTTAAGATCCCCCTCTTCATCAAGAGCATTTAGAAAGGTCTTCGTATCGTGGAAGATCACGGCAGCCACTCTGTCTCCTGCCATTATCTTAAAATCCTCACGACAGTAACCGGCCTTTTTTAATAAAAGGGTAAACTCGGGAAGGTCCTGGATTATACAGTCGGAAAAGGTTAAGAGCACCGCTCTTTTCATATCCAGATCCGAAAGATCCCGGAAGTCAAAAGAAGTCAGAGTGCGGATATCCGTGTCCAGCCTTTCCTTTTCCGAAGCATCTGAAACACTGGAAAAAAACCGCTCTCTCAAGGTCTTTCTTCTGTATATTATCCTGCCGAAGCTCTTCTCCCCGGTGATCTCTCTTATATCTCCGGAGGGTCTGCTGCTGTCATCATATATTACGGTGATCTTTTTCATTTTCTTCCGGCACCCTTCCTTTCATACTGAGCCCTTTTTATAGCTCCCCCGTTCATTGCAAGGCAAACCAGAGTAAGGACCGCAAAAACGGCTATCCCCATAAAGTTATAAGCCTTTCCGATATTTCCTGTTCCTCCCGACAAAAGGGAGTTGATATATCTTATAAATGCTTCTATATCAAAGCGGGTCCCGAGAGTCCCGGCAAAAAGCTTCAAAGCCCCGAATTCAATGATCCATCCGAGAAGGGATGATAAAAATACCAAAGGGCTCCTGCCCCGGATAAGCCTCCTTAAGTACTGGTACCATTCATCAGCCTTATCAAGGATATTAAGAAGCACCAGTGCCCGCCCCGATTTTTTCGTTGTGATCAGAAATCTGTTGACATAGCTGAAGGATGGTTCAAAAAAGCGGAAGCAGACAAACAGAAAGATAAGACAGGTAAAGAGAAGGACCAGTACCGGGTCTGCCTCATGAAGAAAAATAAGTCCAAAGGGGAGAGTCAGGGTAAGGAGAGCAAGGGTATCGAAAAATCTGTCGATCAAAACAAGAAGGATACCTGTCTTAAAGGATCCCGACATATGCTTTACCGCAGCCACTCTGTAAAGCTCCCCCAGCTTAAAGGGGATTATGAGATTTACGAGGGTCGTTCTCACGTAGAGAAAGAAAACATCAAAAAAAGAAAGCTTCTTTTCCTCCATCAGCACCAGATAAAATCTGCCGAACTTAAATACATGCGCTCCGGCAAAAAGAAGAAGAACGGAAAAGATATTTGCCGTATTTATGCTGATACTGAAATGCCAGCTCATTCTATCTCCTCAAAGGTGTATGCCGCAATTTCCTTATCCCTGTATTCACCTCTTATTGATGACGGATTATCCATATAGTCAAAGAGTATCCTCAAAACCCTGACCGCCTGGGAGGAAAGCTTCACATTTGAAACCTGATCCGTCTCCCTCCAGGATATGGGATAGAATCTGCAGGTCTGATTATAATACTGCAAAGCGAGGACCATGCAGTAATTAAACATAAGATTATCCGGAAAACGGAGATAAAACCCGTCCTTAAGCATCGAAACATCATAGAGGTTCAGACCGCTTCCAAGGTCAAAGACTCTCTGTTTTATTGCTGCCGCAAATAAGAAATCATAAACGATGTTTCCGAAGGTCCTTAAAAGTGAATAGCCTTCAAGACGGCTCCCCCTCATAAACCTGGCACCGAGGACGCAGTCATAGTTCCTGTAGAGCCGTTTTTTAAGTACCGGCAGAAAGTCCCATATATTCCCCTGATCGTCACCGTGGACCATCATAACGTAATCGTAGCCCTTTTCAATCGCATATCCGAAAGCCACCTTCTGGGATCCCCCGAGGCTGTAGTTCTCATCATTCCTGAAAAGCTTAAGCTTAAGATCCGCGTGCTCTGCCTTGAAATCCAGTACCGCCCTTTCTGTTCCGTCGGTACTCCGGTTATTTATAACGATCACTTCTTCAATATATTCAAGGATCTCATCCCTAAGAGTAGAAAGGACTCTTGTAATCTGATCCTCACAGTTATATGCCGGAATGAATAAAAGTATCCTGTCTTTTTTCATAATGTATCCTGTCATTCCCTTTCTATGTCATTCTGAACCGGTTCCAATGTCATTCTGAGCCGGTTCTAATGTCATTCTGAACCTCTTCCAATGTCATTCTGAGCGAAGCGACGCTTATCCCACATCGCAGATGTGGGATGCCGCCCCGGCGAGGGGTTGCGAAGCAACAGGAAGAATCTTTTCTATATCCCCCCATATCTGTTCAGAACCCTCCGGCTTCTGAACAGATACAGCGTATTCGGTCAATTAAATCGTGCTTCGCACGATGGACCGAATACCAAAATGCCGAGGTTTTCATACGTCACTTGCGGTTCCGCAAGTGACTGTTCTGAATGGTTATATTCCTTCATATTTCACCGGAATATACTTCTCACCCGTAGCGAAATCCGTGATCTCAGGATCCTCCCTGGTCTTTGCAAAGTGGGCGCCGTTCCTGCCGGCATCCTCTCCCAGGAGATTCAGTGCTGCCTGGTCATAGTGATAAGCATCGGTCATATGATCGTCTCCTATCCCGGAAAGGATCGTGGATACCAGTACGAACCTCGGATCGGTCCGGCAGAGCTCGGTCTGCAGATCTGCTATCCTCTTAAAGGCATGGAGCTGCCCTTTCACCCTGCCTATCCTTATCATCAGGAATTTATCTATTCCAGCATTAAAGAGCCTTGTGGAGAATACATTGATGTCCGTCAGATACTGTTCATCTGAGATCTGTTCCAGAACGTCATTTTCTCCCTGGAGAAATACCAGAAACTGGTTCTTCACAACATAGCCGTTTTCTTCCAGCCAGAGCTTTGCGGTCTTGAAACGGTTTTCCACCTCGCTGCATACAGCATCCGATGCCCAGTAGGTGGAGGGCATACCGCCCTTTGATGCCGATACCGCGATAACCGGAGTTCCGGTTTCTTCATACCAGGTATTTACAAAGGATGAAACCAAAGAACCCTTCTTCATATAGAAATCGTTCATGATCTCTGTATTTTCATAAATCCCAAAGGGCTCAGCTATCCTGTAAAGTCGTGTGGGATCGGATACTGAGCGGAATTCTGCACCGGCTCCCTCCTCTGTTTCGGGTGAGAGCTCCTTATTTCCGCCGTAGCCCGACATATTGCTCTGCCCTGCAAAGACTATTAAGTCTACTTCCTTTCCCTCGTGCTCTTCAGTCAATTCCTCTGCTTCTTCGTTTACTATCTCCTTTTCGATCTCCGGCTCAATCTCTTCCACAGGCTCCTTTTCAGGCTCCTCCACCACAGTCTCCCTTGGCACCTCGGAAAGTATGCTTCCCCTGACCGTTCCGTTCTTCGGTGCCCCCTTATCAAAGGGGTTTCCCTGCCAGGAAAACCATACCGCAGACAGAGCCGCAAAACCGGCTACGATCAGAAGCAGGATCATTATTACGACTGCCGTTTTTTTTCTGTTATCCCTTCTTTTCAATAAAGATCTTTCTCGTGATGAAGTTATACACCATTACAACTCCGGTTGCGAACATCTTTCCCAGGGTCTCCTTAAAAGTCCAGAGAAGTCCGTTAAAACCGGTCTGCAGGAAAGCCACATTGTCAAACACCGCCAGAACACCCAGTATAAGCACCTCATTAAGTAGAAGCCCGATCAGTGAAAGCACCGCAAATATGGTGAATTCCTTCCTTCTGTCCATATTCTCGTCATGGACAAATACAAATTTCATACTGGAGAAATAATTGAATATAAGGGAAATGGTAAAGCCGAAAAATGCGGCTATGGCAACCGTCACCTTGGCGTTCCCGAAGAAAAATATTATCAGGGTGTAGATCGCGAAATCGATAAGGAAGGAAAGACCTCCCACCACTCCGAATTTTAATATCTGTTTTATAAGCTCATTCATGGTCACAAAATCCTGTTTAGTTTGCTAAAGTCCCTAAGAGCATTTCTGCCTATCTGGAATATACGCTTCATGTTTATGGAATTCACCCCTCCCTGCCTGGGCCGGAAGGTTATGGGGATATATCTTATGCTCCTTCCATGCCTTGTAAAGGCAACGGAAAGAAGCACGTTTGTAAGGAAATAATCCTTCGGCACATAGCGGATCTCTTTTCTAAGTGCCTCCGCTTTCATCAGCCGGTACGGGGTATTGGCATCCTCAACCCATACATGGAAGCTTAAGAATACAGTAAGCTTCAGTATCTTTGTCACAAAGATCCTTGATAAGCCGTCCTGCCGGCTCTTTCTGGATCCTATGACCATATCATAGTGGCGCCTGCATCTGTAGAATTCCTCAAATTCCTCAGGCCGTGTCTGTCCGTCGGAATCGGTCTGAAAAACATAGTCTGCTCCCTCTGACAGTGCAAATTTATAACCGGACAGTATCGCAGCGCCATGTCCGCCGTTTTCCTTGCTTTTTACAATAAGCTGCGGCCTGTTCTTCTGTTCATCCTTTAATACGGACAGGGTGTTATCCCGGCTCCCGTCATTTACTATAACAAGCCTCGAGCTTTCTCCCGCCATTACCGCTATGGGATACCACTCATCCACAACTTTCCTTATATTTGCTTCCTCGTTATATGCGGGGATCACAATATATAATTTATCCTGCATTACTGTCTCCTATATCCTTTGCGGGGTATGTCTCATTCAGTGCAGCAAAACGTGCCTGAAAAACCGTATAATATACCAGAAAAGCATAATACAATACCGCTCCCACAGCAAGCGATGCACTGCTTTCACTAAAGATCCTCAAAACAAAGAAGAAATAAAAAACGATCAGAGCATAGGCAGCCGTTAATATCCTCTTCCCGGTCATCCCTTTCGAGGGCACTGCAGCGATCACACCTGCCGCGGCGGGTATAAGCATAAAAAAATCATAGATCCTGTGATAGGTCATAACAAGGCTCATAAATATGAGGAGCGAAAAATATGCTTTGTCCTTTCCCTCCGGCAGGATAAACGAAAGAACCGTAAGAGCGAGCATAATGACCAGGGTAATGATCACGCTCCATCCGGCTCCTCCCGTCAGCGCTCCCACATCTATGGAGCCTTCTCCGGTCAAGGCCGATGAGACCTTAAGAGGTTCTTTTATCATATCGGTAAAGCCCGAACCAAGGATCCCCGCAGCCACAAAAGTCCCGATAAAGTGCGGGATTAGGGAGATCACGAATTCCCTGTACCTTTTCTTATACAGAAAATACAGAGCAAGCGGCGCCGTCAGCGTATACTTGAAGTAGGATACGGAAAGCGCGAGTCCCGACAAAATGCCCGATCCCCTTTCCGAAAGCCACAGGGCAAGCAGGAAAAAGAAAAAGGAAAAAAGACTGTGCTGCCCTACGCCGATCTGATTTCTCCAGGGAGTTCCCGCGATCATAAGGAGCATCAGTACATTAAAATTAAAGCCGTCAATATCCCTTAAGAGGGTCTGTCTTAAAAGGACGATGATAAGCCCTGTAAATATCAGGTTCAGGATAAGCCACAGGATCCTCGCATATACGTAGGGAATATATGTGATCGGGAAGAGCAGCATCAAAAGACTTGGAAACTGATTCGCTTCCATTTTCTGAGGTGCTCCCGCCTCCTCAAATATCCTGTAAAAATCCGCTGTAGGTCCTGTCGCAAGGACCCCTGAGGGCTCCAGACTCTCCTTATACGGATTGATACCGCTCCGTAGTGCAAGAGCGGCATCATACTGAAAGTCCTGGCTGAACCTTAGGGCGTTCCTTGCTCCCTGGAACACCGAAAAAGCAGCCATCAATATTAAAATCAGGTAAACAGCTTTTCTGATGCTATTATTCATTAAGCGCTTTTTATCTGGCAAGCTTTTCTATCACTTCATCCCGAAGGGCAGAAAGCTTCTTCTCCGAATCATCAAGGCTTGTTCCCTTTACACCCATATAGAACTTGATCTTTGGCTCTGTTCCCGAAGGACGGACGCAACACCAGGAATTATTTTCAAGATCAAAGTAGAGGACATTTGAAGAAGGAAGACCGGTCTTCTTAACCTCTCCGCTCTCCATATTGACCGCCTTATCGGCCTTGTAATCCCTGAATTCCCTGACCTTAAGTCCGGCAAATTCCTTCGGAGGCTCTTTCCTGATCCTCTCCATAATGTTCTGTATTTCCGCAGCACCGTCTATTCCCTTAAGGGTCACGGTGTGTATGCCTTCTCTGAAGTATCCGTACTTCTTGTAGATATTGAGCATCTGATCCCAGACTGTTATGCCGTTCTTCTTGCACCAGGCCGCAACCTCCGCAAGGCACATTACCGCATCCACGGCATCCTTATCCCTGGCATGGGTTCCGACGAGACAGCCGTATGACTCTTCATATCCGAAAACATAGCTATGGTTTCCCTTTTCCTCGAACCACTTGATCTGCTCGCCGATATACTTGAAGCCGGTAAGAACCTCGATCAGGGTCTGTCCGTATTCTTCAGCTATGGGATCTATCATATTGGATGACACTATGGTCTTTATCACGGCACCGTCGGAAGGAAGCTTTCCCTCCTTCTGAAGCTCTCTTATCCGATATTCCGCGATGAGGATCCCGGACATATTACCGGTAAAAGGCATATACTCTCCGGTTTCGGAATCCTTCGCATAGATACCCAGTCTGTCTGCATCCGGATCCGTTGCCATAACTATATCCGCATCCTTTTCCTTCGCAAGCTTCAGGGCAAGTGTAAAGGCCTTTGGATCCTCTGGGTTTGGATATTCCAGAGTGGTAAAGTCCGGATCCGGCTCCTCCTGCTCCGGAACCACATAGACATTCTCAAAACCAAGCTCCTTAAGTACGCGGCGGACAGGCACATTTCCGGTTCCGTGGAAGGGTGAATACACTATCTTAATATCCTTTGACATTTCACGTATGATGTCCGGATGGATGATAAGCTTCTTTAATTCTTCGATATAGATATCATCTATATCCTTTCCGATCACATTATAGAGACCCTTTTCCTTTGCTTCGGACAGATCCATGGTCTTCGCTTCACTGAAGTCCTTTATGGCAGCAACACAGTCAACTATGTCCGTATCTCTCGGAGAAGTAACCTGAGCACCGTCCTCCCAGTAAACCTTATAGCCATTGTATTCCGGAGGATTGTGGCTTGCTGTGACCACGATACCTGCCGTACATTTCAGATGCCGGAGTGCAAAGGACAGCTCCGGTGTCGGACGCAGAGCATCAAATACATAGGCCTTTATTCCGTTCGCCGCAAGACAAAGAGCAGCAACATCGGCAAATTCCGGTGACATTCTCCGGCAGTCGTAGGCGATGGCCACGCCCTTGTCTCCCGTTCCTTCCTTCAGGATATAATTTGCAAGACCCTGGGTAGCACGCCTGACGGTATATATATTCATACGGTTGGTTCCTGCACCGATAACGCCCCGAAGCCCTCCCGTACCGAATTCCAGATCCTTGTAGAACCTGTCCTCAATCTCAGCTTCATTACCCTTGAGGCCTTCCAGCTCTTTTTTGGTATCCGCATCAAAATAATCGTCTGTCAGCCAGTATTCATAGCTTTTCTTATAATCGTTCATAAATGTACCACCCTTCTTTCCCACACACAACAAAAAAGCACAGGATATTGTCTTTCCGCTAATTATAACACAATATCACCCCTTATTCCACGAACAGTTGAACATATCTGGAATAAACGCATCAATCGCTCCATCCGTATTGACTGCGTATCCACAAGCAAACCCTGCGGAACGCGCTACGCCAAGCTCTCCGCCAACTGCGGCTAAGCCCGGTCGTCAGCCGGTATATGCATAAGCAGATTGATAGCGAGCGACTGCAGTTTTGCGCCGAAACGTGGCATCGCGAGGCAAAAGCGCTCTTTTTTTGCCGGAGCGATGTCCAGATGTTTCGGTGCAAAACAAAGGTAGAGAGCGTAATCTGCGATGCATATTCCGGCTGATGACCGGGCTGCCGTAGTGCCATAAGTGCCGGACCGGTCTGATGACCGGGCTGCCGTAGTGCCATAAGTGCCGGACCGCTCTACTGTACCATGGGTGCCGGAGACGCCTTCAATGTGTAGTTACTGTGATCCAGGGAGAAATTAATGTTATAGTAGGGATCGCCCTTTTCAAGCACTTCCTTCCACTTCTCCCTGAAATGCTCAGCTTCTTTATCGTAGCGCTCTGCGTTTTCTATATTGCTCCCGTCGGTATCGTCTCCCCTGGAAATACTTTCATAGTGGAAAAGCTCAGAGAAGGGAGTAAATACATTCAAAAGTCCGAGGGAACGAAGCTTCAGGCAGAAGTCCACATCGTTAAGGGCTACGGCAAAGCTCTCGTCAAAGCCTCCGACCCTTTCAAAATCGGATCTCTTTACCATAAGGCAGGCCCCCGTTACGGCGCTCACGTCCTGGGCATAGCAGAGCCGTCCCATATACCCCAGGTTCTCCCAGGAAAGCCTGTAATGTGTATGTCCCGCGGTCCTGTGGGCTCCGAGGCCTATTACTATGCCTGCGTGCTGTATGGTGCGGTCCGGATAATAGAGCTTGCTTCCCACGGCTCCCACGTCCGAACGCCCGGCATACATAAGCATGTTTTCAAGCCAGTCCCGGCTTATGACCTCCGTATCGTTATTTAGAATAAGGAGCATATCGCCGGTGGAATGCTGTACTCCGAAATTAATAAGCCTTGAAAAATTAAAGCCTTCTCCTTCCCCATATTCATAACGAACCACCCTCCCGAAGGGTGCCTTTTCGATCTCCTCGTATACGGCCTCCAGATCCCCGGATGTACTGCCGTTTTCCACGACCACTATCTCGTAATTATCATAGGAGCTCTTTGTGATTATTGATTCCGTGCATCTCTTAAGGTCTGCGGCATGATCCTTATTCGGTATGATGATGCTTATTTTCGGTCTTGATGTTAAAGCAAAGCGGATACGGAAAATAGTTGCAAAGGCCTTGGTACTCTCTATTTCAAAATCCTTAAAGCCGCAGGACTCAAGATGTGCTGCCACGGCTCCCTTAGCGGCATCGATAGCATAGGTCTTTGTATTTATGTCCGCCGCGGTTGAAAGCGAGTGGCTTCTCCAGTAGTAGTAAACTCCGCTCACATGTCTTATCACCCGGGCCTCCTTCGTAAGACGGAGTATCATATCGTGATCCTGGCTTCCGTCAAACTCACTTCTGAAGCGGCCGCACCTGTCCGACAGCTCCTTTTTGAAAACAGAGAAATGACAGATATAGTTATTTGCTCTCAGATTATCAATGGCAAAGTCCGGCTTAAAGTGCAGGGTTATCATATTATCGATGCTGTTTCCCTTGAAGGTCACCTCGTCACAGTACAGAAAGTCGGCATCATATTCCTCTATCTCCTGCATATAACGGAAGAGTACCGAAGGATGGAGAATGTCGTCGTGGTCGAAAAGACCTATGTAATCGCCGCTCGCCAGGTCAAAGCAGGCATTCGTATTTCCCGAAATACCCAGATTTCTGTCAAGCTTACGGTATTTAATACGGCTTACTCCCGCAGGGTTGCTTAGGCTGTCACTGTCCATATACTCCCGTATCACATCTCCAACGTAAGAATGGCCGGCATCCGAGCCGTCCGCAATACAGAGCTCCCACCCGGAATAGGTCTGAGCTGTCACACTCTCGATCATTTCCCGGAGGAATTTTTCCGGAGTATTGTAAACAGGCACCAGAATGCTGAATACGTGGCGCTTTCCGAAAACAAAGGCGCTCTCCTCCTTACGTCTTCTTTCATCAGGGAAGCTTAGGCTTCCGTGGAACTTACAGGCCCTTTTTTCTATGCTTTTACTCTTTATCTTCCGTATGACTTCCCCGACGCTTCCAAGCCTTCTGACTCTTTCCACCCCGGCTACACCCTTTGCATAGACATTTCGGAAAGGCTTGATAAGCCTGAAAAGCTTACTGCTCTTAAGCTTATCAAGCTTATCCTTCATCTCCGCGTTTTCCGCTTCCGCCTGTACTAGCTCACGGGTAAGCTTTTCATTCTTCTTTCTTTCCTGCTCGTAGAGCTCCTTATAATATCCGTCAAGGCTCATAATGTGATAAATCCCCTGTCTCTTCCGAAAAAATCCCTGCCCGTAAAGCAAAGGGCAATATCCCCTTTATCCGGTACTCCGGACAGGGACGTAATATCGACCTTCACCGAAAAACCCGAAAGAAGTATATCCCTTTCCTTCGGAAATACTATAATAAGATCCTCTCTTTTTATCCTTCCAGTATTCAGAAAATATGCCCTGTCTCCGTCCTTAAGAAGTACCTTTATATCGTATTCATAGCCGGGCTTTCCGTGTACAAAGCCCCAGCCGCTTATCTCAAGGAAGTTTTCATGTCCCACTGCATCCGACTGCCGAACACCGCAATATTCAATATTGTATAAGAGCTCCCCTTCCGAAGCCTTTTTACAGTTCCTGGCATTAGCCGGAGCGGAGGAAAGGGCCGTAGCGTCAAAAAAGGGTACCCTGTCCGTGAGAGAAGAGATAGCGACCCCCATATCAAGCTCAGTCCCCGTAAGGTTCACATTGTACCAGGGATCCCCGTTTTTTATTAAAGAATCGTATTTCCTGTAAAAGTACTCTCTTTCCTTCTTCAGTCTGAAAAACTTATCCGTTTCCTCACTGTCACTTTTTCTGGAAAGGCTCTCATGGTGGATCAGGTAAAAATCATTAAGGCATACATTATAGTACTTTAGGGATACCAGCGAAGCGCAGAGATCCACATCCGTATACGCAACCGAGAGCTCCTCATCAAACCCTCCGGCTTCGTTGAACCTGTCTCTTTTCACCATAAGGCAGGCCCCAGTCACGGCAAACACATTTCTCTTTACCCGGTTTATACCCCTTCCGTAGGTCTTATCGTCGGAATATCCCGAAAAACAATGGCTGGCACCGCTTTTCAGGAGAGTGATACCACAGTGCTGTATCCTTTCCCCACCGGGATATAAAAGCTTACATCCCACCGCTCCTGTTTTATCCTTCACTGCCTCCCCCATCATCTTTTTTAAGAAAACCCGGCCTGAGGGCACTTCAATGTCATCATTCAAAAAGAGGAGTATCTCCGATTTTGTAAGGCTGACACCCCTGTTGCAGAGAGCGGAATATACAAAATCCCTTTCTTCAAAATAATAGGAAAAGCCGTATTTCGCCGAGAGTTCTTCGTATTTCGCCCTGTTTTCTTCCAGGCTTCCGTTGTCGATCACAACACATTCAAGCCTTATATTCTCCCTGTCCGCAGCGGCAAAGAGCCCTGAAACACAGTTTTCAAGGAGCTCCGGATGATCCTTTGAAAGGATTATGACCGCCAGGCTGTCCGGCCGGACCGCCCCTTTTCCGGCATCCTTTCCGGGATCCCTGTAGCCGTATTTATGATGTGAAAGTGCGTGATACATAACCTCCGGGATATGAAGGGGCTTTTTAGAAGCCCGGGCACATTCCCTGAGAAACTCAAGTCTTCCGCCGGCGTCTGTTCCTCCGGCTTCAACACTCTCAATAAGGTCGTTCCTTACAATGGTAAGTCCTCCGGGATAGTAAAAGCTCTCAAGGGTGTGGGGAGAATGATCCGGCTTGAAAAAGGGGTCATGCCTTCTGCCGTTTCTGTCCCTTTCATCCTCATCGGTGTAGATCAGATCAAAGCCGTCTTCAAATGCTCTGTATTCCGAAAGGGCCGCAGCGATCTTCGGATCAATATCCCCGTCCCTGTCAAGAAAAAGGGTGTAGTTCTCCGGCAGGTGAAGCTCACCCTCCTCCCGCCTTATCTCCTTTTCCCTTATCCAGACAGCATAGGGGTCCCCAATATCCCTTATTAAGCTCTTATACTCATCTCTTTTCATTCTTATCAAAAAGGGTAACGGGTATATATTCCGGTCTGCTTCCCTTAAGGAGATGTTTGAAGCCGGAGCCGCCGTTATCTATCGGCATGGCAAATTCATATGCGAGAGGTTCGAAGAATCTCTTATCAAGTGTAGCTATATGGTACTCCATATGAAGGATACTCCCGCCTGAAACCTCCTCAAGGATCAGCTGCGGATCGGCAGTGTCAAAAATAATAACGTTTCCGGTGATCCCGGTCCCGTTCGTAAGAATCTCATCATAAGGCACTCCGTCCAGGGTGATCCTGTCTACCTTTACAAGGCACTTAAAGTCACCGGGATCCACCCGTAGTGAAACACAGTCCTCAGGGATCAGCGTTTCAAACATTATCCTGTCCTCATCATTTCTTTCCGCATTGATGAGAAGGGAGTCTTCGGGATGGAATCCTAAACCCCTGTCGTAGAAGATCCTGGGCTTTTCCGGGCGTATCAGCAGCCTTGATTTACTCAGTGCTTCCTCAAGATGGATATTCTCCGCACCGAAAATAGAATACATCCCGGCCAAAGATATATGCCGTCCGGCGATATGCCTCTGCAGTGCCTTCTCCATTTCATAGAAAACATCCATAAGATCCGCATCTATCCCGATCTTTTCAAAGATCCCGTCAAAGACCTCCGGCTCCGCAATATCCAGGGATGAAAGGAAATAGCTTACGGCTCGGAAGATACAGAAGTCAACCGGCACCGGAAACTCAAAGACCCACTCGTAATCAATGATATTCCAGCCATTATTGTAGATAAGATTTGAGAAAATGAGATCCACATCGGTAAGCATCATACTCCGGAGAGCCCCGGGAACGCTGGTGACCTCGAAGACCTCAGCAAATTCCCTGGTAGCCCAGAAGTCTCTTACTGCCGCCTTCCGTAAAGCAGCCGCGAAGCTGACTATGGCGTCAACACAGTCATTTCCTCTGCCGAGGGCAAGGAGACGCTTCAGCTCCTCATCCATGCTGCGTCCCACTATGTGATCGAATTCCAGATACATAAGCTCACCCTGGCGGTTATAAACCTTCCTCACAGGGCAGGGTCTGAAGCTTGTACTCCTGAATTCCTCCCGTAAACCCTCGTAAGCATCTGCCATCCTGAGAAGATGGGGTATGGCCTCACTTGTAAAGGGAGTCTTTACTACGGTTTTTCTGTTCCCCTGGTCCACAAAGATATCCGTTCTTATCTGGTACAGGGGATCCCTTTCCGTTGAGTGCTTGGAATAAATCGGATAGCGTTCCGTTCCGCCGTTTATACGGCCCTCCTTCTGAAGCACACAGAGATACGAATTCGAAAAGAAGGGGAAATAGCCGTCACCCAGCGCTTCGTCAAGAGCTGCTCCCTCGTCAAAGCAGTTCACCCTCTCGCCGTCGAAGTTTCTCTCATTATCGTTAAAATCTCCCTTGAAAGGAAGCCTGTCGTCTGAATAGACCGTAATCGGAAGCTTGTAATCGGGGTAGGGATAATAAAACTTATAATCATAGCCTGCCGCGTGGAAAAGCCGCATAAGTCCGGCTCTGGAGAAGGTCCTCACTCCGTCTCCGTGTGTATAGCCTTCAATTCCGTCATAGTAACGTCCGGTATGATCCTCCCTGCATCCGGCAAAATACTTCATGCCGTATTTATTCTCAATGGCTATTACGATCTGTCCCCCGGTCTCCAGGTGGGAAGAGAGAAGATTTAAGAATTCATGATAAGGATTTATTGCATCAATGTAGAGATGTGCATATTCCAGAACCCCGATCAGAAGAATGTAGTCGTACTTTTCCTTAAGCTTCTTTTCTATATCCTGGAAATTTCCCACTCTTATATCTATGTTGTCATACTGCCGGTTCCTGTATGCATTGATCTGGCTTCTTCTGTAGCTCAATTCTATGGCAGTGACATGACGGGCGCGCTTTGCCAGAGTCCCGGTAACAGCTCCGCATCCCGCACCTATCTCCAGCACATTCTGATCCTCAGCTATCGGGAAAAAATCGACTATATTTCCCCTTAGATGCGACAGGTGATAAAGAGCACTCCAGCTTTCCGTAAGCGCTATGATCCTGTTGAACTCAGGCTCGGTATGCTCTTTTACAATTTCAAGAAGCTTTTCCTCTGCCGCTCCTTCGGAATAAAGATCCTCTCCACTGTAATCCGAAAGATCCAGGGTCACTCCTCCGATCTTTTCAATCGTTCCGCTCATGGCTCTTCTCCACTGTTGTTTCCATTCCCATATCAAAAAATCCCGTAGTATCCTTTGATGAAATGCAGTTAATGCTGAAAATATCGTACATCCTGTTATACACCGTGAACTCGCCGTTCCTGTATCCCACAAGCCCTAAGGAAACCAGATACTCTCCCCCCTGAAGGCACATATCCTGGGTAAATGTTACCGTCAGGATATCCCCCTTTTCCGGCTCTCCGGTGCTTATCTTTTCGAACATGGTGTTTGTCCCGCATATTTCCACACCCATTCTGTTCTTGAATGAAACCGCGATTATTGGCTCGCTTATCTTCTCATGGAAAAGGCACCTGACCCTTATGGAGAAGCTGTCTCCCTTAATAATGGTATTGGTGATCTCCCCGCTGTTATCAATACAGCAGAAATCCGTGATATCGGCAAGTCCGTTCCCATAGGTGTCGGCGGAGGGATTGAGGCTCATCCTGTCCTTCCACAGCTTCTTTCCCCCGGATTCCGAGGAAGCCCTGTTCCGGTTAAAGCTTGTATCCTCCGAAGGCGTACTGTCCAGCTGGTGAACAAGCACCTTCTTGTACATATCGATGATCTCTTTCGGAGCCCCTTCGCCTATCTTCCTTCCCCTGTCCAGAAGTACCACCCTGTCGCAGTACTTACTGATACTGGAAAGATCGTGGCTTACGAAGAGTATTGTCTTTCCCGCCTTTTTGAATTCCTCGAATTTGTGATAGCACTTATTCTGGAAAAAAACATCCCCCACGGAAAGTGCCTCGTCCACAATGAGTATCTCGGGATCTATATTGATAGCCACCGCAAAGGCAAGCCTCACGAACATACCGCTCGAATAGGTCTTTACCTGCTGGTACACAAAGTCACCTATATCGGCAAAGTCAAGAATGTCCTTTAGCTTTGCGTCTATCTCGGCCTTTGAAAAGCCGATCATGGTTCCGTTAAGATATATATTCTCTATCCCGGTAAACTCCATATTGAAGCCGGCACCGAGCTCCAGAAGAGCCGAGATCCTCCCGTTTATCTCCACATTTCCCGCCGTGGGATTTAAAACCC
The DNA here is from genome assembly GCA_000622025.1 of Lachnospiraceae bacterium AD3010. Classification (GTDB taxonomy): domain Bacteria; phylum Bacillota; class Clostridia; order Lachnospirales; family Lachnospiraceae; genus NK4A144. The sequence goes on along the minus strand of JHWU01000023.1, from coordinate 20,321 downwards.
CGGTAATGATCTTAAGCATGGTGGATTTTCCGGATCCGTTGGTTCCGATTATTCCTACGGTCTCACCCTTTTTTACCGACAGCGAAACATCCCGAAGGGCGTAATGCTCATGGTAGAGCTTTTTCCTGGTGAGCCCCAGGGCATCCCGCACCCTGTCCCTCCGGTGATCGTAGAGCTTATACATTTTATTAAGATGTTCAACTTTTATTACTGTTTCCATATGCTTAAATAATATCAGGAGCTTTACCCTGTCTCACAGCACATCGGCAAAGTGGATCTTCAGTCTCTTGAAAACTATGGCTCCGGTTAAGAACATGACAGCCGTGAATATCCAGAAATATGCCGTGGAATAAAAGTGCTCGAAAAACCACATATTATCGAGAAACGACATCCTGTAGCCGTCCACCACGTAGTACACCGGATTCAGCTTGAATAAGACCTGCAGAGGTCTCGGCAGCGCCTCCAGATGCCACATTATGGGAGTTATCCATACCCCGACCTGCAGGGCAATGCTTATCATCTGCCCCAGATCCCTGAAGAAAACTACTATGGAGCAGGTTATGTAGCTCATTCCGAGGACCAGAAGAAAGATACATACAGTGAAATACGGGAGCTGCAGCCAGTAAATGCTCGGGTAATAGCCACAGAGCACCATCAGGAGTCCCGCCACGCATGTCAGGAAAATATGGATAAAGAGTGAGCTTATAACCTTAATAATGGGAAGTATGCTGATCTTGAAAACCACCTTCTTCACCAGATACTGATAGGAAAGAAGGGCACTGGTCCCCTGTCCCAGCGCATCGGAAAAGAAAAACCAGGGGGTTATGCCGGCGATAAGCCACAGTACAAAGGGATATGTTGTTTCCCCCGTAAGATCAGTCCTTGCGCCTACCGAAAAAACAAACCAGTATACCAGCACGGTCACTACCGGCTGTACAAAGGCCCAGAGTATCCCCAGATATGAACCTGCGTACTTTGCACGGAAGTCGTTCTTTGCGAGCTTCCAGATAAGCTCCCTGTTCTGATACAGTTCGATAGGAAGTGCCACTATCCTGTCATACATCAGGATAAAGCCGATAAGCGCGGCATCTATCATACAGCAGGAGATGATCTTTTTCAGTATCTCCTGCAGCGGATCAGCCAGTGCATTCGTATGGAGTATTATATAAGCATTCCATATGGCTGCTATGATGACCACAGCCCATATGACCTTTCTCTTCTCCCTGCTCATAATCCCTTTTCAGCTTTGTAATCGGAAAAATCCTGCCAGTTCCTGTCCCTGTCGTTTATATTCATATCCTCCGGTCTTATCTCCCCGGGCCATTCTATACCGATCTCTGGATCGTCAAACCGGAGTCCCCCGTCATCTCCCGGATGATAAAAATCATCACACTTATAGCAGAATTCAGCAGTATCGGAAAGCACCAGAAAGCCGTGGGCAAAGCCTCTCGGGATGAAGAGCATTTTCCTGTTTTCCTCGGAAAGCTCGGCTCCGAACCATTTGCCAAAGGTTTTTGAACCCTCTCTAAGATCCACCGCAACATCATAAACCCGTCCCCTGATAACCCGTACCAGCTTAGCCTGCGGAAAATTCTTCTGGAAATGCATACCGCGGAGAACTCCCCTGGTGGAGGAGGACTGGTTATCCTGCACAAATTCGCAGTCTATCCCCGCCTCAATGAACTGATCCTTTCTGTAGGTCTCAGAAAAATACCCTCTCTCATCTCCGAAAACCTGGGGTGTGATAAGCTTTACCCCCTCTATTTCACAAGTCTCAACCTTTATCTGTCCCATCCGGAAAAATCTCCTTTCTCTATATATGTCATCCTGAGCGCCTCTTGTCATCCTGAGCGCCTCTTGTCATCCTGAGCGTCAGCGAAGGATCTTTAAAGTGAAACATTCAGATTCAGATCCACATAGCCTTCTATTCCATCCACATGGCCCTTTGAAGAATACTGCCACATATCGTACCTGGCATTATAGGTGGGCCTTACCGCCTTGTACTGCGCAAGCCAGAGAGGAAATTCCTCCAGATCCCGGGCATAGATATAATTATGAAGCCAGGTCTTATTTGCATAATATCCCGCTCTGTAGCCCGCATTTTCCAGGGTCTCGATAAAGGCCCTGATATTTCTGGTCCTCTGCTCCCTGTTTACGAGATCCCCTCTTCCTCCGGAAGACTCCACATCCAGAAAGACCGGCAGAGAAAGCTCTTCCTTCGAGATAAGAGTCTGTACCATACTTGCCTCTTCAATGGCCTCCGTCTCATTAAGCGCCTGGGTAAAGAAATATACGCCGATCTTAAGCCCCGCATTCTTTGCCCCCTGGAGGTTCCTTTCATAGTATGGATCCTCTACCAGTGCCCCGGTGCTTGAGCCCCTGTAGCCCATACGTATGATAACGTATTCTATTCCGGCGTCCCTGACTTTTTCCCAGTCTATATCCTTATTGTATTTTGAAACATCTATCCCGATAGTGCCCTTTTCGAGATCTATCTCACCGGCTTCCAGAAGCCTGCCGTCGTCAAATTCTCCGAGCTCTGCCGTATCCTCCGAATCGGCATCCACCTCTTCCTCTGATCTTATCAGTGTCCTTATATAGTCAACCGCCTGATAGCTGATGTCGCTCCTTACGGTAACAGGGCTCCAGTTCTCCGGAGTGATATAGCCTTTCTCGCTCTTAAGCTTAACCGTGTATTTCCCGCTTTTCAGATCTGCTGCGGTAATGATCCCGTCCCTGTCACTGTCCTCATATTCGGCGTATTCCCCGTCCCTTAAGATCTCTGCTCTAAAGGGAACCCCGGAAATAAGAGCACCGTCGGTCGTGGTTATCATGATCTTTATATCCCGGTTTACAGAGGACAACAGGACATTGACGTCTATCCACCTGTCACTGTCCTTTGCCTTTTCCTTTTCCGGATCCTTATCCCGCACTTCCTCTGGCTTAATACTGTCAATACCCGACTGTCTCAGGTTCTGATAACCTTCCTCTGTTTCTGCCGTCTCTTCATTCGGGTCGTCCGGCTTAAGTCCTGCCTTCCTATCATTCTCTTCAAAGCTTCTCAGCAGAAACACAAAGAAAGCGGCCACAACCAGAAAAGCGGCTGCGACCGCGATTATCCCGAACTTCTTAAACCTCATTCGCAATATCTACCAGATACTGACCGTAAGCTGTTTTCAAAAGAGGCTCCGAAAGCTTCAGAAGCTGCTCACGGCTTATGAATCCCCTCTTAAAAGCGATCTCCTCGATACAGGAAATATAAAGCCCCTGCCTCTTCTGGAAGGCACCCACAAAGTCTGCGGCATCCAGAAGGGAATCATGGCTTCCCGTATCAAGCCAGGCAAAGCCACGTCCCAGGGTCTCGACATAAAGATCCCCGCGGCGAAGATACTCGTTATTCACAGTAGTGATCTCAAGTTCTCCACGGGCAGAGGGCTTTACATTGCGGGCGATCTCCACCACATCATTATCATAGAAATACAGCCCGGGAACAGCGTATTTTGACTTCGGATGCTCAGGCTTCTCCTCTATCGAGACTGCCCTGCCGTCCTTATCAAATTCCACTACTCCGTATTCCTTCGGATTCTTGACATAGTATCCGAAAATGGTTGCTCCCTTTTCCCTTTCTGCTGCGGTTTTCAACACCCTTGAGAAATTGTGTCCGTAAAAGATGTTGTCTCCGAGGACCATGGCAACCCTGTCATTCCCAATGAAATCCGCACCGATAATAAATGCCTCGGCAAGGCCGTTTGGATGCTCCTGAACCTCGTAGGTAAAGCTTAATCCAAGCTCCGATCCGTCTCCGAAAAGCTCCCTGAAGGAAGGAAGATCCCTTGGAGTGGATATTATCAATATATCCCTTATCCCTGCCAGCATCAGGGCAGAAAGGGGATAATATATCATAGGCTTGTCGTAAACCGGCATCATCTGCTTTGAAACAGCCTTTGTAAGGGGATAGAGACGAGTCCCGCTCCCTCCGGCAAGTATTATACCTTTCATTCTACTGTACTCCTTTTTTAGATTCTTCGCTTCGCTCAGAATGACATCCCATCCTGTCATCCTGAGCACCAGCCCTCCCTGTCATCCTGAGCACCAGCCCTCCCTGTCATCCTGAGCACCAGCCCTCCCTGTCATCCTGAGGAGCGAAGCGACGAAGGATCTTCCTCACCGTCCTTCATACATCTTCTCATAATATGACTGGTAATCACCGCTTGTCACATGCGCCATCCATTCCTCGTGGGACAGGTACCACTCAATGGTCTTCCTTATTCCGTCCTTAAATGCCGTTTCAGGCTCCCAGGAAAGCTCCTTCTTTATTTTATCAGGAGCAATGGCGTAACGTCTGTCGTGTCCCTTTCTGTCTGTAACAAAGGTTATAAGGTCATCACTCACATTCTTCCTTCTCTGGTCATCCTCCGGAAGTATCTCCCTTAAGGTATCGAGTATTATGTGTATGATCTCGATATTCTGCTTTTCGTTATGTCCGCCTATATTATACTTTTCACCGATCCTTCCGCTCTGCAAAACCATATCTATGCCCTTGCAGTGGTCATCCACATAGAGCCAGTCCCTGACATTCTTTCCGTCCCCGTACACAGGCAGGTTCTTTCCATGCAGGGCATTGTTTATGATAAGGGGAATAAGCTTCTCCGGGAACTGGTAGGGTCCGTAGTTATTGGAACAGTTCGTGATGACACCGGGGAAATGATAGGTATCCACATATGCCTTTACGAGAAAATCAGAGGAGGCCTTGCTGGCTGAATAGGGGCTGTGGGGATCATAGGGAGTGTCCTCATAGAAATAATCCTCAGGGTCACTTAAAGAGCCGTATACCTCATCCGTTGAAACGTGAAGGAAACGCTTTCCTACCTTAAAGCTTCCATCCTCATTTTCCCAGGCTGCCTTTGCCGAGTTCAGCATTATAAGTGTGCCGAGAACATTGGTCTCCACAAAGATCTCGGGATTCTCAATGCTCCTGTCCACATGGCTTTCAGCCGCAAAGTTTACAACATAGTCTATATCATTTTCCTCAAATATTTTCGATATCTTATTTTTGTCCCTGATATCGGCCTTGATAAAGATATAGTCATACTCCTTATCCAGACCCTCAAGGTTTTCAAGATTTCCGGCATAGGTCAGGGCATCCACGTTTATGATACGGATATCCTTTCCGTATTTCCCGAACATATAATGTATGAAATTGGAGCCTATAAAACCTGCTCCGCCTGTCACAAGGTAAGTTTTCAATCTATTAATCCTCCTGATACTGTCTGCTGATACTTCAGCCTTCTCACCAACCCAATATTCTACCATAAACAGGGCTATGACTCAACCAAGCAGGGCTTCCTGCTGTCCGTCCTTACTATCTCAGATCTTTGGCATAATTTGCAAATTTGGCCGCATTCTCCCTGTCGCCCATTATCACGTATGAGATATGAAGACCGAGATAGGGGTAGGAGTCGTGGTACTTAAGATTAAGGAGCGGTTCCGTTTCAAAGGCCGCATTATAATACCACATACAGGCCTCCTTGTAATTCCGTCTGCCGCGGTAGTATTCCCCGAGCTCGAATACCGCTTCAGAAGGAGTGTGCTCCGATGCCAGCGCTCTGGATGAAGCAAGAAGCATAAGAGAGGTATCATCAAGAAGACGGGCACATTTTATCACGACACAGGCAGCCATGAGTACCAGTTCTTCCTCGCTGTCCTTATCCATTCTGCGCCTGAAAAAGTCCTTTGCTTCAAGAAAGTCCTCGTCACTTCCCGAAATAAACAGCTCCCTTGCATACATCCTGGCAAGATGATTAGAGATGTCTCCGTCCTTCTTTATGATCTTCCGGAAAATGGAAAAATCCCTTCCGCTGTGGAGAGACACCGGGCAGTGCCTGATTTCCACATTGCTGTCAAAGATCACCGGCTTCACCCTCACCGCTTCATGCAGCGGATCCTCCCATAGCGGAGTTCGGAGTCTCTTATAAAGCTTCGGTCTCAGTTCCCTGTCGTAATTGTAGGTGGTATTCGCTTCCAGCTGGTTGGTATAGTACATCTGGACTATCTCCACCTCGGGAAGAAGAGCCTCTTTTAACTGTCTGAACTTCTCCACATTCTTTTCGTCTATAACCTCATCCGCATCGGCACTGTAGATATAGTCACAGGTTGCAAAGGAAAAGGCATAGTTTCTGGCGGCGGAAAAGTCATCATTCCATTCAAAGTCATATACCTTGTCGGTATACTCCGCGGCGATCTTTTTGGTATCATCCGTGGATCCGGTATCCACTATGATGATCTCATCCATCAGATCCCTGATGGGATCGAGACAGCGCCTGAGTATCTCCGCTTCATTCTTCACAATCATGCATAAACTGAATGTCATAACCGTACCCCTCCGTGATAAAATCTTCGGTCGAACCTTCTTAATACAAAGGATCTTATTCCTCTTCCGGCTTATTTATAGTATCCGGATAAGTGTCCACAGGCAGGTCAAAATTCACTGCCTGGGCATAGAGTATATCCGTAAGCTCATCTACATTATCCTCCGTGACATACATACCATAGCCCTGTTTCAGAAGTTCCTTGTCTATTTTGTCATTATATATCCTGTCAATTATGGTATCCGCAACCGCCGGTGAAAAGTGGCTTGTCTCATAATAATTAGACATATCAAGGGTAATATCATTAAAGCCGCTGAAATTCCAGTAGGGTGTGACAGCCGCCAGTTCCTTAAGGAACCTGATATAGCCGTTTGCTATGTCCTTCTGATAGGTATATCCGTTTAAGGGGTTTGTGAATATCCTTAAATTGATATCGTTCTCCTTACAAAGCTCCACGATCTGTCTTATCTCGTCAAGACTCTCCTCCCTCGGATAATAATAGTCTGACCAGGTCGCATCTGTTTTATCATAATGGAAGTCAGGCTGTATGCTTAAGTTTTCCGTCCCTGTTTCGATGATCCTCTGCCCATAGTACGGATCCGTATTCTTGTGCTTCATGACAACCTCAACCGACTGTGAAAGGGTAATAAGATCCAGATATGACAGATAGAATCCGGCCTTATCCGAAAGACTGCCGCTCCAGGGAAAGGGCTTTCTGTAAAGCTGATCCTCATGGAAAGATGGATCCACAAAATAGGAAATGTCATCCACGCCCATCGTAACATTTTTTATCTTTATCCCGCGCTCAAGCATATCCTTTAAGTTCTGCAGATGTTCCGCCGGTGTACCCTCGGAATAAGCCATATCATAATAATTCCCGTCATTCATTTTTGACACATCAAAAAAGCCTGCCCGGGATGAGCCGAAAAGATAGGAATCGTGTGCGCCGGGATTCCTAAGGATATTCATCATTTTCACATAGCTCTTATTCGGCTCCACGCCGTTATTCCTGATACAGTTCCAGTGGAAGATATTGTACGGATCCAGTCCTATTCCCATGGGTAAAAAGATCACCGCCAGTATCAGAAAAAAAATAAGGCACTTTCCGAGAAATTTCTTCATTATGCCCTCTATTCTACTCTATTGCCGCTCTATTCGCAAATATCCGGAGAGAAACGTATCCGTTCACCCCGGGTTATCCTACCCGGGCTTCAGACTCTAATACTTTGCCCTGAACAATAAAGCCAGCGGTTCTTAATAAATCGGTCTTCCTGTGGCGCCGCCCGCTCCTATAGCGGCGCCTGCTACAGGAAGATCGATGAATTTAGAACCGTCTGAGCCGTGAAGGGCAAAGTATTGGTGGCTGAAGCCATTAACAGAATAACAAGGGTGAAATATTACCGGCAAACACCGGTTTTCAGAAATTGAAGTAGATAAACTGCTGGGTGGTCCCGCCGTGAAGCTTATTTATGATGATAAGAGTCGTGACTCCGATGTAGATAAGCCAGCGTAAAGGAAGCTTCCACTTTGACATCTCTTTCGGGATATCATGCTTAAGGGAAAAGAAATCATATATCATAAGAACCACTATTGCTGCCAGAAGCTTCCAAAGCCCCATATCAGTTATCAGGAGATCAACCTTCATCTTTTTCCAGGCATCAAGGAAGTGAAGGATCACCCCGTTATGAAGATGTGTGACAATAAAAAATGCGTCGCTTATACTGTCTGCACGGAAGAAGATCCAGGCAAGGTTAACAAGGGCAAAGGTAAGAAGCCCATGTAAAATAACAGACACCCGGTTTTTCCCTCCGTCTGTTTTCTTCGGAATAATATCCCTCAGGATCCCCTCTGCCACCTGATAGATGCCGTGGAGACCTCCCCAGAGCACAAAGGTCCAGTTGGCACCGTGCCATAAGCCGGATACCAGCATAGTGACCATCAGGTTGATATTCTTTCTGATCTTACCCTTTCTGCTCCCGCCCAGGGGAATATACACATAATCCCTGAACCATGTGGAAAGGGAGATATGCCATCTTGACCAGAATTCCCGCACCGAAGTTGAAAAATAAGGACTCTTAAAGTTCTGCATAAGCTCAATATTAAAGAGTCTCGCAGTTCCGATCGCAATATCCGAATAACCTGAAAAATCACAGTAGATCTGGAATGTGTACATAAGAGATACCATAATGAAGGTCATACCGAAGTAATAGGTTGTATTTCCGTAGATCAGATCCACATACTTTCCGAGAGCGTCCGAGATCACCAGCTTTTTGAAATATCCCCAGAGCATCATCCTTAAGCCCGACACTGCCAGATCATAGTCAAATTTTCTCCTGCACTCCAGCTGGGGCATCAGTTCATTTGTCCTGCCTATGGGACCCGCGATTATCTGAGGGAAAAATGATACGTACAGGGCAAAGCGGGCAAAGCTTGGCTGTGCCTTTGATTTTCCCGTGTAAACATCGATAAGGTAGCTTGTGGATTGAAATGTGTAAAAAGAAATGCCCACAGGCATCATGAGGTTAAGAAGATGAGGTTCGATATTCATCGAAAAGATCCCCATTAACCCCACAATGCTGCGAGCCGCAAAATTATAGTATTTAAAGAATATCAGTAACCCGAAGCAGAGAAGGAGAGTCAGGATAAGTATTCCCTTCCTGAAGGCCCTGTCTTCCCTGTCTGCCCTTTCCAGCACAAGGGATGCCGCCCAGACCACGAGGCTCGTGCAAAGTAAAAGCAGCACGTACCTCGGGCTTGCCGCCATGTAAAAGTAATAGCTTACAAGGAGCAGCACTATCCATCTGAATCTTTCCGGCGCCACCCAGTAAAGGGCAAAGGCAACCGGCAGAAAAACCAGAAAGGCATACGAGTTAAAAAGCATGTTTCCTATTCCAATCAGGCATCTTCGGTTTCAACCGTCTCAGCTGCCGCCGCTTCCGCTTCCTCTTCCGAAAAATCGTCAAGCGTGATCTCTTCATCATCATCGTTGATTGGCATATTGTCGGTTGAAAGCTCGATATTCCTGTAGTGCTTCATACCGGTTCCCGCAGGTATAAGCTTACCGATGATGACATTTTCCTTCGGTCCGATAAGATGATCCACCTTACCCTTGATAGCCGCATCCGTCAGAACCTTGGTGGTCTCCTGGAAGGATGCTGCCGACAGGAAGGAATCTGTGGCAAGCGATGCCTTAGTGATACCGAGGATGATCTGGGTTGCCGTTGCAGGCTCCTTGCCCTCTGCAATGAGCTTTTCATTAATGTCATCAAGCTCCAGGGCATCCATTCTTGCGCCGGGAAGCAGATCCGAATCTCCTGCTTCGTCTATTTCCACCTTTTTAAGCATCTGATGGACAATGACCTCAATATGCTTATCATTGATATCCACACCCTGAGAGTGGTAAACCCTCTGAACTTCCTTCAGGAGATAATCCTGTACAGCCCTTACTCCCTTGATCTTTAAGAGATCATGAGGATTAATGGAGCCCTCGGTGATAACGTCACCCGCTTCTATCTCGGAGCCGTCCTGAACCTTGATCCTGGATCCGTAGGGTATGAGATAAGTCTTGCTCTCTGCAGTTTCGCTGTTTGTAACAACGACCTCTCTCTTCTTCTTGGTGTCCTTTATCTCAACATGCCCGCTGAACTCAGCAATTATGGCCAGACCCTTGGGCTTACGTGCTTCGAATATTTCCTCAACTCTGGGAAGACCCTGGGTGATATCGGAGCCTGCCATTCCTCCTGTGTGGAAGGTTCTCATGGTAAGCTGTGTTCCGGGTTCACCTATGGACTGTGCAGCTATGATACCCACTGCCTCACCGACCTGAACGGGTTCTCCGGTTGCCATGTTCGCACCGTAGCACTTTGCACATATTCCGCTGTGGCTGCGGCAGGTAAGTATTGTACGTATCTTAACGGACTCAACAGGCTTTCCGTCCTTCACACCCACGGTGCATATGAGCTTTGCTCTCCTGGGAGTGATCATATGGTTTGCCTTTACTATGATATTTCCGTCGCCGTCATATATATCCTCACAGGAATATCTGCCCGTGATCCTTGTTACCAGCTTTTCAATATCTTCCTTTCCGTCCATGAAGGCAGCAACCTCCATTCCGGGAAGTTCTCTTCCACTGCCCTCGCAGCAGTCCTTTTCACGGATCACAAGCTCCTGGGAAACGTCGACCATTCGTCTTGTAAGATAACCCGAGTCCGCAGTACGAAGAGCGGTGTCTGAAAGCCCCTTTCTGGCTCCGTGGGCACTCATAAAGTACTCCAGCACGTTAAGTCCCTCACGGAAATTGGACTTTATGGGAAGCTCGATGGTATGTCCGGTTGTATCGGCCTGCAGGCCTCTCATTCCCGCAAGCTGCTTTATCTGCTTATCGGATCCGCGGGCTCCGGAATTTGCCATCATGAAGATGTTGTTGTACTGATCGAGACCTGCCATCAGATCCTTTGTGATATGCTCATCGCAGTTCTTCCATGTCTCAACCACTTCGTTATATCGCTCTTCGTTGGTGATGAGGCCTCTTCTGTAGTTTTTCGTGATCTTGTCCACGGTATCCTGCGCCTCATCCAGAAGCTTCTGCTTGCTCTCCGGAACGACCATATCCGAAACGGAAACGCTGACGGATGCAATGGTGGAATAGTGGTAACCCATATCCTTTATGTGGTCAAGAGCTTCCGCGGTCTTGATGGCACCGTGTGTATTGATGATGGCCTCTATTATCGCCTTAAGCTGCTTCTTACCGACCATGAAATCGACTTCAAGCACAAGCTCATTTTCAGGCACACTCCTGTCTACAAAGCCGAGATCCTGAGGGATTATCTCATTAAAGAGGCAACGTCCGAGAGTCGTATGAAGGACAGCCGACTTTATCTTTCCGTCTGCATCCTTCTTCTCCTTCCTGACATATATAAGGCTCTGAAGAGTGATGTCGTGGTTTGCATAAGCCATTATGGCTTCTTCCACGCCCTTAAATGCCCTGCCTTCTCCGGGTTCCCCTTCTCTTGCCTGTGTGAGGTAGTAGATACCGAGAACCATGTCCTGGGTAGGAACCGTTACAGGTCCGCCGTCCGAGGGCTTAAGAAGGTTATTGGGTGAGAGCATAAGGAATCTGCTCTCTGCCTGGGCCTCAACCGAAAGAGGAAGATGGACAGCCATCTGGTCTCCGTCAAAGTCTGCATTGAAGGCGGTACAGGCCAGAGGATGAAGCTTTATCGCCTTACCCTCTACGAGAACGGGCTCAAATGCCTGGATCCCGAGCCTGTGCAGTGTCGGGGCACGGTTCAGCATAACAGGATGCTCCTTGATAACATCCTCCAGAACGTCCCAGACTATGGGCTCCAGCTTTTCCACGGATTTCTTTGCGCTCTTTATATTGTGGCTGGTGCCGTTTAATACCAGCTCCTTCATAACAAAGGGCTTGAAAAGCTCTATTGCCATTTCCTTCGGGAGACCGCACTGCCAGATCTTGAGCTCCGGCCCTACGACTATAACGGAACGTCCTGAGTAGTCAACTCTCTTTCCGAGAAGGTTCTGTCTGAAACGTCCGCTCTTACCCTTAAGCATATCGGAAAGTGACTTTAATGCCCTGCTTCCGGGTCCTGTAACCGGACGTCCGCGGCGGCCGTTGTCAATAAGTGCGTCAACCGCTTCCTGAAGCATTCTCTTTTCATTGTATACAATGATATCGGGAGCTCCGATCTCAAGAAGCTTCTTAAGTCTGTTGTTTCTGTTTATTATCCTTCTGTAAAGGTCATTTAAGTCCGAAGTGGCGAATCTGCCGCCGTCTAACTGTACCAGAGGACGGAGATCGGGCGGGATGATGGGTATATTATCCATTATCATCCACTCGGGCTTCTGCCCGGATTCCCTGAAGGCCTCTATGACATCGAGCCTCTTTATGATACGTGCCATCTTCTGTCCGCTGGCACCCTTAAGCTCTTCCTTAAGCTCCTCGGATTCCTTGTCGAGATCGACCTTCTGCAGCAGCTCCTTTGCGGCCTCTGCTCCCATGCCTGCACGGAAGCCCTTTGATCCGTACTTCTCGACTGCATCTGCATACTCCTTTGCGGAGAGGATCTGCTTAAATTCCAGATCCGTTTCCTTGGGATCCAATACTATGTATGATGCAAAATAGAGCACCTTCTCCAAAACCCTCGGGGAAAGATCCAGCATAAGTCCCATGCGGCTCGGAATACCCTTAAAATACCAGATATGGGAAACGGGAGCAGCAAGCTCAATATGTCCCATCCTCTCACGACGGACTGAAGATTTGGTCACCTCCACTCCGCAGCGGTCACAGATGATACCCTTGTAACGGATCTTCTTGTATTTTCCGCAATGACACTCCCAGTCCTTGGTAGGCCCGAAGATCTTCTCACAGAAAAGACCGTCCTTTTCCGGCTTTAATGTTCTGTAGTTTATTGTTTCAGGCTTTGTAACCTCTCCGTGAGACCACTCAAGGATCTTCTCCGGGGAAGCAAGACCGATCTTTATAGCATCAAAGGTCAGCGGGCGGTATGTATTTGACTGCCTGTTATTATAGTCCGGCATTTATAACTCCTTCCATAAAATCAGCGTATCAGTAATTGTTACCACCCCTCCAGCGCTTGGCTTAGAGGAGGGGGATTTCTGCGACTGAGTTAAAACTGGTCAACAGGATCTTCATTTCCGTCAAAGCTTTCATCGAAATCGGGCTCTTCCACGGCTTCTTCATCCTCAACAGTCTCCAACTCACCTTCTTCATTGAATTCCTGTGTCTGGAAACCGTGGCTCGCGTAATTCTCCTGCTGCCTGATGTCACGGTCGTCATTGAAAATGGCTCTCATGTCCGTTTCACCGTAGTCAACATTCTCGCCTATCTCGACCTCTGTTCCGTCCTCCTTCAGTACACTGACATCAAGTCCGAGTGACTGCATCTCCTTTAAGAGCACCTTGAAGGACTCGGGAACGCTGGGCTCAGGAATGTTCTCGCCCTTTATGATGGCTTCGTAGGTCTTTACACGTCCTATGACATCATCGGACTTCACGGTAAGCACTTCCTGAAGGGTATAGGCTGCGCCGTATGCCTCCAGTGCCCACACTTCCATTTCTCCGAATCTCTGTCCTCCGAACTGGGCCTTTCCTCCGAGCGGCTGCTGTGTAACGAGGGAGTACGGTCCGGTTGAACGGGCATGGATCTTGTCGTCTACCAGATGATGCAGCTTCAGGTAATGCATATGCCCTATAGTTACCGGTGAATCAAAGTACTCTCCGGTACGTCCGTCACGCAGGCGGACCTTTCCGTCGCGGCTTATACGGACGCCCTTCCATACCTCCCTGTGATCTCTGTGCTCGGACAGATAATCAAGAACCTCGGGAAGGAGCAGATCCTTATACTTCTTTTCAAAGTCTTCCCACTCCGTGTTTACGTAATCGTCGGCAAGCTCAAGCATATCTTCTATATCCACTTCATTGGCACCGTCAAATACGGGCACAGAGATATTGAAGCCAAGCGCCATTGCCGCCAGTGACAGGTGTATCTCAAGGACCTGTCCGATATTCATTCGGGAAGGAACACCAAGGGGATTGAGCACTATGTCGAGAGGCCTTCCGTTCGGCAGATAAGGCATATCCTCTACGGGAAGCACACGGGAAACAACACCCTTGTTTCCGTGACGTCCGGACATCTTGTCACCCACCTGTATCTTTCTCTTCTGTGCAATGTATATACGAACCGCCTGGTTAACACCGGGTGAAAGCTCGTCACCGTTCTCTCTCTTGAATACCCTGGCATCAACAACTATTCCGAATTCTCCGTGAGGCACCTTTAATGAGGTATCCCTTACCTCGTGCGCCTTCTCACCGAAGATAGCTCTGAGGAGCCTTTCCTCCGCTGTAAGCTCCGTCTCTCCCTTGGGAGTGACCTTACCCACAAGGATATCTCCTGCACGGACCTCGGCACCTATACGGATGATACCTCTCTCATCAAGATCCTGAAGAGCATCTTCACCCACTCCGGGAATATCCCTGGTGATCTCCTCGGGTCCAAGCTTTGTTTCACGGGCCTCCGACTCATATTCCTCGATATGGATCGATGTGTAAACATCCTGCTGTACCAGCCTCTCGGAAAGGAGCACGGCATCCTCGTAATTGTAGCCTTCCCAGGACATAAATCCGATAAGGGGATTCTTTCCCAGAGAAAGCTCACCGTCATGTGTGGAGGGTCCGTCAGCGATGACATCTCCCGCCTCAATGTGGTCTCCCTTTTCAACTATGGGAGTCTGATTATAGCAGTTACTCTGATTGGAACGCATAAACTTGATAAGGTGGTAATCCTCATCCGTTCCGTCGTCATTCTTTACCTTGATAAGGTCAGCCTGTGCCATGGTGACGATTCCGGGCTTCTTCGCAATAACGCAGTCTCCGGAGTCAACCGCAGCCTTTCTCTCCATACCTGTTCCAACAGCCGGAGCCTCGGTAAGAAGAAGCGGCACGGCCTGACGCTGCATGTTTGAACCCATGAGTGCTCTCGTAGGGTCGTCATTCTGCAGGAAAGGAACCAGTGTGGTTGCTACAGAGAATACCTGGCGGGGAGAGACATCCATATAGTCAAATAAGGTTTTCTCCCATGCCTGGGTCAGATCCCTGTAACGGCCTGAAACCAGAGAGTTCTTGAAGTGTCCCTCCTTATCCAGAGGCTCTGAAGCCTGAGCCACATAGTAGTTATCCTCTTCGTCCGCCGTCATATATACGACCTCATCCATAACCCTGGGGTTCTCGGGATCGGAGTGGTCTATCTTCCTGTAGGGTGACTCAATAAAGCCATACTCGTTGATACGTGCAAAGCAGGCAAGTGAATTGATAAGTCCGATATTCGGTCCTTCGGGAGTCTCTACGGGGCACATACGGCCGTAGTGTGAATAATGTATATCACGAACCTCCATTCCCGCGCGGTCTCTTGAAAGACCTCCGGGTCCCAGAGCGGACAGACGCCTCTTATGGGTAAGCTCGGAAAGAGGGTTATTCTGATCCATAAACTGTGACAGCTGTGATGATCCGAAGAACTCCTTTACTGCAGCGGTAACGGGCTTGATATTAATAAGTGCCTGAGGTGTGATAGTGGTTATATCCTGAGTGGTCATTCTCTCCCTGACCACCCTCTCAAGCCTTGAAAGTCCGATACGGTACTGATTCTGTAAAAGCTCTCCAACGGCACGGATACGGCGGTTTCCAAGATGATCTATATCATCCTTTGTTCCTATGCCGTACTCCAGATGCATATTGTAATTTATGGAAGCGAAGATATCTTCCTTTGTTATGTGCTTGGGAATAAGCTCATGTGTACTCTTCTTTATGGCCTTCTGCAGATCCTGGGGGGTCTCGTTTTCATCCATAAGCCTTGAAAGAGCGGGGAAATATACGAGCTCGGTAATGCCGTAATCGGCTGCCTTATGTCCTTTAGGAAAATCAATATAATGATTTATGTCAACCATCATTGAAGAGAGAACCTTGATATTCCTCTCCTCACCCTGTATTACCACATAGGGTACGGCACAGTTCTGTATCTCATCGGCAAGCTCACGGGTAACTTCAGTTCCGGCTACGGCCTTCAGCTTCTTCAATGCCACGACCTCACCGGTACCGGGATCGATGACATCCTCTGCAAGCACATGACCCGCGATACGGTTCCTCAGCATAAGCTTCTTATTAAACTTGTAACGCCCTACCTTCGCAAGGTCGTAACGCCTGGAATCAAAGAACATGCCCTCAATAAGAGATCTGGCACTTTCCTCTGCCAGAGGCTCTCCGGGACGTATCTTCTTGTAAAGCTCCATCAGACCTTCGGCTACATTCTTTGCCGGATCCTTTGCGAAGGATGCTTCCAGCTTCGGCTCATCCCCGAAGTAGTCGATGATCTCCTCATTTGTACCGATACCAAGAGCACGGATAAGAACCGTGACCGGAACCTTTCTGGTCCTGTCCACACGGACATAAAATACATCATTGGCATCGGTCTCATACTCAAGCCATGCCCCACGGTTAGGAATAACCGTACAGGAGAACAGCCTCTTACCTATCTTGTCGTGATCTATTCCATAGTAAATTCCGGGCGAGCGGACAAGCTGGCTGACGATAACACGCTCTGCACCGTTGATGACAAAGGTTCCGGTATCGGTCATTATGGGAAGGTCTCCCATAAAGATCTCATGCTCCTTGATGTCATTGTCGGGATTTGCACTGTTACGAAGCCTCACCTTTACCTTCAAAGGCGCCGCATATGTGGCATCTCGTGCCTTGCATTCCTCAATGGAATACTTCTTCTCGTCCTTGCAGAACTCATAGTCCACAAAATCCATGCTTAAGTTTCCGCTGAAATCCTGAATAGGAGAGATATCAGCAAAGGCTTCCTTCAGTCCCTCATTGGTGAACCAATCATAGGAAGACTTCTGGACATCTATGAGATTCGGCATCTCAATAACGTCCTGATTCCTCTGAAAGCTCATTCGCATAGCTTTTCCATTGTAGACTGGATGAATACGGTTCTTTTCCATTTTGTCCTCTACCCCGTTCTAAGGATCCATATGAAAACCACAGTCTCCCACAGACCCTTCTGCCTGATCTACAGTTACAAGCACAACAGCGGCCTCTAAAAATGGGCGCAAAAAAGCCCATGTGACCACAATAGCGCATCTTGCATAGTAACACGGGCTTTTTGAAATGTCAAATATTTTCTTGTAAAAAATATTACTTAAGTGTAACCTTGGCGCCCTCGGCCTCAACCTTCTTCTGGATCTCTTCAGCCTCAGCCTTGTCAACACCTTCCTTGATCATCTTGGGAGCTCCGTCTACGAGATCCTTTGCTTCCTTAAGTCCGAGACCGGTGATCTCACGAACAACCTTGATAACCTTAACCTTGTTGGCACCAACCTCTGTAAGCTCAACATTGAACTCGGTCTTCTCTTCTGCGCCTGCTGCACCGCCTGCTGCGCCGCCTGCTGCCACAACAACACCTGCTGCTGCGGAAACACCGAACTCTTCTTCACAAGCCTTTACGAGCTCATTAAGCTCAAGCACTGAGAGGCCCTTAATCGCCTCGATGATTTCTTCCTTTGTCATTTCTAATTCCTCCGAAAATAAAGTCAATTACTGTTTCTTATTCTGCTGCAGGTGCTTCTGCTTTTTCTTCAGCAGGAGCTGCCTCTGCTGCTGCAGGTGCTTCTGCCTTTTCCTCGGCGGGAGCTGCCTCTGCTGCAGGTGCTTCTGTCTTCTCCTCAGCGGGAGCCACGTCTCCACCCTCTGCCTTCTTCTCTGCTATCTGCTTGATAACACGGGCGAAGTTTGCGATAGGTGACTGCATGGAACCAAGAAGCCTTGAAAGAAGCTCTTCTCTTGAAGGTACCTTTGCGAGCTCATTAAGTCCCGCTGCATCATAAAAGGTTCCTTCGATAACTCCTGCCTTGAGCTCCAGCACCTTCGCCTTCTCAGCAAACTTTGCAAGAATGCGGGCAGGGGCTGTAACATCATCTGTTGAAAGCGCAAGAGCTGAAGGTCCGTCCAGATGGGGATCCAGTTCTGCAAAATCGGTTCCCTCAAAGGCACGCTTCATCATGGTGTTTTTGTAGACCTTGTAGTCAACACCGGCTTCACGAAGCTGACGCCTGAGAGCCGTATCCTGTTCTACCGTAAGTCCGCGATAATCGACCAGGACAGCTGCTTTGGCATCCTTTATCTTACCTGCGATCTCTTCAACCACAGGCTGCTTCAGTTCTACCTTTGCCATTTAGCTTTTCCTCCTTATTTTAGTAGTGTAAGCCGATCATCGGGTAGTACAGGGCACACTGCATACACACGAAAACGGGCTCACGCCAAAGAAGCGGAGCCCATAAAAGTCTCTTAAAATAAACTCTTACTGTCCTCGGCAGGCGTAGCATCAAATAGGATCTCCTTACGCGGTAAACCGCACCTGCTGTCTTCGGCTTATTTAACTGCACAAAATTAACACATTATCATTATGCTGTCAAGTAGTAATTACGTTACTTCCCGCTCCTCTTATGATAATCATCAAGCGCTGACTGTATCGCCTCTTCCGCAAGAACCGAGCAATGCATCTTGTAATCCGGAAGACCATCCAGTGCTTCGGCAACAGCCTTATTCGTGAGCTCCATAGCTTCACTGACAGGCTTTCCCTTGATGAGCTCCGTAGCCATTGAGCTTGAAGCTATCGCGCTGCCGCACCCGAAGGTTTCGAATTTGACATCCGTTATGATGTCATTATCTATTTTCAGGTACATCTTCATAATGTCCCCGCATTTTGCGTTCCCTACTTCTCCTACTCCGTCAGCATCCTCAATGACACCCACATTCCTGGGGTTCCTGAAGTGTTCCATAACCTTTTCACTATATAAAGCCATATTGTTTACGCTCCTTTCTATAAGATGAACTGCTTCTTTCCTGTGGTCAGGTCTCTCCACACAGGTGAAAAGCTTCTAAGGTATTCCACAACCTCCTTAACGGATTTTATGATATACTCTGTTTCTTCTTTGGTAATATCCTCCCCTATACTGAGCCTTAAGGATCCGTGGGCCACATCATGTATCCTGCCTATGGCAAGAAGCACATGGCTCGGATCAAGAGACCCGGAGGTACAGGCACTTCCCGAAGAAGCCGATATTCCCTTATCATCGAGAAGGAGCAGCAGTGATTCGCCCTCTATGCCCTCGAAGCAGAAATTAACATTACCGGGAAGGCGCTTGTTCCTGTCTCCGTTCAGCGCAGAATGCGGGATCTCGCTTAAGCCCTCAATGAGCCTGTCTCTCGCTTCCTTCATCACCTTCGAATTCTCTTCCATATTGGAAACTGCTTCCTTCAATGCAGCAGCCATCCCAATGATCTCAGGCACATTCTCCGTACCGGCTCTCCGCCCGCTTTCCTGGGCTCCGCCCTCAATAAGGTTTGAAAGTCTCACCTTTTTTGATGCGTAAAGGAAGCCGATGCCCTTCGGACCGTGGAACTTATGTGCTGAAGCAGACATCATATCAATATTATCGGTCTTTACATTAATGGGAATATGACCCACTGCCTGAACTGCATCCGTGTGGAAAAGCACACCCTTATTTCTGCATATTTCACCTATCTCACGAATGGGCTGCAGTGTTCCTATCTCATTATTGGCACACATTACAGTTACGAGACAGGTATCCGGCCGAATGGCATTCTCAAGCTCTTTTGGATCTACTATGCCGTTCTCATGGACATCAAGAAGGGTCACCTCAAAGCCCTCTTTTTCCAGTCTCTTAAGTGTGTGCAGCACGGCATGATGCTCAAAAGCCGAGGAAATGATATGGCACTTTCCGTTCTTTTTCCCGAGCTCTGCCGCTGATCTTATAGCATGGTTATCCGCTTCGCTTCCCCCCGAGGTGAAGATAATCTCCCGGGGCTCCGCTCCTATGATACCCGCTATTTCTTCCCTTGCATTTTCGATAGCTTCCTTTGCCTCCTGCCCAAGACTGTAAAGGCTCGAAGGATTGCCGTACATCTCCGTAAATACAGGGATCATGGCATCCAGAGCGGTCTTACTGACCCTGGTGGTGGCAGCATTATCCGCATATATCTTCATGATCTTTAGTTGACACTCCTTTCTATGATCCAGGATCTGCCGTATTTCCTGTCCTTCTAAAACGACTCATTCAGCGATCCTCTATGAGTTTGATTTATTTAACCGCGATTACTATATACCATTTCAATGCCTTATGCAAGAACAGACCGCAAAAATCCTAAGATAAACGCATCAATTTCTCCGAAGAACGTGTTGGCTGCATATCCACAAGCATAACCCTTTATCGGAACCGCAGACAAGATATGCCGCCTACTGCGGATTGGCACGAAGGATATAAACAAATCCTACGTGAATATCCTTCGTGCCTAGCCGCAGTTGGCGGAGAGCTTGGCGTAGCGCGTTCCGCAGGG
>JHWU01000022.1 GCA_000622025.1 Lachnospiraceae bacterium AD3010 | reverse complement strand
GTAGTTTTCTTCGGTCCTTTCAATCCCCTCCGGTAATACGCTTTCAACACTCTTGGTTGCTCTTACAAGCCCTTCCAGGCCGCCTGTCTCATACTGTTTCAGCCAGGTCTTGAAAGCTCCTTCTGAGATGTGGTTTGCATTACAAAAATCAGAAACCTTTATATCCGGATTGCTTCTGTACTGCCGGATCAGGAACTCCTTCTGTAACGGATCCAAATGCTTAGCCATGATAGACACTCCCTTCTGGTAGCATGATCAGATGATACATAATCATCCATCATTTTTCTACCTGTTCGTGTCTACTTTTAGAGTAGCATTAAGGTGAACCTTCTTTATAGCTGAAGGTCAGATCGTTTATCTCTATACCTCCTGATATCTTGGCCACTGCCTCCCTGCTTTCGGAGGTCTCAGGCTCTGCTTTGAGAAGGGGCTCCGCCATATCAAATATCGGCTTTATATCAGCTGCGGTGAGGGCAATGCCGAATAAGGACATGAAGGCCCCCGAGACCATGCCGTAAGCCGTATTGAAAGCGTAGTATTCCGGTACCGATACACCGGTTGCTATCGCGGCATTGTACATTATTATCGTTCCGGTGAGAAATATGGCGGAACTTATCACACCGTTTATCTTTAGGAATAAAGGAGGGTTGTAGGTCAGCTCTGCCTCCTTCGCATAGAGACCGCCCCATCTGGAAAAGGCCCTCATCTCTGCGCCGGAAAGCTTGATCTTCTGTATTCCGCTTATCACAGCGTAGCTCATACCGTTCTCCTTCGTGCCGGTCAGCATCTGCTTTTTACTAAGCCTCATCTGAAGTAATGAGGACAATACGGAGAATAATACGGTTACCATTATGATAGTAAGGGCCGGTACCACAAGTCCCGGCGCATAGGCGAATATCTGGGTGATATATACCAGCGAGAAGAGAGAGGTCAGGCCGGTATTCAATAATACCGAGACCAGAGTGCTGCAGAGTGAATTCACATATGATGCTCTGGACGAAAGCTCTCCTGAGCCGTAGTCTCTGAAGAATGTGGCCGGAAGAGACAGTATCCTCATCATCGTGGCAGCCTCCACGCTGATGCTCATTTTGGTATCTACCCTTGTTGAAACCAAAGACTTTGCAGCACCGAGCATAAGAGATCCGACCTGTGCGCAGAGCAGGAATATGCCTGTGGAAATCAAAAGAGACATTGAAGGATTATCTATTACCTTGCTGAAGAGAAAGTAGTTTATCCTCGGAGTCAGCATACCCGAAAGGGTGACTATCAGTGTGGCGAGCACTACCAGAATGTAGTCGGATGGCTCCAGTATGCCGAGCATATATCTCGCAAGATCTATAAGACCCAGCTTTTTCAAAGGGAACGGTCTGTAGAAAGCATAGGCCTCCTTTTCAAAAAGCTCCTCACTCTTTTCGGATACAAGTAAATATTCCCCTGTCTCATTGTCGTAATACCTGTAGTGAGAGAGACCGAAGGGGAGGAAGGCTACGGGCTCATGGTCTTCCTTCCGGAAGCCCAGCATTGCTCCGAAAGCATCCCTGTACCAGCTTTCCTCAAGCTCTACTGTCCTGTACATTATTCCTGATCTGTTCAGTGCGAATTCAAGCCGCTTTTCAGGAGTATCGATTTTAGGCGGGATCTCTACTGATTCCGCGTGATAATAGGAAAGGATCTCATCGACAGCATTTTGGGCGCGCTCTTCGGCACCAAGGTCTGACAGGGCTTTTTTGTTTCCCGTGACAGCACAGGCTATGCGCAGGAATGTCCTGTCAAACGCATCGTGATCTTTTTTCTTTCTCAGTTTTATCTGTTCGTCAAACCAACCCATATCAGTCGAGGGTTCCTATTCATTTGCTACAAGCTTTGTATATAGTCCGTCACGGGAATAGAGTTCTTCATGTGTACCGCGATCGACCACTTTCCCGTGATCTAAGACAACGATCTCATCACAGTCCCTTATGGTGGACAGCCTGTGAGCTATCACGATACATGTTATCCCTCTGTCCTTGATGGAATTCACCACTTCATATTCCGTCCTGGCATCAAGAGCGGAGGTAGCTTCGTCAAGAATGACTATGGTGGGATCCTGCGCCAGGACCCTTGCGATCTCCATTCTCTGTCTCTGTCCTCCGGAGAAATCATTGCCGCCTTCAGTCATCCTGTATTCATATCCGCCTTCTCTTTTTATGATGTCGCTGTGGATATGGGCATCTCTTGCTGCCATTATCACTTCAAAGTCCTGTATGGTCTCATCCCACATTCTGATATTTGAGGCTATAGTATCCTCAAACATGATTATGTCCTGATCAACCACTGCGAGAGATCCCGTGAATACATTTCTGTCTATTTTCTTCATCGGTTTCCCGTCAAAAAGTATCTCACCTGACCAGGGCTGATACAGACCCGAAAGGAGCTTTGAGAGGGTTGACTTGCCGCATCCGCTCTCACCGACGAAAGCCACTCTGCTGCCGGGTTCAAGCTTAAGGTCAAAGCCCTCTATCAAAGGCTTGTCGAGCCGTGAATATCCGAAGGTGACATTCTTCATCTCCACTCTGCCTCTAAGCTTCTTATAGTTTGTCCCGCTGTCCTGAAGACGCTCTGCGTTGTCCGCGCTGTTTTCATCGGAGGGATAGTTCATCACATCCTCTATCCGCTCCATCTGCGTCCTGAGCTCCTGCAGTGTCTGGCCCGTGGATATAAAGGTCGAGGCAGGTGAAGTAAATGAAGCAAGGAAGCCCTGAAATGAAGTTATCATACCGATGGTGAAGTTTCCCCGTATTACCAGATATACACCTATCATAAGTACCAGTGTATTGGTAAATACGGACACTATGCCGGGAACGCTGCCAAGATACTGATTGAGCTTAGCGAATTTCACCTTCTGGGTATTGACACTCGCCTGATATCCGGCCCATTTCCGGAAATATCCTTCCTCCGCTCCGCTTGCCTTTATCGTCTCTATCATTTCTATGCCTGCTGTAGTGCAGCTTGAGAGCTTGCCCGCATCCCTCATCTGTATCCTTGAGAGATTGACGCGTTTGGCGGAGATAAGTCCGGATATGAACATATTGATCACTATGGAGGAAATGCCGACAAGCGTTAGAATGATGCTGTTTTTCAGCATTATCACGAGATAAAACACCATCATCACAGCATTCAGTGCAAGAGGCGCAAAGGTATAGATCAGCGAATTTGATATACTCGCGTTACCGGATCTTCTGGACAGGATATCTCCCACATATCTCTGGGAATAAAAATCCATCGGGAGATTGAAAAGCTTCCACATATAGGAGGTGGTCCCATAGGTGGACATCCTTCCGTCGATCCTTTTGGAGTAAAGAGCCTGTATGAGCTGTGAAAGTATCTGGATAAAGCCGAATACAGAGATCACGATGATAAACGGAAGATACCATCCGGGATCCTTTCCGGTGAGCAGCCTGTCAAAGAATATCCTTGAAAATACAGGATTTATAACGCCGATAAGAGAGGAGATGACTCCGGTGATGATAACAAATGCGATCGCCGCACCGCAGCCTGCAAGTCTCCCGGCAGCAAATTCAAGAGTGGATTTCTGTCTGCCGTCAGGCACAAAGCTTTCAGAGGGAGCAAACATCATGCAGATGCCGGTAAACTTCTCATCGAATTCCTTCATAGAGACCGTATAGGTCCCTTTCGCGGGATCGTTCAGATAAACCCTGTCCTTCCTGAAGCCGTCCACTACAACGAAATGATTGAACTCCCAATGGACTATACAGGGAAATGTGCCGTTGTCCCTTAAATATTCAGGTTCATATCTGTAGCCTGAAGCGGTAAATCCGTAGCTTCTCGCAGCAAGCAGGATATTTCTGCCGTTGGAACCGTCGCGGGATACACCGCAGTCACGGCGGACCTGCTCCAGCGGTACCCACTTGCCATAATATGCAAGGATCATCGCGAGAGAAGCGGCTCCGCACTCCAGCGCCTCCATCTGCATTATGAAGGGAACCTTCACGACTCCGCCACGCACCGGTTTTCTGATCTTTGTTCCTGAAACGCGGCCATGCTCCCTTTTTTGAGATTTTTTCATTTCCTGATCCACGCAGTATATTATGATTCAGACGCCAAAAGTCACATTTTGATTAAATACGGATTGTTCCGTGCTTCGCACTCCCACAATCCTACCCCACACTCGCATTTCGTGGGGCCCCTTCCCCACTTCATGCTCGTGTTGGGGTGCGCCCAAAGTCCTTGTCCCCACCACAAGCAAGCTTGTGTGGTGACAATTACTTTTGGCGCTTTAATCATATTATATAAAATAAGACCGCTTTTATTCCGTCGGGATGTCTATTCGGTTGTTTTTCGTGCCTATTCGGTAATTCACTCTCTGTAGTTTTTTCATAGAATAGTAGCTATAAGGGTCAGTGGGTTTATGGAAAACGAAACTATATTCAGAGATAAATCAATAGAGCGGATTTCATCGCCGGATCGGCTTAATGACTATATCAGGCTTTCAAATCCCGGAGTCTGGTTCATACTGGCGGCGATAACAGTGATCCTTGCCGGAGCCTGTGTCTTCGGTATCTTCGGTCACATTGACTCATATGTTCCCGCAGTCGGCATAGCAAAGAACGGAAAGATGGTCTGTCTGGTAAAAAAGGAATACGGAGGCAGATTCACTGAGGATATGAAGCTTAAGATAGACAATGATGAATACAGTGCATCTGTCAGAAGCCCCAAGCCTGTCACCGTATGGGACAGCACCGATCCATATGCTCTTTTCATCGGAGATATGCAGCCCGGGGAATGGATATATGAGATAGATGTGGAAGGAAGCTTCACCGACGGAGCGTACGAGGCAAAACTTATAACCGAGGAGGTCAGTCCGCTTTCCTTTCTGTTCAGCGGGGAAAGAAACGAATAGCAGGCAGTACGTCACCAGATAGACACACAAAACGACCGAATGCGCAAAAAGGCTTACAATACTTAAGAATCTGTCGTACATATAAGCAGAACGAAGAAGATCAAAGATCAAAGACAAGTACTTGTGAAGCTATTGATGACAGCAGGTTGAAAGATCAGATCAATTGAAAGGAGAAGAACTATGGAACAGAATATTTACACAGAATTTATAAGCAGATTCAAGGACAGTGCAAAAGCTCAGAACACGGCATTGAGCGATGACGAGATGACGAAGGCACAGGGCGGACTCGGCGGAGCAAATGAGGCAACCTGTCCCAAGTGCGGTAAGCCTATGAGCCGTCCCCAGGACGTGGATCCGAACGGACCCCATTCGGATGTGTGGCACTGTGATGCCTGCAACGTGGATCAGATATGCTCCGACGCGGAATACATCGAGATACTGAAAGCCGCTGAGGCTGCAGGTCAGACCCAGGGACTCGTATATCCCGTATGGTGGGATAAGGTAAAGCATTGAACTCTCGGAACCGAAAATAACATATGAAAACTGGGGGACAGCTTTAGACAGACTGTCCCCCGTCTCTTATTATGAATTCCACCTTGTGCTTTGAAAGGAATTTCTGTGCCTGCTCCTCTTTCTTCACAAATACCCCTTTGTATCTGCCGGCAAGGATATCCTTTATCTCATTCAGCTTTTCCGAGGAACTGTTTATCACAAGCACGAGAGGCATATCCTTCTGCTCCTCCCCGGCTTCTTTCTGCTCCGATGTCAGTATCTTACTTCTATCTATATATTTGAAAAGTATCTTTTCAAGCGCCTCATACATGACGGGTTTTGATAGATAATCAGTAAAACCTTCTTTAAGATAAGTATCCTTTGCACCTACGATAGCATCCGCTGTGAGCGCTATAACCGGCGTATCGTTTGCAAGACGCCTGCTTCGCATCTCTTGAAGGGTCTTTACCCCTGACATTCCGGGCATCATCTGGTCAAGGAATATTACATCAAAGGCGGCGTCCTGGAGGAGCTCCAAACATTCCTTTCCTGATTCTGCTGTCGTGACCCTGATCCTGGTATCCTCGAGAAGTCCGGCTATGACCTCAAGGTTCATGTCATTATCATCGACTACGAGCACACGCGCAGCGGGGGCAGTAAGAGACGGCCTGTATCCTTCCGTATGCTCCTGCATCCTTAGGAGGTTCTGTGCAAAGTCTCCCACAGGGCTCCGGTCAACGACAGTCTGCTTAACAAGTGCGGTAAATGTAGTACCTTCGCCGTATTTACTCTGCACCTCTATTTTACCGTCCATCATATTTACAAGACGTCTTGTAATATTGAGACCAAGTCCGGTACCTTCGATATCCCTGTTTTTATCCTCATCAAGCCGTTCGAAGGAACCGAAAAGCCTTCCGAGATCCTCATCCTTTATGCCGATGCCCGTATCGGAGACTATTATCTGCAGCATATTTGTTTCTGTTTTATATGATACGTCAATGTTCACGCTCCCCTCAACGGTATATTTGATCGCGTTGTTTATGAGGTTCAGCATTATCTGGCGTATCCTTATCTCATCACCCAGCATCACCGAAGGTATATCCTCCGAGACTGTAATAGTATAGGCCAGGCCCTTGTCCTGAGCTTTTTTCATAGTCATATTCACGACATCGTTCATAACAGATGAGAACCTGTATTCGACAGGGATCAGCTCCATCCTGCCGGATTCAATCTTGGAAAGATCAAGGATATCATTGATTATGGACAGAAGTGTCTTTCCGGCGCTCTGTATATCAAGCGCATATTTTCTTACAGGATCGGAGGGCTTTGTGCGGAGTATCATTTCATCCATTCCTATTATGGCGTTCATGGGTGTTCTGATCTCATGGGACATGTTGGCGAGAAAATCGCTCTTTGCCTTGTTTGACGCATCGGCAGCGTCCTTTTCGAGTTTCAGTACCTTTTTTTCGTATGAAGCCTTCTGCTCTTCAAGCTTCATTTCCTCTACACGTTTCATGTAGCGCTGCTCATTCCTGTGGGCTACTGCATAGAATGCTGTTATCATAAGGAATATCAGGCTGCATATTATAATGTTTACGACAAGCTGGCTCCGTACTTCTCCATGAAGCTCAGAGTCGCTCACTACCATAACGACATACCAGTTATTCATTATGCTGTTTACGAAGACAGTGCTTTTTTCACCATCACATACATAGGAGAAACTTCCGGAGCCCACAGACTTTATCGCATTAAGGTAGTCCTCTCCACCCTCTGAATCTGTAATATAGGTCCCCGTTTTATCCTTATTCCCGTGAGCTATGAAAAGTCCTGTTTCGTCTACCACAAAGCCATATCCTTTTCCGTTCAGTGTCAGCTCGTCCGCCATGGACTGGATCCCTTTGAGCTGGACATCAAGTGATATGACGTTTTGTTTATCGGGAAGCATTCTGCATACGGATATGATCAGGTCGCCTGTCTGAGCATCTATATAAGGAGGAACAAATGTGACCTCACCTTTATTCGTTATAGCAAAGACGTACCAGCCGCGGCTCCTGGGATTATAGGTCTCGGGCGGCTCCCAGTTGAGTCCGTCCATATACCTTCCCATAATATATCCGTATATTCCGGTGTAGTTTTCGTCAAACTGTTCTGATACGTTATTTGTTTCTTCTACCAGGAATTCATGTATACGGGCGGGAGTGCTGCCGCTTACTATCATATGGTATACCGAATCGGCGGTGACATGCAGCACGTTTTCCGCTGTGTTCAGATGGTTTTCCACCATGGAGGAGATATTGAGCATCCTGTCTTCTATGACTGTAGCCGAATTGGAAACTGCTACGCTGTACATCAGTCTGGATGTATAGATCACCATTACGGCCATAAAGATGAAGACAAGGATCAGAGGTATGATCATTCTGTGCTTTTTGTGTCTGTGTCCTTCGGGGTAGTCACTTCTATTCTTCTTCATCAGTCGTTTCCTTATCCTCTGCTTTTGTATGACTGACGGCACGATACTCCTCCGGAACTTCTATCTTTGTAGATCCGAGATAATACCCCGGATTGCCGAGAATATATGTGTCCTGGTATATAAGAATGATATTGTCGGATCTTTCACCCGTCTCGGCATCTGAATATCTGGAGCCATTCCAGTCTGCACCGGGGGAGAAAACCCCGTAGGCCCGTGAAAGATCATCTACATCCGTAAGACTGCTTTTGCCTGAGATCACATTCCTGGCATGCTCTGCAAGTCCTGCGGAGGCAGTAAATCCGTAGGAATAAGCCCAGGTGCCGAATCTTCCTGCGCCGCCCTTTTCCACTACTGCAGTTTCTACCGTATTAAGTATCTTTTCAGGATCACCTGCCGCTGAAGTCAGATCCAGTCCCAGCGCTTCCGGATATCCCAAAAGAGGTGAAGGAAGATCCGCTTCAATAAAATAGCCGCCATTAGTGAGAAGCTTGCTGATAAGAGGTGCAGTGTGGGCGTCATTTGTGCAAAAATACGCGGATCTGTCACCGTATTTTTGCAGCCATTCGTTAAAGTGCTCCCTGATATAAGACTGGGCTCCGGGAACTCCCGCTTCGGTAATGGGATCAGGGGCTTCTTCCATCTCAAATCTAATACCGAATTCTTCACAAGCTGCCCGCATCACGGCTACCCGTCTGGATACCGTCTCATATGAAAGATGACGGGGAAAAGATATATGGACAAAGGTGTCGCACCCAAGCTCATGTGCCGAGCGAATTATTAGATATCCGCGGTTTATGAAATCACAGTTTACCACGAGATCAGCCGTTTCCCCGATATCCGCAAGGTCTTCGTAGGCTTCACCCGCAATGCACAGGATGTCGGGTCTTTTTTCATGGATACGCCGGAATGCCTCGCTTGTACCGTCGACAGCCTGATTGACAATGACAGCCTTCATCAGGGGATCCTCGGACAGATTCACGATGGTCTGTATGGTATTTTCCGGCTCTTCTGTGAAATTATCCGGATAGATCACAAGCGTTACGTTGTCTGCGCCGTATTTTTTTTGAAAAGTCTCTGCTCCGCGCCTGTCATCCTCTGACTGTGAGAATGAACCGGTGACTATACCTATATGGAATGCATCCGCTGATGATTCTCCCTCATCAGGTAAAGGCTCCGGATCAGAAATGCCTTTTTCAGTTTCTTCGGTGACCTGGGCACCGGTATCTGTTGTTTCCGGAATGGCCTTTGCCTTTGTGCAGGCAGTAAGCAGCACTAATACTGCGGATGCTGTAAGGGCACATATTATTTTTCTCTTCAGATAATGCATACACATTCCCCCGAGCCTTTATCTTATTGATTATACGTTATTATTTCTCTCCCTAATCCACCGAATAGACACGAAAAATGACCGAATACCCCGGCCACCATGTGATTCGTTTTATTATTTGCTATTCTTAATCCGAAAGCTGAAAAAGGATCCGCAGTTTTATATACGAGGGGGATTGTTGATGGCAATGGATTATGATCTGGTAACGCTTAAAGAAGCAGGCCTTGATACGGACGCAGGTATCGGTTTCACCGGCAATAAGGAGAAATATATCTCAGCCGTTCAGCGCTTCTATAGAAATCACGAAAAGAACAGCGCAAAAGTAAAGGAGTTCTATGAAGCAAAGGACTATGAAAACTATTGTTTAACCGTACATGCCTTAAAGAGTAACGCAAGAATGATAGGAGCGGACAGTCTCAGCCGGTTGTTTGAGGAACTGGAAAAAGCTGCAAAAGAGAGCGATACGGACACGATAGAAAGAAAGACCGCATCCGCTCTGTCGGAATATGCCGGACTTGTCGGAAAGCTTGAGCCTGTAGCGGGACATACAGAGATACATCCACCGGACGAGATCTCCGCTGAAGAAGCACGAAGGATTGCGGATGAACTGCTCAATGCATTGGATGACTATAATGATGAGCTGTCAAAAGAACTGGTATTAAAGCTAAGAAGCTATCCCTTCAGGATCACGCAAAGCAATAAACTGACGGAGGCTTCAGGCTATATAGATGATTTTTTGTACGACGAAGCTGCAGAACTGATCAGGGAGATATATCCGGATATAGAATGAGCCTGTAAAACGGAATATATAGTGGTTTTTCTTTTAACGAATAACAAAATATTGTGATTTTCATTGACAGAATCAATTTAAGATGGTAGACTTTGAAAAGAGTTGTTAATTTCAACTTCTACCCTCATATTTCAGATACCCGACGACCTTAATTCTCCCCTTTATCGTCGGGTATCAGTGTTTTATGAAGATCCTGAGCGTGAGTGAAGGATCTTTTTTAAGTAATTTTTCGAAAAAACAGTCCTTCTCTTACTTAAACTCACGAAAATCATATCCCGGGATCGGGTTTATCTTCGTCAATATTTCCCGGAAAAGCCACAATTGATAACTTTTTTAGTAAAAGACACATAAATAGTATTGCAAAATATCAAAAAAAGTATTACTATTATCATACTAAAACGTTTAAGAAAGCTAGTTTAGATATTATTGGTCAAATAGGGTAGTTTAAGCCGAAAACGATTAAGGGCATCGGCGGGATATTTGTGGAAAGACAGGGGAAAGATGTCGAGAAACAGCGTTTCCTTAAAAGATATTTCAAAGGCCTGTGGAGTTTCGATAGCAACTGTATCCAAGGCATTAAATGATCACAGCGACATAGGTCAGGATACAAAGGAGAATATCAGAAAAGTAGCAGAGCAGCTAGGATATCATCCAAATGCTGCCGCCCAGGCATTGAAGACCAGAAGGACGAACAATATCGGGGTACTGTTCGTAGATGAGGCGAACAGTGGTCTTACCCACGATTATTTTTCCCACGTCCTTGACAGCTTTAAGAGATGTGCTGAGAAAAAAGGTTATGACATCACCTTTATCAATGCCGACAAGACCAGACCGGATAATATGACCTATCTTGCCCATACGGTGTACAGAGGCTTTGACGGAGTTGTGATAGCCTGTGTGGATTTCTTTGATCCCCAGGTGGATGAGCTTATAAACAGCAGCATCCCCGTTGTCACCATAGACCACATTTTCTACAACAGGATCGCCATAGTATCGGACAATGCCAGAGGGATGAGGGATCTGGTGAACTACAGCTACAGGATGGGACACCGGAAGATAGCCTATATACACGGTCTGGAATCATCTGTAACACAGGCAAGGCTTGCGAGCTATTACAGAACCATGCAGGACTTAGGCCTTACCGTTCCGGATGAGTATGTTTTGGCTGCACCCTACAGGGATTCCGAGGAGGCCTACAGGGCAACGATAAAGCTTTTGTCCCTTCCGGAGCCGCCAACCTGCATACTCTATCCTGATGATATATCCGCTTTTGGAGGGATAAATGCACTGAGTGAAAGGGGTGTAAGGATACCCGAGGATATTTCCATCGCGGGATACGACGGTACGGAGATCGCTTCAAGGGTCATACCCAGGCTTACTACTGTGGCTCAGGATACCGAGAGGATCGGAAGGACAGCAGCGGAAAAGCTTATAGATATGATTAACAATCCGAAGGCTGCCGTTGTTGAACAGGTGATAATAGAGGGAAAGCTGGAAGCCGGAGGAACGGTTGGAAAACCGCCATAACGGATTTAGGACAGTGGACGGCTGTTTTAAATATATTATGAAAGATCATCATTAAAAAGCAAAATGGATAACAGGGAGGTAGAACGGTTATGAAGAGAAAGTTGATGGTTGCATTACTTTCATTAACAATGGCAGCAGGAATGCTGGCAGGATGCGGAAAGGGAGGAAGCACCGGTGCAGGAAAGGCTACAGACGGAGGAAAGGTTTTAAATATCTATGCCTGGAATGAGGAGTTCAAGTCCAGGGTTACGGATCATTATCCTGGATATGAAGAGATTGATGCCACCACCGGAAAGATCAATGATGTTACCGTAAAGTGGAACATCACTCCTAACCAGGATAACGCTTATCAGAATCATCTGGATGAGACTCTTCTGAATCAGGACAAGGCTGCTGCGGATGACAAGATCGATATGTTCCTTGTTGAGGCTGACTATGCTCTTAAATATGTGGACACTGACTATACTCTTTCGGTAAAGGATCTGGGCCTTACGGATGATGACCTCAAGAACCAGTACAAATATACCCAGGACGTTATGACAGATTCAAAGGGAGTACTTAAGGGGACATCCTGGCAGGGCTGCCCCGGCGTACTTATCTACAACAGGGAAGCGGCAAAAGAGGTTCTCGGTTCAGATGAGCCTTCCGAGGTTCAGAAGGCGGTTGCCGACTGGGACAGCTTCGAGAAGACTGCGGAGAAGATGAAAGATGCCGGTTATAATATGACGGCTACCACGAATGATGCTTACCGTGTATTTTCCAATAATGTTTCCGGAAAGTGGGTACAGGATGGAAAGGTTGTGCTTGATGACAGTATTCAGAAGTGGATCGATCTTTCCAAGAAAATGATGGATGCCGGGGAGACCACCTCTGCAGACCTCTGGAGTCCTGACTGGAGTGCGGGCTTCTATCCCGACGGAAAGGTATTCTGCTACTTCGGACCCGCCTGGCTCATCAATTTCTCCATGGCTGCCGATGAGGCAGGCTCTATCGCGAATGCAGGCGGATGGGGAGCGACTGAGGGACCTCAGGGCTTCTTCTGGGGCGGTACCTGGATCTGCGGCTGTGCAGGAACAGACAATAAGAGCCTTGTATGTGATATAATGAAGCAGCTCACCTGTAATGAAGAGATAATGCTTGACATAGTTAAAAAGGACAGCGATTTCGTTAATAATAAGCCGGCTATGGAAAAGGCCGCATCTGACGATTCCTTCGCGTTTCCTGTTCTCGGAGGTCAGAATCCTCTTCCTATGTTCTGTGCCGGTGCAGAAAAGTGCGATCTTTCAAACCAGAGCGCATATGATCAGGGCTGTAACGAAGAGCTCCAGAGGGCTATGAGAAACTATTTTGAGGGTAATGCAAGCTATGATGAAGCGTATGCCCAGTTTACCAAGGCTATAGGAGAGAAGTATCCCGAGCTTGCAAAGTAATATAAGAAAGATGGTATTTTACAGGGCGCGTATAAGCTTCGCGCCCTGTATCCGGATAGAAAGGACAGGCTCATGAAAAAGAGCAGAGTAGTAAGCTATAATAAGTGGGGTTATATCTTCCTCATTCCTTTTATTGTTGTTTTTCTTGTTTTCCAGCTGATACCCCTTGTATCAACGATTTACAATTCGTTTTTTGAAAACTATCGTTCGGGACTTATGCAGATAGGACCGAATTTTGTAGGCCTTGAGAATTATGTGACTATAATTACCAATGGTGATCTGCCCACTTATTTTGCGAATACCATGATCATATGGGTGATGTGCTTTGTACCCCAGATCATAATATCTCTGGTTCTTGGTGCGTGGTTTACGGACCCTTCTCTCAGGCTCAGGTTCCAGACTTTTTTCAAAACCGTTATCTACCTTCCCAATCTTATAATGGCCTCCGCCTTCTCAATGCTTTTCTTTACGCTTTTTGCTGACGGCGGTCCCATTAATTCCATCCTTATGCAGATGGGGATCATTTCCGCACCATATCAGTTTATGTCACACGTCTGGTCGGTGCGGGGACTTATAGCATTTATGAACTGTGTTATGTGGTTCGGAAATACAACCATACTTCTGATGGCTGGTATGCTGGGGATTGATCCGGCCTTATTTGAGGCAGCCCAGGTCGACGGCGCCACAGCCACTCAGATATTCTATAAAGTAACCCTTCCGCTGCTGAAGCCCATACTTATCTATGTTATGGTAACCTCCCTTATCGGCGGACTTCAGCTCTTTGATGTGCCTCAGATACTTACAAACGGAAGCGGAGATCCGGTACGTTCCTCCATGACACTTATCATGTATCTGAATAAGCATCTTTATAATAAGAACTACGGTCTCGGCGGAGCACTTTCCGTATTTATGATCATAGTGACCGGAATCTTAAGCTATATAGTATTTAAGTTTACGAATTCCGGGGAATAAGAGGAGGTGAGAAGATGACTGAAAGCAAAATGGCCGGACAAAAGGAAGGGGGTATATCCCTACAGGCAAGAAGAGCGCTGGCATACGTTGTTCTGATCCTCGTGACCTTACTCTGTCTTTTCTGGTTCTATGTACTTTTTATCAACGCGACAAGATCGAATTCGGAGCTGAAAAGGGGCTTTTCCGCACTGCCCAGTACCTTCCTCCTTGAGAATCTTAATAGTATGATACATGGCACCCAGCCCGTTCTTTACGGTATGCTGAACTCCTTTATCATAGCCCTTAGCTCTGCGGCGCTCAGCACCTATTTCTCGGCTATGACCGCTTATGCGATACATACCTATGATTTTAAGCTGAGGAGATTTATGTTCACCTTTATCCTTATGATAATGATGATCCCAACGCAGATCACGGCTCTCGGATTCCTGCAGCTGATCGGAAATATGGGACTCGATGACAGCTTCATTCCGCTGATTGTACCGTCTGTGGCAACCCCTGCGGTATTCTTTTATATGAAGCAGTATATGGATTCGACACTGCCGCTGTCCCTTGTGGAGGCAGCACGTATAGACGGAGCGGGAGAATTCAGGACCTTTAATCAGATAGTCATGCCTCTTATGAAGCCGGCGCTTGCTGTGCAGGCCATATTTAGTTTTGTATTTAGCTGGAATAACTATTTCGTACCGGCACTGGTGCTGCATACAGATACAAAGAAAACCCTTCCCATTCTCATTGCACAGCTTCGTTCCGCTGACTGGCTGAAGTTTGATATGGGTCAGGTTTATGCGATGATAGCCTTTTCCATATTCCCGGTTATAGTGGTCTATCTGGTACTCTCCAAATCAATCGTTGGAGGAGTTACCCTGGGCGGAGTCAAGGGCTGACAGAAAGGAGATATTTAATGAAGGCATATGTTTTCCCCGGTCAGGGTTCACAGGAGAAGGGAATGGGCGCAGAGCTTTTTGACGCCTTTCCGGAGCAGGTCGCTAAAGCAGATGAGATATTGGGATACTCCATCAGGGAGCTCTGCCTTGAGGATCCGGACGGGGTGCTGGATAATACCCGTTTTACACAGCCCGCACTCTTTACGGTCTGCGCTCTGTCCTATTTAAAAAAGCTGGAGGATGGTGAAGAAAAGCCGGATTTTGTAGCCGGACACAGCCTTGGTGAATATGCGGCGCATTTTGCGGCCGGGCTTTTGGATTTTGAGACCGGACTTTCACTGGTAAAGAGGCGTGGTGAGCTTATGAGTCTTGAAGAGGGCGGAGGAATGGCAGCCGTTGTGGGGATAGACAGGGAAAAGGTGGCAGCTGTATTAAATGAGAACGGCTTTTCTGATATTGATATAGCAAATCTGAACACCCCGGTGCAGACGGTTATTTCGGGTAAGAAGGATGATATCCTGAAAGCCGAGGGCGTCTTTACCGGTACGGAGGGCTGCTCCCTTTACAAGGTTCTGAACGTAAGCGGAGCCTTTCATTCCCGTTATATGGAGAATGCAAGGCAGGCGTTCACGAAAGAATTGGAGAATTGCAGCTTTGGAAGGATGGATATCCCGGTTATTGCCAATGTAACAGCCCTTCCATACGAAGAGGGTAAGAGTGCAGAGATCCTTTCAAAGCAGCTTGTTTCCCCTGTACGCTGGGTAGACAGCGTAAAATATATGATGGACAGGGGCGTCGACAAGTTTGAGGAGATCGGACCGGGGCACGTGGTTACAGGTATGGTCAGGAAGATAATGCGTTTCTCAAAATCCTCCTGATCAGGTGTGGTACAGCTTTTTCGAGTGATATTTCGGTTCGCAGGTCAGGTTCACTCCCAGTTTTTTGAATATTCCAACATCCACCTGTGACAGTATGACGGAGGAATGTACCTCGAGACCGGAGATTTTCGGCAGCTGCTCATAGGCCTTTCGGGCTGCTTCATTTTTCAGAGCCTCGATTGACAGGGCGATAAGTATCTCGTCGATATGCAGAAGGGGATTATGGTTCCCAAGATACTTCACCTTCAGCTCCATTATCGGCTCGATCACGGTAGGGGATATCAGCTCTATCTGATCTTCGATATCAGCAAGGTATTTTAGAGCATTAAGGATCATTGCACTGGAAGCACCGAGGAGGGTGGAGGTTTTTCCGGTTATGATGGTGCCATCCTCCATCTGCATTGCGGCAGCGGGACCTCCGGTTTCCTCCCCCTTGATATTGGCTGCGGCAACTACAGGGCGGTTTCCTACGGAAATGCCCGCTTTTTCCATTAAGAGTTCTATTTTGTGAACGGGACCTTCTCCCGCATTTCCCTTTCTCTTCTCACACAAAGCTGTGAAGTATCTTCTGATTATTTCCTGATTTGCGGCTTTTGAGACCGCGGCATCATCGGTTATGCAGAGACCTGCCATATTAACACCCATATCCGTGGGTGACTTGTAGGGGCTCATTCCGTTTATCTTTTCGAACATGGTGCGGAGGACGGGAAATACCTCCACATCACGGTTATAATTTACAACCGTTTTGCCGTATGCATCCAGGTGGAAGGGATCTATCATATTTACATCGTCCAGATCCGCAGTCGCCGCTTCGTAGGCAAGATTCACAGGGTGATTGAGCGGCAGGTTCCATATGGGGAAGGTTTCGAACTTTGAATATCCGGCCTTTATTCCTCTTTTTGCTTCATGGTAGAGCTGTGAAAGACAGGTGGCCATCTTTCCGCTTCCGGGCCCGGGAGCTGTAACGACAACCAGGGGGCGGGTGGTTTCAATGTAATCATTCTTTCCGTAACCCTCGTCGCTCAGGATAAGGGGAACATTTGAAGGGTAGCCCGGTATCACATAGTGACGGTATACCTTTACTCCCAGAGTCTTGAGCTTTTTCTCATAGGCAACGGCAGAGGACTGTCCGGCAAACTGTGTCATTACGACACTTCCTACGTATAGGCCGTTATTTGTAAAGGCGTCAACCAGACGGAGGAGATCCATGTCGTAGGTAATGCCTATATCTCCCCTGACCTTGTTTTTTTCAATATCTCCGGCGTTTATGGCGATTATGATCTCGGTCTGATCCCTGAGCTTCTTTAACATTCGGATCTTTGAGTCAGGATGAAAGCCGGGCAGCACACGGGATGCGTGGAAATCATCAAAGAGCTTGCCTCCGAATTCCAGATAAAGCTTGCCTCCGAACTGTCCTATCCTTTCCGCGATGTGTTCCGACTGTATCTGAAGATATTTATCATTATCAAAGCCTGTCTTTATCATTACTTTCATTCCTTTCCGTTCCAGCAGTAGGTACAGAGGTCACAGGGCTTCAGTCCCACAGCCTCTATCATATCATCCAGCCTGTGATAGTGGAGTGAGGTAAATTTGAGCCTCGTACGTATTTCTTCGAGCATGGCTGCATACTCGGAGCTGTCAGGATCCGTGTACCTTTCAAGAATCTCAGGACCGGGATCCGCACTGCCCTCCAGCTTTTCTATTACTCCTCTGGTGATGAGTTCCATCTCCGAATTCGATCTGGAGAAATTCAGATATTTACATCCGAAGACCAGAGGGGGACAGGCGGGTCTGATGTGAACCTCGGAAGCTCCGTTATTGAAAAGATATTCGGTAGTCTCCCTAAGCTGCGTCCCGCGGACTATTGAATCATCGATCAGCAGGAGCTTTTTATCCCTGATAAGCTCCTGAGCCGGTATGAGCTTCATCTTTGCAATGAGGTTTCTCCTGCTCTGATGGGTGGGCATAAAGGAGCGGGGCCAGGTTGCGGTATACTTTACAAAGGGTCTGCCGTAGGGGATCCCGGATTCATTGGAATAGCCTATGGCGTGGGCGACACCGGAATCGGGTACACCGGCTACGATATCCGGCGAAATACCCCTGTCCTTGTCTCTTTTGGCCAGCGCAGCACCGCATCTGTAGCGGATATTTTCCACATTCAGTCCCTCATATGCAGATGCGGGGAAACCGTAGTAGATCCAGAGGAAGGTACATATCTTCAGGCGGTCAAGAGGTTCTGACAGGATCTCATAACCGTCGGGGGTGATTAGATCTATTTCTCCGGGACCCAGCTCGTGAACGGAACTGTAGCCGAGATTCAGGAATGAAAAGGACTCAAAGCAGACACAGTAAGAACCCGCCTTTTGTCCTATCTCCACCGGAGTCCTGCCGTAGCGGTCCCTGGCAGCATAGATCCCTTCTTCAGTCATAACTAGCATGGTCATGGAGCCTTTGATCATTTCCTGGGCATACAGTATTCCTTCTACAATGCTGTCCTTCTGATTGATAAGAGAAGCAGTGAGCTCTGTAGGATTGATATCACCGCCGCTCATTTCCAGAAACTGGGCATGATTATTCCGGAAAAGGAGCTTTTCAAGCTCCGGAGTATTATTTATCTTTCCGACGGTGGTGATGGAATAGGTTCCGTGATGTGATCTAACGATCAGGGGCTGGGGCTCGTAGTCACTTATACAGCCGATACCCAGATTGCCCTCCATTTTTTCTATATCTCTTTCAAACTTCGGTCTGAAGTAGGAGCTTTCTATATTGTGGATAGCACGGTCGAAGCCCGTTTTTTTGCTGAAGACTGCCATGCCGGCACGCCGGGTGCCAAGATGGGAATGATAATCCGTTCCGTAAAACAGATCAAAGACACAATCACTGTGGGATGCTACTCCAAAAAAACCGCCCATAAAATCCTCCAATTGTGACAAAGCAATAGCCTGTTAAAAAAAGACCCTACAATGATATCATAAATCCCTGCATTTGCAAAAAGTGATATAATTATTTAGAATTATAACAAAATTCTTTTTTGTTTTATTTTATGATACAAACGCCAAAAGTCCAAATGGCGTTTGAACTTGTTCAATAAGCCATTTGACTTTGGGCGTCAAACAACACGAGCAAGTAGCAATTTACGTAGTAAATTAGCGGATTGCGAGTGTTGTAGAATTGCGAGAGGTGCTGAAAGCAACGGAGCAATTCGTTGTATCAAAACAGTGATTCAGTACTTTTGGCGTCCGAATCATTTTAGGGTAAATATTCAGAGTCGGAGAAAAGCATGCGGAATTCAGGTTTGAATAACAGTGTATTAAAGCAGCAGAACAGGGGGATAATACTGCGCCTCATTGCAACAGACAAGTGTTTTTCAAGGATCGATATAGCCAGGGAAACAGGTCTGTCGAAAATGGCTGCCACGAACATCATCAGCGAATTTATTGATGAGGGGATAATAGAGGAGAGCGAGAAGCGTGTAGTGGGAGGAAAGGGACGGAATCCCATAATCTTAAGGATATCCGGAAAGGCACCGAAGATCATAGGGGTACATATCTCGGGAACTAACTGCGGGGTTTCACTCTGTGACTACAGGTTAAGTATTATAAAAGAATACAGATTCACAATGAAAAACCGGGATAAGGATAGTCTTTTTGATGCTATCTTTGAGAGGATCGATTTGATACTGTCTGAATACAGGAATGAGCGGATCCTTGGCATTGGTCTTGGCGTTCGGGGACCTCTTGATGTCAGGAACGGGATCATTCTTGATCAGGCGGATTTTTCCGGAAAAGAGAAAATAGATGTGTTTGGCATTCTGAAGTCCAGATATGACTATCCCGTATTTGTTGAATATGAACAGGACTGTGCTGCGCTCGCGGAGCTGTTTTACGGAGCGGGAAGGGATCTTTCCAACTTCGTATATGTAGGTGTTTCGGAAGAAGTAGGCTCTGCCCTGATCTCCAACGGACAGCTTTTCAGGAGTGAGTCGGGCTTTAACAGTGAGATCGGCCATTTGTGCATAGACATCAGGGGACGCTCCTGCCGCTGCGGAAGAAGAGGGTGCCTGGAAACCTATATCTCGACAATAAGGCTTGAGGAAGAGCTTCGGGAAAAAACGGGAGAGGATCTTACACTCCGGGAATTCTGCGAGAAATATAAGGATGAGGGACCGGAGGAATATGACCGGGTGATGGACGAAGCAACCGAAATGTTTTCCGAGGCTCTTGCAAATACGGTTAATTTCAGCGGAAATCTGAGTTATATCATCGGCGGGGATGGACGCTTTTTCCCGGACAGATTTTTTGAACACCTTAGAAAGATGGTAAACGACAAGA
Source organism: Lachnospiraceae bacterium AD3010 (assembly GCA_000622025.1). Taxonomy (GTDB): domain Bacteria; phylum Bacillota; class Clostridia; order Lachnospirales; family Lachnospiraceae; genus NK4A144. The sequence goes on along the minus strand of JHWU01000022.1, from coordinate 39,733 downwards.
TAATGTTTAAGGGCCTGCGCGAGGTTGGGATCGTCAAATCAGGGATCCCCAATGATCTTAGTATAACCGTTTGTGCCTCTGCTGTTCTTGAGAGGGTATTCAGAGGCGATATGGACTCGCTTCTTCACCAGGGAAATACCCACTTCGACGCTTTTCCCAATAATTAATTTAAAATGGTCTTGACTTTGGTGAATTTTGCAGATATAGTAAAGACATTTAGTAAATCTATTTTGCAAAAGTGTTTCAGCAAACAGCGTCTGCAAAAATAATAAAGTCAGGAAATAAAAGATGAAAACCTTGGAACCGACGGCTACCGAACGCCGGAGAAAAACCAGAAACAGAGTATTCAGATATATATATAATTCTGACGAGCCTGTGAGTAAGCAGGCTATGTCTGTTGATCTGAACCTTAGCCTGCCCACCATACATCATAATGTGGCCGAGCTTCTGGAGGCAGGCCTCATTAAAGCGGGCGAGACCCAGTCATCCACGGGGGGAAGGCCTCCTGTGGGTTATCTTGTTGAGAATGATGTCCGCTTCTCTATCGGAATATCAATTACCACCAATCACATACATTTTCTTGCAGCCGACCTTAAGATGAACCAGCTGGCTGAGAAGAGCGTCCGTAAGGACAGTACTGCGGCTATGGATCTGGGAAATGAGGTCAGGAAAGAGCTCACTCTCTTTATCGAGGAAAACGATCTCAATAAAAACCGTATTCTGGGCGTGGGCATTACTATACCCGGTGTTCTTAACCGTCCTGGGGATGCGGTGCTTCTGTCTCCGAGTATGAAGCTCAAGAACATCAGTCTCCAGAGCCTCAGAAAGGCCTGTGAGCCCTATCCCGTTTATATCGAAAATGACGGAAACTGTGCGGGATATGCGGAATGGCTGGCGATGAGCCCCCGGGAGCGAAAGAACGGCTTCGTATATATCCTTCTGGAAAACGGTGTGGGCGGTGCCTTTTTCATTAACGGAAAAACCTATGCCGGAATGAACCACAGAAGCGGTGAATTCGGACATATGTGTGTACAGCCCGACGGGCTTATGTGCAACTGCGGGAAGAGGGGTTGTCTGGAGGCATACTGCAGCGCCCTTCGTTTCAGTGTGGATATAGGAAAGACCATAGAGGAATTCTTTGATCTGGTACATAAGGGAGATCCCGCATCCCAGGCTCTGTGGGACGATGTGCTGAGGCACCTCGCAATCGGTATCGGCAATATCAGGATGATCTTTGACTGCGATATAGTGCTGGGAGGCTTTGTATCGGAATATCTGAAGGAGTATATGCCGGAATTAAAAAAATATGTGGTGGAAATGAATTCCTTCGGAGACGATACGGATTTCGTAAAGCTTGGAAAGTTCCCGAGAAAAGCGGGACTTATGGGAATCGCCTGGCACTTTGCGAACGATTATATCGAAAAGATATAAGTCGGAAGATTCTACATAAGGTACAGCCTGTTTTTGTATAATTTCACCAAATACAAAAAAAGCAGGCAAAGGATATTGACATTATTGCTGTTAAGCAATATTATAAAAGAGCTTTATAAAAGTTGTTTTAGAAAATTCCTTAAAGCAACAGTTAAATCAATTTTCAAAGAAAAGAGGAGGAAAATTATTATGGCAAAGAAGTTATTGGCAGTACTGCTTGCCGGCGCAATGACATTCTCACTTGCAGCCTGCGGCGGCAGCACAGGCGCAGCACAGGAAGCAGCTCCCGCACCTGCAGCAGAAGAGGCAGCTCCCGCTGAGGAAGCAGCTCCCGCAGCAGAGGAAGCAGCACCCGCAGCAGATGCAGCACCTGCAGAAGAAGCAGCAGCTCCCGCAGCCGGCGGAAAGGTTGGCGTTTCAATGCCCACCAAGGATCTCCAGAGATGGAACCAGGACGGCGCAAACATGGAGAAAGAGCTTAAGGATGCAGGATATGAGGTTGACCTTCAGTACGCAAACAACGACGTTCAGACCCAGCTTTCACAGGTTGAGAACATGATAAGCGGCGGATGCTCGGTTCTCGTTATAGCAGCTATCGAAGGATCTTCACTTGGTGAAGCTCTTGATATGGCAAAGGAAGCCAATATCCCGGTTATCGCTTATGACCGTCTGCTTATGGATTCCGATGCAGTTTCCTACTATGCTACATTTGATAACTACAAGGTTGGTACCGTTCAGGGTACATATGTAAAAGAAAAGCTTGACTTAGACAACGCTGAGGGACCTTTCAACATCGAGTTCACAGCAGGAGATCCCGGTGACAACAACGCAGGCTTCTTCTTCAATGGTGCTTATGATGTTCTTAAGGAATACATCGACAGCGGAAAGCTCGTAGTTAAGTCCGGACAGACCAAGTTTGAAGACGTTGCTACTCCTACCTGGGGAACAGATGTTGCTCAGGCCAGAGCAGAGAACATTCTTTCTTCATACTATGCAGACGGAACAGATCTTGATGTATGGCTTTGCTCAAACGACTCCACAGCAATGGGTGTTGAGAATGCACTTGCAGCAAACTACAACGGCAAGTATCCCATCATCACAGGTCAGGACTGCGATATTGAGAACACAAAGAATATGATCGCAGGCAAGCAGTCAATGTCCGTATTCAAGGATACACGTACTCTTGCAAGCCAGGTTGTAAAGATGGTTGGACAGATCCTTACCGGTGCTGAGGTTGACGTTAACGATACCGAGACCTACAACAACAATGTTAAGGTTGTTCCTTCATACCTCTGCGAGCCCGTATTTGCAGATGCAAACAACTACAAGGAGATCCTGATCGACTCCGGATATTACACAGAGGATCAGCTTAAGTAATCAGAATATTACAAATTTAAGCAGAAACTGATCTGGGGCGGGCTTAGCCCGCCTCAGATTTTCTTATAACAGAAACGCGTTCAGCTATTCAAAACAGAAAAATATGCGGAATAATACCGCAAGGGACGAAAAAATCATGATTACAGGCAATAACAGTAAAATGAAGAGAGGAGGGGACTTAGTTTGGCAAAGGAACTGCTGAAAATGGATCACATCACAAAAACCTTCCCCGGCGTAAAGGCTTTGGACAACGTTAACCTTTCGGTTGAGGAGGGCGAGATCCACGCTCTTGTTGGAGAAAACGGAGCCGGAAAATCTACGCTGATGAATGTCCTCAGCGGCATTTATCCATACGGAACCTATGAAGGGGATATTATTTACAACGGTGAAGTGTGTAAGTTCCAGAAGATAAAGGATTCCGAGGAGAAGGGGATCGTAATCATTCATCAGGAGCTTGCTCTTGTACCGCAGATGTCTATCGGTGAAAATATGTTCCTCGGAAATGAGAGAGGAAAAAAGAACGCCATTAACTGGAATGAAACATACGGTGAGGCCGACAAATATCTGAAGATGGTCGGTCTTTCGGAATCCTCAAGGGTACTTATAAAGGATATCGGAACAGGAAAGCAGCAGCTTGTTGAGATCGCGAAGGCTCTGGCAAAGCATGCAAAGCTTCTGATTCTTGATGAGCCCACATCATCCCTTAATGAAACGGATTCCAGAGCGCTTCTTGATCTGATGCTTGAATTCAAGAAGCAGGGAATGACTATGATAATCATCAGCCATAAGCTCAACGAGGTTGTCTATGTGGCGGACAAGATCACTGTTATCAGAGACGGATCCACGGTGGAGACACTTGACTGCCACACCATGGAGATCAACGAGGACAGGATTATCCGCGGCATGGTAGGTCGTGAGCTTACGAACCGTTTCCCGAAGAGAGAAGCGGTGGAGAAGGGCGATATAAATATGGAGGTGAAGGACTGGACAGTCTATCATCCCCTATATACGGAAAGAAAGGTTGTTGACGGCGTAAATCTCAATGTCAGAAAGGGAGAGGTCGTCGGAATATACGGACTGATGGGAGCGGGACGTACAGAGCTTGCCATGAGCATATTCGGAAAGTCCTATGGCTCCGGAATCACCGGCACATTGAAGATCAACGGAAAGGAAATGGATCTGAAGAACCCCCGTGCCGCGATCGATGCTAAGCTTGCCTATGTTACCGAGGACAGAAAGGGCAACGGCCTCGTGCTCACAAATACTATCAAGGTAAACACCTCTCTTGCAAATATGGAGGGTGTAAGTGAAAAGGGAATTATTGACTCCGATAAGGAATATCAGGTAGCCGTTGAATATAAGAATAAGCTGGAGACAAAGACTCCCACGGTTGAACAGAATGTGGGAAATCTTTCCGGTGGAAACCAGCAGAAGGTCCTTCTTGCAAAGTGGATGTTCACGGATCCCGATATCCTCATTCTGGATGAGCCTACGAGAGGTATTGACGTAGGTGCGAAATACGAGATCTACTGCATTATTAATGATCTTGTAAAGGCAGGAAAATCAGTTATTATGATCTCCTCCGAGCTGCCCGAGGTTCTGGGTATGAGCGACAGGATCTATATAATGAACGAAGGAAAGTTCGTGGGAGAGCTTAACGCTTCCGAAGCATCCCAGGAGCTTATAATGTCCAGCATATTACAATCAGGAAGGGGTGAATGACGTGAGTATAAATATTAAAGATGTACTGAAAAAATATACTATGGTCCTGGCCCTGATAGTGATATTAATCTTCTTTCACATTATGACGGGCGGGAAGATGCTTCTTCCTCAGAATATTAATAACCTTATCTCACAGAATGCTTATGTGTTTGTTCTTGCGGCAGGTATGCTGCTCTGCATCCTGACAGGCGGAAATATCGATCTGGCCTGCGGTTCCGTTGTCTGTTTTGTGGGCGGTATCGGAGCTGTGATGATGGATAAGGATATCAGCTGGGTACTGGCTGTGCTGGTAATGCTGATAGGCGGTATCCTGGTTGGTGCCTGGCAGGGCTTCTGGATCGCCTATGTGAAGGTTCCTCCCTTCATAGCGACTCTTGCAGGAATGTACGCTTTCAGGGGTCTTTCCAATGTAGTTCTGCAGGGTTATGCGGTTGGTATTGATGACACTGTATTCCTGAATGTGTTCGGCGGAGGTGCGGACTGCTATATCCCCGATTTCTTTGGCGGCGGAAGCATCAATATGACCTGTGTTCTTGCCGGTGTCCTCGTTGTAGTAATCTATGCCGCTATGGTATTCAAGAAGAGGATGGATGCAAAAAAGGCAGGTTACAGCGTAGGACCTCTCTCCGCAGATCTTGTAAGGACGATCGTTATTGCTGCAGCGGTCATCTGGTTCTTCTTCAAGCTTGCACAGTATAAGGGCATACCCACATCTCTTATCTGGATAGGAGTAGTCCTTCTTGCATATGCATATATCACCAGTAATACCACAATGGGCCGTTATCTCTATGCGGTAGGCGGAAACGAAAAGGCAACAAATCTTTCCGGTATAGATTCCAGGAAGGTATACTTCTTCGCTTATGTGAATATGGGTCTTATGTCCGGACTCGGCGGTATCCTTACGGTGGCAAGGGCCACCCAGGCACAGCCTACCTTCGGACAGGGCTATGAAATGGACGCCATTGCGGCCTGCTTCATCGGAGGAGCAAGTGCCTACGGTGGTGAAGGAAATGTATTCGGTATCGTTATCGGTGCTCTTCTAATGGGTGTCATAAACATGGGCATGAGTATCATGGGTGTGGAAGCCAACTACCAGAAGGTGGTCAAGGGTATCGTTGTTTTAGCAGCTATTGTCTTTGACGTTCTGTCAAATAAGAAGAAAAAGTAAGGGAGGAGGAGTCATGGCAAACAATAATATCACAACTGTATTAAAAAAGAATGCAATGCTTATAGTCCTTGTCCTGGTGTATATCTTTTTCACTGCAATGACAGGCGGACAGATGTTCCAGGCTATGAACTTTAATGCACTGATAACACAGAATGCTTACGTATATGTTCTTGCAGCCGGAATGCTGATGTGTATGCTGACAGGCGGAAATATCGATCTTTCCTGCGGTTCCTTTGTCTGCTTCCTTGGAGCCATCGGCGGAATACTGATGACGGTAAAGCAGATGAGCCCGGGAATATCGATCTTTGTTATGCTGATCATAGGTGTCGTTTACGGGTGTGCCCTGGGCTATCTTATAGCTTATGTGGATATTCCGCCCTGGATCGCAACTCTTGCAGGTTACCTTGCGTTCAGAGGATGGGGAACGGCACTTCTCAGCGCGAACAGTACCACAGGAAGTATTTCCCTTGCTGCAAAGAAGGATTTCCTTGCGATCTTTTCAGGTAAGATTTTCCCTACAGCGGTTAATAAGCTGAATATGGTCTGTATGATAGTCGGTATCATAGCCTGTGTGATCGTGGTTGTCATTTCATTTATGGGCAGGGCTAATAAGGTGAAGAAGGGCTATGAAGTTGAGTCAATGGCAGCGCTTTTTGCGAAGTGTATCCTGTCGGTGGCAGCCATCCTGCTCTTCACTTACAAGCTTGCTATGGCAGGTGGTATACCTACGGTCCTTATCTGGGTCGTTGTTATAGTATTGATCTACAATTTCATCACATCAAAGACCACTTTGGGAAGATATTTCTACACGATCGGTGGTAATGCCGAGGCAACGAGGCTCTCCGGTGTGGATACAAGAAAAATCATGTTCTTAGCTTACCTCAATATGGCAGTCCTTACTGCGATCACAACCTTTATTGTTACCGCAAGATTCCAGGCAGCCAATTCCCAGGCCGGAACATATTATGAGATGGACGCCATCGCAGCCTGCGTTGTGGGCGGTGTTTCCGCATACGGCGGTGCCGGAAACGTATTCGGTATGGTCGTGGGTGCAACACTTATAGGTGTGATCAACCTTGGTATGTCACTTATGGGTGTTAATGCCGACTGGCAGAAGGTTGTAAAGGGCGTGGTCCTTCTGGCTGCTGTGGTATTTGATATTCTGGCGGACAAGAAGAGCAGCACCAAGTAAATTGGAGGAGATACATTATGTTGTATATCGGTATTGATCTGGGTACGTCCTCGGTAAAGCTTCTTCTCACCAATGAGAAGGGAGAGATAAAGAAGACTGTTTCAAGAGACTATCCCCTTATGTTCCCTCATCCCGGCTGGTCAGAGCAGGCTCCGGAGGAATGGTTTGAGAAGACGCTGGAAGCTCTGAAGGAAATAACCCGGGGAGTGGAAAAGTCAGAGATAAAGGGTATAAGCTTCGGTGGCCAGATGCATGGCCTGGTTGCCCTGGATGAGAATGACAATGTGATCCGTCCGGCCATACTCTGGAACGACAACCGTACGACGGCAGAGGTTGATTATTTAAATAATGAGATCGGAAAGGATAAGCTTTCCGAGTACACTGCGAACATAGCTTTTGCAGGTTTTACCGCCCCGAAGATCCTCTGGATGAAAAAGAATGAGCCGGAGAATTACAAAAAGATAAAAAAGATAATGCTCCCCAAGGACTATCTGGCATATAAGCTGTCGGGAACCTTCTGTACAGACTATTCCGATGCATCGGGTATGCTCCTTCTGGATGTAAAGAACAGAAGATGGTCGCCCGAGATGCTGAAGATATGCGGTATAACGGAGGACCAGCTGCCAAAGCTCTTTGAGAGCTATGAGAAGGTTGGTACCTTAAAGAAGGAAATAGCTGATGAGTGCGGACTGTCCACGGACATAGTCATAGCAGCCGGTGCAGGTGATAATGCCGCAGCCGCTGTTGGCACAGGAACCGTTGGAGACGGAATGTGCAATATATCTCTCGGGACCAGTGGCACGATATTTATCTCGTCAGATAAATTCGGAGTGGATCCCAACAATGCTCTTCATTCCTTCGATCATGCGGACGGCAGCTTCCATCTTATGGGCTGCATGCTTTCCGCAGCCAGCACAAAGAAGTGGTGGATGGAGGATATCCTAAGGTCGAAGGACTATGCCGCCGAAGAGGGAGGCGTAAATAAGAATCTGGGTGAGAATCATGTATTCTTCCTTCCGTATCTTATGGGAGAAAGAAGTCCCTGGAACGATCCCAATGCAAGAGGCACCCTGACCGGTATAACCCTGGATACCACGAGATACGATATTATTCAGGCGGTTATGGAGGGAATGGCCTTTGCCACGAGAGATATGTATGAGGTTGCAAAATCCATAGGCATATGTCCTTCCCGGACGAAGATCTGCGGAGGCGGAGGAAAGAGTTCCATAGAGAGACGGATGATAGCAAATATCCTTAATATCACCGTGGATGTTCCCGTTTCCGAAGAGGGACCGGGAATGGGCGGTGCAATGCTTGCAATGGTTGCCTGTGGTGAATATGCTACGGTCGAGGAAGCCGCTGCAGCAATCGTTAAGGTAAAGGAGACCATTGAGCCGGAGCCGGAGCTGGTAAAGAAGTATGAAGAAAAGTATCAGCAGTTTAAGGAGATCTACCCCGCGCTGAAGCCGGTATTCCCTAAGATTGTCTGATGGCAGAAATATTTTAGCACTTGTCATTGCAAAGAAGACACTTGTCATTCCAAAGAAGACACTTGTCATTCCAAAGAACATACTTGTCATTCTGAGCGAAGCGAAGAATCTTATATCATAGGAGGAATCATAATGAACAACATACCCCAGATCAAAGTCGGTATCGTGGCTGTTTCAAGAGACTGCTTCCCTGCTCCCCTTGCCGTGAACAGGAGAAAGGCTCTCGTAGAAGCCTACACAAAGAAGTATGGAAAAGACGACATTTATGAGTGCCCCGTAACAATAGTAGAGAGTGAGACCGATATGGTCGCTGCTCTTGAAGACATCAAAAAGAATGAATGTAACGCTCTTTGTGTATATCTTGGAAACTTCGGACCGGAGATCTCAGAAACCCTTCTTGCAAAGCATTTTGACGGACCGAAAATGTTCTGCGCAGCTGCAGAGGAATCAAAGGAAACCCTCGGTGTAACCGGAAGAGGAGATGCTTTCTGTGGAATGCTGAATGCAAGCTATAATCTTGCACTCCGCAATACTAAGGCATGGATCCCTTCCTACCCCGTAGGAGATGCGGAAGACTGTGCAGATATGATACATGAGTTCCTGCCCATAGCGAGGGTCGTTGTAGGGCTTGCGAACTTAAAGATCATTTCCTTCGGCCCCCGTCCCGCAAACTTCCTTGCCTGCAATGCGCCCATAAAGCAGCTTTATAATCTGGGAGTGGAGATAGAAGAGGAATCCGAGCTGGATCTTTTCGAAGCATATCAGAAGCATGAGGGAGACAAGAGGATACCTGATGTTGTAGCCGATATGACGAAGGAGCTTGGAGACAACAAGATGCTCCCGAAGCTTGCACAGTATGAGCTTACTCTCCTTGACTGGATAGAAGAGCATAAGGGCTACAGGAAGTATGTTACTCTTACGACAAAGTGCTGGCCCGCGTTCCAGGATATGTTCAGGTTTGTTCCATGTTATGTTAACAGCCGCCTTACGGGAATGGGTATTCCTGTTTCCTGCGAGGTTGATATCTACGGTACGCTTTCAGAGTATATCGGAGTCTGCATAACAGGTGAGCCTGTGACCCTTCTGGATATCAATAATTCGGTTCCTAAGGATATGTATAAGGAATTTATAGAAGGTAAGTTTGATTATAAGCACAGCGACACCTTTATGGGCTTCCACTGCGGCAATACCTGTTCTTCAAAGATACATAATGCACATCTTGATTATCAGAAGATTATGGCGAATACACATCCTGCGGAGTGGTGCGAGGGTACCATAGAGGGAGATATAAACCCCGGAAACATCACCTTCTACCGCCTGCAGTCTACTGCCGACAATATCCTCAGGGCTTATGCAGCCGAGGGTGAGGTGCTTCCCGTTGCAACACAGTCCTTCGGCGGCATCGGAGTATTTGCAATAAAGGAAATGGGAAGGTTCTACAGATACCAGCTTATCGGAAAGAATTTCCCTCATCACGGAGCAGTGATGTTCGGACACTACGGAAAGACTCTGTACGAAGCGCTGAAGTATATCGGTGTTGATCCGAAGGAGATAGGTTATAACCGTCCTGCAGGAGTAAGGTACGAGGATGAAAATCCTTTCGCCTAAGGTTTTTCTTCACTAAGAAAGGGTATGGACAGGATATGACAAAAACAGTGAATATTGAGGGAATGAAGTGTCCTCACTGCGAGATGAACGTAAAAAAAGCACTGGAAGCCCTGGACGGAGTTTCAAGTGCAGAGGTTAGCCATGAAAAGGGGACAGCTGTTGTCAGTTTTTCTTCCTATGTGACTGATGATGTGTTAAAAAAAGCAGTGGAGGATAAAGGCTTTACTGTAGTATCATTCGCCTGAGATGATCATTGGACGATCTCAGATCCGGGAGTTTTGGATCTGGGATCGTTTTTTATTGGAAAAGACCTGTATTTTTGTTTTTTGTCTTCAGATAGTCTAAAAATTCATTTTCAGGAAGGGGCTTTGAGAAGAAGAATCCCTGCATGTAGTCACAGCCCAGCTCCTCCAGAACCCTGACCATTTCATTTGTCTCCACACCTTCACAGACAACCTTTAAGCCGCGGCCCTGAAACATAGGGATCAGATCCTCAAGGATACTGTTCTCGGTATTCCCCTCTGAAGGTGACGGAATACAGCTTTCTCCTCCCGCAGCAAGTGCAAAGGACTGGTCAAAGTAAGACCAGACAATTGACTTGTCGATCTTTATGATGCTTAAGGGGAGGGACAGCATATTCATAAGATTTGAATAGCCGGTTCCGTAATCATCAAGGGAAAAGGTGAAGCCGTCCCGTGACAGTGAGAGCATATTTTCCATCATAATCGGAGAATCGGAGGCGGCTGTCTCGGTAATCTCAAGGTTGATTAGCTTCGAGCTGATACCATAGTTATTCCTGATGGCGATAAGCTCATCTGCAAGATGTTCATTGAGACACTGTATGGGAGAGAGGTTTACCTCAATGTAGTCGAGACCGTATTTTTTTATATCATGGGTGGCTATGAATTCACATACCCTTTTGTAGACCTGTCGTCCGAGCTTGGTGATCCTTCCGTTTGATTCGGCGGTTTTTATGAATTCATCGGGATAAATGATACCCAGCTCATCATCACGTACACGGACAAGAGCTTCCGCTGAGCTTATCCTGTTTGCAGAAGGGGACCATATAGGCTGAAACCAGACCTCCAGTTCATCATTATCCAGCGCTTTTTCCAGAGCCTTACGGATCTTTATCTCATGCCGGGTCTCATATAAAGTATCCTCATCAATGGAAACAAAGGAGAATGCTCCGTTGGCAAGGGCTTCAGATAGAGCCTTGCTGATAAGTGTATGAACCTCCTGTATCTTTGACATCTTTATTTCAGAGGAAATGTAGGCATGAGCCGGAGAAAAACGGAAGCTGTTATCGAAAATCGACCAGGGCTTAAGGAAACGGGCGTTTATAGCGGGGATTTCCTGTGCGAAGTCATAGTAGCCGTTTTTTAATAGAAGAAAGCGTCCGTTATGGATATAGAAGGGATAGACATCTCTTTTACAAACCTCGCTCTTCAAAAAGTCGGCAATGTCACGGAGACAGGGAACCATGATCTCGTCTCCGTAGGTGTTTTTAATAATGTCATAATTTGCAAAGGTGAAGCAGAGAATGGAACACTTCTTTTTTTCAAGATACAGCTCCTTCTGAAGCTCGCTTAAGCCTTCTCTTGAAAAGAGACCGGTACGCTGATCCGTGAATGCATCAGAGTTTGACGCAGCTATGTAGATTATGAGAACCGAGAGCGTAAAGCCGAAGCAGAGCACCGGAAGTCCGGGAAACAGGACAGCCTGAATAAAGCAGGACAGGAAGGTTATCGCGGTGAAAATGTATATTGATATTCTCTGCAGGGGCCGGGTTCTTTCACGATGCCTTCCCATATAAAAGCAGGCGTGGATCAGGACCGCCATAGCAAAAAAGAAGATTACGAAAAATCCGGGACCCGGTTTATAACCGTTATCGTAGTCATACGAAAAAACAGCACCGGTTAGAGGATTAGTCAGAATGAAAGCCTCAAGTAAAGCAAAAAGAGAAAGCGTAAGTATACGGATCTTCGCCGTGGTGATCCCGAGCCGGCCCGTAAGTATCACGACCATGGTACAGAGGGTCACGGGGATGGTTATCACCAGAGCATGATAGAATAGAATCGAGGAGTAAACGATAGGGAAGGGGAAAAGGCCGGCATGCTTCTCGGCATAATTTGAAAAAATATCCAGAATATCCGCCAATGCAATGGTGATCATCAGAATATTGAAGACAAGAGCCTTTTTCAAGGGAAGCTCCCGGCGCAGTATATTATATATGAGGAGAACAGCCAGCACAAATAGAGAGGCAAGACCGTAATCCATATTCCATTTCAGTATTTCCTGTGTCATAAATCTATGGTAAAAGTAAAATAATAATGAATATATCTTTGCTGTTAATGAACAATTTTAGATATCTAAACATCTGTTATAATACAATAGCACAGTTCCAACGGAAATTAAATAAGGAATAATGTAGACTTTTACGTGAGTAAGATAGGTTTTATAGGAGATTTTGAATGAAAAAACGGGCACTTATAGCTATGAGCGGCGGGGTGGACAGTTCTGTTGCAGCATTTCTTATGAAGAATAAAGGCTTTGACTGTCTGGGGATCACTATGCGCCTGTTCAGGGGAAGCGGCGATAAGACAGCCCGTCACAGCTGCTGCTCGGATGCGGATATAGATGATGCTGCAGAGACGGCATACAGGATGGGTATTCCATATGAAGTAGTTGATTTTTCAAAGGAATTCAAAGAGCTTGTCATAAAGAAATTTGTACGGACCTATGAGGAAGGAGCTGTCCCCAATCCCTGTATCGACTGTAACAGTGAGATGAAATTCGGACTGCTTCTGAAATATGCCGTTGAGAAGGGCTATGATCATGTGGTGACCGGCCATTATGCAAGGATAGAAAGGGATGATTCTAGTGGACGGCTGCTTTTGAAAAAGGCCCTGGTTCCGGAAAAGGATCAGAGCTATGTCCTGTACAGAATGACACAGGAGCAGCTTTCCCGGGTAATCTTTCCTCTGGGAGCCATGGGTAAGGATGAGACAAGAAGGATAGCCTCGGAAGAGGGATTCATTAACGCAAAAAAGCATGACAGTCAGGACATCTGTTTTGTACCTGACAGGGACTATGCAGGTTTTATGGAAGAGTATTCGGGCAGGCCCTATCCTGACGGCGACATCGTTGATCTTGAAGGAAGGGTACTGGGACGGCATCACGGTGCAGTACGTTACACCAACGGGCAGAGAAAGGGATTGGGTATTTCTTCGGCCGGCCCCCTGTATGTAATAAAAAAGGACATGGAAAAAAACAGGGTTTATGTGGGAGCCGAAAAAGACCTCTATACTGATACGCTGTATGCTTCGGGGCTGAACTGGATCTCCATCCCGGATCTTTCCGGAGAGATGAGGATCAGGGCAAGAACCAGGTACAGCCAGAAAGAAGAGGAGGCTACCGTATATCCGGAGAAAGACGGTCTGATAAGGCTGGTCTTTGACAGGCCTCAGAGAGCAGTAACACCGGGGCAGGCAGTAGTTATGTATGACGGAGAAACTGTGGTGGGAGGGGGAACCATTGATTTATCGCGCTTGAAATAACCAATGATGCCCTGCTTGCGGCCATAGACGACGGAAGCTTAGACAATGTCCTGAATGGCGGGAACCTGGTAAGTGATCAGGGAGTTACTTCGGAAAGCGACATAGAGGTTATACAGCATATAAACGATAAGGCCGCTCAGATAATGGAATACGCTCTCGGAGAGAGTGAGAAGCTTAGTATGGTCAACGAGATAATTTATTCCGGCAACACACCTTATGATCTGGAATACAGACTGAGGCGAAAAGACGGAACATACAGGTGGTTCAAGGCTGTTGGTAATACGGTAAGAGAGAGCGACGGAACGCCGATAGTTGTCGCAGGTTCAATACTGGACATTACAGACTCCAAGAAGAACAAGGAGATCGAGGGGGAGATGAGGGTCAGTGTAAATAACCTTTCACAGGCTCTGTCCGAAATGACCAGAACCGTTGATCAGGCTACAAGAGATATGACCGGTGTTGCTGACAAGCAGGCCGAAATCGTAAAGTCAACAGATATAATCAACGAATCTGTTGAGGCTTCCCTCAGGATAATCGACATTATCCAGAGCATAGCCTCCCAGACCAATCTCCTTTCATTAAACGCATCTATAGAGGCTGCAAGAGCCGGTGATGCAGGAAAGGGCTTCGCCGTGGTTGCAGAAGAAGTCGGGAGACTGGCGATCACCTCCAGAGAAACGAGTGAAGAGATTGCTACGACACTGAATCATATGTCGGAAACCATCAACCAGATTACCAATGGGTTGTCCGATTGATGCAGCTTAGTAACAGGTTACCCCTCCGTCTATTGGAAACGCAACGCCGTTAATGAAGGAAGCTTCATCGGAAGCAAGGTATAGAACCGCGCTGGCAACATCCTCAACCGAGGCAAGCCTGCCAAGAGGTACTTCTCCTTCTGAAGAAGACGGATCCGAAGGAGTGTATTGAATTCGCTGTGGCGGCCTCCTGTCTTAAGCATACCATAGAGCAGGACTACAATCTCGTAAATGAATCCGAGGTGGAAGCACTGGCCGGAGGCAGCGGATCGGGACGTGTCCAGAGGTAATAATTATCATGAAGCTTTTATTTGCGTCAGACTCCTTTAAGGGGAGTCTCTCAAGTGAAAAGACCATAGAGCTTTTGACAAAGGCAGCAAAGGAGGTATTCGGAGACTGCGAGACCTCGGGGGTTCCCGTGGCAGACGGCGGCGAGGGCACCGTGGAGGCTGTGGTAAAAGCTGAGAAGGGTGAAATGGTGAGCTGCAGGGTTCACGATCCTCTGATGACTGAGATATCCTCTTCCTACGGAGTATTCGGGCAGGATCAGGCAATCATCGAGATGTCAGCGGCATCCGGTCTTCCTCTTGTTCCGGAAGCACTGCGTAATCCTATGAATACGACTACTCTCGGTACCGGGGAGCTGATCCTTGATGCCCTGAACAAAGGGTACAGAAAGCTTTCCATAGCTATCGGTGGCTCTGCAACCAATGACGGGGGCATGGGATGCGCAAGGGCGCTTGGAGTACGTTTTCTTGATAAGGAAGGGCGTGAGTTAAAGGGCTTAGGAAGAGACCTTATAAATGTACGATCCATAGATACCTCTGACCTTGACAGCAGGCTTAAGGAATGCAGCATTACGGTGATGTGCGATGTTACAAATCCTCTGTGCGGACCTGACGGTGCCACCCGGACCTTCGGGGCTCAGAAGGGAGCGACTAAAGAGATACAGGAAGAGCTTGAAAGGGGAATGTGCAATTATCGGGACGTGATAAGGAGAGATTTCGGTACCGACTGCGACACTGTTCCCGGAGCCGGGGCAGCGGGCGGATTGGGCGCTGCTCTATTCGTATTTCTGGGAGGCAGCATGAAATCAGGTATTGAAGAAGTGCTGGATCTTATCCGTTTTGACGAAAGACTCAAGGATGTCGATCTGGTTGTAACGGGTGAAGGTCGGACCGACTGGCAGAGCTGCTTCGGAAAGGTAATGCAGGGGGTTGGAAAGCGTGCGGAAGCAATGGGTATCCCCGTTCTCGGTCTCTCCGGTTCACTTGGAAGAGATGCACTGGATATCTGTAAATATGGCATTTCATCACTTATGACTACCGTAAATGCCCCGATGACGCTCGATGAAGCTTTGGGAAATGCAGAAGAGCTGTACTATGAGGGTGCGGTACGGATGTTCCGTTTCGTGAAAACCGGTATGGAAATGAGACATTGATTTTTCCTGTTGACAAATCACTTTATCCACAGCATAATTTAATTGCAAGCAATCAAATGACCGTGTATTAATTGCGGTCATTAATTTTGTTATTATTACTATCCTGAGCGAAGGATTTTTTGAAATAGAGGAGATAGTATCTTGAGCGATAAAAATTACGACTGTCTGAAAATCGAAAACCAGCTCTGCTTTCCCCTATATGTCTGTGCAAAGGAGATCGTAAGGCGTTACAAGCCGTTTCTCGATGATCTGGATCTTACATACACCCAGTATATTGCAATGATGGTCTTATGGGATGTCAGGAAGACCAATGTAAAGGAGCTGGGTGAGAAGCTTTTCCTTGATTCGGGAACCCTGACACCGCTCTTAAAAAAACTGGAATCAAAGGGCTATATCGAGAGAAGACGCTCTGAAAGTGATGAGAGAAATCTAATAGTGAGTATTACGGATTCCGGATTAAGCTTAAGGGATAAGGCAGTTTCCATTCCAACCGAGATGGGAAGATGTGTGAGCCTCGAAGAAAAGGATGCACAGGAGCTCTATACACTATTATATAAGGTACTGGATGTTATTTCCGACCAGGAGGTTTAAGATGGGATACAGGGAATCATATGAACAGTGGAAGGATTTTTATATAGCTGATTTCAAGCCGAACCTGGCGGAAAATGTGATCGAGGAGCCCCTGGAAAATCCTGTGACCCACAAGCTGGAGCTTGTTAAGTTCAGCTTAATGGATGCCTTTGAGATAGGGTTTATTTCCGAGTATCTATCAGACAGGGTGAGAACTGCGGTAATGAAAGCGAATCTCACCGGAGGATCTCCTGCGGCACTTTTGCATGACGTTGTGATACAGGAGATAAACTTAGGTGACAAGACCATCATAAATATGGTGTTCGGAAAGAGCCTGCCCGCAAATGCAGCGCCTGAAAAGGCACCGGATACCTGGTGGGCAGAACAGGGAATGAGATGATCAGGGGTTGATGGTAAGTGTCAGGTTATTTAACCCAAGGGTATTTACGTATCTTGCGTCACTTACCATTCTCATTATCATCTTCAGCCCTATATGGGCTGCCGGATCGCTGTCCTGATGGAGCTCAAGATATTTGGTGGGGTCAAAGTCGGAGCCGTTATCCCTGAAACGCAGGATCAGGCTGTCTTCCTTTATCAGAAGCTTGAAATTCACACTATCCGAAAGATCCTTTTTTGAAAAGCCGTGCTCTATAACATTTCCGGCTATTTCTTCAACACAGAGACCTATCAGCATGGAGGTCTTTTGCTTCATACCCTTTTCACGGCAGAATTCAACAATCTTTTCTGAAGCTGCAATAACTTCCTTTTCATTTGACATAGATATCTCCATACATTCATCCGGACCTGCACCGAAATCCCGGTCAAGGTAGCTGTACACATCTGCCGAAAACGAGATCCTGCCGGCTTTTTTCCAGATAATTGAAGACATCGCGAAAAACGTAAGGAACTGGGCTACGATCGTACCGATCCAGAAACCGGTGATCCCCCAAAGCCTTCCGAAGATCAAAACACAGGGAATGAGAATTCCCAGACTCTCCATAAACGAGATCAGGTTGGTTATGAACGTATGCCGGATACCCTGATAGTAGTTCTTGAAGATATTGTCAATTATGGAGGGTATACTTGCTATGGAAAAGAGTCTGAGTCCCGTCACTGCGATATCAAAGGTCAGGGATCCCCCGGGAAGGAAGAGGCTTATAAGGAGGGGCGTGGATAGCTCGACAAAAATAACCGTAACGGTGGACAGAATTAATGGATACGAAACCATGACACGGATAAGGGATAGGATCGATGTCCTGTCCTCATCACTGTAGTAGAGGGATGTAAGCATCAGAGTGACCGCACCGGCTCCGAAGGCGATGCTGTAGATCAGGTTTTCAACGGCTGTGATCACTGCAAAGGCGGCAACAGCCGGGGTTCCGGAAATACTTAGGAATATCAGGTTAAAGAGAAGCACACGGATGGTGAAAAAAACCTGATTCACTATAACCGGACTGCCGGAGCGGAGTATATCCAATCCGGATTCAGGCCTGATCCTTTTAATTGAAAAACGGAAGGGACAATCCTTATTGAAAAAGTAGATACAACAGACAAGGGAGGAAATCACAAAGCTTAAGCCTGAAGCGATCCCTATCCCGTATATTCCGCCCGACAGGTAAATACTTAAAAAATCAAATATCACGTCCGAGACGATCATGGCCGCTACGGATACCATAAGGAGCTTTTGCTGTCCCATGGACTGTAGGAATGCTACCATTATCTGATTAAGGAAAAAGAAGGCTATGCAGAGCGTATATCCCCTCAGGTAATCTCTGGTCAGAACAAAAGTGATATTGTCCGCGGCGGCAGCCCCTGTTCCGAGACGGGGGATAATGACATTGGCGCCCGGAAAGATAAGAACCAGGGTAACGGCGGAGATAAAGAGTGAAAGCACCAGGGAAGTGGAGAAGCAATCACTGGAGGAATCCATTTCTCCGTTTCCGAGGCTTTTTCCAAGCTGGACCTGAACTCCGGTCACTAGCATGGTACCGATAGCAGACAAAAGGATAATGACCGGACTTGACAGTCCGTATGCGCCGGTGGAGTCCACGCCGAGCATTCTGCTTATCACTATGCTGTCGATAAGAGGGCATAGAACGCTTGTCATTGCGGACAATATCTGGGCCGTCGCCATTTTGGTAAATAGTTTTCTTGTCATCGCTTCTACTCATCCCGCTGGGATTTGTGCTCTGCCTCAAGCTTATCCAGCATATCTTTGAGGCTGATCTTGTTTTTGCTCTTCTTTTCCGCTTCGATCTGTTCCTTTATCTGGACGCTGGTCATGGTCTCAGGATCCACACCGTTAAGTATCAATAGTTCACGGAAGACCTTTTCATCATTCTGTCTCCCGTAGTAAGAAAGATAAGCCTTGTAAAATGCCCTGTCCTCATCGCTGAGCTTTCCCTTGTCCTATTTTTTCAGCTCCTTTTCCATATGGGCTCTGGTCTTCGGCGTGAAATCCTCTTCCCGCATTGAAACATAATAGGGAGAGCTGATGATGGTGATACGCTCCATATAGGCAGCCTTAATGTTAACCATCCAGTAGAGCTTCGATGCAATTTCTTCATTCTGACCGAAAGCCTGCTGACCCTCCTCTGTATGATAATAGTCCAGAAGCATTTCCGCCTGCTGAAGGAACTTCATATTTTTCGCAAAATTTTCAACAAAAACGCTGTCATCGTTAACGCGGATCGAACTGATCAAAAGCCTTTCACCGTCGGAGTCTACGAGGGCGGCACCAATGGGATCGCCGTTGTCATCCACGCATCCTACGCCCGCCAGCGTATCGGCTTCCGCGAGGCTTTCCTCTGAGAGATCGGTAAAAGAAAGAGCATTATCTTTGGTGATCTTCGTAATATTCATAAGCGGCTCCTTTATGATGTGAATGATCGTTCATCACGGATGATAGTAGTTTATCATTTTTTGAAGCTTTAAACAATAAAGTTATCTCTCATATCAGGATAAACGCATCAATTTTTCCATCCGTATTGACTGAATATTCACAAGCAAATCCTGCGGAACGCGTTGGGTCGAACTTTCCGCTAACTGCGGCTAAGGTTCTGTGAATAAATCTTCATATTTGACTTGTCCAGACGTCCATCTGCTTCATCAGAAAGTCTCGTCGTAGTTAGGCTGTGTTCTTTTCATTAGTTCAGAATGAAGGCCTTCAGTTTTACTTCTATTTCCCGGGTCCGTAATGGCGTTTCGGCAGACTCGGCAGTTATGATCAGGTCTCTGCCCAGTAAGATATCATTTGACTCATATATACGTATTTTGGAAAGACTTTTTACCGCATAGTCAGCATCCGAGATCATACCAAGATGTTCCCACAGCAGGGTCTTTCTTTGCTTTATATTAAGCAGAACAAAGTCCGGGTGGAATACCGAGTCATTTTTTAGTTTTATTTCGGGTTCGTACTGGTAGGGGATGTTCAGATTGTTGAATGTATCTGCCAGAATCTTTTCGCTCTTTGACCGTACGTATTCCCCCCGTATTGTCTGGAAGAAGCCTGTTCCGTATTTCTGATTTCTGCAGCCCTCGTATTTATTCATCCAGAAGTCGGTATACATTTCATCAGTCATAACTACTGGAACAGTCAATTCTTTTCTTCCGTTACCCATTGCGTCGTAGATGCCCAGAATGTCAAGTGCTTCCAGGCTGTCAGCACAACGGCTCAGGCTTTTTCTGGCATTATACATCCAGTTTAGCATTTTTTCGTCATACTGCTTCTGTACCATCTTTTGTATCATCGGTTTTTCATTTGCACAAACATATTTATGCCTGCTGGTGTCCGGGGTCTTCAGATAGTACTGATAGGTTTTATTGTGTTTGATTATTCTAAGTGTGCCGTTCGGAATGCCGTTAGTGCCTTCCAAGCGCCTGGCGGTCTTTTTTATCAGTTCGTCCAGATAACTTAACTGGGCTCTGATATTGTCAGCTATTTTCCGGGTTGACAGTAGGCGTGTGTCTGTTGATGTGTTTTTCATTAGCGGTCTCCTTATGTTTTTCATTTTATACATACTAAAAGGTGGAAAAGTGCGTTTGGGTATGCCGTGGATCGCGGCGGCAGGCATACTAAAAGGAGGAAAAGTGTACTGAGGTATGCCGTGGATTGTGGAGGTAGGCATACTAAAAAGGGGGAAAGTGTACTGAGGTATGCCGTGGATTGTGGAGGCAGGCATACTAAAAGGAGGGGAAGTGTACTGAGGTATGCCGTGGATCGCGGCGGTAGGCATACTAAAAGGAGGGAAAGTGTACTGAGGTATGCCTGATGCGGGAATCGATTGAGAATGCCGGCCAAAGACAGGTTATAAGATCACGAGTCAGAATAAGATATTAATGCGGATAATATTAGTTGTCAATACAAGTTGCCTACTATAGGCGGCTTCATTGACAAAGAACCTCTGAATATGACATTATTCTGATATAACACATTCTGCCGTATCAAACATTGTTCGGAGATGATCTGATATGAACTGCTCTATAGTAATACCGGCTTATAATCCCGGTATACAATTATGTGAATATGTCCGGGAACTGACAGATGCAGATTTCAACAGCATAATCATCGTCAATGACGGAAGTAAAAAAGAGTGTGATCCGATATTTGATACTCTGCGGAGCATGCCGCAGATAACCCTGCTTACGCACGCCGTAAATATGGGGAAGGGCAGAGCCTTAAAGGACGCTTTCAATTACTTCCTTGTCAATATAGTGCCGCAGGGTTACTCGGGAGTCATTACTGCGGATTCCGATGGACAGCATCTGTCAAAGGATGTACTCAGAGTGGCCGGAGTAATGCAGGAGTATCCGGATTCGCTGATCCTTGGACGCAGGGATTTTGACAAGAAACAGGTTCCGCTCAAGAGCCGATACGGAAACCCTATTGTAAGTATGGTATTAAAGTCTCTGGTGGGCGGAACTGTGTCCGATACCCAGACCGGTTTAAGGGGAATCCCTTCGCGCTTTCTCGGGAAATGGTGCTCCCTGCCCGGTGAACGTTTTGAATATGAAATGAATATGCTGATAGACTGTATCAGATCCCATGTGGATATACGGGAGATCGGGATAGAAACCGTTTATTTCGATAACAGCGAAACACATTTTGATCTTGTCAAAGATTCTTTGGCGATATACGGGGCTATATTTTCCGATTTTTTCAAGTCCGGATGGAGTAAATGTATTGACTGACAGAGGGGACACCGACAGATCATGAAAAACAAAACGAGATTGGTAATACCGGCTGTTGTTTGCTGTATTATCTGCATTATGCTTTTGTCCATTTTTTCCCGCCTATTCTTCCACAGTCTGGTCGTGTCTATGGGTGAAGGCTTCATGGATAGCGAAACCGGACTGCCGTATCTAAGTGAAATGGACTGTTATTACCATTTAAGGATGACAAGAGATATCACATTATACGGGCATCCCGGAGATACAGTGAAGGATGGGGTGCCGTGGGACAGCTTCAGTTATGCCCCGGACGGCAGGGACACTTCCACATACAGACCTTTGCTGGCATATATCGCCATAGCGGTTAACCGCTTTATTTCCATTTTTGTTTTTCAGACTCTTGAGCAGACGGTTTACTGGCTGAATGTTTTCCTTTCTGCCCTGGTGGTGATCCCGGTCTTTCTGCTTGTATTTGAGATGTGCGGCCTGACCGGAGCCATAGCGGCATCCGTACTTTCTGCCCTTAATTTAGCATATTTTTATAATACTGTGCCCGGTTTTTATGATACTGACTGCGTTATCAGCTGGACAGCCTGTTTTTTCTTTTACTTCGGGGTGAAGCTGGTGAAGGGATGGCAGGAAAAGGATAAAAAGTCCCTGATCCTTAACGGCATTGGATTGATCGTAAGTTTCACGGCTCTTTACAATAGCTGGTATGTGTATTATTTATTCCCGGGGATCTTTGCCGGAGCGCTTATACTTTTCATGCTCCTCACATGGAAGAAGAATGAAAAGGGGCTGTTTTCTTTTGCACCCCTTCTGCTTGCAGCAGGGCTCATCATCATGATCCTTATCCTGGAAAAGGAATTTTTAATAAAAATCAGATTCTACTTTAACCAGTTATTTTCCAAAGCAGATAGCAACGGCGGCGATCTCTTCCGGAATGTCCTTTCTTCCATCAATGAACTTCAGAAACCTTCCCTTTTTGGCGGGTCGTTTTCCAACGTATTTCGGTTAAATTTATTCTCGGAAGCAAATAACAGTATTATTAACCTTGCGGGCGGAATCCTCCCCTTTCTTTCTGCCTGTGTTATGGCTGTGATTCTCATAGTACGGATCATCAGGAAAAATGTCCGGATCGAATACCTTTTGCTTCTTCTGTGGTTTGCTGTTACTCTGGTAATCTCTTTCAGGGGACAGCGGTTTACCATACTCTATGCCGTACCGTCAGCGATATTGGCGGGAAATCTGGCAGGAACCATCTGCGGCCTTATGGATCAAAGGAAGCTTATGTTCCGAAATTTATATAAGTGCCTGATACTCATTCTCTTACTGTTCCCTGTGATTTGCGGCGTATACGGCCTGTACAGATATATCTGCGATGTTTCCGCCGAAAACGCTGAGCCGGACAGGCCGCTGGAGGAATGTCTTATGAAGATCAGGGAGAATACACCGGAAGATGCGATGCTTGTCAGCTGGTGGGATTACGGATATTTTCTGGAAGAAAAAGGAAGGAGAAGAACTCTTTTTGACGGCGGAACCCAGCATGAAGAGCGGACTTTTCTTGTTTCCAGGGCTTTTGCCACGGAAAACGGGGAACTGTCGGCAAACATTTTCCGTATGCTGTCCGGCAGCGGAGATGAGGGCTGTAATCTCATGCTCTCCACTTTCGGTAATACAGATGAGACACTTTTTTTTATGGATGAGCTTTTATCAGACAACAAGACGCAAGCCCGGGAAAAGCTGGTAAATAAAGGTATTTCCGAAGACCGGGCAGATGAGATCACAGGGCTCCTGTTTCCGGAAAATGTGCCGCTCACGGAATGTGTCATAACCCCTGATATGCCGTGGTTTTGTGGATGGTATCCCCATTTCGGCCGCACAATAACTGAAAAGGACGAAGAACCTGTAATCTTTGCAATGGATGTGCATATGATGCCTACTAACCTTTCGGAAAACGGCAGAACCGTTATTGACAGCGGGAATGGGTATAACATAATACTTGAGAAGAGTGACAGCGGCTGGCATGCCTGTACTTCTTCTACGGAGGAACCCTCGGGGGAGCAGCCTCTTTGCATAGATAGAATGATCACCCTGGATCATGAAGGATACAGGGAATATGCTCAAAGTAATAAACTGCCCGAGATAGATCCGGATTCGGATATCGGAAGAGAATCCGTTCCCTGGACAGTTATTGTTACTGACAACGGACAGGAAACAGTTCTTTCCCTCGTATCCTCCTCCCTTGCGGACTCGGTTTTCGGAAGACTGGTTTACCTTGGCGGAGAGGGGCTTCCGCGTTATAAGTCCGAGACGGAGTTTTCAAATGATGTCCCGGTATACAGGATCCTGGAGTAGTGGTATGGGATACAGGCTCAGCATAGTTATCCCCTGTTACAGGGTCGAGACGTACCTAAGGCGATGTCTGGACGCCCTGCTAGCCCAGAGCCTGGACGGGTTACAGCTTATCTGCATAAATGACGGTTCGCCGGACAACTGCCTGCAGATTCTCAGGGACTATGAAAAGCGCTTCCCGAATATTACAGTGATTGATCAGGAAAACCGGGGTGTCTGGGAGGCTCGCTGCCGCGGTATCGAGGCTGCGGAAGGAGAATATATCGGCTTTGCGGATCCGGATGACCGGGTGCGGCCCGGATTCGCGGAAATGCTCTACTCTGCTGCGAGGACTTATAACGCGGATATCGCAGTCTGCGGTTTTGACCGGATCGACGGGGAAAGCGGAAAACGTTATTCCCGGGAGATGACGACCTTTCCATATCGGAAGTTTTCGTTTCGTAAGGAGCCGGGGCTCATGCTGGAGGTGAATGCTGCGCTTTGGAACAAGATCTTCCGGGCGGAGCTCGCCAAATCCCTGCCGAAGCTCTCTCTGATCCCGCGGGTCTTCGATGATCTGTTCTTTTCGCACCTTTTGTATCTGAACGCAGACCGGATATGCTTTGTTCCGGATCCGCTGGTCTGTTACATGATCCGGAAAAATGCGATTACCGGAAGTATCCGGCCTGAACATGTGAGGGAAGTCCGGACGGCCATGTGCCATCTCCGCGATCTCTGTCTGCAGCAGCACCCGGAACGCGCTTCCTATCTCGATGGGCTGGCCTTTCTGCATCTTGGGATCTCTCTGATGTACAGGATTTCGTCTTTTGGAGAACCGGCGTTGAAAAAAGCTCTTCGGGAGAATACGGCTTTCCTGGATGCTGAATTTCCCGGTTGGAGAACAAGCCCTTTTCTCCGGCTTTCATTTGTCCTGCATCACAGAGGCGCGAACCTGAAGGTGTATATAGTACACCGGCTCTGCCGCCTTCATCTTTTGAGGCTGTTTTTTCGGATATATAACAGCATGATCCAGAAACTTGGGGTCGATATAAAATGGTAAAGATACCGTTCAGTTCCCGTCGCTTAAGTTTTTAACGATTTCATAAGCCCGGGCGGTATTCTCTGTGTCATAAAGCGGAAAAAAGCGCGAATGTGCTTCAAGGTACTCCCGGGAAACGGAAAAGCGGTTTTCAATTGTCAGCCGGATCAGAGAATAGACATCGTCCCTCATACGGCAGCTTCTGCCAAAGGGATTGTCCTCATAATGAAAATAGCCCTCCGGATATTGGTTCTTCCGAAAGCTCTCCTGATCAAACTGATAAAAAATGACCGGCTTCCTCATATAGACCATATCAAAGAAGACACTGGAGTAGTCCGTAATGAGGAGAGCAGCGCGCTTTAACAGTTCCTGGACATCATAGTGCTCCCGGCCTGCTATCACAACATGTTCAAGTCCGGTCGGAAAGAGTCCGAGGTACTGCTGCATATGCCTGTGGGGATAAAAGATGAAGCGGACATTATATTCATCAGCGATTTTACGCAAAGCATCATCCTCCAGGAAATCCCGCCAGCCCGTAAAATAATCAGCCTCCGATATCCGGTCCGTCTGCTCGATCCGGCGTAGTTTATCTTTCCTTATCACGAGCCAGTTCCTCCATGTCGGCATGATGAGTATCAGGGAAGGGTCAGTTTCAAAGTGATGAAGACCGTCGAAGCGGCAGAGACCTGTATAACGGACATGGCTTTCCGGGTAGCCGAAGTGCTTCCGGATATACTCATATTCGGGGTAAGCGCCACAGAGGAAGCGGCTGATTTTTGTTTCCGGGTAATGTAAATATTCCGGATTATTTATGATGATGCCATGCTGCAGAAAGATGCGTTTGTTTTTAAGGAAACCGTACACCTGCAGAAAATAAAAAACCGCAGCATTCGGATCACCGGACTTTTCACTGCTGATCTGAACAGAGGAGGACAGATATAGGATCCAGTGCCGCAGGCTGCCGTATTCCACCGTATCCCCAAGTGCGGCAACTTTTTCAAAGTCGGGAGAATTCCTGCGGATCGCGTAGATACACTCCTGCTCCGGGTGCTTTTCCTTTACAAATCTGAAGAACCAGAAGCCGTTGTCTCTCGCCTCGTTCTCATCCTCCGATACGATCCAGAGATTACGGTGGGTACGCCGGTAAAGTAATGCGGCAAGTGTTGCCACAGGGAGCTTCCACGCCCGGAGGAGATCCCGCGGGCGGATATACTTTAGAAGATCAAAAAGTTTTCGGATCTGAGATCTGTTCACGGTTTCCCTTCTCTCAATCAGAGGCCTTGAAAAAACGTTAGTCTATGGGCGTTTAGGAGCATAGCACAGCAGCCTTAAAGAAACAAGGTTTTATTCACAGGCATCAAAAACCATGCTATACTTTTTTAACTGAAAAGACTGCGGAAGCGGTGATTTCTATTTCATTCGGAGGGGTGTTTCTTTAATGAAGCTTGCACTGCTTGGAAAATTTCAATCCGAAAACGGGATGGGGCTTGCCAATATAGAAATAAAAAAAGAGCTGGAAGCATTCTATGAAGTGAGCTATTCCAAAGAAACCGGGATTTTAAGGAGGCTATGGGAGCTCTGCGGCCTGGTTCTTTGCTGTGATGCCCTTGTAATTTGCTCCTCTGCCTTTGTGAACTATCCGGCTGTATGGCTGGCGGAATTACAGAAGAAAAGGTACGTCTATCTCATGCACGGATTAGTGTCTTATGAGAATTGTATTGATTATCCTCCGGATGGCGTACTGCTGACCGGAGCAGTCCGCCGTTATGAGCGTTTTATCCTAAAGCATGCAGGCAGGGTTGTCTGTGTTTCCGAATTGTTCATGAACTGGATCGGGGAGCGTTTTCCCTTCTGTTTGAAGAAGCTCGACTTTGTTTATAATGCGGTGGATACAGAGAGGTGTGAAAGTATCCGGCGGAACAGTTCCGGACGGGTACCGGGTACTGTCCTTTCTGCCGGAGGCGGGAGGAGACAAAAAAATATTCTCACCGTTGCCTCCGCCCTGGAGGACAGCAAATGCGGTTATATTCTGCATGTGGCGGGCCGGGAAGCCTCTGAGGGCGGAATGATCCGTTCTCACAGGAATGTTGTCTGGCACGGAATCATTCCTCACGAAGATTTCCTTACCCTGATGGCCGCGAGTTCGCTCTATGTCCAGAACAGCACCTATGAAACCTTCGGTATTGCAGTGGTAGAGGCACTGTTCTGCGGATGCAGCATCCTGGTTTCGGAAAATACAGGATGTCTTCCGCTGTTTGGCAGTATCCGTGACGAGGATATCATCCGTGACGTGCATGATAAAGAAGAAATCAGCCGGAAGATACGACATCTTATGACGCATCCCAACAATGCCCGTTTGAGAGAAGGTTTTTCTGCTGATCTCGTCTCCGCAGAGTACCGGTCCAAGAAACTGAAAGAGATCATAGACAGCGTTTTATAAATCATAGAAGTCACCCGGAGGATATATGGACTTTAAATTACATTCAGAATATCAACCTACCGGAGACCAGCCTGCGGCAATAGAAAAGCTGGTGAAGGGCTTCAGGGAAGGCAACCAGTTTGAGACTTTGCTCGGTGTCACGGGATCGGGAAAGACCTTTACCATGGCAAATGTCATAGCGGCATTAAACAAGCCGACATTGATCATTTCCCACAATAAAACTCTCGCCGGCCAGCTCTACTCCGAGATGAAGGAGTTCTTCCCGGAGAATGCGGTTGAATACTTTGTGTCCTATTACGATTACTATCAGCCTGAGGCTTATGTGCCTTCAACGGATACTTATATTGAAAAGGATTCCTCGGTAAATGATGAAATAGATAAGCTGAGGCTCGCCGCAACGGCAGCTCTTTCGGAGAGAAATGACGTAGTAGTAGTGGCGTCGGTATCCTGTATTTACGGGCTTGGCTCTCCTGATGATTATCTTTCAATGATCATTTCCCTGCGTCCCGGACAGGAGAAGGATAGGGATGACGTGATCCATGAGCTGGTTAATATACAGTATTCCAGGAATGACGCGGATTTTCACAGAGGCACTTTCAGGGTAAGGGGAGATGTGCTGGAGATCTTTCCGGCAGAGGAAGACGATACTGCTGTCAGGGTGGAGTTTTTCGGGCCGGAGATCGACAGGATAGTTACCATAGATGTTCTGACCGGAGGAATAAAGGAAGAGCTTCGGCAGATCTCGATCTTCCCCGCATCCCATTATGTAATGCCGGCAGAAAAACTGGAGGCCGGGATCGGGCGGATTAAAAACGAGCTTGATCAGCAGGTAAGCTATTTTAAGAGTCATGACAAGTTACTGGAGGCTCAAAGGATAGCTGAAAGAACTAATTTTGATATGGAAATGCTCAGGGAAACCGGGTTTTGCAGCGGGATAGAAAACTACACCGGGCCGCTTTCCGGAAATCCGCTGGGAACGCCTCCCACAACCCTTATAGACTTCTTTCCCGATGATTTTCTGATAATCGTTGATGAATCCCATATGACCATTCCACAGATAGGCGGAATGTATAACGGGAATCTTTCGAGAAAGAATACACTGGTGGATTACGGCTTCCGGTTGCCCTCCGCAAAGGACAACAGACCTCTTTCCTTTGAAGAGTTTGAAGGACATATTAATCAGATGCTTTTCGTTTCCGCAACTCCGGCGGATTACGAGGAGAACCACGAGCTTCTTCGTGCCGAACAGCTCATCCGGCCTACAGGACTTCTGGATCCTCCGATAACCGTAAAGCCCACTGAAGGTCAGATTGACGATCTCTTAAACGAGATCAATAAGACAGTTAAGGAAAAAAATAAGGTTCTTGTAACTACTCTTACAAAAAAGATGGCGGAGGACCTGACGGATTTCTTAAGGGATGCGGGGGTAAGGGTAAAATATCTGCATTCTGATATTGATACCCTTGAGAGGATTGAGATAATAAGAGATCTCAGGCTCGATGTTTTCGATGTTCTGGTGGGGATAAACCTTCTCCGCGAGGGACTTGATATTCCGGAGATAGCTCTGGTCGCAGTCCTCGATGCGGATAAAGAAGGATTTTTACGTTCAGCAACTTCTCTTATCCAGACTGTCGGAAGGGCCGCCCGTAATTCCGAAGGACGGGTAATCATGTATGCCGATGCAGAGACGGATTCAATGAAGACCTGTATTGAGGAGACAGAAAGAAGACGGGAGATACAGAGCCGGTATAATGAGGAAAACGGAATCACTCCAACCACCATAAAGAAGGCTGTGCGTGATCTTATTTCTCTGTCGAAGTCTCTTGAAAAGAGTGAGCTTGAATTTAAGAAGGATCCGGAATCCATGGACCGGAAGGAGCTGGAAAAGCTTATTAAGCAGGTTGAAAAGAAGATGAAGCAGGCAGCAGCGGAGCTTGATTTCGAGACTGCAGCATATCTTCGTGACAATATGATGGAGCTGAAAAGGAACCTGTATGAACTGCGAACATAAGGGGATTCAGGGAAACGGTAACTGTATTTTTCAATGAAAGGAGACGGAAATTTATGGAAAGAACGGTAAAATTCTTAAAGGATGCGGGAACTTATTATCTTGCCACGATCGACGGAGACCAGCCAAGAGTAAGACCCTTTGGGACAGCTCATGTTTTTGAAGGAAGGCTCTATATTCAGACCGGAAAATCAAAGGATGTTTCGAAGCAGATCCATGCCAATCCCAAGGTAGAGATATGTGCCTTTAAGGACGGAGAATGGCTGAGGGTCGCAGGAGAGCTGGTGGAGGATGACCGCAGGGAAGCAAGACAGTCTATGCTGGATGCGTATCCGTCACTTCAGAATATGTACTCTGCGGATGACGGGAATACGGAGGTCTTTTACTTTAAGGATGCAGTGGCAACCTTCAGTTCTTTCACAAGAGAACCCGAAACCGAGAAATTTTGAAAGGGTAATTTGCCGATGACTGTCAATACAGATGGGATCATTCTGGACATAGACGGAACCCTGTGGGATTCCACAAATATAGTTTCCAAGGCATGGAACAGGGCAGCAAAGGAAGGCGGGGCGAAAAGAACGGAATATATTTCCCCGGATCTCTTAAAGTCCCAGTTCGGGAAGCCAATGGACGAGATAGCGGACAATATCTTTTTTGAGGATGTTCCTGAGAAACGAAGGGAAATAATGGAGCTCTGCTGCAGGTATGAGCATGAGGAGCTCACATCGGATCCATGTAGGATAGCATTTCCGGGAGTGATCGACACGATAAAAGAGCTTTCGGACAGGTTTCCGTTTTATATAGTCAGTAATTGTCAGAAGGGATATATTGAACTTTTCTGCGGGAAAACCGGATTAACGGATTATATACGGGATTTTGAGTGCTTCGGAAATACCGGAAAAGGGAAGGCCGAAAATATTTCCCTTCTTGTCCGCAGGAATAAGCTGAAGGAGCCGGTATATATTGGAGATACGGACGGTGACAGAATCGCCTGCGCTGAGGCCGGGGTTCAGTTTATCTATGCAGAGTATGGTTTTGGACAGGTTCATAAGGATGATTACAGGGCAGCCATCACCAAATTCGGTGATATCAGAGAACTGCTGGAGGAAGCTTAGGTGAAACACATATACGTCATCCGTCACGGTGAAACGGATTATAATACAAAGGCAATACTTCAGGGCTGGTCAGACAAGCCCCTTAATAAAAACGGGAGAGACCTTGCAGTCATTACCGGTAAGGGACTTTCGGATATACGCTTTGACTACGCCTTCTCAAGCCCCCTTATCCGGGCATACGAGACCGGCGAGATAATCCTTGGGGAAAACCACGCAGGTTCCACAAAGGATATCATCACGGATGACAGGATAAAGGAAATAAATTTCGGAAGCTGGGAGGGTCTTTGCTGCAAAAGGGATAATTTTGAGATTGGAGACCCTTCCTTTTGGAATTTCTACGATGATCCCCTGAGATTCAGCGGAGGTCCGGGAGGAGAATCCATGACGGAGGTTTGCAAAAGGACCGGGGATTTCCTTACGGAGCTGATCAATGACAGCAGGTATGAGGGGAAAAACATCGCGGTCTTTACGCATGGATGCGCTATGAGGGCAATGCTGCAGATGTTCTACCCTGAAGGGGAGCCTTTTTGGCATGGCAGTACTCCTCCGAACTGCTGTGTAAATGTAATTGAGGTCACGGGGAAGGAGCCAAGGCTTATTGCAGATGACAAGGTTTACTACGATCCTTCACTGGTAAGGGATGCATATATGCAGGAGAAGACCCGCAGAGCTTGAGGAATCATTGGAACTTCCGGAAAAGAATATAAAGGAGGTAGAGGGGAAAAGAATGATAAGGCAAAGGCTTGTTGCATTGACAGGTGCTTTAATACTGACGGCTTTAAGCATTGCAGGATGCAAAAGCATAAATAAGGAGGCAGGTGCCTCCGCTGCGACTGAATCTGTGGAGAATAAGGCAACAGAGACAGCTTCCGAAGAAGAGCCGGAAGTCGGCATGGGAAATCCATGGGTGGAGATCACGGAGGAGGAAGCAAATAAAAATTGTCCCCGGCTGTTCAAGGCTCCTGAGGGGGCAAAGGCTCAGGAATGGCAAAAATGCGAGGCACTTGGCGATCCGGAAAAGGGAACACAGCCGATGATCCAGCTGAGTTTTGAGCTGGATGATCTGAATTTTACTGCCAGAGCACAGTACGGAGCTGCTGAGGATGCTGATATTTCGGGGATATATACCGAATGGACTGTAGGCCCGGAGGATACAACCCTTGCGAACTGGGGTGGTGGACATATGTCCGGTAAAACCTACAGGGCGATAAATGATTCGGGATACATAGACCTTATTACCTGGTATGATGTGGAGATCGGTATCAAATATTCTCTTTCTACCGCATCGGAGGATCTTGACGGATTCGACATACAGGCTGTGGCAGAGCAGATGTATTCAGAGGAGAACGAGCCAAATACGGGAGAAGAAGACGGGGAGGATACTTCAAAAAAACAGATCACAGAAGAGGAAGCTCTGTCTGCGATCAGGAATTACTGCTACGCAAATAATGCAGATCTGAAGGAAATCGAAGAAAAGGGAGAGTATCCGGTATATTGGGAGATTGAATCCAATGACGGAAAAGAGATAGTGGTTCTTTTCAGGTCATATACGGGAGCTGAGATCCGGTATCATATTGACGCTGTGAGCGGAGACACTTACGTAACAGAATTTGTTCCCGGAGTAACTTCCGAGGAAGAAAGAACAGATGAGAGCTTTAATATCAGATAAGTCAAAGGGGAAAAAATATGGCATTTAGATTTAAGATTGGTTTACCGGAAAATATAGAGTTAACTCCCCAGCAGGAGGAGCAGTTTAATAATTTAAGGCAAAAGTATAACAATAAGATCTGTAACAGCAGGGAAGAAGTAAAAA
The DNA here is from genome assembly GCA_000622025.1 of Lachnospiraceae bacterium AD3010. Lineage (GTDB taxonomy): Bacteria > Bacillota > Clostridia > Lachnospirales > Lachnospiraceae > NK4A144. The sequence goes on along the minus strand of JHWU01000022.1, from coordinate 7,501 downwards.
CCGCCTATAAGGAGCTGTGCGCTGAATACGAGAGTATCACGGGTGTCAAGCTGCCGGAAAAATCGAATAAATACGGCGACCATACCATATTGAATATTAGCGCGACGATACAGGCTCTTATAAACAATGCAGCGACTCCCGAGGAAAAGGATAGGTGGCAGCAATGGCATGAAAAAATAAAAAATAAAATGGAAGTTGCATCAATCAAGAGAGCCGAGCTGAAGCAAAAGCCCGGAGCTCTTATGGTTTCATACAACAGCACCACCATGGGACCTTCAAATATTGAGTATTACCCCCTGGAGCTGGAGGCAGAGCTGAACACCCTTCTTCAATCCTTTAAAACTGAGCTTAAAAATGAAGTTGGCCGCCTGCCCGTAGCCGGAGCCGACTTTAGCAATAATGATTTAAAGCGCGATCTGCTGGAATTGCTCGTCGGACAGACTGATGCTGCATTAAACGGAAGCCTTGATGAACAATCCTTAAATCCGGATGATTATTTACTTCCAAACTCTTACGCAGGACTGATACCGGGCTTTTCACCGTACGGTATCGGAAAGAAGGATCCCAAAGACATTTCAAAGCTGTATGTCACGGATTATGTCAGGGCAAACAAGGTATTACCGCTGTCTACAGTACCCGCAAAGGGAATCAAACTTACGAATGCAACAATAGAATATGAGAATAAGGTCTCGGGCGGAAATGTGACTGAAGCTGATGAGATCAAGGTCAGGGAAGTGATATTGACCGAAGGGGCAGAATGCCTTTATGCCATAGACAAGATTAAGAAAAACATTAATCATAAAGACGTAAAGGAAGCTTTCCCGGGGGTAGTGGACGGAGCATATTATGATTCATTTGGAGGCAGGGGGCAGTTTGAGAACTGGTCTGCGATAAACAGGGCCAGGAGAAAACTGATCATAAACGGCTGGGCAATGTCCGATATCACTGCCATAGGAAGACTTGCTCATATTATCCCTGTTGCAAGGGGAAACAATGCCAAAGTCAATAAAAGCTGGGAAGAATATCAGGTAAAACTTAATAAATACAATCAGAATCTGACTGATTATAATACCAGGCAGGCTAACGGGGAGAAGAATCTCAGGAAACCCGTAAAGCCTGCTATGCCTCAGATTCCCCGATATACGGAAGAAGAGCTTAGAGCGGTAAATTCGCTCGAAGAAAAGCTGAATAACTGTTTATCGCAGGTGCCGGGGAATGAAGGAAATCGTAAGGCCCTTCTGGAATCACTTATTGCAGAGATCGACAGGATGCCTGAACAGACCCTGGACCGCCTGGTACCCTTACGCGCCATAAGGAACGATCTTAATAAAGCCCTGGAGCATCAGCTTACAGATGTTGAAAAGCGCTTCCTGGAAAATCCTGCTGCCCTTAAGACCATGGCTGACCGTCATCCGGTAAAGGAATATACGGATGCAGAGCAGCAAAGGGATCTTCAGTGGATCGCGGAGATAAGGGAAAAGGATAAGGAGCTTAATAATATCTTCGATACTGATCCTTATGCCTATGACCACATAAGGGCTATGCAGTCCTCACTCGGAGGTGACACTGAGCTTTTTGTCAATGTGGTGAAGGATTATATCGGCGAAAAAGACTGGAATGCCTTCAGCAGGATATCTCCCGGAAGGGAAGATGATTATAATAAAGCTCTGGATGTTCTGACTCGTCCGGATTCTCCTTACTATGTAGCGGATAACCACAAGGTTCTTAAAGATGTGGAGGATGCCCTGCGTCTGCGTCAGCTCAATGCACCGGAGAAGAATTATTCCAACATAGGATCCAGCCATCTAACAGCGATGGTCCGTTTTACTGCCAATGTTATACCGACGATAGATCCTAATCTGTCTGAGACAACTCTGATGAACGAAGCACTGGATGATCAGGAGAAAGGACAGGAGAAAGCAAGACAGAAAGAATATACAGATCGTCTGAACAAGGTGCTGGATTCACCGGGGGATCTCACACCCGCCCAGCAGAGAGCCGAGATAGCAAGATGTGTCGGCGGACTCGTCATGCCGATAGCGATCAAGGCCGTGAACCATAGGGAGAATAATAAAATCTTCAATAAGGAAAATCTGACCGGAAATGAAAAGAAGGAGCTTGAAGAATCCTATGTCGTGCCTTTTGAGCTTAAGGGAGGTCTCATCAATAAACCCTTTGCAGACAGTATAAAAGATGTACTGATACTTGCGGAAAAGGGTATAAACCGTGCGGAACAGCTGATAATAGAGAGCGGGGAGACTGCAGCCGTCATTAATATAAAGCCCTATCAGAGATTCTTGCGGGATGCCAACAGAGGGCTTATGGAGATAAAGCTCGAGGCGATGGATCCCATGCTGAAGGTCGGTGAGGCAAACTTCAGATCGCCTATCCCTGAGGATAAAAGGAAAAATAATCCCATCGTACCCGGAAAGACCAAGGACTTTACCGCTGCGGAGATGGAGGAAAAGGCGGAGATATTCCCCTGGCATAAGGTGATAAATGCACAGTATGAGCTGAATGATATCTGGGGTGAATACCTTATCGAGCAGCAGAAGGGTAAGGTCTCTCCGGAGAGGGAGAGAGAATACTGGAACAGGATGAATGCCTGCTACACTACCATAGAAACTGTGACAAATGACCTTATCGCGAAGCAGGAGAATGATCCCAAATTTGCTGATAATAATATGAGGGTCGTATTCGGTCATAGTACTGCGGTGGCCTCCTTTGATGATGCGGTTTCGGGAGACAGAGGAATGAAGCCGATGCTGAAATTTATCTCAATAAGGAGAGATGCCATAGCCAACGGCTGGTCTTTAAGCGATCTGGGTCTTTATACTCATCTTGCCGAATTATCATTAGCTATCGAGAAGAATAATTCCGTATTGGAGTCAGGCGGAGCAGTTACAGCTGACTTTACCGGCAAGCTTAGGGAGATTAATGGTCTCCTTAATGAAAAGATCCTTAAGAAGCCCTATGAAACAGATCCGGTAAAAAGAGCGGAATTATATAATGAGATCGCGGAAAAGCTGGATGATCTCCAGACCGCAAGAGACGCTCTTATGGACAATGAAGAGATTTCAGAGCAGGCAAAGTTTGCAGTTAAAAATGTGCTGAACGTTTCAGATAATGTTAATCATCTGGGCGAGAACGGGGGCATGCCGCTTGAATACGAATTGAGGAGTCTGGCGGCAGAATACCGGATCGAAGCCATAGAGGCCAAAAAGAAAAACTGCCTTGATGAGATAAAGTCTGTGGCGGATCCCATAGTATATAACGAGCTGAGATCCTGGATAAGAAATGAACCACCGAAACAGAACCATCTCGGCATAGATCCGTCCTTTGTCGGAAAAGCTGATATATATATTAAGTCCGGTATGGGTGAGCTCAATAAGGAGATAGAGGCCATAAGAGCGGGGAAGGAGACGACCCTCGAAGGAAAGACAGGATTGAAAAGCGAAAATGCCGTAGATGCTATACGCAATATGCTGGATGCCTCAGATTCCATCTTCCACCGGGATTCGAAGCAGTATAAGACCATAAAGGAGAGCCTGAATAAGCTGCGGGACGGTACGGCAACTGCTGAGGACAAAGCAAAGCTCACGGCGGATGTAAAGACCTGGCTTACCGATCCCGGGTATGACCGCATCCATAAGCACTCAAAGAATGAATTTGACAATACACGCTTTAATATAATGTTTACTCTTGCGAATGAACTGGATCCTGCCTGGGCTAAGGAAAATTTCGCTGATATGAACATTGCGGGGCTTCATGGAGAGAAGGCAGACAATACCTCCTTCCATAATGTGCACGAATTTACTAATTTCATGCATAGACAGATGGCTGACGGAGGCTTTCTTATGGAGGTCAGAGCAGTAGAGAGCCAGCGCTGGTATCTGAAGGCAGACAGCTACGGACAAAAGGGACTTGTGGAGGAAGTGCTTCGTGTCAGAGAGGATACTGCTTTTACAGATAAAGACAGACTTAAGGCAGAGCAGGATAATATCGGGAAGCTGATGAAGGGTGACACCGGTTTCGAGCAGAAATTTGAAAAGCTTGTGCAGTACCATAATGCGTGTATGACCAGTTTGTCCGGCAATCAGGTGGCTCTTGGTCTGGGCGGGCAATATGAGGATAAGATCAAGAATAAGATGGATAAGCTCAGGAGTGAAGCTATGGATGGCCTTAGGACCTACATCAGCAATCCTCAAAACAGGACAGCACCGGACTACAAAAAGGCTGTGACGGCCTACGGCGTCATGGATCCTTATGCGGCCCATGTTTTCATCGCAGATATGAGAAAGAATAACCCTGCGGATAAGGTAATAAGGGAACTTAATCTGGTGGATCTTGAAAAGAAGGAAGGTATTGATCTCGGAGGACGCAGGGCTCTTCGTGAGAAGAAGCAGCAGCTTCGTCAGGCTGAAAAAAATAATCAGGTTGAAAAAAATAATAATCAGGCAGTGAATAACCCTGTACTGAGGCAGCAGTCATAGCAATTCCTGGTAAATGGTCTTTACGGCGCTCTTGATGTGGTTTATGATGAGACAGGAGAGGCATCGTCTCTCACGTATCATAACAGTGTTTTTGATCATGTAAACGCAATAAAGAAAGGACGTTAATCATGGCAAAGATCAATAAGAATGAACTCACAGTTGAGATGGTCATTAAGGCGATGAAGTGTGAAACAGCCGAGGAGCTCATGGAGCTTGCAAAGGGTGAAGGCTATGACATAACGAAGGAAGAAGCTGAAGCCTATTTGGAAGAGCTTTCTGATTTTGAACTGGATGAAGAAGTTCTGAATGCTGCGGCTGGCGGCCAAAATACCTGTTATATGGTTGATGGCTGCGCGTTTAAGTGCGGAACATTGAAGGACTGCTGATATTTTTCCCCTTCACCCGTCTTTTTCGCAAACGGAAAGCAGATAAGCAATTAGTCCGGGTATTTAAGAATCGCTGTACCGGACCTAACAGGAAGGACAGGAAGTACTGAATGAAGCAGATAGTATTAGGATCCACGGGAATAAAAGTTCCCCAGAACGGTTTTGGTGCGTTACCCATACAGAGGGTTTCAAAGGAAGAAGCGGTAATGATCCTTCGAGATGCCTACAAGGGCGGAATGCGTTTTTTTGATACTGCCAGAGCGTACAGCGACAGTGAGGAAAAACTCGGAGCAGCTTTCGGAGACGGATGGGTAAAGAGGGAGGATATCGTTATCGCCACAAAAACTCCTGCCAAAACACCGGAGGATTTCTGGAAGGATCTGGATATTTCTTTGAATAAGCTGAAAACAGAATACATTGATATTTTCCAGTTCCATCTTATGGGGGAGTGCTGGAAACCGGATGATGGAACAGGAATGTATGAGTGTATGCTGGAAGCCAGGAAAAAAGGGCTTATCCGTCATATTGGAGGGACAGCGCATAAGATCGGGGTTGCAAAGGAAATAGCGGATTCCGGGCTTTATGAAACTCTCCAGTATCCTTTCAGCTATCTTGCTTCTGATATGGAAAAGGAATTGGTACAGATCTGCAACAAAAACAATGTCGGTTTTATTGCTATGAAGGGACTGGCCGGTGGGCTTATTACCAATTCGAAGGCTGCAATGGCCTTTATTTCGCAGTATGACGGAATCATACCCATATGGGGTATCCAGAGAAAAAGCGAACTTGATGAGTGGCTTTCATTTTTTGATAAAACTGCGGAAATGGATGATGAAATAAAAGCATTCATTGAAGCAGAAAGACAAGAGTTGAGAGGTGAATTCTGCAGGGGATGCGGATATTGTATGCCCTGTTCAGTCGGGATCCAGATAAACCAGTGCAACCGTATGGCTTTGATGCTCCGCCGTGCGCCGAGCAAGGACTGGTTGTCAGAGCACTGGCAGAACGAGATGGAGAAGATAGAAAACTGCATTAACTGCGGGGTATGCCTTACGAAATGCCCATACGAGCTTCAGATCCCGGAGCTTCTCAGAAAGAATCTTCAGGATTACCGGGAGGTTCTGAAAGGGTTTGAGTGATCCTTGAGTGATTTGAAATAGATCCTTGAGTGATTTGAAATAGGTGCTTGACAAAGAATCTATTATTCGGTAAAATATCATTCGTTTCAGACAGCGTTCTATGAAACGTGCGTGCGATAGTAGCTTAGCTGGTAAAGCGCCACCTTGCCAAGGTGGAGACCGCGGGTTCGAATCCCGTCTGTCGCTCTTTTGCTTAAGTCTCGTAAGCCTTGTAAATACTGGGTTTACGAGATTTTCTTATTGCCAAACTTGATCAATTTTATGCGTGAACGCTGCGTGAATGGCCTGTTTAGTTGATCTTTTATATCATCAAGGCTCTCTGTCCTCATATGGGAGTAGTATCTTTCGTTGATTTCTACTGAATGTCCGAGGAGATAAGCCCTCTCTGTGACTTTTATATTCAGGGGAATCAGCACATTGCTGTTGAGGCTCATACGGAAGGCGTGGTTATTGGTGATCTCATAACCTATTCTCCTGCACATACGCCTTAATCTCTGGGCATAGGTTTCCTTATTAAGCCACTCGCCCTTTTCATCACAGAAAATGAATTCCGAGGAAATACCGAGTTTTTCCTGAAGTTCTTTAAGTTCGGTCAGAATATCTTCGATAGCATCGGTGATCGGGAAAAATCTTCCACCTTTAGGATGGAGCCTTTCATTTTTGGTGTACGGAAGCTCCTCAAATGTCCGGCCTTCTCCCTTAATCCGTGTCATGCGCTGCTGCCTGTGGATGTGGATACCCTTTTCAGTAATATCCTCCCAGCGGAGAGGGGGTATCTCTGCGACCCTGACCCCGGTTTCTATTGAAAACAGCATGGCGTATCCGATAGGATCATATTTTTTTTCAGACATTTCCTGGCGAATCCGCTTCTTTATAGACTCTATTTCCTCTTCCGTGTATATCTTTTCGTCGGAACACTTTGTCGAGATATCACAGTTTTTGTAGTAGTTCTGGAGATCCACGTACTTTACGGGGTTATCCTGTATGATCCCGTCATGCTTCATGGCGAACTCAAAAACACGGCTTAGGATAAGAAGACTGTCCTTTAAGGCTCTTTCCTTCAGATGGAGCTCCTTGGAGCGCATATTAATATAGCGGACTGGCAGAGATGGCCAGAGTGCTTCAGACTACACCGAACTATCTACTCGGTTATACCTATAGTGACGATGATTTCTTATCTGAGGCACTGTCTTTGCTGGAGGGGATTAAGGATGAAACGATTAAAATAGTATTGTTGGCACAGATAAAAGCTGCTTCTGCTTTGTGAAAAATAGGTATCGGGAGACCGGTACATTTTCTTTTGTCTAGCACTTTTATGATAAGGTGAGAAGAATATAAGAAGGGCCTGCGGGAAATCCGCAGGCCCATTTTAACGTCATCCTTCGATGAGTATTTGTTTCTTTTCGGGGAGTTTCTCTTTTTCCTTCTTAGGAAGGGTGAGGTTCAATACACCGTGTTTGAAGCTTGCCTTGATGTCCTCCTC
>JHWU01000021.1 GCA_000622025.1 Lachnospiraceae bacterium AD3010 | reverse complement strand
TATGGAGTGATCTTTATAAGATTCATAGGATGCGGCATCTTCTTTATGACATCCACCGGGATTTTTTTATATTCCAGCAGTTTCATATATTCATCAGTGAATGGCTCTATGATCTCTGCCCTTCCCTCGACTTGAAGGCTTTTAAGGTTGTTAAAACCTCCATAGGGCTCATATATCGCTAATCCGACCTGCTTATTGTCTTTTAGAGCCTTGAATTTTAATCCACCTTCAGAAAACAGATAGAAAACCCCGTCCAGATAATTATACTCAATAGGCGTGCATCTCACCATGTCCTGAGACGCAGTAGCCAATGCACAGGTATTGTGTTCTCCAATAAAATCATTAATCCTCTTCTGCAGATCTTCGGAATCCATTGAGACCGCATCCTTTTCCTTGTCCGTCCAATACCGGGCAGATGCTTCATAATCCATTTCCCACATTTCATTTAGCCTCTTTTTCATTACTTTCATAGATTCCGTTAAAAAGCGGATAGACCCCAAGGAATATCATCCTGTTCTTTCCGGAAATAGAGTGTCAGATTTTATAATCCAGGCAGCTACGGGTCTTTGTATACGGCCTCACCTTACCGTCTGCAACCGCTACGTGAGCAGGATTGATGGCATATGCTTTCAGGGCTTCTTCATCATCAAAAGTGGAATCTAGCATAAGATCTGCATTTGAACTTGGGAGACTGTCAGTATTGACTACGATATCTCTGAGTCCGGGTATAACACCCTTTAATCCTTCAAGTCCTTCCTTTATTCCCTTTTTTACTTCTTCTTTTTCCGGTTCGGACAGCTCCTCTTTAAGTGTCCATAGAATTACATGCTTTACCATTGTTTGATCTCCTTCAGCTTAAATTGTGGTTCTCATATTCTTTTTCGGCTTTACTCATCTCGGAAGCCGTAAATGCACAGAGCTTCACATCTAACTCATGATCGGGATAATCTGACACAAATTTCTTATATGCTCTTATACACTGCTTTGTTGATTCTGCAACTGGATCAGGCAGATTGCCGCCAAATATGCTTGAACTGATAAGAGGGAAGGAAATGCTGTGGTATCCATTCTCCTTAAGAACCACAAGAGAATTGTAATATGCTTCAAACAACTCCTTAAACGCCGTAGGAGTCACCCCAAAATTCGGACCCACAGCATGTATTATAGCCTTAGCATTTTTAAGATTGAATGACGGTGTGATCACAGCACTGCCGTCCTTTAACGGGGTCTTATATTTGCTGCAGGCATCCGTCAGCTCCTTCATACCGGCCTTATCAAAGATCACTCCGCATATACCGCCGCCTGCCCACAACCTGCCGTTTGCGGCATTTACCACAGCATCAACCGTCTGATCTGCGCAGGAAGCATTGATCAATTCAAACTTACTCATTTCTTTCCCTCCGGCATTCTTTATTATTACTTTAAGAATTAACTATGACCTTAATCCCAGCTCCTCACATATCCGGTCATACCTTGCCTGCTCCTTTTCCTTTATGGCTTTTGAGGTATCATTCAGGGTATGATGGATCACATCCGCGTCCTTCAGAAGCTCATCCATTGGAGCATCTATCGCATACTTATCATCATGATGGTATATGGCAGAACAGATGGCATCTGTCTCCTCATCACTTGTAAGGTTCAGTTCACTAAGGATCTCCCTTGCCAGATCTGCTCCCTTATGGGCGTGATCATCATATGAGCCGGTTTTATATGCGTGCATATCATGGAGCATCCCAGCCATAGCGGCTATCTCCGGATCCAATCCACGTTTTTTGGCAAGTATTGTCGCTGCCAGAGACACTCCGTACAAATGATTCGCAGCACTGAAAATATCATCCGTGTTCTCCATCTTTTCCAGTTCTGAATTAATGTATTTCCTGAGTTCCTTTAGTCTTCCCATAAGTAACGTCACCTCATTTCATCCAATGTTCTGATCACCCGGACGCCCTCAATGTAGGCAACTTCTTTCCGGGAAATATATATAGGAGTGATCCCCATTTCCTTTGCCGGTTCCACATCTGAAATTATGGAGTCACCTATATGGATTGCTTCATCCGGTTTTACCCCTGATATTTCAAGAGCCTTCTCAAATATCAGGCGGTTCGGTTTACAGGCTTTCGCCATTTCTGAAGAAATGATCCCTGCAGGATGAAGATCCTTTATTTTCATAGATTCTTCAAGATAGCAGAGGTCGTCATTTGATAATACATATATTGGCAGTTCTGATCTCTCAAAGAAAGGCTTAACATCATCAAATAGCGGAGCGTGCACCCATATCTTTCTCCATACATCATGCATATAGGAAAGATCACCATTAAGGCCACAGTTCTTAACACAATACTGAAGGATCCTGTCAGTCCTTTCATCAATCTTAACAAAGGAATCCCCGTAGCTTTCCGCTTCTATTTCCTTTACTTTACCCCAGACGATCTTTAGAATCTCTTTCGGATCTTTAAGGTCACTATGCGAAATAAAATATGCGAGCAGCTCTCTGGTGTATGGTTCATCCTCCTGAACCATAGTTCCCGTATAATCAATAAATATAGCTTTTGTAGGCTTCAATTCCTCACTCCTCTATGTCAAATCCGAAATTCAGGACTTCATTATAGCGTTCATTTGCTTCTTCACTTGCCTTCTTTTCCTTCCAGGCAGCTATTTCGCTGGCGATGGCAAGAGCTTCGTCCACAAGGATATCCGCTTTATTGGGCTTAACATAGTAAAGATACGAGATCATCCGTCTCATTGCCTTAGGACTCCCCAGTATCTTTGCTATCTCTGAACCAAGTTCTTCCTGAAAGCCAAGATCCTTTATCACACTGACAAGTTCGTCTCTGGTCCTGCTCCATTCCAACTGTTCAGGTGTCATATGACGATCCTTTCAAGATTTCGTATCATTTCACAGATCTAGCTTTATCTCCACCTTAACAGGCTCTTTCACATTCGCTACAAATGTCTCCTCGTCAGCTTTTCCTCCGACTACACTTCCATAATGTACCGGAATAGCGATCTCCGGCGTTCAGATTTGCACCATTCAGCACAAGCTTATTCACCCTGTCCGGGTAATGAATTGCAAAAACCATCGCAATATTTCCACCATCCGAGAATCCAAGAATATGTGCCTTCTCAATCTGATGTTCATCCATGAATCCAAAGAGATCATCCGCAAACTGCTTTATCGTAAAGGGCATCTCTCCTCTCGGGGTCTTCCCGTGCCCTCTCGTATCGAGCGCATAAACATGGTAACAAACGGCGAATTCATCTATCTGTCCCTTGAAATAGGAGCTGTCTTCGCTGTTACCATGCAGCAATATCAGTGGCTCTCCCTGACCTTTTTCTTCGTAGTAATGTTCAATGTCCATATGTAGAGTTTATTATTGATTTTCTCCATCTCTTGCAAGCGAATTCATTCATAAAACCTTCAAGATCCAGGCTTTATTTTTTTTTATTTTATTTTTTTCAGTACGCCTATATTTTTTTCAGTTATATTGTTCTGTACCCATTCTGATAGATCCGCACATTCCGTATCTATTTTATTCTGATACAATTCTCGCTCCCTCAATATTCCAAACGGTGCAAAAGATACTTCTTCCGATAGCCTAAAGCCATATCTAATACCCCCACCTGCGCCCATCTGATACTCCGTCGGATATCCAACAAAAAAGAACTTCTTTTTATTATCTTCTATTTCTAAGTCGTAGAATTGTACAATATCCCTTTTCAAAATATTGAGATGATCACAAATGATCCTAGTCTTTGAATATGGCGGGCTAAGCAAAATCCTAACATTTGTAAATGTGGCGTATTCAAAACGTTCATCATGCTGATACTTGCCTGCAAGCGTAATGGGCTTACTTAGTCCAGTATCTGACACATCTTTCAGAAGTATTCGATAATAATTCTTTTCTTCGTTGTCTAATTCCATTTACCTATCAACACCTCACATAAAATCATATCATCCATGTATCTCAGAAATCACGCGATCAATCTCTTCATAACTCACATATGCCGCTTGTGCATGTATGGGTATTGAAGTTTCAGCTGCAGAAAAAAGCATATCCCCATTGCCCAGCAAGCGTTCTGCGCCGGTTCTGTCGAGGATGGTCTTTGATTCTCTCCAATCCACCACCGTAAAGGATGCTCTGCAGGGAATGTTGGCCTTTATATCGTTTGTGATTACATCTGAGCTCGGTCTCTGTGTAGCAAGCACCAGATGAATTCCTGAGGCGCGTGCAAGGCGTGAAAGCCTTTTGATGTACTCCTTCAATTCCTTTGGTGCCTGAAACATCATTTCCATATACTCGTCCACGATTATCACGATACGCGGTATCCTTTCATCCGCGGAAACTGCATTATTGTAAGAATCGATGTTTTTAACATTCTTTGCAGCAAATTTGTTATACCGCTCCATCATCTCCTGATCTACCCACTGAAGCGCCTCAATAGCTTTCTTAGTATCATTGATGACAGACATCAACATATGAGGGATATCGTTGTATGCCTGTAGTTCCACCAGCTTCGGGTCTATCATCAGGAATCTAACTTCATCCGGAGTCCTTGAAAATACAACGCTCATCACTATGTCATGGATGAAGGTACTCTTTCCGGACCCGGTAGTTCCGGCTACAAGTAGATGCGGTGTTGCTGCAAGATCAAAAAGAAATTCCTTCCCCAGAACATCAATTCCTGCAGCAATGGGGATAGCATAATCATTATCCTTAAATTCTTTGGACTCCATTATTTCCCGAAGGCTTACAAGAGGACGATCCCAGTTCTTTATAGCTATTCCTATAGTAAATTCCTTCTCCCCAATCCCAACAATCTCCACAGGAGATGCCATATGGACTTCCAGGTCAACCCGAAGGTTCTTAAATGCCTTTACACTGACACCGGGATCCGGCATTACATCGAAAAGCACTGCAAAGGGAGTCATCCTGACATCCGTGATCCTACACTTCACCTTAAATGATTCAAGCGTACTGGATAGTTCCTCAGCCATAGCCTGGACGTATTCGCGGTCCATGAATTTATTCTTTGTATTATGGTTTTCCAACAGATCCAAATCCGGAAAACTATATTCCATAACTCATCCTCCCGTCAGTATCATCTTCCAAGGACAAATTCCTTATTATCGTTCAGCATGATCTCTCCGGTCTTTCTACCGTACTTAAGGCCACGTTCAATAGCCTCAACAATTGTCGCTCCGGATCTTCCATATCCCATAACCCTTACAGTTTCTTTGATAAGTGCATCTTTTCCAAGAGGCCCTTTATTCCTTATCGCTATACATATGGCATTTTTCAGCTCCTGCTGACTGATATCACTCATTGTCCGTTTGTCATCACAGGATGCGTCTGCACGGTAATATTGGTATGTATCAGGATTCTGATCTGATCTCCAGATATACTTAAGACCGTTCTGCTTATTAACTGTTATATCCAGCTTTTTAATAAGCTTTTCTATTGCATCAGTTAACTCAGCGTTTCCGCGCCCGATCTGAACTGCTCTTAAAACCTTTGGCACAAGCCGTTCTAAGGAAATCGGAGCCTCAATCCTGACTATTTCCTGTATTACACCGAAAATGATTTCCTTCCCCGCTTTGGACGAAAACTCTGACGGCAATACTGCCTGCTCTGCTTTCACATCTGCGCTGACAAAATCAGTTAATTCATATTGCAGCGATGAAACCGCACTTACAGCCTCTGTTGCTTTCATCTCATCCTGCACGCTCTGAACAAGATCCGAAAGCTCATCTTTACTTTGAGTATGTGGAATACGCGGGGCAAATTTCTCATGGGTTTCAAAGCTTCCATTGCCCTTATCTTCCTTCTTCTCCTTCTTTTCCCTTGGTTTATTATTCTCGGATTTTTGATATTTTATCTCTTCGGATTCCGGTCCCCTGTCTTTAGGTTTCCCCTCTTCAGAAACGATTCTTGCCGCTTCTTTCTTCTCTTCTATTATTTCCATAAGAGAAGAAAGCTCTTTATCATGATTATCCCACCAGTCCATTGTCCAGATACGGTGAAGATTCCATCCAAGGCCGCTTAAAACCCCTAACTGTGATATTTCCCTGTCCTTGGTGTTTTTTGATCTCTTATAGGTATTTCCATCCAGCATGATTCCAAGAATGTATTCATTCTCATCATATGGATTAACAACCGCAATATCTATCTTAAAGTCAGAATGCCCGATATTTCTCTGGACTTTTAAGCCCTTTGCTTCTATGGCATCACATATTTGCTTCGTGATTCCCTTAGCTTTTCCGGACGCCTCGAAGCCGCCACCGGCGAGTCTTCCTTTATCTGCAAATTCCAGAAATGCCCTTAATCCTTCCACTCCCTTCGCTTTTGTACGGTTAAGATCTATCATTTCCGGAGTCATGGATGAAAAGACTACCATTTCAAGTCTTGCCCTGGATACTGCAACATTCAACCTCTTCCAGCCTCCCTCTCTGTTCAGCGGGCCGAAATTTAATGACAGCTTACCATCATCGTCAGGCCCAAAGCCCACAGAGAACAGGATCACATCACGCTCATCACCCTGGACATTTTCAAGGTTCTTAACAAAAAGCTCCTCGTCTTTTTCATTTGCCCATTTGTCAAACTGTGCATCCTTCTTGTATTCTTCAGCAAGAAGATCGTCTATAAGTCCTTGCTGTGAAATATTGAATGTTACAATACCGATACTCTGATCAGTAAGATCAGCACAATTGTATCTGCGAAGAACTTCCTTAACTACGGCACGGCCTTCTTCCTCATTTATCCTTCCCTTTTTCCTGTTGAAGGTTCCGTTAACGGTACAGAGCTTCACCCTCTTCTCCCGGTCATTTACAGATGGGAACGTAAGCATTGAGTTTTCATAGTATTCCTGATTACTAAATGCTATCAGGCTTTCATGACGGCTCCTGTAATGCCACTGCAAATGAGTCTGGGGCATACCAAGAGCAAGACAGTCATCCAGAATACTGTCCAGATCTTCTATATCCAGATTGTCTTCATCTATCATATTTCCCGCAAAGAAGCTGGTGGGCGGCATCTGGTTAGGATCCCCGACGATAACGGCATCTTTACCACGGGCAAGAACTCCCACCGCCTTACAGGTAGGAAGCTGCGATGCCTCGTCAAAAATAACAACATCAAACGGATCATTATCCACAGACAGATACTGTGCCACAGATATCGGGCTCATAAGAAGACAGGGACAGAGTTTCATCAGTACATGTGGTATCTGATCAAACAGATTTCTTATAGAAAGACCTCTTCCTCCGCTGCTTATTGCCTTCCTGAGGATAGCCAGTTCCTTACTCATTTCCACACCTTCGTGTCCGGTGGGCAGATTATGAGTGAGCTTGTAATACATTTCCTGTTTTGTCAGATCAATGAATTCCTGCTCCATACGTTTATATTCTTTTATCTTTTCATTGAAACTATTACCGGTAAATTTATTCAAAACCGGTTCCTCTTCAATGATAGCCCAGATTAATGACTTATATACTGACTTATAGAACACAGGAATAAGCTCTTCATGATCAAGTCCTTCTTCGTACATCCTGCAAATATCCTGCAGACCGTTAGATTCACACTCTGCTTTAACCCCGCGATAGGTAATCCAGTCACGAAGCTCATTAAAGTGTTCATCCAGGAGTTTTATGAGTTCCTTCTTTCCGCCTATCCAGTCGGTCTCATTGTCTTTTAAATTAAGTTTCAGGAGATCCTTTATCACCTGCTCTTTTTCGAGCATGGTTCTTCTGGCATCCGCAATCTTTTTAGCGAGATCAGTACACCTTGAGTAGTTGCCGCTTTCCTTCAGGGTTTCTATTACTCCCGAAAACCGTCTGATCCCGTTCAGCTGACTATCCCATTCGGCTTTAAGCGCAATAAGTTCATCCTTTGTTGTACTGTCTTTCAGATAAGCATTCCAGTACTCAGACAGTTCAGCTTTTGCTGTTTCAAAACGAGAGGTGATCTGACGATACCGGTCTACCCCTGCTGATATGGAAGAAAGCTGCTCCTCTCCAACAGGAAATTTAACATACTGCTGAAGTGAAGAAATAACCTCTTTTATTGCCTTTGCTTTCCCGAAGAACTTCCTGTTTGCCTCTTCAAAACGCCGGGCAAACACATTTAAGTCAGCAGTAAGGATACTCTCATTATATTTGCTCGTGAAATCATTCCTGATACCGATGTACTGATCCCTTAATGTTATGTATTCAAGTGGCTTCTGGAATACCTGTTCCAGGGGCTCGCCTTTTAACAGAAAATCCGGGATTTCCTCGGCTTTAAATATACAATCTGTAAACTCAAAGAATTCATTCCATCTTGAAACGGAAACCGGCCGATCCTCTCCGGTAATATCTGATAGTTCTGCTGAAATACCCTGAAGGGAATCCATTGATCTCTCATAATCATAATATGCATCCTCGAACTGTCTGCGGAGGCTCTGGGTATATTCCGTCTGACCAACAACAGAGAATACATGACCTTTAGGGTGCCCCAACTGTTTCCCGGCATCTATCAGCCTTAATAAAAGCTTTTTCTTAATCTCAAGATCCTGCTGTGTGCAGGAATTAACGTAATCCCTGCTTACCCTGTATGTTTTAACGTTTTCAGGAATAGATTCATATTCATCTATGAGTTCCCTTACACTGAATCCACAATTTCTTCTCTCATGAAGCTTTTTCGCATAAGCGTCAAGCTCGGATCTCATCTGATGAATCTCTTCAATCTTCTGATCATAATCCGTGCTCATTCCCCAGACCCTGATATCAAGACCACGCTTAAGCTGATCAAGGACGTTCTTCTTTACAGCCTTGTTTGAATGCAGTTCCAGGCAGAAATCCTCTATTCCAAGAGCTGCGAGCCTCTTTTGAACAACTTCAAGTGCAGCCATCTTTTCTGCTACAAAAAGGACAGTTCTTCCCTTTGTCAGGGCATTGGCGATCATTGCTGTAATTGTTTGAGATTTTCCCGTTCCGGGAGGGCCGTGTAGGACAAAACTTACGCCATTTGCGGCCATGTTAATAGCACGAAGCTGTGATGAATCTACAGGAACCGGAAGATATGCATCATCCGTATCGACCGATTCCGGAATAGAACAATCCCAATCCACGGCTCCTTCCATCAGTCCATGGACGATCTTATTTCGCTCCAGAAGGTCAGAACGACTATGTATATCATTCCACATCACAAACTGTGAGAAGGAGAAATTACCGATAAAGGCATCCTCAATAACATCCCACATTTTCTGATTCATAACAGCATGGCGGATAATTGCAAAAATCTTTTCTACATCCAGACCATGATCATCCTTTGGAGGAGGATTCAATCCGGGGATTTCTATTTCGTAGTTCTGCTTAAGAAATTCAAGAAGTGTAATATTTACCTGGGCATCATCATCGCGCTCCCTTATTACATACCCCTTGCTTGCAGATTTCCTGATAATATCAATGGGTAGTAGAATAATCGGCGCATAATGAACCTTTGGTGTTTTTATTCCATCGAACCAGCGAAGCAATCCGAGCGTCATATAAAGGGTACTGGCGCCATTTTCTTCCATGGAAGACTTCGCGGAACGATACATTTTTGTGAGAAGTTTTGATAACTCCTTTTCACCCAGCCATGAATGAAGTCTCCTGTGCTTTTCTTCAAGTTCTATGAGTTCTCCATAAGGTCCCAGATCGTTAACGGTTTCAGTACTTGCATAATCAATACGGTGGATTTCCCATTCTGCCGGACGGTCAAGGACTTCGTACTCTACCCCTTCAGCCAGAGCATCTTCCAGTCCCGGAAGATCCGCCGTCAGCATTGGGATTATTGTTCCCGTAATGCGCATATTTATAAGCATGTTACGCAAGCTAAGATCAAGGAGTTTTCTCTCCCATTGAGTTTGCTTGGTAACTTCCTGCTTCTGGTCATCAGTATCTGAAGTATCAATAAGCTTCAGCCTATCAGAAGGGGCGCTGGTTACATCCTTCTCTTTCAGATCATGATGCTCAATCACATATCCGTTCTCACCCTTTACTCTAACAGGAAGAGGACGGACTCCGCTCCGTCTTGCCCTGGTAATATCTATGGAAAACTCGAATTCAACATAATCATTTACATTATTCTCTCCGGCAATACGAGCCTGATCAAAGGAAATGTTTTTTCCTGAACACATGGCCGTACATTCGACTACTATGACTTCATTAACGCCATCAGCAAGTCTTTTTTCCAGCTGGGACGGATCATCTGTCCAGGGATCCGGGAATGTATCATCAACAATCCACACCCCGGCAAATATATGTCCACTCCTCATAACAAGAATAGGATTAAGATGCATAGCCTCCAATAGACCCGCATATAGAAGTGTCATATCAAGACAGGTACCAAAATGCTCTTCCAGCATCTGATCAATAAGCCTGACTCTTTGTCCCATATCTTCAAAACTGGCCGGTGCACTGGAATATGTGATATTCTTTTCCTGTATTGCAGCATAGGCAGCCCCTGCCATAGCAAGAACACGATTCGGATCCCCAGATTGATATCCCTCAAGAGAAGGGTCTCCTGTCCATTTCTCAAGATATTTTGATGCTCCCTGCAGAAGCCCTGCCATAGCCGGATGGTTGGGAGTAATAAAAGCAGCAAGAAGATCCGGGAAATATCTCGGAAATCCCGGCCATTGATCAAATGCCAGCACGGAAATATCTTCACTCTGTCTCGCAAGCTCTTCATTGCCCTTTGTCACCGACACATACAGAATACAGGAAATACGCTCAGTCAAAGATGCGAGATAATCTCCATGCACCATAATCTTAAGATTTCGGAAGCAGTGCTCTTCTCCCGCCGTAAGAATATCTATCTTTTCAACGAAATCATCAATCAGATCAACATCTGTCCATACACGAATAGACAGATCTTCTAAATCTGCTTTTGATGCGTTTTTTACAGTAACGGTGCGAACGATTGCCACACGGTTCTGCTGTAAAGCATATGAGAAGAAAGTGTTGATATCTGCTTCTAGTTCAATTCTTCCATCATGCTTCGGTATGAATGAAGTGGTTGATTCGGGAGCAGATTCCTCTTTATCAGTATTATTTTCCACCCCGAACAAAGTAGGAGGTAATATTTCCGGCACTTCAGCTTTTATTTCTGTCTCGTCAGGACCTGTGATATTTCCAGATTCAAGTTTGGAACGGTTCATATTATCCCATACCAATAACACAGCTGCCATATGTTTGCATCTTGCTCCTAATTGGGCCAGAGGGCAGGAACAGTTCAATTTCGAAACAGAATTATCTGCCAGTTCAATTTTTACTTGAAAGTCATCAATTCCGCTGACATTTCCCGTAATTTCACTGTCAGTAGCTACTATATTTTTGACGGTGCTGTTGTTAATATACTCCTGTCCACCCCGCAACATGCTATCCGTAAAAAGATTCTTCCACTCCAAACCAGAGTTCCCCATATTGAATAGTCCTTTCCTATATCTGACTTAGAGCCAGATATAACTGCTTTGCCTCATCCCTTGTCAGGGTGATACCCTTTCCCATTTTTTCGTGATCAGGCGCCCAATCACGAATATCATACTTTGGATCCGCACCGTTCCATGAGATCAAATTCAGTTCTTTCTTCCACCCCTTTGAGGATTCTGATAAAACCGCGATTTCTTCCTTGATTTCAAATTTAATGTCTGCCATAGATTTTCTCCTTCTCCCTTTTATCATCGACCAAGATGCCCGGTTCTTCCCCCGTTTTGGCAAGAATCAGTGCTTCGTCATAAGTACAACCGTTTTCTCGTACAAACATATACAGAGCTTTATCCAAATAGTCGTATTTTCTAGTATCAACAAATCCCCTTCCGGATTCTAGCCAAGCTCTGTGGTACAGGTTTTTGATTCTTTCTTCATCGTAATCAAGTATGCCCACAATTAAATTCCTCTACTTTACATGATATCCAATCAATAAATCTTAAATAATCAATGGTTCCCAGAACTTCTTAAACCATTCTCCGGGCTCATCCGGATCGTCCCCCGGTTTCAATACCCATTCCTCTTCCGGAATATATTTAATCCTATCTTCGTCTTCGAAATTCCATAAAGAAAGCTTTCCTTTAACTGGAATTGGCTCTATCAACCGGTTATTTGTTAAAATCCACGCATAATCACTGGGATTATAATCATCCATAAGGGCATTTTTAAGGTGCTTTTTCTTAAAAGGAACTACGTCTATTAGCTCTACAACACCAAGAGCATGCCCGGGGATTGTCCCCGGATACTTCTTTTGTGTTGCGCATATCAAAATATCGCCCCTATAATCCGTCTTCCAACTCCTGCATTCAACGGTTTTCTCGCCAACCATTATTCCCATTGCATAATATGGATGTATTGATAATGCTTTCATAAACACCCCTTTCTCCAATCCTACTACATTCTGATATTTTCAAATCCCATATTTATGTATAACCCCAACAAAAATTATCCAGTACTTTAGTAATAAAGAACATATCAAAGATTTCTTCTACAAGTATCAACATAATACTCATGAGTACAGTACAATTTTTTACCGTTATCCATATATATAACTTCTAACATATTTGCTTTTACAAGCGAATCCATAATCCCTTCCACATCATCGAGGCTGAGTCTTCCATACAGGCCGTAATAAGGCTTATCCTTAAAAAAGGGCGCAATAGCAGCATCAGCATTTCCAGCAAGAATATTTCGGATAGTCATTCTATACGCATACCCTCCGTACTTATCTTGCGTGTTCTCCAAATCCCTAACCATTGAAATAAGCAATTGACTCTCCCACAAGAATTCTTCAGATCCCATATTGCTCTCTCCATCCTTTTTCATCTTGATCAAGAATTACTATGTTAATCAACATCCGAATTGTCCGTTTCTATTTTTATTTAATTTAGCTTTTCCATAAGTTCCGGTATATAATCCTCATCGTCTCCGGGATCAAATATCTCTGAAAAATAGAACGTTACCATCATTTTTATCCATACTATTTATCTTGACGTTTTATTTAATCTGTCATGTATCGCACTATAGAGTTTTTTCATTGCTTCACATTGAAATTTTTTCATCTTCATCCAGTCATCTGAATTTGTAATATCTACATTCTCTAATCGGGATGATATCCTACTCATTTTCTTATCGTTTAATCGCTGCCAGTTTAAGGATTGGCCATAGTCTTTTTCAATCTCTTCCTTCTGAGAATACAAGGCATCAAATATCATTTTGTTTGTATCTGTTTCTGAAGTGGAAATAGATAACTCTACACTCACGTAGTTCTTTGTTACTACAAAACTGAATGGAACCCCTGATACACCTGATCCTCCAGAGAGCCAATGATCAGTTCCAGGATTTACATTCTGGAATTGATGCGACACTTTGTTAAATTCTTCCAGTAATTCTCCCCAATATTTCTTCCTTAAAGCAAGAATCCCTCTACTGGATTCTTTAGCAGATTCCGCTTCTTTAGCTTTATCTGCCATTTTTATCAGATAGTCTTCTGCCTCCTTTACAGGTATTATTTGCTCAATATCCAACAGCAGCTCATCTCCGTGTTTATATGGAGTAGCCTTAAAGCACTGTACTATTATCCCATCTCCTGAAGATTGTCATCTAACATTACCGCTCCGATCTCTATTGTCTCCAATCTGCATATTTCTCTTGCTTCTGATTTACGCTGTACATTGTTCATTTCCAGATCTACTACGATATGCTTCATTACTGTCTCCTTATACATGGCTTTGCTCGCTCTCCGTTTTTACTCTGTATTGCTGATAACCTAAGCCTAAAGGAAATGCTGTACCATAATCCTCACTCATATATCGAACACATATTTATAACTATTGTTATTTTATTCGCTGATATAATGGCTGCACCCAAGCCACAGCCACAAACATTTTACAAATCCTGTTTACTTTACGAAGCAATAATTATCTTCGTCTGAAATGTCCTCATTGTACTTGTATCCGAGAACATCAAAACACTTGATCTCCTCCGGATCCTGGACATTCTTTTCAGCCATAAGCCTGACCATCTGACCACGGGCCATCTTTACATATACTCCCTTTTGGATTACCCGGTCTCCTTCACGGTTTCCGAAAAGCACTGTTATATTTTTATCACCGGGCTCCAGATATTTCTCTATACAGCGTGAATACTCCTTTGAAGCCAGATTTATGATGATCCGGCTTTTATCTATTACTTCCTCGTATAGCTTCCTCCCCCAAAATTCATACAGATTCTTCCCGTCTACATCGGCTTTCGCCTCCATTTCAAGCCTGTAGGGAACCACTCCGTCCATAGGTTTCAAAACCCCATAGAACCCTGAAAGTATCCGCAAGTGTTCCTCAACATATGAGAATGCGTTATTCTCGAACACATTCGGAGCCATATACTGGTATGCAATCCCGTCATATGCCAATATTGCCGGGGTAAGCCGTTTATGCAGATCCATTTCCCGGAGTCTGTTGAAATTCTGATCAGCTATGCTGTCATTGCACTTCCAGAGTTTCTTTAATTGAGTGTATGACCTTCCCTGCATCCATTTCATAAGGGTCTCAGCTTCATTCAGAAACACAGGTAGATCCTTATATGGTATGGTATCGTCATCCTGACGCATCTTCTTTGCAGGAGCTATGATAATCTTCATAGTTTTCATTATACATCAAAACTGCGGACAACCACGCCAAGGCGCAGTTATCCGCTGTGGTTTTATTTTATCTGTTCTGTGTTTAGCTTATGTGATTCCTGTGCCTTTGCGGTATTCCGGGCATCCAGTTTCCTTTTTCCTGCTTTCATCCTTTCTATGACGCAGGGGCGGTCTTCCGGTCTTACTGCTTTCCCGGGCTTTGTGTTATTCAGGTCATTATCTATCTGGTTATAGTTCTGCTCTTCCAGTTCTTCTGCCTTTGCCAGAGGCTTATAGTCTGACTGGGGTTCGGATAGAAGAACTGACCTGTTGTTCTGACTTTCTACTATATCCCGCAATCCTTCGATGCTGAACTTATCCTTAAGCTCGGTTCTATAGCTGTAGGTGGTGCCGGTGCCGCCAGAAACTATCAAATGATCCTGCAGCTTTATTCCAAGGAGATCGGTGGCTATCATCACATTCAGGGTGGTCAGGTGATCCTCCGGGCTGGGCTCCGGCTTTTCCAGGCGGTAGCTCGGATGCGAATGGAGCATTATTATGCTGGATGCATTTGAAAGTATAGATGACTTCAGAAGTTCCCTCATTGTAACAATGGAGGCATTTATACTTCCAATGCTCACGATATTGAAATTGATGGGGCGGTTGCCATTATCCAAATTAACAATACAGACATACTCCCGATCGAGCTGGCGACTCATCCCCTTCATAACCTCTATGGCTCTCCGGGGAGAATTGATCTGCTCTGTGCTGTAAAGAGGTGTTTCCTCACAGAGCTTTAATCTTACTCCTTATGGTAAGGGCTTTCCCACACTCTGCACATTTGATAATGCCGGAGAACAGGCTGAATTCCTCATTGATTGGATGCTGCCTTTTACGTATAAGGTTCTGCACTGTGAAAAAGGTATTCCTGTCAACTATGGGCTCATGCTGGTTCTCCACCACGATCCATTCGTCAGGATGCTTTTCCTTGATAACCCCGAGCTTGAAGCGGTACACATATTTCTTGGATGCTATTGCCCCATAATATACAGGGTTCTGAAGCATATCCTCAATGACACTGAAATCCCAGATGTACCTCCCGTTCTCCGGATCCGCTTTCTCATGCTTCGTGTAGGTGTTCCTTAAGCCCTTGTTGCGGTTCCACCATGTGGGACAGGCTATCTTCTCCTTTTCAAGCCTCCTGCGGATGTAGTTGGATCCGTGACCTTCAACTGCATAGTCAAATATCTTCCTCACGATCCATGCTGTCTCCGGGTCTATCTCCAAATGGTACTAATCCTCTTCTGACTTCTTATAACCGAATGGAGCCAGGCAGCCTGTGAACTTGCCCTTCTTGGCCTTCACCATATAGGAAGAATGAACCTTCCGGGAACTGTCTTTTGTAATGATCAGGTCTATCCTGTGCTTCTTCACGTCCTCCAGCATCCTCTGCATGTCGGGCCTGTTCATGTTCAGACCGGTATAGCCATCATCCTGATAAATCCCCACGATCTGCCAGCCCTGCATAAAGCAGTATTCCGTCAGCATTTCCCTCTGGTTTTCGATACTTGCGCCGGTTCCGGATAGTCAAGAACTTCCCCTTTATTATACGCCCCCTCAGAATCATTTCCACCAGTTCCAGTTGTTATATTTAAGTTTTTTCTGTCCCGGATCCTCTGGCGGATCTTATACCGGATGACATCCGCAAAGGCGTCAATCGCCTCGGTCTCCCCGTCATAAAAGGCCAGGACCTTCATTTCCGTGTTACACCTATTTCCCATAAGCATTAATTCCTTTCTTTGCAATAGAAAAAGCAGCAAATCGCTGGGATCTACTGCTTTCGTTGTTGGTTGTTATTATGTTTTTCTGAAGAGTTTAGAGCATAGCAGAATACTTAGAGCAGTCTGCTTCTGAAAAACCTAAAGCTTTCATAGCCTGCTCAGCTGTCCACTTCATGTTTTTCATCAATTCTTTTATATTGCCTAAATTGGTATCTGTTGTTGCTTCGACCCTTTCCTCTGCCCTTCCATCTGCAACTTCTTTAGCTATCTCGTCCTTCATCAGCTCCTTGAGCGCCTGGCACATCCTTTCATCCCTCCTTATCTTTTCAAAAAGCTCCGCATTCTCCGAAACACTCACCTGAAGAACCGCATCTATATTACTCCGTTCCCCGGGTTCCTTTGCCTGTTCCGCTTCCTGCAGAAACGTCCTTACATCCTCTTCTTGTGCATTCTTTGATAATATCTTAAGCCCGGGATGTTTTTTCCCGTCCATAGCCCCTGTTACAATGACCTGTGTATCAAAGAGCACCTTTCCCGAAAGATAATAAATCCCTTTATACTTTTCCGTGATCACCACTCCGGATCCTTCAAGTATCCTGAATAACTCCCTAGGATAGGCCTCCCGTATCATGGTCAGTGTAAGCTCTTCAGCCGGTATTTCATTCACATGCTCGCCAAGTGCTTTATACAGGCAGCCATACGATATCGTTTTGTAGTAATCATCGATTGATAAGGAGTCCCCGCTTCCCTTATACTCAAAAACATTGAACCGCTTAAAAAGTTTACCTATCTCATTCTTGACTACCACAGATGGATCCTTCTTAATTACAAGCAGATCCATCTCCAACGCCTGCTAGCTCAGCTGATACTCAGAATCGAAAAACAGGTCGTCCTTATTCTCTTTTAATTCCCACTTTGTGGCTCCGAAAAACGCCGGATGCCAGTATGTTTTCTCTGATTTCACTATGTCTTTCATTTCACCCCCATTCTATACCTTGCAAAACCTATTTTCAATAAACCCACGATTAAATTTCGGGAAATCTGACCATATTATGGAGCACTAGCAATTAAATCGGCTTCGCCGATAGCGGTTGCGGTCTTACGAGCGATATTTCCCCAGGATAAGACAGATAAGATTAAGGCTGGGAGAACAGTCGATTATCATAAAATCATAGGAATCTCTTACCTGTGAAACGAAAGCCTCCAGAAGATGTTCCCGGCTTAAAGCATTCATTATCATATAGTCCATTCCCGCAAGCTTTATATTGCAGGGCATGATGTCCACTCCCTCACTGTTATGGAGGATATATTCCTCCTTAGAGGCATAGATATAACAGCGATTTCTGCCAGAATTAATCATCTTATCAACCGGTGTGGCTTAAAACATGCACATATCGCAAATTTATTAGGCACATCTTCACAGTGCATCGACAAGTGGTGTTCCGGCAAAGCTCTTCCAAAAATCGACAATTTCATCGATTTATCTGATATCTTATGCTGCTCTTTGGACAGCCTGATTGTGCGTAAACAGCCTATCGGTCCGGTGGAAAAAGATGTTTCAGACGGTAGGAAAGATAGCTATACTCTTATCCGCTATATATCCAGAGAATAGTTTTTGTCCCGAAAAATCGGCGACCGCCTTGCGGCCGCCGTATGATGATTGGCATTAAGCTTAAATGTCATCCTTTGACAGAATAAAAGTGTATTTGTCAGTTTGGATTGGTAATCCTTATATTCTTCGAAAGGGACGATGCTTCTTCCGAAAGCAGAAATAAAACCCTCAATATTTCCTGTGTTAAACGACTGAACACTTGCTTCCAGCATCTCTTTATGAGTGGTCTGAGTCAGATCAAACACATACCCGCATTTTAAGCACAATTCTCTGGTGAACTCCCGCTGAGTCCGACCATTTCCTTCACGAAAAGGATGAAGGGCGTTCATATCGGAATAGTGTTTTGCCAGAGTAATAATAAACTTCTCTCGATCAATACGAGAATTATAACAAGAGACAAAGAAGTCCCTAAATACTGACTCTGCGTATGATTCTATAAACTGAGCCCTGCAAAACAGATTATTCTTTCCAATATCAACTGTCCTAATCTGTCCAGCCCATTCAAAAAGATCCTGAAAAATAAAATGATGTATTTCCTTTAGATGCTTAAAATCGAAATCACCCTCAACAGGATGCAGCTGAAGATATGCCAGGTTACCGCCTGTAGATAATGCTTCAATCTCCCTCAGCTTCTCTGCATCTTTACAATTAAACTTATTTATCAGGACATCCGAGTCAGGATATACATATTTATCAACGCTCTTCATGAGTTTGATACTTCTCCTTCAAACCTCTCTGGAATTCCTCACGGGTTATTTCACCTTTAACAAGCCTGCTTATTTCTGAAATACCATTTTGATTCAGCTGCAATTCTTCCAGCGCTAGTGTTGCCTGTGTCTGACGGACTGCATCTATCTCCATAGGGGATAAATCATTACTGATATATCCGTCATTCTTCATAACACGGGATATAAGAGCCACCAGATAATTAGGCGGTGTAGTAACTCCCTGCTCCCAGTGTTGGATATTAGCTACAGGAATCCCGAGATATGAGGCAAACCCATTCTGACTCATTTTTGTAGTGCTTCTGAGCTCTTTTATTGTGTTCATATATAGCCCTCCTATATATTATTAGTATATATCTAACGTATATAGGCGTCAATCACATATCCCAACCATATTCCTCACTTTTATCATCATATCCTGACGGTGGAGCTGTATCACTGACCTCAATCTGATCTCCTATCCACAAACCGGTACATTTGTCGCTGGGTGATCCCGGAAATGCCATTAGCAGTGGAAGTGGATTTATCCTGGTCGTGAGAACTCCCTCCTCATTTGTATAAGTTAACCTTGTATTCTCTATATCAAAGAACTCCTTTTTTGAATGATTTATCGTATATCTGAAGAACCTGGATTCTCTGATAAATAACCCATCATATGGATTTTCACGTTTTATTCCGTATATGTTGTATTCGAAATCATTATCGATAATATAAGCAATCTCATCACGAACCTCTTTTTCGGATGCCTTAAACAGACCGGAAATGCAGGTATAGTTATCTATTACGTAATCCGCATCAACTCCGGGTTCTCTCCATGCCTGTCTTTCCAGCGACAATGACCTCAGAACTGGATTTGTTTCTTTTTCGGTTATATTCGTTTCATCTCCTAAAAATATGATCGAATCGCCCTTCCATTCAGAAGACAACAGCGAATACAGTGCACCCAACAAGTGATTGCCTGCAAATGCGGTCTCATACAGTTTATTTCCCAAATTAAAATCACTTGGGCAAATATATTCCTTTTTACCTACATTAACCCAGTCGTAATATTCACCCATCATCTAAGCCTTTCAATAGTTAAATCCGTTTTTCGCTTTATTCCCAATACCTGGCGATCATGCGCTCCATATTCGCTCTACCCACGGGGTTTGCGGTATGTACTTCAATCGGATAAAATGTCTCCCGCTCTGCCAGCCAGTCCAGAAGCTTTATCGCATCACCGCCTTCGGAATAATAATCCCCAAGGTCATGATCAAGATCCAGTAGTTCTATTTCAACTCCCGCTTTCTCTGCCTCTTTAATCATTTGTATTGCTTCATTCACTGACTTGGCACCCTCATATCCTTCCGGTACCGGGCGTAAGTCGTCCAGCCATATTTTCATCCTTACTATCCTCTTGATCTTTCGGTTTTGGTGTTGCCGCTGTAAACATCCGTACAGATCTGATCTGATCTTTTCTAAGTTCCCAGAAAGTAGCTTGAATCGAATCCCCTCTTACTACCCATTCATTATCGACCGGAGTCAGATCAAATACTCTTTCCCAGTTTCTCTCCTTCATCATCTTCTTATCCTGCTCAGAAAGGTAATTATACTTTTGTTCAAGTTCGGTGTCCTCTTCTTCCGTTATAGATAGTAATCCATTATTAAGAATCATTGACCAGTCATCAAAATCTGACAGAAGAACGTCTTTATCTGGAATTTCTATTTCCATACAAGCAAAGCGCTCTCCTTTCCATCCATTTCTCCAGCGTTCACATCTAATATCCGGTCTTTTTCTTGTTCCTTCCCATTGATAACACGCCCATACCGGGTATTCCACTCCAGCCGGTTTCTCTCCGATTCGCTTCATCATTTGTGAAACCAGCCAATCATACTTTGGTTTCCACTCTTTCATTATTGAACGGTCGAGATCACATCTGTAAACCCCTGTTTTCAAAATATTCTCATAGACCTTTTCATCTTGAATTGTCCATAATATCATTTGTGTACCGTTCTCTCCTTAATCAATTTCCTGATATCTTCATTATAATTGGCAGCAGAGAGAATAGCATTGAACACGTAGTTAATACCTATAATAAAGTGTCCAGTGTTTTATCAACGATAACAAAGGAGCCATCATTTATGATTTGTAATCTGCTTATAATTCTCTCAACTATAACGAGTAACTGAGGTTTAATCTGGCAATACTTATCTCTGTCAAATCGGCAGCTTTCGTCTCCATTGTTTAATGAATATAATGATGCAAACATCCCTAAGGCCTCATCGTTTAATGACTGTAATTCCTGATCATTATCAATACAAGGAATACCCGTTATTAATTTTCCTGTATTTGCATTCACCTTATCTTTCCAGATGGGACCATTCAGATAATCAAATTGTATTTTAACTTCTTTCTTCATATCGACCAAAAGTATCACATCCTTTGTTTTTATTCCGGTTTCCAGATCAATTTAAACATTGATATAGTGCTCTATAAAACGCTTCAAGATCCTGTCCCTCTGAAGGACCGGAAACACTACCATCTCCTGCTTCAAGGATCTTCCAGCTTCCATCCGCAAGCTCTGCATAGTCAAGTGTATAGAATACTGATGGCAGATCCTTGTAATTTTCAATCATATCCCGGGGAGGTTCAACAGTATAATTCGGTTGAAGAGAATTTCGACATATAGTGGCAACTTCATTCGCAATATAGAATACCCTGTATTCATTAGTTTTATCCCCATAGATTTTCAGATCTACATATTCCTTAAAGCATAACCCACCGGATATCAATTCTCCCCGGTATTTATAGAAGAGTTCCATTGCTTTATAAAACTCTTCGTCAGTAGTATGGCCGCATTGATGCATTCATCTACTGATCTGAGCGTGAAACTCTTTGGTCTCTTGAATCCCTCGAGTTCATCGTCTACTTCCTCTCCTGTCATATTATCTCTGGCAGCAAGGTAATAAAGAGTGGTGATATCATACTTGATCACAACCTGTGTCAGCGGGGATACGAGTTCGAATAGATATGTAGTATCTTTATGGAGTTCATCAAACGGGATCTTACCATAGTTATCGGCTCTGGCAATAACATCTCTGTAAGTAATGTCCTTATACCCATCAACAGACGCTTCTGCAGCATCACAGGTGGAACTGGTTGCAAATACCCATTCACCGTTATACCAATACAGTTTTATTAGCGAGCCATCGATCTTTTCAAGTACTCTGGCCGAATTCCAATCTATATCAGCTGCATATTGTTCCTGAACATTGAAAAACTTATCAAAAGGCCTGCATAAGACATCCTGATGGACAATGTCGATTATAATTCCTCTCGCTTCGCAAACAAGAGGATCAGAAAAATCAGCTTCTATTCCGTATTTGAAACATACCCTGTTTCCGTTATGGATTGTCCTTATCTGACGCCTGTTCAGTTCCTCTTCCCAGTTGTCCGGATTATTCCTGATAAAATACAGTATCCTTGAGCCACAGTATTTTTTCTCCTCTTCATTTTCAAAAGATTCTATCTTTGCCCTCAGTTTTTCAAAAGCCTCATCCGCAGGAATGCATTTACCGTTACGTATGCTTTCCTGACTCTTTTCAAGTGCTGAAAAGAGCCACTTCTTCTGTTCCTGCATTAAAACCGTCTCGTCATATGGTTCAAGCTCTTCAAACAGGTACGACTGATATCCATATCGGGACGGCAGTTCCTTAAGATAGACCATACTCCCATAACTCCCTGCAGAACCGCCAACAAATGTATATAACTTTCCAATCTCAAGTTCTTCTTCGGTTATCGGATTCCCATTTCCAAGATAATCGTGCGTCTTCTCTATACATCTGATCTGACGCACAGCAGGATCAAATACATTCACTTTTGTAGTCGTACTGCCGTCCTCAGGTTTTGACAATCCTGTTGTATATTTTTCTTCACTCATCTATTTTTTCCTTTTCTTTCTCGATACTTTCAAGCAATACCGGGAACACCTTCATATCATCCAGTCTCAGGAACAATGCCCCGTTATGCAGGCCTGGGTGATACCCAAGCCCACAGGCCCCGTCTATATCTATAAGGTTTCCCTTCTCATATATCCTGAGTTCATTGAAGTCTGGTTTATTATAATCACGCATTATTGACATCACCGGCACATGTCCCGTGATGAAGGTATAATCATAATCCTTATAAATATCAAACCCCCGGGTTTCTGCATCATGCCGGAATTGAGACTTCCATACAATATGCCAGACATCCCTATAGCTTAACTCGAAATACTGCTTATTCTCACACTCCTCGGCATAATATGAGTGAGTGAGACAGAACTTCTTCCCGTTTACCTCAAGAGTTTTTATAAGGTATCTTCTGTTTAGCCAAAGAAGCAGGGATTTCCTTGTCTGTCCGTGCAGCTTCTTATACTCAGCAAATGTCGCATTGCCGCCGTTATAATATAGCCACAGTACATCATCCTGCCCGTTGCACTCAGGCTTTCCATTTGGATCCACGGCATTAAGCATCATGAACTCATGATTCCCAATAATGAGATCCATGTTCTTCTCCTGCTTCACATGCTGCAGGATCTTTATGCCTCCGCTGCCCCTGTCTATGGCATCACCGATCACATAAAGTTCGTCTTTACCATTGAATTCTATTTTCTTCAGACCAGCTTCAAACGCCTCATACTGCCCGTGCAGGTCTGATACAACGTATGTAGCCATTTTATATCCCCTCTATTGCGGTTATCCTCTGAGACAAGGTTGGGTGTGAATAATCCAGCACCACCTTTACCGGATGTGGATTTATATCCGACAGGGCTTCTTTGCTTAGTCTCTTCAACGCTGCGATAAGCTTGTCTCCGTAGCCTTCTTTAGCCGCAAAAGCATCTGCCTGATACTCGTGTTTTCTGGAGATATAGTTGGATACTATATCAAGGAGCTTTGTAAGCGGCCAGGAAATAATAGAAAGCAGCTGGAGGGCAAAAAAGTAGTTCACCCCGTCAAATCCAAACGCCGTGCATAATCCCGAATAGTTTAATAACAGGCCCAGAACTGCAAAGGTTATGAGCGTCCGAAAAAGCGAAAATGGAAGAGATTTAATAATGTGCTTATACCGGGCATGGGCAAACTCATGTGCAAATACAGCTACAATTTCATCATCTTCAAAGTTATTCACAAGGTTATCATCAAGTGATATAGTCTTGAATTTCCCAAGGCCGGTACAAAATGCATTGGATTTCGTAGTTCTCCTGCTGGCATCCTTTACCACTATCTTTTTAACCTTCAGTCCGTATTTCTCGCAAAGGCCGATGAGTTTGTCCTTAAGTTCACCATCCTCAAGCGGTGTGAATTTGTTAAAGATCCACATGAGCGGAATAATAATAAGAGCCAGTACAAGAGATATCACGAGCATTACCACGGTAGCCAGTATGATCGCAGTATTGCCAAAGGTATCAAATAAGAACATCACTATAGCCGTAAACAGAAATACAATAATGATCGATATAATGAATTCCTTCAGTACATCCAGCCAGAATGTAGTTCGAGTGGTCTTATTCATTCCGTATTTTTCCTCGATGACAAATGTATCATAATACTTGAATGGCACACTGATAATTGTCGTCATCACAGATAATGCCAAAATTACAATAAGACTTTGAATGTATTCATTGAATCCCGGCAGCATCCTGAACATCCAGGCGTATGCGTTTGTCACCAACAGGATCAGGGAAAATGCTATTGACACCACCTCCGAAATGATGCTGAATTTCTCGCTGTCATTTTCATAGTTACGCCATTTATCATATTCATCAGCGTCATAAACATCTTTGACATTCTCCGGGAGTTCCTTTCCCTGACATATGTGATTTACCCTTTCAACCGTGAACTCGAATCCTTTCATTAATATAAACATCAGTATTATGATTATCTTTAACATTCGCCTATGTTACTCCTTACATAAAACAAAACCCTCACTAAACAGCAAGATCTTATAACAATATAATTCTATATGCGGAAAACGGCTTTGTCATTAACTTTGCAGTTGAAAACCTTAAGTTGACATCTGTAATGCCCTTTCATCTGCAATAACATCACTTTAAGTTTAGGTATCGTTTAAACTGCTAGTTCAATGACAGATAAACCCTCCCATAATATAATAATTTGAGGGGTTTTTCATGCCTATTTAATCCACACAACCTTATCGAATTTTCATAAACCACGGTATAATCAGAAATGGAGATAATATGGAATTAACTAAAGAAGTCTTAAATCAAATATTTGACGATTATATGTATCATAAGGACGATATAACTGTTGTATGGTCATTCCGTTCCACTCTCCCGCAAGTGCCGATAGATGAAATCGAATCATCATTACTGGGTTACGAAGCCAGCGTTCTGCCATTGAACTACATCGGCATAACCCGGAAATACCGGGCATTACTTTGAAATTTTGTCTGCTATCGTGCTTGCCACAAAAGCATCGGGCTTCACTTCGCAGTCATATCCACAGGCTTTGATCCATCCAACAAGGCCAGGTATCAGTTCCTTCGTCTTTCCGTTTGGACTCCATCCTGCATCTATATGAATGGATATCTGAAGGTTCTCACGAAGTTCCTTATACTCTTCATTCTCCATGATTTCCGTGAGCTTCAGTGTGGCCTGCAGGCTTTCGTTGGTCTCTGTAGTAAGCTTCTGCCTCACATCATTTGTTCTTGGGAGTCTTGTGACCTCATAAAAGAAGATCCCGCCGTGTCCCTCACAGATTACAGCTATTACATTTACCACCTTGAGTGTATCGAAGTTCTGACTGTCTGTTCCTACAGTCATTTGAAAGGGTGTGTCATAATGCTTCATCCTCTCGTAGTATTCACGGATCTTCTCTGGAATTTGCGTTATTTCCAGATCTCCGTATGTTGCGCTCTTATACACTTCATACTCTCCTCTCTTTTTCAGTGCTGGAGACAGGCCTCGAACCCATGACATCCTGCTTACAAGGCAGGCGCTCTTCCTGCTGAGCTACACCAGCATCAAGGTG
This sequence comes from Lachnospiraceae bacterium AD3010, assembly GCA_000622025.1. Lineage (GTDB taxonomy): Bacteria > Bacillota > Clostridia > Lachnospirales > Lachnospiraceae > NK4A144. Next base: position 36,337 of record JHWU01000021.1, on the reverse strand, counting down.
GCTGAGGGGATTTGAACCCCCACGGTTCGGAACCACAATCCGATGCACTGCCAGTTATGCTACAGCCACAGTACCCGACAAGGGATTCGAACCCTCACATAACCCAGGGTCGTAACCTGGTGCTCTCTTCCATTAAGCTAATCGGGTATATGCGGATTGAGGAACTCGAATCCCCAACTTCCATCTTGTAAGGGTGGCACTCTACCAGTTGAGTTAAATCCGCATTGACGGCTCCTACGGGAATTGAACCCGTCTGTTTTCCTGCGTGACAGGCAGGCGGCCACTCCTTGCAGCCCCAGGAACCAAAAGTGCGTAAGGGGCTTCGATCCCCTGACACCAGTTTGGAAGACTGGTATGTTACCATCTACACCATACGCACATCATCCGGGTGACAGGATTCGAACCTGCACATTTCCTGGACCCAAACCAGGAGCCTTCATCCAAATTTGGCCACACCCGGAAAACATGGGCCAGGAAAGTAACGATCTTTCCTCTCTTGAGCTTTAATCAAGCGCTAATCCATCTCAGCTACCGGCCCAGAAGTATCCGACGGGCCATGATCCCGCAATCTCCGGCTTGGCAAGCCGGTATGTTGCCTCTTACACTACGGATACATAATTGATGAAGTTGTCAAAGAACGTTTGTTACAGTTGGCGGCGTGCCGGAGTGCCTGTTACCGACACGCCTTATGATATTGTTGTTTTTTCGGTTGTTCCGAGTGGACCACACGGGGATCGAACCCGCCATCTCCGGATTGCAAAACCGGTGTCACCCCATTGCGACTTCTGGCCCATACGCCTACTGAGGATTACGATACCCCGACCCTACGCTTAACAGGCGTATGCTCTGCCCCTGAGCTAAGTAGGCTTAAGTACGGGCGGTGGGAGTCGAACCCACAAACTTCTTGATCACTTGATCCTAAGTCAAGCCTCTGTTCCATTCGAATACGCCCGCATAGTATATTCAGTTTTGAGTCGGGCATTCCCGATTCGAACGGGAGTCCTTCGGTTTATAAGACCGCTGCACGAACCTCCTGTGCTGATGCCCACTAAATTGAGATTCCCGGACTCGAACCGGGGACTTTCCGCGTATCAGACGGATGCTCTCACCACTGAACTAAATCCCACTCGTGTAGGGGAAGACCGACCCTACACGAGTGTCCGTTGGCCGTCAAATGCATCTTCGTGCAAGCACGAGATGCACTTGACGACCTATCGCTCAAAAAAGAAAACCGCCTATGGTTTTCATTTCCATAGACGGTCTGCGTAATTGCCTGCTCTTATTCTCCTGCTCACTTATACCAGGATATATCGCAATCGTCTATGGTTTTTTCGCCTTGTAATGGCTTCATTTCCGGCATGGTCCGCCCGATCCAATATGCCCTCTGACCCCAGAAATCCGCGCATGGTGACAAGACCTGTAAACGGGAGTACGTTCCAGCTCTGTAATGCGGGGATATTCTGTTTTCTGGACATCATTGATAACATCGAACTCTTTTTACCTCTTATATTTCTTCCATCAAGTTTTATATCGGCTATATTGCCGGAAAATGAAAAATGCCTGTTTCTACTTCTTGTGGTATCACAAAAAGTAGGACAGGCACTTCCTACGAACATAATATACTTCATCCAAAAATCTGTGTCAATAGTTTTTTATAATTTTTTTCTTCTAATCCATATCTCCGATATCAATCTCACGGTAGTCAATCTCTTGCTCTCGGTCCAAGTTATGCGATCCAATGCATTTTTTGTACTCTAAATACTCCTGTATGTATGGATCGGATATTATCTTACGATATTCATCTTCCAGCGTTAATCGACGGCATTTTTCGTTTATTGACTCGCTAAGCATGTCCCTTGTCTCTTTTAGTATTTTTTCAGCTTCTTTTTTTGCCTCATAAGTTACGCTATATTCTTTTAAAGCGATCCGATAGTATAAATACCGAGCCGCCCTCCGACCAATGCCGAAACGGCTCATATAATGTCTGTATCATCCGTTTCCACCTGCCTCCCGAAAAAATCTATTATCTGTTTTGCGGAAACCGGAAAGAAATTATTGGCATCCACACCAACATCATATCTTCTAATGCCTTCCGCTCTATTTTCTTCGTTATAATCCATCCGTGCATGAATATGACCATGCAGCTGGATACTCCCGCTATTCTTCTTTGGCCATGACAACATCGGGTAATGCATCAGTGCACAATACTGGCCATTTACAGAAACGGTCATAAAATCTTGGATATCCGCAAATAAGCGAGGATCGTAGTTCTTATCATGATTTCCTTTAATAAGATACTTCCTTCCGTTAAGCTTCTTAATCAGCTCATCTGCCTGCTCAATCTTCATATGATGGCAGATATCGCCCAAGATATATACATTATCGTCTTTATGAACAACCGCATTGTAATTCTGAAGAAGCACACGATCCATTTCTTCAACCGAGTCAAATGTTCGGTTCTGCATCGTAATAATGCCTCTGTGTCCAAAATGCATATCAGCGGTAAAATAAATCATTGTCTCTCACACCTTTCAATAACCATTCCCCTGCCATCTACTTTAATTCTTCCGATCCATCTTCCTAAAAGATCTCTTTACATCGAAGCCATGCATGACAACCCTATTCCTTTCCAATAAAGAATACTGTCATTCTATCGTTAGGAACAATGATTGTCAGCGACACAAACTGCCTACTATTTTTATGTCTCTAAAAATTCCGCACTACAACACATCCTTTTTCAAAATAAAGAAGACCTGTCTTCGCTCCGCTACGGTCGGCGCAAAGCCGATGTCCACCGGACATCGTGCGCCCTCGTAAAAATGGCAATATAAAAGGACCTCCGAAGAGATCCTTCTATTCTTATCCAAAATTTAAAAACGGATTTTTCGTCTGTTTTTGCACTAGATTGGATTATTTTCAAATTTATCTACGGGTTTTTCGTTTTTAAATTTATAAACACTGTTGTTCCCGCTTATTTTTCTTGTGTCTCACGCTGTTTCTCCAAAGCTTTTGTCCAAAATAATCCACAAGGAACTCCGGAAATGCACTCAGTACAAAAACGCCTTCCCCCTGTGTCTCATTCTCTTCACGCACATATATATCATACGGACTGATCTTTTCGGAATAATTCACATACTCCAGCGTGTCAGCTGATCCAAAGAGACATAGGATAATTTTATTGCCCATTTGGGTGATAATATACTGATATACGCTTTTCTAATAACCATCCTCGAATAAGCCAGTTGAATCTATACTACCCAATCTATATTTCCACAAATATCGCATATCAGCCGTTGGTCTTTTAGCTGCTGATTGCCGCTGTTTTTTGCTGATTATTTATCATTTTTTTATTGATTTATTACTTTGCCAGTAGTAGAATATAACCACCAGAAAGAGAAATCTTTCTCCCGGAAACGGGACACGGAACATAAGGTGTTTGTTCCCGCTGATGACTGGACAGCGTAAAAAACTTTGCATGTACTCTTGACAGGAGGATAACAGGTCGCACTTGGTGGCAAGCACCATAAAAAACCAGTCAATTTGAGCACCATAGCTTCTGCTTTATGGCAGAAGCTATTTTTTGGTAAACATGAAATACAGACTTGAATACATCCCCCGATTAACCGAGAAGGAACTCGTCAAAAAACTTCACATAGCTTCAAAAGCCTATGAACCCTATCTTGATCGTTCTATTCATTTTATTTTCAGAACAAATAAAGATTCTGAATACGCATACTACAGTGCATCCTTTGGGAAAAGAAATTTTATGCATTTAGCCGGGATTAAGAGTAAATCTCTGAATGCCGATTCTTTTTTTGATTGCTGTCTCTTCGAGAAAATTACCAAAGCAGACTGCACTCCTCGTAAGGACCCCGTTACCATGTATGCAAAAATAGATATCATGAAAGACATGTTTGATTTCAAGCACAGCAAATGCTACAAAATCGGCGAAAAAGCCGTAATCACTGCTGATAACCAATTTGAGTTTGCAACCGGAAATAATATCGGTCTTGTAGGTTATGATCATCGTATTAATATTGCCGGAACCGACATAATAGATAAAAATAAGCCTGCAATTCCTACCACTTTGATAAGAAAACCCATTTATGATTATTGTTCCCAGCCCGAAAAAATCATGTTCGTTCTTGCTTTGAATCAAACATCTTGCAAATATAGTGACATAATCTATGAAATCAAAGATGGATTATTTGAAAAGGAGAAAGAGCTGTTTCCTGATCCTCTTAAAAACCTCGTGAAATAATTCTTTAATATCCCTGTTGCATTTCCCAACATAATCGCTTATCATTTCAATTGCTCCAACCTCCGGATATCCGGACCAGATACCTGGCGGTGTATAAATCTTGATTTTATCTGAACTGCTGCATACCACAGCATCTTTTGCTGTGGCTCTGCGGCTTTTTCTTTTAACTGCTCCCATACCGGAAAAGTAAATACCCGGCAGATACGCAAATCCGCAGGACGGATTTGCACTTTCTTACCAAGCATTGGATGTGTTCCCACATCCGGCCATTTTCCGTTAGCTTTCCCCTGCGGGAAAATCTATCTGAAAATGACAAAACAGGGGGAAGGTCTCCGCTCCGCTCCGGTCGGTGCTAAACGCGTGCCACTGGCACGCAGCACCCCTTCCCCCTTTTTTTGCCGGAGGCGGCATTAAAAGCCAACCGGAAACATACAGTTTTTCTGAAAAATGAAAGGATACGCATATGGCGGAACGCACGAGAAATAATGAAATAAAGTTCTTTCTATCGGATGACGAAAAGTTCATTCTCGATGAAAAATGGAAGCTATCAGAACTTAAGAGCCGCTCGGATTTCTTACGGCAACTCATTATCTACGGCTACGTTTTTGACGTGAATTACGATGGGCTTAAAGAATACAATAAAGAGCTCAATGCAATAGGAAACAACATCAACCAGATAGTCAGGTTATGTACGAAAACCGGAAATATTTACGCGGACGATATTAAGGAGATAAAGGAGCTTTTGGAGAAGATATGGCATATACAAGGATACATCCTATCAAAGCAACCGTACAAAAGTCTGTAGACTATATCTGTAACCCGGACAAGACCGAGGGGGAGCTTCTGGTTTCCTCATTTTCTTGTACCCCGAAGTATGCCGGATATGAGTTCAAAGCAGCACTTTCTGAGACAAAAAGCACGGATAAAAATAAAGCTTATCATGTGATCCAGTCCTTTGCTCCGGGAGAGATTACTGCGGAAGAAGCGCACAAGATCGGGATGGAGCTCGCAGACAGGCTTTTGAAAGGAAACTACTCATATGTACTGGCCACGCATAATGACAGAAAACATCCACATAACCATCTGATTTTCTGCGCTGCGGACAACTATGAACATAAGAAATATAATGACTGCCTGAAGAGCTATTACCATATCCGGGAGATAAGCGACCGGCTGTGTTTTGAACATAATCTTTCCATCTCTACGCCCGGAAAAAGAAGAGGCAAAAGCTACGCGGAATGGAAGGCGGAAAAGGAAGGAAAATCCTGGAAAACGATGATGCGTCATGACATTGATGATGTCGTAAAATCCGTGAATTCCTATGAGGAATTCCTTGCCCGGATCCGTGAAAAAGGCTATGAAGTGAAGGGTGATGGTTTTAATGGAAGTACACAACAATACATCTCTTTTCGTGCTCCCGGATACAAGAGATTTGTCCGGGGAAGCGAGCGGTCACTTGGAAAGGAATATACGAGGGAAGCACTTAAACAGAGGATATCAGAACGGGATAAAAATCCCCGAAGAACCATTAAAAACATCATGCTTCATAATCAGGATATCCTTAAAAGAACTGCCCCGAAAAGGACGCTCATTGATACCTCTGACGAAAAATATAAGAACAGTCCGGGACTTACCCACTGGGCCAATATCCAGAACCTTAAGACTGCTGCGGCTTCCTATGCGGAAGCCGGGAATCTCACCGAGCTCAGGAGCAAGATTGATAATATAAACACGGAAGTAAATGTGGCGGAAACTGAGCTTATAAATACAGAAAAGCAGCTTAAGGAGCTTAAGGAAATCCAGCACTTTCTTAATGATTATAAGGAGAACAGGCCTTACAAGATACGGTATGAAAAGTCCAAAGATCCTGACCGGTATTTAAGGATGCATGAGATGCAGCTCATCCTTTTTGACGGTGCGAAAAACTGGCTTCAGAACAAGGGTATCCGGTCTAATATCTCGGAACTTGAACAGGTGAATAAAGATGTGAAAGCCCTTGAAAAGAAAGAAGCCGAACTTGAAAAGAAATGCAGGGAAGGCGGGAAATCCGTCCGCGATCTGGAACAGAAATACCGGAATATCACCCAGTATCTCGGGATTGATAAGGAGCAGGATACACTTAAAAAGGAGCCGGTGAGATCTTCTGTAAAGCAGAAAGAATGATTAAAAATCCCAGAATCCCGTTCCTGTTTCAGGATCATACTTTCGTCTGATGATCCCGCCAACTACGGGTCTAAGCTCGATCTCTGCCGTATATAAAACCACAACCGACTTTATATGCCCGGCATCCATATGGTGCTCATTGTTTTCTTTATATGCGAAGGCTGCATGGGTATGATGATACAGCTTTCCACTCTCATCGGAAACAATATTTCCCAAAAGTGATACAAGTTCAAGCATTCCTGTCAGATTGCGGATTTCAAACTGCCCTGTTTCAGGAATAAAGGTCTGTATCTCAGCCGAGCCGCACCCGCCTATCCCCGAAAAAGTTGCAGACATTATCTTTTCTTTTTCACAGATTTCCAGCAGAGATCCTATAATCTCATCTCCGCGGTCAAGTCTGACGTAATATGTCTCTCCAAGTTTTCTGTAGTCCATGGCTGTACCCCCTTACAATCTTTACGTCCATAATGAAGTAATAAACATCGGTGATGAATCATTACTTTTTACAAAGCCGCATTGCTCATAAAACCTTGTTTCATTATCATATCCGATCACAGCTATCCGCATATAGTCCTTATATCGCTCTTTCACCATATCTACAAGGGTTCTACCGATAGTCCTGCCATGGTATTCCGGGTTAACAAGCAGATAATGAACATATGCGTTCATTATCCCATCATCCATCACGCTGATCAAACCCACCAGCTTATTATCATCCCACGCAGAATAAACAGTCTTAAAATTCTTCATGGCTATAACAAGCTTATTCGGAAAATGTCCTGATGACCATTCAACTGACAGGAATAATACCTCCAGTTCCTCTTTTGAAAAATCATGTGTATCCCTGTATTCTATTCCCATATCAGTCCCTTTCCTCCAGTTCTTCCACATCTATGGTTTTAATGCCGTGATCCGATAATATCTTCGCAAAAACCCCTTTACCCTCGATCAGCTTACCGGTAAAGCTTCCATCATATATCTGCTTCACTCCGCAGGAAGGGCTTCTTGACTGCAGGATTGCAAGTTCAATCTTTTCGTCCATTGCTTTCTTAAGGCATATCTCCGCTCCGGTCCTGAATTCTTTATCTCTGCTCACACCAACCCTGTCAGTTATAACTCCATTTACAATTTCACAGGGAGTTCTTGGTATCGAAAGACCGCCTTCAACCTCCGGACATACGGGAATAACCTCAAGCCCCTTGACATATTCGGCTACCTTATCGCTGTAATTGTCACCACCGTTATATTTACACTTCTGCCCCAGAAGGCAGGCACTCACCATTATTTTCATCTATTGTACCTTGCCGCAGGCAAGTGTACCCATCGGTGACGTGCCTGCGCGGCACCGATGAAAGTTTGAAAGAATTTCTTTCAAACTTTATCACATAGAAAGCCCGCATAAGGGAATTTATAATAGCAGACATCCATTCCGAACAGATTAACTGTAGATCCCTCTGCTGTACCATTTTGGATCTCAGTTGCTCCGTCTATTAGCCTATCTATCAGGTCTGGTTTCACAGGAAAGGATCCGTGCATTGAGTAGATATCGTCGTACTGTCCTTCAAATTCCTTTAAATGCCGGAGACTATCAATAAACTGTTCCATATTTCTGCGTTCCCCGAACATAAATATTCTTCCGTCCTGCACAGTATCCCCACTCACAAGGATCCTGTTCTTTTCGTCAAGTATCGCTACGCTTCCCGGCGTATGCCCCGGGATCTCAATAATCCGCAGATTTCTTTCTCCAAGATCAATCTCATCGCCTTCAAGGATCGGAATGATCTTTCCTTTCCCTCCATGTTCCCTGTAATTTCCTTCCTCTGCAGGATTCATATAAAACTCATCAAATGCGGAATTACCGGAAATATGATCAGGATCTGCATGTGTATTTATAAGTATGATTGGCAGGTCAGTCAGCCCTTCCGCTATTTCTTTTGCATCATGTGTGTTCATTCCGGTATCTATAAGTGCTGCCTTTTCCGTTCCGCAAAAAAGAAGGAAACGAACCTCACCGTCTTCGATCCTGTACGTGTTTTCATTTATTTTTATTATTTCAGCCATTTCCTACTCTCCCTCCCTATAATCCTTTAAGAAAGAATCTGTTCAATTTCTCTGAATTTAGGCATTTCACTTTTTCCCTAAAAACCCTTGTCCGTGTATTGTACCACCTTTATGGGATCAAGACATTAATAAATCCGCCACCGGGTCATTTAGTCCAGATGGCGGAATACCGTTCATTCTGCAATACGTTACAGGATCATCATTAATACAATAAAAATGAATATCGCTCCCATGAAAGCAAGTGTCAGCTTAATGCTCGCTTTTAGACACCAACAGACAAACTTAAAAGGCAGCTCTATCATCTTTAATACAAGGTAAAACGGGAAAAACAGTAATTTAGCCATAGCTTTCTCCCCTTTATCAGAAATCATCATCGAAATCATCGGGATCATAGCCTGCTTCTTCCAGGGCTTCCCTTCTCTCGTCCTCGTCCATGTCTTCCAGTTCGTCCCAATCCAGATCAGAGTAATCATCGGACTTTTCATCGTCATATTCGTTATCGCGCTCGATATCCTCCGTTATGAAATCCAGCTGGAATCCCTGCTCAGCAGGATCAAGAGATCCGTCCCTGTTGAAGTCAAACAGTCTGTCAAAAGAGTTTTCATAAGCCCCTTTATTTTTCCATATCAGATGATTATGCTTCTTCCCATCCCTTACATACATCACACCATCCCATTGCTCCGGATGCTGCTTCCAGTTCTGCAGGTGTCAGTTTGACAGAGGTGTATTCATTTCCTCCTGCCGGATGGATATACTCAAATCTTTTCATTGAGATATCAAGCCAGATCGGAATACCCTCCGGGATACCGAAAGGACATACCCCGCCGGGCGGGAATCCTGTCAGATCTTCTACCTGGTCTCTTGCTATCATACTGGGTTTCGTATGAAACTGAGCCTTGAATTTTGAACTGTTCACCCGTCCGTCTCCGGCCATTACAACAATTACCGGCTTTTCATCAACAATAAAAGAAAGCGTCTTGGCTATTTCTGCTTCGGTACATCCTATCTGCTGTGCGGCATGTTCCACGGTATCAATTGTTTCCTTATGTTCAGTGAGCCTGTCACCGAAGCCTTTTTCATCAAGCCAGTTTTTTACTTTTTCGTTAATCATTGCTCTGCTCCTCTGTATCAAATCCGTAGTTCAGGACTTCATTATATCTGCTATTTGCCTCTTCACTCGCCTTCTTTTCTTTCCAGGCGGCTATTTCGCTGGCGATGGCCAGTGCTTCGTCCACAACTATCTCAGCCGTCTTGGGCTTAACATAGTAAAGATACGATATCATCCGCCTAATGGCTTTTGGACTTCCAAGCATCTTTGCAATCTCTGAACCGAGCTCTTCCGGAAATCCAAGATCCCTTATCAATACGACAAGCTCATCCCTTGTTCGGCTCCACTCCATCTGCTCCGGTGTCATATAATGATCCCTTCAAGATGGTCACATTCATGCTGTATTATCTGAGCAACATGACCTTCAAATTCCTGGGTTTGATCCTTAAAGGATTCGTCCTGATACCTGACTTTTATCTTCCGGAAGCGCCTGGTCTTTCTGACTCCCTGCAGCGAGAGGCATCCTTCCTCCGTGTCATATGGCTGTGACTTCTGAATGATCACAGGATTAACTATGATCATATCCGCAAAACCAAGGGATACAATAATTATTCTCTTCCTGAAGCCTATCATATTCGCAGCCATCCCTACACAGCGATCCCTGTTGGCTTCAAGGGTATCCTTTAGATCCTGTATGATCTGTGTATCCTTATCAGTTGCCTCTTCTGATTTCTGTCCAAGGAAAAGGACATCTTTCATTATCGGTTGTACCATCTGCTAATAAATCCTTTCAGGTTCTTCTGTAATGCCGTACAGCTCCATGAATTCTTTCATATCCGATCCATTCCTGATCAGCATATCCTCTTCAAACACTCCGGTATGGATATCCTGAAAACCTGCAACCTTTTCTCCATTACAGATACTGCACTTGACGACAGGCTTCATGTTATCTTTGTCATAGGATTTCTGTTTTGGTTTCTTCCTGAAAATCACTTGCGTACTCCAAGATTAATAATAACCATCATGATCCCTGTTAAAATAAGCGGTATCATCCCGTCAATGTAACCTTTAACATATTCGAGATCATAGTAAAGCAGGTAGCAGACCATGCTTACCACTGCAACAATGATTATCCCCGTAATATACGCTGCCGGATTTCCCCTGCCAATGGCTCCATACCGATACAAAGTCCCAACAAAGCATAATTCCAATACGGTCCATCCGACTATAATAAAGAGTTCTGATGTTACCTGCCTGTGAAACAGATTTGCGGAAACAAACAGCAACACCATGTATGCAATAATCCCCAGCACCGGGATTATCCATACCGGGATAAAGGCATTGACAACGGGTTTATCCGCCATGTTTATTATTCCATGTACTATCAGAAATATGCCTCCAACCCCGGACAGGAATGCTCCCAGAAGAAATACGGATCCCATTAATGAGCCCTTGGGTGCCGGAGGTCTGAATGTGATGATCCACCAGGCAAGGTAACAGCATACACACGCTATCATGCTTCTGTTTCCATAGAGTAATTCTTTCACTGCTTTCCTTCTTTACTCATTAAGCATTGAACAGTATTCTTCCGAACATTATAACCGTCAAACAAATAATCCGCCACAAGGAAAATCTCCTCTTCCCATTGCATTTGCCATGAAAAGTGCAGCTGTGATAAAATACGTGCCGGTAACAGCTGGTTTCACTTCAAAGGAATTATTGATTATGGAAAAGAAAGAGTATACTGAACAGCAGAAAGCAGATGCAGTCAAGAAAGCTGGAGAGATCGGCGTACAGGCTGCGGCAAAGGAACTTGGAATTCCCTGGCAGGCTCTCGCTCAGTGGAACAAGAGCGCAGGTAATCCTACAACACGTGGAATGAAGGAAGAAAAGAAAACTGCTAAAGAAAAAGCTAAAGCAGCCGGTACCAAGAAAACTACTGCTAAGAAGACCACAAAGGCTGCTTCAAAGAAAACTCCCAAGATTTCAGATAAGAAGGCAACAGCAAAAACTTCAGCTAAGACTGCTGCTACAAAGTCCACAGCTAAGAAAACTTCTGCAGCCGCAAAGAAGAATACTAAGGCAACTACAAAAGCACCCGCTAAGTCTTCAGCAAAGACAGCAGCTGCAAAGTCCACCTCCAAGGCATCAGCAAAGCCCACAGCTCTTGAGATACAGAATGCAGTATTAAAGACTGAGAACCAGGAATTAAAGGCTCAGGTTGCAAAGCTTAAGAAGGCTCTTTCAAATCTGATGTAATAAGAGTTTACAGGGGTTCCCACACTATTGAAGGGATCCCCTGTTTTTTCTTTTGGACCTTCGGTCCAAAAGTAAACCCTTAGAAGTTTAACGGCAAAATCATCTTACCGCGCACAGTCAAGAGACGGGCACAAAAAAGGCGCCGTGCTCATAACCGCTTTCACGATCATAAGCCGACGCTTCTCTATGCCCGGTTGCTCTTGTTGTGAAAATGAAAAGGCAAAGATTGCAAGAGATTTGCTCCCTCAACCTTTGCCCATTGTAAATATATCACAGCTTTTTCAGGGTTTCTATGCTCGTTTTATACCGAAAATAACTTATTTCAACCTAAAATAACCTTTTTTATACTTTTTTCAACCTTGTTGGGATTCGTTTGTTAAAAATATCCATTTTCTGCGCGTTTCCTTTGCCATTCTGAATCGCTCAAGTATCTTTGATGCATAGTATAAAATACCTCTGCAGTTTTTGGAAATCTAGCACAAAGATAATCTGCTGTCCTTTTGTAATTTTTCGCTATTTCCTTCTCCTCTTTTCCTGCAGAAGGAGTGTATATTCCTCTACTATTGATCAATTCACATACGTATTCCCTCTGCATAGATTCATCTGCATATTCCTCAATTATCCGCCGAACAGGCTCGCAAGGATAATATCCATCATCTCCTGCAGGTGCATATACGAATAATCTTCCCATCAAGAATCCAAATAAATCTTTTTGGCAATTTGAATCAAGTAATAGAATAAACTTATCAACCCACAATTTTATATTTTCATATTCAACATGTCCAGCATCCTCAGCGGGACAGAATTTTGCCTTGTCAAATAGTCGCATTATTACTTGAATATAATTTCTATACTCTTCAGTATTCCTATCATCAACGTCCTCTCCATCATGCCTATATAAAATAGACACCATCTCGGCGTACATATCCGGATCTCGTTTAATTTCTTTTTGGAAACACCTCATGTCCTCCCATTCAAGAATATAAAAGAATGCAAGCTCAAGATGTGCGATCTTTGAGCACTTTTCTCTGTCATTCATATATTCCTCTTGAATTGGTTTCAATAATTCTTTTAGATAATGATCCGCAATAGAATGCATATCACCGCGTTCCATAACATCTATTCCTATTAATTTCGTATATATTTGTTCTGGAGTAAGACTCTGCTGTCTATTGTAACTATAAAGCAGCTCCAAATACGAATTAACAGTTCCAAATTTGCGACATTCTTCTATAGCCCAGATAATATTCTTTGTTGAATACCACCTAAAATCCTTCCAGAATTCTCGTTTTATGTCTTTAGAAGCTTTTGAAATAATCGGTACTTCCTCAGTATACAAAGCTTCCATTCTATACAGTACAATCCTGAACTCATCAGAAATCTCAACTTGATCATTCAACTCGTCGACTATGTGAAATACACCGACTCCCTTCCTTGCTAATCCCTCTAAGTATTCTGTAGCCATTTCATGTTTTTCCTGCGCCTTATATAAAGCGATAAAGACATTCTTATCATAATTGTCTCCATCCCAATAATCTGCTAACACTCTTCCTAGATAAGACTGTTTCTCTTGTGCACACAATTCCGACAGTAGTTTTAGATCATAGCTTTTTTCTCTAAACTCTCTAACAACCCGTTTATATAATTCTATAGTCTTATGATTATTAAGATCACTCTTATCGTCTTCATCATATGGAACCGGGTCCATAATAATCCCATCATATGATGGTTTGAAATAATACTCATAATCATATTCCGGTTGGGAGAATTGAATCGTTTCCAACAGGTCAATTAATCCACCAACTAATTCTTCACCCATTGCCCATTCCGCCGAAGCAAAATATCTATGCTTGTATACCAATCGGCGGATATGATTTTTGACCACCATTTTTTCATTATCATTCATTTGAGACAATTCAAACAGTAGCTTATTCTTAAGAGTATTCCGAATACTATCATCAATCTCATCAAATATACTTAGTAAACCATTCCATCTGCCAGCCATAAAGTCTGTATGAGAGATCAGCAGGTTTATATAGTCAATATTAGTTTTCACCATATCCGCTACAAGTATGTTATTTCCCTCAATATGATTCCTATATTTCGGGGCATGAAGTACCCCTAGTATGCTACGATGGTTTATTGGAAGGGCATCATATATATACTTCCAAGCATTCTTATCTTTGTCCAATGCTATTGTCGCGATTGCAACTTTATCATCACTTGTCGTAAACGCGGAAAAGTTATACCAAGTACAAAGTATTTTGTTAAATATATCCTTGGGGGCATTTGATTTATATTCATATGACATATTATCAAGATATAAAAGCCAATCTAATGCGGGTAATGCATACTCTCGCTGAACCAAAAACTCTTCAATGCCCCACAGTATCTCAATATAATCGTTACGCCCAAAAATAAAATCAGCAGATTGGTTTGCAAACAGCTCAAGTAAACCTGTAGGATTATTTTTTTCTGCTTCCAGTCGATCTAATACTCCTTTGGGGGATACTTCGCAAAGGTCTGGAAAAAAAATCGCGATGTAAAGCCATTGCTCAGGTGTATGAATATAATTCAATACATCCTTTACAAGATTATCAAGTTTGATTTGGCACCGAGCATCATTTTTGTAATATGCTTTCATGATCAAACTTCTTATCATACCTTTTCTGATAATAGCGGACCAAAACAGTTTTTCTCCTTTAAACTGTGCAACTAATCTTTCTTGAGTAGAATATGTAAATAATTTTTCGGATTCATTAAGTACCTCGACAAAGAGGTTTTGAAACTGCTCCCATATTTCACTATCATTATCAACATCTATATAATCCCATGTATTCTCAACGCTAGCCAGATAATACTCTTTGTTAGAATTCCCTTCTACTATATGAATAAAAGGGTCTTCATCCCTCGAAAACTCCTTGATAGCATATATAAACTCCGAATAAGAAAACCCGCTCAAAGCCTCTATTATTGCCTTGTCTCCATCACAATCTGTCCATTGCCCTACCAACAAGGCAGTCTCCTTGATCTTCTGCGATAAACCCTGTATCCATCTAGGCTCTTTCAGATACGCGCCATTGAATATTTTCTTTTTTAGTGGTATATAGAGTCCATGTGTCTCAGCCACCAGCTCATTAGACTCATTTACTCCCATGCCCGCTCTTTGTAATGCGGCAGCAATTGTAGAATATGTACGCGGACGCAATACTATCTCATCCTTACAGAAGGATGGAGTACCTTCCGTAAAGATTAGAATATTCGTATTATTCGGAATCGCAACTATTTGATCCGAGTAAAACCAAGGGATATACACATTACCTTCATTATCTATCTCACTAAGTCTATTCCAATCATCTTCATTTTTAACTATGAAGATTGGACGTTTTTCCCCCTGCATCCATAGTTCATTAATCGTACAGTAAATAGCTTCTTCTCTAGATCTCGCTTTTATGCATATAAGCTCATCATATTTTTTACTCTTAAGTGCATCCTTGAACGAATCATCATCAACATTAAAAAAATCGAATCCTATTCGAGGATTATGTGTTTGTCTACGAAGATCTAAATCAGCAGCATCAGCTGATTGAATTTTTATTCTGCGACTTTGGTATAGTCTTAGTTCACTTTCGACCCTTTCAATCTTTTCTACTATTTGCTTGTAGCCTTTTTCTTGATCCGCTTTCCATTCTGCCAAATAAACACGATCATACTTCTCCGGTGCAACAACTGGAAGTTGACCGATAATAGTATATAAAATTGTATGCGCATAAGATAAGGCTATGTCATGTGGTACTTCATATTCACTCATGATATTAATAAGTAGGTTCAGTAAGCGATCCTTGAATTCATAACCAGATTCGTTTTTTAATTCATTTGCTAATTTGAGCATGTTTTCTTTGGATAACACTTTGGCCATATCATTAAAAAGTTCCTCAGCGTTATCTTCATAATCTATAAAAAACTCGCCCGTATCAACAAACAATCTCTTTATGTCTTTCGAAGTTTTTACTTTCTTCAGTAAACACTCACCCGAAGATACTAATAGTTCACTTCCACCTGTTTTAGCCAGTTCAGCTAGTACTGTCTCAAGCATCTTGTATTCTCCTTAATAACGGATATTTTTTTCTTAAATGGTGATGTTAAATTATAACATTTGTTATGCCTTAATTCCAGTATTATCAAGGCTTTCGCGCATTTCTGTTTGTCATTCTATGCTTATTCTTTTCAGCTTTTTCCATCCACTCCATTAAGCTATCAATCCAGAAAAGAATATGGACCGACATCAGCAGGATTGCAGCTCCGGCTGCAAAGATTATTGCGAATATCCCCAACTGCAACCACATCTTATTGATGCAGGAGTCAGGATCTGACGATGTAAAGTTTTGCTTACCGGGTCATGTAAAAATCTCCTTACCGGACTATGTATAATTTTCCTTACCCCCCCATGTAAAAAACTGCTTACCGGGCAAAATCATCTTACCGCGCACAGGATGGTACAGATTCCTCAAGGCAGGCTGTCATATGGTTCACCGAGGAGCTAGAGAAGCTGAACAAGCAGATATCTGAGATCCAAACACAAATGGATCAGAAAATGAGAGAGGTGCCGCATACCGAAAATGTTTTGGAAATATCTGGGATCGCGAAAGCATATTGTCTGGGATAATCGCAGAAATGGGGGATATAGACAGGTTTGACGATGTTAAGGAGATCCAGAAACTGAGTGGGCTAGGACTTGTAGCCTGCAGTTCCGGAATGTGCGGGGTAAGATGATTTTGCTTCCACCAGAGAAAAAAGTGCTTGACTTTTGCAGTTCAGGAAAGCATAAAGGAGAGACAAAGATCAGCCTCAAGGGACGCAAAAGGCTGAGATACTGGCTCTTCCAGGGAGCGAGATCAGTCGTGGTACATGATGAGGCATTTAAAAAACTCCATGCCTACTACACCACACGGGATGTGAACCCGCTGAAGAAGATGCAAATCTTCTTTTTAGCCTAGAAGCTACTGCTGCAGTTACACCGCTTCCCCCAAAAAAATCTGCAACAATCATATCTTCATCGGAAGAAACTTTTATTATTCTCTCTAAAACCGTCTCTGGTTTCTGCGTAGGATAATCCAGTCTTTCTTTCGCAAGCGGGTGAATTAGAGGTAATGTCCATACACTACCCATATATTTCTCATCACGTTCTTCATATATAATATTTCCTTCTTCATCTCTCTTTGCAATCCTCTTTTTTAAAACAGGATCCCAAGATACAACAGCTTGCTTTTGCACCGCCTTTACGGGAACTAATTGATGATGTAATACATAGCTATCACTTTTTGTGTATAACAAAATACTGTCATAATCATGAGGCAAAGCATTATTATCCGTTTCTTTTGCCAACTCAATTAAAAGCCGTGTTTTCTTATCTGGTTTTAATTTTCCATTATCATCTTCAATAATCTTCTCTACTACCAAATAATCAGGATAAAACTTGCTTGTATCATTTGTTTTGATTTCAGATGTAAAATTCTGTATATTCAATAAGCTTGCATTTTCTGGTACAAGTTCCTCGCTCGTTGCAAACGATCGCTTATCTTCATAGGCTTACGTCTTTCCTGATCCTTGTCATATAGCACTTCCTTTCTAAAAAGGAAGAGATCCGTAAGACTTGAAGCTGCTTCTGAATGTGGTACGCCGAAACATCGTTCGACTATCCAAATTATAAATTTGACCTTTTTTGAGGTCAAGGAGCTCCACCGTCACAAATTACGGATCCTCTTCTGTGTTTTATATATTTAAATCAGTCTTTGAAATATTCCAGATAATCATCCAGCTTTCTGGTATTAATAAGAACGATCTTCTCAATCGGGTGATACAAGGCGCCAGACTGTTTTACAAATTCTTTAAAGCTGTTCAGGCTCATCCCGTACATCTTTGCTCCCTCACTGTAGCGGACGTACTTCTTCGGATTGTATGCCACATTCATTGTCATACTGGCAAAAAGCTTGGATGGCACATAGACCACCGCCCCTTTATAGTGACATTCCACCATGTTGTCATAGTCTTTTGGTTCTCTCATAAATTAATTCTCCTCCTGCTATATATATATATATATTCTCTCCGGACAAAAAATATCTGCCCATCAATACCTGCCTGCTTCAGGCAGGCATTGATCGACAGATATTAATAAATGTTTTAAATGCCCTGCACCGGTACCGGGTAAGATACCGCATTGGTGTTTCACCAGCTTCCTCAGCCCCATTCCATTTTTCGGGAAGTATCATTATCAAAAGTGCTGTCATAGTCTTAAGGCTCCCCAGCCTTATTTTGATCTGGCAGTCATCGCTCCCGTATCTGCAAAATGGATCCGTTTTATCCATATCTAAGCTTCTACGATCTTCGCGTGTCAGACCGGCAACTCGGCACTCCCTGCGTCCTGCATTGCATTGTTATTCAGTTTTCAAGGATCGCACCGGGCCTTGTCAGTCCGAAAAGCACACAAATCCACCTTCCCTGCTACAAGAATACTTTATTCATGTGCTTTATGAGATTGATAAGGAATAATCCACGGGATTATAGGCGTAGGAGGAATTCATAAACCTTCCATAGCATAAACAACTTTTATATGTTACAATCGAACAAGCTGACTGCATGCATGAAGCGGAGTATGATTTCCTGTCTCAGATCTTCCTCGGAATAAAGATCTATACAGACTCCCTTTTTGCATGCCAGTTTTCTAACATCCGAACGTGTAATGAAATACGCCAGGGGCTCGTAATACTTGATCAGTTTGATGACGGCCTCGGAGTCTCCATTAACCGCTTTTGTTATATCTATGTATTCCGGCGGTTCTTTCCTTTTAGCCCTCATCACACCTTTCCCTTTCCCGTATCTCCTTCAGCGTCTTTGCTTTGGTCGAATAAACTGTCTCCGTGCTTATCCGGAGTGTCTTCGCTATCTCCTCTGCTGAATATCCGTAATACACACTCAGCATCAATATTTCCCTCTTTCTCTTCGAGAGACTTTTGAGGATTTTGGCAAGCCTCGGATCTGAAATCAGCACAGACTTGTTGCATATATAAAGCTCTTCTGCTGTCCCTTCATCCTGAAAGCCACTGTCCGATATCATCTCCTCCATCTCTTCATCAGGCAGTAGTTTTTCCCTTTCAAGATTACGGGTTGCGGTTCGGGCAACATCATACGCAGCGTTTCTGATAAACCTCTTGCAGTAGCAATCAAACTTTTTTCGGACCCCTTCTTTATAACCCCTTGATCCTGATGGTTCATCCACTCTATTATTAATATTCTCCAACGCTCTTCCTCCATTAACTCAGTCTCATATCAGCTAAGCTATGGAAGGCTTATGATTTGCCCCTACATATAACCTATAATCATCGACTATGGCATATTTGGGTGTACAATTTGCACAAAAATATTCAGTTTTTCGTCTTAATCGTTTAAGTTGGCGTAAAAATCATATTTTTCGTCTTGCCTCCGCGTTAAGAATTGTCTATTTACTCTGATTTAACCTGGAAAATACTGCTATAACCCGAAATGTTACAGAGCGAAACGTTTCGTTTCAATTTCAAAAAAAATAAATAATTACTACCAGATCGACTCTATTTCTTATGTAATAACCCAACATTTGGCATCGTATTGCAAAACGAAACGTTTTGCAATATATTTTGACAGAAATATCTTCGGAATCCGAATTGTATGGACAAAAGTACAAAAAAACTGCCATTACCCCATGGATCTATGACAGTTTCCTAAACTTTATTTGTTTATTTTGTCTATAAGATTTACTTCCTCATCAGATACTCTCTCAATAGTTCAAGTCCATCTGACGGTACGCAGAAACGATCCCTGCTTGTTTTAATTTCCTCCCGGACCTCCTCCAGGTCGAACCATCTGACCTCATCCACTTCACTTTTCTGGAGCTTAAGGTTTCCCGCTTCCACCGCTTTCCGGTATACAAACACCCTGGTCACTTCATTATCCTTAAATATCTGTCCATGGAATTCCTTTTCATACCTGATCCTGAACATCCCCGCATATAAAAGATCTTCTTTTTCTGCTTTTATCCCCAGCTCCTCTTCCAGTTCCCTAAGTGCTGATGTAACCGGATCATCTCCCGCGGGAATATGCCCCGCAGATGATGTATCAAAAAGACCCGGAAATGATTCTTTTTCCATACTGCGCTTCTGAAGCAGAATATCGAATCCCTTTTCTTTATTCCTTACTATCCATACATGGGCTGTTCTGTGAAGTATTCCATCCCTGTGCGCTATATCCCGTTCAACTGTTTCCCCTGTCGGGTTTCCCTGCTCATCGCAGATATCTAATAGTTCCATATTATATTTCCAGTTATGTCCTTTCAAAATAAAAAGCTCCCACAGGTTTTCTGCAGGAGCCTCATCAACGTTTTCTACACAACCGCCGCCGAATTTGTATTATTGGAGCCGCACCTTCATCATGGCCGCTCGTCTTTATCTTAATTTCTCCTCAAAGTTTTCAAGGCCATGAAAAACATCAGTTACGAAAACTACATCATTTTCATCAATATAATACAGCAAAAAGTAATTATGCCTTTCAAAGTTTATCCTTTTGAGACCTCTTTCCCTTAATTTTTCGCTTTCCGGATCAGGTAAACTTTTTGCCACCGAGCTCAAAGCTTTCTTTGTCTCTGTGAAATCTTTAAGGACATTTTTTGCTGCCTGCGGATTCTTTTTGACTCTACGGAGATAAGTCAAATATCCTCTCAACTCACTCTCCGCATCCGGAGTAACTATCACTCTGAATTTCTTCATGAACCGAATTCCCGCATCAGATCATCGATCACTTCATCAGCATCGCGCCCTTTTCCTGCTTTTGCCTGCGCCAGCGAATGATCAATATGATCCCACAACTGTTCATCTGTTGTAATATTCAATGGGCTATTCCATTTGTTTACATCAGCAAGTTCAACAATAATAGAATGAACGGCCTCAAGCTGGTCTACACTAAGAGTTTTTAATAAGCTCACCGTATCTTCATAAACAGATGCTGTTGCCATCATGCTTTTTCCCTCCATTAAAATTAGTATCTACGATTATTATATTAGCATATACTCATATCAAACTCCATAAATTTACTGGCGTTTTCTCGCTATGATGATACTCTCCTCAGTGATGGAACACCACCTGATTCTTTCCGTTATTCTTCGCCTCATAGAGTGTTGCATCCACTCTTGAGCATGCCTGATCCGCAGATTCATCGGGGAGGGTCTTCACCACACCGATACTCACGGTGACTCTGCCGGCTTTTTCAAAGCGGATTTTTTCCATGGTTTTGCAGATTCGCTCGGCGTGCCGGAGTACCTTGCTTTCTCCAATGGAATGGACCAGGATCATGAATTCTTCACCGCCCCACCGTCCGCAGAAGCAGTTATCTCCCAGATCCACGACCACCTCTCTCATCATACCCGACAAGCGAATCAATACATTATCGCCTTCCTTGTGGCCGTACTGATCATTCACATACTTGAAATTGTCAAGATCCATCATGATAAGATAAATGTCTTCGAATAGACGGCTCTCGACCATTTCCGTGATGATCCGCTGAATCTCCGCCCGGTTTAAGAGACCCGTCAGTCCGTCTGTAATAGCCATTCTGCTGTATCTGGCATTCGCTTCCTCAAGCTCCTCCATGGTCACCTTGATAAACGCAGCCATACGACTGACCATGGGCACCTTGCCCTCAAATGATTTGTCATCGGAGGGAATCAATAGCGGTTCGATTTTCTCCGGCTCACCCTCCCGGAACGCTGCGACAACCTGCGTCACATTGTGCTGGATCACGTACTCCCCATGACGTATAAACTCACTGGAGGTATAGAACCCGGAGGTTGGAGCCAGCTTCTGATAAAACTCCGTCTCCTTTCCCACTCCCTCATTACCCCAGAAGGTTCTTCTTCCGGCACATGAGAAAACAGCGATGCACTCGGGCGAGAAACCAGATAAAAGCTCCGCAAATTCCTTGGTGGACTCCAGTATCGTCCAGGGATCCCCATAGGCAAGTCTCGCCATGGTATCCGGCACCATGTCCGAGGTCATGACAAGGTATCCCTCAGGCGTACAGGCGGTCGGGGCTCTCATAATGTCGATCCCCTTGTCCCGATACAGAAAAGGGAATTCCAGCGTGTGATAGAAGAAGTTCTTGTCGTTCTTAATATGGAGATATTTATAGTAAGTGTCATAGGCGGGCTGTCCGTTAAGCTCCTTCAGGATCGATCTCTCCGCCGATGTAATACGGAGGAAGGAGCCAAGCGGCTTCCATCCGCAGACATAGGAGGACGTGATATGGAGATCCTCGCCTCCCATGAGCACGAATACGATTCCTTTCTCCTGATAACCCCCTTCTTTGGAAAAGACGCATGCCTCATTGGCATTGATATCTCCGCTGAAGGCGCCGCCCCCAAAGATCTGAACATCCTTTCTGACCTTTGATATTCCATCACACAGGCCAGTTAAGGACATTCCGCGTATCGTGAGCAGGAATTCCACCCCCTTCACCCACGGATTCTCATCCACCGCCTGCACCAGCGCGCGTGACACCTCTTCCTGGGTTTCTTCGGTGAGCCGGTACTGCAGGATGTTTACTCTGGTGGACTCCTTCTCAAAGAACGTACCGGTCAATAGAAAGGAATCTCCAAGAAAGTTGCCATTTTGGATATTTCCGTTGGAGGAGCAGCCAACATAGAGAGCCTCCGGCAGGACCTCTTCGATCCTTTTAAGCGCCCTTTCGATCTGCTCCCGCTCGATCACCTCGGTATAGATGTGAAGGAGCATTCCGTGGTAGGAATGTTCGTCATAACAGGTTCTCAACTCCGCCAGAACCTTTTCAAGCGTCTCCTGATCCCTGAAAGCTAACTGTATCTGTTTCATATCCGCTCCTTTAAGGGTCTGTCTCTCTTGTCTTCATCACGTTCTGATGAAGGATTTCCATGTTCTCCTTTGCCTTAAGGTAAAGATCCTCGGTGGATCGTTCACTCTGATATCTCGCCATGCCGCTATGGATCGCGGGAAGCCCTGCGGCGTGCAGCTTCTTATTCTCCTCTGCCAGCTTTTCCATCAGATGATCAATCTTTGTATAATCTTCCCCTTGAGATATGACGGCAAAGCCGGTTTCGCTCAGACGATAGACCGGACTGTGACGGTAGATCCTGCAGATCTTCATGCATTGCTCCGTGATGAGTGTCGATTTTTCCTGATCGCTCAAACCGGTCATACCGGACAGATCGATGTCAAATGTGACGATAGAGAAAGCCGGGGCACTGTGCTTTTCGATCAGCTGATCCATCTGCTGCTCCATATAGACAAAGGCCCGCCTGTTCTTCACTCCGGTCTGGGCATCAATATTCGCACGATCTCTCGCCGCAGACAGGTTGTGAATATATTCCTGTTCCCGCCGGATCTGGACATCCACATCGTTTAAGCCAACGATCAGTTGTCTGGTACCGTCTTCCGTCACCATAGCGATCCGCAGGTTGACGTATCGGGGCTCATCTCCAAACAGCAGGCGGTATGTCATCATAAAGATCTCGTTGTTCATGACTTTATTAAGGATGGCCTGCCTGCTGAAATGCTCCCGGAAATATTCCCTGTCATCGGGATAGATCACATGTTCGTTGATCGCCAGGGTATCTGCGAAGAAGTCTTCTCCCTTAGGGGAGGCGCCAAGGCTTTCGGCTCTCTGCGAGGAATGGTATTCGTAGTAGCTGCCGGTCTCGGGATCCACAGTATAGAATAAGTAATAATCCCCAATCAGCGCATTGAGCCGGGAATAGGTGAGCCTCTCTTCTCTGATCCTCTCCAGAGCCTCCTTATGCTTAATCTGCACATCCACGTTGTTGATCCCGATGATGATGCGGTTCCCCTCTGTCCCGATGCGAATCGCCTTCAGCTGGACGTAGACAGGCTTACCTTCCGTGATACACCGATAGGTGAGCGTAAAGGCACCATGCTCCGCAATGGACTTTGTCACATACTCTCTGGTAAATGAGGATACGTACATCTCTATATCGCTCTCATAGACAGACTTTTCCGCATCTGCAAGTACCGTGGCAAAGAAATCCTTTCCTCGCCTTTCTACTGCCATTTCTCCGCTGTCGGCATCGGGCAGGTATTCGATATAGTGTTCATTATCCAGATTCACATAGTAAAGATCGATATAGTCGGCCGACAGCGCCTGCGCCACATGCGCATAGGTCAGACTGTCGGCAAGCTGCCCGTCCGTCATGCCGAGCACGATAACGATCAGTGCTGCCCGCTTTTGGACAGGGTTGACAGCGACGCGACGGATGAGCAGATGGCTGATATTGCCATCCGCCGTCACTTCATCCGTAAGTACCTGACGCCCCTCCCTGGCGCATTGGATCGTTTTCTTCATAAGAGAGGCTGCCGGCCCCGACTCCATCTCGCTGATCTGCGCCGTGACATTCACATCCTCTATCCCCAGATGTTCCTTCATGTACCGACGGTAGGACTGATTGCTCCTCGTGATGGCGAATTCCTTCTCTCCCAGCTCCAGGATCGCCATAGGCATCGTGTTGAAGTAATTCTGCAGCGCCTGATCCTCATTCACTGCAAGAGAGATATCGTACAGATTGACCTTGCCGATGGTGGCATAGTACTCCGTTTCTGCAGGGTTTTCAAAGCCGATCTGAGCTCCTTCCTCATAACGCTTCAGCAAATCAGACATGGGGATCGGTTTGGAATAGTAAAAGCCCTGCAGCTTGGTACAGCCGATCTCCTTGAGGAACTCGACCTGTGCCTCAGTTTCCACACCCTCCACCACCGTTTCGATCCCGAGGCTGATGGCCATCTTGACCAGTCCGCTGATGATGATGCCGCTGGTCTTATTCTTTTCATATTGACGGATGAACTGCATATCCAGCTTGATCGTATCGAAAGGGATGGTCTGCAGGATATCCGGGGATGAATAACCGCTCCCGTAATCATCCATCCATACCTTAAAGCCCAGATCATGGAAGCGTTCCACCTGTTCACGGATGTAAGTGAGATCGTTGCCGACCACACTCTCCGTGATCTCAATGGTCAGCATACTCCTGTCGATCCCCGCCTCATCGACACGCTTGCGGATTTCCTCCACGATATCGCAGGACTCAAAGTCAGAGCGTGAGATATTCACAGAGCTGGGAACCACATATTGGCCAAGTTCCTTAGTCTTCTTCATCTTGCTAAGAACCTGTTCCGTGACAAAAAGATCCAGCTTATAGATCAGACCGGCATCTTCCAGAATGGGAATGAACTCCCCCGGGGACAGGAACCCTTTTTCGGGATCGATCCAGCGCGCCAGGGCCTCGTCATCACAAACCCTGCCGTTGGCTGCCCGTATGATCGGCTGATAATAGACCTGGATCCAGTTCTCTCTGATCGCACGGTCAAGATTCTCTATGATGTAACGATGAAGCTCCGTTTCCTTGAGCATCTCGTCGCTGAAATAGCTGTATCCGGAGGAGTAGCTCGCTCTGTTTCTGTCACAGGCCATCTTGGCCCGGTCACAGGCGACGCCGATCCCGACATCCTGTGCGCGGATCTGGTAGATTCCGATCCTGACAGGGAGGTTCTTCCCCTCGTTGATCGTCCTGCACTCGGCGATCACTTTGTTGAGTTTGTTTTCCAGGCCTTCCGCTTTGTCATACGCAGCGAACCGGTCGCCACCGATACGACAGCAATTCTCAACGGAAAAGGCCCGTATCAGGACCCTTGACATTGCCAGGATCAGCTTGTCGCCTTCCGCGAAGCCATAGCGCAGATTGAAGCCCTTCATTCCGGTGAAATCAAAATACAGTGCAACAGGCTGCTCTCCCCGTTCCAGCATCCCCCTGCGATCCGTCTCCGCCAATTCAAAGAAATAATTCAGTCCCGGAAGTCCGGTCATGGGATCAAAATGACCCTTATGATTATTTAAGGTTTTTTCGAACTCGTTCTGTAATGCCCGGTCGAAAGATCCCCTGTGATCTTCGGAAAAGACGCCCTCGTCGGCATAGGAGACAACAGCCAGTCTGACACCGGCGTCGGGATAGGTGTGTTTGCCATGTGCGTGTATCACATGGTACTCGTCACGGATTTTTGTGCGATACGTGACATCATAGCTGCCGCCCTCCGTCGCAAATCGGAGCGCCGCATCCTCGATCCTGGCGACATCATCCGGATGTACATCCCGGTACATATCGTTATCCATGAGCGCATAAGCTTCTGCCCTGTCCGGCAGGCCAAAAAGTTCAAGCAGACCCTCCGAAAGCGCCACAGTCACTACGCGCCGATCAAGGAACTGATAGACACCAAATGCCATGCAGCTGTTTTCGATCAGTCTGAAGTCCGATTCACTGTAGCGATATCTGGCCATAAATCCCCCAAAAGATTTTCCTGCATCTTACCGATGGTTGGCATTCACCATAAGGATCTACTTCCCGTTTATTTTATCAGACAGGCATCGATAAATCAAAGATAACCTCCCATCCGATAGAGAATTAAATCTGCTTCCTCATTTTTCTGTTGATTTATAAGAATAACTGATATATGATAGTCACGCATCCGGATTGAAAAAACTTTTTGGATGCTCTATGAAGAATCCACCAAAACTGCTACGAAAAACCGGGAGGGTATCCCGGAGATTTTTGGGCAGTTTTTCTTTTTGTCTTTTTTACGGATTTCTGAAAAACCTTTAGATCTCACTAACCCCCATTTGGATACCCGGAAGATTATCAAGCATAGGATGTGTATATACACATCCGTAAAACAGGGGAGGTCTCCGCTCCGCTTCGGTCGGTGCTAAACGCGTGCCACTGGCACGCAGCACCCCCTAACCCCCCGTTCCTAACCGGAACTTAAATATACTCCGCAGGTTTTCTGCTGCTGAAAATATCAAAATCTGAAAGGAAAGGATCAGGGCGAACAGGACAAGAAAGAATAAATTACTGCTGTATTTATCGGATGATGAAAAGTTCATTCTTGATGAAAAATGGAAGCTCTCAGGGCTTTCCAGCAGGTCGGCTTTTATACGGATGCTGATCATCTACGGATATGTGTTTGACGTAAATTATGACGGGCTTAAGGAGTACTGCCGGCAGCTAAGCGCGATAGGGAATAACGTGAACCAGATCGTGAGGAGATGCCAGAAAACCGGAAATACTTATGAGGAAGATATTAAAGAGATAAAGGATCTTATGGAGAAGACATGGCGTACACAAGAATGCATGCTATCAAAGCAACCATTGGAAAATCAATAAAGTATATCTGTGATCCGGAAAAGACGGATGGTTTCAGGCTGGTTTCCACATTTTCATGCTCTATGGAATCTGCGGATTTTGAGTTCAGATCTGCGCTTTCCAAGACCGGAAGGAAGAATGAAAATCTTGCGTATCACGTAATACAGTCCTTCTCCCCCGGAGAGGTTTCTGCAGAGGAAGCACACCGGATCGGAACCGAGCTTGCTGAACGTTTTCTTAAAGGGGATTACTCCTATGTGGTGGCTACGCATACGGATAAAGGACACTGTCATAACCACCTTATTTTCTGTGCCGCCGATAATATCCTCCACAGGAAATATAACGAGTGTACGAGGAATTATTATGCACTTAGGCGTATCAGTGATGAACTGTGCAAAGAGCATGATCTTTCTGTTATTCCGTTCAGCCGTAACAAGGGAAAGAGCTATCTGGAATGGAAGGCTCTAAGGGAAGGAAATTCCTGGAAAGAGAAGCTCCGTCAGGATATCGATTCTGCAATAAAGGAGTCTGACACTTATGAGGATTTCCTTACCGTTTTGCGGAAAAAAGGCTACGAAGTAAAGGGTGATGGTCTTTCAGAAGATGCACATAAGTACATCTCCTTCCGGGCACCCGGATATAGGCGATTTGTACGGGGAAGTAAGAGAAGTCTCGGGGAAAAATATACCAGAGAGGAAATAATACGGAGGATCAGAGAACGCGAAAAAGCTGCAGATATTAAACCTAAAACCATACGGCCGCATAGCCAGGATATCCTTAAAAGGACAGCCACGAGGTCTATGCTTATTGATACTTCAATTGACAAGTTCAAAAAGAGTCCGGGTCTTAAACACTGGGCTGATATCCAGAACCTAAAAACTGCTGCAGCAAGCTATGCGGAGGCAGGGAATCTGACAGAGCTTAAGGAGAAAATCGAAAGAAAATCCGGAGAGGGATCTGTCATCAGGTCAGAGCTTATTTCCATTGGAAAGGAGCTTAAGGATCTTAAGGAAATCCGGTATTATCTACAGCAGTATAAGGACAATGCTCCTTTCAAGCAGCAGTACAATAATTCCAGGGATAAGGAGAAGTATTACATGAACCACGAGGAGGAGCTTGCTCTCTTTGACGGTGCAAAGAATAAGCTCCGGGAGTATGGGATAAAGCCAAATATTTCAGAGCTTAAACAGGTGAGTCTTGATATTGAAAATCTGGAAAGGAAAGAATCTGAGCTTGAAATGAAATATGATTCTGTGAAAAAAGAAGCTGCCGATCTTAAGCAGAAGTATAAGAACATAACTGAATACCTGGGTCTAGACAAAAGCGGTGTGATCGCTGAACAAAGCCGGAAAGCGCTCTCCAGGTGATAAATAAGTAAGTAAGATGAAAGTAAGATAAAAAACGAATAGCAAAGGAATATTTACGATGAATTTTCCGTGGATATATGGTATTATATCTCACGGAGAATACCATATCTTGTATTAAGGAGAGTAACCATGGCTTTAGAAAATTTGGAGCTGATCAGAGCGCTGCATCTTAACGAGAAAACGAGTGATCCATTTCTCGCGGATGCCAGGTCTCTCGCCCTGCGTCTCTTATCATCCGGCGCACCCATGCCGTTAACACTGATGGATAGGCTGGACCGGTATGAACGCAGAGCTGAGAAGTAAAAATCACATTTTTCAAGGAGGAAACACATGAACAAGACAGAATTAGTTGAGGCAATCGCAAAGGAAACCAAGCTTTCAAAAAAGGACACCGAGGCTACCGTTAAGGCATTTACTGAGGTTGTTGCTAAAGAGCTTAAGAAGGGCGGAAAGATTTCCCTTATAGGATTCGGAACCTTCGAAGTAGGCAAGAGGGCTGCAAGAAAGGGACGCAATCCCCAGACCGGCAAGGAGATCAAGATCGCCGCTTCCAAGGCTCCTAAATTCAAGGCAGGAAAGGCTCTTAAGGATCTCGTAAACGGAAAGAAGAAATAAGTTGGTTCTTTTTTATCATTATATTGGGGCTCCACTCAGGTGGGGTTCCTTTTTATTTGCTGAATTGTAAATATGGACGGGGGAAGCATGTCTCCGCTCCGCTCCGGTCGGCGCAGAACAGGCGTCCCCCGGACGCCTTGCGCCCCGCGCTCCAACCCGGAAACCCGATTTCCGATATTATAGTCCGGAAAAGTCTGAAGGGTTTCCGGTTTTCCGCTGCCCCCTCTGCGGGGCATTCTTTTGTTTTGGCTTCCCGGAAGGTCTCTGAGCCCCGCAACGCCCCATGAAGGCTGTGATATGCTTACGCCGGTAGTGCCAGATAATAGCCTTGGAAAAGATCTATTCCGAGTCTCACTAGGTATTCAAATTCCTCTTTCTCTTCCACTCCTTCAGCGAGAACCATCATTTTTCGTGAATGAAACTCCTGAACCAGTTTCTTCACGTTCTCCTGTTTCTCCGGTTCATGGTCTATTTCGCTTATCATATGGCGGTCGAGCTTCACAATTTTCGTATCATACATTTCAACCACATCCATGTTGTTGATACCGGTACCGAAATCATCTATAGCGATCCACAGGCTCTGCCTTGAAGTTGCTTCCCTTTTAGCCTCCACTGCCTCTTCGGAAATATAGGGATACTCAAGTATTTCGATAATCCCCAGGCCGTCCATTTTTCCATAGTATTCTGCAAATGCCCTCTGCTCTGCAAGCGTGAAATACTCTGACGGAAACGAATTCAGAGAAATCCGGCATTCATATCCCCTCAGCTGGTAGGCCTGCATGGCTCCGAAAAAGGTCGCAACTTCCAGTATGTGAAGTTTTCCGAGTTTCGTATATTCTTCAATAAGCTCCGTTACAGTTTTGTCCGCAGGACGCATTAAAGCTTCCCGTGCAAAAATTGTCTTCCCGTCCGCTTCAAAAATTGGCTGGAAGACATAGTCAATCTTTAATTCTCCCAGAGCTCTCAGTATTTCGTCATCAAGCGGCAGATCGTTGTAATAGATCATCTTCTTGTCATCACCTTTTCAAACCATAATACTCATTTGAGTTCTTCTCAGTTTTATCTCAACCGCTTTTCCAAAAGAACCAGATTCACCCCTGGAATCCCATTGAAAACCGTAGGCACAATCCCAATTTCCTTAAACCCTAGTTTGGCATACATTTCCCTGGCGCGTGCATTACGTTCATTTGTATCTATACGAAGTTCAAAGCAGCCGTGATCCCTTGCATAATCCTCATAGTATTTCACAAACCGTTTACCATATCCTCTTCCTCCGGCTCGCGGGGAAATAACGAGCGTGTGAAGGACACAGACCTCACTATCGTCTGCATCAAATTCCCAGGATCCCATTTTGTGGGAATCTACCTGTATATTATTTATGATTCCGGCTCCAAAGACAGTTCCGTCCTCCAGCACAAAAAGGTCGTTTCTTTTCAACGCATCCTCAGCGGTTTTTCTGACAGGATAAACGCCTCTGATCCATCCGACAGTTATCTCTCCTTTTTCCTCTGACGTATGAAGTTCATCAAATATTTTTTCGACAGAATCAATGTCCGCCGCAGTAGCCTTACGAACAATCATTTTTCCAGAATACCGTTTCTTGTTTGCCCATATCCTAACATTTTCTGCTCTATTTTATTTACAAAATCATTCTCATAGAAGCCACGCCATCAGTACAATTCACTTCTTCAAAGCCCATACGCTTATAAAGTCCATATCCTACACTCATAACTTCTGGTTTGGTAGTAAATATGACCTCCTTAAATCCTAATTCCTTGCTTTTGTCCAACATCTCATTCATAAGAACTCTCGCGTAACCTTTGCCACGATAATCAGGCTTAATATACAGTCTTTTTGCTTCGCACGTGTCTTTATCAATTCGCCTGATTGCTATAGTAGCCATAGGATTCTCATTTTCAAATCCAATTAACAAGGCACCATCTTTATAATATGTACCGAGATCAGCTAATTCCTTATCCAACGATACAAAACAGCTCTCAGCACCTTTAATCTCTGAGTATTCCCTTATAAGCTTCTTCGCAACTTCGTAATCCACACAATCCTTTATTTCAAACATGTTGCTCTCTTTCTCTGATAGTAGGTTTTACCGAATGTTAATGATGACATCCGCCATGTCCACATCCATGCTCATCATGCCCTTCATGCTCATGGTGATCACAGGTTGCATCTCCGATTTCGGTCAACGAACCATCAATATAAGACTTGATCACTTCATCAGCATTTCCGGAAGCACCGGCATACACCCTAATACCGGATTCAGCCATAGCCATGATTGCTCCACCGCCTATTCCTCCACATATCATTACTTCTACACCACGTTCTCTAAGGAATCCGGCAAGTGCACCATGCCCTGTCCCGCCTGTTTCAATCACCTGTGAAGACTTTACCTTTTCGTCCTCAATCTCATAAATCTTAAACCGTGGTGTTCTTCCAAAATGCTGAAACACCTCTCCGTTTTCATATGTAATTGCTACTTTCATTTTCTGCCTCCCTTTTATTACTTTCTCAAATCTGAACATCCCATCAGGGAACTGATGGTCTGGATCCATATGTTCACCCTTAGGATCATTCGGATCAGGATGGAACTTATTGTAAAACTCCACAATATGAAAACCACACCGATTAACGTAGAAATGAATATTTCTCTGCTCAAAGTACGGTGTTACAGTCTCCCATACCTTTACCTCAGGATGCAGCTTCTCAACCTCACACCAGGCGGCATATCCCACGCCCTTGCTATGCTCCTTTGGAGAAGTAAAGAGTATACTCAGATCACCCTTTTCACCTTCAACTCTGATGACCACACCGCCAACGGGTCTGCCATCCAGCATGATCCGGTATGCTTCACCGCCATCAATTGACTTCTCAATGGTCTCCCTGGAAATAATCTGCTCGTCTTCTTCAAAATGATCATCCCGAAGTCCGAACTCTTCAAGTGCCCCATAGTTAAAGGCTTCCTGATTATCCAATATAAATTGTTCCCTGTCGCTATCCTCTAATCGGATAAGTTTTATATTATTCATAGTGATATTTCGTGTAAATCTCTCCCATCAAACATGGTTTCACATTATATTTCCTATTCCTTAATCCCACAGGCTTCTTTCCAGTCTTCTTCTTTGAATCCGGTAAGGACTTTTTCTTCTGTAATGAGTATCGGTCTTTTTACCAGCATTCCGTCTGAAGCAAGGAGCTTAAACATCTCATCTTCACTCATGTCATTAAGCTTCTTTGAAAGCTCCATTTCCTTGTACAGTTTCCCACTGGTATTAAAGAATTTCCTTAACGGAAGCCCGCTCTTCTTATGAAGCTTCCGAAGGGTTTTCTCATCGGGATTCTTTTCTTTGATGTCGATCTCATCGTAGCTGATCTTATTATCGTCCAGCCATTTTAGAGCCTTTTTGCAAGTTGTACATCTTGAATAACAATACACTTTGTTCATTCCGTTTCCTCCCATGCTTTCTTAATCTCTGTCCTAAGCATTTCAATCTGGTCTTTTGCTGATCCTTCGGTTCCGACGCCCAGGAGCTTATCAAGATACCCCTGCTCTGACACGATCCTCCTGCTTTCGGGGTACACAAGTTCAAAAGCCATACAGCATTGTGACAGCAGAGACTCGAACTCGGTACGCTCAAATGTTCTCGGAACGCATCTATGTTCCCTTACGCAGTCCATAATCACATCCCTTGCAGGATCTTCTGCTTCACATATCCGCACATTTCTTTCATCAAACGGTGGTTCCGTAAGCACACGGAATATGTCGCACTTATCCGCATCACGGAGAATGGTGCTGTAGAGATATGTGGTTTTATCCAGTCCTTCCGGGAGATTAAGTTTATTATGAAGCCTTATCGCCGTTTCAGCCACACTTTCCCAGTCGGGAATGCCTGTGTATTTTGGAAAAGCATCAATAAGCCTGTCTCCCCTGAAAAGAAGATCCGCTCCAAACTCTGCATGATCCACAGACTTCGCATCCTTGAATGTGCCATATCTCGTATGCTGTTCAAAGCGGGCTATATCATGGAGAAGCCCGAGAAACCATGCAAAGTCACGGTCAGCCTTAAGACTTACCGCAATCCTGTCTGCAATGCATGCAACCCTAAATGTATGATCAATCTTCAAAGTGATCTTCACATCGGAAGTATCGTACTTTTCCGAATAATCCCTAAAGACTTGTTCCGCCCTGATCCTGTCCATTTATCTTTCTGTACCGTCTCCTATTTAATCCTCCTAAAAAACCTTTTTTTGTTGGCTTTCTCAATGCTTTTAGATACTACCCCCGATAATCCGGGAAACGGCATTTTGCTGATTATCTCAGCATCCTGTTAGCACTGCTTCTCCATCTCATCATACATGGACTCCGTTACTGGCATTACTCCGCCAACCTGATACTTCCACCCTTCACCTATTTCTCCTAATTTCTTAATCCACTTCTCCCAGGCTTTGCTGCTACGCCTTGCACTCTCTTCGGATTTATAAGGTTCAAACCAGACATCCCCTAGAAAAGTCTTATTGATTCCTCCATACAACACCCGGACTACGCCACCGTTATATGCCTGATTATCCCAGACAGAATACATCCTTATGAAAACAACATAACCGTATAACTACTTCTCTATATCGCCAGAAAATGTGCACAATATGAACCTCCCAGTCTCATGTTCACCGTATGTCCGTCCCGATCAAATCTATACTGATTATTATAACTGCCAATTCCATAATCTGCCACCGCAGGCAGATCTCATGGGCTATTATTTGCCTTGATCTCTGCAACTGTGATAAAATACGTGCCGGAAACAGTTGACTCCGCACTAAAGGATTATTGAACTATGGGAAAGAACGAGTATACGGAACAGCAGAAAGCAGATGCAGTGAAAAGAGCTGAAGAGATCGGCGTACAGACAGCGGCAAAGGAACTTGGAATCTCCTGGCAGGCTCTTGCACAGTGGAACAAGAGCGCAGGTAATCCGACTGTCCGCGGTATGAACAAAGAGAAGAAAGCAGCAAAGGCTGCAAAGAAGGTTTCTGTGAAGAAGAGCACCAAGACAGTTTCAAAGAAGACGTCAAAAACTGCAGCAAAGAGCACCGCTAAGACTACCGCAAAGAAGTCCACGAAGACAGCTGCTAAAAAGACTGCTACAGCAGCCAAGAATACAACAACGAAAGCAGCTGCCAAGACAAATACAAAGACAACTGCTAAGGCATCTTCTAGGGCTGCTACAAAGACTTCTACCAAGTCAACCTCAAAGGCAGCAACAGCTAAAACTGCAAGCAAGAAATCAGATAAGCCCTCAGCTCTTGAAATACGGAATGCAGTATTGAAGTCTGAGAATCAAGAATTAAAAGCACAGATTGCAAAGCTTAAGAAAGCCCTTTCAAATCTGATGTAATAACTAATCGGTGGTCTCCGGATCACCGGTTATCTTTTTAAGTGTACTATGACTATAAAAATGATATGTCCAAAAGAATCCATAGAAAACGCTAAGCTTGCGAAGAAAAAGCTGGACTTTATGCTTGGCGCATGTCAGAGGTACGGCTGGAGAGAATTCCCCTGGCTTGTGGCTGAAGTAATCACAAGAGTATTTGTATCCTTTGGTGCTGCTTACTGTACCTATTTCGCAGTTATTCTGGCAGGACGCAGCAACATTGATGCGCTACTCGGCGCAGTGATGATATTTGTCCTCGGTATCCTGCTTTCTCTTTTATGCCCTCTTATGACAGATACGCGGTATATCCTCCATCATGCGAGACTCCTATATGTTATCCAGCTTATGAATGCCATAATAGAATCCCTGGACACCTTATCTGCTATTGAAGCAGAATCCCCGGATCTCTTCTCATCTGAATCCGGTGTGGAAGCCAGGATCACCCGGAATGACACCGGGATTGCAACCATTGATTTTGATGCTATTGACAGGATCATAGGGGAAGTGAAGAAATCGCCACAGTATATTTAATTTTCTGGCAGCTCCTAATAAAAACCTGCGGAGATTTACGTCTCCGCAGGCGGATAATTATTACTGACTAAAACTTCCCACACCAAAAAGGTGTGCTGAACCTTGAAAATTCAACAATGTCGGCAAATTAATAGGGCATAGAGCCCGCACCTTTGGTATAATTGAATTGACAAAAAACAAACACACCTCAGGAGGTTTTCTATGCCTAATTCAATTATATCACAGGAGAAGGCTTGATAGATCTGGATTCATCCGTCACTAACTATATTGACTGGTTCAAACCACAATATAAAGGCACCGATGCTGTAGTCACAGTCAGGCATCTTATGGATCATTCAAGCGGGATTCCGGTATGGACCATCTCAGTGATCCCGGAAGGCAGTGAAGGTGAGATCACCTTGGAAGAAACCGTTAGGAGGATTGCTGATGTCAAGCTGGCTCATGCTCCGGGTGAAGTATATGAATATGCAACGATCAATTACGATGTTCTTGCATTGATCATTGAAGAGGTTACAGGCAAAAAATATGAGGATTATATTACCGGGACATTTCTAAATAATGCAGGAATGGATGAGTCTTTTTTTAGAATTTCAGATTCTGACAGACAGCGTATTTTTCCGGGACGTAAAGCCGGCTTTTTTGGTACGCGGCAATATAATGCTCCAACTTATTATGGAAATACTGCCGCCGGTTGCCATCGTATCGATCACCTCCGTTTCTTTATCATTTTATCACATTTTATATACGCTATTCATTTTTATTATAAGCGAAGGAGATGGGATTGCAAGGGTTAGCGCCATAAAACGACAGCCCTGATATCACGACCAGCATAAGCCGAAGCAAGGGGAACTCAGTTCCCTCTTATCTCCTGGCGCATAAAGCCCACATACGATATCGTAAACGCAGCAAAGGTAAGCGCCAGCAGTCCTACCAGATGAGGCCAGATCAGCAGTAGGCTCTGACCCAGCGGCAGGTAACCGCGCAGTGCCCCTACCAGCTGGGCGTAGGACACGGCGTTGATCGCCCTGGTCGCGGGGTTCATAAGCACGGAACCGGCCTCGGAATAAAGATAATACGGAGAAAGACGGTTTAAGTTAAGATTAAGGTCATAGTTTTTAAGGCCGTTGACCGCCTGCTGATACTCTGTATTGACAGGATAGGCCGCATTCGCCATAATTCCGGCTAAAAGGCTCATGAAAATCGCGAAAAAGAGCCACAAGGCGATCGAAGAAAGAGCCGAGGTCGTTGCCTGCCTGGTAAAGACCGAAAACAGCATGGCCATTGCCAGCCAGAAACAGACGTAAATGTCAGTAAAGATCAAATAGATCA
>JHWU01000020.1 GCA_000622025.1 Lachnospiraceae bacterium AD3010 | reverse complement strand
ACTACAGGGTTGAATACTTCTGTACGGAGGACTTGATGGATACCCTCATGCTCCTCAAAAAAACCGACAAGAAAAAGTCCGGAAGCCGGAAGAAACACCTGTGCAGCATAGAACTGCTCATTCTGGATGATTTTCTCCTCCATTCCTTTACCGAGGAGGATGAGATCAAAGCCATCCATGAGATATTAAACAAGAGGCAGGAAGCAACAAAAAGCACGATTATCTGCTCACAGAGACTACCTAACGACTGGAAGGCTCAGATACTGAATGATGAGATTGCAGCTGATGCGATAATGAAACGGGCTACAAAGCATTACACTGTGATGATAAATCTGAAGGAAGATAAGTAAATATATGAAATGATCGGCCGGTGATCACCGCCGGCCGACCGTTCCATAACCGCACCGCGACCGCTGGACAGCGCACCACCGACCGCCGGAGGCCGCAAAACGCAAAAAGCCCAAATTAGAAAATTTTGGAAAGATCACAGTTTCAGGGAATACAACCAGCGTCAGCTCGGATGTAATAAAAGCGAAAATTAATAAAAAGAGAAATGTTATCCAAATAAAGGATGTATCAGGATTTTCAAAAGCAGACCGTAAAGCTATTAGTAAAGCCACTAAAGGGAGTTCTGGTTTATCTTATACTGTTAATTCTTATTGGGTAAAGGATACCGATGATGTGGTCATAAAGAGAAAAGGGAATAATGTTAGA
Organism: Lachnospiraceae bacterium AD3010; assembly: GCA_000622025.1. GTDB lineage: Bacteria > Bacillota > Clostridia > Lachnospirales > Lachnospiraceae > NK4A144. The sequence goes on along the minus strand of JHWU01000020.1, from coordinate 71,970 downwards.
TCGGTTAAAGTGAAAATAAATGGAAAGTACTACAAATGCAAAAAAAACGAATGGAGCTATGATAGCAGCAAAGGGTTAATTTTATTCTCAGGCAATTTGACAGGGAGTTATAAAGTGAGCTAAGGGTTTCTATATTGGGGAGAGGTTAAAATAAAGACCGGGGGGTGGGGAATCCTGCCTCCGATCCTAATCAGGAGAATAAATCATCGATCGTTATCACATTTTGGATATTTCCTGTGTAGGAGCCGTCGGTAACGCCATAAGGAGTGACAAGGATTGGGTGGATCACAAGATGGACACCGGTAACTGACAGAAAGTCCGAGCTTTTTCTTCTTATGTCCTCATCAACCGTTTTAGTAATAGCAAACTTTTTCCCTGAAAACTTCATTTCACACAGATTGATCACCCGATCTTTCCTCACGATCATTAAGTCAATCTGGGATCCCCAAATTCCTTTGGCTGCGTCCTGCTTACAAGCCCATGAGTATTCTTCACTCAGAATGCCGGAAATTCCAAGCGCTTGTTTTATTTGAGATATATGTTCAAGGCAAACTCTTTCAAAAGCCAACCCACACCAGGCATTGACCTGCGGCATATTTACCTGGTTGCTCCAGTAGTGTTCATCGGTTGGATTGGCATCCAGGAACTTATAATAGAAAAGGGTAAAGTTATCGATCAGCTGATAGACCGCATTTCTCTCTTTCATTCCATATCGGCGGTATTTTCGAAGAAAACCGCAACTTTCCAATTCCTCCAGTCGTGTCGTGAAATTACCTGAATCTGCCGAATGGGTAGCTTTTAACAGTTCTTCCCTGGTCATGCCTGTTTTCTTTTTCCCTAATGCAAAAACGATTTTTATATAGGGCTCCGGCTTCTTGAATAATGCAGCATATAAATAGTCAAACTCCTGTTCCAATGGAGCATCTTTGTAAAAAAAGACGCGGTCTATGTTCTGAGGAAGACTAAACCCTTTTTCAAGAAAGCTCCAGTAATAAGGAATTCCACCCATGATCATATAACATTCGAGAATCTGGTGACGATCCATGATAATGTTTCGGGACTGAATGTATTCCTCGCATTCCTTTAGCGTAAATGGCTGAAGATGAATTCGATAGGATAGGCGGTTGTAAAGCCCGCCTTTGTTGTGGATGATTTTGTTCAGCATCCATGAAGTAACAGATCCGCAGACGATCAGAAGGACATCTGCTCTGGCAGAAGCCCAGCTGTTCCAGAAACCCTCGAGTGCCATGATAAAGCTGCTGCCATGGGTATCCATCCATGACAGTTCGTCCAGAAAAATAACCTTTCTATTTTCTGTGGAACTCCGGATCAGCTCTTTGAGCAGTTCAAATGCCTCAAGCCAGTTTCCCGGTTTTGAAAAACCCTTTAATCCATATTCCCGAAGGGAAGCACAGAACTCAAACAGCTCATCCGATAGCTTCCCTCCATAATAGCCTGTATGCTGAAATGTAAATCGTGATTTAAAACATTCGCGGATCAGATATGTTTTTCCAACCCTTCGTCTTCCATAAACTGCAACAAATTTGGATCCTTCTGCCTGATATGTTTCTTCCAGTATTTTAATTTCTTTTCTTCGACCGACCAGCATCTCTTTATTCCTTGTAGAATGATTATTTCCGACGATAATAGTATTATAATCGACGTTACCGCCGGAATCAATCTTTGTTTCCGGCGGTAACCAGTTTTTTTTCGACTTACCGCCGGAAACAAGTGGAAAAAGCGAAGAATATTATTTTTTTCCATGACGTTCCGCAAACGCCTGAATAAATATAGAAGGGAGAAAGCTTATGAAGGAGGTGCCCTTACTGCGAACGACCTAATAATGTGAGGTGTTTTCTTTATATAGCCATGAAATACAAAAACCTCAGTATTTTCTCGATACTGAGGATCTTCGTGGTCATAAGGAATCCTCCCGCTTCGCGGGGTCTCCGCTCCGGTCGGTGCTATACGCACGTCCCCCGGACGTGCAGCACCCCTCCTTATGACAAGTACTGGGCTAGAAGGATTCGAACCTTCGAAATGACGGAGTCAGAGTCCGTTGCCTTACCGCTTGGCGATAGCCCAAAATTTCACGTCTTTTTCAAACGCAAGAGTCATTATACATACCTGAATACAAAAATGCAAGCATAATTTCCGATTGCTGTCCAAAATTCCGCCCGAAATGATATACTCGTAGTGAAAAGCTCCTGGAAAACTCAAGGCAGGAAAGCTAAGGCGGGAAAAGGAACAATGGCTCTCAATGATATCACAATGACACATTCCGGTATCCTTACGGACAAGGCATCAGGAAAGAATTATGTTCTGGTGCGCTTTGAGCGTGCTCCGGAGAAAAAGACAAAAAAGGTCATTATCGGAGAAGGAAGAATCAAAGAAAAAGAAGTCACCGTAAATGATGAGATAGAGATAAAGATCCCTTCGGGAGAGGTGGTCAGAAATAAGGGTTTTTCCAATGAGGAAACCGGGGATCTGAAGCGCTATCTAAAGGAACATGAGGAAGAGATAAAGGAGAAGGCCAAATCCATCAGCAGCTTCCTGCACATATTCAGATGAGCTCAATCTCCTTTTCATCGCAGATATCGCATAATTCCTCATAGAGGCGGGATTCCCTGTCGGCATTTCTTCCGAGATAGATCCTCCTCGGACGGATGGAGGACATGATCTTTCCTATATCATTGGAATGCATGTCTATTTTCCATAGACGCCACTCATATTCATCGGATTCGATCCTGGGCTTATGCATCATGCTCATCACGGAGGCGATACGGTCCTCATCATTTCCATAGGAGTCATCACTGTATTTTACGGGAGAAAAGAAGAGTCCGTTTTCCTCGGCAAAATCCTGTATATCAATATACTGGTATTCCATACAGAGTCCCTGCGCCTCATTGGCATAGTCATTCCACATACTTAAGGAGTTTTTCCTGTCTGTAAAGCAGGAAACATAGCTCTTAAAGCGCAGCACGCCCTCGGTATGGTTGTCGAACCTTATGGCTCGGCAGAGATACATCTGGTCAAAACGGATACTCGATATCTCGGCCATATCCAGGGGGCGGTAACGGTAAAACACGCCTCCCTTTTTTTCTATCAGATCCTGCAGCAGAAAAGAAGCGGCCTTTTTATTGTTTATCAAAAATGCATTGAATATATCGTTTCTCAGGTCAAATTCCCACTGCTCCATCGGGGTCTCCAAAATCCGGGCGCATCCGCCGGGGCAAAAGAAAACGGTATAAAATGTTTTCTTAAATCTCAATCAGCACGTAATATCATAGAAGAAGACGGAGGAAAAATCAATAATTCCTCCTTAAAGAAAAGGGATAAAAATCCATACAAAAATCATATTCAAAAAATAATATATTAGTGTTATAATACAAAATACTGCTTTGGCAGAAGAGAGGAGTTAAACAGTGCCTTTATTATTTATTCTTTTTTTCTTTACGCTTTTGATATCGGTTTCGGTATATTTTTCCCGGAGTGATGCATTGAGGGAAGGGATCGTTACTGTGGGAAGCATAGTAATGATGATTCTGGATGTGGCGTTTTGTGCCTGGGCCTTCGGTGCAGCCGGTTATGGAGACGGATATCTGACATATTTCCTGCCTGAGACGGCAGCGGTGAATGCCTTTAATCATGTGATTATAGCGGGAGAGATATTCTTATTTCTGCTGATAACGGTGCTTTCCATAAAGCATGGCAAGTGGTACTGCATACTGCTTTCCTTTATCGGGACTGCGCCGGTACTGTGGCTGGACTTTACCGGACGCTCTGTCGAAAACGCTCCTATGCTGAAGATAGACAGTCTGACGATCCTTATGTTCCTTGTGGTGGGACTTGTGGGAGGTCTAATATGTATATACTCCAACGGCTATCTGCATGATTATCATCATCACCATACGGATGTGGAGAAAAGGCCCTGGTTCTTCCAGTCGATGCTGTTTCTGTTCCTGACGGCTATGTACGGTCTGATATCCTCCGATAATATGTCCTGGATGTTCTTCTTCTGGGAGATAACAAGTACAATTTCATTCCTGTTGATCGGATATACAAGGAAGGAGGAGGCTGTGACCAACAGCTTCCGGGCACTTTGGATGAACCTTCTCGGAGGTTTCGGCTTCACCGTTGCAATCCTTTACAGTTCCTTAGTATATAGTAACGGAAGCCTGATGGAGCTTATTTCTATGAGTGAAGCAAAAGCGGGTATAGTTATCCCTGTTGCCTGTCTTTCCTTCGCAGCCTTTACGAAAAGTGCCCAGATGCCGTTTTCACGCTGGCTTCTGGGAGCAATGGTGGCTCCCACACCTTCATCGGCGCTCTTACATTCGGCTACAATGGTTAAAGCAGGGGTTTATCTTCTTATTAGAATATCACCACTTATGACCGGCAATCTGGCAGGCGTAATGGTTACTACCATTGGAGGCTTCACCTTCTTTGCGGCATCTCTTCTTGCCATTTCACAGAGTGACGGGAAAAAGGTTCTGGCATACTCGACCATATCAAATCTGGGACTTATCACCGCCTGCTCCGGAGTCGGCGAGCCGGCAGCTACATGGGCTGCGATCATGCTGCTTTTGTTCCATGCCGTGTCAAAATCTCTTATGTTTCTCTGCGTGGGTGCGGTGGAAAACGCAACCGGAAGCAGGGATATCGAGGATATGCACGGTCTTATCGTTAAGATGCCGAAGATGGCCTTTGTAATGACCGTTGCCATCTGCGGAATGTTCCTGGCACCTTTCGGAATGCTGGTGGCGAAATGGGCAGCCCTGAAGGCCTATATTGATTCGAATAATGTCCTGTTGGTGATCTTCCTGGTATTCGGTTCCGCTACGACAATGTTTTATTGGGGTAAGTGGCTGGGAAAGCTGTTCGCTGTGCTTCATCAGTCGGAAACACTGCGGGATATCATACATAAGAGCGAATGGTATGTGATGTATATGCTTACAGCTCTTGTCATAACCCTTTGTGCAACCTTCCCCTTCCTGGGACAGATCTTCATTCAGCCCATGCTTTCCACGGAGTTCGGAGTACAGGTGGGACAGATAATAAGTTCCGATGACGTCCGGGTAATGCTGATGATGCTCATAATGATCGCTCTTATGCCGGTACTCGGCCTTTTCCTTCTGCTGAACAGAAAAGAAAAAATGACCATGTCCTATATGGCCGGCGCAAATGCGGGAGATGACAGACACTTTGTGGACGCATTCGGCGGCATACGTCCTTCATACCTCTCCAACTGGTATATGGATGAGATGTTCGGTGAAAAGAGAATTCTTATCCCGTCCCTTTGCGTGGCTGCAGCCTTTGTGGTAGTCCTGATGATCCTTACCATAGGAGGTGCCATCTGATGAATGAGATAGTTATGACGGTTATTGCAATTGTTGCTTTTGTTATCTTTGCACCGATAGTCGGATTCTTTCTGGAGGGCTACGACAGGGTAGTTTCAGCAAAGCTTCAGAGAAGGCAGGGACCGCCCTTCCTTCAGCCGGTGTATGACCTTATAAAGCTCTTTGAGAAGCAGGCCATAGTGGTCAACAATTTTGAAACGGCTCTGGTACTGGGATTCACGATATTTACCATCTTTTCAGGCTGTATTTTCTTTGCCGGCGGTGATATTCTGCTTGTGTTCTTTGCCTTTTCACTTGCGGATATGTTCCTGGTACTGGCGGCATCAAGCGCAAATTCACCCTATTCGTCCCTAGGTTCACAAAGAGAGTTTATACAGATGATGGCCTATGAGCCGATGACGCTTTTAACGGCGATAGGGTTTTATATGGTCTGCGGAAGCTTTAACGTATCCGACATCATTAGCCAGGACGTTCCTGCCATTGTTAGAACACCGGGAGTGTTCCTGGGATACTGCTTTATTCTGATTATCAAACTCAGAAAATCGCCTTTCGATCTCTCAACCTCACACCATGCCCATCAGGAAATGGTAAAGGGACTTACTCAGGATATTGCAGGAAATGTTCTGGGAATCCTGGAGCTTGGGGAAATTTATGAGGAAGTATTCCTTATGGCTATAGTTGCCCTCTTCTTCATAACAAAGAATCCTTTGAGCTATGTCATCGGAGTCGTTGCTTCGCTGATCATATTCTTCATTATGATAGTGATAGATAATGTTTTCCCCAGGGTCAAGTGGGAAAATATGCTGATAAGCTCCTGGGGTGTCACTCTGGCGCTGGCAGGCAGCAATTTCCTGATACTTACAATGCTGAAGATCGCAGGTATCTGAAGCAGATGCCGTTCTGACGGAAGCGAAAAAGATCCTTCGCTGGCGCTCAGGATGACAGGAGCTGCGCGCTCAGGATGACAGGAACTGCGCGCTCAGGATGACAAGGGAAAAAACGGGATAATACTGGAGGAAAAATCAATGAAAATATCAAGATCACCCTGGCTCCTGCACTATGATGCATCGAGCTGCAACGGTTGTGATATAGAGGTTCTGGCATCCACTACGCCGCGTTTCGATGTGGAGAGATTCGGTATCATTAATACAGGTAACCCGAAGCATGCAGACATCATGGTGGTGACCGGAGGAGTTAACGCCCAGACAAAGCAGGTGGTAAGGCAGCTCTATTCCCAGATGCCTGATCCGAAGGTAGTGATAGCCGCCGGGATCTGCGCCTGTGACGGAGGGATCTTTAAGGACTGCTACAATATCTCCGGAGGGGTGGACACGGTAATCCCGGTTGACGTTTATGTGCCGGGCTGTGCGGTGAGACCGGAGGCTCTTATTGACGGGGTGGTAAAGGCTCTTGCCATACTGGATGAAAAAAGGGAAGCTATGAAGAATCACGCAACATGCGATGTTCATTTCGATAAGGCTTAAAAAGGGCATTAGGAATATTATTTGCATTGATATCTAGGAGCATGGATTATGGAACAGGAATTTAGAAGAGTTTCACGCCGCACCATTCTTTCCGAGGTGCAGAGTCTGGAGGAGGAACATTACCGTCTGATACAGATATGTGCCACAACCGTGGAGGATGGTTACGAGATCCTTTATACCTTTGGAAAAGGCTATGATGAGGTACAGGTAAAGATACATACGGATGAGGGAGAGCATGTGCAGAGTATCAGCCGCTTATTCCCGCCCGCCTGGCTTTATGAAAATGAGATACATGACCTTCATGGCATTGCGATAGACGGAATAACGCTGGATTTCAGGGGCGGACTGTACAGGACAAAGGAGAAGGCCCCTTTTGCCCACAAAGAAGAAAAGGAGGGTAAGTAAATGTCATCAAGATCGGTAATACCCTTCGGACCGCAGCACCCCGTTCTGCCGGAGCCGATCCATCTGGATCTGGTCCTGGAGGACGAAAAGGTTGTGGAAGCGGTTCCTTCAATAGGCTTTGTGCACAGAGGTCTTGAGAGCCTTGTCACAAAGAAGGATTTTAAGGAAATGGTTTATGTTGCGGAGCGTATCTGCGGCATCTGCTCCTTCGGACACGGCTTCGGCTACTGCGATGCTGTTGAGCATATCATGGATATCGAGGTGACGGAGAGGGCGAATTATCTTAGGACCATTCTGTTTGAGATGTCCAGGATGCACAGCCATATTCTATGGCTGGGGCTGATGGCTGATGCCTTTGGTTTTGAGAGCCTGTTTATGGATACCTGGAGGATCAGGGAAAAGGTTCTCGATATGCTGGAAGCCGCTACCGGCGGAAGGGTCATCTTTTCCATACTTGATGTGGGCGGCCTGAGACGGGATATCCCCGATGATATGCTGAAGTCATTTCTGCCGGTGCTTGACGAAATTGAAAGGGAGCTTGCTATTGATGTAAAGACCTTCCTTAATGACAGCGCAGTCAAGTCAAGGCTCTGCGGAGTAGGCTATTTAAGCGCCGAGCAGGTGGAAAAGCTTGGCTGCTGCGGTCCTTTCCTTCGCGGGAGCGGAGTAAAGAGGGATTCCAGGAAGCTGGGATACGCAGCCTATGACGATATTGATTTTGAGATCATCACCAGTGAAGACTGCGATACCTATGGCAGAACCTTTGTGCGTGCACAGGAGATACTGCAGAGTATCAGCATTATCCGCCAGGCAATAGAAAAGGTGCCGGCCGGTGAGGTAATGGTTCCGGTGAAGGGTTTCCCGAAGGGAGAGCACATGACCCGGATAGAGCAGCCCAGGGGTGAAGCCTGCTATTACGTTAAAGCAAACGGAACGAAGTTCCTTGAACGAATGAGAGTCCGCACACCTACCTTTGCAAATATTCCGGCACTTACAGAGACGCTGCAGGGATGTTCGCTGTCCGATGTGCCTATTCTCGTGGTTGCCATTGACCCTTGTATAAGTTGTACGGAGCGCTGATTTATGAATAATGTTAATTATATCGGCCAGACATTGAAGAATCTCTTTTCAAAGCCTGCCACAGTTAAATATCCTTTCGAGCCAAGAGAATTCCCGGAACGCACCAGGGGTCATGTGGAAAATGATATGGATGTCTGTATACTCTGCGGACTCTGCCAGATGAGATGCCCCACGGGAGCCATAACGGTTGACAAGAAGGGGCAGACCTGGGCAATACGTCCTTTTTCCTGCATACAGTGCAGGAGCTGTGTTGACAACTGTCCGAAGAAGTCTCTTTCCATGGGGCAGCAGTATCAGGAGCCCGGAACAGAGAAGATAGAGAAGAAATTTGACCTTTCCGATAAACAGAAGGAAGCTCTTGCTGAGCAGGCGCGTATCGCTGCCGAAAAGGCTGCAGCGGCAAAGGCTGCCATGGAAGCTAAGAAAAAGGCTGAGGCTGAGGCAGCTGCCAAAGCAACGGAAGCGGCAGGAAACACTGCGGACGTAAAGGAGTAAGGCATATGTGCGTTGCACTTCCGGGGAGAGTCATTGCCGTAAAGGACAGGAAGGCCACGGTGGATTTCAGCGGAAATCTCGTAGAAGCAGACGCCGGGCTTGTGGATATCAATATTGATGACAGGGTACTGGTTCACGCCGGGTGCATTATTCAGAAGCTTACAGAAGAGGATGCGGATTTCATGACGGAATTTGCAGATTATATCCGGGAGCTGGAAGCGTAATTTTATGTAAACCGCCATTTTTTATTTTTACAGGTCTGTGAATGACAGATAAAGAAATAGTCGAATTCCTAAAAAACTATAACGGTCCGGATGTCAGTCTTATGGAGATCTGCGGCTCGCATACAGCCGCCATCGTGAAAAGCGGCATCCGGTCTTTTTTATCTCCGCATATCCGTATGGTGTCGGGTCCCGGATGCCCTGTCTGTGTTACGGTAACATCATTTATTGACAGGCTTATCGCGCTTTCCGGTAATCCGGAGAATGTGATATGCTCATTCGGTGATCTCCTGCGGGTACCGGGAAGCCGGGGAAGTCTGGAAGAAGCCAGGGCCGGGGGTAACGATATAAGGATGCTTTATTCCCCGTTTGATATGCTTGAACAGGCTGCGAAGGATGGTTTACATAACTACATTTTTGCCGCTGTGGGCTTCGAGACCACGGCTCCGGTTTATGCATCCCTTATCGAAAGTGCGATTGAAAACGACGTAAGTAATATCAGGATTTTAACTTCTATAAAGACTATGCCTGAGGTGGTAAAGAAGATTGGATCAAAAATGGACGGATATCTTCTGCCGGGGCATGTCTGTACCATCACGGGCTATGGTCTTTACGAGCCCATAGCTGCAGGGATCGGAAGGCCAATGGTCGCAGCGGGCTTTGAAGCGGAGAATATAGTTCAGGCAATCTACGCCCTGGTAAAGCTAAAGGGCAAGGGAATTGTAAAGAATTTTTACCCGTCTGCGGTTACGGAGGAGGGTAATAAGAAGGCACAGAGGATCCTTCAGAAATACTTTGAACCGGGGGACGCCGCCTGGAGAGGCATGGGAAGCTTAGCTGCTTCCGGACTGTATCTTAAGGATGAGTATTCGCGTTTTGATGCGGGAAGCAGGGAACTTACGGAAGACCAGGTGTCCGGCGGATGTCGCTGCGCCTATGTTATAACAGGCGAAGAAGAAAGCCGCGACTGTCCGCTTTTCGGAAAGGTCTGCACGCCTCTTGATCCCAAAGGCGCCTGCATGGTATCCAGAGAGGGTGCCTGCTTTAATGAATATATAAAATAATCAAGATAACCCACCACCTTTAGGTGGTGGGAATATCTTGATTTCGGGTGCGGGGTTATAAGCCCCGTACCCGGAGAGCTGCGTCAGCAGCGATTTTATAACGAGCAAAAAGCGAAGCGTTTGCGAGTTTAACAAACAGCTGATATGAACATAACCCTATCACACGGAAGCGGCGGAGATGCCACCTCAAAGCTTATCGAGGAAGTATTCCGGAATGAATTTCATAATGAGTATCTGGACAGGATGGAGGATTCATCCGTGGTTCCGGGGAGTAGTAGACTGGCTCTTACCACGGATTCTTTTGTGGTGCAGCCTCTTATCTATGACGGTGGGGATATAGGAAGGCTCTCAGTCTGCGGAACAGTGAATGATCTCCTGATGAGCGGAGCAGAGCCAAAGTATCTTACCGCCGGCTTTGTGCTGGAGGAAGGACTTGATACCGGGCTTCTTAAAAGGATCGTTCATTCCATGGCGGAAACCGCGAAGGAAGCCGGCGTAAGGATCGTTGCCGGAGACACTAAGGTGATAGAGCATAAGGGCGGTAAGGATGATGACCCGGGGCTTATCATAAATACAGCCGGTGTGGGATTTCTTGATGAAAAGGTGAATGTGGGAGCTTCCTTAATAAAGGAGGGAGACGCAGTAATATTATCGGGAAATATCGGGGATCATCATGCCGCAATAATGAAGGAGCGCCTCAGCATCAGTAATGAAAAGATAAAAAGCGATAATGCTCCGTTAAATGAGATGGTGAGGAAGCTGTTTGATAACGGTATAGAAGTCCATGCTATGCGGGATGTGACGAGGGGAGGTCTCGGAACGGTACTGAACGAGTTTTCAAAGGAGTCGGGGCGTGACATATTTATTATAGAAGAAAAACTTCCGGTGAGTGACGCGGTGAGAGACTTCAGCGCTCTTCTCGGGCTTGATATCCTGTACATGGGTAACGAGGGGAAGATGATCTGCGCCGTAGCAGCTAAGGATAAGGATAAAGCGGTTGACATAATTCGTAATTCAAAGTACGGCGGGGATGCTGTGATAATAGGATACGCGGCAAGCCCGGTGACAGCCGGTGAAGGAAAGCTTATACTTAAAACCGGGATCGGCGGGGAAAGGATAGTGGGGCCTCTGTACGGTGAGGGACTGCCCCGGATCTGCTAATGCCTGCTGATCTGATACAGCTTTTTATAAAGCTGTCATTCTGAGCGTAGCGAAGAATCCTCATATCTTTTTTGGGATACCGTCATTCTGAGCGCAGCGAAGAATCCTTATTTCGTTCATCAATTGGAGAAAAATATGCTTGTTGCAGACAATTGGAAAGATTATGAAGTAATCGATACATCAAAGGGTGAAAAGCTCGAGCGCTGGGGGAAGTATATTCTTGTCAGGCCGGATCCCCAGGTGATCTGGGAAACGCCGAAGAATAATGCCGGATGGAAGAAACGGAACGGTCACTACCATAGAAGCGCAAAAGGCGGCGGCAGCTGGGAGTTTTTCGATCTGCCGGAGGAGTGGAGTATTTCTTATCCCTTAAGGGCGGTATCAAAAAACCTGAAATTCAATCTGAAGCCCTTCTCCTTTAAGCATACGGGACTTTTCCCCGAGCAGGCTGTGAACTGGGAGTGGATGGCGGAACGGATAAAGGATGCGAAAGCCGATAGTCCGGAAAGAGAGATAAAGGTTCTTAATCTCTTTGCATATACAGGAGGAGCAACTGCAGCCTGTGCGGCGGCGGGAGCCCACGTAACGCATGTGGATGCCTCAAAGGGTATGGTAGGCTGGGCGAAGGAAAACTGCAGTCTTTCGGGTATTCCCGCAGAAAGGCTCAGATTTTTCGTGGATGACTGTAAGAAGCTTGTGGAGCGTGAGATCCGAAGGGGCAGTAAGTACGACGGTATCCTGATGGACCCGCCTTCCTACGGCAGGGGACCTAAGGGTGAGATATGGAAGATGGAGGACAATATCTATTCCTTTATAGAAAGTGCTGCAGAGCTACTTTCGGAGGATCCTCTTTTCTTCCTTATAAATTCCTATACCACAGGACTGCAGCCTGCGGTCCTCAAATATATGCTGGGCTCTGTTATAATGAATAAAAAAGGAGGCTGTACTGAAGCCGATGAAGTGGGCCTCCCTGTTACGGTCTCGGGACTTATTTTGCCCTGCGGTGCCACCGGCAGATGGTATCTTACAAAAAATCATATCAAAATATAAAAAATCTCTTGCATTATGAAAATTCCCAATGTATAATAGCGATTGCTGTGACATTGATAGCTATGAAGCGTGAAGTTGCGGAAAAGCAGGAACAGCCTGCGGATCCGGTATCTCCGTGGAGCGAATGTCAAGTCTGGATACTGACGGCAAGTCACTGTAGCACGCCGGAGCAGCTTAGCAAAAGCAGGCAGTTCCGGTAAAAGTTCCGTAAAAATACGGAGAACAACGGGAATGAGTCCGCTGTGGGTATAGGACACACCCGGAAACGTGTACAGTCACCGCTTGTCGTGCTGGTTAAAAGTACGAATAAGGAGGCGACTTTTTTTATGACAAATCAGGTAATGAGAATCATTTTGAAAGCCTACGATCATCAGCTGATAGATGCATCAGCAAAGAAGATCATCGAGACAGTTAGGAAGAACGGCTCAGAGGTCAGCGGACCGGTACCCCTTCCCACAAAGAAGGAGGTTGTTACCATCCTTCGTGCGGTACACAAGTACAAGGACTCAAGAGAGCAGTTTGAGCAGAGGACCCATAAGAGGCTCATCGACATCATCCAGCCCACACAGAAGACTGTCGAAACACTGTCAAGGCTTGAAATGCCCGCTGGTGTCTACATCGACATCAAAATGAAGCAGGAGTAAACAGCAACAATGTATGAACATCTTTTATTCAGAGGGATGTTCCAATGCAGAAAGGTGAAGAAATGACTAAGGCTATTTTAGCAAGGAAGATCGGTATGACACAGATCTTCGACGAGAACGGCGTAGTTACTCCGGTAACGGTTTTGGAGGCCGGCCCCTGTACCGTCACTCAGGTGAAGACGGTTGAGAACGACGGATACAATGCAGTACAGGTTGGATTCGGAGAGATCAAGGACAAGGTTATCGAGAAGGACGCAGGAGGAAAGAAGCAGATCGCACACCCTCACGGCACAACAAAGGCTATGGCAGGCCACTTCAAGAAGGCCGGAACCGAGAGCAAGAGGTTTGTACGTGAGTTTAAGTTTGATAATGCATCCGATTATCAGCTCGCACAGGAGATCAAGGCAGACATTTTTGAGGCCGGCGATTTCGTGGATGCTACCGCGATCAGCAAGGGTAAAGGTTTCCAGGGTACCATTAAGAGACTCGGACAGCACAGGGGTCCTATGAAGCACGGTTCAAAGTTCCACCGTCATCAGGGTTCCAACGGTGCCTGCTCCAGCCCCAGCCGCGTGTTTAAGGGCAAGGGTATGCCCGGACATATGGGATCAAAGAAGATCACGGTGCAGAACCTTCAGGTTGTACGCGTTGATGCCGAGAAGAACCTTCTCCTTGTTAAGGGTGCGGTTCCCGGAGCAAAGAAAGCCCTTGTTACCATAAAAGAAACAGTCAAGGGAAATAAATAATCTTAGAGGAAAGGAGGAAAGAAAAAGAAAATGGCTAGTGTATCTGTTTACAACATGGAAGGCAAGGAAGTCGGTAATATCGAGCTTTCCGATGAGCTTTTCGGTGTAGAGATAAATGAGAACCTTGTTCACCAGGCAGTTCTTCAGCAGCTTGCTGACAGACGTCAGGGAACACAGAAAGCAAAGACACGTTCCGAAGTATCCGGCGGCGGAAGAAAGCCCTGGAGACAGAAGGGAACAGGTCATGCCCGTCAGGGTTCGACCAGATCTCCCCAGTGGACACACGGTGGCGTGGTATTCGCTCCTGTTCCGAGAGATTATTCCTTTAAGATGAATAAGAAGGAAAAGAGGTATGCTTTAAAGAGCGCTCTCACAAGCCGCGTTCAGGACAATAAGTTCATAGTTCTTGACGAGCTGAAGCTTGATGAGATAAAGACTAAGAAATTCCAGGAGGTGCTTGATGCGCTGAAGGTAAATAAGGCCTTAGTCATACTTGACAGCCTTGATAAAAATGCCATCCTTTCCGCAAGGAATATTCCCGATGTCATCACGGCTCAGGTAAATACCATCAATACCTACGACATCATGAAATACAACACTGTCATCACCACGAAGGCAGCTGTTCAGAAGCTTGAGGAGGTATACGCATAATGGCAGATATAAAATACTATGACGTTATACTGAAGCCTGTGGTGACAGAGAAGTCCATGAACGGACAGGCAGAGAAGAAGTATACGTTCCTTGTTAATCCGGAATCAAACAAATCTCAGATAGCTGAAGCTGTTGAGAAGATGTTTGAAGGAGCAAAGGTAAAGAAGGTCAACACCCTGAACATCCAGGGCAAGAAGAGACGCAGGGGAATGGTAGTCGGCAAGACCGCAAAGAAGAAAAAGGCCATTGTAACCCTGACCGAGGACTCAAAGGATATCGAGATCTTTACCGGACTTTGATAATCATAAACTATAGACTACACAGGAAAATAAAAAAACTATCTGCGTAAGTCTGATAAAAAGCTAAGGAGACAGAAAATGGGAATCAAATCATATAACCCTTATACCCCTTCCAGAAGGGCGATGACAGGTTCTGATTTTGCCGAAGTAACAAAGAAGACTCCCGAGAAGAGTCTGGTGGTAAGACTTCCCAAGCATTCAGGACGTAATAATCAGGGTAGGATCACCGTTCGTCACAGAGGCGGCGGAGCAACAATAAAGTACAGGATCATCGATTTCAAGAGGAATGACAAGGACGGTATACCCGCAACTGTCGCCGGAATCGAGTACGATCCCAACAGGACCGCAAATATAGCGCTTCTCGTATATGCAGACGGAGAGAAGAGATACATCCTCGCTCCGGACGGACTCAAGGTAGGACATAAGATCGTCAACGGAAGCGAAGCGGAAATAAGGATAGGCAACTGCCTTTCATTAAGTGACATCCCCGTAGGTACCAACGTTCACAATATCGAGCTCCGTCCCGGACACGGCGGACAGATGGTACGTTCGGCAGGAGCCAGCGCACAGCTCATGGCAAAGGAAGGAAAGTACGCAACACTTCGTCTTCCTTCGGGAGAAATGAGAATGGTTCCGATAAACTGCAGGGCGACAATAGGAACAGTAGGAAACATTGATCACAGCCTTATCAATTACGGTAAAGCAGGGCGCAAGCGCCATATGGGTATCAGGCCTCACGTCCGCGGTTCGGTTATGAACCCCAATGACCATCCTCACGGAGGTGGTGAGGGACGTTCACCGATCGGTCGTCCCGGACCTTGTACACCCTGGGGTAAGCCGGCACTTGGCTTAAAGACCAGAAAGAAGAAAAAGGCTTCCAATAAGCTAATCGTAAGAAGAAGAAACGGAAAAGCCCTTAACGTATAAAAAGCCGCGAGACGGCGGCGCCGTGCAGGTAATACCCCTTAAGGGGCATTACAGGAAATAAGGAGGAAGAGTAATGTCGCGATCACTTAAAAAGGGACCCTTCGCAGACGCAAGTCTGTTAAAGAAGGTTGATGAGATGAATAAGGCAGACAGTAAGGACGTTATCAAGACCTGGTCACGCCGTTCCACCATCTTCCCTTCCTTTGTAGGACACACAATTGCAGTCCATGACGGAAGGAAGCATGTCCCTGTATATATCACCGAGGATATGGTTGGACATAAGCTTGGTGAATTTGTAGCAACCAGGACGTATAGAGGGCACTCAGGCAACTCTACGTCTGTAAAGTAAGGATAAACTGAAAGGAGGTTAGATCCGATGGCAAAAGGACATCGTTCCCAGATCAAAAGAGAAAGAAATGCAAATAAGGATACCCGCCCTTCAGCAAAGTTATCCTTCGCCAGGATATCGGTACAGAAGGCCTGCTTCGTGCTTGATGCCGTACGCGGCAAGAGCTATGAAGAAGCAAAGGGAATCCTCACATATAATCCGAGATATGCTTCAAGCGTAATACTGAAGCTTCTGGAATCCGCAGCAGCAAACGCCGAGAACAACAACGGACTGAACAAAAGCGATCTCTACATAGCCGAGTGCTATGCGACCCCGGGCCCCATAATGAAGAGGATACAGCCCAGGGCACAGGGCAGGGCTTACAGGATAGAGAAGAGAATGTGTCATCTGAATGTTGTACTTGATGAGAAAAAGTAAGGGAGGTTCGACAGAATGGGTCAGAAAGTAAATCCCCACGGCTTAAGAGTAGGCGTCATAAAAGACTGGGATTCAAAATGGTACGCTGAAGGTGATTTCGCGGACTATCTTGTGGAAGATTATAAGATCAGGGATTACCTGAAGAGAAATCTCTATGCTGCAGGTATTTCAAAGATAGAGATAGAGAGATCAGCCGGAAGGGTAAGGGCAACGGTATTTACCTCAAAGCCCGGTATCATTATCGGAAAGAGCGGTAAGGATATCGAGAAGACAAAGGCTATTCTTCAGAGGAAGACAGGAAAGAATATTGATATAGAGATCAGGCAGATAAAGCGCCCCGATCTGGATGCTCAGCTTGTTGCGGAAAATATCGCACAGCAGCTTGAGAACCGTGTTTCTTTCCGCCGCGCCATGAAGTCTGCAATGCAGAGGACGATAAAGAACGGCGCAAAGGGTATCAAGGCTTCAGTTTCAGGCCGCTTAGGCGGTGCTGACATCGCCCGCAGAGAGTTCTATTCTGAGGGAACCATCCCTCTTCAGACCTTAAGGGCTGATATAGACTATGGATTTGCCGAGGCTGATACCACATACGGTAAGGTAGGCGTAAAGGTATGGATCTACAAGGGTGAGATCCTTCCCGGTAAGAATAAACAGGAAGCAGGAGCTGCTGCCGGTAGAGAAGGGAGAGATCAGTAATGTTAATGCCGAAGAGAGTTAAGCATCGTAAGCAGATGCGTGGTTCCCTTAAAGGAAAAGCAAACAGCGGCAATACAATAACATACGGAGAGTTCGGAATAGTAGCTCTCGAGCCTGTATGGGTCCGCTCAAATCAGATTGAGGCAGCCCGTGTCGCTATGACAAGATATGTGAAGCGTGGCGGAAAAGTCTGGATAAAGATTTTCCCCGACAAGCCGGTAACGGCAAAGCCCGCTGAAACCCGAATGGGTTCCGGAAAAGGCGCTGTTGACTACTGGGTAGCTGTAGTAAAGCCCGGACGCGTTATGTTCGAGATAGCAGGGGTTCCCGAGGATACTGCAAGGGAAGCACTTCGTCTTGCATCCCACAAGCTTCCCTGCAAGTGCAAGATCGTTAGCAAGGACGACCTTCTTGAACAGGTTAAATTAAAAGGCGGTGACATCTGATGAAAACTGATAATTACGTTAAGGAATTAAGAGATAAATCGGTTTCCGAGCTCGGTGAAGCTTTGACGGCAGCAAAGAAGGAGCTCTTCAATTTAAGGTTCCAGAATGCAACAAATCAGCTTGATAACACCAGCAGAATAAAGGAAGTAAGAAAGAACATTGCCAGGATACAGACTGTATTGACAGAGAGCGCGGCAAAGTCCTGAGCTGAAGATATTTAAGGAGACCAAAATTATGTCAGAAAGAAATCTTAGAAAGACGCGTACCGGAAAGGTTACGAGCAACAAAATGGACAAGACCATTACGGTTGCAGTTGTCGATAACGTAAGGCATCCGCTTTACAAGAAGATAGTAAAGAGAACCTACAAGCTTAAGGCTGAGGATGCAAAAAATGAATGCAATATCGGTGATACCGTTACGGTTATGGAGACAAGACCCTTAAGCAAGACAAAGAGATGGAGGCTTGTCGAGATCATCGAAAGAGCTAAGTAACTAAGGTGAAAGGAGTTTTAGCATGGTACAGCAGGAAACCAGATTAAAAGTCGCAGATAATACCGGCGCTAAGGAAATCCTTTGCATCAGAGTTATGGGCGGCTCAATGAGGAGATATGCCGGAGTGGGTGATACCATTGTTGCTACTGTCAAAGATGCAACACCCGGCGGAGTTGTTAAAAAAGGTGATGTAGTAAAGGCTGTTGTAGTACGCACGGTTAAGAGCATCCGCCGTAAGGACGGCTCATATATCCGCTTCGACGACAATGCGGCTGTCATCATCAAGGAGGACTTAACCCCCAGAGGAACACGTATTTTTGGACCGGTTGCACGTGAGCTTCGTGACAAGCACTTCATGAAGATAGTTTCCCTTGCACCGGAAGTACTGTAAGGGAGGGTGCATATGGCAACAATGAGAATAAAGAAGGGCGATAATGTTCAGGTCATCGCCGGTAAGGATAAGGGTAAGAGCGGAAAGGTCATTTCCGTTGATTACAAAAAGAGAAAGGTCGTTGTTGAAGGCGTAAATATGATAGCTAAGCATGAGAAGCCCTCAGCGACTAATCAGGACGGTGGTATAGTCCACAGGGAAGCAGCCCTGGATTTAAGTAACGTAATGTTTGAGCACAAGGGTAAGCCTGTCAGGATCGGTTTCAGGGTTGACGGAGAAAAGAAGGTCCGCTTTGACCGCAAGTCCGGCGAGGCAGTTGACTAAGGCTTAGGAGGAAGAAACATTGAGCAGACTGAGAGAACAGTACCAGACAGAGATCGTCGATGCAATGACGAAGAAGTTTGGCTATAAGAACGTAATGCAGGTTCCGAAGCTCGTCAAGATCGTAGTCAACATGGGCGTCGGAGAAGCAAAGGACAATGCCAAGGTTCTTGATTCCGCAGTGGCTGATATGCAGACCATTACCGGACAGAAGGCCGTTGTCACAAAGGCAAAGAAGGCGGTGGCAAACTTCAAGATCCGTGAAGGAATGCCGATCGGCTGTAAGGTTACGCTGCGGGGCGAGAGAATGTACGAATTCCTTGACCGCCTGGTAAATCTGGCACTTCCCAGAGTGCGTGACTTCCGTGGAGTGAGTGCGGATTCTTTTGACGGCAGAGGGAATTATGCCCTTGGTATCAAAGAACAGCTCATTTTCCCCGAGATCGAGTATGACAAGATCGACAAGGTAAGGGGTATGGATATCATAGTAGTTACTACGGCAAAGACCGATGAAGAGGCAAGAGAACTTTTAAGGCTTTTCAATATGCCTTTTGCGAGATAAGGAGGAACTTTCAATGGCTAAATTATCTATGAAGCTTAAGCAGCAGAGAAAGCCCAAGTTCTCAACAAGGGCATATACACGCTGCAGGATCTGCGGTCGTCCCCATGCAGTTTTAAGGAAATACGGCATATGCCGTGTTTGCTTCAGAGAGCTGGCATATAAGGGACAGATCCCGGGTGTTAAAAAGGCATCCTGGTAAGTCGATCTAAGGTTATGGAAAGGAGTATGTGTCGATGACAACAAATGACCCTATTGCAGATATGCTTACCAGAATCCGTAATGCAAATACTGCAAAACATGATACAGTTGACATCCCTTCATCCAAGATGAAGCTTGCTATAGCAGACATCCTTGTGGATGAGGGTTATGTAAAGAAGTACGATCTCGTAGAGAACGGAAACTTCAAGGATATAAGGATCACATTAAAGTACGCTGACGACAAGAACACAAGGGTTATCTCGGGATTAAAGAGGATCAGTAAGCCCGGACTCCGTGTTTATGCCGGAAAGGAAAAGCTTCCCAGAGTTCTCGGCGGTCTTGGTATCGCGATTCTTTCTACAAACGAAGGAGTCATAACAGATAAGAAGGCGCGTGAGCTCAACGTCGGCGGCGAAGTATTAGCATTTGTGTGGTAAACGAATATTTGCGAAGCTAATATTCGTTTACCAATGAGCAAAAATATCGCAGATGTTTTTGCGGATATGGTTGAAAAAAGGAAAGGAGCGGGCATGTCACGAATCGGAAAAATGCCTATCGCGATCCCCGGCGGAGTAACCGTTGAGGTAGCAGAAAATAACAAGGTGACTGTAAAGGGACCCAAAGGTACCTTATCAAGAACTCTTCCTTCGGTTATAACGATCAAGCAGGAAAACGGAGAGTTAAAGGTTGAGCGTCCCAATGATGAGAAGGAAACAAGAGCACTCCACGGTCTTACAAGGGCACTGGTTAACAATATGGTTGTAGGTGTTACTGAGGGATATACAAAGACACTGGAGATAAACGGCGTAGGATACAGGGCGGCAAAGCAGGGAAAGAAGCTTACGCTTACGCTTGGTTATTCACATCCTGTGGAAATGGAAGACCCTGAAGGAATCGAGACAAAGGTTACCGACAATAAGATCGAGGTAAGCGGTATCGATAAGGAAAAGGTAGGACAGTATGCAGCTGTCATCAGGGAAAAGAAGAAGCCTGAGCCTTATAAGGGTAAGGGTATCAAGTATACAGACGAGAGAATAAGACGTAAGGTCGGCAAGGCCGGTAAGAAGTAATTAAGGAGGACACTTGGAATGGTCAGTAAGAAAAAGAGATCAGACGTTCGTGCAAAAAAACATATGAAGATACGCAAGACTCTGAGTGGTACTTCATCAAGGCCCAGGCTCTCGGTATTCAGAAGCAATAAGCATATGTATGCACAGGTTATAGATGACGATACGGCAAATACGCTGGTTGCAGCGTCCACAACCGAGAAGGCAGTGAGAAGCGAACTCAAGTATACAGACGACGTGGAAGCGGCGAAGTATCTGGGAACGGTTATCGCAAAGAGAACATTGGACAAAGGCATCAAGGAAGTTGTCTTCGACAGAGGCGGCTTTATCTACCAGGGCAAGGTTAAGGCTCTTGCAGATGCTGCCAGAGAAGAGGGACTCAAATTCTAAGGAGGAAGGAGAAGACAATGAAGCACAGCATTATTGATGCAAACAGCCTTGAGCTGGAAGATAAGGTGGTAACCATTAAAAGGGTCACCAAGGTTGTAAAGGGCGGACGTAATATGCGTTTTACGGCACTTGTGGTTCTGGGCGACCGTAACGGACACGTTGGTGTCGGCCTCGGAAAGGCAGCGGAAATTCCCGAAGCTATCCGCAAGGGTAAGGAAGACGCAGCAAAGAAGCTTATAGATGTAGCGATCGACGACAACGGATCTATCACGTATGACTTTATCGGAAAATTCGGTGGAGCATCCATTCTTCTGAAGAAGGCTCCCGAAGGAACCGGTATCATCGCAGGAGGTCCCGCACGTATAGTCTGCGAACTTGCAGGGATCAGGAATATCCGTACAAAGTCGCTGGGATCAAACAACAAGCAGAACGTGGTTCTAGCAGCCATCAACGCACTTTCCCAGATTAAGACACCTGAAGAGGTGGCCAGACTTCGCGGAAAGACCGTAGAAGAAGTAATGGCTTAAGGAGGCAGTCAAAATGTCAGGAAAATTAAAGGTAACACTTATAAAATCTCCTATCGGTGCCATTCCGAAGCATAAGGCTACAGTTGAGGCTATGGGACTCCGGAGGACAAATAAATTCGTTGAGCTGCCGGATAATGAGGCAGTACGCGGAATGTGCAATGCAGTAAAGCACATGGTAAAAGTGGAGGAAATATAAATGGAATTAAATAATTTAAAACCTGCTCCCTGTGCCAAGCATAAGAATAATTTCCGTAAGGGCCGCGGACATGCTTCCGGAAACGGAAAGACCGCAGGCTACGGACATAAGGGTCAGAAGGCACGTTCAGGAGCACCCAGGATCGGATTTGAAGGCGGACAGATGCCCCTTTACAGAAGGATCCCCAAGCGTGGTTTCAAGAATATCAACAGAAAGCATATAGTTGCCATTAACTTAAGTACTCTTGAGCACTATTACGAGGACGGCGATACAGTAGTAAGCGAGGACCTTATCGAAAGAGGCATCATAAAGGATACATATGACGGACTCAAGGTACTCGGAAACGGAGAGATCACAAAGAAGCTGACTGTTAAGGCAAACGCATTTTCTGAGACAGCTAAGACAAAAATTGAGGCTGCAGGTGGGAAAGCTGAGGTGATCTGATGCTTGAATCAGTACGCAATGCCTTTAAGATCAAGGATATCAGGGACAGGATTTTATATACTTTATTGATACTGTTTCTTATAAGGCTTGGCTGTCAGCTTCCGATACCGGGTGTGAACCGTGAATACTTCTCCCAGTGGTTTGCAAACCTCACAGGAGACAATTTCGGATTCTTCAATGCTTTTACAGGCGGTTCCTTTGAGAACATGTCGATCTTTGCATTGAACATCACACCCTATATTACTTCATCGATCATTATCGAGCTTTTAACCATAGCCATTCCTTATCTTGAGGAAAAACAGCGGGATGGACAGGAAGGACGTAAGGTTCTGATATCCATAACCCGTTATGTGACCATAGGTCTTTCGATCCTGGAGTCATCGGCCATGGCCATTGGCTTCTACAATCAGGGTCTTATGGAAGAGAACATGAACCCGTGGCTTATCGGGATCATGATCGTTACGGGTCTTACGGGAGGTTCCGCACTCCTGATGTGGTTTGGAGAACAGATCACGGAAAAGGGAGTGGGAAACGGTATCTCCATAGTGCTGACCATAAATATCATTTCGAGACTGCCTCAGGATATGTCCTCTCTGTGGGATATGTTCATCCGTTCCAATTATATGGACGGAAAGGTGCTGATGGCGATCCTTGCTGCAGTTATTATACTTGCGGTCATTCTCGGAACAGTTGTGCTCACCGTGCTTCTTAACGGTGCAGAGAGAAGGATCCCGGTTCAGTACGCCAGAAAGGTAGCCGGAAGGAAAATGGTGGGTGGAACCCAGAGCAGTATTCCTCTTAAGGTTAATACCAGCGGAGTTATCCCCGTGATCTTTGCATCCTCCATAATGCAGTTCCCCATTGTAATCTGCCAGCTCTTCGGAATACAGGCAGGTTCAAATCTGGGAGGGCAGATCTTAAGACTCCTTAATTCGGGCAACTGGTGTAACCCGGCAGCTCCCGTATACAGCATTGGGCTTCTGATATACATAGTCCTGGTGGTATTTTTTGCCTACTTCTATACCTCCATTACATTCAATCCTCTGGAGGTTTCGGACAACTTAAAGAAGCAGGGCGGCTTTATTCCCGGTATACGTCCCGGAAAGCCCACCAATGATTATCTTACGAATATACTGAACTACATAATATTCATCGGAGCAGTCGGGCTGGTGATCGTTGCGGTCATCCCCATCTTCTTTAACGGATTTTTCGGAGCGAATGTGTCATTCGGAGGAACCAGCCTTATCATTATCGTAGGCGTTATCCTTGAGACACTGAAGCAGATCGAATCCAGGATGCTTGTTAGAAGCTATAAGGGATTTTTGGCATAGTTTATTGCTGTCCTGAGTGCAGCGAAGGATCTTTCTGAAAGGAAGGAAACACATATGAAGATAATCATGCTGGGAGCGCCCGGAGCGGGCAAAGGAACACAGGCTAAAAGGATCGCTGAAAAGTATGGTATTCCCCATATCTCCACCGGAGATATCTTCCGTGCAAATATAAAGAACGGAACGGAACTGGGAAAAGAAGCGAAGAAGTATATGGATGAGGGACAGCTTGTTCCCGATGAGCTCACCGTAAGGATCCTTCTTGACAGAGTAGCAGATCCGGATTGCAGGAATGGTTATGTGCTGGACGGCTTTCCAAGGACCATCCCCCAGGCAGAGGTTCTGACTAAAGAGCTGGAAAAGCTTGGTGAAAAGGTGGACTTTGCGATCGATGTGGATGTTCCGGATGAAAATATCATTAACAGAATGTCCGGAAGACGCGCCTGCTTAAAATGCGGCGCCACATATCATCTGGAGTATCTGAAGCCGGCGAAGGACGGTATCTGCGATAAATGTGGATCCGAGCTTGTGCTCCGTGACGATGACAAGCCTGAAACGGTGAAGAAGCGTCTCGGTGTATATCATGAGCAGACCCAGCCACTCATTGATTATTATACAAAGGCCGGAGTACTGCACACGGTCGACGGAACAAAGGATCCCGATGAAGTTTTTGAGGCTATAGTTGGAATACTGTAACCGGTTTAAGTGACGAGGAAATATGTCGAAAGCAGATGTAATAGAAATTGAAGGAAAAGTAGTAGAGAAGCTCCCCAATGCAATGTTTCAGGTGGAGCTGGAGAACGGGCACCAGGTGCTTGCCCACATAAGCGGTAAGCTCAGGATGAACTTCATCCGTATCCTCCCGGGGGACAAGGTAACCATAGAGATGTCTCCCTATGATCTTTCAAAGGGCAGGATAATCTGGCGGGATAAATAGGTTCTCCCCCGAAAAACTTCTTGCATGGTAGTATACTT
The DNA here is from genome assembly GCA_000622025.1 of Lachnospiraceae bacterium AD3010. Taxonomy (GTDB): domain Bacteria; phylum Bacillota; class Clostridia; order Lachnospirales; family Lachnospiraceae; genus NK4A144. The sequence goes on along the minus strand of JHWU01000020.1, from coordinate 47,584 downwards.
AAGTGATATAATACCACTCGGCTTTCGCAAGAAACGCATCAAAGATGTGTAAGAGCCGCTTATTTAGCGGTGTGTATTGTAATAAGGAAGGAGCGGCATCGAAATGAAGGTCAGGTCTTCAGTAAAGCCTATGTGCGAAAAGTGCAAGGTTATCAAGAGAAAAGGAAAGATAAGGATAATCTGCGAGAATCCCAAGCACAAGCAGGTGCAGGGATAACGCGATTTTTGTGTACTATATTTTAAAGAAGGAGGTTAGTGCTCACAATGGCTCGTATCGCTGGTGTTGATTTACCGAGAGAGAAGAGAGTCGAGATAGGTCTTACCTATATATATGGTATTGGAAGATCCAGCTCGAATGAGATTCTTTCAAAGGCAGGCGTCAATCCTGACACCAGAGTCAGGGATCTTAAGGAAGATGAAGTTGCAAAGATCCGTGATATTCTGGAAAAAGAGTATACCATCGAAGGTGATCTTCGTCGTCAGGTTGCCATGGACATCAAGAGACTTACAGAGATCGGATGCTACAGAGGCGTTCGTCACAGAAAGTCCCTTCCCTGTCGTGGTCAGAAGACAAAGACAAATGCCAGGACTTGCAAAGGTCCCAGAAGAACAGTTGCCAATAAGAAGAAGTAATTTTTCTTTGATCGGCAGTTTATTGTACCACATTAACAAGGAATAAGAGAAAGTAGGTTAGTTTTAAATGGCTAAACAGCAATCTGGCGCGAAAAAATCTACAAAGAGGCGCGTTAAGAAAAACGTTGAACACGGACAGGCACATATTCAGTCATCTTTCAACAACACTATTGTTACTCTGACTGATTCTGAAGGAAATGCCCTCGCCTGGGCAAGTGCCGGTGGTCTTGGTTTTAGAGGTTCAAGGAAATCTACTCCGTATGCAGCTCAGGTAGCCGCAGAGACAGCTACCAAGGCAGCTCTCGTACATGGACTTAAATCAGTAGACGTAATGGTCAAGGGACCGGGCTCGGGAAGAGAAGCGGCTATCCGCGCTTTATCAGCAGCAGGTCTTCAGATCACAAGTATTAAGGATGTAACTCCGGTGCCGCACAATGGATGCCGCCCGCCGAAGAGAAGGAGAGTGTAAGCATATGGCAGTTAATAGAGTACCTGTTCTTAAAAGATGCAGATCTCTTGGTCTTGAGCCTGCATATTTGGGATACAGCAAGAAATCAACAAGACAGCTTATCCGTTCCAGCAGGAAGGTAAGTGAGTACGGACTTCAGCTTCGCGAAAAGCAGAAGGCAAAATTTATATATGGTGTGTTGGAGAAGCCTTTCAGAAATTATTACAAGAAGGCTGACCGCATGAAGGGAATGACCGGTGAAAACCTCCTCGTTCTTCTTGAACAGAGGCTTGATAACGTAGTGTTCCGTCTTGGCTTTGCACGCACAAGGCGCGAGGCTCGTCAGATGGTGGATCACAAGGCATTCTCGGTAAACGGAAGGACAATAAACATTCCTTCATATTCTGTTAAGCCCGGTGATGTTGTAGAGATAAGGGAGAAGGCAAGATCCTCACAGCACATCAAGGATATTCTTGATTACACGGCTGACAGAGCGGTTCCCGCCTGGCTTTCGGCAGAGCCCGAAAACTTTAAGGGTACCGTTAGTGAGCTTCCTTCAAGGGATCAGATAGATGTTCCCGTTGATGAGCTGGCTATCGTCGAGCTCTATTCTAAGTAAATAAATCTAGCTTGTCATTTACTCAGGATGACAGAAACAGAAGGAGGTATCCGTTTGTTAGAATTCGAAAAGCCGAAGATCGATATATTGGATCTGTCAAGTGACGGCAAGTACGGCAAATTTGTAGTAGAGCCTCTTGAGCGCGGTTATGGCGTTACCCTCGGAAATTCACTCCGCAGGATCATGCTTTCGTCTCTCCCCGGTGCAGCAGTAAGCAGGGTAAAGATCGACGGCATCCTCCACGAGTTTACATCTATTCCCGGGGTAAAGGAGGATGTAACCGAGATCATTCTTAATATCAAAAACCTTTCGATAAAGAACAACAGCTCGACGGATGAAGTAAAAACAGCATACATCGAGTTTGAGGGAGAGGGCGAGGTTACAGCAGCCGATATCCAGGTTGATCAGGACATTGAGATAATAAATAAGGATCAGCATATTGCCACCGTTAGCGGCGGCAAGGGAAGCAAGCTCTATATGGAGCTTACCATCACCAAGGGTAGGGGCTATGTAAGCTCTGACAAAAATAAGGGTGAGGATCTTCCCATCGGAGTTATTGCGGTTGACTCCATTTATACACCTGTGGAAAGGGTGAATTTGAGTGTCGAGAACACCCGTGTAGGTCAGCAGACAGACTTTGACAAGCTGACACTGGATGTTTTCACCGACGGAACTCTTACTCCCCAGGAAGCAGTTTCACTTGCAGCAAAGGTTCTCTCAGAACACCTGTCCCTCTTCATCAATCTATCCGATGTTGCGGGCACTACGGATGTAATGGTAGAGCCTCCCAGCACTGAGACCAAGAAGGTGCTGGAAATGAATATCGACGAGCTGGAGCTTTCGGTGCGTTCATATAACTGCTTAAAGAGGGCAGGCATCAATACAGTTGCAGAGCTTATTGACAGGACTCCGGAAGATATGATGAAGGTTCGTAATCTGGGACGTAAGTCTCTGGAGGAAGTTCTCGCCAAGTTAAATGAGCTGGGATTAAAGCTCAATGAGGGCGAGGTCACAGAATAAAGCGTAAATCATACAGGGACGGTAAATCCAAAGGGTTCGTCCCGGCACTCTAAACAAGGGAGCTCGTAAGACGAAGAACGCAGAGATCCTTAAGCCGGAAGGAGGTAAAAATGGCAAAATACAGAAAACTCGGACGTACAGCTTCACAGAGAAAGGCACTTCTCCGTAACCAGGTGACTGCTCTTATCCTTAACGGAAAGATCCGCACCACTGCTGCAAAGGCAGAAGAGGTTCAGAGGATGGCGGAAAAGGTTATCACCCTGGCTATAAGGGAAAAGGATAACTTTGAGAAGGTGACCATCAAGGCAAAGGAGCCTGTACGTGACAAGGACGGACACAGGGTTAAGCAGATAGTTGATAAGGATGACCGTGAAAAGGTTCTTTCCGAAACTATCCGTGATGAAAACGGTAAGCTCCTCCATATTGAAAACGGTGTTACTGTTACCAAGTACAATATCGTTGATAAGGAGATAAAGAAGGATCTTCCGTCAAGGCTTCATGCCCGTCGTCAGATGCTGAAGGTTCTCTATCCCGTGACCGAGAATCCTACGGGAAAGAAGAAGGACAGGAAAGAGGTTGATCTTCCCGCAAAGCTCTTTGATGAGATCGCACCGAAGTATGCAGACCGTAAGGGTGGCTATACCCGTATCGTAAAGATCGGTCTCCGTAAGGGTGACAATGCAATGGAAGTTCTCCTTGAGCTTGTCTGATCTGTTGAACAGTTTAATCGTTATTCAAGGGAGAGGTGTTTATCACGCTCTCCCTTTGTTCTTATCATGGGAATAGTCGAAGCAAAAAACGTCACATTTGAATATGTCAAAAGAGATGAAGAGGGTAATGCCGAGGGCTTTATCCGTGCTCTTGACGGGGTCAGCCTTAATATAAAAAAGGGCGAATTCATTGCGGTGCTCGGCGGCAACGGTTCAGGAAAATCCACCTTTGCAAAGCATATAAATGCTATTCTCTATCCCGGTGAGGGCATGGTGATCGTTGACGGAAAGGACACGAAGAAGGCCGAGAATCTCTGGGATATCCGTCAGGAAGCCGGAATGATATTTCAGAATCCCGACAACCAGATAATAGGAAATGTGGTGGAGGAGGATGTAGGCTTCGGGCCTGAGAATATGGGTGTCCCTACGGAAGAGATCTGGGAGAGGGTGAATGAGTCCCTGAAGGCAGTAGGCATGTATGCCTACAGGAAGCATTCTCCGAATAAGCTTTCAGGAGGCCAGAAGCAGAGGGTTGCGATAGCGGGGGTAATGGCTATGCACCCGAAGTGTATCATAATGGACGAACCCACTGCAATGCTGGATCCCATGGGAAGAAAAGAAGTCATCCGTCAGGTGCGCGCTTTAAATGATGTGGAAAAGATCACTATCATCCTTATCACCCATTACATGGAAGAGGTGATATACGCAGACCGGGTTTATGTGATGGATAAGGGGCGGGTCGCAATGCAGGGAACTCCAAGGGAGATCTTTTCAGAGGTTGACAGACTCCGGGAGCTGAGGCTTGATGTACCCCAGAGCACCATATTGTCCCATGAGCTTAATAAAGCCGGCTTTAAGCTTCCGGAGGGTATACTCAGGAGAGAGGAATTTGTCCAGGAGCTTGTAAAATACGTGGGCGGAAGGTTTTACGGCGGTTCTCTTGAGTCCGTAAAGGAAGCAAAGGATGCATCGGACTATACAAAACCCGGAGTCATAGAGAGAGATCCGAGGGAATCTCTTATCCTTGATAAAGTGACCTATACCTATGAAAAGGGCTCAGGAAATGAGATACGTGCGCTTGACAATGTTTCCGTACAGATCGGAAAGGGTGAATTTATCGGACTTATTGGTCATACGGGTTCGGGGAAGTCTACCTTTGTCCAGCATTTGAATGGTCTTTTGCGGCCCTCCTCCGGTCAGGTGTATTTCAGGGGAGAGGATATTTCCGACAAAAAATACAAAAAGATAAATCTCAGGTCGCATGTAGGGCTGGTATTTCAGTATCCGGAGCATCAGCTTTTTGAAGAAACGGTTTTTAAGGATGTATGCTTCGGTCCGAAAAATGTGGGAATGGACCCTAAACAGACGGAGCTCTCGGCATATGATGCCCTGAGAAGTGTACATCTGCCTGAGGAGTATTATTACAGCTCTCCCTTTGAGCTTTCGGGAGGCCAGAAGAGGAAGGTGGCGATAGCGGGAGTTCTGGCCATGAAGCCGGATATCCTTATACTGGATGAGCCTACAGCTGGACTTGATCCAAAGGGACGTGATGAGATACTGAACCTTGTGCGTGACCTTCATGAAAAAAAGGGGATAACCGTGATCCTGGTTTCCCACAGCATGGAGGATGTGGCAAACTATGTTAAACGGATACTGGTAATGGATAAGGGACGTATCATTATGGACGGTGATCCTAAGCATATCTTTATGCGCTTCAGGGAGCTTGAGGAAATGGGACTGTCTGCTCCGGAGGTATGCTATCTTATGCGTGCTCTTCGTGACCGGGGCTTTGATATCGATCCCTCGGTAACCACCATTGCTGATGCTGTTTATGAGATACTGCGTATTACGGGACAGGGGGCGTAGGGATGCTTAGAGAGATAACCCTGGGGCAGTATTACAGTACTGAATCAAAGATACATTCGCTGGATCCCCGAACAAAGATCACAGGAACCTTTGTTTTTATTATTTCCCTCTTTCTCTTCAGAAGTGTGGCGACCACAGCTACTGCGGCGCTCTTTCTGCTCCTTGTTATTTCACTTTCAAGGGTACCGCTGGGCTTTATGCTCAGGGGGATGAAGAGTATTGTATTTATCCTGCTTATCACTGTAGTCTTTAATCTTTTCCTGACACCGGGAATACCGATCTTTTCCTTTTACGGGCTGGTGATAAGTGATGAAGGGCTGAAGGTCGCTGTTTTCACCGCGATACGTCTTGTATTCCTTATCATCGGATCGTCGATAATGACATTGACTACGACTCCGAATAACCTGACTGACGGTCTGGAAGCACTCATGAATCCTCTTAAGGTTTTCAGGGTGCCGGTGCATGAGGTCGCAATGATGATGTCCATTGCTCTTCGCTTCATTCCTATTTTAATGGAAGAAACCGACAAGATAATGAAAGCACAGGAAGCCCGGGGAGCGGACTTTGAGGGAGGAAATGTCATTGATCGGGCAAAGGCGCTGGTACCGGTTCTGGTCCCTCTTTTTGTTTCGGCATTCCGTAGGGCAAACGACCTCGCGATGGCGATGGAAGCAAGGTGTTACCGGGGAGGAGAGGGAAGAACAAAGATGAAGCCTCTTGTCTATAAAAGGATCGACCTTGCTGCTTATTTTGTTCTGCTATCGTACCTTGTGCTCATGATCCTCGCCGGGATGTTTGTGCCGTACTGAGTGTGAAGCACTAATGTCATCCTGAGGGCGAAGCCCGAAGGATCTTAACTGATTACAGAGAAACATGAAAAGAATTCTTCTGAAAGTCTCCTATGACGGAACCTCATACCACGGCTGGCAGGCAGCGGATGAACAGGAAACAATAGCCGGGAATATTGACCGGGCGCTTAAGCATCTTACGGGAGAGGATATCAGTATAAGCGGAGCAAGCCGTACAGATGCCGGGGTACACGCCCTATGCAATCTGGCGGTTTTTGATACTGCCGCATCTATTCCTCCCGAGCGCTTTTCTTACGCATTAAATACCTGTCTTCCGGAGGACATCAGGATCATTTCCTCTGAGGAGGTTCCTAAGGATTTTCATCCCAGATTTATTAAAACCGAAAAGACCTACCGCTACCGTATTCAGACCGGGGAAATGCCGGATCCCCTGAGGATACGTTATAGCTGGCATATTTCATACCCGCTGGATATTCTGTCAATGCAGAAAGCAGCAGCTTTTCTTAAGGGAGAGCACGATTTCAAGTCCTTCTGCTCGGTTCATACGGAGGTAAAGACAACAGTCAGGGAGATCACCGAAATAGCTGTTTCCGGGGAGTCTGATGAGATCCATATCACGGTTAAGGGATATGGTTTTCTATATAACATGGTAAGGATAATAAGCGGAACACTTGTTGAGGTCGGACGGGGAAGACTGAAGAGTGATGATATCCCTCTTATCCTTAATAGCTGTGACCGGAAAAATGCCGGACCCACCGCACCTCCACGGGGACTGACGCTTGTGGGGATTGATATCCTGAGAGAATAATCTTTTGCGGGGCACTGTCGCACTCAGTGCGCCAAAACGTGCCCGAAAAACGTCCACTGGACGTTTTTCCATCCTGAGCGAATAATGTCATTCTGAGCGAAGCGAAGAATCTTCTGCGGGGCACTGTCGCACTCAGTGCGCCAAAACGTGCCCGAAAAACGTCTACTGGACGTTTTTCCATCCTGAGCGAAGCGAAGAATCTTCTGCGGGGCAATGTCGCACCAAGTGCGCCAAAACGTGACTTTTGGCGTCCGAATTATAACATGAATAATTACCTGATCAAAATCTACGGCATAGTGCAGGGTGTGGGCTATCGTCCCTTTGTAAAAAGAGAGGCTGATAAACTCGGGATCTCAGGCACCGTGCAGAATAAAGGCTCATATGTGGAAATTAAGGCATACGGATCTGAAGAAAAGATCCGTATGTTTATTGATAAGCTGAACAGCAATTCACCGGAGAGGGCAGTTGTAATAAGAACCGAGATCACCCTGAGCAAAGAAGACAGCGGGAACCCCGGGAATGTCGGGCAAATTGATTTCTCGATCATAGACAGCGAGCACAGGGATGGGATCAAATTCATTCCGCCGGATATAGGAATATGCGGGGAATGTGCGGCGGAGCTATTTGATCCCGGAAACAGGAGATATCTTCATCCCTTTATAAACTGTACCCAGTGCGGACCCAGATTTACCATACTAAAGAAGCTTCCTTACGACAGGGAAAGGACCAGTATGGCTTCTTTTCCTATGTGTGAAAGCTGCGAAAAAGAGTATTACGACAAGGGATCCCGGCGTTTTGATGCCCAGCCCGTATGCTGCAATTCCTGCGGCCCTTCGGTTTACATAATTGGGAGAGACCTGAGGGAAAAGGATGCGGTTTCAGAGGTGAGACGGGTGATACTCTCAGGAGGAATTGCGGCGGTAAAGGGTATAGGAGGCTTCCATCTTTGCTGTAATGCCCTTGATGAAGCGGCAGTCAGAAGATTACGTGAGAGAAAGAGGAGACCCTCGAAACCCTTCGCGGTGATGATGCGGGATATAGATACCGTAAGACGGGAGTGTAAGGCTGAACCCGAGGCGGAAAAGCTTTTGACAGGCTATCAGAAGCCTATAGTACTGATCGGAAAAAGCGGAAGTGGGAAGATACCGGAGGCCGTGGCACCGGGAAATCCAAAGCTCGGTGTGATGCTGCCTTATGCCCCGGTACAGCTTCTGATCTTCAATATGAGGGACGGAATTACGGGCTTTACTGACAGTCTTATCATGACCAGCGGAAATATTTCCGATTCGGCCATATGTATTAATGATGAGGAAGCAGAAAGAGAGCTCGGCGGCATTGCGGACATTATATTATCAAATGACAGGGAGATCCTTACCCGGGCAGATGATTCCGTTATGGATATTTTTGAAGGGAAACCATATATGATAAGGCGCTCCCGGGGCTTTGCGCCGCTGCCTCTTCTTATACCTGAGGGAAGTGACAGGGGAAACGCTTCAGATTCCGGCAGCGCGATCTCTTCACTTGCCATAGGAGGTGAGCTGAAAAACAGCTTCTGCATTTCTGCCGGGAATATGCTCTATCCATCGGCTTATATCGGGGATCTGACAGACAGACGCTCGGTGGAGGCTCTGAAAAGCGGGATCGTTCGAATGGAAGAGCTTCTGGAGGCAGAGCCTGAGGTCTTTATATCCGATATGCATCCGGGCTATAATTCGTCGAAGCTTGCAGAGGAGCTTTCAAAAAGCAGAGGAAAACCGCTCATAAAAATCCAGCATCACTATGCCCATATTCTTTCGGTAATGGCTGAAAACAGCTTTGAGGGTCCTGTTATCGGAGCGGCCTTTGACGGCACAGGTTACGGATCCGACGGAACTATCTGGGGAGGCGAGATCATAAAGGCTGACAGACAGGGCTTTTCGAGGCTTTCCCATATAAAGCCCTTTAGGCAGCCTGGCGGCGATGCAGCTTCAAAAGAAGGCTGGAGGGTAGCTCTATCCCTGATCCATGATCATTATCCCGGAAAAGAAGGAGAAATAGCGGATAAGCTGCGGCTTTGCACTCGAGAGGAGGCAGCTGCTGTCTGCAGCGCGGTCGATGCCGGTGTGAATGTAGTTATGTCAACCAGTGCCGGCAGGTTGTTTGATGCTGTAAGTGCAGTTCTCGGGATATGCAGAAGCTCCTCATATGAAGGAGAGGCTGCGTCTATGCTTCAGTTTGCCGCTGAAAAATATGCTGAACGGGGAAAAACCGATTCTTTTGGAATTATGTCAACCGGCGAAGAGGAAATTATGTCAACCAACCGGCTTTTCATACATATAGTCGAAAAAGCGCTTGAAGGAGTAGACAGCTCAGAGCTTGCCTTTCTTTTTCACCGTATTTTTGCCGGGTTGGTCGTATCGGAGCTTAGGGAACAGGCAGAAAAGAACGCTATCGGAACCATTGCCCTCAGCGGTGGCTGCTTCCAGAATCTTCTGTTCCTGAAAATGGTAAAGGAAGGGCTGGAGAAATCCGGCCTTAAGGTTCTGATCCACAGCCTTATCCCTCCGAATGATGGGGGTATCTCCATCGGACAGTGCTACTATTCTTCCCGGCAGATGATCCATTAAAACTCACGTAATATTTCCTACCGTGATTTGACACATTGATTGCTTTAGTCATCAAAATATGAGATAATAATAAAACTCTGTGAGCGTTTTGGAAGGTGATCGGCTCACTGTCAATGAAAGGAGAACCACATGATTTATTCAACAGAAGTAAAGGCTATGTGTTCGGTACATCAAGGTGCGCATCATGGTGCTGCCCCGATACCGGAAGAGGCAAAATGGGTTAAGGCCAAGGGTGTGAAGGACATTTCCGGTTATACACATGGTATCGGATGGTGTGCACCCCAGCAGGGATGCTGCAAGCTGTCCTTAAATGTAAAGGACGGGATCATTCAGGAAGCACTTGTTGAGACTTTAGGATGTTCGGGAATGACACATTCGGCAGCTATGGCATCTGAGATACTTCCCGGACTCACAATACTTGAAGCCCTTAATACCGACCTTGTATGTGATGCCATTAATACAGCTATGAGAGAGCTTTTCCTCCAGATCGTATACGGACGTACACAGTCCGCATTTTCTGAGGACGGTCTTCAGATAGGCGCCGGACTCGAGGATCTCGGCAAGGGAACCAGGACCATGGTAGGAACCACCTACGGAACCCTTGAAAAGGGGCCCAGGTATCTGGAGCTTACAGACGGATATATTACAGAGCTTGCCCTTGACGAGGATGATGAGATCATTGGTTATAAATATATCAATTTCGGAAAGATGATGGACTTCATCAAGGCCGGAGACGATCCTGCCAAGGCTGTGGAGAAGGCTTCAGGCCAGTACGGAAGAGTAGCTGATGCGGTCAAATTTATTGACCCTCGTAAAGAGTGATAAGGGAGGACAGGAAAATGGCAAAATTTGAATCTTATGAAAGAAGAGAAAAGCAGATCCTCGCCAAGCTCTCCGAGTATGGCATCGGATCTATAGATGAAGCAGAGAAGATCACAAAGGATGCAGGTCTCGATGTGTACCATATGGTCGAGAATATCCAGCCTATCTGCTTTGAAAACGCAAAATGGGCCTATACGGTAGGCGCAGCGATCGCCATCAAAAAGGGCTGCCGCAAGGCATCTGAGGCAGCAGCAGCTATCGGTGAGGGACTTCAGTCCTTCTGCATCCCCGGATCTGTAGCTGACCGCCGTAAGGTTGGTTTAGGACACGGAAACTTAGGAAAGATGCTCCTTGAAGAAGATACGGAATGTTTCGCATTCCTTGCCGGACATGAGTCTTTCGCAGCAGCAGAAGGTGCTATCGGTATCGCCGAGAAGGCAAATAAGGTTCGCCAGAAGCCCTTAAGGGTCATCCTTAACGGTCTCGGGAAGGACGCGGCCCAGATCATTTCAAGAATTAACGGCTTCACCCATGTGGAGACAGAATATGACTACTTCACGGGAGAACTGAAGGAAGTATTCAGGAAGTGCTATTCCAAGGATCCCAAGAGCCCCCGTGCACTTGTAAACTGCTACGGAGCAAATGATGTTCAGGAAGGTGTTGCCATTATGTGGCATGAGAACGTAGATGTTTCCATTACGGGTAACTCTACCAACCCTACAAGGTTCCAGCATCCTGTTGCAGGCACATACAAGAAAGAGCGCGTTGACGCAGGAAAGAAGTACTTTTCAGTTGCTTCCGGCGGTGGTACGGGACGTACACTCCACCCCGACAATATGGCTGCAGGACCGGCTTCCTACGGAATGACCGATACAATGGGACGTATGCATTCCGATGCCCAGTTTGCGGGTTCTTCATCAGTTCCGGCTCATGTTGAGATGATGGGTCTTATCGGGGCAGGAAACAACCCTATGGTCGGAATGACCGTTTCGGTTGCAGTTTCAATTGAAGAGGCTGCCAAAGCCGGAAAATTCTAAGCCCCGATTTTTTAATTGATCAGCTGACCGCTGCGGTGTCCCGCATCAAAGATATGGGATGCCGCAGCTTCTTTTTTGTCTTTGTGTTATAATCAGAGCAATGAGGATCACAATTGACGGTATAGATATAGAATATAAGTTCAGCGGCAGCGGTGAGCGCAATGTGGTGGTACTGCAGGGCTGGGGCACGGAATTGAGTGTTTATGACAGTGTGGCAGCCGCCATATCAGACAGCTGCAGGGTACTGCAGTTTGACCTTCCGGGTTTTGGCGGAAGTAAGGAGCCTCCTGAAGCCTGGAATGTTGACAGTTATACGGATTTTTTTCTGCGCTTTATGGAGGAGCTTGGGATAAAAAGCGCAGCTCTGATCGGCCATTCCTACGGCGGAAGGATAATAATAAAGCTTGCTTCGAGGAAGGGGATCCCATTTAATATAGAGAAGATCGTCCTTATTGACAGTGCCGGAGTGCTCCCGGTCAGAAGCCTGTGGCAGAAGGTAAAGATCGGACAGTACAAGATCCTTAAAAGGCTTTTTGATACAAGGGTATTTTATGCACTTTTTCCGGAGCTTGTGGATGACTGGAGGATGAGGCAGGGGTCAGAGGATTACAGAAGAGCGACACCTGTGATGAGACAATGCCTGGTAATGGCTGTCAATGAAGATCTGACACAGCTTCTATCGGATATTGACCGGGACTGTCTTTTGATCTGGGGAGATAAAGACACTGCCACACCGATTCGGGACGCCCATATCATGGAAGAAAAAATACCCGGCGCTGCCCTTATTGTGCTTGAGGGCTGCGGTCACTATTCCTTTCTGGAAGCTCCGCAAAAATTTCGATCTGTAATGAAAGCATTTTTCAAATGATAATAAGAACTCTGATAATTTCGGTGCTGTCCGTCTACGCATTTACTCTGACTCTGAGGCATAATCTCCATATGTTTCAGCTGAACGGGTACAAGAATGACGAGCACTTAAGGTGGTTAAAAAAGAATATACGGCAGCAGTGGCTTTTGATCTTCGGATTGTTTTCAGGGATCATAAGGCTTTTTCTTCCATTTCTTGTCCCGGATATCCTCATCATTCTCGACCTGATCATGATAATTCTGGTCTACAGGGCATTGATGAGGCTTAATAATAAAAAGAAGCTTGTGTATACCGCAAGGATTAAAAGACTTATCTTTACCTTGTTGCTTCTGTCCCTGCTTATCGCAGCCGCACTGTTTTTCATATTCGGAACTAAGGGTATAAGCGCAGCTATGGTCATAGTGGTTTCACTGGAGCTTATACTTGATCTGGCCGCTAATATTATCAACCATCCTGTTGAAGAGGGAATAAACAGGTATTATATCAATGATGCAAGACGGATTTTAAGGTCTATGCCGGAGCTGATTACCATCGGAGTCACCGGAAGCTATGGAAAGACCAGTGTAAAGTATTATCTGGAGACCTTATTAAAAGTAAAATATGATGTTCTTGTGACTCCCGGAAATTTCAATACACCTCTCGGGATCACACGTACCATAAGGGAGCATATGAAGCCCTCGAATGAGATCTTTATATGTGAAATGGGGGCGAGGAGAACAGGTGAGATCAAGGAGATATGTGACCTTTTTCCGCCTGACCACGGCATTATAACAGCCGTGGGACCACAGCATCTTGAGACCTTTTTCAGTATAGAAAATATCCGGAAGACAAAATTTGAGCTTGCTGATGCAGTGTCCGGAAAGGGAATGCTTTTTCTTAACGGTGATAATGAGCTTATCCGGGAAATGGCACAGGGATACCCTTCGCCGGTTCTCTACTGTTCAAATGGATCAAAGGACGGCTATTATGCAAAGGATATCGCCGTATCTGACCTGGGAACATCATTTACCGTTGTGACGCCTGAGGGTGAGGAGGAAAGCTTCCATGTGAGGCTGATCGGCGCCCATAATATAATAAACGTGCTGGGAGCCATAGCAGTTGCCAATAAGCTGGGGATATCCCTTAGGGAGCTGAAGGTTCCGGTCAGAAGGATAGAACCTGTGGAGCACCGGATGCAGATCAGGAATCAGGGAAATGTTACGATAATCGACGATGCCTACAATTCTAATCCTGTGGGGTCTAAGGCTGCCGTTGAAACCCTTGCCATGTTTGACGGAGTGAAGATCCTTATTACTCCGGGAATGGTGGAGCTTGGTGAAAAGGAAGAGGAATATAACCGGAAATTCGGTAATTATGCCGCGGATAACTGTGATTATATTTTCCTGGTTGGGAAAAATCACACGAAACCAATAATGGATGGTATAATGGAAAAAAACTTCCCCGAAGAACGCTGCAGGGTATTTGACAGGGTCGAGGACGCCATGAGCTTTGCTCTCGGTATCAGGGACGACAGGAGAAAGTTCATATTACTCGAAAATGACCTGCCGGATAATTACTGATCTTTAGGGGACAGAAAGGTAAACACATTGAAACTCAGAATAGCACTGCTTTTCGGTGGGAAAAGCGTTGAACACGAAGTGTCGGTGATATCAGGTATTCAGGCATATCTAAGCCTGAACCGTGAAAAATACGATATTTTACCGGTATATCTCAGTAAAAGCAATGAAATGTATATAGGGGATGATATAGGGAAGATAGAATCCTACAGGGATATAAAGGGTCTTCTTTCCCGTTCCCACAGGGTTATAATGGTAAACTGGGACGGCAGGGTAAAGCTTGTTTCCTTCCCCGTAAAGAAATTCGGAAAGAATCCCGAATTTGAAATAGATATGGTTCTCCCCGTAGTCCATGGAACGAATGTGGAGGACGGTGCACTTCAGGGGTATTTCAAAACCCTGGGACTTCCCTTTGCAGGCTGTGATGTTACCGCATCGGCGGTGGGCATGGACAAGTATATAATGAAGATGATACTGAAAGAAGCCGGGGTGCCGGTCCTTGACGCCGGGGTCTATACTCTGTCGGATTATGAAGATATGGATCTTCTGATAAAGAAGATAGAAGAACGCTTCGGTTATCCTGTTATCGTAAAGCCCGTAAACTTAGGCTCCAGCGTTGGAATAGGTATAGCCGGGGATCCGTCTTCTCTTGCAAATGCCCTGGATGATGCATTTAAGTATGCGTCGAGAGTACTTGTTGAAAGAGCGATCACAAACTTAAGGGAGATAAACTGCTCAGTTCTTGGAGATGAAAATGAGGCAGAGGCTTCCGAATGCGAAGAGCCTCTTCATTCAGAGGATATCCTGAGCTACAGCGATAAATACGAGAGAAGTGCGAAATCAGGAGGCTCCAAGGGCATGGCGGGAGTTTCAAGAAAGATCCCTGCAGATATCTCCGAGGACCTGAGGGAAGAGGTCAGAAGCCTTGCGGTAAAGGCGTTTAAGGCTCTCGGCTGCTCAGGGGTGTCCCGTATAGACTTTATGATAGACGGAGACAGCGGGAAGCTTTACTTCAATGAGATCAATACCATTCCGGGTTCTCTTTCCTTTTATCTGTGGGAGCCCCTGGGGATAGAATACAGTGAGCTTCTGGACAGGATCATAAGTCTTGCTATGAAAAGAACACGTCTTCAGAACAACCTGACATTCACCTTCGATACAAATATACTTGATTCTGCATCATTAGGAGGCAATAAAATTGCAGCTAAGTAATGAATTGATAAAAGAGCTTCAGCATCTGATAGAAAAGGCATCCAGGGAAAGACTGAGCCGCGATGATCTGAAGGAGCTGTGTGAGCATCTGAGAATATCTAAATTCTACTATGATGTGGATTATGATGATGACTTCCGCTTCCGGGACAATAGGATCGGACAGGTGACAAAGGATGAGGAAAAGGAAGGAGACAAGATAGTCATTTATAAGGACGGACAGCAGACCGGCCTATGCCTCAAGTACGCATATTTTTTTGATGACAAGGAATATGTCCACTCATATCAGGAATTCAAAATAGGTATAAAAAAAGAGGATCTTGATCTGGAGGCTCTGAAGCTTTTTGCGGATTTAATGTATCTGTTGTTTAGCCGCCGCAATATGAGGACGATGCTGGATATCTCCCAGAACACCGATGCGCTGACAGGAATACCGAATGTGGTATTTCTGCAAAAAAAGTATAAGGAGCTTACGAGGACGATCCCTGAGGAGGATCTGCTGCTTATAAGGCTCAACCTTCAGAATTTCAGGTATGTCAATGATGTGGCGGGAGGAAGAGCAGGAGATGAGGCCATAACACAGTACTCCCGGAAGCTCTGTACCTTTGTGGGCGAGGATGAGGCGGTATGCCGGCTTGGCGGTGACAATTATGTTCTTGTGATACGTAAGAAAAATCTGGAGGCCGTTCAGCGGAAGCTTGGAAGCGTGCTTATTTCCAATCTGAAATCCGCTCCGGGTGTCACCTTTAATATTTCCACCTGGATGGGGATCTCGGAGGCAGTCAAAGGCCACAGAAGGCCCTTCTTTGAGCGCCTGAACGAGGCTTCAGCAGCCTGTGAGATTGCCAAGGGAAAGCTGAAAAAGCCTGTGGTTTATTTTGATGAAGAGCTTGTGGAGGCCATAAGTCACAGCCGGAAGATCCTGTCAATGTTCCGTCCTGCCATACAGAAACGGGAGTTTGTACCCTTCTTTCAGGCAAAGGTCGATATGCGAAGCGGGGAGCTGGTAGGCTTTGAGGCGCTCTGCCGCTGGATTCATGAGGGACATTTTATTTATCCCGATCAGTTTATCCCCATACTGGACAAGAATTCCATGATACCGGAGCTTGATATTTCCATATTTAAGGCAACCTGCTCCGCTATCCGCCAGTGGAAGAATATGGGCTATGATGTTCCGGTTATTTCATCCAATTTCTCAAAGAAGAACCTCTATGTTATGGACATCGACGAAAAGATAGCTGCCATAATCGATGATTTCGGACTTTCGCCCGAATGCCTGGAGATAGAGATCACGGAAAGCGTAAAGGATACGGAATATGAGCAGCTTATGGACTTTATAAGGAAGCTTAAGAATAAAGGAATAAGGATCTCTATTGATGATTTCGGAACAGGATATTCATCGCTTTCACTGATACATAATATCAACGCAGATGTAATAAAGATCGACCGGAGCTTTGTTGACAAGCTTCCGGACGACAGGCGTTCAAGGATACTGATAGAGAGCATTATAAATATAGCCGACAGACTGCATATGTCGGTAATTGCTGAAGGTGTCGAGAACGAAAAGCAGGGAAAGGCACTTCTGGAAATGGGCTGCAACAAGGCCCAGGGTTATTTTTACAGTAAGCCCGTGGATTTTGAAGCTGCCACAAAACTGCTGGAAAGCACATCATTTAAACCCATATCAGAATAATTAGCACTCACCTCTTGACAGTGCTAACAATCCAATGTATCATAATAATTGACCGGCACAAAGCCATTCTGACCAGTACTATGCCATGCTGATCAGTACTATGCCATGCTGATCAGTACTATGCCGTTCTGATCAGTACTATGTCATTCTGAGGGCGAAGCCCGAAGAATCTTTATACGGGATCGGCGTACAGGCAGAGGCGATCTCCGGCAGGCATATGCGGATCAGATTGATAGCGAACGACTGAAGTTTTGTGCCGAAATGTGGCGGCGCGACGCGAAAGCGCTTATTTTTCGCGGGAACGCCGTCCAAATATTTCGACACAAAACAAAGGCGGTGAGCGTAATCTGCTCCGCATATGCCTGACGGAGATCGTCCGCAGCGGAGCAATATCGGAGATTCAGGATCTCTATATGCACCACTTCGGAAAGGAGGAACAGTATGAATATAAGTAAGTTTACACAGAGCTCAATGGAAGCCATAAATAACAGTCAGAAGATTGCTATGGACTACGGAAATCAGGAGATAGAGCTGGAGCATCTCCTTTATTCCCTTCTGACCATAGAAGATTCCCTTATCCTGAAGCTTGTGGAGAAGATGGGGATCGACAAGGAAAGCTTTACCCACAGGGTCGAAGAAGCGCTGTCAAAGCTTGTGAAGGTACAGGGCGGTGACAGCTTTGTGGGAAAGAATCTGAATAAGGTAATGACATATGCAGAGGATGAGGCGAAGGCAATGGGGGACGAGTATGTTTCGGTAGAGCATCTTTTCCTCTGCATGATAAAGTACCCGAATAAGGCAGTCGCCGAGCTGTTCAGAGAGTACGGGATAAACCGGGATCGTTTTCTGAGTGCGCTGCAGGAGGTCAGAGGAAACCAGAGGGTTGTCAGCGACAACCCGGAGAGCACCTATGATACTCTTTCAAGGTACGGGATAAACCTGGTGGAGAGGGCAAGAGAGGAAAAGCTGGATCCGGTCGTAGGACGGGACAGCGAGATCAGGAATGTCATAAGGATCCTTTCCAGAAAGACCAAGAATAATCCGGTGCTGATAGGTGAACCCGGTGTCGGGAAGACTGCTGCGGTTGAGGGTCTTGCCCAGAGGATAGTAAGGGGAGATGTGCCGGAGGGACTGAAGGACAAGGAGATTTTCTCTCTGGATATGGGCTCTCTTGTGGCGGGAGCAAAGTACAGAGGGGAATTTGAGGAAAGACTGAAGGCTGTATTAAATGAGATAAAGCATTCCGACGGCAGGATAATACTCTTTATCGATGAGATCCATAATATTGTGGGAGCAGGCAAGGCTGAGGGAAGCATGGATGCAGGAAATATGCTGAAACCCATGCTTGCAAGAGGCGAGCTTCACTGCATAGGAGCCACGACCCTTGACGAATACAGGAAGTATATAGAAAAGGATGCGGCACTGGAACGGCGATTCCAGCCTGTTATGGTTGATGAGCCCTCAGTGGAGGATACCATTTCCATTCTTCGTGGGGTGAAGGACCGCTACGAGGTATTCCACGGGGTAAAGATAAATGACTCCGCCCTTGTTGCCGCGGCGGAGCTTTCACACAGGTACATAAGTGACCGTTTCCTTCCGGATAAGGCCATCGATCTGGTTGATGAAGCCTGCGCTTCCATAAAAACCGAGCTTGATTCCATGCCCGAGGAGCTTGATGAGCTGAACCGGAGGATCACCCAGCTGCAGATAGAAGAGAATGCGCTGAAAAAGGAAAATGATAATCAGAGCAAGGCAAGGCTTCAGGATCTTCAGAAGGAGCTCTATGAGCTGAAGGATGAATTCTCGAAAAAGAAGGCTGATTGGGACAATGAGAAGGAATCCGTTTCAAAGGTTTCCTCTTTAAGAGAAGAAATAGAGTCTTTACGGAATGAGATAGCGATAGCTACAAGAAACGGAGATCTCACAAAGGCTTCGGAGCTCCAGTACGGGAAGCTGCCCGGACTTTTGAAGACTCTGGAAACAGAGGAACAGAGGAATCAGGACAGGGATTTCTCCATGGTGCACGAAGCGGTGACGGATGATGAGATAGCGGACATTGTATCCAGATGGACCGGGATCCCCGTGTCAAAGCTTACGGAAGGAGAAAAGAATAAGACCCTGAATCTTGATAAGGAGCTTCATAAGAAGGTAATAGGACAGGATGATGCAGTACAGAGGGTCACGGAAGCCATAATCCGCTCAAAGGCCGGGATAAAGGATCCGACAAAGCCTATAGGTTCCTTCCTTTTCCTGGGTCCTACCGGAGTCGGAAAGACGGAGCTTGCCAAGGCTCTTGCTCTTGCGCTCTTTGATGATGAAAACAATATGGTCCGTATCGATATGAGTGAGTATATGGAAAAGTTTTCCGTATCCCGTCTTATAGGAGCGCCTCCGGGATATGTGGGCTATGACGAGGGAGGACAGCTTACGGAGGCGGTAAGGAGAAAGCCCTACAGTGTCATTCTGTTTGATGAGGTGGAGAAGGCGCATCCGGATGTATTTAATGTGCTGCTTCAGGTTCTGGATGACGGTCGGATCACGGACTCCCTTGGAAGGACAGTGGATTTTAAGAACACCATAGTTATAATGACCAGCAATCTGGGATCCGAGAGTCTCTTAAACGGTATAGATGACTTTGGATCCATAAGTCTTACGGCTAAGGCAGAGGTCAATGCCGCATTAAGGGAGCATTTCCGTCCGGAATTTTTAAACAGACTGGATGAGATAATAATGTTCAGGCCTCTTACCAGAGCGGATATAAAGAGCATCATTGACCTGATCCTTGTGGAAACAAATGAACGTATAGCGGCAAGAGAGCTAAAGATAGAGCTGACCGACAGTGCCAGGGATTTCATCGGAGAAAGTGCCTATGATCCGGTATTCGGTGCAAGACCCCTGAAGAGGTATATGCAGAAAAACGTAGAGACTTTGTCTGCAAAGCTCATTCTTTCCGGAGAGGCCGGGCCGGGCAGTATCATTACAGTAGACTTTGACGGAGCAAAGCTCACAGCATCTGTCCGGAGCGGTTCATAACGCTTTAGAAGAATACAAAAAGAAAAGACGGGGTTTCTATTGAAAATCCCCGTCTTTTTTGTTATCATTCTTTAGTTGTGGAATTATTGTGCAATTTTAGAATGTAGAAGGTCAGTAAAGTTATGAAAGCAAGTAAAACGAACGTATTCATTTTTCTCATTGTTCTGGTACTCCTTATCCTGGTTGCCGTATTCGGTATCGGTACAGAGGTAAAGAAGGTTCAGGACATCCGGTTCGGAATTGATATCCGGGGCGGTGTGGAGGCCGTCTTCAAACCGGAAACGGACGAAGCCGTGACCGACGGAGAGCTGGAATCGGCACGGAGTATTATCGAGACAAGACTTGATAATAAGAATATCACAGACCGTGAGATCACGATCGATAAGGACGGACGCTATATCATAGTCCGTTTCCCCTGGAAGTCGGATGAGACGGATTACGATCCGGAGACGGCTATAGCGGAGCTGGGAGAAACAGCGCTCCTTACCTTTAAGGATCCCTCCGGGAACGTTATGGTTGAGGGAAAGAACGTGACCAGCGCCAAGGCCGAGTCCCGTAATGAGAACGGTGTGACCGAGTATGTGGTTTCCCTTATCTTTGACAGCGAAGGTGCGCGCCTTTTCCAGGAGGCTACGGCGAATCTGGTCGGTCAGCAGATGGGAATATATATGGACGACGTGATAATCAGTAATCCTGTTGTCCAGAGTGAGATATCCGGAGGACAGGCGGTCATTACCGGAATGGATGACTACGAGGAAGCAAAGGACCTGGCGGATAAGATAAATGCCGGTGCACTTCCTTTCTCCCTTGAGACAAAATCCTTCAGTACCATAAGCCCGTCTCTCGGACAGAATGCGCTGCAGGTAATGATCTATGCAGGTATCATCGCTTTTGTAATAGTATGTATCTTTATGCTTGCGTTTTACAGGCTGCCCGGTTTTGTTGCCTGTCTCACACTTTTACTTCAGACAGTGCTGCAGCTTCTGGCAATATCTGTACCGCAGTTCACTTTGACCCTGCCCGGTATAGCAGGTATCATTCTTTCCGTTGGTATGGCGGTTGATGCAAATGTCATCATTTCGGAAAGGATCTCTGAAGAATTAAAGAAGGGTGAGACCGTGAGAAGTGCGGTACGCCGCGGTTATCAGAAGGCCTTTACCGCTGTTCTTGACGGAAATATCACTACCGCCATTGTTGCAGTCGTGCTTATGATCTTCGGCTCCGGAACCATGCTTTCATTCGGATACACACTGCTTGTGGGAGTTATCGTAAACTGCTTCATCGGCGTGAATGTCTCGAAATTCGTTCTTACGTCTCTTGTTGAATATGATGCCTTTAATAGTGAAAAGGTATTTATACAGAAGAAAGACAAAGCGGATATTAAATTCTTCGAGAATAAGAAGATATTTGCCATTGTGACCGCAGTGCTCTTTGTGGCTGGTATCGTGATAATAGCGCTTAGGGGTCTTAATCTTGATACACAGTTTACCGGAGGAACGGTACTTGAGTATACGGTTGACAATCAGTCCATCGATACGGAGTCTGTAGCAAAGGCTGTGAACAGTGCAATAAACAGGAATTCAACGGTTCAGGTTTCAAACAGCCAGGCCGGGACCACGATTGTGGTAACCCTGGCGGGAAATGCAGGACTTACACCTGAGGAGCAGTCAAAGGCCGGAGAAGCCATAGGACAGGTTCTTAATATCAGCAATCTGGAGCCAAGTCAGACCTTTGCGGTGGAACCCTATGTGGGAGCCAAGGCTTTAAGGAATGCATTAATAGCCATTGTCATTGCGTTTGTGGGAATACTTCTCTATGTTGGATTCCGTTTTGCGGCACTTTCGGGACTCTCTGCGGGAATAACCGCTATAATCGCCCTGCTGCATGATGTATGTATAGTATTATTTGCCTTCGCCCTTTTCGGGATCCCTCTCGGGAATTCCTTTGTGGCTGTGGTTCTGACCATAGTAGGTTATTCGATCAATGATACGATTGTGGTATATGACAGAATAAGGGAAAACAGAAATATGGATGCAAAGCTCTCCATATCGGAGCTGGTTGACAGGTCGGTAACACAGGTGCTTGCAAGATCCATAAATACATCCATAACGACTCTTCTCTGCGTGCTGGTAATACTGGTGGCTTCAGTTCTCTACAGGATATCCTCCATATACCAGTTCTCCCTTCCTATGATGGTAGGTCTGGTGGCCGGCTGCTATTCATCTATCTGTATCGCGGCAGCACTCTGGGCTTCCTGGAAGAGTAAGAAAGCCTGACAGCGATGAATTTGAATTATCTTATAGTTTTTGTTATATCCATGGTGCCTCTTATTGAGCTCCGTGGTGCGGTTCCCTTTGCAGTGGGTTTCCACAACGCGGATCCCTCATTCAATATGGTGGTGGCGTATATCCTTATCATCATAGGAAATATGCTTCCCGTACCCTTTATCTATCTCTTTGCGAGAAAGGTACTGGAATGGGGAAAGGATAAGCCCGTGATCGGAGGATTCTTCTCCTTCTGTCTGAAGAAAGGAGAAGAGGGCGGAAAAAAGCTGGAGGAAAAGGCGAAGAACGGGCTGTATGTGGCTCTTGCCCTATTTGTGGGTATCCCGCTTCCGGGAACAGGAGCCTGGACGGGTATGCTGGCAGCCAGTATCCTGGATATGGATTTTAAGAAGAGCACTGCTGCTGTACTTTCCGGAGTACTTCTTGCGGGAATAATAGTCGGTATTGTTTCTTTCGGGGCATTCGGTGCGGTAAACGCGATAACGGGTTAGAAAAGATCAAAGGGGATCGTCATTTGACGGTTCCCTTTACTGCATATTTTATTAAAGGCGTCATTCCGGGGCATACATTGTCATTCCGGGGCGTACAGCGTCATTCCGGGGCATACAGCGTCATTCCGGGGTATACATTGTCATTCTGAGCGAAGCGAAGAATCTTTTAAGACATATACAGCGTAAAGGAGAAAACATGATCCCATCAGATCCGGTAATACTGCTTAGCTATATAAACACACAGCTTAGAGATAATTACAGCTCTCTGGACGAACTGTGTGCTTCTCTTGACGAAGACAAAAAAGATATATGTGACAGGCTGTCTGCCATAGGCTATACTTACGACAAAGAAGGAAATACTTTTAGGTAAAATGGATTTATTCGAATACGTAAGATCCGAAAATCTGAAAAATGAATCTCCTCTGGCTGCGAGGCTCAGACCCTCCGCTCTTGATGAGATAGAGGGGCAGGAGCATATTCTTTCCGAGGGAAAAATGCTATACCGCGCCATAAAGGCAGATAAGCTGAGCTCGGTCATTTTTTACGGGCCTCCCGGGACTGGGAAGACCACTATAGCCATGGTCATTGCCAACACCACAAAGGCCGGCTTCAGGCAGCTTAATGCCACAACCTCAGGAAAGAAGGATATGGAGGAGGTGGTAAAGGAAGCAAAGGAAGCCTCCGGGATGTATGGGAAAAAGACCATACTCTTTATCGATGAGATCCACAGATTCAATAAAGCGCAGCAGGATTATCTCCTTCCCTTTGTGGAAGACGGAACGGTTATTCTGATAGGAGCAACCACGGAAAACCCTTATTTTGAAGTTAACGGGGCGCTTCTTTCAAGATCGCTGATATTTGAATTAAAGCCACTGTCAAAGGACAATATAAAAAATATAATTTTAAGGGCGCTTTCTGACAGGGAGAAGGGGCTTGGCGCCTACGGAGCAGAGATAGACGGGGCCGCATCGGAATTTCTTTCCGAAGTGGCAAACGGAGATGCCAGAGCCGCTCTCAATGCCGTGGAGCTTGCAGTACTCACCACAGAGCCCGGCAGTGACGGGAAGATCCGTATTACACTTGATGTTGCCGAGGACTGTATACAGAGGAAGGCAGCCAGATATGACCGGAACGGGGATAATCATTACGACACCATATCCGCATTTATTAAAAGTATGCGGGGATCGGATCCGGATGCGGCGGTATACTATCTCGCAAGGATGCTGTATGCGGGAGAAGATATTAAATTTATCGCAAGGCGCATTATGATATGCGCAGCAGAAGACGTGGGGCTCGCAGATCCAATGGCAATTGTAGTGGCAACAAATGCAGCTCTTGCCGTTGAGAGGGTCGGACTTCCGGAAAGCAGGATAATCCTCTCGGAAGCCGCGGTCTACGTGGCAACCGCGCCGAAATCCAATGCCTCCTACCTTGCCATTGGTGATGCCGGACGTGTGGTTGAAAATGAAAGCACACCGGGGATCCCGAGGCATTTGCAGAATGTCCATGCGGACTCGCACGGAGAAGAGAGGGAGCAGGGTTATCTCTACGCCCATGATTTTCCTCATCATTATGTGAAACAGCAATATCTTCCGTACGAGCTTAGCGGAAGGGAATTTTATAAGCCCTCAGGAGAGGGGTATGAGGTAAAAATAAAGGAGCATATGAAAAAATTGAAGGAAGGAGCGGAAAAATAAATGTCAGATCTGATCTCACTCGGAAAAGCAGCGAAAAAGGCAGCGTATACAATGGCTCTCTTGCAAGATGATGAAAAGAGAGAGGCGCTTATCAAAGCTGCTGATGGCATTCTCGCCGGTGCTGACCGTATTATCTCCGCCAATGATAAGGACATGGAGGCTGCCCGGGCAAAGGGAACCAGTCCCGCCATGCTCGACAGGCTCGTTCTGAATGAAAAGAAGATAGGGGAGATGGCTCACGGAATGAAGGAAGTAGCGGAGCTTCCGGATCCAAACGGTCAGCTGATGGAAACAATAGAGAGACCCAACGGCCTTATCATAGAGAAACGCAGGGTTCCTGTAGGTGTGATAGCTATCATCTACGAGTCCAGACCGAATGTTACGGCTGACGCCTTTGCCCTGACCTTCAGGTCGGGAAATGCCTGTATCCTTAGGGGTGGGAGTGATGCCATAAACTCAAATTCCGCCATAACGGATATCATAAGGGAGAGTCTTAAAGGGGTCCGGCCCGGTACGGAGGATTCGGTAATACTTGTCAGGGATACCTCACATGAATCCGTGACAGAGCTTATAAAGATGAGGCAGTACCTGGATCTCGTGATACCCAGGGGAGGCGCGGGACTTATAAGGAACGTTGTAAGTAACAGCACTGTTCCGGTGATAGAGACCGGTACCGGAAACTGCCACGTATATGTGGATAAGGATGCCGATCTTGAAAAGGCGGTACCCATAATAGTAAACGGCAAGACCCAGAGAATGGGCGTCTGCAATGCGGTGGAATCACTGGTGATACACAGGGATATTGCGGAAAAGGCACTGCCACTGATTTATTCTGCCCTTCATGAAAAGGATGTTGAATTACGAGGTGATGATACGGTTCTGTCCGAGCTGAACGGAAAGGGCGGTGTAAATCCTGCTTCCGAAGAGGATTACGGGACGGAGTATCTGGGACCCGTTATTTCGGTGAAGACCGTTTCCTCACTTGATGAAGCAATAGAGCATATTAACAGATTTACGACCCATCATTCGGAGTGCATAATCACCGAGAATAAGGCTTCGGCCGAAAGCTTTCTGAAGAGAATCGATGCCGCCTGTGTTTATCACAATGCTTCTACCAGATTTACGGACGGCTTTGAATTCGGCTTCGGAGCGGAGATAGGCATAAGCACCCAGAAGATACACGCCCGCGGTCCCATGGGGTTAAATGAGCTTATGTCCTATAAATACGAGATACGAGGCTCCGGCCAGATACGGTAACAGGATAAAGTCCATTGTCATTCTGAGCTAAGCGAAGAATCTTTACACTTGTAAAAATAAAATTATTGTAGTAGAGTTTTTACTTAAAAGAACAAAATGAAGAAATAACAGAAGGGAGTGGTCAGCTTGGCAGTTAAGAACCTGGATTGGGAGAATATAGGTTTTACCTATATCAAAACGGATTACCGTTATGTTTCTAATTTCAAGAACGGCACCTGGGATGAGGGAACGGTTACTACGGATTCAACAATTGTTATGAGTGAGGATGCCGGAGTTCTTCATTATGCACAGGAGTGCTTTGAGGGATTGAAGGCATATCGGACCGAGGATAACAGAGTGGTCTGCTTCCGCCCGGATCTCAATGCGGAGCGTATGGTGGATTCCGCGAAAAGGCTGGAAATGCCGCCTTTTCCCAGGGAGAGATTTATAACAGCCGTAGAGAAGACTGTAAAAGCCAATGAGGACTGGGTGCCTCCATACGGCAGCGGGGCCACGCTCTATATCCGTCCCGTAATGTTTGCCACCGGGAATGTCATAGGTGTAAAGCCGGCGGATGAATATCAGTTCAGGATCTTCGTCACCCCGGTTGGACCTTATTTTAAGGGTGGTGCAAAGCCGATCTCCATAAAGATCAGTGATTATGACAGGGCAGCGCCACACGGAACCGGTAATATCAAGGCAGGACTGAACTACGCTATGAGCCTTTATCCCATAGTAAAAGCTCACGAGGAGGGCTTCGCCGAGAATCTCTATCTTGATGCCGGTACCAGAACCTATATAGAGGAAACCGGCGGCGCAAACGTGATACTGGTTGATAGGGAAGGGAATATCGTTATTCCGAAGTCCTATACGGATTCCATCCTTCCTTCCATAACACGTCGTTCCATAGCGTATGTGGCAGAGCATATCTTAGGGCTCAAAGTAACGGAAAGACCCGTGAAGCTGGAAGAGCTATCCGATTTTGCAGAAATGGGACTCTGCGGGACCGCAGCGGTTATAAGCCCTGTCGGAAGGGTCACGGATCACGGAAAAGTGATCGAAATACCCAGTGGAATGGAAGCTATGGGTCCTGTAACAAAGAAACTCTATGACACCCTTACCGGCATTCAGATGGGTCATATCGAAGGTCCTGAAGGCTGGGTACATGAGATCAAATAAGGAAGGAAGCCATGCCGAGATGTTTATTGTCACCGCTTGATCTGACGGTGGAAGAACTTGATGAATTAATGGATACCGCCATGGATATAATGGAGAATCCGGAGAAGTATTCCCATGCTATGGAGGGAAGGGTACTGGCGACCCTGTTTTTTGAACCAAGTACAAGAACCAGGCTTTCTTTTGAAGCGGCAATGCTCCGGCTTGGAGGAAAGACAATGGGCTTTCACTCTGCGGATTCTTCCTCAGCCACAAAGGGGGAGACTGTAGCGGATACCATCAGGGTAATGTCACAGTTTGCCGATATCTGTGCTATGAGGCATCCGAAGGAAGGAGCCGCACTTGTTGCCGCAGAGAAATCCGATATTCCGATTATCAATGCCGGAGACGGCGGACACCAGCACCCCACACAGACCCTTACGGATCTTATGACCATAAAGGCACTTAAGGGTCATTTCGATAATCTTACCGTGGGAATGTGCGGGGACCTGAAATTCGGAAGAACGGTCCACTCTCTTATCCGGGCTCTGGTCAGATACGATAACGTAAAGTTTATCTTCATTTCTCCAAAGGAGCTGATGCTTCCCGGTTATATCAGGGATGACCTTCTTATACAGAACAATGTGGAGTTCAGGGAAGTAACAAAGCTGGAGGATGTGCTGCCCGAGCTGGATCTTCTGTATATGACAAGAGTACAGAGGGAACGCTTCTTCAATGAAGAAGATTATGTACGTTTGAAGGATTTCTATATCCTGGACAGGAAGAAAATGGAGCTGGCCGATAAGGATATGCTGGTGCTTCATCCGCTTCCGAGGGTAAATGAGATAGCCACTGAGATAGATGATGATCCGAGAGCCGCGTATTTCAAACAGGTCAGATACGGAATGTTTATCAGGATGGCTCTGATACTGAAGCTTTTGGATGTAAAGGTAAAATAGGAAAGAAATATGGCAGAAAAGGACAAAACAGAAAAGGGAAAGACCCAGTACAAGCTGTATGTGGGGAAAATAGAAGAGGGTTTTGTGATAGATCATATCACTCCCGGGAACGGGATGAAGATATATCACGATCTGGGACTCGACAAGCTGAACTGTGCTGTAGCTATAATAACCAATGCCCTCAGTAAGAAGATGGGCAGGAAGGATATGATAAAGGTCGAAATGCCTTTAAGAGCCTATGATCTGGATATTATCGCCTTTCTCGATCACTCCGCTACGGTTGACATAATTCAAAACGGAGAGATCATAGACCGCCCCAAAATGGAACTTCCACGGGAGATCAGAAATGTAATTTCCTGCAAGAATCCCAGGTGCATTACCAGCACGGAAAGGGAACTGGAGCATATCTTTGTCCTTACGGATGTAAAGAGCGGCACTTACAGGTGCAGGTACTGCGAAACAAAATACAGTGCTTCCTAAGGATCGGAATATGATACACGAGATAGCACCTCACAAATTTAATAATCAGTTTATCAGAGCTGCCGCCCCCGTTGATGACAGTCCGGTATTTGTTTTCGGTATGGAAAACGAGCCGGCCTTCGGAGGCGGCGCTGTGCTGGTAAGAGATCACCATGTTCCGGTATTTGGTGATATAAGGAACAGTGGGATAGAAGCAGACAGCCTTACAAGACTTTTTTCCATTGACGGCCGTGACTGCTTCCTGCTTGATGGTCTTCCGGCTGGGACACTCACAGAGGAAAAGGGTTTTTTCTTCAGGAAATTCCGGGATATAAGGAATGTGAAGGAAATACCGGATCATGAGTATTTCCTTGCGATGACCGCTTTTCAGCTGTACAACTGGTACAGTAATAATAAATTCTGCGGACGCTGCGGGGGAAGGATGCAGAGGTCAGAGAAGGAAAGAGCGCTGATCTGTCCAGACTGCGGAAACACCGTATATCCCAGGATCGTGCCGGCTGTTACGGTGGCGATAATCGACAGGGAGCGGGATAAGATACTGCTCACCAAATATGCGGGACGGGACATTCCATTTTATGCTCTTGTGGCCGGTTTTACGGAGATAGGGGAGACCCTTGAAGAGACGGTAGTGCGTGAAGTCTATGAGGAGACCGGGCTAAAGGTAAAGAACATCTGCTACTACGGATCCCAGCCCTGGGGGATAGTGGATGACCTTATGGTGGGCTTTACCTGCGAGCTTGACGGAAGTATTGAGATACACCGGGACGAAAGCGAATTAAAGCTTGCGGACTGGTTTTCACGGGATGAGGTGGTGCTTCAGCCCACAGATATGTCCCTTACAAATGCTTTGATGAAAGCCTTTAAGGAAGGGCGGATCTGAGAACAGGACGGTTTGTCATTCTGAGGACGAATAAATACATTGTCATTCTGAGGGCGAAGCCCGAAGAATCTTTTAGATCACCAGAATATTTCTGTATAATTAACGTACATCTTTCGAACATATTATGGCAAATGTTAATACAACTTCCACAATGTGATACGTACAAATTTGGATATTATGTCAATTGCGCGAAACGTTTTATTTTAGTATGCTGAAAAATGAAATGAGGGTGTAACTATTCAGTACAGTCATTTGCAGAACCGCAGGTGACGTATGAAAACCAGGGATATATGAGGTTTAGGGGAGAGCGTATTCTTTAGGAGAGATTTGGAGATGGCATACGAAGAGTTAAAGGCAATTGTAGGCAGCAGGCTGGATAAGGTAGATTCAGCGATAGAGGTTCTGAACGCCGGAAGTCTCGGAGCGGATTCGTACAGGAATATCATTAAGGATTACGAAGAGTTCCACAGAACCGGAGATATCAAGGTTTTCAATTCGGTGGTGAGCCAGCTGAAAACCAGCACGGGAGTGAATTTCTAAAGCAGTACAAGTGACAATTTCATAAAATGTATTTTCAAGGCTGCGGTCCGCTGATTATTCCGGATCGCAGTTTTTATCTATTTCTTAAGGATTTTAGAGGTTGTTTGAAGGACACCTTTGAGCTATGATGATACAAACGCCAAAAGTGTCACCACAGGTTTGCATCAGGTGGAAGGGCAACGATTGACGGAAAGGAGCTATATAGATAAATTATGAAAAAGCAACTGACCCTTTTTTTAACTTTTATTATTATGCTGGTTCTTACGGCCTGCGGAGGTTCCAGGTCCTCTTCCGCAGATTCCGGCAGGATGGAAAAAAATGTGGCTGCTCCTATGGATGCAGCTGCAGGTGCTGCATATAACGGGGACTATGAGTCTGCAGATTTTTCCTATGACGAGGCTGCTCCCGAAGAAGCGGTGGAAAGCAGCGGGGCCGAAGCCCCTGAAGAGGTTGGAGAGGGAGACAGCGCCGGAAAGGGGAATTCCCGGAAGCTTATTACAACGGTCAATATCGAAGCGGAAACAGCTGATGTTGAAGCACTTGCAAATAGGATAGAGCAAAAGGTTACAGCTCTGGGGGGATATATTGAATCCTCAAACGTCTATTCCAACAGCCGTTACGACGGAGATATCTCAAAGTCAGCCAGTATAACCGCAAGGGTACCTGCAGACAGGCTGGACAGCTTCTTAAATGATGTGGACGGAAATGCCAACATAACGGGCCGCAGCACAAATACTGAGGATGTGACCCTTCACTATGCCGATACCGAGGCACATGAAAGAGCACTCACTCTTGAACAGCAGTCCCTTGAGAAAATGATGGGTATGGCGGAAACGGTTGAGGATGTTATGGCGATACAGTCACAGCTTACCGACGTGAGATACCGCCTGGACAGTATACGGTCCCAGCTTAGAACCTATGATAATGATATTGATTACAGCACTGTTCATCTTTCGATAATGGAGACCGAGAAATTTACGGTGACAGAGAAGGAGACAGTGTTAGACAGGATAAGGAACGGCTTTGTGGATAACCTTCTGGAGGTAATGGATGCCATAGCGGAATTCCTTATCTGGTTTATAACCCACATTCCCGCGATCATAGTTTTCGCTGTAATCGTATTTGCGATTGTTATGCTCGTTAGGAGCCTTATCTCAGCAGGAAAGGGAAAGAAGGCAAAGCAGGTACCTGTGAACCGGACGCAGGCGCCGGAAGCCGGTGAACAGAAGGAAAGCAATGATAACAAGTGACAAAGAGCTTCCCGTCGGTTTCATGGATTCAGGACTCGGGGGATTAAGTGTTCTGATAGAGGCTGTACATGAAATGCCTTCAGAGGATTTTCTGTATTTTGGTGATTCGGCCAATGCGCCCTACGGAACAAAGCCGCAGGAGGAGATAAGGCGTCTCACCTATGATGTTGTCCGCCTGCTCTTAAACAGGGGAATAAAGGGACTGGCGGTGGCCTGCAATACAGCGACTTCTGCCGCTGTACGCTCCTTACGGGAGGACTATCCCGGTCTCCCGATCGTTGGAATAGAGCCGGCCATAAAGCCCGCTGTTGAAAGGAATAAAGGCGGGAGGATAATCGTCCTCGCTACACCTATGACTATCGCCCAGGAAAAGTACCGGAAGCTTGTGGAAAGATATAAGGGGGGTACCGATCTCGTGTCCGTACCCTGTCCGGGACTAATGGAATTTGTAGAGGAGGGAGATCTCGGCGGCCCGGATCTGGACAGGTATTTTGAAGAGCATCTGGAGAAATATCTTACTCCGGATACAGAGACCATAGTTCTCGGATGTACCCACTATCCTTTTATAAGAGACCGTTTAAGAAAATATCTGAATAACGGCGGCATAGAGATAATTGACGGAAGCCTCGGAACTGCAAGGGAACTGAAGCGCCGCCTTGAGGAGAAGGGACTCTTAAGAAGCGGGGAGCGAAAGGGGAAAATAATAATGGAGAATTCTGATCGCGGTACAAAAAAGCTGGAACGCGGGAGAATTCTCCTTGAAAGAGCGGGTATCATACTTTAACTATCTTGAGCCGGGCCGGCAGTTTGATTTACTCTCCGTCAGACGGACCGGGGTCATCCGAAGGGGAATCTTCGCCGTCCGCTTTTCCATCGGGATTCCCGCCATCAGGTTTATCCGGCTTGCTGTCAAGCATTTCCTCCAGGCTCATGGTTCTGTTTTCGTCATACAGCTTATCGTTTATGGCCTTCTCAAGAAGCTCCAGATCCGTTTCAAGCATTCTTTTCGCGTTTTCTACGGCCTTTACGGCAGCCTTGTCCTTACTTCCGGAACGGAGGAAGCTGTCCGCGGCTTCGATGGCTTCAGAGCAGCGCTCCTTAAGCTTTTTTGCAACGGCGGAATTGATATCGTCCCGTCCCGGCTTTAAGCCCAGCTTCTGAAGTCCGGAGCTGTAATGACTGAAGCTTTTGTCAAAAGCCTTGTATTCCTCGGTTTTCTCTCCGGAAACCTCCTTTAATCCGTCTGAAGCCGATTCCAGCCTGTTAAAGCCGTCCATATTTAAGCCCTTTGCTTTTCTGAAGGCTCTGCCTGTGCTTTCGGTAATGTCGGGATCCATACGCTTCTTCAGGTCGCTTCTTATCTGCTTGCCTTTTTCCTTAAGCTTTTTGGAGTGGGAAGCCTCTTCCGATCCGACATTGGTCAGATCAACATCCAGATTCCTGTACTCCACCTCGGCACTGTCCCCTTTCATGGAGGGACGTACCATGGTGATGACATGATCTCCTCTGGCGGCAAGAAGAGCCAGGTAATTCCGGAGGCTTTCCTTGTCCGGAGTCTGGTCTCCGCTGGTTTTATAGAAATACTGTTCCTTCACGTAATTCCTGAGGCTCATGCCGTCCACATACAGGCAGTCAAGAACAGATTCGATGCCAAGATTACTATAGAATCCGCTTCCGCCGTCATTAAAGGAACCGGCCCAGCGGGACACCTGTTCAAGGAAATGCCGGGAAGCCTCCTTTGCCTTTGGAGTAAAGGCTCCTTTTTTCATCACATCTCCGGAAAAAACCTTCAGGTCGGACTGAGCCTTGATGATATCCTGTTTTTCTTCAGACCTTACTTTTTCGGTATGGGTTTCACCTGCACTCACCGGAGCGGCAGAGGGGGCGGCAGTTCTTTTGAAACCGGGTCTCATAAGGTCATTACTGTTCGTGACATGGAAACGGTTCTGCATAATGGGCCCGTTATTTGCCAGACTCTCTACCCTGCTTGCATAGGGAGAGGCGCTCTCGGTCTGAAAAATGGACTTTTCCGTATTTATGCCGCCTGTCTGGTTTAAGGCTTCCTTCTTTTTTTTGATCTCACCTATCTGGAGATTGCCCTGTTCATCCATAAATAATACCTCAAAGTGTTCCGCGGGGATTCCAGATCAGATTCTCCCACTGTTCAAGCTGATCCTCCGTCATAAAGCCGTTGGAGGTTCCCATATATCCTATCTTATTCGCGGCGAAGAGCAGAGCCTTGTGAATGGCGGTCTTACTGTCCCCGGTCTTCTGGTAATAGTGGAGGAAGCAGGCGAAAAGAGCATTTCCGGCACCGGCAGTATTCACGATCTGGGAACTCTTTACTGCATCATAATGAACCGTGATCTCTTTTTCCTTGTCAAAGAGGATAACCCCTTTGCCTCCCTGTCCGAAGATTATTATATCGGGATCGTATTTTTCGCGCATTTCCTTTATGAAACCGAAAGGCTCTTCATCTATGGAATCATCATTAAAGTAAAGAATATTGGCGTTATTCAGAAAATCTTCGTTATAGGTTTCTTTTTCACGGGTGAAGCTGTGTATCTTTACAGCCAGCTTCTTTTTCTGCTTCAGGGCAATATCTATAAAGGGACGGCAGAAATTCACATTTGAAAGGACCACCATATCACATTCCGAAATAAGGGGTTCTGCCTTGGTCATATCGTACTTCGCATCCCTTATATCCTTCAGATCCTCAAAGTGCTGCTTTCTGCGCTGCACATCATAAAGGAGTACCTCCATGGGAGTTTCCTTTAATATAGGAAGAATATATTCAGTGGAAAGCGTGACCTCCCTGCCTGCAGGATTAAATATGGCAAGATTCTCCTTTTCTCCTACCACCGACATAAACTCCACATCATCTCCAAGCCACTTTAACGCCAGAGATTCGTTGAAGGCATCCCCGCCGGCAGAGATATAGATGGTATCCCGCTCTCCCGTATAAGGAGTGTACTGGATGGGAAGCTCCTTTACCTTTACAATGGTCTCAAGCTGCGTAATTCCCGCTACTATGAATCTGCTCATCTAAGTATACCTTGGCGCAGGCTGGTGTCCTGTCCGGCGGTGTGCCTGCCGCACCGCCTCTTATCATAGAGTGTCTGCACTGATTATAACACCTCGGAGCATAGTCATGCAAAAAAATTGTTGACATCAAAACCCTGTTAAAGTACAATGTCTAAGCGTGTCGCCATCTGACGCGTTTGTAACTTTGCCGCTTATTCAGAATGGAACGGCAAAAATCCAACAAAGAAAAGAGGTGAAACTTAAATGCCAACATTCAACCAGTTAGTTAAAAACGGAAGGCAGTCATCGGTGAAGAAGTCAAAGTCCCCTGCTCTGCAGAACGGCTTCAATTCTTTACAGAAGAAAGCAACCGCAACACTTTCTCCCCAGAAGAGAGGCGTGTGCACGGCGGTTAAGACTGCAACCCCCAAGAAACCTAACTCTGCGCTGAGAAAGATTGCCCGTGTACGTCTTTCAAACGGAATCGAAGTAACATCCTATATTCCGGGAGAAGGCCATAATCTGCAGGAACACTCGGTAGTCCTTATCCGCGGCGGCCGTGTAAAGGATCTTCCCGGTACCAGATACCATATAATCCGCGGAACCCTTGATACGGCAGGTGTCGCCAACAGGATGCAGGCCCGCAGCAAATACGGTGCAAAGAGGCCGAAGGCTCCGAAAGCGTAAGTGATCAGGTAACAGTAAATACGGTAGTGTTGGGATTTAGGTTGTCTTATTATTAGATGATTTATAGACCGCACGAACAGTGGAGTACACCACTGAGTACCGTTGAGTCGATTGGCTCATATCCAGGAGGGAAGAAACGTGCCACGTAAAGGACATATTGTAAAAAGAGACGTGCTTGCGGATCCCGTATACAACAATAAAGTCGTTACCAAGCTTATAAACAATATCATGCTTGATGGAAAGCGCGGCGTAGCGCAGAAGATCGTATACGGTGCATTTGCAAAGGTCGAGGAAAAAGCCGGCAAACCGGCTCTTGAAGTATTTGAAGAGGCAATGAGCAATATCATGCCCACATTGGAAGTAAAGGCAAGGCGTATCGGCGGTGCCACATACCAGGTACCTATCGAGGTTCGTCCTGACAGGCGTCAGGCGCTTGGACTCCGCTGGCTCACCATGTATTCAAGGCAGAGATCCGAGAAGACTATGGTAGACAGGCTTGCCAATGAGATACTTGATGCTTCCAATAACACAGGAAGCGCAGTAAAGCGTAAAGAAGATATGCACAAGATGGCAGATGCCAACAAGGCATTTGCACATTACAGATTTTAATGCTCACCAAAGGTAGGAGGTAGATTCCTTGAGTAACGATTCAGGAAGAGAGTATCCTCTTGAGAGAACCAGAAATATAGGAATAATGGCGCACATCGATGCAGGAAAGACCACGCTTACAGAGCGTATCCTTTTCTATACCGGCGTCAATTATAAGATCGGTGAAACTCATGACGGTACCGCAACAATGGACTGGATGGACCAGGAGCAGGAGAGAGGTATAACCATCACCTCTGCTGCCACCACATGCCACTGGACCGTTGAAGAAAATGCAAAGCCCAAGCAGGGCGCGCCTGAACACAGGATCAATATCATCGATACCCCGGGCCACGTTGATTTCACGGTAGAGGTAGAGAGATCTCTCCGTGTACTGGACGGAGCTGTAGGCGTATTTGCCGCGAAGAGCGGTGTTGAGCCTCAGTCAGAAAACGTCTGGAGACAGGCAGAGGGCTTCCATGTACCCAGGATGGCGTTTGTCAATAAAATGGATGCCATGGGTGCAGATTACTTTGGGACAGTTGAGCAGATCAGGAACCGCTTGGGTTCCAATGCCATCATGGTGACTATTCCCATAGGTAAGGAAGAGGAATTCGCAGGTATTGTGGATCTTCTGGAAAATCAGGCATACTATTATGATGATGAACAGGGAAAGGAAGTCGAGATAAAAGAAATTCCCGATGATATGAAGGACGATGTGGAGTTGTATCGTCAGGAGACCATCGAGAAGATCTGTGAGCTTGATGATGATCTCATGGAGCAGTATCTCGAAGACAAGGTCCCTTCCATCGAAGAGTTAAAGCAGGCGCTCAGAAAAGCCTGCATCAATAATGAAGCGGTTCCTGTATTTGCAGGATCTGCATACAAAAATAAGGGTGTACAGAAGCTCCTTGACGGAGTTATCGAATATATGCCCTCACCCGTTGACATACCCGCCGCGGAAGGTACAGACCTTGAAGGCAACGAGCTGAAGATCGAATCTACGGATGACGGTCCTTTCGCTGCCCTCGCATTCAAGATCATGGCAGATCCCTTCGTGGGAAAGCTGGCCTTCATCCGTGTGTACAGAGGAAAGCTGAAGAGCGGTTCATATGTTCTCAATTCCTCAAAGGGCAAGAAGGAGCGTGTGGGACGTATCCTTCAGATGCACGCCAATAAGAGAAACGAGCTGGATACTGTTTATTCCGGAGATATTGCCGCAGCTGTAGGCTTCAAGCTTACCGTTACCGGTGATACCATCTGTGACGAGCAGCATCCTGTTATCCTGGAATCAATGGAATTCCCGGATCCCGTTATCGAGCTTGCCATCGAGCCCAAGACAAAGGCCGGACAGGATAAGCTGGGACAGGCTCTGATGAAGCTTGCGGAAGAGGATCCCACTTTCCGTGCACATACCAATGAGGAGACCGGACAGACCATCATAGCCGGAATGGGTGAGCTCCATCTGGAGATCATCGTTGACAGACTCCTTCGTGAATTCAATGTTGAGGCAAATGTGGGCGCACCTCAGGTTGCGTACAAGGAAGCCATCACGAAGAAGGTGGATATCGAATCCAAGTATGTCAAGCAGTCCGGTGGACGTGGACAGTACGGACACTGTAAGGTCATATTCGAGCCTATGGATGTCAATGGCGAGCATGAGTATGAATTTGAGAATAAGGTCGTGGGCGGAGCTATTCCGAAGGAATATATCCCCGCAGTAGACGAGGGTATCCAGGAAGCTATGAAGACCGGTGTGCTGGGAGGCTTCCCCGTTACCGGCATAAAGGCTACCTGCTACGACGGCTCCTACCATGAAGTGGACTCCTCTGAAATGGCGTTCCACATCTCAGGTTCCATGGCACTTAAGGATGCTCTGCAGAAGGGTGATTCGGTTCTTCTGGAGCCCATAATGAAGGTTGAGGTAACAATGCCCGAGGATTATATGGGTGATGTTATCGGAGACCTGAATTCACGCCGGGGCAGGGTTGAAGGTATGGAGGACATACCCGGAGGAAAGATGGTGAGAGCCATGGTTCCCCTTTCGGAGATGTTCGGATATGCCACGGATCTTCGTTCCAGCACACAGGGACGCGGCAACTACTCTATGTTCTTTGATCATTATGAGCAGGTTCCGAAGAATGTGGCTGACAAGGTTCTTACAACTAAATAAAAGACAGCATAGTGAACGGACGGATCTTCGTTTATTATGTATAAAGAAACACTTGAAAAAACAGGATTTTTGAAATATAATGACAGACAGTTGTTTATTTCTTGGAGTTGCGGGCAGCAGAGCCCGGACAAGATTTTAGGAGGATTGAAATGGCTAAAGCTAAATTTGAACGTACCAAGCCCCATGTAAACATTGGTACAATCGGACACGTTGACCACGGTAAAACTACTCTTACCGCTGCTATCACAAAGACTCTTTCAGAGAGAGTTGCCGGAAACGCAGCAGTAGATTTCGAGAACATCGATAAGGCACCCGAAGAGAGAGAGCGTGGTATCACGATCTCTACAGCACACGTTGAGTATGAGACAGAGTCCCGTCACTATGCACACGTTGACTGCCCGGGACACGCTGACTACGTTAAGAACATGATCACCGGAGCTGCACAGATGGACGGAGCTATCCTCGTTGTTGCAGCAACCGACGGTGTTATGGCTCAGACCAGAGAGCACGTTCTTCTTGCCCGTCAGGTCGGAGTTCCTTACCTTGTAGTATTCCTTAATAAGTGTGATATGGTTGACGATCCCGAGCTTATCGAGCTGGTTGAGATGGAGATCAGAGACCTTCTTAATGAGTATGAGTTCCCCGGTGATGACACACCTATCGTTCAGGGTTCCGCTCTTAAGGCTCTTGAGGATCCCAACGGCGAGTGGGGAGAGAAGATCATGGAGCTTATGAAGGCTGTTGACGAGTACATTCCTACTCCCCAGCGTCCTACCGACAAGCCCTTCCTTATGCCTGTTGAGGATGTATTCACCATCACAGGACGTGGAACCGTTGCTACGGGCCGTGTAGAGCGTGGTATCATCAAGCTCAATGAGGAAGTTGAGATCGTAGGTATCAGGGAAGAGGTTAAGAAGACTGTTGTAACCGGTATCGAGATGTTCCGTAAGCTTCTTGATCAGGGTGAAGCAGGAGACAATATCGGTGCTCTTCTCCGTGGTGTTGACCGTAAGGAGATCGAAAGAGGACAGGTTATCGCTCATCCCGGCACAGTTACCTGCCACACGAACTTTACCGCTCAGGTTTACGTTCTGACCAAGGATGAAGGTGGACGTCATACTCCTTTCTTCAGTGATTATCGTCCCCAGTTCTACTTCAGAACAACCGACGTTACCGGTGTTATCAAGCTTCCCGACGGCGTTGAGATGTGCATGCCCGGCGATAACGTAGAGATGACAATCGAGCTCATCCACCCCATCGCTATGGAGCAGGGACTTACCTTCGCTATCCGTGAAGGCGGACGTACGGTAGGATCAGGAAGAGTTGCTTCCATCATCAAGTAAGAAACGAGTAATCACGAAGTTATTATTCGTTTCTTAACGAGCAAAAATATCTTTGATGTTTTTGCGAGTATGCTGAAATACAGTAAACACAAAGCTCCCGGAGATTTCTCCGGGAGCCTTTTTTACATGGATACAAAACGGATTTCATAGTGAAACGGTGCCAAAACGGTGCCAATATTCGCAAATGACTATAAAGGTTTAATGACAAGATAATATAAATATCAAGATAGATACAGGTTCTGTATAGAAAGGCAGGTGTTAAATTATGCCCGATAGACGAATGACCTGGGAAGAAATGGTAGATCAATATCCTGAAGGATGGGTAGCTATAAGGGATGCCCAGATGGATGGAGCTGATATAGTATCCGGGATTGTTGAGGCAGTGCTGACCGATGATGAGATTGGGGAGTACAGGGAACAGGCAGCACCTGGATTGTTATTTGACAGGACTACAGAGGGGAATTGGTATGGACCGATCAGCGCAGAGTTTAGTATTCGAGTTAGTTAGCAGGAAGTCCAGACCACGTCGTATTAAGTACCTCTCCACAAAAAAGTCAATATATTAAATAAAGTAATGACTCCCAATTGATTTCAGAAGGCAAAAAAGAAGTCAATTAGAACCGTCCCCATTGACTCCATTGACTCCTACCCGAGGAAATCATCCTCATCATCCCTGTATTTCTCTATATCTATGCTTTCTTTAATACAGGATACCACCGATCCATAGAGATCCTTTGCCTTGTGGTGATCCTTTTCTATCGCTTCCGTATCTTTTTCCCTGGAAGCATTCTCCAGTCTCATGGCGAGCTCCGAGAGTTCAATGGCCCCGATGGTCTTTGCCGAGCTTTTCAGTGAGTGTATATATATATTATAGTTTTCCCAGTCTTTCTTTTCATAGTATTCCGAAAGCTTTTCACTCCGTTCTTCGTGACTCAGGGCAAACTGTGCAAGTACAGAGTAATAGAATTCCTGATCTCCGCTGAAGCTCCTCAAAGCAGTTTCTGTTTCAAGCATGGATCCCAGTCCGGATGAACTCCCGGTATCCTTTTCGGATCCGTTCAGAGATCCGCTTTCAGGAGAATTTTCGGATGCCTTCTCTACTTTTTCGGGAGGGAGATGGGTGATAAGCATCTGCTCCAGGGAGTGGCTGTTTATAGGCTTTGTGAGATAATCATTGAAGCCCTCCGCAATATAGCGCTCTTTGGCACCGGTGATGGCGTCTGCCGTGAGGCAGATGACGGGAGTCTCCCTGTTTTTTCCTTCTGCTGAACTCCTCATATTTTTAAGAGTTTCGGTTCCGCCCATTCCCGGCATCCTCTGGTCGAGAAGTATCACATCATAGGTCTTTTCGTTTGCAAGTTCGATGGCATCGGGACCATTCATTGCTGTATCTATTTTGATACCGGTTTTCTTTAAGAGTCCGCTGGCGACAGTAATATTCATCTTTGTATCATCTACTATCAGAATATGGGCGTTTGGAGCATGGAATATCTCATGGTACGGGCTGGCATGGCTCTCTTCTGAGGGAAGTACCTGATAATCACCGATGGGAGTATCATTTTCGATCTTCTGCATGATATCAAAGGAGAAGACCGAGCCTTTACCGTATGTGCTCTGAACCTTAAGCTCACTGTCCATAAGCGAAAGAAGCTTTGTACATATGGACATTCCAAGACCGGTACCTTCTATATTTCTGTTTTTGACCACATCAAGCCGTTCAAAAGATACGAAGAGCTTGTCCATTTCGCTTGACTTTATCCCTATACCGGTGTCCCTTACTTCCACATGCAGCTGTACATTGTCACCGGTCTTTCCGGCGTTCTCAATACACAGGGTTACTGAGCCCTCATGGGTGTATTTTACGGCATTGGTGAGGAGATTAATGATGACCTGGTTTATCCTGGCATCATCCCCGAATAGCTCAGAGGGGAGAGTGGGATCGACTTTGACAATGAATTCCAGTTTTTTGGCCTTTGCCCTTTCACTGATGGAATTAACAAGATATGAGATCACGTCATGTAAACGATAGTGTACGGGCACGATCTCCATCTTTCCGTCTTCGATTTTGGAAAAATCAAGTATGCTGTTTATCAGCTGTAAGAGATTCTTTCCGGAGGTTTCTATGTTGGAGGCATATTCTCTAATGGACGGGTCTTCCTCTTCCCGGAGTATCATCTCGTTCATGCCGAGGATTGCATTGATAGGGGTTCGTATCTCGTGGGACATGTCGGCAAGGAAGCTGCCCTTTGCCTTATTTGCCTCGTCTGCAGCCACTTTTTCAAGTCTCAGGACTTCGGCCTCATATTCCTGCTTCCTTCGGTCGTTGTCCATCTCTTCCATTTTCATATTGTACGCCTGTTCATTCCTGTAGCTTAAATAGTAGAAGAATGAGATCAGGGCGAATATCCCCAGGGATACAAGGATGTTAACCAGAACCTGGGTCGTGAGGTCACTGAAAAGATCGGCGTCCTTTATCACGATGACCACATACCACTGGTCCAGAACAGGGCTTATGAACAGTGTGCAATGCTCGTCATCGATCGTGGCGTTTACCTTACCGTCTTTTGTTCCCAGGATAAAACCGGAGAGCTCATCTCCGTAAACATCGCAAAGGGTCTTTCCGTTATTTTCCGGCCTGTGATGGGCAATGATCATTCCGTTTTCATCTACTACCATTCCATAGCCCTCACCGCGGATAAACTGCTCCTTCATTGCATCCTGGATATGGTCAATATACATATCAAGAGCGATAACATCCCGCTCATTGTAACTGGAATTTCTGCCGTCATTTAAGAGTTTGCAGACTGTGATCACCATTGAATGTGTCTGTGCGTCTATATAGGGCGAAACTATCGAGATCTTTCCACCAGCATCCACAGCGGTTCTGTACCAGTCTCTGCTTTCAGGATCATAATCGGCAGGGGGTTCCCATTCTGTCCCGTCAAAAAATTCGCCCCGGAATAAACCGTATATACCGGTGAAATCTTTTTCAAACTGGCTTTTTCTGTTTATGGTCTGCTGAACGATAAAACCCTGTATCTTATCGGAAGGAGTGCCGTCTTTTAACATCATTTCCACAGTGTCCGCAGTGGTCCAAAGGGAGGATTCCAATGCGGTAAGATAGTTTTCCAGATATTTGGCGGTGGAGTCCGCCTGTTCCTGCCCGGCACCGTAGATACGTTCAACGGAAGCGCTAAATAGCGTTTTTGCATTATATGCTACCGTAAAGGCCATCATTATCAGAGTGATAAGAAGGGTGAAAACGAGATTGAACCGGCTTCCTCTTTTTTCGATGTTACCGTCTGTATCATTTCTTTTACGGCTTCTGAAAGCAACCATGGTTACGACGGACAGAATGGTGAGCACTATAAAAACGGAAATAGTAAAGAGGATCATCGCGATGACGGTGCCGGCGTAGCCCGCATCACCTTCGCCGGGAAAGGAATCTCTCACATTTGACGAGAGATAATACCCCGCAGCACAGCCGCCGACGATTATCAGGGAGACCAGAGCCTGCAGAAGCAGCTGGAATCTTAATTCATAGGTGTTCTTTTTATCGCCGGAGAGACCCTGTGCCTTTATATCCCTTCTCATTCCTTCCGGAAAGAGTATAAGAGGAACATAGCTTAAAAAGACGAAATAATAATACGGACTAAGGGAACTTCCTTCCCAAGTATTCATATCGAAGTACATCACGCCGCTCTGGAATATGATGTACAGGGAGATAAGAACACTGAGATGCGGAAAATGCGCTCCGTTCTTACGGTTATTAAACCAGAATGCGATCGCTCTCAGCG
Source organism: Lachnospiraceae bacterium AD3010 (assembly GCA_000622025.1). GTDB lineage: Bacteria > Bacillota > Clostridia > Lachnospirales > Lachnospiraceae > NK4A144. Next base: position 5,265 of record JHWU01000020.1, on the reverse strand, counting down.
TAATGAACAGGGTTAAGGAGAGACCTGCGCACTGTACGAGGGAGTTTACGACTTCCCCTGAAGGGTTATATACGAAAAACAAACAGATATTTATTGGAATGGGGAGAAGCATGATGGGGTGGAAAAACTTTTTTGTAGCCGGATTACGGTGAGTGATAAGGAGGATATACAGGAAGAGACAGGATATATTCCAGCCGAAACTTGCGATAGTTGATCCGTATTCCGGATTTGAGCGCATTACCAGAAGATATAAGGTCCAGTAAAAATCACTCATCAGGCATGAAAGATAGAACAGGGATAGATAAAGCCATCCCCGCCGGGGTGTTTCTATATAGCGGAAAAGACTGCTTAGCAGTCCGATGATGGAAACAAGCAGCGATATACTGTTTTCTACTACAGCTATTCCCATAATAATCTTATCCGGAATCATCCTATACCTGATATTAAACCTTTTTGTTATTATATAGGAATTATCAGATTCTGTCATATAGGGATTTATTGGCCGGCTATGTGTGGGTACTTCTGCTGTCTTTATCTTATAATCATAAGTAATTTAAGTCTGCTTAAAAAAGGGGTTTGGGGGCAAGTGCCTTTAAGTGCGGTCCCGATTATATAGATCCGCTTTTCCATAAACAGATCCTTGGTATACCGTCATCCAATCTGGATCCCTTTTTTCAGGACAGAGATCTGATGCGCTCTTCTCTGAACAGTTCCTACGAATGTGCGGTAAACCTTGACTGTCCCGTGATCCTCTGCATAGATGCTGCCGCTTCTTCTTTCCGGAAACAGCGGAGTTAATATGATGCACGGCATGGCGGTTATAATTGTCGGAGGGCTTGTTGCATACACTATCCTTGCGATGTTCCTAATGCCTCCTTTTTATCTCCTTTTCAGCGGAAAGGATATGAACGGCATGACACGTAAGGAGAGAAAGGCTGCAAGGGCCGCTCAGAAGGAAGAGGGAAAGAACGAACAGAATAATAAATTCAACTTTTTTAAGAAGAAGGAAAAGGTAGAAAAGACGGAAGAAGCAATAGATAAGCCGGAGGAAAGAAAGGATAAAGAGTGATGGGTATAAAAATGAATAAATACTTTAAGATAAGGGCTGCGGCCTGCCTTTCGGTCATTATGATCCTTACAAATATTTTCCCGGTTTGTGCTTCAGAGATAGAGACAGAGACCATTGCAGAGGAGATTCATCTCGGTGAATGCCGTTATCTTTCCGTCAGCGGAGATAAAACAGGATACACATGGAAGGTGTCGGATAACAGGATTCTTTCTGTTAATCCGGATGGAAGATGCAAGGGTCTTTCAAGCGACAGCGTATGCGGTTATTCCGAAACCGTTGTGACGGCGGAAAAGGACGGTAAAAAGTACGATATGTGGATAAAGGTTCTTCCTGCCATGTGCGTTGACTGCTCCACGATAAGTGTTCCGGGTGCCAGATGGAATATAGCCGGGATTTTTAAGGAGGCTTCCGGCACGGTCAGGTACAGGGCCACAAATAAAAAGGTTATGAAGGTAAATAAAAACGGAGTGGCCAAGGGAAAGAAAAGGGAAAGACCGATATCATAAAGGAAGTGAAATCCGGCGGTTCATGGACAGAGGTTGATCGTGAATCATTTGAAATAATCCAGCCGAAGATCAAGTCGGAAATGCTGGTATCCAGGCTTAAAAACCCGACACTTAGCGCAAATCTGCTCATTATAAGCTCAAATGTGCTGCTTGCCAGTTTTCGGAGCTCAAAATCCTCGGTGATCAGCGTTGAGGGCGATAAGCTGAAGCTCAATAAAATGGGTAAAGCAACGATCTATACCTTGTTCGGGACCGTAGGAAAGCCGAATATGAGAATTTAAATTAAGAAGATATCCTCTGCCGAAGCATCGGGCGCGGTCAATCATTTTGAGCGTAGCGAAGAATCTTCAATAAGGCTGTGATCTATTTCCTTATTCACTATAGCCAGGATACACTGTTCCGAAAAAATATTAGTTGCAGTAACAACAAAATCAAGAATAGCGGTAAGCGATATTATGACTGCGAGCTTTTCCAAAGGTAAACCCAACTGGGAAAAGAGGATAGTAAAGCTTGCACTCATACCTCCGGGAACCGGAGGCGCAGCAGCCGAAAGAATAATACATACCAAAACTGCGGTAATGATCCATACCATATTGATCTGAGCATTATCATTAATGGCGACACCCATGGCAGCAAACAGGAACAGTACGGAAACTCCAGGTTTATAAAGGATCTGTCCAAAGGGAACACCGAAATTGGCAAGCATCCTGCTGACTCCAAGATCATCTGTACAGGTTTTGATGTTATCAGAAAATGCCGCAGCAGAAGACGCTGTTGTTATGGAAATTACAAAGGTGGAAAATGTCTTTTTCCACAGCGTCACAGGACTGATCTTTAATCTGACACAGGCACAGGCTGTATGGATCAGCATAACACCAATGCATCCGAAGAATGTGGAGAAAAAGAACACTCCGCCTTCTATAATGGAGCCGGTATCACTTTCGGCTAAAATATTGGTGAGACTCGCGAAAACAAATAACGGAACAAGCCTGCTGATGACACCCATGATTCCGTTTACTATATAACCAAGTTCTTCCGACAGATTAGCCACCACATGGGTTTCCTTGCCGATAACCAGCATTGTGATACCGATAATGATCGCTTCAAAGAGGATCTGTAGTGTGTTTCCCTCTGAAAAGGGTGTAAAAAGATTTCTGGGGATTATATTCAGGATCATCTGAAAAAGGGCGGAAAGCTGTGAACCACCCTGAATACTATCCGAATCGATCCCGCTAAAGGGCAGGCATAATAAAGCCATAAGTATGGTTATAAGACATACATACAAGGTAAAACGTGCGCCCAGCTTCTTTCCCATAATACTGAAAGTGGAAGTATCACCTATGCTGTAGATCCCCCACACCACGGAAAGGAAGATCATGGGTCCTGCCACGGCATTGAGGAAGCCGAGGAAGCAGTCAAGAAGCGGAGCGGCCACACTGCTTAGCAGAGCGGATCTAACGGATTCCGGCAGGAATGCCATTAAAACCCTGCAAAGGACAGCCGCAACTATAGCAATCAAAAGGCTTTGCCAGTCCGGGAGCCTTTTTCTTTTGGGCTGGAAAATGATCACATTCGTACCACGCCCATAACTCCATTTCGGAAGCTTTCCCATACGGAGCAGCGACATATGCATGAACTTATCTTCATCGGAATTAAAACCGGAAGCAGTCTGAGGGTTTTGCATGGGCCCCTTTATACTGAGCCTTATCTTCCGCCTTCCAAGAAGGGTGCCTTTATCCATTGAAAACCAGGCATACTCTCCGAATTCTCTCTGGTAGTAGAGAAGAGTTTCTTCAATTCCGAGCTTTATTCGTATAAGGTCTTTTGAATCTGTCTTTTTCTGATCCAGGTACTCTTCGGCATCTTTAACAGCCTGATTTATAGAATGGGAAGTGAGTTGAGCTTTCAAAAATATAATCCTCCTGCCGGGAAGTAAGAGAACCGTCCTTTCCTTTTCGGTCACTATATCATTTTCAAATATCTCAATCAACTAAAATAAAATGCGCGGTAAAAATCCCGCGAAGCCTTAATGATATTCCATTTTACAAAAACCGTATATTTGTTATAACCAAAAAGAGTTATTCTAAAACAGAATAAGAGAAACCAAAGGAAGTCAAAGAAGAGCCGATAACACATACTTACATTAGTGAGGGCGGACGTGACCTGAGCATTACAATGTCATCCTGAGCGAAGCGAAGGATCTTTCTCGATATTGACGGGGTGGACGGCGGCACACCCACAAGCAAACCCTGCGGAACGCGCTGCGCCAAACTCTCCGTCAACAGCGGCTAGGCACGCAGGATGTTCACGCAGGAGTTGTGGTCTTAGCTATCTTTATCGGACCCCCAGCTGATAATGCTATGGTTTCACACTGCTTTCCCCGGTAACTGTTACCCTTTATCATAAACACCGTTGCCACATCAAAGAACATCCGGGTATTCTCTTTATCAAATACACACCTTCCAACCTCGTCTATAATGAGGCATGACGGCTTTACAAGGCCGTTGATGGTTGAACTTTCACGCCCATATTTCCTGGCGTCTGTGAATTTCTGATTGAGTTCAGTTGCCTTGAGAAAATAAGCCTTCATTCCTTTAAGACAGCATTTGCGCCCCAAAGCCATGGCCAGATGTGTCTTCCCAACCCTGTGGGCCTATAAATGCAAGATTTTTATGTGCATAAAGTGCTGATAACGTAGGGAGGGTTTTAAGTGTATCTGACTGCTTCCCATGGATCAAGCTAAAATCAAAGTTCTCAAATGTCTTTGGCTCCTTCAGTGGCAACCGGCTCAGCCTCAGCTGTGTATTTACGATGGTTTCCGTTTTCTTCTCCCTTAGATATGAGAAGACGATAGATACCGCCCGTATGTCATCGTCTGAAAGACTGTCCTTTATTGCAAGCTGGGCCACTTCCTGCACACAAATGTCTAGATTAAGGTATCTGGCATCCGCCTGTATCTTTTCGTATAGTGAATCACTCATCCTGCAGCCCTCCCTCGAAATTATATCTCTCGAAACCCGAATCATACTGGGGAGAGTCTGCCTGCTGTACCCCTAGGGGGTTAATCTCCCCCGACCCTAACAATAGTAAGCGAAATTATTTATTTCGCTTACTATAACAATAATAAGAAGGTTCTCCTGCTGTTGAATTATGACTTTGTCTCTAACTCGCCAAAACGCTCTTTGTATTCTTTAAGCTCTGCTTCAGCATTATCTGCACGTGCTTCAGCATTATCTGCACGTTTACGTTCACGTTCGGTGTTCCGGCGCTCTTCTTCCCTGCCTTCTTTCCTGCCTTCTTCCCGGCCCTCTTCGCGCAGTCCTTCCTCGTAGACTTTTTCGTCAAAGCTTGAAAGCATTTCCAGCATAACCGATGACCTCTCTTCCGATAAGATATCCCTAAGGACATTGTTGTTGATACATTCCCTGACTGCCTCGTCCACAGCTCTTTCGGCAGGCATTTTTCTGCCCTTTCTTCTTACGGTATCCACAAATATGCTGTATTCCTTAAGAGGCTTGCAGGCTTCAAGCAGCTTCTCATTCTTTCCGAGGTTGATATTCATAACCGTAGCTGTAAATTCAAATTCATCACCGTGTCCCGGATCGATGAAAGCATCCGACAGCTTGAGTTTCTTTACCTCGGGATAATCATCAGTACCATTATAGAAAACAATATACTGCGGGGTTGGGA
>JHWU01000019.1 GCA_000622025.1 Lachnospiraceae bacterium AD3010 | reverse complement strand
CGCCGTTCAAAATGTGCCACCGGCACATTTTGCAAACTGATCCACGCTTCGTTATGTTGTTAAAAATAAAGCACCGACCCCATGGCTCTTACGTCCACAAAACCAGTGCCCCGAGTGCGCCTCCAGGGACTCGAACCCTGGACACCCTGATTAAGAGTCAGGTGCTCTACCAACTGAGCTAGAAGCGCATAAACACGATACAAAGGGCTATCCGCCCGCAACGCAAGTGCTATTATATTATAGCTCTGCACAGTTTGCAAGCATTTTTTATACTTTTTTTATTTTTTTTGAAGTAAAAATCTGTAGATCCTTCATTAAATCCTGTTGACATACTACACCTGTCGTGGTATATTACTACGACAGGTGTAGTACGACAGTCGTTGCAACGATAAATAGAGCATTATCTTCTGTCAGCTGCATCCTATTTCAACAGAAAGGAACGTGTATATGGATGGTTGAGATCAGCAGTGATGTTATACGCGGATACAATGACACCATTATCCTGTATCTTTTATCTGAAGCTCCTTCCTACGGTTACGAGATATCGAAAAAGATACGCTCATTAAGTGAGGAAAAATACATGATAAAAGAGACCACTCTCTATTCCGCCTTTAACCGTATGGAAAAAAACGGCTATATAGTTTCCTACAGTGAAACTGCGGAAAACGGGAAAAAGCGGACATATTACAGGATAACCGAGGCGGGTTCGGAGTATTACCGTGAGAAATGTGAGGAATGGAATCTTACAAAGGATGTAATTGAAAGATTTATCAGAAGATGAGGAGGAGAATATAGAAATGGATGCGATAAAAAATTATCTGGAAAGCATGTTTGCACGCCTTCCGAATACAGACGAGGTTCTGCGGGCAAAATCCGAGCTTCTCCAGATGATGGAAGATAAATATAACTCTCTTTTGGAAGAGGGAAAGAAAGAAAATGAAGCGGTAGGAATCGTTATTTCCGAATTCGGAAATCTGGATGAGATAGCCGAAACTCTCGGAATAAAGGATGTCATGGGAAGCTCCGACACCGTGGACAGACGTCACGTAAGCCGTGAAGAGACCTCGCAGTATGTGATCGACTGCAGCCGACGCTCATTTTTTCAGGGTCTCGGTGTGCTCTTCATTATAATGAGTACGAGCCTTCCCATAGTACTTGAAGAAGCAGGGGCTGCTTTTTTCATCATAATGATAGCGATCGGTATCGGACTCTTGATATATTCAGGCTCACTCCTGAAGAAATGGGATTTTCTTATGAAGACCCCCTGCAGCATTGATTATCAGACCGCTGAAGAACTTGCCCGTGAGCAGAAAATGAATTATTCCGGAAAAACACTGGTATTTATCATCGGAGTCATCCTCTGCATAGTATCGGTAGTTCCAATGATATTCACAAATGCCCGGATATTCGGCTTTCTGATATCCTCCGGCTTATCCCCGGTTCTGATGATGCTGATGATCGGTATAGGTGTTATGCTCATAGTCTTTTCGTCAGGAAAGGACAAGGCCTATTCCCTGCTTTTGTCCCTCAATGATAAAAATACCGTTTCCGGCAGCTACAACCGCCGCCGTCCCGGGGAGGTCAGATATGAAAATGAAACGCTGAATACGGTTATGTCTCTTTACTGGTATACAGTCCGCTGTATTTACCTCATATGGAGCTTTGTGACCTTTGAGTGGTACAGAACCTGGATAATATGGCCTCTTGCCATACTGATCCATTACATTATTAAGACCGGATTCGGAAAGGAAAGAACAGTAAAATGAAAAAAGCATATACGATAACACTTACCACCATCACCATACTCTGCATTGTTTTCGGAACCGCTTATCATACCGGCTTATTCTTCAAAAGTTTCCCGGCACTTCCGTTTTTCAATGCTAATAATGGGATCGGAGGCAATAATATAAGCATTAATGAGGAATATGACGGCATTACTTCGGCGGCTCTGGATCTGGACCTTATGAACGTGACCATCGTAACGACTGACAGTGATAAAGTTGAGCTTAGCTATGAAGGGAAAGAAAAGCTGCGCCCCATAGTGACAGTGGAAAACGGTGTACTGGCCCTTACACAGCAGAATAAGATAAACCTGGGATTAACGGAGATAAAACCAAAAGAAGGAACTGCGAAGCTTATACTGTCCTTTCCGAAAAATACCGAGCTGACGGATCTCAGTATAAATGTTGATATGGGGGATACGGAAATAAAGGATCTAAATATGTACTCCATGGAGCTTGGTGCCGATATGGGCAATATTAATGGCACAGACCTGACAGTCAATGACGCGGTTATAGACTGTAATATGGGAAATGTTGCTCTGAAGCTAAAGACCGTAAAGAATCTGAAGATTAGCTCCGATATGGGAAATGTGGATATTGATTCCGATACGGATCTTTCCGCTTATTCAATGTCCTGCTCAGCCGATATGGGGAATATTGAGATAAACGGAAGCAAGATGAGCAATGACTTTGAAAGAGAAGGAAACGACGGCCGGATCGAAATCGATTCTGACCTCGGAAACGTAACACTGAAATACCTGACTGACTAATGAAAACGGCATCCATGCATTAAAAGAAAAAGCATCGATAGGTCAAATACGGTTGACAAAGGCGATAACATATTGTAGAGTGTTCGCTAGCAATAATTTATATTCTATTTAGGAGAATCAGGAGGACAATCATGGAAAAAAGATTTAATAAGAATTTATTCGTATGGGTCTTCACTTTCCTTCTTGGTGAACTTGGTATCGACAGGTTTATGAGAGGACAGATCGGACTCGGAGTACTTAAGCTTATCACTGCCGGTGGCTGCGGAGTCTGGTTTCTGATCGACTGGATCATCGCTATGACAAAGGCTTACGGAAGCTCTTACGGAGCAGAAGAGGAATTCGTATTTATCGACGGAAAGTACGACAGGTAATTAATTTACGGATGATCTTACAAAGGGCAGTTTGCCAATGGGCAGACTGCTTTTCTAATACGTAAATATCCCAAAGGCAGACCCCGGAAATGAAAAAACTCCTGAATGGCAAAAGAATAAAGAATCTTATTTTTATTACAGCACTGCTTCTGATCCTCTTTATCCTTGCAGAGCTCGGGTTATATAAGTGTCCTTCACGCTTTCTTTTCGGTGCACCCTGCCCCTTATGCGGTATCACCAGAGCGCTTAAGGAACTATTAAAAGGAAATCTCCCCCTCTCATTTTACTATCATCCTCTCTGGCCGCTGTTCGTGGCAGCAGTGACCCTGTACTATTTATATTCCTGCGACGTAATTAAACTGAAAAAATCTACCATTAATATAATTTCCGCCTGTCTCTGTGCGCTTTTTATCCTGTGCTTTATAATACGGCATATTCAACATTCGCCGGTTGTTGCAGTTAACCCCGATTCTTCCTTCATTATGAAGATAGTATCCCTTCTTCCGTTCTGATCCAGTCGAGTAGAGAAGATGCTGCGAAAAATAAAAGACCCCGACAAAAGCGGGGTCTTGAAAATAGCTTCAGTTTACCGGCTTTGATTTACCAGCCCTGTGTACCATGTCCTGAATAATGATTTAAGAGTGCATCCCAGTTACCCTGGATGGTGGCATCATCAGCGTTCTTTACGGTCTTCCAGTACTTATAAACCTCGGCGCAGCCATTTGCATCAACACCGTGAAGGCTTACTGCCCAGCCGGGAAGTCCTGTCACTACAGCAGGCGCGGGAGCTGCAGGAGCTGCCTGAGCCTTTGCCTCTTCTGCAGGCTGTGCCTGTACTGCAGCCTGTACTGTTGCAGGCTGTACCGCAGGAGTCTGTGCTGCAGGAGTCTGTGCTGCAGCAGCTTCTGCCGGCTTTGCTGCATCTGTAGCGGCTTTCTGTGCCGCAACCTGAGCGGCAGCCTGCTGAGCCTGTGCAAGAGACGCCAGTGCAGCTGTGTTTGAAGCAGCTGCGGGTGCTGCCTGAACAGCCGTGTTTGAAGCAGCTGCGGGTGCCGCCTGAACAGCGGGTGCAGGTGCGGCTGCATTAGGATCCGCAACAGTGGTAGCAGTTATAGCAGGTGTGGGAAGAGAAGCCTTTTTAGCTTTGATAGCCTCTTCGCCGACACTGTCCGGAAGGTAAATAGCAGTAAATGTAGTATTTGTTGTAACGTTCCTTAAGGACTTGTCAAAGCCGCAGAATGTGTGTCCGCCTACCAGAGGAACGGCAGGAGCAGTTACATTTGAACCTGCGGGAACGTACCTCCCCGAGTTACTTCCGTTGCAGATAAAATTAACAAACACCTGCGGATCATCCGCCATAGCGGGTACTGACATGGAAAGTACACAAGCCGCTGCCAAAATTCCGGCGATCAGTTTCTTAATAGTCTTTTTCACTTTTTTCATCTCCCTTTACTGAACTTGATCATCTGATCTGATTGATTTTGCGGTACTCATTATAGTTTGAATGAACGGTCTAGTCAACGCCTAATTTGTCAAGCTGCTGCTTTGAAACAAACTCCGCAAAGAATCCCTTCTTTTCCATCAGCTCATCATAGGTGCCCTCTTCCACTATCCTGCCCTCGTCAAGGCAGATTATCCTGTCACAGTTTTTGATGGTTGAAAGCCTGTGAGCCACCACTATCCTGGTACATTTCAGGGCATCAAGGGAATCCGACACATGCTTCTGGGTGATATTGTCAAGGGCACTTGTGGCCTCATCAAATATGAGGATTTCCGGCTTCTTGCAGATGGCACGGGCAATCATGAGACGCTGGCGCTGTCCCCCGGAAAGTCCGCTACCTCCCTCGGAGATTAAGGTATTCATTCCCATGGGCATCTGCCTGATGTCTTCCGCGATACCCGCAAGCTCTGCAGCCTCCCAGGCATCCTCAAGGGTGGCCTGCGGAGAAGAAATGACTATATTATAAAGGATATTACCCACAAACAGCCTGCTGTTCTGCATCACTGTACCGATATGGCGTCTGACGGATCTTACGTCAACGGATGAGATATTGTTTGAATCAAAAAAGATACTGCCCTTTTCAGGCTTTTCAAATCCCAGAAGAAGCCTGACAAGCGTTGATTTTCCGCATCCGGAATGCCCGGTTATGGCAACATACTCGCCGGGTTTGACCCTGAATGAAAGGTCCTTCAGCACATAGGAACTATTTTCGCTGTAACGGAAGGAAACATTTGCAAGCTCCACGGATCCTCTAAGTGTTTCGACGATGGGCAGGTCGGAGGAATCCTCCGGAGTTTCGGCAAGCAAAGGTGATACCAGATCGAACAGGGGTCCGATACGCACGATGTTCTGCGCTATCGCCGCTAATGCAAGGATGGCGGCACTCATCTGGCCGTAGGCCACATTGAAGGCCATATAGTCATCATAGCCGATACCGCTTTTTTTACCCAGGTTAAAGAATAATATCGTCCCCAGTATCCCGGTCACAGTGATGATCGAGGGAAGCGCCTGAAGCAATGCGGGACGGTTATAGGCAGGCCGGGAGTAGGCAGAGTATTTTGAAGCCCATTTTGCAAAGGCGCGGTTTTCCGCTCCTGCAAGCTTGATCTTTTGTATCCCGATAAGCATTGAGGTCACTGTTCCGGAAAGCTCAGCATTGGCCTCCGTCTTTTCCTTTTCATAACGAAAGGTGACAGCAAAAGCAATGATGGTAAAAAGCATCTGTGCAAACACCGTCAGAAAGGCCGGGGCCACAAGGATTCCCGCAAACCTGGCGATCTGGAACAGATATATCAGGGACAAAAGGCAGGTCAGTCCCGAGCCTGCAACAGCAAGTGTCAAAAGCTCGGCCAGCTCGCGAATGGAGCTGACCCTCACCGCCAGATCCCCGGAATTATAGTGTCTGAAAAAGGTGGCCGGCAGGTTCATCACCCTGGCGTAGACCGCCGATTCGGCATATACACCCATCTTGATGGAAATCCTTCCCATCAGGAGAGTGCGGCAGGCATTTATTATAATAGCCGAAACCGTTACTCCCAGAAGTAGCGCCGCTATGGGCGCGATCAAACTGCTGTCGCCAGAGGGAACCACAAGGCTGAACCCCAGCTTATTTGCCCAGGGAGGCAAAAGCCCGGTAAGGGCTGCTGCAAGAGCTGCAAAGAAGACAGGGATATAGTCGATCGCATCAAGGGAACCTGCCATGAATCGGAGCAGATCCTTTTTTACAAGCCTTCCTGCAGGCAGGGAACGGTAAAAAAACTCTGCCTCCTCTTCAAAAAGCTCCCTGTTTTTCTTCGTGATCTTTTTCTTTATTCCGTCAAACGGATCAATATAATAGTAACCTCCGGCTCCTGCCGGGATAAGTGCGGCGTATCCCCCGTTTTTTAGCTTTCCGAGCATCGGCCCGAAGGCCTTTTTGTCCCAGTCATCCTTTAAGCTCACTGCCCTGTGCATGACGGCAAAGGGGCGGCACAGATACTCAAGCCTTTCCTCCATTCCGGAGACGCTATTCGGAACCTTTCCGGCCTTATAGCCGTAATATTTAAGGCAGATCCCGACTGCCCGGTCTGCAAGCTCCCCGCTCTCGTCTGATCCCACTCCGAAAGAACCTGCCGCTCCTATGCCTGCGGCAAGCTTTACAAAGGCCTGACTTTTGATTTTTTCATCAAGACGGCTTCGTATATCGATCTGTGATTCAAAAAAATCCCTGTTTTCCAAATCAGTCACTCTTTATGAGCTTTGCATATGCACCATCTGCTGTCATAAGCTCCTCATGTGTTCCCCGTTCTTTGATCCTGCCCTTTTCCATCACTATGATCTCATCACAGTTTCTCACCGTGCTGAGCCTGTGGGCAGCTATGATGCAGGTGATACCGCGCTCTCTGATATTCCTCAGGATGGCTGCCTCCGTCTCTGCATCCAGTGAGCTCGTTGCCTCATCAAGGATGATGATGGAAGGATCCTGTGCCAGAGTCCTTGCTATCTCCATACGCTGGAGCTGCCCTCCGGAAAAGTTTTTTCCCTGGGGCTCGATCGCATCACTGTAACCCTCGGGACGCTCCATGATGTCCCTGTGTATCTCCGCATCCCGGCAGGCAAGTATCACTTCAAAATCCTCTATGGATCCGTCCCAGAGCCTCACGTTGTCGGCTATTGTACCATCAAAGACCGAAATCTCCTGATCCACGACAGCAAGAGAGGTTCGAAGCACCCTGTTCGAGATATCCGTAATGGAGTTTCCGTCATATTCTATCTTTCCGGACCAGGGCCTGTAGAGTCCGGTTATCAGCCTTCCTATAGTGGATTTGCCGCAGCCGCTCTCCCCCACGAGAGCCACCCACTGCCCCGGCTTTACATGAAGATCAAAATCCTTTATGAGGGGAGGCTCAAGAGGCGAATATCCAAAGGTTACATCGCAAAGATCGATCCTTCCCGAAAGCTTGGATTTAATCTGCGGATCGTTTTTATCGTCATCCGGGGTATCTGCGGGATAAAGCATCACATCCTCAAGCCGCTCCATCTGTGTATGTGCCTCCTGCACCGTCTGTCCCAGGCGTATGATCTCCATAACCGGGTTTAGAAAGGCCGTCAGAAATCCGGTAAATGCAAGCAGCATACCGGGTGTCATCTCCCCGGTGACTATGAGACGGATCCCCAGGCACAGCACTATGATACCTGCAGCCTGTGTCAAGGCCTCAGGTATCATACCAAGATACGCATCTATGCGTCTCATGCGGACATCCGCATCATTTACGGCTGCCTGATAGCCACCCCAGGTGCTGAAAAACTCGTTTTCAACACCGGATGCCTTGATAGTCTCTATCATCTCTATGCCGCTGACCGTGGCTCCGAAAGCCTTTCCGGTATCGGCAAACATCGCTCTTGATATATTTATCCTTTTCCTTGAGATATATGTGGATACAAAGGCGTTCATCAGAACGGTGAAAACGCCCACCACGGTGAGGATCACGGAGAAGCGCAGCATGAAAACAAGATACAAGACAAGCGTGACGCAGTCTATGAGGACAGGTGCAAACTGTCCCAGAAGGGTTGTGACCACATTTTCATTTTCACTCTGCCTCACCTGCAGATCGCCGATGGAACGCTGGGCAAAAAAACCCATGGGCAGATGCAGCAGATGCTCAAAAAAACGGGAGGATGAAAGCATTGCGGCCTTTCCCTGTATGCGTAGGAAATAGACAGCATTGATCATAGATGCCACGATGATAACGACAGCAAACAAAAGCATGAGGATACTTATCATCGAAAGCCACTCCTTATGCCCTTCCATCAAGATCTCATCGAGGAATATCCTGCTGATGCCCGTATTCATAATAAGCGCAAGGGAGACTGCTGCCGATGTCAGCATCACAAAAACAATCGAGGATCTGAGCCCTTTAAGGCGTTTTATCACGTAGCCCAGTACTTTGGGCCTGCTGCCGCCGGGTTCAAAATCATCTGTCTTTTCAAAGGTCAGGACGATCCCTGAATAATGTTTGATGAAATCATCGACGGAAATTTTCAGCTCGCCGCCTGCAGGATCGTTTATGAAAACACTTTTCTTTCCCATATCCCTGATGACGACAAAATGGGAAAAATCCCAGAAGGCTATGCAGGGAAAAGGCCTCTTTTTCTGTATGGCGGTGATCCGCATGGCACGACCCTTTCCCTCAAGGCCAAAGGAGCGGGCCGCTTTTATTATATTGGAAGCATTGGATCCGTCCCTGCTCACCCCGCAGGTTTCACGGAGCTTTTCAAGGGGCTCCCACCTGCCGTAAAATGCAAGTATCATTGAAAGACAGGCGGCTCCGCATTCCGTAGCCTCCATCTGCATCACCTGCGGGACCCTGTTTTTTTTCAGGATCATACTCATAGCGTCAGACATCCTTCCAGATCATGGAAAAAGGTGAGACCCTCCCGGTCACGATATCAAAGGACAAAAGGGAGCCGTCAGGATAATCACCGGCATTCTCAGGCACAAGCGTGACGGACCAGGCCCAGTCATCATTCATATTTTTACTGACCAGATAATCACTGCCAAGGAGCTCTTTTGCTTCATCTCTTGACAGCGGTACGCTGTCAATCTTTTCAATGCTGAAATTCTTTCCGTCTATGACGGCAATATCTCCCGTTTTGATGAGCCTCACCTCATCTATGTCAAGGATACAGATGAGCTTTCCGTTTTTCATGATGCCGCTTGCACTGACACCGGCGGAAACCGTACCGAAAAAACCCCAGGCAAGGATCCCTGCCAAAAGAGCAAAACACGCCAAAAGCACCATCCATATCCCGGGGGTGGTGATCTTTACGGCTCTGTCAAGTTCGTCGAGGCTGCGTACAGCAGACGCAGCCTCGTTCTTGTCCTTTTTTTCCATTTGATCTTTGTTTTCAGCGACTCTCCGCATCAGGCTCAGGATCTTCAGGTAAGCCTGTATTTTTAATATATCACATGACGGATCATCCGGTCAAAGCTAGCGCTCATCCTGTTTTTCCCTGGCCGGGCTTACCAGTCCGTATTCCTTTATGAGTTTGAAGATCTCGTTAGGATCCTTTTCCTCCATGAGATGTTTCCGCTCGTCTTCGGTAAGTCTTGAAAGCGGACCGAACTGCGACAGGGAAAGCTCCGTCTCACCTGTCTCCTCATATTTCCTTCCGGCAACGCGGGATGCCACAAAACAGAAGTTTTCGCGATTCTCTGAGCAGGCTTCCCTGAAATAGCTCCCGTGCTCCTTTTTCGCCACGGAAACACATCCTCCCCTGCATACAAAGATGTAGGGGCAGGTCCTGCAGGGCTCCATCCTGTCCGAGGTACGCAGCTTCCATTTGACCTTATTAAAATAATAAATGAAATCCCCGCTCCCGATGTCAGTATGTCCCACCGTGTCCTCATCCATGCCCACGATGTCCCAGCAGGGATAGAGCTTTCCGTCAGGTGCTATACACATCATTCCCTTTTCGGCTCCGCAGTATGATGTGGAATATCCGGGAAGGGACTCTTTTTTCAGGAGCTCCTCTATCACGGAAAGATGCATGTTGTACATGCTCTGTTTTTTTATGGCTTCCATAACGGGCAGGCCGGTCCTCAATAGCTCGTCCATGACCATCCTTTCCGTTACATGGTCCGGAGAGGATTCATCCTCGGAGACGGCCTTGAAATAGTAACTGAATTTTTCGTGATTATTCAGACCGCGCTTTTCTATATCCCCGATCAGTTCACTGATGCCGCCTATGTTTCCGCCGTTTACATTTACCCGGAGGCTTATGGACAGACCGTTTTCCAATGCAAGGATGATGTTTGACATGATCTTTTCGTAGGTGGGAACACCGTCGCGGTGAAGGCGCCGTCTGTCATTTGTGCTCCCCACTCCGTCCACTGTGATCTGGAGTTTTTTAAAATCATATTCCTTCAAAAGATCGATGTAATGATCCAGGTCATAACCGTTTGTGATGGCATTCATGGTCAGTCCCATCTCTTTGGCATGCTCGCAGATGTTTCGAACCGTCTCTTTGTTTTCCTTCAAAAAAGGCTCTCCTCCGTAGAGAGAGCAGCCTTTTATGATCCTTCCCTTTTCCCTCTGCTTTTTAAGCGCCGAAAAGACAGCATCCACCATCTCAGGCTTCATGCCGACTTTAAGCCATTCCTCACCCCTTGAAAGTCTGTGGCTTTCAAAGCAGTAGGGACAGCGAAAATTGCAGTCATATGTGGGAAGTATCACCGGAGCTACAGACAGCCGGGCCTCCGTCCGGGCATGAATCCTCCCGAGAAGCTCCACGTCCTTCAGTTCCCCCTCCACACTCCTTCGCGTGATATGACCTCTTGATGAGAGTCGTTCACGAATATCTGCCGGAAGGTCATCCGGCTCATCCTTTTCGATCGCTGCTGCGGTCTTATCATCCACAACATCCATGGCGCCGTAAAGACCGTTCATCAGGAGCTTTTTCCCCTGTATCTCTTTATTTTCGCTTCCTGTGAGGGGAACTATGATCTCATATGTACTGGTTCTCATCTGTATCCGTTTTCTTTAATTCTCAAAACAATAATCATTTTGACAGTCAGCGTAACATCCTCCTCCGGCAATCTTGCCCAGGTTTTCTTTGTCAAGCTCGATGTCGGACAGCTCGTCAAGATAGCCTTCCGCCTCTTCCTTTGTGATGTCAAAGCCTTCTTTCTTTGCAAACTCCATGAGTTCAGCTACATCTTTGCATTCCATCGCTTTTTTGATCTGCTCTGCTGTTAGTTCGTTTTTGTTGATTTCCATGTTTTTTCCTCTTTTTTTACTCATAGCGTGTTTTCATAACCACGCCTCAGCTTTACAGTCTGAGTAACATCCTCCTCCGGCTACCTTGTCAAGATTTTCCTTGTCAAGCTCAATGTCGGACAGCTCCTCAAGATAACTATCCGCCTCGTCCTTTGTGATCTCAAAGCCCTCGCTTTTTGCAAGCTCCATAAGCTCAGCTGCATCTTTGCATTCCATCGCTTTTCTGATCTGCTCTACTGTCAGTTCGTTTTTGTTGATACCCATATTTTTCCTCCTTGTTTCCTCCCGGATACCGTGTTTTCAAGGCGTTATCCGACATTGATATAGCTTGGACAAGCACTGCCGTAGTTTTCACAAATGTTGTAGCCTCCGGCAACTTTGTCCAGGTTTTCCTTGTCAAGCTCAATATCAGACAGTTCTTCAAGATAGGCTTCCGCTTCTTCCTGTGTGATAACAAAACCTTCAGACTTTGCAAATTCCATCAGTTCAGCTTCATCTTTGCATTCCATAGCCTTTTTGATCTGTTCCTCTGTCAGCTCATTTTTGTTGATACCCATCCCTTGCTCCTTTCTGCAAAACTATCAAAAAAGCACCTATACTATATTATACGAAGGGGACAGGATCCAGTCCATTCTTTTTTTGCCGGGCAGGGACGACAGCGTCTTCTGTAATGACAGCCCTCGCAGGTATCCGTGTGGCTGTCAGGGAGGTCTGCCGTCAGTTTTTTCCAGTATTCTTTGATGGTAACGGTGTCAGCTTCGGTTCCGACTGTATCTGACGTTTTGGTTTCGGTTTCGGAGATCTCAAGGCAGGGTGTGAAGCTTCCATCTGAGCGCACCGCAAAAAATGCCCTTCCTGCCATACAGCCGCTTTCTATCCCTCTGTTGGGGTTGCTCCTCGGGTCCTCTCCTCCCATAAAAGCTTTCAGCTGAGAAAAACAGGGGTCTGCAGCAACACTCATCCCGTGTTTTTCATCGGCCTGCCACTTTTTGATGAATTCGGACGCCTTTTCAAGATCCTCCCTGCTGCAGACTCCGTCTGCGCTTATCGTAAATTCCCTTATCCCGGGCTCTTCTGCCTTTTTGGCGGCAGCTGAGAGCTCTCCGGCATGTCCGCTTTTAAGTTTCCACTTTAGCAGGATCTTCTCAATAAACAAAGGGTCTATATCCTTCGGATCCGATATCACGATCTTAGCTGAGATCTTTTTATCATCGCAGAGCTGTATGACCTTTTTAAGAAGGCTTTTATTATGCGTACCGTACAGGTGAATGGCCGTGATCCCGTTTTCTGCCGCCTCGCTTATGAAGGATGCGGCTTTTTCGTACGGCATCTCTCTTGTGCCGTCACAGAGCTGCATATCGAGCCTTACGGGGGCTTCATAAGCCTCAAAATAATGGTGATGGATGTAGGGCGACTGCTCCAGATAGGCCTTTGCCTCTGTGATCCTGCCGTCCCTGTAAGCAAGCTTAAAATATGCAATGAGAGTCTGAATGAAGGGATCGCCCTGAGGACGCAGACGTATCCAGCGCTTCAGTGCCTGCCCCTTTGAAGGGATACAAAGACCCGCAGCTTCGAGGCGGTCAATGAATTTGTCAACGAGGATGGGCTGCCTCCACCGGGAGGACGCCTCCATGCCGATCTTTGGCAGAACGCCGTTTTCGCCAAGGTCTATATTGACGGCTGCTATTCCGGTCTCCTTCCAGGGCGCAAGGGCTTCCTGCAAAGCCTTTGTATCACCCGGCCAGCCAATGCGCGAAAGCCCCTCCGGGATCATCTCCCATGAGGGAAAGGCTATGACAAGCCTCATGATATCAAGCTCTCCCCGGCTTGACATAGAGCCAACCTGCTTGATATATGCACCCTTTGGAAGCCTTGATACCACATCATCGAAAGCCTTTTTCAAAAGCCCTGTACGGCGCTCACCCATCATGGCAGGAAACATCTCATCCCTGATCCTTTTGTAGCTCCCGTCTTCATCCCGGGAGATATTTGCAAAAAGGCAGGGGATGATCTCCTTTTTTGCATCCCTGAAAGCCGCATAGTCAAGCTCGTACCAGAGACTATCAACATACGGGACCTCTTCGGTATCGATGTTCATTATATAGTCGACATATCTTGCCTCTTCAGAAAGCCTCACCTCAAGCCCGGCTCCGTGGCTTACCGTGCTGCCATACGCTGTCCTCACATTTTCGAGGGCAGACAGACATTCTTCATCCATCAGCTCCGGAACAGGATGTTTTTTCAGATGATCAAGCCATTTGTCAACTCTAAGCTCTTTTATTTTCATATGGCTGTTTCCCTTTTGGATTTCTTATTTTACTACTATATTTCATCCTCTGCTTGCACTTGGCTTTTTATACACTATAATACATTTGCTTTGGGCTCTTTGGCTTATCCGGAATGCTCAACTTTATAAGGCCTTGTTCCACTAATGGCATCACATGAGTCTGAATGGCATAAGTAACAGAACTTAGTCCTAAAAACTCACATATCTCATTTCGTGTCCTCGGAATCTTACAAAACAAAATCAATTCATTGTTTTTACTAATTTCATTCTGAATAGACAATGTGTTTTCTCTACACTTATACAGCTTTACAATAAAACTACCTCTCTCCTCTAAAAACTCTGGCTGTGGCAGTCCATATTCATGCATTGCTCTTCTAATTGTCGGAATTCCAGAGTATCTGTTCTCTGTTACTTTCAACACTTCCAGTTCAGTTGCTATTATCGGATTGCGAGTATCTGGTTGAACTTTCCCTAACTGGTCTATCTTGATTCTTCCATATAAGCCGCCAGGGTTCCTAATCTCGATTCTGTCTTCATACATCGTTATTTGTATGGGCATTCCTTCAGTATGAACACTATAATCACGATGAACCAAAGCGTTAAGAATAGATTCTCTTAAAGCTGTAATCGGATAATCAGTTCGGTCTTCTCGTTTTCCGGTATTTGGATCTATAATCGTTTTTGTATGCATGTTCCTGTTTACAAATTGCATAGCACCATCCAGCATTTCCTGGATATTTCCCTCTATACGTTGATTATCCAAAAATCTCTCGCCCTGCTCTCCTATTTCTCCCATTTCTTTACCTGGAACAACTGTTGCAACGATGCATAGTTGCGGAAAATATGCCTGTGGATATGGGCTGAAGTTCATTACTGTACTCAGTGTAATTTGATCATTCCTCTTGATACTCATTAACTCATATATTTCATCATCAGGAATTGCTGCCAGCTTAGGTTTTTCAATTTTTAGTAATTCAATATAATTTAAGATTGATTCTTGATTTAACGCTGCAAAAGTAGCCCTCTCAATAACTCTAATGTCATCCTGATACTTTTTTCTATAGGCTTCGTAGCTATATACCTCGTATTCCGTCATAGGTTCGTCGCAATCGCCCACTCGAACGAATGAACCTTTTACTCTACCTCTACCCTGATAAAATACTGGTCTTTCTGTAATATCTGCACCTGGTATCTCTGCTGCCACAAAAAAAAGTCCGTTTTTTTCAGCCACAGTAAGTAATGGTCTAACAACAGGCTCCATTTGTAGACATTGTTCATTAATTTTCTTTTGTATATCCTGCGAATCATATACTCCTACTTCTTTAAAATCTTGTTCCTCATCCACACCAAATACAATCACTCCACCATCATCTTGATTAGAGAAACTTGACAATGAATCATAAAGATGCTTGGGACATTCTTTTTCTGCACTTTTTATTTCTAATGTTGGTGTTTCGCATTTTAGTTTCTGTATCAACTCTAATTTTTCAATTAATTCTTCAGTTGTCATTTTAGTTCCTCCAATCTCTTTATATATTTTAATACTATATTTAAGTCAAGTCAATGAACTAAAATTTTCAAGCAACAACTAAAACAAAATCTTAAATTAGTTCCGATAACTAAAAAAGGAACTCAAATAATTTGAGTTTCTTTAAGGTAATACACATCTCGGTCATCTCTTGCATTCCAATGAATCAAGCCACAAAAAAACAGCGCCCGGCAAATAAATTTGCCAGCGCTGTATATTGTGTCTTGATTCGCAGATAATCCTTATCTCTTTGAAAACTGATCATTACTTTTTGCTGTCTTTTCTAGTTTGCTGTACCCTATTGTAAAATAAGCATTTTCACTATATTAATTATTCTATTTTATCGTGTTTTATATTAGACTATCATAGAATTAAACACCAAGTAATCACCAAAAGTAGATATATTTTTTGAGTAGTTCCTAGTATGAATATTTCAAATTATCTTTAGTTCGAACCCCCACCCTCTTCTACTATTAACAATCCATTATTGCACTATGAAGTCTCTGACGATATGGTTTTATATAATCCTTCCACTCGTTTTTATCAATTTTCCCCAATTTAAACTCAATGGCTTTATTGTATATATCATCCAATTCTTTTTCATTAAATATATCGTCAGATGTTTCAAACATCCACATCCATAGTTCTGGACAAATAACAGAATGGATACTAGTCCTGCACTTCAAAAATACATTCATTCCCAAATAAGATACAATAAGATGCCATTTTTGATTCGGTTCATATTCTTTTGAATTAACCTTAACTTTCAACGGTGACAACTGTTGTAACGACTCATTATTCAGATATTTAAACGCCTCAAACTCATGCAACTTACCGTTTTTCTCTAATTCAGATAAATAATAATAATATGGCTTAAAATCCTCTCTTAAGCAGTCAGTCGTTCCTTTCGTTTCTATAAACTTGGCTAGATTAATATAGCCATAGCCATTACTCGAAAGTTCTTGTTGATAATCCTTTATTAAATTATTTGTACGATTACACCCATCGCAAGACTTATCACTATAATATTTTAAATAGCTTTCTGTAATTCTATCCATACTTCACCTTTCTATTGCAAATTTGTAATTTAACTTTATTATACCCACTCTAGGTAAGTACCCACATGTAAAAAGACACAAAATGAACTATTCATTGTTATTAGCCAATTATTTAGTCAGAATCCATTGAATTAATAGGTAATCTGGTAAATATTTTTTACAGATCATATATACATTCTTTTTTTCATAATTGTTTAAGGGTTATCATTATTTTTATGCTTTTCCCTCTTTGCATACTCCTTTTTTATTCTTTCAGAAGTATATTTTGTTCTAATAACCCATTTTTCAAAACCAGCCAAATCATCGTTTGTTTTGAATTTTTTGAACTGAATGCCACATTCATCTGACCAATCCTGATACATATCTTGAAGAATGATTTCATCATATTTTTTAATAGTCGATACGTTTATAAGAGAAGCTCTTTGTTCTGGTCTCGCCTTATCTCTTATGCGTTCAAAATCTGTTTTATTGCGATTTCTATGTGCTAACTCATTGCATGTAAGCTTTTCTAAATTCGGTAGCCTACAGTATTTATCACTTCTCCTTTTAGGAATGAAAAGCCTTTTACAATAATCACACTCCTTTACGATATGCGATGAAAATAAATACTTTTGAATATCCAAAAGAAGAAAATCCTCTATGGTATTTAGATAGTAGCCACTAACAGCTAATCCATCATCAAGCATGACAATGCTTTGACTAATAACAACAGAATCTAATTCACGCTGTATATCACTTGTAAAAGCAGTTGAATCTCTTAATAGAAGCTTTCTGAGGTGCATATGATAATTCTTAAACCTATATAGTGGTGGAATAATACCATCAACTGTAGCTATACCGTCCTCTATATTATTATGAATCTCTTCAGATATCATATTAACCAACACTTCAGTTTGTTCCCACGATAAATATATCGAATTAAAGCTTTGAGCAACTGCATTACTAATATTAGCTCCTTGTTTTAAGTATTGCTTTAAACACCTGTTTGTTTTATCAAAGTCTATATTACATACACTTAGAGTAAAAAAACCATATTCAAATACTATATTTTCATTTTTCTCTGTATGGATCAAGAAATTACTACCTGTATCCAATATCATATAACTTAGCGACACTTTTTATATACCATCCATTTTAATTTCAATGTTATATAAATATATAATGTTATCTCCATCTAGAGACACTATACTAACATCATAGCTATTATGCAACAACAAATTGCATATAAAAGAAATTATATGTGCATATAAAAATGAAAACAAGGAGGATAATAAACATGGATAAATTAGATATTCATACGGTCTTAAGAAAACACCGTATCTATCAATGGGAAGTAGCAAGAGAGCTTGGTATAGCCGATTACACTCTTTCAAGATGGCTACGCAAAGATTTATCTGAAGAACAGGTTAAATCTATTCTAGAAGCCATAAACAGGATTAGAGAGGAGCGTACCTACTAATGTCTAAAACTAAAATTGTACGCTTTCCACCATGGCAAACCAAGAATGATAATGGAATAGAAAAGCGATATATCCGAATAGGTGTTACTATGACATCTTCAGAAGTATTTCGAAACCTGTCTAGTTCGGCAGTTCGAATTTATATCAACATGATGATGGAGTCTGGTGGAAGCAAAAACTTCAAGTTCCCATATAATAAGTATTCTAGCTATATGACAAAGCCAACATTCTTTAGAGCCAGAGATGAGTTAATCCAGCATGGATTCATTGAGATAGTACACAATAACCGCAATCTCAGAAAAGCAAATGAATATTGCTTTTCTGAGAAATGGAAGTCTTTTTAAAACCATATACATGGCTATATATAGAATATCTGTCAAATTCCGTAACAAGAAATTTGAATAAATGAGATTAACAGTTGTATAAATTTTTTACAGTACATTATTATAACAATCTATGAATAGTAAAAATTCATTACATGTTTTTCTCGTTTCTTGTAAATATCCTATACAGCCAAATAAAACAGAATGGGGTCTAAACATTATGGAAAACGATAGCAACGTAAGACCATTTCATATAGTTCCTTCAAATAGTATGCCTTCGGCTGTTCATATGTTAAGTATAAAGGAAATATCCTCTATTACTGGTATAAGTGAACATCAGATAAGACTACTATGTAAAACCAATAAAATCATTCACATAAGAGCAGGAAAAAAATATCTAATCAATTATGAACGATTCTTGGACTATCTGAATGGTGAATAACTAGGATAATGGAGAACTGCTATTCTAGCAGTTCTCTTTTATTATACAAATTTTTTTACTAAGAAAGGAGCAGTTATTATGGCAAAACAAGAAACAAGAAAAGTAGATACTGGCATCATCCAAAGAGGTAAAACATATCGATTTACCGTATGTATGGGATATGATTCCAACGGTAAACAAATACGACATACCACAACATTTACACCACCAGCAGACCTTACACAAAAGAAAGCAGACAAATTAGCAAAAGAAGAATATATCCAGTATGCTAATCGATGTAAAGGTCTATTCAATTTAAAAGAAAACATGAGATTTTATGAATTAGTTGAGGAATACTTTAGACTATATGCCCCAAATAACTTAAAGCCGATAACAGCATATAATTATCGTAAGCATATCAACTATCATTTTATGGATTACTTCGGCAATAAGAAGCTAAAGGACATCACCACAGCTTCTATAAGCCACTTCTTCTCTACCCACGAAACAAATATCAAAGGTGAAATGAAGAAGCTCTCTCCAGCCAATGCTAAACGTATATACTGCATACTACAGAGCTTATTCAAGTTTGCTGTCACACAAGGATGTATAAAGGAATCCCCATGTAAAAATGTTATTCTTCCTAAAAAGGATCCTCTTGAAGATCAGAAGAAAATGTATATTACATCAGATGAGCTTCCTGCTTTTCTAAAACTATTTGAAGAGTATTCACCTTTTAATACCATTATTATGCTCTTACTCTATACTGGACTACGTTCTGGTGAAGCTTTAGGACTACAATGGGAAGATATCGACTTTAAACAAAAGAGAATCTACATTCGCCATACATTAACTGATGTTGGCGGAAAACACTTCCTTACTACACCTAAAACAGCCACCAGTATAAGAGATTTATATATGGATGACTCATTAGCTGAATTATTAAAGAAGCATAAATATGAACAGCGAAAGCTTCAATTAGCTCTTGGTTCTTCCTTTACTCATCCAGAAATGGTATTTACTTCAGCTACAGGTAATTACAAAGATCGTTCCTGCTTAAATACATCACTTAAAAGATATCTTAAAGGTACTGACTTTGAATATGTAACACTACATAAGTTAAGACATACCAATGCTACATTATTATTAAATAATGGTATTGATTTAAAGATTGTATCAGAGCATTTAGGACACGCAGACATTCAGATTACAGCTGGTGTGTATACTGGTGTTCTGGATAGTACAAAAATTAGAACAGCAAAGGTAATGGGAGATATTTTGAGTGGAAAAAATGAAGAAAAAACACCAAATAAACACCAAATGACGTACATTGGATAAAAAAGAACCCCAAGAATGTTGAATTCTTGGGGTTCGTATTCTCTTTGATAATTATCTCTTAGAGAACTGCGGTGCACGGCGGGCTGCCTTTAAGCCGTACTTCTTTCTTTCCTTCATTCTGGGATCTCTTGTGAGGAAGCCTTCCTTTTTGAGGGTAGCTCTGTACTCACTGTCCACCTCCAGAAGTGCTCTGGAAATACCGTGACGGATCGCTCCTGCCTGTCCTGTATAGCCGCCGCCGAATACATTTACCTTAACATCATACTTATCTACTGTATCGGTAGCTACAAGAGGCTGACGGACTATAACCTTCAGTGTCTCAAGTCCGAAATAGTCGTCGATGCTTCTCTTATTTATGGTTATCTCTCCCTTGCCGGGTACGAGATATACTCTGGCTACGGAGCTCTTCCTTCTGCCTGTGCCATAGTACTGATTAACTGTCTTAGCCATTGCTTTCCCTCCTTATCAGAATTTCAGTTCCTCAGGCTTCTGAGCTGCATGATCGTGCTCAGGACCTGCGTAAACGTGAAGCTTCTTAAACATCTGGCGACCTAAAGGTCCCTTGGGAAGCATTCCCTTAACAGCGAGTTCAAATACCTCTTCAGGCTTCTTTGCGAGCTTCTGACGAAGAGTCTGGGTCTTTAATCCACCCACATAATCAGAATGTCTCTTGTAGATCTTATTGTCCAGCTTCTTTCCCGTAACCTTGATCTTTGAAGCGTTTACGATGATCACATTGTCTCCGGTATCAAGGAAGGGTGTGTATATGGGCTTATGCTTTCCGCGAAGCACGATAGCAACCCTGGAAGCAAGACGTCCGAGTGTCTGTCCCTCTGCATCGACCACATACCATTTTCTGTCGATATTAGAGGCGCTTGCCATATATGTATCCATTGCAAATCCTCCGAATCCGCGCCGCCTTTAAGATTCATCAACCGGCGGTGTCTCCTGTATTTTCAATTCAAAAAAAAGTTTCCGTGCAGACCGGGGCTGTGGTCCGCAGCGCAAACAATTCTACAATACAGAAATACTCTTTGTCAAGGAAACTGTAGCAAATAATTGAATTTTTAGATACAATAGGTGCATGAATCCTTCAGGAAGCACGCGGCTAAATTATATTGACTTCGCCAGGGGTATCGGCATTATCCTTGTGATACTGGCGCATATTTCATATCTTTCGGAGGCCGGACGCATCTTTATAGTTTCCTTTCATATGCCGCTTTTCTTTATAATATCCGGACTCCTGATATACCTTAAAAAAGAAGAGACCCGGGATATGGGAACTCTTGTAAGAGCAAAGGCACGGAGGATGATGCTTCCTTATTATCTGTACTCCTTAGCCGGGATACTTATCTATATTGTCTACTACCTGCTGACCGGAAGAGACGGCGGCCTGCCCACCATCATTTCTGATATAGTACAGACCCTGACTCTCTACGGCTTTTCCGTGATGTGGTTCCTGCCTGCGATTTTCGGAGCCGAGCTCCTCTTTATCCTGCTCCTTAAGAAAAAAAAGATCCCGGCAGTCATTACCGTGATCCTTGCTGCCGCGGCTATGATACTGAACATTTACCTTGAAAAGGCCAATGCCATCCACGGCACCGAAACTGTTTTTTCCGTTTTCCACCTGATCGCAGTAATGCTTCTCAGGATCCCGATCTGTGCATCCTTCGTTGCTGCAGGATACTATATTTCCAAGCTCTGGGACAGACCGGCGACTCTTGGACCGGGACTTTTCGGGCGGCTTACCCTTCCCGCCGATATCTTTATCGGTGTCGATCTTCTGGGACTTGCCGCAGTGATAAGCAGTCTGAACGGAGTGACCGACCTCCATTTCCTCATATTTAATAATGTGCTCTTTTATTACATAGCGGCTCTGTCAGGCTCCTTCGGCCTGATCCTTCTCTGTAAAGCATTTGAGGGAGCAGCTGCTCTGCCCCCTCTCAGGCTGCTTTCGTATTTTGGAAAAAATTCGCTCATCATTATGGTGACCCATCTCAATTTCTACGTACTGCTCTGCGCAGAAATAGGCGGATTCCATTTTACAAAATATCTTCCGGAGGGAAACCTCAAACACTGCATCTTTATGCTGCTGGTGCTTCTTTTTACCCTCTGCGGCGAGATCGTCCTTATCGAGCTAATAAACAGGGGAAAAAAACTCTTCCTTAAACGAACTTCCCGATAAGATCCGTAAGATTCTTCTTCGGCTGTGCTCCGATAACAGGATCGGAGGGCTCGCCGTTCTTGAACATCATCATTGTGGGTATGGACATTATGCCGTATTCTCTGGCGGTTTCGGGGCACTCATCAACATCACAGCTTATGAACTTCACATTCTGATATTCCTCTGACAGCTCATCAAATATGGGTGCCATCATCTTGCAGGGGCCGCACCAGGTCGCATTAAAGTCTACAAGCACAGGCTCCTTTGCTTCCAGCACTTCGCTCTTGAAAACATCATCCGTAACTTTCTTTACCATATATGACCTCCTTTTTGTGGTGAAGACCGTGTCCTTCACCTAGTTTTTATTTTTCACAATTACATTGTACGCAATTATTATTGTCCTGTCAACATTATTTTTTACGTATGATGAATTTGCAGATTCTGTTGCCTTTTTTTGAAAACTTCTCCTCATACTCGGTCATAACATTGTCCTTCATTGCCTCGGTGTCGGAATGAAGGTCGTAAGTGGAGTACAGTAATTCCCATCCGGCGGGTCCGATCTCCGAAAGGCCGAAATCAAAAAGCTCCCTGTTATCAGTCTTGAATTCTATGGTGCCCTCTTTTTTCAGAACACGCTCAAAAACCGACAGAAAACGGCCCGACACCAGCCGCCTTTTCGCATGCCTTATCTTTGGCCAGGGATCGGAAAAATTAAGATAGATCCTGTCTATCTCATCTTTTTCAAAGAAGTCCGGCATATCAGCCGCATCCATACGCAGAAACCTCAGATTTTCCGGGACCGGCTCCCCTTCTGCCGCACGCCGGTCAAGCTTTGAAAGCGCCTTTACCATAACGCTTTCATATCTCTCTATTCCCACGAAATCGATCTCGGGATGCTTTAACGCCATTTCGACGATAAATCTTCCCTTTCCCATTCCTACTTCAGTGATAAGCGGAGCCTTCCGGCCGAATATCCTGTGCCAGCAGCCCTTTGTATTATCCGGGCTGTCAAAGCAGCGGCTGTCTGCAGCGACCGCTTCTCTGGCCCAGGGGATATTTCTAAGTCTCATAAAACCTCGTATAAATTTGCATGTATTATGTATTGCATTATATAATAATGTGGTTGTATTGTCATTCTGAGAGTAATGGTTACGTTGTCATTCCAGTACTTTTAACGATCAGATCATGTTATATAGATTATTGAAAAAAACAGCCACAATTTTCACAGCCTTCGTTCTGACGCTGACGGCAGCACTGCTGCCTTTTTCGCGTGTGGCTTACGCCGATGAGGTTACCCGGGACGATATCAACGCTGCGCGTATGGCACTCCCCATCTCCTCAAACGAGATCCCCGGCTGGCCACAGGGTCCTGAGACCGGCTCCGAAAGTGCTATTCTGATGGAAGCTGATAACGGTATCATATTATATGCTAAAAACATAGATACCCCGCGCTATCCCGCCAGCACCACAAAGATCATGACCTGCCTTCTGGCAGCAGAAAACTGTTCCATGGACGAAATGGTCGGCTTCTCCAATAATGCGGTATTCGGCATTGACCGCGGCTCCTCCAATGTGGGAATGGATGTGGGTCAGGAAATAACCATGGAGGAAGCGATCTACTGCGTTATGCTGGCCTCCGCAAACGAAGTAGCGGTGGCGATAGCAGAGCATATCTCCGGCAGCGTGGAAGAGTTCTCGAAGCTTATGAACGAGCGTGCAAGGGAGCTTGGCTGCACTAACACGAATTTTGTCAATCCCAACGGTCTTCCGGATGAGGAGCATCTGACAACCGCCCATGATCTCGCCCTGATCGCCCAGGAATTCAATAAAAACGAAACCCTGCGGCGCATAGCCGGCACAAGGATCTATGACGTGGTTGCGACCAGCACCCAGCCCGATTCCTTTACCATGACCAATCATAATAAGATGTACCCCGGCAATTCCCGTTCCTATGACTACACCACCTGGGGCAAGACCGGATACACCAATGTGGCAAGGGAAACCCTTGTAACCTGTGCGGAAAAGGACGGTCTGAACCTGATCTGCGTTGTAATGAAGGCCGAACCTCCCTATCAGTACACCGACACCTACAATCTCTTCGAATACGGCTTCCAGAACTTTGAAAGGCTGAACATCGCAGAGAATGAAACAAAATACAATCTCGACAATTCCGACTTCTTCAATACGGACAACGGTATATTCGGAAATACGAAGACTCTGGTGAGCCTTTCCACTGACGGCTACGTGGTGATACCGAAGACCGCCTCATTTGAGGATCTTAACAGTGAAGTAAACTATGATGATAAAAATGAGAATTCCCTTGGAAGGGTAACCTATACCTTCGGGGATATATATGTGGGAGAAACCGATCTTTTGCTCTCCGATTCCAATGTAAAGACCTACATTTTCGGGGAAACCGTGTCTGAAGAAGAGGTGGAAGAAGTAAGTAAAGACGGCATACCCGGCTTCAGCAATAATGGTGTGGTATTCCTTGATATAAAAAAGGTTCTGATCGCAGCAGGGATAGTCGCGGGAGCGATCCTTATAATACTTCTCATCATTCTTTTCATAAAGAATTACTTCTTCTCCGCACAGAGAAGGAGAAGAAGGATAAGGAAGAGAAACCGCCGCTATTTCTCTGAATTTGATGACTTTGATTTCTGAGAATTCCTAAGCATATTAAGATACTTTCTTTCCTGTTCCCTTGCGGTTTTCTCCTTCTGCCTCAGGTCACCCTCGTCTCCGCTCTTCGCTGGCCGTATGGTCTTCATACCGTAAACACTGCCGTCCGAGTGCTTTCTGATACGCAGATGTCCCCTCATTTTCCCATGCTCCGGACACTTGCCCATTGCAAAGTACTGCTTTCCGTTTACGGAAATCCAGGGGATAAAAACCGAAGTCTTTTCATTACAGTAAAAGCACCGTAAAGACCGTGCCTCTTTGTCTTTCAGAACATCCTTTCTCTCGGGAAAGCCTCTTGAAATATATTTTGAATAGGTTGGGAAGGTTACATGAACTTCTTTTTCGGGACTTTGGGGAAGACTGTAGACATCAAAGGATTCGTATACCTCCAGCTCCCTTTTCTTTAATCTTCTGAAGATCTCCGCTGTATAGTAAGCATCGCTGTCAGCCCTGTGAAAATCATCATTTTTCTCTATATCCAGAGCATCCACCGCCTTCTCCAGCGATCTTCTGCTCTTTCCGTCATCCAGCTCCAGGGAATAAAGCTTCTGAATATCGAGGTAATGAAGCGGTCCCTCCGCTATGGGGTCCAGACCATGGAAATCTGAATTTCTCCGAATCTCCGTCAGATCCATGCTGCCCCAGGTACAGAAAATAAAATCATCTCCGCACCATTTCAAAAACCTCTTTAATACCTCCGGGAAACCGTCAGCTTTTTTTAATTCCTCCATGGTAATGTTTGTCACCCTCGCGGTCATATAGAAGATCCTCTTATACACCACGGGACAGATAAGGCTCTCAAAACGTCCTATGATCTCCTTATCCTGATTTAATTTCACGGCACCTATCTCAATGACCTCAAAGGGAAGGTCACTTCTTTCAGTTTTGGGAGTACCCTGGTTCCATTCCAGATCCAGTACGATATAAACCTTCATGTGCCTGATTATATCACATTACCGGGAATTTTTTATGGAACGGCCTCGAATTCGGATGAAAAAGAAGTGTTTTGAAGAATCTGCCTGATGGTTGACTGATAGACCGGATGCAGTCTGTGATCTATGTACTCCCTGTAAAGATCACCCGCTGCAAAGGAGAACTCCTCGCCGTTTTCCATACCCTGTTCCACAGCGAAGCATTTCTCTCTCAATAGCAACAGCTTTTCTCTGTCCTTCGTCATTCGTTTCCCCCCTTTCCCGGCAGACTTTAAGTCTCCGTCTGCCCGATATTATGCGTGCGCACGGATCTGCCTACCCTCACAGAAATACCCTTTCGCACCACCGATAAAAGATAATATCACTACTCTATGACAATTTAAAGTGCTAAATCGTTCTTAGTGTTATTTACACTTAAATGTCCCTAGAGCAATTTGTGGAAATGCTATGAGAAAGATCCTTCGCTTCGCTCAGGATGACAGGGTGATGGCTCAGGATGACAGGGTGATGGCTCAGAATAGAGGGACGTCCAGTGCCCGACAAAAAAGAGCACCCCTCAGGATGCCCTTTTCTATGCTTTTTCTCTACCTTGTGCTACTGCTGCTGGTCGTGGAGCTGCTGGATGAGGTTCTGCTGGTAGTTGTAGTTGACGAACCCGGTCCTATGGAGAAGTTTCCGTAGCCCATGTAGCCGGTGTAGCGTCCCTTTCCGAATACAACTCCCTGAGCGGTTGCCGTTCCCGAGGAGGAACCGGTATTATTGGTGTAATCCACGTAAATATCGCCCTTTTTCAACCTCTTCCCGTAGAGTGTCACCTTCGGGATTGCCTTTATCGGCTTCCCCGTGTACTTATATGAGCTCTTGGGGAATTTCACCACAGCATCCGTGGTAACATGCATAGGTTTTATCAAAAAGTACCGGGTGACCTTACCGGAATATGGCCCGCCCTTCGCGGCCTTTATAATGATCTTCGCCATTCCGGCGGTCTTATTCTTTTTGTATTTGATCTTCGCCTTGTAATCAATGCCGGGCTCCAGCAGCTTTCCGGTGCCCGCATCATAGATGGATACTATCTCCGGCTTCAGCTTCTTTCCGGTATAATTGAGTTCGGGGAGCTCCCCTAAATGTTCCTCTTCATTCCAGCTTACGGTCCTTCCCCCATCCTCAAACTTCAGATTCACGGATATGGTACGGTCGCTTATCGGCTTTTTATCTTTTGCTTTTTGTACCTTGAACTTCGGCTTAACCGTATTCTTGAAGGTCCCTATACCGGTAACCATCACCGTAAGCTTCTTCCCCTTAGTATTATTCCCCTCAATAGAACCGACGGTATAGTCTATACCCTCCGTCAGGGTAACATAGTGCTTGGTCTCTGACACGTAGTACTTGACGATCATATTATTCTTAATATCACCGTAAATACTAGTCAGAGCCTTTCCCTCGCCCTCTTTATATTCCTGAGGTTCCAGCCCCTCTATCTTACACTTGGAGATATTCAGCTGGTCCTTCACTATCTTAAAGGGTACCGAGATCTCTCCGGAGAAAATATCACCCTTTCCCCGGACTATCACGGCAGCTATGCCGGTGTCCTTATTATTAACCCCGACGTAATTATAGTGGCTCTCCACATCGCCGATCTTATTGTACATGACAAGGGCTTCGGGATATTCTCGATGTCCTCTGTCATGCGGTATTCCATCCTGGGTCATGGAGAAATCAACCAGTACCTCAGGCATGGGTGTGATAGCCTTTCCCGTATGGGTCCAGATATACTTCTTCAGCTTGACATCCAGCATTGTCTGATCGATATTCTTCGGAACCTTTATATCCGAGGTATAGAGCCTCATACGGGGGGTAATGCCCATATATTTGGAACTGCTCCCGGAATATGGGATAACACTTCCCTGAACCACAGAGCCGTTATTATTCCCGGATACACTCATAAAGAAGCTTTCGGCTCCCACTCTGGTTCCGTTGGTAAAAGAAGAAAATAACACCCCATTCTCGGAGGCGATACTGCACCCCTTCACCCTTTCACCCGACGTGCTCTTGGAAGTATAGTTATCCCGTTTCGGATCATAAAATCCATCCACAAGCATATGGAAATCTGTCGAATCCACCTTTTCAAAGCAGACAGATATGGTGTCATTCTTGTAAAACAGTATGGGCTCATCCAGCTCCACGGTATGATACCCCGGGTAGCTCAGCTCTATCTGCTGGGTCAGCACCTCATATTGATTCAGATACCTTTTCCCTGTGGGATCGTAGCCGCTGTATATGGTAAGCCTGTAGCGTCCGGCATCCTGAACGCCGACTCCGATGGACTTCAAAACCTCAACATTTCCACTGCCCGTCTTTCCGGAATGACCGGACTTAAAGATACCGTATACCTTCTTGGTGGAGAAGGAATTAAAGTAATTGGAACCGTCATAGCCGTAGCTGTAATCACTGGTATCATTTTCTGCAAAGTCATACGCAACGGCATACCTGTATTTACTGTTATAAGCCTTGAACGCGGCATCATCATAGGAGATCCAGAAATAATCATATGTATAATCCTTATCTTTGCATCCTTTTACAGTTGGGCTTAGAGCAAGAAATGCCCCAGTTCGACTCGGTTCAATATTTTTTCTATCTCCGATATTCCATTTCTTAAAACAATCTTTGCCTACAGAATCATCCCACCCCACAAGAGCTACTGTGTGATCTGTTCTATATCCGTTATATATCGGAATAAACTGATACCATGACCTATGTTCATCTGTTCTGTGAATATGTTCATTTCCAGACACTAGACCTGATAATTTCGTTTTATTTGGACCATTAGCTTTTCTGTTCATCTGTATCCCAACCGCACCATGATCAACGATCATTGCCTTTATAGCCTCAATATCTGTGCTGGGAACCCAATATGCATTTTGAAGCTGGGCACCTACTCCACTGGTATCCGCTTCAAAATTCAGATGACCATCATCATCTGAGCTATCAATACTATCATTTCCGTCACTATTCGAATCTCCTCCTACTAAATATGGAGACGCCCAACGTTCAAAATTAAAAGTAGCAAACAGGAGATTTCCACTTGCTGTTTTTAATTCTTCTGTCTTTGTAACATCTATAAGCTCATAATCATCATCATGATACTTGTTATCACTAGAGCTTCTGATATTAGATGTGCTCTTAATAAATCCGGTATGATCCCAATATCGATTCGTATGTGAGCCACTTTCTTCAGTCAACTTGTCCTCATCAAAATATGGCGTTTCTGATGTCATTTTCCACGTTTCACCATAACTATCATATCTATATTTATTATACGTAGCTTGTGCTATCTGAATCGGATCTACGTGCTCGTCCTTTCCTTTATAGCCTTTCTTTACCAGATTTATATCCGCCAACGCCGCCGCCGTATATGCCCAGCACAACCTGTTGTCATTAGCCGAATTCTCGGATATACCCTCCATATTATTAGAAATGTTACCTATGTATTTTTCGTATGGAACATAATACTGGCTCTTCTCCGACTCCAGCGAGCTCAGCCCCGCCTCTCCGGAGGACGCAAGGGAAGCAAGCCTCGCGTCGGATGCTTCGGATATTTCCTCAACCGTGTCAGACTCGAAGTCCATAAACATATCGATATTGCCGCCATAGTACTGGGGCTCCTCTTCGGTCTCTTCTTCGGCCTCATTTTTCGATACCGAGTCTTTTATCTCGTTTTCGGAAACCTCATTCTCCGATACCTCGTTTTCGGACACCGCATTTTCGGACACTTCATTCTCCGAAATGGAATTCTCAGAAACCTCATTTCCGGAAACCTCATTTCCGGAAAGGGTAAGATCAGTATCCTCCCCGGGTATGATATTATCGGAAACAGTCTCTTCCACAGAGTTTTCGGATAATGCTGTTTCTTCTATATTATTGGCAGAGGTGCTTCCTTCCTCACCTTCCTGTATCCCGCTATTTTCTTCGCCCTGTATCTCGCCGCTTTCAGCCTGTTCATCAATCTCATTATCGGACTCGCTGTCCTCGTCTGAGATATTATTATTGGAATCAACAGAGCCCTCTTCTTCCTGAATCTGATCGTCGGACTGCCCGTCCTGCTGTCCTTCCCCCTGTTCCGGCTGCTGTTCCTCCTGCTCAGTCCCCGGCTGCTGTTCTTCCTGTTCGCTGCCCGGCTGCTGTTCCTCCTGTTCAGTACCCGGCTGCTGCTCTTCCTGTTCAGCATCCCCCTGCTCTTCCCGGGGAGCGCCATCTATATCTTCTTCCTCCTGCTCCTCATTCTCATAGCCGTCAACCCCGGCTTCTTCTTCGAAATTGTCTATGCTTTCACCGTCACTGCCGTCAATTTCGTCAAGAGAAAGGGAAGACAGGATCGCTTCATCCATCCCATCAGAAGGAGGCTCTGCAAATACAGAACCTGAAACAGAAGAAAGTATAAGGGATGCCATTAATATAATTGATATTTTTCTGAAGCGCTTTTTCATATTCGGAAGTCCCTACGGGTATCTTCAAGGCTGATACCGTTCAAATTGCGTGCAGAATATTATACAACAAAATAAGTATAATAGCAAAAAATTAAGATTTGCTTAAAAGGCACGAACAATTTTAAATATTTTACGCCTTGTATTTTACAACAATCTTTGTCGGCGCTGTACCCGCATCGGCTCCCCGTGCTTTTATGGAATATACAAGAGAATATCTTTTCCCTGATCTGACTTTATTTTTATCGATCTCTATCCGTATCCTGGCAGCCTGTCCCCATCTGTCTATGGTCCATTCTGTCCTGAACGCATCATTATTTGTAAGATCCTTTATGGAAGCCCAGTCGATAGCGGCATACTTCGGGGAGATTACTCTGAGTTCTATGCTCCCCGCAACATGATTATCGGACAGGGTCTCATTGATCTTTAGGGCATTTCCGCTCACAAAGGTGGTCTTTATTTTTGTGGATTTCTTTTTTGCCCTGGCGGATGCGCTCTGATTCACATTGCCGGCATCCATCCTGGGAGCCTGAAGCAGCAGGTCAAAATTGAAGATATCCTTTCCACGCCGGATCTCCGCTCCTTTTTTGGCGCGTACATAGAAGTCCGTCACCTCCATAGTGGACGGATCATATGTTTTTTCTATCACATAGTTTTCAGAAAGGCTTCCTTCCTTAAAGCTTACGTCATTTACCACAAATCCCGTATTCTTTATAATGGGTTTGTAGTGCAGGGCGGTGCCGTCCCTGTCGGAAAGATTAAGCGAGCTTCCCTTAAGCCTTTTCAGCTTTACGCTCTTCGGCTTGTCAGTTACCCTTACATTAAACTTTCTCTTTACAGCCTTTATCGAAGTACTGTCGGTGTACATAAGCCACAGTGTCACCGGGTAGGATTTATTCAGCTTCATTCCCTCCCCCGCGGTTATCTTTATGGTGTTCTCATTCTGCAGCCGTACCTGAAGACAGGCCGGGATCTTCGGCTTATACCTCTCGTTCCCGGAGAGCGGTACTATGGACACCCCGTCAATATTCGGGGTATTCAGCGCAAAATCCCCCTTGACCGATCTGCTCAAGGTTACTACCTTGTTTTTCCATCTGACCGGAGGATTTTTCTTTTTTACGGATACAATGAGCTTCAGCTTATTCAGCTCTTTTCCGTTCATTCTGTTTTTGGGTATTATGAAAAATTTTGTGGTCCCCTTCGAAGATTCAGCAGTCGCCGATACACTGAGGCGGTATGCCGGCAGACCGTTATAGGAAAGCTTATTTACGGACACCTCAAGCCCTCCGCCGGTCAGGCCTGAAAGCTCATAGTCTCCATCCACATTAAAGACAATGTAGGTATCATCACTGACAGAACGCCTCATACCGTTTAATACCAGCTTTTTCTTTGTGAGAAAGGCAACGGGCTTTGTGAAATCCGCGCTTAAGGATCTTACGGTAACTCCGTCAATCGAAGCTATCTCCCAGTCTTCCTTTATTCTTTCGGGCTTGTTTTCTGAAACCTCGTTATCGGAGGTGCTGTTATCGGAAAGACTATTATCGGAGGGACTGTCATCTCCCGATACCGTGTCGCTGTCCGCCTGATCCAATGATATGCTGTCATCCGGGGAATCCTTGTCATCATTTTTATTATCGGATGCGGAACCTGTAGAAAAGACGGCCTCCTCCGAGACAGTTTCTCCCGGCTCGGATCCACCGGAAATAATGAGGTTCGCGGAAAGCTCCTCCGCCTGAATGAGGTAAGGAGAAGAAAAGCAAGCTGTGATTAAAGTGATAAATGCCAGAAAAACGGCTGTTCGTTTTCTAAGATACTGAAAAATCATTTTGTTATGTCTACTTTACATATTTTGTTGACATAACAATAACACACAAATGTTTGCTCTGCAAGAGAAAATCAACCCCTCTTTAAGACCCCGGTTGCCCCACGTCACATGGAAGGTTCCGCTTAGTGCTGCTTCGTTCCCGACCTGACACGGTTCACGGATTTCCATTGCATGGGACCGGAGTCCTAAAGAGAGGTTGATCACTCTTCCCATTTTTTCAATGGTTACCCGATTATAGTATTTGAGAAAATAATTGTCAATTCCGGGTTGCAGGCTGAATAGTGGGGGATTCTCTGCAATAATACTAGGACACCCGGAGGGAAGATCCTTCGGGCTTCGCCCTCAGGATGACAGGGGAGCTTCGCCCTCAGGATGACAGGGGGCTTCGCCCTCAGGATGACAGAGAGCTGGCCCTCAGGATGACAGGGGGCTTCGCCCTCAGGATGACTATATGAAAGAGCACACAACCGATATGACAAGCGGGGACACGGTCAGGCACCTTATAATCTTTGCCCTGCCCTCCCTCATAGGTAATATTTTCCAGCAGATCTATAATATCGCAGACTCCATAATCGTTGGGCGCTTTGTGGGGTCTACTGCCCTTGCTGCGGTGGGATCCACGGGCTCCATCGCCTTTCTCTTTTTTGCCCTCTGCAACGGGATCGGAAACGGCGGAGGAATAATCGTTTCACAGTGTTATGGTGCCCGTGATGACAGAAAAGTGAAGTCGGCCATCGTAAATACAGGCTTCATTATGCTCATAGTTCCGATCGTCTTTGGAATTATCGGGTTTTTCTCGGCCACCGCCCTTCTTGAGCTCCTTGGCACCCCTTCGGACATTTTGTCCGATGCTGCAACTTATATCCGCTATCTGAGCGCCGGGCTTCTCTTTGTGTCCTTATATAATTACCTTGCGTCCATGCTTAGAGCTCTCGGGGATGCGAGAACTCCCCTTTATTTCCTTATTCTGTCGGCACTTATCAATATCGGACTGGACCTTCTCTTTGTCTGTGTACTGCATACCGGTATACGGGGCGCAGCCCTTGCCACCGTTATAGCCCAGCTTCTGGCGGCGGTCTTATGCGGGCTTTATGCGTACAGGATAAATCCTTACTTCAGAATAAAGAGAAGTGAGCTTCAGCTCTCCTCCTCGATGTCATGGAAGGTGCTCCGGCTCGGAGTTCCCATGTCCTTGCAGTTCGGACTTATCGCGGTTTCGGGAATGGCGGTACAGCGGATCGTCAATTCCTACGGAACGGTGGTTGTCGCAGCCTATACCGCCACGAACAGGATAGAACAGCTTATCCACCAGCCCTTTACCACTCTCGGCGCTTCCATCGCCACCTTCTGCGGCCAGAACTACGGTGCGAAGAAATACGACCGGGTGTACTCGGGTTACAGAAAGGGTCTTCTCATCATGGTGGTCCTGTCTGCCGTATTGATACTTACTATGCAGCTTTTCGGAGGGGCTATCACCGGTCTCTTCGTTACGGATCCGGAGGTGATCGCTCTCGGGGCCTTCGGCCTCAGAGTCACAAGCCTCTTCTATATCCCCCTCGGTATCATCTATGTGGTGAGGGGGCTCCTAACAGGCATGGGAGATGCGTTCTTTGCCCTGTTTAACGGGATAGTGGAGATCATCGGACGCTTCACCATTCCTCTACTTATGACAAAGTACTTAGGGATGGGCATCCCCGGAATATGGATCTCCGCAGGAGTGGTCTGGGTAGTGAGCGCCATAACGGCGTGGCTTCGCTACTACCTGTGCTTCAGCTGGATCAATCCCTATTCCAAAAGATCAAAAAAGTATGAACCCCGGATTTAACAAATACAGGGAAATCGTGTATCATTATTCATTATGAAGAGTAAACAAAAGGTCAGACCCCAGACAATTGCAATAATAGTCGTGATGACCATAGCGATACTGCTGCTTCTGCATCAGGCGTTCCTCAGGATACGTGTGCTCTATACGGAGCAGCTCTACGCCAATGCCCTCGAGCTCAGACAGCATTTTCTCGAAAACACCGTGAATAACCTGGTTGAGGATATAGTAACGGAAAGAGCCGTCCGCACCAAGGAATACGAGGATCAGGTCGAAAGCTGCAGGGACTATGTGCATCTTATCGCAGAAGAGGCCGGAAAGGATGCCGCAAAAGAGGTCAAGGAATACTTTGACGCTCGTCCCGACAGCCGTAACTGGACATATATGGCATACAATAAGGACAGCAATGAAGTCCTCTATGATACGGACGGGCTTCTCGGTGACGCCTGGAGCGGAAATGAGGAGGAGCTTAAGAACAGCTTTATCTCCTCAGACAGCTTCAGCGTGGGAAATACCGCCATTATCTACGGGATCACGAGACAGACCATGGATGATATCGTGAGAAAGAGTATCATCCAGAAGGTCATGTATAATGAATTCGACGGCAATACCTGGATCTGGATAAATGAGATAAGGAACTACGACGGCGGGAAAAACTATGCGGTACGTGTTGTAAATCCCGAGGAAAGAGGAACTGAGGGAAGGCTTATTTCCACCGGCGAAACGGATGCCGACGGGAAGGAATACCTTCAGGACGAACTCGATAAGCTTAAGGATCTTGGCAATTACCATTACACCTACTCGATAAAGACCGGCGACGGCGGGAGCGCTCCGAGACTGGTATTTTCCAGACTTTTCAAGGATTACAACTGGATAGTCAGCATGGGCTCCAACATGGATGACATAGCGATCTATGTCCGGAACACCAATGCTCCGGTGGAACAGTATATGATCAAATTCGAGCTGGTGGTAGCCGTGATCTTCCTGTTGCTCCTCGCATTTATGGTGGTGATGACCCTTAGATCCGACAGGGTATTTTCACTGAAGATCACGAAGAAGCTGAAGCATCAGGTGGAGAGGGACGCTCTTACAAAGGCCACCAGCCGTCAGTACGGCGAGGAGAAACTGAAGCAGTTCTTCGAGGCTTATAAAAAAGGAAAGGCCAGTCCTGCCATTATGCTCCTGGACGTTGATCACTTCAAGGAAATAAACGATACCTACGGGCATGACATAGGAGACGTGGTGCTTAAAAGGGTCGTTACGAGTCTTTACCATACCTTCAGAAAGTCAGACTATCTGATAAGATGGGGCGGCGATGAATTCGTGGGAGTATATCTGGGACTTGACGAGGACGGCGTCACCATGGTCGCTCAGAAGGTTATGGAGGCAGTCCATGCCGTAAAGGTAAAAACCGATGACGGGACCGAGCTTTCCATGACTGCATCCATAGGTATAGCCGAGTTTGCAGTGACCGACAATGAATATATGGACGGCATCAAGCGTGCCGACAATATGCTCTATGAGTCAAAGGCCGGCGGAAGAGACCAGTTCCACATCGCCGAGAAAAATGCCGCCATTGATGAAAGCAAGCAGAGCGACAAGCTTGCAAGAGGAAAGACCGGCTGATCCCTCTACATTAAAAATGACGAAATTTTTTCGATTTTCCAGTTTTTTTTGTAAAAAATATACACAAAACGCCTCTTTAGTTGTATAATCACTTCATAATTATCTTTAGAAAATATGAGGTGATGCTGATGATCAAAAAAGAGATAATCGCCATGCTTTTGGCAGGAGGACAGGGCAGCAGACTCGGAGTCCTGACAACGCATATGGCAAAGCCTGCAGTTCCCTTTGGAGGGAAGTACAGGATCATTGATTTCCCATTAAGTAACTGCATCAATTCCGGCATAGATACAGTGGGTGTACTTACCCAGTATCAGCCCCTGAAGCTGAATTCTCATATAGGTATCGGAACCCCCTGGGATCTGGACCGCTATATCGGCGGTGTTACCGTACTGCCTCCCTTCGAAAAAAATGTAAACAGCGAATGGTACACCGGAACAGCCAACGCCATATTGCAGAATATCGAATATATGGAGAGCTACAATCCGGATTACGTGCTTATTCTTTCCGGTGACCATATCTACAAGATGGACTATGAGGTCATGCTGGACTTCCACAAGGAAAATGATGCCGACGTGACCATCGCCGCTATGCCCGTTCCCATGGAAGAGGCTAAGCGCTTCGGAATAGTCATTACCGACGAAAACAGAAAGATCACGGACTTTGAAGAGAAGCCCGAGCATCCGAGAAGCAATCTTGCCTCCATGGGTATTTACATCTTCTCCTGGAGTGTTCTGAAAGAAGCGCTCATCGCTCTCGCGGATCAGTCCAGTCTGGATTTCGGAAAGCATGTCATCCCCTACTGCCATGACAAGAAGCAGCGGCTTTTTGCATATGAGTACAACAGCTACTGGAAGGATGTGGGAACCTTAAATTCCTATTGGGAAGCCAATATGGAGCTTATTGACATCATTCCCGAATTCAATCTGTATGAGGAATACTGGAGGATCTTTACAAAGAGCGAGATCGTGACTCCCCAGTTTGTCGGAAATGAATCCGAGATAGAGAAGAGCATCATCGGAGAAGGCAGCCAGATCTTCGGGAAGGTTTACAATTCCGTTCTCGGCTGCGGTGTCACCATCGGGAAAGACACCGTTGTCCGTGACTCGATCATAATGAACGGCACGGTCATCGGAGAGAACTGCAACATAGAGCGGGGCATAATCGCCGAAGAGGCCATCATCGGTGACCGCGTGACCATAGGTAACGGGGAAGAGGTTGAAAATGAGACCGATCCCACCATTTACACCCATGGGCTGGTTACCATTGCGGAGAAGTCGGAGATACCTTCCGGATTGACAATAGGCAAGAATTCCGTTCTGTCCGGCGTCTTCACCATAGATGAATTCACGAACGAAACCGTTTCTTCCGGAAAAACCGTTATAAAGGAGGAAAGATAGTCTATGAGAGCGATAGGAATAATTCTTGCCGGAGGCAATAACCACCGGATGAAGGAACTCACAAAGAAGCGTGCCATAGCCGCCATGCCCATAGCGGGGAGCTACAGAGGCATCGACTTTGCCCTGAGCAATATGACAAACTCCCATATACAGAAGGTGGGCGTATTTACCCAGTACAATGCGAAGTCCCTGACCCAGCATCTTTCTTCGTCAAAATAGTGGGACTTCGGCCGTAAGCAGGGCGGACTTTTCGTATTCACTCCTTCTATGACCAGCGATCATTCCTTCTGGTCAAGGGGAACAGCCGATTCCATTTACCAAAATATCTCCTTCCTTAAGGACAGTCACGAGCCCTATGTGATAATCGCATCCGGCGACTGCGTCTACAAGATGAATTACAATAAGGTCCTCGAATACCACATCGCAAAGAAAGCCGATATCACCGTGGTATGCAAGGAGCTTCCGTCAAGCGAGAATGTGGAGAGATTCGGTGTTCTCACCATGAATGAGGATCAGCGGATCATCGACTTTGAGGAGAAGCCGGTTGAGGCCAAAGGACGGACTATTTCCTGCGGTATCTATGTCATCCGCCGCCGTCAGCTTATCGAGCTTATCGAAAAGGCTGAGGAAGAGGACCGTCACGACTTTGTTTCCGATATCCTTGTTCGTTACAGGAACCAGAAGCGTATCTACGGCTATAAGATAGACAGCTACTGGAAGAATATCGCCACAGTCAATGATTATTTCCGGACAAATATGGACTTCTTGAAGCCGGAGGTGCGGGACTACTTCTTTAACCAGTATCCGGATGTTTATTCAAAGGTAGACGACCTGCCTCCCGCGAAGTATAATGTGGGAAGCCAGGTGCATAACAGCCTCGCATCCTCCGGCTGCATAATCAACGGCACGGTGCAGGATTCGGTACTCTTCAAGAAGGTTTTTGTCGGGAATAATTGCTTCATAAAGAATTCCATCATTCTGAATGATGTGTATATCGGAGACAATACCCACATAGAGAACTGTATCGTGGAGAGCCATGGTACCATAAGGGCAAATTCCTATTACAAGGGTGAGAACGGGGTTCAGATAGTTATAGAACGAAGCGACCGTTTCTTCTTATAAAAAATGTTTATTATCACAGGACTGGGAAATCCGGGTTCAAAGTATAACGGCACAAAACACAATGTGGGTTTTGAGACCATCGATATCCTTTCGGACCGTTTCGGGATTTCCCTGGATTTTGAAAAACACAGGGCAATATGCGGTAAAGGGCTTATCGAGGGAGAGAAGGTGCTCCTTGTTAAGCCCCTTACTTTCATGAACCTTTCCGGCCAGTCCGTAAGAGAGGTTCTTTCCTATTACAAGGCAGATATTTCCTCAGACCTCATTGTGATCTCGGATGATGTAAATCTGGAGCCCGGAAGGATCCGTGTGAGACCATCAGGCAGCGCCGGAGGCCATAACGGGCTGAAGAACATTATCGCGGAAACCGGCTCGGACAGCTTCGCAAGAGTGCGTATCGGCATCGGTCCAAAACCCCATAACTGGGATCTGGCGGACTGGGTCTTATCCCCCTTTGACATACAGTCCAGGGGCGCGGTGGAGCAGGCAGAAATACGGGCTGCCGCCGCGGTAGTGAGGATCATCAAAGAGGGCTGTGATAAAGCCATGAATGAATTTAACGGAGCGGAGACATAAAAATGTACAACGTGGATTTTTCCGATACAAACACACATTTCCATTTTATCGGCATAGGGGGCATCAGCATGAGCGGTATTGCTGAGCTCCTTTTATCTGAGGGCTTTTCTGTATCCGGCTCCGATATGGCGGAAAGTGAGCTGACGGACCGTCTCACAGACTTAGGAGCCAGGATCTACTTTCCCCAGGCAGCCGGCAATATTAAATCCGACATAAGCCTTGTGGTCTATACTGCAGCGATCCACGAGGATAATCCGGAGCTTAAAGAGGTCAGAAGGCGCAATCTCCCGGCTCTTACCCGTGCGGAATTTCTGGGACAGCTGATGAAACGCTATCGGATAAGTGCCGCCGTTTCCGGAACCCATGGAAAGACCACGACAACCTCCATGCTGTCCGAAATACTCCTTAAGGCAGACAAGGATCCCACTCTCTCAATAGGCGGGATTCTTAAGAGCATAGGCGGCAATTTCCGAGTGGGGAAAAGAGACATCTTTGTGACGGAAGCCTGCGAATACACAAACAGCTTCCTGTCCTTTGCCCCGACCTTAGGCGTGATACTAAACGTGGACGAGGATCATCTCGATTTCTTCAAGGACCTTAATGATATACAGCAGTCCTTCCGTAAATTCGCCCTTCTTCTTCCGGAAGACGGCGTTCTTGTCATAAACAGCGATACAAAGGGCTTTGACACGATCACCGAAGGGCTTAAATGCCGCATAGTGACCTTCGGGGCTGACAGCTCATCGGACTACTATCCTTCCGACATAAGCT
The DNA here is from genome assembly GCA_000622025.1 of Lachnospiraceae bacterium AD3010. Lineage (GTDB taxonomy): Bacteria > Bacillota > Clostridia > Lachnospirales > Lachnospiraceae > NK4A144. The sequence goes on along the minus strand of JHWU01000019.1, from coordinate 33,714 downwards.
ATAATAAGCTGGCTTTCCCTTCCTTTACCCTGCACCACGCTGACAGGATCCTCGGAAAAATACAGCTTAGGGTTCCCGGTGAACACAATGTCGGAAATGCCTGTGCAGCGGCAGCGGCGGCTGTCGAAATGGGGATCGGTGAAGAAAATATCATCTCCGCCCTTAATGAATTTGAAGGAACGGACCGGAGATTCCAGCATAAGGGCAGTTTCAACGGAGTGGAGGTCATTGATGATTACGCCCACCATCCTACCGAGATAAAGGCTTCCCTGACCGCGGCAAAAAAATGCGAGTATAACACTCTTTGGTGTGTTTTCCAGCCCCATACCTATACCAGGACAAAGGCGCTTCTGCCGGAGTTCGCCGAAGCTCTTTCACTGGCGGACAGGGTAGTTCTCGCGGATATCTTTCCTGCCCGGGAAACAGATACTCTTGGGATAAGCTCCGAAACCCTGGCTAAAGAAATACAGGCTCTTGGTCATAACGCCTGCTATTTTGACTCTTTTGAAAAAATTGAAAAATTTTTACAGGAAAACTGTATCCACGGTGATTTGTTGATAACTATGGGTGCGGGAGACGTTTATAAGATTGGAGATGCACTTTTAAAATAGGACATTTCCACCATATCCACCAAATCCACATCATCGCAAAAACCCCGATTTTATCGGGGTTTTCGGCTCCTTCAGCCATTGAAATCCATCTGACGACCATGTATAATCGTATCTGTTCGGGATCTAATATATTCTGAACATACAAGTTTGATCCGGGAGAGAGTTAGAATTGGAAAGCGAAAGCATTTCACTATATGAAAGTGACAGCTGCGGACACACAAAGGTGTCGAATCATTTTATAGATCATTTTATGACCAATGCCAATGAGGCCCAGATAAAGATCTATCTTTATCTCCTTCGCTCGGTTTCGTCCGGAAAGGACGTATCACTGCCGATCATAGCAGACCGCTTTAACTATACCGAACGGGATATCATCCGTGCACTGATCTATTGGGATAAACAGGGGCTCATTTCCCTCGACTATGATGAATACAGGAATGTGAAGGGTATCTGTCTGAATGTGATACAGAAACCGGTTGTTTCCGATTCCTCACTTACGGTGTCGGGACTGCCTTCGCCGGGGATAGTGCCGCACTCTGCTTCAGAGAGTCCTGCCGAGAGTCTGACAGCATCCGGACCGGTGATGCCTTCCGGGCAACTGGCAGCAGCCGGACCGGTGACACATTCTGAGGACCTGACAATGGCCGGACCGATGATGCCCTCCGAGCGTCTCTCGGATACCGAGACGGATGGCCGCAGCGAAACGGCTTCGAAACCCGCCCGTCCCTTTTATCCTGCGGGACAGCTGCAGGATTTCAAGGAGAATCCGGAGGTCAGGGGACTTCTCTTTACAGCCGAGAAGTATCTCAGACGGACACTCAGCCACTCGGATCTCAATTCGATCCTGTATATGTACGACAATCTCCGTTTCGACGCGGGCCTTATTGAATACCTTATCGAATACTGTGTGAGCTCCGGGCACAGAAATATTCATTATATAGAAAGTGTTGCCAGAGACTGGAATGACAGGGGCATACGCAATATAGAACAGGCAAAATATGAGACCGGTGTGAACAGGAAGGAATACTATGAGGTTATGAAGGCCTTCGGCTTAAGCGGCAGAAATCCCGTGAAGCCCGAGATAGATTTCATCAGGCGATGGAAGGATGATTACGGTTTTTCATCCGAGCTCATCATCGAGGCTGCGAACCGCACCATGAGCGCCATCTCCAAGCCCAGCTTCCAGTATGCCGATTCCATTCTGAAAAACTGGAAGGAGCACAATGTTTCAAAGCTCTCCGACGTAGAAGATGCGGACCGGGCCTTTGAAGCCGGGAAGAAGGAGAAGGAAAAGATTAACCGCGAAGGAACAGACGGAAGATCCACAAAGTTCCAGAATTTCCATGAGCGGGACATAGATTTTTCCGATCTTGAAAAGAAATTCGCAAGGAATTAAAGAATGTCAATGAACGACGCCGACTTCCGCAGTATTATGGCGGAGTATGATGAAATAAGAGAAAAGAATTCAAGGCTCCTTGAAGACAGAAAGCGTGAGGTTCTGGAAAAGCTTCCCCAATATAAGGAGCTTGAGGATGAGGCGGCTCTCGCCGCGCTGTCAGCGGGGAAGAAAAGCCTGGAGGGCGACGGGGATGCCCTTACGGAGCTTGAAAAAGAGCTTGCCGGAATAAGCGAAGAAAAGGAAAAGCTCCTTAAAGCCGCCGGATTTCCCCGTGATTATCTCATGCCTATCTATGACTGCCCTGATTGTAAGGATACCGGTTTCAGGGGGAGTGAGAAATGCCACTGCCTGAAGCAGAGGATCATCAATACGCTGTATCACCAGTCCAACCTTAATGAAATACTGGAAAAGGAGAACTTCAAAACCTCCGACCTAAGCATCTTTTCCCCGGGAATACTGCCGGATATACGGCAGGTTTATTTTGCTGCAAAGGATTTCATAAAAACATTTGCCCAGTCTTCCCGCAATATGTTATTCTTAGGTGGCGTCGGAAGCGGAAAGACCTTCCTTACAAACTGCATCGCGCGTGAGCTTCTGGACAGAGGCTACAGTGTTGTGTATTTTACGGCTTTCCGGCTTTTTGAGCTTATTGCCGACAATACCTTCAGGAATTCCGGGATCGAAGAAAAGAATGATTTTTTTGCAAATATTTACGACTCGGATCTACTGATAATCGATGATCTCGGAACGGAAAATACCAATTCCTTTGTGGCAGGACAGCTTTTCAACATACTGAATGAGCGCGGTGTACGCGGAAGATCGACCATAATATCCAGCAATCTCGCGCTGAAAAGCATAAAAGATCTTTATTCCGAGAGATCCCTGTCAAGGATTATCAGCAACTACGAACTTTATTATTTCAGAGGCGAAGACCTTCGCATGAAGAAAAAGGGGTAAACTATATGGCAGTTCACGAGGGAAAAAGGAAACTTGAGAGCATACCCGTAGGAAAGCTTGGCGTTATACCCGTTGAGGGCTGCCGGGAGCTGGGAGACAAGGTTGACAAATATCTGGTTGACTGGCGCACGGAGCGCGAGAACGAGCACAAGGGTTCCCTTGTTTTCCAGGGTTACCAGAGAGACTCCTATATCATCGACACTTCCATTTCCCGCTTCGGAACCGGCGAAGCCAAGGGAACCATAAATGAATCCATAAGAGGAATGGACCTCTTCCTTCTCTGCGATATCTGCAATTACAGCCTGACCTACTCCCTCTGCGGTCACGATAACCATATGTCCCCGGATGATCACTTTCAGGATCTGAAGCGGGTGATCGCTGCAGTAGGAGGAAAGGCAAGGAGACTCACGGTCATTATGCCCTTCCTGTATGAAGGCCGCCAGCATAAAAGAAGCTCCAGGGAATCCCTGGACTGTGCTCTTGCGCTGCAGGAGCTTGTCCGTATGGGTGTTGACAATATCATTACCTTTGACGCTCATGACGCCAGAGTTCAGAATGCCATCCCGCTTCACGGCTTCGAGACCATACAGCCTGCATACCAGTTTATGAAGGGACTCCTATATCACGTAAATGATCTCCTGATCGATGCGGATCATATGATGGTGATAAGCCCCGACGAGGGCGGCATGAAAAGGGCCATCTATCTCGCAAACGTTCTGGGACTGGATATGGGAATGTTCTACAAGCGGCGTGACTACACCCGGGTAATAAACGGCAGAAACCCCATAGTAGCCCATGAATTTCTGGGGACCAGCGTAGAGGGAAAGGATATGCTGGTGGTTGATGACATGATCTCCTCCGGAGACAGCGTTCTGGATGTGGCAAAGCAGCTGAAGGAAAGAAAAGCCGGAAGGATATTCATTATGGCTACCTTCGGTCTCTTTACCTCGGGCTTAAAAAGCTTTGATGAAGCCTTTGAGAGCGGTCTGATCCACAGGGTACTCACCACGAACTGTATTTACCAGACTCCGGAGCTTCTGGAAAGAGAGTGGTATATCTCCTGCGATATGAGTAAATACATCGCCTTTATCATCGACACCTTAAATCACGATTCTTCCATAAGTGATCTCCTGAATCCCAATACCAGGATACAGTCTCTCGTGGCAAGATACAGAAACGGAGAGGTCTGACAAATGGATAGATCCGGAAAAGGTGTTTTGTTTCTGACTCAGGCCGCTATGATCACCGCGATCTATGTGGTGCTGACGGTTTTTATCTCTGCCTTTAATCTGGCAAGCGGAGTGATACAGGTTCGTATATCCGAAGCACTGACGATCCTCCCTGTATTTACAAATGCGGCTGTTCCCGGACTTTTTGCGGGCTGCCTTATTAGCAATCTGATAACCGGCTGTGCGCCCTTTGATGTGGTTTTCGGAAGCATAGCGACCCTTATCGGTGCTGTGGGTACCTATGCTCTGAGAAAGAGATCCCCCGTGATCGCGGCAATTCCGCCGATACTCTCAAACACGTTGATAATCCCCTTTGTCCTGAAGTTTGTATATGATTTCCCCGGAAGCATCCCCTTCTTTATGCTGACGGTAGGTGCAGGGGAGATTATTTCCTGCGGTGTACTCGGTGTTGCGCTTTATTCCGCCCTGACCCCTGTGAAAAACCGGCTTTTCGGCAACACCTCATTAGCGGATAGTGCTGCTTCAGAGGACCCGGCTTCCCGGGATGACAGTACCTCCTCAGACGACGTATGATACGAATTCGTTTCCGTGGGAAGCGAACCATTCCGTACTGTCATTCATTCCCTTTTTGTAAATACTTCCCGTAGAGGGGTCATATATAACTGTATTCTTCGGGTCATATCCCACGATCATTACGATATTTCCGCCCTCTACCTCGGCAACGACCGGCCTTCCTATGCTTACGTAATACAGAACCGAGCTTAAGGAGCAGCCTCCAAGTGTCAGGGCATCGGATCCGTCTATCTCTTCTTCGATAATATCCACAAGGCTGCCTTCCATCCCGGCTATCTCCTCATTATCCGCGGTGATCCCCTCGTGACTGAATATTGCGGAAAGCACAGCCGTAAACTGCGCATCCTGGCTTTCCGAAATGGGAGGCTCCGTAATATCATTCAGATTTTTCTCCGCAGCCCTGTTTCCCTTCTGCCACAAGTATCTGCCTGTGGATTTAACTACAACGCCGCCCCTCTCTTCCGCCAGATCCACGGCCCTTACCTCGGACTCACAGATACCGTCTATCCCGCCTCTGGAGTAGACCATAAGCATTTTGCTGCTGTCTTCATCGTCCTTTACATCCACAGTCCTGTCACCCTCAAAGAGCACTTCCTTCGGTGACACCACGTGGACGGAGGAGGTATTGATATGCCCGGCAAGAGCGATCTCCGTTATGGTCTCCAGCTCCTCTGTTGCAACCGTGATTACCGCATTCCTGTCTCCGGTTTCCGGATCATTATTCACGATAATATCGGGGGCTATGCTTAGGAAATTGCCACTCACCCCTTCCTCCATTGTGATCCGAGAGAGACTTATCTCATCATTTCTAACCTCAACACCGGTAATATAGATACCATCCTTCGAATAGGTTTTTAACAGCTCACCGTCACTGCTTTCGATATAGATCTTTTCCATTGATTCCATGGAAACACCAATACGGCTCTCTATGGAATGCTCTCCGGTCGAGGAGCCGTAGACCAGGTCCTCTCCAAGGAAGCCGAGCGCCCTTATGGTAACCCCCGGATCTCCCAGTATTTCCCGGACATTTCCGCTGTTGAAATCACATACGAAGATACCCGAATCATTTTTCGCCTGCCAGGCTGCGGTACGGGCGCTCTTTGAGACCACAAAGGAATCAAAGTAGATGTTCCCGGCCATTATGGAATCCTTTTTCTCATCCAGCCGGATATCCAGAAGCCTGCCTCCGAGATAGAGATACAGCTTGTTTCCGTCAGGCGAGTAGGAGAATTTTTCTATCTCATATTTCAGGAACTGATATGAGCGTTTATATGGGATATAGACCTCTTCCTCTATCTGGTTTAAGGCACTGTTAAAATAATAGGCCGATACTCCCGTCTCTCCCTCATGCCGTCCCCTGTTCATATAGCCGTAGATCAGGAAGGAAATATTCCCGGCCTCGTCCACCTGCAGTATCTTGATGCCGTGGTCACTGTTCCGGTTTCTCTCGTCATCATCCCCCTTTTCGAAAAAGGAAAAGACACGTATTGCCTTGGAGTCCGAATTTCTGTATGCATAGAGGGAGCCGTTCTGCACAAAGGCTACCACTCCGCCGTCCTCATTCTCCTCCATGACAACGTCCGGATCCGAGATCCCCAGCACTATCTTGTCACTTACAAATGCATTCTCTGAGTCCGGATCAAAAACCTCCTCCATGGTACGTTCGTAATTCAGGAGATAGATGCGCTTTTCCGTATAGCGCACTCTGAAGTACTCACTGACATCATAAAACACCGCATCATCACCCTCTCCTCTCTTCAGAATGAAGCTGTTTTTCAGGGATGCGGTTGAATCATCCATTTCAAGGATATCCGTAAGTACCGTTTCCGGCTTTTCCGGATTCAGGCTTCCGTATGTTATCTGGTCAAAGCTTGAATGGATGTTTACAAACTGATAGGTGGAATTGTCTCCGCTTGAATCACTCTCCAGATATGTGGTAAGGCTTCGCGCAGCAGATTTGTCAAAGGTCCTGTCCGTGAAATCCCTAACAAAATCCAGTATCTCTGCCTCATGGAGCTTGGGTTCATGGATTATCCTCGTATAATAATAAATCTTCTGCCCCTGCTCGTTTGTAAGCCGCACGGCAAGGATATACTCCTTTCCGTCATTTATAAGATCCTTTATATTGAGCCTGGCTTCTATAAAGTCATCATCCTCAATATAATCAAGGATCTCCGTGTCTTCGATAAGTCTCTCCGCATCAAGGGATCTGACCTCGTATGCCACTTCCTTAAAATGGTTTCCGTATTTTTTTATGCGTATGTCAAGGTTTCGTCCCTCATTTAACGGTGTCAGGGTATCCCGCATCATATTCGGTTCCACTACGCTTTTGATCCCGTACATCCGGTTGATCTCCCGGTCTCCGTTCACCACCGAGACCACCGGCAGGGTCGCCTCGCCCATTTCCACCGTCATATCCGTAGTTCCGCGGTTCATTATTGAACTTATTACAAAAAGTGATATCAAAAATGAGGAAATGAATATCACTGCTTTTATTAGAATCTCTTTCATATGATCCCTGTTCCGATTTTCCTGTTTCGATATTGAGGTGGCAGCCCAGCCTTGTCATCCTGAGCAAAGCGAAGGATCCTTTGAGCTGTTACCTAAAGTTGAGTATAAAACAGTGGATAAAACTTCTCAACTGTCGTTGACTAAAAATTTCGCTTAGGATACAATAGGAAAAGTGGTTTTGTTTGGCGGAGGTAGGTCTTACGGATAACAGAAAAATCAACGGACGATTACAGATATTCAGTAATCTCGCCCTCATCGGGCAGTTCGGTCTTTCCCTTATGATGCCTGTTATCCTTTGTGTCTTGGGCTGTTATCTTCTGGTTTCCCACAATATCACAGGTGCATGGATCTTTATTCCAGGGTTTATTCTGGGACTCGGCGCTTCCTTTATGACGGCGTACAAGTTTTATCTCTATGTCAGTAAGACCGAAGGAAAGCAGAACGGCAAAAAGGTCCGCAGAAAAGGCGTTTATTTTAACCGCCATATCTAAAGAGGTTAAACATATGAAATTACAGGAAGCAGTCAAAAAGGAGACCCTGTTTATCTCCACCGGCTGCGTGATAGTCACAGTTATTTGTCTGCTTCTGTTTTATATACTGAACAGATTTTATCCTGAACAGATACCCTTCGGAATGAAGGTGATCATAAGCGGAGTCATCGGCTGCATAGTAGCTGTCCTGAATTTTTTCTGGATGGCAGTGACGGTGCAGAAGGTAACCTCCATTGAAGACGAAGGCCGTGCAAGGAGTGTCATGGCACTTAGCTACAGGAACCGTATGCTCCTTCAGCTTCTCTGGGTGGTCATAAGCTTCGCACTTCCCGTATTTAACGGGGCAATGGGGATCATCCCGCTTTTCGTACCCAGCGTTCTCATCAAATGCCGGGGCATATTCCAGAAAAGAAAGGAAGGCATCGAAACTAAATGAATGTAGAGATCAACGGTGCAAAGATATTTGCCCGTATACCCACCGGGATTCCCGTTCTCGGCGACTTTACCATCAATGAGACCCTGGTGGTAAGCTGGATCGTGATGATCATTATCACCGGACTCTGTATTTTCCTTACCAGCAATATGAAGGTCGAGGGAATCTCCAAAAAGCAGGCCATCGCCGAAATGCTTGTGGAGACCGCCAATAATTTCGTCCGTAACAATACCGGTACGAACAGATTCGACAAGCTTATCCCCTTCGTTGCTGCTCTGTTTACCACCAGCGTCATATCAAACCTGATAAGCCTTGTAGGTCTCCGCAGTCCTACTGCAGACCTTTCAACCGAAGCTGCCTGGGCTGTTGTGGTCTTCATAATGATCACCAGCGCAAAGATAAAAGCAGGCGGCGTCCTTGGTTATATGAAGGGCTTTACCGAGCCTATCGCCGTGATGACTCCCTTCAATATCCTTTCGGAACTCGCTACCCCCGTCAGTATGGCCTGCCGTCATTTCGGAAACATACTTTCAGGTATCGTAATTAACGGACTGATATATGCAAGCCTTGCAGTGGCCACTTCCGCCATACTGATAAACGTGAATGCCACTCTGGCGGCCATCCCCTTCCTGGATGTCGGTATTCCTGCCATCCTGTCGATCTACTTTGACTGGTTCACCGGTGTTATGCAGGCATTCATCTTCTCGATGCTGACGATCATGTACATCGCGAATGCCGCGGAAGGGTAAAAAGATCCTTCGGGCTACGCCCTCAGGATGACAAGAAAAATAAAAAATCACATTTATAATAAGGAGGAAAACAATAATGGGTGATTTTCAGTTATTAGCAAGAGGTATTGCACTTGCCGGCTGCGGTATAGGTGCAGGAGCCGCTCTTATCGCGGGTATCGGACCCGGTATAGGAGAAGGTAACGCAGTTTCTAAGGCACTTGAAGCGATCGGACGTCAGCCCGAATGTAAGGGTGATGTAACAAGCACCATGCTTCTCGGCTGCGCCATCGCAGAGACCACGGGTATTTATGGTTTCGTTACCGGTCTGCTTCTTATCTTCGTTGCACCCGGAATGTTCATGGGTTATCTTCAGTAAGGAAAGAAAGTGAGAATCTATGGAAACACAGCCTTTAGTAACGATCATACCCTGGACGTTTATTGCACAGATCCTTAACCTGTTCATCCAGATGTATCTTATAAAGCGCTTCCTCTTCAAGCCGGTCAATGAGATCCTTGCCAAGAGACAGGCTCTCACCGATAAGGAAATATCCGACGCGAGAGAGGCAAAGGCTGAAGCCGACAAGATACGCGATGAATATGAAGGGCAGATGGCTGACGCAAAAGCCGAAGCAAGCAAGATAATCGCTGAAGCCAAGAGGGATGCGCAGAATCAGGCAGACAGGATGATACAGGATGCCGAAACTGCAGCTCACAATATAAAGTCAAAGGCTGAAGCCGACATCGAACAGGAAAAGAAGAAGGCGATCAACGAAGCCAAGGATCAGATCGGCGGACTTGCCATGGATATCGCAGGCAAGGTCGTTGAAAAAGAGATCAGGGAAGAGGATCACAGAAAGCTTATTGATGATTTCATAAGCAAAGTCGGGGAGGCATCATGACAAAAGCCGGAGAAATATACGGAAAAAGCCTCTATGATCTATCCCGCAGCGAAAACCTGACGGATCGCATTCTCCCGGAGATGGAAACCGTTAAAGGTATATTCAGCGAAAATCCTGATTATATCAGACTTTTATCCGAGCCCTCCATTCCGAAAAAGGAGCGTCTTGCTTTACTGGATGAAGCCTTTACGGACAGTATCCACACCTATCTTCTGAACTTCATAAAGATCCTTACCGAAAAGGGGATCTTACGGGAGTTTTCCGCCTGCTTCAGGACCTTCCGCAAGCTCTACAATGATGAGCACGGTATAAGCGACGCGTTGGTGGTAAGCCCCAACGGCCTGAGTGCGGACGAACGCGCAAAGCTTACCGAGAAGCTTCAAAAGATCACAGGTAAGAAGATCATCCTTTCAGAGAAAAAGGATCCTGCGGTACTTGGCGGCATAAAGGTACTTGTGGATGACAAGCTTTATGACGGCACGGTACAGGGACGCTTAAACGAGCTTAAACGCAGGGTAGACGAGACAGTCATATAGGAGAAGACTAGTAATGGAATTAAAACCGGAAAAGATATCCGAGGTCATAAGAAGCCAGATAAAGAATTATCAGAGCGCCATTATCCAGAATGAGACCGGTTCGGTTCTGACCGTTGGAGACGGTATCGCCCGTGTCAGCGGCCTGCAGAGCTGTATGTCGGGAGAGCTTCTGGAATTTGAGAACGGCACCTTCGGAATGGCTCAGAACCTCGAAGAAACAGTTGTTTCAGCAGTTTTGTTCGGTGAAGACACCGGAATAAATGAAGGTCAGACCGTTAAGCGTACGGGCAGGGTCGTTTCCGTTCCCGTAGGTGAAGGAATGATCGGACGTGTAGTAAACGCTATCGGACAGCCCATAGACGGTGCAGGTCCCATAGAATCTGACGAATATCGCCCCGTGGAGTCACCGGCTCCCGGAATCATTGACAGACAGCCCGTTAAGGAGCCCCTTCAGACAGGTATCAAGGCTATTGACTCCATGATCCCCATCGGAAGAGGACAGCGTGAGCTTATCATCGGCGACCGTCAGACAGGAAAGACCAGTATCGCTATGGATACCATTCTGAATCAGAAGGGTCAGGATGTTATCTGTATATACGTAGCTATCGGTCAGAAAAGGTCAACCGTAACGAGCCTTGCTGCAGATCTGAAGGCAGGCGGGGCAATGGATTACACCATCATCGTAGCGGCTACCGCTTCCGAGCCCAGCCCTCTGCAGTACATAGCTCCTTATTCAGGCTGCGCAATGGGCGAATACTTTATGAATAAAGGAAAGCACGTGCTCATCATCTATGATGATCTCTCAAAGCATGCGGTTGCATACAGAGCACTGTCGCTGCTTATCCGCAGACCCCCCGGCCGTGAGGCATATCCGGGAGACGTTTTCTATCTGCATTCCAGACTTCTGGAGCGTGCGGCAAAGCTTTCGGATGAAAAGGGAGGCGGTTCACTTACGGCACTTCCCGTAATCGAGACCCAGGCAGGCGACGTTTCCGCCTATATCCCTACAAACGTTATCTCCATAACGGATGGACAGATATTCCTGGAAACAGAGCTTTTCCACTCAGGAATTATGCCTGCTGTCAATCCCGGTATCTCCGTTTCCCGTGTTGGTGGTAATGCGCAGATAAAGGCTATGAAGAAGGTTGCAGGAACCCTGAAGCTGGTTTATTCCCAGTACAGAGAGCTGCAGAGCTTTGCACAGTTCGGTTCCGACCTGGATGAGGACACCAAGTCCCGTCTTGCACAGGGTGAGCGTATAGTGGAAGTCCTGAAGCAGGACAAGAGCCAGCCTGTAAGTGTTGAGAAGCAGGTTGCCATCCTTTATGCGGTAATCAATAATATCCTTATGGATGTGAATGTTGCCGATATCAAGGAGTACGAGGCAGGGCTCTTCGAATATCTTGACAGCGACGCCGACGGAAAGGCAGCAATGTCCGCCATCAGAGAGACCGGCAAGCTGGAAGGCGACACCGAGGAAAAGCTTAAGTCTGCCCTCGATACCTATACTGCAGATTTTATTAAGAAGAAAACGGCTTAAAGGAGGAACTACATGGCTGCAAATATGAAAGCTGTGAAGCTCCGGATCAAGAGCGTGGAAACCACGATGCAGACCACAAAGGCCATGCAGCTGGTGGCAGCTTCAAAGCTCAGAAAAGCCAAAGAAAAAGCAGATGCCAGTAAGCCTTATCTGAAAACCCTGAAGGATACGCTTACGGACATTGCCCACGGAAATCTGGATTTCGGTTCCCCCTATACAAAGCCCGGAACCAACGATAAATGGCTCTACATAGTTATAGCCGGTGACCGGGGAATGGCAGGCGGGTACAATTCAAACCTCTTTAAGTTCATGGAGAGTGAGACAAAGGGGAGAGACATCACTGTTCTTCCCATCGGAAAGAAGTCCGTGGAGTACTTTAAGCATCACCATGTCCCGATCTATACCGAAGCTTACGCCGAGGTAGCCCGTGTCGGCATAAATGACTGCTTCGAGCTCGGACGGCTGATATGCAAAGCATACAGCAACGAAGAATTCGGGCATATCTTCCTTTGCTATACGAACTTTATTTCCATGCTGTCCCAGGTACCGGAGGCCAGCTCTATGCTTCCCCTTTCGGATTTCATAGAGACTGACGGCTCCCGCGAATATACAAAGCCGAGAGACCTCATCCTCTACGAGCCGGACAGTGAGACTGTATTCAATGAAATAGTACCGGAGTATCTGGCAGGACTTCTCTATTCGGGGATCAATGTTTCAGTTGCCAGTGAGCTGGCTGCCAGACGGACTGCGATGGAAGCTGCTACAGACAACGCCGAGGAGCTTATCGAAAAGCTGAATCTCTATTATAACCGTGCCCGTCAGGCAGGCATCACACAGGAGATCACAGAGATCGTTGCCGGCGCAGAAGAGCTATGATGATAGCTGTCAATGCAGAGAAGCTATGACATACATTGTCATTCTGAGCGAAGCGAAGAATCTTATAAATTAAAAGGAGTTATCATGAGTGAAAAACACATTGGAAAGGTAATACAGATAACCGGACCCGTTCTGGATATCCGTTTCCTTGAGGGAGAGCTTCCCGACCTGAAAAATGCCATAGAGATAGAGGCGGATGGCCGGAAGGTTGTGGCAGAGGTTGCCCAGCAGATAGGTGACGATGTGGTGCGCTGTATTGCCATCAGTTCAACGGACGGACTGGTCCGCGGCACCGATGCTGTAGATACGGGCGGTCCCATTACCGTTCCCGTCGGGGAAGAGTGTCTCGGACGTGTATTTAACCTTCTGGGTGAGCCGGTTGATAATAAGCCCGCTCCCGAGGCAAAGGAACGCTGGGCCATACATCGTCCCGCTCCCAGCTTCGAGGATCAGGTGCCTGCTACCGAGATATTTGAGACAGGAATAAAGGTGGTTGACCTTATCTGCCCCTACGCAAAGGGCGGAAAGATCGGTCTCTTCGGTGGTGCCGGCGTTGGAAAGACAGTCCTTATAATGGAGCTTATAAATAACGTTGCAAAGGCTCACGGCGGAATCTCAGTATTTACCGGTGTCGGAGAGCGTACCCGTGAAGGAAACGACCTGTACGGAGAAATGACGGAAAGCGGCGTTCTGGATAAGACCGCTTTAGTATACGGTCAGATGAATGAGCCCCCCGGAGCAAGAATGAGAGTCGGTCTGTCCGGACTTACCATGGCGGAGTATTTCCGTGATGTGAAGAATCAGGACGTGCTCCTCTTCATTGACAATATATTCAGATTTACACAGGCAGGTTCCGAGGTTTCAGCACTTCTGGGACGTATGCCCTCAGCCGTTGGTTACCAGCCTACCCTTGCTACGGAAATGGGTGCCTTGCAGGAGCGTATCACTTCCACGAAGAAGGGATCGATCACCTCTGTTCAGGCGGTTTACGTGCCTGCGGATGACCTTACGGACCCCGCTCCCGCTACAACCTTCACCCACCTGGATGCTACCACGGTTCTTTCCCGTGACATTGCCTCCAAGGGAATCTATCCGGCTGTTGATCCTCTTGATTCTACAAGCCGTATCCTTTCACCGGATATTCTGGGTAAGGATCACTACGAGATAGCCAAGGGCGTGCAGCAGGTTCTCCAGAGATACAGAGAGCTTCAGGATATCATAGCCATCATGGGTATGGACGAGCTTTCCGAAGAGGATAAGCAGGCGGTTTACCGTGCAAGAAAGATCCAGAACTTCCTGTCTCAGAGCTTCTCCGTAGCAGAACAGTTTACCGGTCTTCCCGGCAAGTATGTTCCTCTGAAGGAGACCTTAAGAGGCTTCAGGATGATCCTTGACGGCGAATGCGATGACCTGCCCGAAAGTGCTTTCCTCCTTGTCGGAACCATAGATGAGGTATTTGAGAAAGCAAAGAAGTAAGGGGGATTGACCTATGTCTGCCTATCAGCTTGATGTGGTTTCAATGGACGGACCGGAATTCTCCGGAAATGTCCAGAAGCTGCTTCTTAGAACCATAGCGGGAGATGTGGAAATACTTGCCCGGCATATGAATTACTGTACCTCCATCGGAATGGGAACAGCCCATGTAGTTATGGAAGACGGAACCGAGAGAACAGCTGCCTGTATCGGAGGCATGCTCTCTGTGATGAACGGCATATGCCGTGTTCTCCCCACCACCTGGGAATGGAGTGATGAAATAGATCTGGACAGGGCAAAAGCCGCGAAGGAAAAGGCCGAAAAGGCTTTGAATGACGCAAAGCTTGATGCTGAAGCCAGGGTACGTGCCCAGGCAAAGCTCTACCGGGCTCTTGTCCGGATTGGAAGCGCATCTTCAGGACAATAAACAAAATGGACAAGCCTATACTCTACAGGAAACGCATAATACCCGAGGAGTGCATTCCTTTAAAGGATGATGTCGTTATCTATGCAAATGAACGTATCATCGTAACCTCCTGGAATACACTGCATCCCAAGGATGAATTTGACCACGGGTATTCATGCTACTTCCTGCAGGAAGGCTATAAGGTAAGCCGCTTTCTGCGTTCTGACAATTCCCTTGTCTACTGGTACTGCGACATCATAGACTATGAGTACCGTGAAAGTGACAATGCCTATATTTTCAGAGATCTTCTGGCAGATGTGATTGTGATGCCGGACGGCTTTGTGAAAGTCGTTGATCTGGACGAATTCGAACAGGCGCTGGAATCCGGCACACTCGATGAACTCGATGTGCGCCGTGCTCTCCGCTCCTTATCCAAGCTTCTGAATATAATATATGACGGTCATTTTGAGAGTCTTACCCGGGAAATAACCATGCGGATATAGGCGTTTCACGCCCACTGTCCGCCGGTATTCAATAATCCCTTATCTCTTCCCGTTACCTTACCTACTTCCGGAGGTCTGTTTCCGGCAACTCCTGCGTTCTTTCCCCCAAGGAGCAGAGGATCCACGTTTGTATCACCGCTCATAATGGCATTCTGTGGATTTACGTTATTCTCTCCTTCCCTGTGGACAAGATCATTCATAATGATCATACCACCGCTTACATTCTCAAGCTCTGTGTCTTCGATCTTATCAATATTCTTATTATCCCTCATATTCGTACGTCCTTTCTCTTATAATGCTTTTTAAAGATCCTTCCTTGAAAGATCCTTCGCTGACGCTCAGGATGACAAGGGTTTCTCAAGATCCTTCGCTATCGCTCAGGATGACATTGCTCTTTGAAAGATCCTTCGCTGACGCTCAGGATGACAAGGGTTTCTCAAGATCCTTCGCTGGCGCTCAGGATGACATTGCTCTTTGAAAGATCCTTCGCTGGCGCTCAGGATGACAAGGGTTCCTCTCAGTGATATATACGAATACAGCTTCAAAGATGGCAGCTCCTGATCAAACTTTCAGGAAAATTTTACTCACGCGTCATTTTCCTCTGCAGCTTCCCCGCCATCATCATTTGTTTCTTCCTCCTGCTCCTCCTCAGGCTGCTCTTCAGGCTCTTCCTCATCTACGGAAACATCCTCTTCATCCGATTCTTCTTCCGTATATTCCTCTTCCTCTTCCTCATCGGAATCTTCGGGTTTCTTGGCATTTTCAAGAGTCTCGTCCGCTGTTCCGTAGCCTGAGTACTTTCCTGTCCAGTAGAGATAGAAGACATGATGACCGATAATGGTGCCCTTGATACCCGGCACTATAGTCCTGAAGAACAGACACTCTCCGATATTATTTTCACCGTTCATTGCTGCCCTTGCAGCCTTGTAGCACTCTGCGTTTGCCCCCTGGGAAAGCACTATCGCAAAACGGCCGCTGGTTACGGGCTCAAACTGCCCCGACTGGTAGATAACTCCGGTAATGGTATTGGGGAAGGCGCCGCTCATTACACGGTTCATAACCACCGCTCCGACTGCCACCTTTCCTGCCCAGGGCTCACCTCCGGCCTCGCACTGTATAAGTGCCGCCAGCATATCCTCTTCTCCTGCGCCTATGGAAACCTCGTCAAGCGAACGCTTCTTCATCTGCTGTGACAGCCTGGCGAGCTCCTCTTCCTTCTTTAACTGATCCTTCAGGGCACTCACCGTATTTCTGGCAGCGATAAGCTTCGCCTCATAAGCCAGAGCCTCCGCCTCTGCAACGGATATCTCTCCGGCATAAGCAGTGATGGAATTTCTCGTATTGTCAACCAGCTCCTGTACTCTGTCCTGCTCCGCAGATGCATCCTCACGAAGAGAATCAAGCTCGGTCTTCTCTTTTTCAAGCTCCGCCTTCTGCTCCTTTATCTCCTTAATCTGCTCCTTATAGCGCTCAAGCATTTCCTGATCATATTGATTAACCCTTGAGATATACTCGGCACGGTTCAGGAAATCGCTGAAATTCGAGGTCTTGAAAAAGAGCTCAAGATAGCTTTCCTTTCCCTTCTCATACTGGGTGCGTATTCTGGCTTTTATATATTTATACTGCTTTTTCGCCTCTTCCTCGGCCTCTTCAAGAGCAGTACCTGCATCATCGATCTCCTCTTCCTTTTTCCGGATATCTTCTTCTATATCTCCAAGCTTGTCCGATACATTCTCCAGCTTGTTATTGAGGTCAGAGAGATTACTCTTAAGTTCACTCTGGGTATCCTTGAGATCCTCCAGCCTGTCAGAGGTTTCATCCAGTCTGTCCTCCGTCTCCTCCTCGGTCTTCTTAGCTTCCTCCAGCTTTTCCGAGGTCGACTTTTCGGCGTACACGGGAGAAAGCCCTCCAATTGCCATTGAAAAGACAAGAGAGAGGGACAACGTTGATAATATGATATTTTTCAGAGTCTTACGGAACCTCAAGATTCAGATACCTTCTTCCATCTCCTTAATACGCCTGATATGGCGTTCACCCTCCGAAAAATCCTCATTTAAGAAGGTGTCGGTAATGGCAGCCGCCAGTCCCGGTCCTACGATATTTGCTCCGAGAGCAAGAACATTGGCGTCATTATGCTGTCTCGTCATCTTCGCCATAAGCTCATTGGTACAGAGAGCCGCCCTAATTCCCTTAACCTTATTCGCGGCGATGGATATTCCAATACCGGTGGTGCAGATAACAATGCCTCTCTCAGCCTCACCCTCTGCAACCGAGCGTGCGACCGCATGGCCGAAAACCGGATAATCACAGGACTCCTTGTTAGGACAGCCCTTATCTATAACGGAAATATTCTGTTCCTCAAGATGCTTTTTTATATACTCCTTCAGATCGTATCCGCCGTGATCGCTTCCTATTGCTACAGTCATTTTATTGCTCCTTTCATTATTAAAGATCCTTCGCTTCTCTCAGGATGACATTTTTCTCGCTTCGCTCAGGATGACATTTTTCTCGCTTCCCCCGGCCTGACATTCAATTATCTTGTGTCCCGCTGCCCGTATCAGGCGGTTCATGATCGCCATTCCCATATCAGCGCTGCCAAATTCTTCCGAATAAATAAGATCCGCGCCCTCATCATCCATATCGCGTAAAACCCTGAAAAGGTTCCTCGCTATGCTTTCCTCATCCTGCCTGGAACCCAAGGATCTGATAATATCCGCCCGGTATCTGTCTAATGTCTCATCGGAAGATATAACCGCAGTCCTTAAGCCCTTCTCCGCCGCACTGTCGCATAGAGAGTTTACCCTCTCTATAACATCCTCCGGTGCGCCTCTTACTATGTACAGCTCACCCTTCGGGGCATAGTGCCTGTATTTCATTCCCGGTGCCTTTGGATGGGCATTTTCATCCATTACACCCTCAATGGACGGGTCCGTATCCACCTCACCGATCTTTTCCCGGAGCATCCTGAGGCTGATATACCCGGGCCGGAGGAGACAGGGTCTGTCACCGGACAGATCCACTATGGTGGACTCCAGTCCTATGCCCACCTCTCCGCCGTCTATAATGAGAGGGATCTTTCCCTTCATATCCTCGTAGACATGCTCTGCCGTGGTACAGCTTGGTCTTCCGGAGGCATTTGCACTGGGAGCCGCAATATAGCCTCCCGAGGCAGCAATAAATTCTGCGGCGATCCTATTTACCGGCATTCTTACAGCTACCGTGCCTAAACCCCCTGTAGTCTCCATCGGAACATCGCCGCTTTTCTTAAAGATAAGTGTAAGGGGGCCCGGCCAGAATGCCTCCATAAGGATTTCGGCCTTTTCCGGTATCCCCGAAACGATCCTGTTTAACGCCGCCCTCTCCGCTATATGAACTATCAGCGGATTGTCGGAAGGTCTGCCCTTGGCCTCGTATATCTTTTTCGAAGAAGCCGGGTTCAGGGCGTCTCCTGCGAGGCCGTAAACGGTTTCCGTGGGGATCGCCACCAGCTCTCCCTTTCGGATAAGCTTCCCCGCCTCTTCCATCAGGCTGCGGTCACGCTCCATATCTCCCCAGGCTCTGACCACTCTTGTTTCCATCATTCGGGAGCTCCGTCTGCATCCGCAGAAGAAGACGCATTACTCGCAGCGTATGCTGCAATATCATCCCACACAGCTTCATCCTCCAGGCCCAGCTTCCAGAAAGCCGCTCCCGCAAGATGATAACCGTCCATAATACTAAGCTTCGCATTCAAGGACTCTTCGTCCTCAAGCCAGATCCTTACAAGAGAGCCCTCACTCTCATATTCTCCGTAATTACAGCCGGCGCCGTCATCCCAGGAGGGAGTCACCCCATGGGAAGAAAGGAGCTCCGAAGCCTCCTTCATAGGGGATGCGTGGGTACCCTCCACTGCCCCGTTCTTCGTTTCCCATACCCGGCTGTAGAAGGGAAGACCGTTTATCACCTTTGAAGCATCCACCTCCAAAAGTGTCTTCTCTATGCCCTTCTCCACAAAATCAAGGGATGCCACCGGACCTGCCTCGGTAGAGGCCGCATTATATTCATCATAGCCCATTATCACAACATAATCACAAACACGTCCCTGAACTCCCCTGTAATAATGCATCGAATGAG
Source organism: Lachnospiraceae bacterium AD3010 (assembly GCA_000622025.1). Lineage (GTDB taxonomy): Bacteria > Bacillota > Clostridia > Lachnospirales > Lachnospiraceae > NK4A144. The sequence continues at coordinate 14,472 of JHWU01000019.1, read as the reverse complement.
CTTCGGGAACATAGTTGTCAACAGAAAGGATGAGTCCCGCATTATGGGAGGCCACAGAAAGCTCCTTTACAAACTGGGCAAAGGACACACCCGTCTCTCCCGACAGTCTTTCGAAATCCACATTGATCCCGTCAGCACCGCATTCCTTTACACTGCCAATAAGCGAATCAATAAGGATCTGCCGCTTCGAGCTGTAGCTCAGAACATCAAAGGAGCCGCTTTCCGACTTGAAGTCCGGACAATTGAAGTTGTCGATAACAGGCCACACCTGCTTCCCGGCTTCATGCGCTGCCTTCACATATTCAGCGGAAGAAAGATCCGTTATAGCGCCCTCCGTATCCTTCAGGCTGTACCAGGTGGGCGAAAGCACATTTACGGAGGTATCCTTCAACAGGATATCATAGACACCCTGATTGGCATCCTTATTCATGACCTGATGCCATCCGAGTACGATCTTCTGATTGAAATGTGTTGCCGGAAACTCCATTTCCGCCACATTTCCCGGCGCGCTGTCCTCTTCATCCGTATAGTCATTAAGGCTCTTATTTCCCACGTAACCTATAAGACCGTCTGCTGCCTGCACCCTGCTGAACTCATTACCCGCGTCTATCACCCTGACCTGTTCATTCTTTTCCAGGATTGAAAGCACATCGCTTTTCTTATTGTCGCTAAGGTAGAGCGCCGCTTTCTTTGCGGTCACCGCTGCGGAATGCTTTCCCCGGGAATTCCTGATATAGACATAGGGAGCGTCAGCGTCGAGCTCCTCCCGGTATTCGAGATCCGTGTACTTCCTCACAAGCTCTGAAGAAAGACAGAATACGCCGTTTATTATCTTTACATCACTTCCGAGCTCTGTCCTGTCTGTGCCCTCCGGGGTCGTATACAGCACGGCTCCCTCATTCTCGTCATAGTAGAACCAGTCATTTAGCTTGTCTCTGACATAATCATAGGGCAGGAAGACCCTTTTCCCCTCCGTATAAGCCCTGTTTTCGGTTTCATAGCTGTCATTAAGTATGATACCCGCCTCATCAGCTTCCAATCCTCCGAAAAGTGAAGCTATATCGGCGTTTGCGCTAACACCCTTCAGGTCGTCTAAGGATCTGCCGGCGAAGATCAGAAAAATAACCGCCAGTAGCACGATCCCCACAATAACCGGAATGAGTATGCGTGCCAAAGCCGTTCCGCCGCTTCCGTCTCTCCTTTTACCTTTTCTTTTCCTCCGTTCGACCCGCTTTTTTACGGTTGCTATATCTTCTATTTCAAGATCGTCAAAATCTTTGTCATCTAATCTCATAGGATGTATTGTATCACATTCATCTTATGTAAAACAGCCCTCTGCACAAGTCATCAGCATTTGGGGCGCCTGTGGATATAGGAAATGCAAAGGGCTGTCACATTTCAGGGCTCAGTATGAAGTATCATCCACCCTGTCAAACCGGATCTCCGACAGCAGTCCTCTGTCGTCGTCGATATAATCAGCCATATAGCTTTTCCCGCTTTCCATCACTGTCTGCACGGTCTGCTCGGGAGACAGGGGTTCGTCCTGGACGAAAAGCCTGATCCCGTTGTTCGCGTAAAAGCTCAGGGTGGACAGCAGGTTTAATTTACTGCTTAGCACACTACTATTATTCATTTTCTTCCCCTTCCGATAAGTTTTGCGGCTCTGCCGCGTTCACCGGGGCTCTGCATAAGGAAGAACTGTGATATACCCGAATAAGCCGCATAGACCCCGGTTACCCTCAAAAAGATTATGGGAATGACCGACAGGATGCATTCTGCAGTGATCAGATCATTAAGAAGTTAAGATTCTTCATGGAAATGCCGATAAATAATTTATAAAAAAACACTCGCCATTTGTTCATTTGGAAAATTTCCGGAAACCGGAATGAAATGACCTGAGTCGCAGTATCGCTGACCTCCTCTCCGCATCCGGGGAAAACAGATTTGTCAGCCAACCCGTGAAAAGAATTATACATCAATATTAGTAAATGGCAAGTATTAAATTAAAAACAATTACCAAAGATTCTTCGGGCTACGCCCTCAGAATGACAAGCTTGAAGGGAAGATTCTTCGGGCTGCGCCACTAGTCGATTTATTAAAAAAATCTTATTTGTCGTCATTTTGCTTGACTATATATAAAAAATGGTATAAAACTTACAAGATAAACAGACAAAAGGAAGGGAAGGTGCGTCATATGAAAATTGAAAAGGTAAACGACAAAACGATCCGATGCACTCTTACGAAGAACGACTTAACAGAAAGAAAGATAAAGCTCAGTGAGCTGGCTTACGGAACAGAGAAGGCCAGGGGCTTTTTTAAGGATATGATACAGCAGGCAAGCTATCAGTTTGGTTTTGAGGCAGAGGATATACCTCTGATGATAGAGGCCATTCCCCTTTCCGGAGAGGCCATTGTTCTTGTGATCACAAAGGTTGAAGATCCCGAGGAGCTGGATACGAGATTTTCCAGGTTTGCTCCGGATCTTAAGGATGACAGCTTTACCCAGGATGATTCTGTATCCGGGGTATCAAATTACGGTGCAGATGATGTTATCGATCTCGTGAAGAAGCTCCATGATACCATTCAGAATGCCAATAAGGTCCTTAAAGGTGACCAGCATCTCCTCCAGGATGTTTCTTCGACGGAGAGCCTTCCCGATACCGCATCCCGGGATGAAAAGAATATCCAGATCACCGTTCCCGTTGACATTGTGAAGCTCTACGCATTCAGGAATATGGATGTGCTTATAGAACTCGCCCATATATTAAAGGGGCTCTATGAAGGGCAGAATACCCTTTACAAAGAAGAATCCGATGACAGGTATTATCTCATAATAAGAAAATCCTCACTGTCACCGGAAACCTTCAATAAAGTCTGCAATATCATTACCGAGTATGCAGCCGCTGAGACTTATACTCCCTCGGTTCAGGCATACTTTGACGAGCATGTCGTTCCCGTGATAAGCGACAACGCGCTGCAGATGCTTGCAGAGATCTGATCAAGCCTGATTCAGTTTTTCCACCAGCTCATTAGGGTCCACACCGTGAACTATCGCTGCTTCCTCAAGGGTCTCGCTTGCTGAGGAAGGGCAGCCTATGCAGTGCATGCCTATCTCCATAAGTACGGGAACCGCCCCAGGCTTAATCGAAAGAAGATCTCCGATCGTGGTATCCTTTGTGATCTTTTCCATTGTATCCATTTTTCTTTCCTCCTCTAAAAAGCTGTTTTTTCACTACTATGTCATTCTGAGCAAAGCGAAGAATCTTCATCGCATCAAAGTATTCTTTACCTTTTCGTACCTGACCTTCAGTTCCTTGAACATGGAAAGCATTTCTTCCGCCTTGTTCTTCGCAACAGACATTATATTATCATAATCATTGACAAAGGTCATCACTACTTCTCTGTCAAATTTATTGTGATCCATTTCATCCTGCAGTATCCTGATGACTGCTTCCTTGTTTTTCGCAGGGTGATAAGCTCTTTCGCAGGTAAGAGCCGTTATCGTATCCGCAACCTGCAGAACCTTCTGTCCCTTAGTCATCTTGTCTACTGTCCAGCCATAGGGATACCCGCTGCCGTCCAGTCTTTCATGATGCCCAAGGGCTATCTTTAATATATTTTCACTGACTCTGTCCTTTAAAATCTGCTCCAGAATAGACACATGCTCCCTTACCTTCGCCATTTCCTCATCGGAAAGCCTTCTAGGTGCGGAAATAATGTCTTCCGGGACCACCAGCATTCCCACGTCATGGAGTGCGCTGCCAAGGAAAAGCTCCTTCATCTCGCCTTCACCGAAGTTCTCCATTCTCCCGGCTATCTCCGTTGCCACCATGGTACAGGTCATTGTATTTATGACATTATACTCATCATTAAAGCCTGAAATATAGATGAGCATACGGATATACACCTGCTTCTCCTTTTCAGAGAAGAGAAGCCCCTTCCAAAGGCCGTTCAGCTCTTCCTTGTAGGAGCCGTCCCGGAACTTCAGCTCAATATCAAATTTGACCAGGGCACCCTCGAGAACGTCAATATTCTTCGCGCTGAATTTCTTCCCCTCATAGGCTCTCAGATTCTGTATCCCGAATCTGTCCCCCAGGGAATTATGGAAAAGGTCATACCTTCCCGCCAGATGGATAAATTCGGACACTTCCTTCCCCTCAAAATCCACATCCTTAAGCTGGGAAACATCGATATGACTGTACATCAGCATCTTCGAGCGTTCCTCTATGGGAGAGGTGTACTTCATGAAAAGATAGCCGTAGATAGAGTGCTTCATAGGGTGCGCCACATCAAAGTCGAGCACATCCTTACCTCTCTCTACCTTAAAGGCCCCGATATCGTGAAGTGCCGCGATAAAAGCATATTCTGCAAGCTCATATTCCTCATATCCGCCCTTATACTCCAGCATCCTCCATATAAGATAGGCAACCCTCTCTCCATGATCAATAAGGCGCTTGTCAATAAGCCGGAGCGCCTCCAGAATGATCCTGCATATATCTTTACTGGAAATATTTTCCTTGTTCATTTCAGCCTTTCAAACCCCAATATGATCTTAAACAGATCGCCGTCCAGATCGATCCTGAATTCCCCGTTCTGAAGCTCCGTCAGGCTCTCCGCGATGGAAAGCCCGAGACCGCTGCCTTCTGTGGAGCGGCTGACATCGCCTCTTATAAATCTCTCGGTAAGCTCGGAAGCATCTATATTCAGAGCCTGCCTGGATATATTCTTAAGCGTGAACACAGCCTTAGTCTCTGTTGCCGTGAGGTCCGCATAAACCCTGGTGTCCGGCATTGCGTACTTAGCCACATTCCCGTAAATATTATCAAGTACCCTGAAAAGCCTGCGGCCGTCCGCATAGATATAAACCTCTTCATCCGGAACGGTGGTCACAAGGGTAAGACCCGCTTCCTCAAATTTTTCTGCGATCTCACCTTCCATCTGGGAGATCATCATTCCGAAGTCCAGCCTCACGGGCTCTATGGAGATATTGCCCGATGTGATCTTGGAGGCTTCCACCAGATCCTCCGTAAGGGTTTTTAGCCTTAAGGATTTCTGGTCAAGTATATCGATATATTCCCTTGCCTTCTCGTCCTCTATATCCCGGCGCTTTAAAAGCCCGACATAGTTTATGATGGATGTAAGCGGAGTCTTGATATCGTGGGAAACATTGGTTATCAGATCCGCCTTCAGCTTTTCTGTTTTTATGGAGGACTGCATAGCACTGGAAAGTCCGTCCTTCATCGAGTTTATGGCTTTGCCAAGCTCCGCATTATCTCCGTTAAGTCCGGAAATATCCAGATCCTCCGAGGTATTTCCCTGACATATCTCCTTAACCGCAGAGAGTATCTTCCTCCTCTGGAAGGCGGAATTCAGAAGCAGTATAAAGAAGACGATATCCACACCCGCCAGCGCAATGTAATAGCTGTTCTCATAGTTATCCGTCCCCAGATAAAAAAGAACAAGATTCACGCCGATGATGATCCCGAACATAATAACGGTTCTTAAGATCACGAAAAGTCCGGAGGTGTTTCCGGCTGCACCGGAGGAAATATAATCCACCTTCTGCAGGATATAATTTGTGAGGCTGTCCCTGTACAGGGTTCCCGCCTTTATCCTTCTTACGAGGCTGAAGTATCCGGTCAGAAAGAACAGATTCAGGATCGCAGCCCCCGCACCTGCCATACAAAGTGCCTCTATTTCCACGTTTCTTAGCTCATAGGTTTTTTCCGCAAAGAACAGAAGTCCCTGTATACCCACAAGCGAAAAAAAGGCTCCCGCTATTTCCGTCTTTATCCTGTCAAAGCCCACGATCTCATTTCTCGTGGCCAGAGTCAACGCGGCCAGACAGAGGAAGGCTCCCATAAGGAAGATCAGGGCTCCTATGGACGCAGCCTGCATTACGGGGCGGTAACGGTAGTATTCGTCTCTGGCGGCGCTTATGGAATCCGTGACGGGATAGAGCGTATCCACGGCAAATTCCAGATAATAATTTCCCTCGAAGCTGTCCCTGAATGCCGTCATCATATTGAAGAGATAGCCGTCCGTAACAAACATATTACTCTCATACTCAAGCTTCCTGGAATCCAGTATGAGATACTGTCTGTAGGTCTTTATCGTATCGTCTTCCTTAAAGGCTCCGGTATCGATATTCGAATAAATATTGGCATTTGCATAGTCAGTGAGGAAAAAGCGCACATTTGTATTGTCGCTCTTAAGCTCTACCCCGAGCTCCTTATAATCCTGATAATCCTCCTGTATCTTTACCAGGGTCTGCTCCAGAAGCTTCAGAAGATCCTCATCACTGTATTTATCATTTGAATAATCAAAAAGGGATCTTCCGTGTGCAGGGAAATACTCTTCATCGAGCTCTATGGTGACACCCTCCGAATCACTCAGTGTCCCCTCTTTATAGGTTTGAGGCATCTCCGCGTCGGCAGCAATGGCGTCCCGGTCCTCGCGGTATTTATATCTCAACCCCTTCCGGCTCCAGTGGAGGAGATCGGAAAGCTTGTAGCCCACACTTCTGTTCTGCTGCCCGGAGATCCTGCCGTCCTCTACATATTCCGCCAGATCCACTATCTTCCTGCCGTAGAACTCACCGTTTCTCTCAAAATTGCTCTTCAGGTGAGAGCTTTCCACGATCTCGGTTATCTTGTCCGCCACCATACTGCGGAATAGATCGGACCTCTCAAAAACAGCGGTGCGGTTAATGATGCTGATATTATTATCCATCCTGGTAACGGAAACCGCCGCAACCGTAAGACAGAGGACAGCCATTATGACTAAGAGCTCCTCCACCAGGACAAGAAAGGCCTTTCTTCCGTTGGAAAAGATCTTATCCTTCACTGCTTCTCGACCTTATAACCTACGCCCCAAACCACCTTCAGGTATTTGGGTTCCTTCGGATTTATCTCTATCTTTTCCCTTATGTGCCTAATATGAACGGCAACCGTATTGTCTGCGCCTATGGCATCCTCATTCCAAATACTCTCATAGATCTGGTTGATCGAAAAAACCTTACCTGCATTTTTCACCAGGAGAAGAAGGATATTGTATTCAATGGGGGTAAGCTTTACGGCTTCCCCATCAACGGTCACTGTCTTATCTGTATCATTTATGGAAAGCCCGCCTACATTGAAGATCTCCGACCCGTCCTCTGCGAGTGTCCCAAGCTTCGTATAGCGGCGAAGCTGACTCTTTACCCTTGCCACCAGCTCCAGTGGATTAAAGGGCTTCGGGAGATAGTCATCAGCCCCGACATTAAGCCCTAGGATCTTGTCCGTATCCTCGGTCTTCGCGGAAAGCATGATAACGGGAATGGAGCTTGTTTTCCTGAGCTCCAGAACCGTATGTATTCCGTCAAGCACCGGCATCATCACATCTATAATGAGGAGCTGGATATCATTATTCTTAATGATATCCAGTGCCTGCTGTCCGTCGTAGGCCTTGAAAACATCATATCCCTCCTGCGTGAGATAGATATCCACCGCTTCCACTATTTCCCTGTCATCATCACATACCAGTATATTCAAGCCGTTCCTCCTGATTCTCTGCTCCTGCCCCGTCTATTTCAGAAAATGCTTCATGGGCGTATAGGTTATTCCGTCACTTTCCTGAACGGGCCCCGTCTCCTCAAAACCGAATTTGCGGTAAAATTCCACTGCATAGGGTGATGAATTCACCGTGATCTCCTCCTGATCCTCATACTCCACACAGTATCCGCAGAGATAGTTTAATAGTGAAGTTCCGATCCCTCTCTTCTGGTACCTTCTGTTCACAAAGAGGAGTGAAATATGGTTTGTATTCCGGATGGATGCGACTCCCTCTATCTTTTCATCCTCAAAATACCCGATAACCCTGTAATAGCCGTTCAGATACATTTTGTAAAGGGTCTCGTCGGTAAGAAATTTCCTGAAGTTATTTATCCCCTCCAGACCGTAATCCGGGGCATCAAACTCGAGAAAGGTCTTCCATACGGTTTCCATCGCATCGGGATATTCAGATTCTTTTACCTCTCTTATCCAGCCCATTTCCGCTTAAGAATGCTTCTTCATAAAGTCCATTATGTCAAAAAAGACATTGTATCTGTCCGCCTCATGGAAAAGCTCATGCCTGTCTCCGGGATAGATCTTACAGGACACATCGGAAAAGCCCAGCTCCTCATACTGCCTGCGTAAGCTCCGGATCGCTTCCCCGTTTTCTCCAACCGGATCCTTTTCCCCGGACATAAGGAAAATCGGCAGGCTTCTCGGGATCCTTGAGATCAGCTTTTTATCCTGCATACGAAGTATCAGCACCGAAAGCCAGTAATAACCGTTCAGCGTGAACTCTTTCCCGATAAGCGGATCCCGGGATGATTCCTCCCGTACTTCCTTCCTGCTGCATATCCACCCCAGGGGACCGTCCTCCGGGAACAGACCTGCAAATTTACCAAGAGACACCCTCGTGCAGAAGCTGTCTCTCTTATGCCATCCGCCGAAAAGAGCACTGAGCCTCACGTACAAAAGCTGGATACGGATGATCAGGCTGTTGAAGCTCCCGGTTCCCATCAGGATAACGCCCTTTATCCCGCTTCCGTACATCTCCATATAGTTCCTTGCGATAAAGGATCCCAGACTGTGACCTAGGAGAAATACCGGTTTTCCGGGATATTCCTCCTCCACCATCTTCTTCAGCCTGTGAACATCTCTTACCAGGACCGTAGCACCGTCATTCTCGGCAAAGTATCCGAATTCTCCCTGAAAATCCCTGGCCGTATGGCCATGCCCCAGATGATCGGGTCCCGCAACAACATAGCCCTCAAGAGCCAGGAATTCACAGAGCTCTTTATAACGCCCGACGTACTCATTCATTCCGTGGACTACGATCAGAATTCCCTTTACTTCCCTGTCCGGAACGTACTTTTCAGCATATATTGTTGTTTCCTCATCCCTTGAGAGATAGGTCACTATTTCAGGCTTCATTTATGAGATCTCGGCTCCTGCACCAATCTTTTCATCGGTAGTCATAAGAGCGAGATTGCCCTCCTTATCCTCTGCACAGAGAAGCATTCCCTGTGACTCGAAGCCCGCCATCTTCCGGGGCGGAAGGTTTGTGATAGCCATAACCTTTTTCCCGATAAGCTTCTCAGGTTCCGGATAATATTTCTTTATTCCGGAAAGGATCTGCCTCTCTTCGCTGCCTATCCGCACCTTGAACTTAAGAAGCTTTTCGGATTTTTCCACAGCCTCCGCTTCTATTATCTCACCTACCCTGAATTCATTTTTTGCGAAATCGTCAAATACGATATTTTCCTTATTCTGAGCCTTATCATAATCAAAGCCGGGAGCCGCCGGAGCCTTTTTCTCTTGCTTTTTTTCGGCCTTTTTCGCAGGATAAAGCTTTTCTATCTCTTTAGCTATATCCTCATTTTTTACCCTCTGGAAAAGGGTCTCCGGATCTCCGGTAACCTTTGTTCCGCTCACAAAGCGCCCTGCGGTGTTCAGATCGTCAAATTCGGGGAAAGCTGTGTTCAGCTGCTTAAGGATCTTCTCTGCGGTCTCCGGCAGGAAGGGACTCAGAAGTGCTGTCCCGATCACTATTGAGTCCGCAAGGTTATAGAGAACCGTACTCAGACGATCCTTTTTCTCCTCATCCTTGCCGAGGATCCAGGGCTCTGTCTCATCAATATACTTATTGCAGCGCTTAAAGAGATTAAAGATATGGGTAAGTGCATCCGCTACCCTTAAGCCCTCCATATCCTTTACGATCTGATCACGGGTGCCCAGCACGGTATTATGGAGATCATCATCCACCTTTTCGGAAACACCCTTATTCTCTATCACTCCTCCGATATACTGGTTACTCATTGAAATAGTACGCTTAACCAGGTTGCCGAGAGTATTTGCGAGATCCGAATTGAATCTTTCTACCATCAGATCCCAGGATATGACACCGTCGGTCTCAAAGGGCATCTCATGGAGCACAAAATAGCGCACCGCATCCACACCGAAAATCTTCGAAAGATCATCGGCATAAAGAACATTTCCCTTTGACTTACTCATCTTTCCGTCTTCCTGCAAGAGCCAGGGATGGCCGAATATCTGCTTCGGCAGGGGCTCTCCCATTGCCATCAGAAAGATAGGCCAGTATATCGTATGGAAGCGGATTATATCCTTTCCGATGAGGTGGAGATCCGCAGGCCAGTATTTCTTATACATCTCTGTATGGTTTCCGTCAGCATCATAGCCTATACCCGTGGCATAATTAGCCAATGCGTCGAGCCAGACATAGACCACATGCTTCGGATCGAAGTCCACGGGGATCCCCCACTTGAAGCTGGTTCTCGAAACACAGAGATCCTGTAACCCCGGCTTCAGGAAATTATTCATCATCTCATTCTTTCTCTGAACAGGCTGGATGAACTCGGGATGGGTCTCAATATGCTCGATCAGACGATCCGCGTACTTACTCATCTTGAAGAAGTATGCCTCTTCATGGGCAAGCTGAACAGGCCTTCCGCAGTCGGGACACTTGCCGTCCTTTAGCTGGGCCTTTGTCCAGAAGGACTCACAGGGTGTGCAGTACATTCCCTCGTAGGCACCCTTATAGATATCACCCTGGTCGTAAAGCTTCTTAAAGATCTTCTGAACCTGCTTTTCATGATCCTCATCCGTGGTCCTGATGAAGCGGTCGTAGCTGGTATTCATGAGATCCCAGATCCTTTTTATCTCCGAAGCGGTCCGGTCCACATATTCCTTTGGAGTGATACCTGCCTCCTTCGCCTTATTTTCTATTTTCTGACCATGCTCATCCGTTCCCGTCTGGAACCTGACATCATAGCCCTGCTGTCTCTTGAAACGCGCAATGGCATCTGCCAGAACTATCTCATAGGTATTGCCGATATGCGGCTTTCCCGATGCATAAGCGATGGCTGTTGTAATATAATAGGGTTTTCCTTTTACTGACATAGTGCTCCTCTTTCAGATTATTCTACAATCTGTTCTAGTTTATCACTTTTTGGGGTAAACGGGAAGAGTGGTTACTTTGTCCTCCTGAGGAGCAGCCTAATTTGTCATCCTGAGGGGCAGCCTAATTTGTCATCCTGAGGGGCAGCCTAATTTGTCATCCTGAGGGGCAGCCTAATTTGTCATCCTGAGGAGCAGAGCGACGAAGGATCTTTCCAACCGGCAGTAGAAGATCCTTCGCTTCGCTCAGGATGACATTCCTCCTGAGGGGCAGCCTAATTTGTCCTCATGAGGAGCAGCCTAATTTGTCATCCTGAGGAGCGGAGCGACGAAGGATCTTCCCAACCGGCAGTGGAAGATCCTTCGCTTCGCTCAGGATGACATTGGCGCTCAGGATGACATTGGCGCTCAGGATGACATTAGCGAACTGTTACCTCCTGACAGGGAGCATTACATTAGAAAAGAATTCGCATCCTTGATGCGAAAAGTAAGCGTTTCCGCCCTTAGATCTCGCAATGGATCCGATTGAGACAAGCCCCAGGCCGTTTCTCTTGTGGCCTGTGGAGAAATAGGTACCGTTTACTATTTCAGGAGTACCGTTAAAGCTGTTTACTGCGGTGATAAAGAGGTAGTAATCATTCCTCACAGCCGCCGTAAGGCGGATAAAACGCTTATATGCCTCTATTTCCCGGCAGGCATTTATGGCGTTTTCCAGAATATTACCGAAAATGCTGCAAAGTTCATTGTCGGAAATATCCATTTCCTTCGGCAGGGAAATATCCACGCTAAGCGGGATCTTATCCATCTTTGCGATCTCCATATAATAATTAAGAACCGCATTAACAGCGGGATTCGAACAGACAGCTTTCACCGTGAGACCCGGCATATCAACAATATAGCGGTCGATCAGGCTTTCGATCTCTTCGGTTTTTCCTTCGGCTGCAAGGCTCTTAATCGTCCTCACCGTATGCTTGAAGTCATGCCGCTCCTTTGCAACTGCCTCCAGATAACGCTGCTGTTTCTTAAACTGGGTTTCCTGCATCTGCAGGATATTATTCTCATTCTCTATATCCGCCGCTTCGATCATTGCCGTTACTATGAAATAAAACTGAATACAGAGAAGTATCATCAGGGTAAAAAACAAAACGAGTGAGATCCAGAAAGCCAGGAAAACATTGTGTACATGCAGCGTTTCATAGTGCCTGGGGACAATGAAAAGATTGTAAATAAGAAAGATAGACATCAGTCCGGTTGCCGTATACCATATCCTGTTCTGATTAAGCCTGTCCACCATCATCCTTCCAAAGACCCTGAGGGGATGCCAGACGATAAGAAGGAAGATCACGTTTATCAATGCCTGAAATACTGCTGCTCTGAAACTGAAGTGATTTATATCGGAGAAGGGATTTATCACCGCATCATAGCCGTTTGAAAAATTATTTAAGAACCCCGTGGCAGCGCCTGACAGGACAAACATAAACAAAGCCTTGCTGATATGACAGCTCAGGCAGTAACGGAATACAATGAAACAAATGAGAAAGGCAAACGGTGTGATCCCGTTATAGGAAAGACCGAAGTACACCTCGACTGCGGAAAGCACGAGGATCATGATAAGAAAAACAACAGAGACGATCTTTATTGTTTTACCCTTGGAAAACCTAAGCTGGTTCTTCATAGGGAGAAAACAGAGCATTGCGGCCGTGATAAAGGGGACCCAGGTAATTAAATCGGCAAAAAAAGCGGAGGTACTCATAAGGTCACACCACGGTGTTCATTCCGGAGCTTATGAAAAACATAGTTTCTCCAGGTCTCCTCTGCCTCCGGCTGATTCTTCTGGCTGATGGGGATACGGATGCTGTTTATGACACAGCAGACCCCCTTTTCAAAGTTCATGATATGATCCATATTTACGATCATACCCCTGGAGACCATAAGAAAACGGCCGTCCTTGCCCAGAGTATCCCAAAGCTCATTAAAGCCCGTTCTGGTCTTGTACACAGCCCCGTCCTTATCCTCTATCTCCTGCCTGTTTCCGTCAGCAATAACCGTAACAATGCGGGAATAGGGGATCTGGACGTCACAGCGGTTACTCATAAATTTCAGGAGCTTATTTGCCCCGGGATCCGTCGTGCGGTTCAGGATATCATCAAGGGCCTTAAAGACCCTCTCTCTGACCACGGGCTTCTCCATATACTCGTATGCATGGATGGAAAAGGCCTCCGGCATGTACTCCAGGCTGCTGGTCAGAAAGAGTATAAACGTATCACTGTCCTTCTTCCGGATCTCCTGAGCCGCCTCCACACCGTTCATGCCCTCCATGAAAATATCCAGAAAGACCGCCGTATAGCGGAAGGGACGAAAGGCCATCAGAAAATCCTCTGCCCTATCAAATTCATCAATAGACAGCTCCAAATCGTTTATTACGGAATATTCCTTTAGGTAAAGGATCAGAGGCTCTACCTCTTCCCTGATATCATCAACAACCGCAACGTTCATATAATTATAATATTTGAAAGCAAGTGTTTAGTTCTTTCTGCGTGACCTTACCTTCTGGTAGATCCCTACGCCCGCTGCTCCGAGCGCGAAGAACAGGAACCATATGGGGAAGGGTATCTTTTTAGCTTCCTCATCAAAGAGCATGCTCCTGTCGAAGCTTCCGTCCTCTACTGCCTGGGTAATGGGTGCCACTCTTTCACCGAGTACATCGGCCTTGGGAAGCAATCCTTCGCCATCTGAATTACCTGTTCCGGACTGATCTCCGCCTGCCGCTTCCAAAGTTCCGTTTGCTCCGCCGTCAGCATTATTTCCTGTACCTGCGGCATCGCCTGTATTACCGGCAGCACCATCATTCTGTCCGTTGGCTGTTAATGTCTGTCCTCCGTCAAGCGCAGTCCCGTTTGCTGCTGCAGAGAATACATCACCTGAAAGTTCCTGTGATGCCGGCGTACCCGCTTCTGCTGCTGCGATACCGGAAGTGTCTCCATCAGCTGCTCCTGCATCAGATCCGCCCTCAGATGTATCACCTTCTGCATCACTGTCTGCATCCGAAGAACCGTGCTTTGAATGATGACCTGATCCGGAACCTGAACCACTGTCGTTTCCGGAATTGCTGTCCGAACCGTTGTCTCCGTGCTTGTCATCCGTGTTTTCCGTATTGTCTCCGGAAGTAACTGTAGCATGGATATTCTTCATATCAGCCTTCATCTTGTCGATGGTTTTCTGGATATCTGCTACCTTACCCTCAGCAGTCTTAAGATCAGCCTTTGCCGCTTCATATTTAGCATATGCAGCATCATATTTTTTCTGCAGATTATCTACAAGCTTCGCATTAACTTCTGTCTGAGTCTTCTTGGCACTCAGGAATTCCTTAGCGGCAGTAACCACTTCATCTCTGGCAGCTTCAACCGTTTTCTGGATCTTTCTTGCAACCTTCAGCGCTGCAAGCTTTTCTGCCTCGGCTGCGGCTTTTTCATTAACTGCTTTATCCGCATCAGATTTTGCATTATTTGCGTCCTCCAATGCCTTT
>JHWU01000018.1 GCA_000622025.1 Lachnospiraceae bacterium AD3010 | reverse complement strand
CGTGTTGTTTGACGCCCAAAGTCAAATGGCTTTTTGAACAAGTTCAAACGCCATTTAGACTTTTGGCGTTTGTATCAAATTATTATCTTAATAATGATACCTTCTTTGCAATGCAGCCATAAAAATGGTCCCGACTACTGCCGCCATCAGCTCTGCGAAAACAGCGGAACACCATATACCGTCCGCGCCAAGCAGTACCGGCAGGAAGAGTACAGCCCCAAGCTCAAATACAAATGTCCGTAAAAAAGAGATCAGCGCAGATATCTGCCCGTTGTTTAAGGCAGTAAAGAATCCCGACCCGAAAATAGCCATTCCCGTAAACAGGTATGAGAAAGAGAATATCTGAAATGCATGTACGGCATCTGAAATCAGCTGTCCTGTATCCTTTAAGAACAAAATGGAAAACGGATATGCCAGTACTTCAGAAAGAATAAACATTATGACTGATGTAAGTCCGATGATCACGAGACTCTTTATTCTCAGGTTTTTAAGCTCCGTATGATTCTGTGCGCCGTAATGGTAGCTGAATACCGGCCCTGCCCCATTGGAATATCCCACAAATATGGCGGAAAAGATCAGGCTGACATACATCAGAAGCCCGTAAATGACAACCCCGTCCTCACCCGCATATTTAAGAAGCTGTACATTGTATATGGTTCCTACGAAAGAAAATGCCGCTTCCGCCATGAATTCCGAGGATCCGTTCGTGCAGCATTTAACAAGCGCCCACCCATCCCATCCGGGTTGCACCAGACGTAAGAGACTGTTATTCTTTCGCCGGAAGTAAATAAGCGGATACAGGCCTCCAACGACCTGTGATACAGCCGAGGCGGCTGCCGCCCCCGCAAGTCCCCATTGAAAGACGATAATAAAAAGCATATCCAGAGCAATATTACAAAGCCCCGCACATACAGTAACGACAAGCCCCAGCCGGGGTTTTTCGGCAGTAACAAAAAATAGCTGGAACGAATACGCCAATATCCATGCAGGCAAAGCCAGGATAAAGATCCATCCGTACAGTATGCTGTATTCAAGGAGCTTCCCTTCTGCGCCCAGCATGGCTGCGATCCAGGGCATAAAGATAAAGCCCGGCACCAGCATCAAAACACCCAGGCTGAAAGACGCCAGAATGATCAGGGAAAACAGACGGTCAGCTTTTTCCTTCTCCTTTTCTCCAAGCGTCTTTGCGATCAGTGCGCTGCCACCCACGCCAAACATATAGCCAGTCGTTCCGAGGATATTCAGCACGGGCATAATCAGGTTTATAGCTGCAAATCCCGTCTTTCCCACATAGTTGGCAACAAAATATCCGTCCACAATAATGTAGAGGGAAGTGAATATATTCATCGCAATGGGCGACAGTGTAAAGCGCAGTAATTTACCATATGTAAAATGCTCTGATAAATGAATCTGTGACTTCATTCCTCTCCCATCTCAGTTCCTTCTTCCGACACGAAGCAGGCCACCAGCCCATAGATGATGGTCGGGCGGATCCAGATCTCCGTAAGCAGATAGGGAGTATATTCATTGACAGGATGGAAGATAATAACAAAAAAGTACAACCCGGCAATGACCATATCAATGATCAAAAGCATGTACAGGCTGCTCTTAGTGTAGCTCTTCCAGTCTTTGCGTGCATAGAAGAAGGTGAGCATGAGAAGCAGCAGCACAGAAAGCGTAAGGCAGATTAAATGGATCGGGTAATTCTCCAGCGGCGGCGCAAAGAGGATGTCGCGCAATAGCACTGTGATGCCTATGAAAACGGTACTCCAATAGTTAAAGCGTTTATTGTCCAGAAACTTAAAGAAATACAGCACCATCATTAAAATACATGCTATGTAGCACAGGTTAAGCACCAGTTCCGGCCACGTATCGCGAAGCCCCAGATGGCTGATCCCATAAATCATGGTGCCCACTGAAAGCACCGCACCCACTGCCGTAATTCCTATATCAAAAATCTGCGATTTCTTTTTGAATCTTGTTTCCATGATATTCCTCCAATCACACAAAGATACCTCCTCCGGTTCAAATCTGTCACAAGCCTTGCTGCACGGAGCATCCTTGCATAGCATCTTTCTTTCTCTTTTCCGGGATCACCGTGTTACTTTTCTTCACCAAACAGCAGACTTGTGATCCCGCCCGTCACGTCCTCGACACTCTTGCTGTTCGTGTTGAAAGCGTCTCTTAAAACATAGTCCATGACTTCATAAAACCTGGTCAGTTTTTGATCCGCAAACTCCGCCTTAAGAGATGCCTCACTTTTATTCTCATACTCGTGTTCATCCCTGAAATCTTTGTAGCTGTCTAAAAGAAATTTATGCCAGTCATTCCCGAGCAGCTTATCGCTGTACTCATTGTCAAATTCGATCAGACCCGTGCATATATCAAGTGGAATATCCATATAATAACACTTGTACAGGCTTTTGGTCTCCTCATGGTAATTTTTCAGCTCAGCGATCACATCATCATTCAGCGCGTCTATATCGGCATAATACCTCTCATACAGCCGCATATATCTGGTATATATGCTGCGCAGGATAGTTGTCAGCTCTTCTGTTTTTCCGGTTTCTTTGTGAAGGATCTCCTCGATTCTTTCGTTACTTAGCTCAATCATTGGTATACCCGCCTCCTCATATGATAATAACATTTATTTTATCAGAAAATCCGTTAATTAAAAACTGACTGTTTCCTGTGCTTCGTTGCCTGTCTGCCATTCCACCATCGCCCGGCAACGGAGGCGGCATCGCGGTGACGGTGATTATCCATGACAGCGACAAAGAAAAACAGTTGGTGGTATAGTTATACAAAATAAATTCGTATTTTAATGAAAGAAAGAGTGAATAGTATGAAGATGTATCAGGTATCAACACTACAGGCACTAATGCTCGGTTATTCGAGAGCTGTCATACCAGTATCCGAGCTGCTGAGCCACGGCAATATCGGACTTGGGACATTTACGGATGTCGATGGTGAGATGATCGTATTGGATGGGTCATGCTACAGAGCTATGAAAAATGGCGATGTCGTGATGGCTGAGCCGGACCGGGGCGTCCCATTTTCCACGGTCTGTGCGATGGAGGAATGTACTCCCATTGAATTTGGCTTTACGGACAGTGTAGGTGAGCTGAAGACTGTACTCAATAATATCATTGATTCCCATTTTGGACTGAACAGTATGCATATGGCGCGTATCGACGGAGAATTTGAGGTGGTTGATGCCAGATCGGAATCAGGATACGAGTCTGTACATGTGGATCTGAAGACTATACTCGGAAAAACCCAGAGGGCATTCAAATTTAAGAATATCAAGGGAACACTTGTGTGCGTATATTTCCCTGATTATATGGACGGCATAAACGCGTCAGGATGGCATCTGCATTTCATATCCGATGACAGGAAGCATGGCGGACATGTGTTTGATGTTATCATGAAGTCCGGAAAAGGACAGATATCCAAAATCAATTCCATAGAGCTTAAATTGCCGGACGAACCCGTCTTTGACACCTTTGCGTTAAAGCAGGCCTCGGAAGAGGCGGTAAAGGCTGTCGAGCAGGGGAAAAAATAATAAATACATCCGAGGGAGAGAACAGGCTCCCCATAATGGGGAGCCGTTAAAAACAGTAAAAATATCAGATAAGCAGTACGGGAAGCTTTTCGGAAAACGCATAAAGGACATCAGTGGGTGTATACCCATTCTCCTCCCACCATGGTACGCATAACGGGGGTATCATGGATCTGCTCGGGATCACAGGCGGTGATATCCCGCTCCAGAAGGACCATGTCCGCCTCCTTGCCGACGCTGATGCTGCCGAGCCGGTCCTCGCACAGGAACTGGTAGGCCGCGTTCAGAGTGCAGGCCTGGATCATCTGTTCGACCGTGGCGCGCTCGGAGGGGCAATGCAGGGAGTCAGGACGTCCCGGTTGCTGACGGGTCACGCCCATTTGAATACCTTCCAGCGCATAGGCTGGGTAGGTGATGGGGTAATCACTGGCGGAGGACACGACAACGCCCTCATCGAAGAAGGACTTTATCGGATGCATGGCCGCCGTGCGCTCCTTGCCCAGGCCGTAGCTCTGGATGGGCTCGAGCTCAGGCGGCAGGGGGATCCAGAACGGATCGGTGGAAGCCACAACGCCCAGCTTTGCCATGCGGGGGATGTCCGCATGGTCCACGACCTCCAGGTGCGCGACTGCGTCCCGGAGATCACGGGGCCCGGTCTGCGCATTGGCTTTTTCAATGGCGTCCAGTGCCATGGCCAGCGCCCCGTCGCCGATGGCGTGCAGGTGCACCGCCATGCCGAGCTCATGGGATCTTCTGTACACCGCGGTGAGAGTGTCCATGTCCATACGGAGCTGTCCGTGGTTGTTAATCTTCTGCGACTCGGGATCGCAGTAGGCCTGCTTCATATAGGCGGTCCCGAGGGTGGGCGAGATTGTGCCGTCCAGCTGGATCTTGGTGTTGATCAGATCGAACATGGGGCCCTTCGTGCGCTCTCTGAGGGCTGCGGCGTGCTCGACCTCGGCGATGGTGTCGTGACCCTCCGCCTGGAACACCTGGTAGGCGCCGTAGGCGTGCATCTTGAGCTTGCCCTCTTTGTCGAGCTCGTACAGCGCCAGCACCTCGTTGTCGGTGTAGTCCCAGTTGATGATCGCGTCCATGAAAATAGTCATGCCATGGGCGAGATACTCCTCCTGATAACGCAGAAAGCCTTCCTTGTACTGCTCCACCGTGAAGCCGACGAGCGGCTTGATATATGCCATAGCGCCCTCCCGGAACCAGCCGGTGGGGTTGCCGTCAGCGTCACGGACAACGATGCCGTCGCTGACATCGGGCGTATCCTTGCTGATGCCGAGGCGCTTCATGGCGGCATGGTTCACCAGGTAAGAGTGAAGGCCCATGTCCGCGAGGACAATGGGCTTGTCCGACAGACCGTCCAGCATATCCGCGGTGGGGCCTAAGGGGCCGAATACTTCCTTCACAGGGAGGAAGCCGAAGCCCTGGTAGACCTCATATTCCGGATGCTTCTCAATGAGCGTCTTGATCCGGCCTGTAAATTCGTCAACATCGAAGACCTTCAGCAGATTTGCCTCGAAAAGCTCCACCGCGCCGCCGACGGAGCAGTGGCAATGACCATCGGACATGCCGGGGATGATCAGGCCGCCCTCATAGTGCTCTACCTTAGTATTCTCACCGATGTACTCCTTGACGCCCTCCGCGTCTCCTACATAGACGAAGTGCCCGCCGAAGATCGCCACAGCCTCGGCTCTGGGCTGCTCCTTGTCCACCGTGTAAAAATTACCGTATATGACCCTCTCGGCGGACTGGTCCTTCACATCAAACTGGAAACCGGCCTGGTTCATCTTTTCGGAAATATTATTCATAAATGATTCCTCCTGTTAAATAATCAGATTGAACTACTTGTCAGACAATATACGTTATTTCACTTTCTTTCCGCCGAAATAGACCTCTTTCGGCGTGTTGTAGCTGAAACCCTCATGCTCTGCAGTGAGCAGATCGTTGTCAAACACCGGGAAGTCCGCTTCTCTGGCGGCCTTCATTTCTCTTTTCTTCTGAATGATTACCGGCGTTTGTTCTGCCTGTACAGAGCGTAATTCATTCCGTGACCGATCAGGAAGGTCAATCCGGCAATGATGATGCAGATGACAAGAATCATCTCTATCGGTCTAAGTTTGCTTCCTTCACCGAACAGCATGATAAAGCCGTAGACAGTCGTATAAAGGATAACTGCCGCGGCAAAAACCAGAGCAATGGGCGAATCCTTCATTTTTTCCTCGTAAGTGAGAAGCGACAGAACGCCGGCAGCCCCGGCCAGAATAGCAACCCCCATATCCAGGATGAGTTCGACGGTGACTTTTTCACCGAATACCTCGGGGTTGATGATAATCCCAAGTGTTTGCAGCACCCACGTAATTGACAGACAGAGCAGGGAAAAGCCGCTGAACAGAAGCAGTCTTTTGGCAAGCAGTATTTTGCGGTTTATCGCCATCAGCGCAGAGATATTCTCCCTGCTCTCACTGGCCGCGGCTCTGTCTTTGTTATCCTGCCAAAAGCTGATGGAACTGATCTTATGAGATATTTTCTGTTCGAAATCATATTCTTCAGACTCATTAAGAAAAGCCATGTAAAGACCTTCCCAGATCAGGACGCAGCCCAGGGTGTCCAGCAGATAGGTCAGGATCTCACTGACGGTGTCATCGCCGCCCCACCAGCCGATCTGCCTGCCGATGGTCAGTACCAGGATCATGACGATGCCTGACACCAGCAGGGCACCCATTTTCATTCCATCCCGGGTCGCCTCGTGAAGGAATCGGCGGTGACGGAGAAACAGGGCATCTTTGAATCCGTCCATCAACTGCTCCGCGGAATATCCCTCGTAATCATCAACCCGGATCGAGATATCGGCGCTGTATCCTTTCGGGATATCGTCCAGCATTTCCGCCATTTGATCTGTAATACCATCAGAGACTCTTGAAAACCTTTCGAGCGTATCGGTATTCTCTTCAAAAAGGTCGCTTGCCTTTTCATAGCGCAGGGCAATCTCAAAGGTATTGGTCGCCTCATTCAGCGGATAATACTTTGCCAGAGTACGGATGGTTTGTTCCTCGTCTTTTCCGAACAGGTTCCTGATATTGTTTTTCATAGTATTCAAAGAATCAATTCACCTTCTTTCCGCAGAAATATACATCCTTCGGCTTATTGTAGCTGAAGCCCTCATGCTCTGCCGTGAGCAGATCGTTGTCGAATACCAGGAAGTCCGCGTCCTTGCCAACAGTGATGGAGCCTTTATGGTCCTCGATGCCCAGCTGCTTTGCGCCATTGATGGTGTAGCCCAGCAGCATTTCCTCAACACCCATTTTTTCATCGACAGGAGGCAATACCGCAGCGGTTCTGGTGTAATCCGGGGTGCGGGTCTTTTCGGTTCTCTGGCGTGTCATGGCGACTTCCATGCCGAAATAGGGGTTCCAGTTCTCGAAATCGCCGTAGAAAACCTCATCGCTTGACCAGGTCACAAGCGCGCCTGAATCCCAAACCGTTTTGCAGCGGAACTGCTTCGAGGCGCGTTCCTCACCAAGCCAAAGGCTGGCGTCCGCGGGATCACCGGCGTGCCACCAGGGCGTAAAGTTCGCGATCACGCCGAGCTTTGCGAAGCGATCCAGATCCGCGTCGTCCTGGATCTCCAGATGTGCGCAGGTGACACGCACGCGGAAGCTGTCGCCCAACTCCTTCCGGGCCAGCTCCACACCGTCCAGGGCAGTGCGGGACGCGCGCTCGCCGACGGTATGGACGTGCAGATCCATGCCCATCTCGTTGAGCTGCTTCAAAACCGCCGCGAGTCCTTCGGCGTCAAAGGTGGTGCAGCCTGTCTCCCCGGTGTCCGCATAGGGTGTGACCATGGCCGCGGTGTGAATCTTCTGGGTGCCGTCCATCAGGATCTTCAGCGTATGGACCTTCAGATGCTCGGTGTTAAACTCACGGTTGAAGCGCTTGAGCTCCTCGAGGGCCGTTTCCGTCTTATGCGGATCCGTGAGCATATAGCACCCGTCGATATACATCGGCAGTCTGCCCTCCAGATCCATCTTGCGCAGCTGCTGATAGATGCGCTCGTGGATCTTTTCATGCTCCGGGAAGCCGGCGTCAAAGAGTCCGCTCACGCCGAAGTTTACACAGTAATCGATCAGGCGGGAAAGCGGGCCCTCGATCTTCTCCTCGTCCAGCTCCACGCCGTCGAAGAGGAAAGGCCAGGAGGCGGATTCAAACGCGTTTCCGGTCACATGCCCGTCGATACGTACAAAATAGCTCAGCCCCGGCACGGGGTCTGGTGTGTCGTCGGTGATGCCGTGCCTTTCGAGGACCTTGGAGTTAACCCAGTTGCTGTGGCATTCGTCCTCCAGAAGCACCAGCTCGCTGTCCGGGCAGATGGAGTCAAGATCCTCCCTGGTGAGGATTTCTCCGTTCAGATACTTCTGCTCCATCGTGAATCTGTAACGGTCCAGGCCGGGATTTTTGCGGATGTAGTCCGCCATAAAGTCCAGCGCGCCCTGTTTGCCGTCGCACTCAAAGCGCACGCCCAAATCCGCGTACTCAAAGCCGATGCTGCTGGTCACATGCACATGCGTGTCAAGGATGCCCGGCATAATGAATTTTCCGCCGAGGTCTGTGACCTCTCCCTCATAGGCCGCAAGGCCCGCCTCATCGCCCACATAGACGAACTTGCCGTCCCTAACCACAAGGGCGGTTGCCTGCGGATTATCCTTATCCGATGTGAAGATTTTCGCGTTTTTGATGATCTTGTCTGCTTTCATTGTTTTTCCTTTCTTTGTCCTGTCGCAACACATGATTAGGGCTATGCCTCCCGATTAGAAATATTGTCTCGTCCTTTCGTTCTCCTCATTTCTTTCGTTTTGCATGAGCAGGTCGTAGTCGAACACCAGGAAGTCAGCGTCCTTGCCGGGCATGATGGAACCCTTGCGCGCCTCGACGCCAAGCTGCTTAAGACAGTGGTCATGCAGAGTAAACCTTCTTTCCCTCAAAATAGGTAGCCTGCACCTTGGCAGTGTGTATCTCATCCGCCGGACAGGACAGCACATCCTTGTCAACGAGGAGGAAATCCGCATATTTGCCTTCTTTGATGCTGCCTCTTTCATCTTCAATGAACATCTGCTTTGCGCAGTTAATGGTCAGGGCTGTCAGGGCCTGCTCGCGTGTCAGGTGCTCATCGTACCACCAGGGATCTCCCTTCACCGTGGGGTGAACACAGGTGACCGCAATCTCCATAATGCCGAATGGGTCGTCGGGGCAGCCGGAAAGTGCAGGAAAATCAGAGTGTGAGGAGACATTGATGCCGTAATCGAAATAAGTCTTCATGGGATAGGATTTATCCTCCATGCCTTCGGGAACAAGAGGTTTCAAGAGATCAACTGCTCCGGATGGCATATTATGCCAAAGCATGCCTGCGGTTGCATAGATATTATGATCCGCCATACGCTGCCAATCGGACTGATCAACATTACGCACATGTACGACAGTATTACGCATCTCATCTTTTCCGCCACTGACGAATGCGTTGACACATTGATTCACGGCCTTATTGCCCATTGTATGTATATGCATGGACAGACCATTTTCATTAGCCTTGCGCGTAATGTCCGTAGTCTCCTCCTCCGTCCAGTTGACGAGGCCCTGATGTCCGTCGGGATATAACGGATCTACGAATCCCGTACCGCCTTCAACCGTGCCGTCCATAAAGAGCTTGATCCAGTTCGTTAATACGTGATCGGTAGCGTATTTTCTGACGGCATCTGCTTCGGCAAGGGTCTTATCAACGTTCATCCAGCTTTCAATCTCGTAACTTAAGCCCAATATAAAGTTCATATCACCGGCCTCGTCCACCTGTCTCGCAGCCTGATAGAAATGGTCGTTATAGAAATATTGAGACCATCCGTCCATATACATCGTGTATCCCTCTGACAGCATCTGATCCCGGATCGTCTTTATAGTTGCTTTTGCAACATCTACCGAGAAAAGCCTGTCATTGTCAAGGAAGGAACGCACATAGGTTCCTGCCTGTTCCTTGAGGAAACCGGTGGGTGTACCATCGGGACCTATTTCTATCTCGCCTCCGCGGATCTCAGTCTTTAATACTGTGCCGTCTTCCTTCATGATCCCTGCGTTAACCAGGGCAATGGTGTTCACCAGTCCCTTATGGCCTTCCTCATCGGCAAAGTAGATTGGAATATCAGTGCTTATGGCGTCCAACTGCTGACGGGTGGGCATATTCTTAGAAAAGGTATGATAATTCCAGCCGAAACCGAATACAGTCTTTATCCCGTTGGCCTTTGCCTTCTCCACAGCGGCGGGAACAATCTCCTTAAGAAACTTATCCACATCATCCTGTCCGCCAACGACCGTTCCGACCATGGGCATGGCATGACCCGTAAAATAATGTGCATGACCGTTGCCGCAGGAAGGCATCACAAGACCCTTGCCGGTATGATCGATAACTTCAGTCTTTCCTTCTTCAATAAATGCCCTGACTCCCTTTCTGTCACCTGCATAGACATACCTGCCGTCCTTTACGGCAAATGCTTCCACTGTCTGATTCTCGGAAGTAAATATCTTGCCATAGACAACAAGATCCGCACTGTTTCCGCCTGAAGGCTTACCTGTTTCGTTCATTTTATTCGTTTCCTCCTTTTTTTGTTTGCAGGGATGCGTGATTCGCTCCTGCATCCTAAGTATCTGTCTTAATAGGGCAGTCCGAAATCTTCCGCACTGCCCCATAATATGTCAATTAACTTTCTTTACTTCTCTCTAACGGACGTAGTACTTGGTCAAGAAGTAGGTTCTGTCCCAATCCACGATACTCATGGCGGACTCCTTCTCAGCACGGATGTCGAACTCGTCAAAGACCATCACGTACTTATCCGTAAGGTCATAAAGCGGCCACTCCTTAGCTTTGCCATCAGGCGAAATGTCAGCAGAAAGAGAGGGATTGCCAGTCTTAGCGAACTGCACCCACATTTTCCGCATCGTCCTGGAAAAAGTTTTGTCGAACTGTCTTCCCGTGACTAAGGTCTCCTCAGCATGGTTGAACAGCTCCGAGAGCTCTATCGCGTGCCCGCTCTTCATCATTGGAATGGAAGACTCTACCCTGAAATAGTAGACGTATGTCTTTCCACCGCCCTTGACCTGGTTTTCTGCCGTTCTGATAAGCGGTGCGTTAAACCAGTACTGATCCATAAAATGACTGAGTTTATCATAATCCTCGCCCGGGAGGTCTTTTATATAGCTCTCAGCAAGCTTCCTCTCCTCCTCGGTGAACTGCGCGAGCTTCTCGGCATGGCATTTCTCCGCCCACGGCATGAAGTTCTCCGCGCCGAACCCGGCCACGAAGTAACTGCATTCGTCCTTCGTGCAGCCTTGCATGATGTCAAGATCCTTTGCCGCACCCTTCTCGTAGGCGTCAAACGCCTCCAGAGGCAGGAATTTACCGTCGCGCTCAGGGCCCGTAATAGGCATCGAAAGCACTTTCGACGCAGCCTGTACGATTTTGTCTACATCAGTCTTCATGAGGTCGGCAACGGTTTTGCAGCCCAGCTCCTCCATCAGCGTATTCGTACACCAGATCGACTGTTCCGTTGACCTGCAGAACGCAGGCGAACCGCTCTGGGCTATGACGCGCCTGAAATACTTATGCGAGCCCTCCACCAAAGGCAGCAGGGATACGGATCCGCCTCCTGCTGACTGGCCGAATATCGTCACATTTTCCGGGTCTCCTCCGAAGCCCGAAATATTTTCGTGTATCCACTTCAGCGCCGCCAGCTGATCCATAAGGCCAAGGTTCTGTGCATCCGGGTAATCCGCTCCGTCCGGCAGGTGTGAAAGGCGAAGAAATCCGAGTGCGTTGAGCCGGTACTCGATTGAGACGAGGATGATGTCCGGGTTCTCCTGCACGAAGCTGGTACCCTCCTCGCGGGGCTCGGGTGTAGCGCCGAGCTCATAGGCGCCGCCATGGATCCACACCATGACCGGTTTCTTCTGAGTCCCTTTCTCATCAGCTTTCCAGATATTCAGATACAGGCAGTCCTCACCCTGGGGGTAGAGGCCTCCCATCTGACCGGGACTTCCCACCTGGCAGGGAGCCTTTCCGAAGTAGTACGCCTCGTACACGCCGTCGTCCGGAGTGACATCCACCGGCGCCTTCCAGCGCAGGTTCCCGACCGGCTGCTTTCCCACAAAGGGTATACCCTTGTATGCAATGATATTCCCCGTCTTCTTTCCGACAAAAGTGCCGTTGATACACTTGACTCCCAGCGAACGGTCATAATTCCCGTCTGTAATTTTTCTGTTCTCTCCGTACAGAGCATACATCTTCGCTGTCGCTTCTTCCAATCCCATCATTACCATTCCACTCATTGCTTCAATCTCCTTTTCACAGATTCATTTTTCTTTCTATCCAAAAATACACTTCCTTCGGCTTGTTCTGTCTGAAGTGCCGACAGAGCCTATGATTTCTGCTCACGTGCGGCGAGGATATCAAACATGTAGGCAGGGGTAAAGTACTTGTCCATGAACTGATAGTAATCTACCAGGGGGAGCACGGCCTTGTATTGATCAGCCAGCAGATCACATTTGATATGTATGTCATCAGGTCCGGCGATGTCCAGGACGTTCTGTTCCCCGGCCGAGTAAGGCTTCCATTCAACCTTATCCGTGGATGGGTTGCCGCAGCGCGCGAAATTGGTCCACATCTGCTGAACGGTGTCAAAAATCTCATCGGGGATGTTCGTGCCGTTGAAAGCACTGCTCGTCCCGACGCAGCGAACGTCGAACACGAATATGAGCTCCACGGAATGTGCTGCTCCCACATCAGGATTGCTGCCCGGATACGACCAGTAGTAGCTGTAGGTTTTGCCCCACGCACTCTGCTCGTCGAGCTGTTTAAGCATGGGGACCCTGAACATGAGCTCATCTATGAACTCCGTTTCGATAAGCCCCGGCTCTTTAAACCTGCAGACACGCTTAAATTCCTCATAATACTTTTTGTCCTCTTCCTTCAGATAGGGAACTGCGTCTCCGACGGTGCGCTGGGCAAATATCTTTTGCTCTTCCATGCTGAACATCGGACCCTCACCCATGAACAGTCTGGCCTCGTCGGCTGTACTGCCGGCCATGATGGTTATATGTTTCGCATAGCCCTTCTTATACATCTCGATAGGTGCCTCGGGGAGCACCTCTGTGCCGTAGTAGGGACAGGACGTGAAGTTCCCTACCGCTCCGACATATGCCTCATGAAGCTTCTCTTCGCTCAGTGCCATGATGTCATCCATGGTCTTGCAGCCGGTGTACTCGAGCAGTGCTTTAGTCTTGCCCTGCGCGGCTTCGCAGCCGACCGGGAAGGCCAGACCGGTCGAGCCGCTCTGGGCGATGACCTTCTGGAAATACCGGTTCGCTTCCTTCATGACCGGCAGAATGGATACCGAACCGCCGCCGGCACTTTGTCCGAAGATAGTCACATTGTCCGGGTCGCCGCCGAAAGCAGCGATGTTCTCGTGTACCCATCGAAGCGCCATAGCCTGGTCCAAGAGACCGTTGCAGGGCGCAGTCCCAAAGCTTTCACCGCCGGGCACCGACGAAAAGTCCATAAAGCCGTACATGTTCAGACGGTAGTTGATAGTTAACATAATAATATCGCTTTGCTTCTGGACGAGGTTAGCTCCGCTGTAGGAGGCTTGAGATCCTGAGCCGACAACATATGCCCCACCGTGGATCCATACCATTACTGGTTTCTTTTCGGTCTTGTCGTCGGCGTTGAGCCAGATGTTCAGGTAGAGGCAGTCCTCGGACTCTATCTTCTGTACGCTGTCCGGATAGCCAGTTGAGCCGAAAGCACCCTTTCCGTAGTACCTGGCCTCGAAGACTCCGTCGCCCGCATCTACGTACTCCGGTGCCTTGAAGCGACGCTCGCCCACGGGCGGCTTCGCGTAGGGGATACCCAGCCACGACGCGACCCCGTGCTCCTCGGTTCCGACGAAGGTGCCGTTTATGCACTTCACGGCATGAGTCTTGTCATAGTCTCCCTTGATCTCACTGTTCAGGCTCTCGTATGACTCCAATCTGATCAAATCCTTAAATTCTCTTTTCATATTCTGAACTCCCTTCAGATGAATTCAATTTACTTTCTTTCCTGCAAAGTACACATCCGTCGGCTTGTTATTGCTAAAGCCATCCTTTTCTGCCGTAAGCAGGTCTTGATCAAATACCAGATAGTCCGCGTCCTTGCCGGCAGTGATCGATCCCTTTTTATCCTCTATGCCAAGCTGCTTCGCGCCGTTGATCGTAAAGCCCAGCAGCATCTCTTCGATATTCATTCTCTCATCTTCCGGAGGGAATAACGTAGCGCATCTTGCAAATTCATAATTTCTGGTCTTTTCGGTAATCTTCCGTGTCATGCCGACTTCCATGCCAAGATACGGATTCCATGTTGTAAAATCTTCAAAAGTGATGTTGTCACTTGACCATGTAACTAAAGCTCCTGTATCCCAGATAGTCTTGCAGCGGAACTGCTTGCATGCGCGATCCATGCCCAGCCATTTAGCAGACTCATCCGGGGTTCCCGCATGCCAGTGCGGTGTGAAATTCGCGATCACGCCAAGCTTTGCGAAACGATCCAGATCCGCGTCATCCTCAATCTCCAGATGAGCACAGGTAACCCTTACCTTTAAGCTGTCTCCCAGCTCCTTTTTGGCCATTTCATAGCCGTCAAGTACTGTGCGTGACGCGCGCTCTCCCACAGTGTGAAGATGAAGATCAAGATTCGCCTCATTGAGGTTTTTCAAAAGCTCACAGATTCCCTCTGCGGAAAAAGCAGTAGTTCCGACCGTATCTACATCCACATAAGGGGTGACCATGGCAGCGGTATGGATCTTCTGTGTACCGTCCATGAAAATCTTCATGGTATGTACCTTAAGGTGCTCCGTGTTGTACTCACGATTGAAGCGCTTCACCTCCTCAAGACCCTCCTTGGCATCCCGCTCAGCGTTGATCACAAGGCTTCCGTCAACATAAACGGGCAGCTTGCCCTGTTCATCAAGAGCCTTCAGACGCTTATATACCTTCTCATGGAACTTTGCGTCCCCCGGAAGACCGGCATCAAATACGCAGCTCACTCCGTACTCAACGCAAAAGTCAATCCAGCGTTTAAGGGCTGCGTCAACCTGCTCATCGGTAAGCTCCATCGAGCTGTCGAGGATGATAGGTATTTCCGCTGCGCCTTCAATGCAGTTTCCTGTCACATGTCCGTTCTTACGCACATAAATAGCAAGCCCCGGTATGGGATCGGGTGTGTCATCTGTAATACCATGTCTTTCAAGGATCTTTGAGTTTACCCAGATGCTGTGTCCCTCGCCTTCCTGGATCTGAAGCTCGGCATCAGGACAGATGGCATCGAGATCCTCCTTTACGATATCCTCTCCGTTAAGGTACTTTTTCTCCAGAAGGAATCTGTAACGCTTCTGACCGGGGTTCTCCTTGATGCGCCTGGCCATAATGTCCAGAGCCTCCTGTTTGCCGTTGGGCTCAAGGCGTTCTCCCATATCAGCATATTCAAATCCTACAGGGATAGTCACATGGACATGACTGTCGATGATGCCGGGCATGATGAACCTGCCGCCGAGGTCTGTAACCTCTCCCTCATATTCCGAAAGACCGGCCTCATCACCCACATAGACGAACTTGCCGTCCTTTACCACAAGGGCGGAAGCCTCCGGCTTGTCCTTATCCGATGTGAAGATTTTCGCGTTTTTGATGATCTTGTCTGCTTTCATTGTTTCTCCTTTCGTTTCGAATGCACTGAACAAAATGCAATAATTATTTGTCGCGCTTTAGAAACTTATCAGCTAAAGCATTGAAAATACATGATAATGATTCAGACACCAAAAGTACTGAATCACTGTTTTGATACAACGAATTGCTCCGTTGCTTTCAGCTTGCCGCCGCCCTCGATACGTAACCCCCTATCCGCATACTCGAATCCGGTCAGCAGACCCTCTTTGAGGACCCGTTCCCAAGGCGCCTGGCCCAGGACATCATCAGATCCTCACGCCTTCCGAACAGATCCTTCTGCATGCCTATGGCATCGTCGAATACCATCGTCTGACGGTCGTCTCCCGAGAACTTCTTCCACTGATATTTGTCGGTGGAGGGGTTGCCCGTCCGGGCGAAGTTAGTCCACATCTCCTTTGCGACATGGCGGAACTCGCACTCGTCGGTCCCAACGTTCTCTCCGCTCCCCATCGGATCCTCCAAGCAAGTATCGAACAGATACGTTATTTCGGCTGCGTGTATCGCGCCAAGATAGGGGGTTATCACAGGCTTCCTGACGAAGTACATATAGGTATTGCCGCCGGCGGCAGAGTGCCTGATGGCCATGTCGGTGTTGCCTGCGCGGAAGTTTAAGTCGTTGCAGTATTGCTCCAGCCTGCTCCCCTCGCTTTCGCTTGCGAGCGTGTCCATGAACTCGTCATACATGGTCTTCTCCTGGTCGTTAAGCAGCGCGCGATCTCTCTTTGCGATCCACCTCAGCGTATCGAGGAAGCCTTCTTCGCCGCCCTCGGTCGGAACGAAGTACCTGATCTCATCAAGATTAGATCCGATCATCATATCTATCTTAGACCTCTTCTCATCTCCCCACATCCCGTACAGATCCGCTCTGTCCTCAGGCAGCGTGACACCGTCGAGGAGTGGGAAGTTGGCAGTTCCGAGAAGGCAGTTCTTGTCAATGATAGCTGCTTTCAGATAGGCATCTAAGAGCTGCCCGGTCGTGAGCTCCATCAGCTCGTCCATGGTCTGGCAGCCCGTTGCGGTCAGGAAGTTCTGCGTGACGTGGATACCGTGCTCCATCGTGTCGGTGTATGCGATGTTGGCACTCTGTGCGATGATCCTCTTGAAGAGCCCCTCACTTCCGTCTATGAGCGGGAGGAACGTGACACTTGCCGAGCCTGCCGACTCACCGAAGATCGTCACATTGTCCGGGTCGCCGCCGAACGCCGCGATATTTTTCTGTACCCAACGTAAGGCCTCGAGCTGGTCGAGCAGGCCGAGGTTGCCTGCCTCCTTAAAGTTCTCTCCGCCCGGAACACGCTCGAAGTTCATGAATCCTAAAAAACCGAGCCTGTAGTCGATGGACACGAACACGATGTCAGGGGTCTGTTTGGAGATATTGGTAAGGTCGTAGAGAGGCGATGCCTGGGATTCAGCACAGAACCCGCCGCCGTGAATCCATACCATGACCGGCTTCCTGCTGTCAGCGCAGGCGGTATTGCAATAAATGTTCAGCACGAGACAGTCCTCGCCAAACTCCGCCGTTCCCTGCGAGTCGTTCGCGGGCCCGACGGGAATGTGGCCGAGCTTTATCGCTTCGTACACGCCGTCATCGTCCGCGGCAGGGAGTGCCTTCTGCCAACGAAGCTTCCCTACCGGCTGCGTAGCGTAGGGGATGCCCTTCCAGATGATCAGCCCGTCTGTCTCCTTGCCGACGAAGGTACCGTTGTTGCATTTGATCTTAGTATCCATGTTGCTTTCTCCTTTTCTTTTTTATGCGTAAAAATCGTGTCCGTTAGTCCTGTTTTACCATACCTACCAATACAATCCAACGCAATGTTCCAGAATGTCAAACTTTTTCCATATGCGCTTGATTTTTGGAGTGCCTGCGGTTAATTTTAAGCAGCCATGATCACCCGTTTTGCCAAAGTCCTGGAGGTGGATGTCGGCGTGCTGCTATCCACTGCGGCTGAGAGCGATGGATAGGCAAACAGTAAGGACATCCTCTCCTTTGATTCCGGCCGCTACAACAAGTGCTGTCCCGACCGCGCCAACCTCCTGTGAATTACCGACTGTCTCTATAGTTCTTCCTGTGATGTCCGCCAGCATTTGGCATGTAACGGGAGACAATGCACCGCCACCGACAAATCTTATTGTATCGGAAGTCTTTACCTTTCTCATTTCACATTCCAATAACCAGCGCAAATGATAACAAATGCCCTCAAGGACAGCCCCCCTCCATCATCAGAAATATAGAGACCGTAACCGGCGGTGGAGCTTGCCGCAAGCTCTATATCCGATTTGATTTCAAACAGGCAGGTTTTTACGCTGCTCGTCCCGAAGTCATAAATAATGACATACATCCGTTTCCCTCCGGCTGTTATTTTTCTATACCGTAGGCAGATTGACCCATGCCCGTCAGTCATCTTTCAGGTGTATGCTCCAACCTGTATCAATCTTATCCTTTACTGTTTTCATTGTCTCATCATCGAGATCCGGCCAATCCACCACGGTAGTCGCGTGATTCTTTACCAGATGGGCTTTTTCCGCGCACAGAGCAATCGGCGTGTCAGCAAGAGAATCAGAATAAAAATTCTCGATTAAAGGATTTTTCTTACCTCCTGTTATGCTGCATCCTCTGACTCCTCTTCCGGTTCAATGTACTGCTCCTCGGATTTTTTTATCGTATCCGGATATATTTTCAGAAAATCATTCTTCATGGATATGGGTACATAGCCCTGCTCGATATACGCCGCAGATTTCTCTTCCCAGCTTTGAGTCCCCCATTCACGCGCATCATCATCCGCCACCACCATATAAGCCTCCGCAGGATAAGGGTTTCTGTCATCAAGTGCATAGTTCATCATGCTCGTGTCGCTGCCGCTGTTCCCGAATGCAAGCACGGGGTATTTACCTATTTCCCGCTCTATCCATATCGTCTTGTTGGCATTCAGGTTCTTCTGTATGAATCCGCCGGTGAACACCAGGTCATCCCCATCAGCATATTTGAAGTCCATATTTGAAGCTTCATTCTCATAGCCCTTAAGCTTCACTTCAAACTCGGTTCCTATCACATGCGAAGGGGACACATATTCACTGATGGGGGAATTAGCCACGATCGCCCTTGTGGTCGTGCGCTCCGTACCGCTGACCACATAGATAGTAAAGTCGTTGTCATAAAGGTATTTCACTGCCTCCACCATAGGGAGGTAGAAACCATCGATATAACGCATATTGTCAAAGCTGTCCGTATATTTCTGTCCGAAAGTTACGGCGTAGTCATAAAGCTCGGAAACCGTCATTCCGGCATAGGCCTTTGCGAAATTCCTCGCAAGCTCCTCCCCTGCGGTATATCCGGGCCTTATCTCCTCAGCCGCTGCCTTTAATTCATCCGAAACTTTTTCCGGATGGTCGATAAGGCAGTAATTTATGAACATCATCGTGTCATAATAGGTATAAAAGGTCTCACAGGTAAGCGTGCCGTCCATATCAAATACGGCGATACGGTCTTCTTTAGGGATAAAGTTTTCATTATCCTTTTCATTGGTGACCTTTGATACATAGCTTCTTAAGCTTTCAGCCGCCTGTGAGTCAGCCGCCCAATACTCAGAAAGCGCCGACGCATTGCTTTTTCCACATCCGGCAATGGTCAGGCAGCATAAAAGCACCACCATTAAAACCTGCATGACCCTCATCATTCCATTTTTTTGCGTTATAGTTTCAAAAGCCATCCTTTTGTTCTCCATACTCCATCTCCTTTCTTCCTACTCCATTTTCCTTCTGCACCATATATTTTTTGCCTTCCAACCACATGTAAATTCCCGGCCTGCACTATCCGTTGGAACACAATCTTCAGGCCGTCGTTCATCTATGCTACTTTTATTTCAATCTTCCCTCAAGAGAATGTTCCAGAATGTCAAACTTTTTTCAAGAGTAATCTGCTAAACCCTCCCTTGGTCATATGTCTATCCGGGAGGATTATCCGGGATTGTTATTGTCACCGCTGTTCCCCCTTCTCTGCCGGATATAATGGACAAACTCCCGCCACACATGATTTCAAGCCTTTTTTTGATGTTATTCAATGCGATATGCGGCTCGTCGTTGCCATCACATACAAAGCCGACTCCGTCGTCTGCAACAACGATTTCACTCCCTGAATCCGTTTTTCGCGTCCGTATAGAAATGTGAAACGGGCCGGAATATGGATCCCTGCCGTGCTTGACGGCATTCTCAACGACCGGCTGCAGAGTCAGTGGCGGAATGCGAAACAATGTATGCGGCGTATCATATTCAACGTACAGGCTGTCCTCATATTGAGCCTGTTCCACCGCAAGGTAAGTCTTCGTATGCTCAAGCTCGGCGGAAAAAGGTATAGGGTCGGCGCTTGCGATGGCTGTAAAGTTCCGTCGCAAATAGGTAGTAAAATCCATGATGACCTGCCTCGCCCGCTTAGGATCCTGATTGCACAGGCAATAGATGCTTGTCATGGTATTATAGATAAAGTGGGGTCTCATCTGCAAAACCATAATGCCTGCACGCTGATTTGCAATTTCCTGTTGATAGCGAAGATCCTGCTCAATCTGTTCCGAGAGCACGAAGCTGTACATGACCAGAGCGGAAAGCACATAGCTGATGTCGACTATCGGCATGATATCGATGAACATCTGCACGATAAGCGATACCGCCAGCGGTACCATTCCGACATGGAAAGCTATGAACACCTTATGGTCAAGCTGTTCCCGGCGCTTTATCAGGCCTTCAAGATTGAGCAGCATTATTGTGACAAGCGGTGCCAGTAAAAGCGAATATATAGGCTTACGTATATACTGCATGTCCGGTGTTATATATGTGTACCAGCCGATGAAAGGACCAACTGCGACCAAGATAAAATATACTGCCATAAGACAAAGAACGGTACGAAAGAGTCTGTTTTTTCTCACATTTTCCCCACAGCAGTGCAGCAGATAAGCTGTCATCATGGGCATCGGCAACGAAAGGAGCAGACATTCCAAAGCTACTACAAAATAGATTGCTGCATTAGGAACAGGACAATAATAAAGGACTGTTTCAATTATGCTGGAAATGCAGCATAACATAAGAACAAAAAAATATCTCCGGAAAAATTGTCTGCTCCAGCGTTCAGAACCGGGCATTACAGCAACGAGCCACTGCCCCATCATACTTATCAGCAGGCCTGCCGCAGCTATAAAGGCATAGAATAAATCAATCAGGTCGGTCATGCGTCTTTACCTCCACTAAAAGTCAAGCCTCTGCCTGATATTTTTCAGGGCGATATGCGGCTCATTGCCATCGGCAGGAGCAAATCCGCAGCCGTTATCCGTAACTACGATCTCACTGCCGGAATCTGTTCTCCGTGTCCTGATGGAAATATGGAACGGGCCGGCATATGGGTCCCTTCCATGCTTGACGGCATTCTCCACGATCGGCTGCAGGGTCAGCGGGGGTATACGAAAAGTGGTATGCGGCGTGTCATAATCGACAAAAAGGCTGTCCTCGTATTGGGCCTGTTCCACGGCAAGATAAGCGCGTGTATGCTCAAGCTCTGTAGAAAAGGGGACAGGAGCCTCACTCGCAATAGCGGTAAAATTACGGCGCAGATATGTCGTGAAATCCATGATGACCTGCCTCGCCCGCTTAGGATCCTGATTGCATAGGCTGTAAATGCTCATGATAAGGCCCATAAGCACGACCATCAGTCCTGCAACAGCTATTCCATAATTAGTGAGGTCAATCCAGTTGTCCATCGGTCAGTACCCCCCACTGAAAATGGATAGCGCAGCTTTTTAAGCTGCTCCCTTATGCTCTCCTGCGTCATGGGCTTTAAGATGAACCCACTGGCCTCGGTTTTCCATGCGTCAAGGGAATAATCCGCATAAGCTGTCAAAAACACCACATTTGTGGTAGGATTTATCTCATGCAGCGTGCGGCATAGATCAAGGCCGCTGCTCCTTCCCATCTCGATATCCAATACGGCAAGCTCCACCCGGTTCGCCCTGGCGAATTCAATCGCTTCCTGTGGCCAGATGAATCCGGTGATCGCAGCATTTGGCATGACCTCTTCCATGACAGCCAGGCCATCGGAAAGGACGACGCTGCTGTCGTCCACCATGATGACGTTTGGATTTTCCTCGCTCTGTGCCACGAATTGGAACAGTGTATTTGCATCGACCCCGAGAAATCTGGATAAACGTAGTATCATTGCGGCATCCGGAAGGCGGCTGCCGCTCTCCCATCGCGCAATGGTGGAATGGCTGACAAACATCCTGGCTCCGAGCTGTTTCTGTGAAAGCCCCCTTTTCTCTCTCATTTTCCGCAGGTTCTCCGCAAATATATTGATCGAACTATCCATAAAAATTCCCTCCTGATAAGGCTCATAATTATAATAATCCAGTACTGCGACAGAGACAATATGATTCGGCAGATAAAGGTATGACAATCTGGAACATCGTTACTATTCACGGATTTTTTGCACCACTAATAGAGCGGAGGCAGTTATCATACACTCCAGCCGGTTTCCGGTATTGAGTTACTTATCTTGGAGGGGAGTTAGATAAGATTTCCTGAATCGTATATGGTTTTCCTTCACAGAGACGTTTAAGTGCATCCATCTCATTTACCTTATTTCTCCGGCAGGTTTCTATGTAATGGCTGGCTTATGCTGACTATCCTGTTATCTACCCTGTTTACTTTGTTATCGAACATATACTTCTGCTGTTCATACAGCTCAAGTATGACAAGATAATTGTTTACCATCGCTTTTAGAGCCTCTTGCCGGAGAAATATATTTCACTTGGTCCCAGATTGCTGAAGCCGTCATGCTCCGCTGTGAGCAGATCAGTATCAAATATAAGAAAGTCCGCGTCCTTGCCGGCCTCGACGGATCCCTTGCTATCCTCGATGCCAAGCTGCTTTGCTCCGTTTATGGTGTATCCGAGAATCATCTCTTCTATGCTCATCTGCTCTGCTGCAGGCGGATATGCCCCCTTGGTCCTGCTGTGTTCCAGAGCTTTTGTCTTATCAGTGATGTGGCGGGTCATTCCTACTTCCATACCAAGATAAGGGCTCCAGTTATCACCGAAGAATACCTCATCACTTGAGAAAGTGACAGTAGCTCCGCTGTTCCAAAGGCTCTTGCAGCGGTACATGGAAAGTGCCCTCTTCTCCCCAAGCAGCTCGCACCATGCCTTAAAAGGCTCTCCGCCCATGTTTCCCGCATGCCACCACGGTGTATAATCGGCGAAGACCCCAAGCTCCGCAAAGCGGTTGATGTCCGCATCATCCTGAATCTCCAGATGGGCACAGGTAACCTTCACATGGTATTCATCTCCGAGCTCCTTTCTGGCAATTTCCACACCGTCCAGTATAGTACGCGACGCACGCTCACCTACGGTATGTACGTGAAGATCCAGCCCTGCCTCATTAAGGAGCTTTAAGAGCTCTGCAATTCCCTCTTTATCAAAGGTTGTAGCTCCCAGGGCACCGGTATCCTCATATGGTGTGACAAGCGCGGCAGTCTGTATCTTTAAAGTACCATCCATAAAGATCTTTAATGTATGAACCTTTAAGTGCTCCGTATCAAACTCACGGCGGAAACGCTTTGTCTCTTCCACTGCCTCCTTCATCTTTTCAGGTCTTGTGAGAACATAGCATCCGTCCACATATACCGGGAGCTTTCCTTTTTTATCAAGGTCTCTTAAGAACGAATAGACACGCTCGTGAAGCTCGTTATGCTCCGGATATCCGGCATCAAAGACACTGCTAACTCCAAATCTTACAGAGTCTTTTATCCAGCGGGTGACAGCCGCTTCTATCTGCTTATCTGTAAGGTTCTTAAGATGATCAAAAAGGAACCTCCAGGCTGCGGCTTCATATGCATTTCCGGTAACATGACCGTCTTTTCGCACATAATAGCTGAGCCCCGGAACTATATCCGGCGTTTCATCCGTTATGTGATGCTTCTCCAAGATCCTTGAGTTCACCCAGACGCTGTGCGCTTCCGATTCCAATATCAGCAGCTCACTGTCGGGGCATATTGCATCGAGTTCTTCCTTTTCAATAGTCTCACCGTTTAAAAGATCGCGTTCCAATTCGAATCTGTATCGGTCAAGTCCGGGATTCTTTTTTACATATTCAGCCATGAAATCCATGGCTTCCTTCTTGTTTGTACACTCAACATATTTACCGAAATCCGTGTACTCGAATCCGACACCCAGGCTTACATGTACATGACTGTCAATGATACCCGGAATGATAAGCTTTCCTTTAAGGTCCGTTACCTCGCCCTCATAGTCCGATAGACCGGCTTCATCTCCCACATAGATGAATTTGCCGTCTTTCACTGCAAGAGCTGTTGCCTGCGGCATATCTTTATTTGATGTGAAAATTTTTGCGTTTTTTATGATCTTATCTGCCTTCATATTCGTTATCCCTTCACTTATTTTCTCCTCTATAAACACTGGTTTATATCTGACCTGATCCGTTCGTATGCTGATACCGTAACCGTCTAAAACAGGTATATTTTGACAGTTCAGTCTGTCAGGCTTTTTTGAATACTGTTTTGCCCTTAAACACGGTTTCAAGCACCTTAATATCCTGAATATTTTCCACAGGAACGGTTTCGATGTCACTGTCCAAAACGACCAGCTCCGCCGATTTTCCAACCTCGATGGAGCCTGTTATATTTTCAAGATGCGCCTGATAGGCGGGGTGGATCGTATGAGCCTGAAGGGCTTCCTTAAGGCTGACACATTCCTCCGGCAAGGCAGCCGGAACATCCTTGAACAGCTCATAAGTCGGATCTATCCTGACATGTCTTCTCGTCATAGCCACCTGGATACCCGTAATACCATAGGAGGGACTGACAAAGAAATCCGATCCGTAAGCACACACCACACCGTTGTCGATCAGTGACTTACTGGGATAAGTATTTCTGACGACATCCTCGCCCCAGTCAGCGACCATGATCGGCTCTTCGGTAGGATTATCATTGAACCATGCCGGCTGATTGCTGGCGATGATATGGTTCCTGCCCATACGTACCCTGTCCGGCGGATCAATAAACGTGCAATGCGCTATTATATTTCTGATATTGGGGTCCGGATACAGCTTCTGCGCGTTCTCATAGCAGTCGATCACTTTGTGGATAGCATAGCTTCCCATGGCATGAGTATGTATATTGAAGCCTTCTTTGTTGGCTAACGCCATGGACTCCTTCAGATGCTCTTCATCCCATAAAAGCGGTTCTCTTGTGCCCGGCTTATGGTTTACCGAAGTGTCCGCATAGAGCTCGATCATTGAAAACTGACCATCCGCGAAGTATTTTACCGTATTTACGGTAAACAGGTCTCCAACATCAAACTTTGTGCGGTTGGCAAGTGCCCTTTCCATATCTTCCTGTCTTGTCGCATCGTTGACATTATGAACACCGGAAACCCTGACGGTTAATTCTCCGTTTTTTGCCATTTCCGTCAGAACCGGATAAGATGCACCCTGCTGACAGTCGCACATCAGCGTATGCCCGGTTTCGTTAAACATATCAATGCACTGCTTCAGAGAATCCCTGTGTTCCTCCGGCGAGAAATCATAGCCCGGAATACTGTCGATTATGGGAAGAAAGGCAACAGGCTCCTTTATATAGCCGCTGGGACTCCCGTCTGCTTCCTTTACGATCAGCCCGTTATGATCATCCGTATCCTTATTGACACCGGCGGCTTCAAGTGCCTTTGTATTTAATAGGACCCTGTGTCCACAGTACGACATCAGAACAGCCGGTTTATCCGGTACGACCACGTCAATATCATGTCTCGTGAACGGTCTCACGATACCCTGAAGACCTCCCGAAAACCATGTTCTGTCCCATCCAAGTCCCCTGATCACTCCGGCGTCCTTGTGTTCATCGACATAAGCTCCCAATATGTCCTGAAGCCTCTTTATCACACCCTCGGGAGTGTCCTTATTGGGATCCGGCACAATAGAGCTGAAACTGCAGGTTGCGAATTTTTTTGCGGCATGAGCAAGATGCATATGTGCATCTCCAAGACCGGGGATGAGGCTCTTTCCGTTACAATCGATAACCTCCGTGCTATCTCCGATCCACGCCTTTACTCCCGCCTCATCGCCAACATATGCGAATTTACCGTCCTTGATGGCGATCGCCTGTGCATGTGTCTCCGTTCCGTCCAATGCAATGGAATACACTTTTGCGTTTCTGTAAACCCTGTCTGCGGTCTGAGCCATTCTTGCTACCTCTCTTTCTTTTATTTATACTTTCATATTAACGTAACAAACTCTAATTAAAGGTAAAAATATTTGGTCAGCGGATAAATATTATCCCAATCTATGATCCTGATCACGGATTCCTTTTCCGGATGGATGTTGAACTCATCGAATACCATTACTTCCCTGTTCTCCTGATCATAGAGCGGCCATTCATGCGCCTTGCCGTCCGGAGATATTTCCGCGGAAAGTGATGGATCTCCTGTCTTTGCAAACTGAATCCACATTTTCCGCATAGTCTTTGAAAAGGTCTCGTCATATGCCCTGCCGGTAAAGACAGTTTCCTCCGGATGTTTGAGTACGGATGCAAGCTCGGTTGCATGTCCGCACTTCATATACGGTAAAGTGGATTCCGGAGTGAAGTAATAGGTGTATGACTTACCCCCGGCCTTTGTCTGCTCCTCAGACAATCTGATATGCGTCGCATTAAACCATAGCTGGCTGAACAGACGACTGCCTTTTTCGTAGTTTTCTCCCTCCACGCTATCACAGAAGCTTTCGATCCGTTCTTTATCTTTTTCAGGGAGCCCGGCAATCCTTCTCGTCTTACGGTCGGCAAACCACATTTCAAAAAGCTCGGGTCCCATAAGATGTACAAAATAATTCATTTCATCCTTGTTGCAGCCATGAAGTATTTCTATATCCTTTACAGCACCATTCGCATACGCCTCATACGGGTCAAGCGGCAGATAGTTTCCGTCTCTTTCCGGACCTATGCGCAGTCCTGTCACCGCTGAAGCCTCCAAAAGCTTTTGTGCGTCAACCTTATTAAGATCAGCTACGGTCTTACAGCCGAGTATCTCCATCACCTCGTTCGTACACGCGATTGCCTCCTCCGTAGATACCGTGATGGAGGGCCCGCCGCTCTGTGCGATCACCCTCTTTATATATTTGTGGGAACCCTTGATCAAAGGAAGCGTGGTTACGCTTCCCGCACCGGCGGATTCGCCAAAGATCGTTACATTATCGGGATCACCGCCGAACCCCGCGATGTTCTCATGTATCCACTTCAGTGCCATCATCTGATCCATGGGACCTAAGTTCTGCGCGTCGGGATAGTCATTTCCATCCGGCAGATGAGATAAGTGGATATAGCCGAAAATGCCGACCCTGTACTCTATGGATACGAAAACAATCTCCGGATTTTCCATGACGAGATTATGGCAGTCATACAGAGGATCGGCTGTGCCTCCCATAGCATAGCCGCCACCGTGAATCCATACCATGACAGGTTTCTTCAAGGTCGTTACATCATCTGCCCTCCATATATTCAGATACAGGCAATCCTCACTCTGATAATAAAGCGATCCGCCTTCACTGATATCCTCTCCCTGAAGGGGACTTTTTCCATTGTAATACGCTTCATATATGCCCTCATCCGGCAGGTATTCCGCCGGTGCTTTCCAGCGAAGCTCTCCGACAGGCGGTCTGCCTGTAAACGGGATGCCTTTATACGCAATGACATTTTCGGTCTTTCTGCCTACAAATGTGCCATTGACGCATTTCACCGCAAGGGACTTGTCATAACTGTCGTCAGTGATCTTTTTATTCTCACCGTATCCGGCCCTCACCTTCTTCTTTGCCTCATTCAGAGCCTTAAGCTTCTCTTCGGTCAGACCCGGTGTCATTAAATCCTTGATTTCACTCATTCTTCATTTCTCCTTCCGGTCAAATCGGATTATTCCCTAAAGATACTTCCATAATTTTATAACAATTCCATTACTGTTATAAGCACATGTGCCAAAGTGTCACGTTTATCGATCAGGGTATAGTCAGCCTGACCACCGTTCCCCCACCCTCGCGGGACATGATCGTCATTTTCCCATGGCACATATACTCCAGACGCTGCCGGATATTGGCAAGAGCTATATGCGGCTTGTCGTCATCTTCAGGCTCAAAGCCGGAACCGTTGTCCGAAATGATAATCTCGCTGCCGTAATCCGTCTCCCTGGTTTGAATGGAAATACAGAGTGGTTCGGAATCAGGATCGAGACCGTGCTTTACGGCATTCTCCACGATAGGCTGCAATGTCAGCGGAGGCACACGAAAAGCGGTGTGCGGTGTATCATAAACGACGAAAAGATTCTCGTCATACAATGCCTGTTCGACATTAAGATAAGCTCTGGTATGCTCCAGTTCTTCAGAAAAGGGAATAGTTTCATCGCCGACAAGAGCAGTCAGGTTTTTCTCAAGATAGGTATTGAAATCCAGTGTGACCCTCTGAGCCTCCAGTGGATCCTGTCGGCAGAGGTAATAAATACTCATCAGGGTATTGTGGATAAAGTGCGGCCGCATTTGAAGTGCCATGATGCCTGCACTCTGACGGGCGATTTCCTGTTGCTGACGAAAATGCTGTTCTATCTCATCCGACAGCACGATGCCATACATTGAGATCGCTGATATGGCAATACCGGTAATAATGAACGGAAAAGCAGCAACGAATAAATGGATGATCAGAGCAATCGTCAGTGGGAGCATGGAGATCAGCATGGCATAAAACTGCTTCTTCGTCAGTATATTCCGTCTGCGTATCAGTCCTGTGAGGTTAAGCAGCTCGATTACAAGCGTGGGGATGATAATAACCGGATACCATGCTCCGAAGTGAAACAGGTTGTCCGGTGTCACATAATAAAAAACGGAGGTGAACTGGGCAATGATCAGCAATATAAAATATAAACCGAACAAAGCGAACACGATATGAAAAAGCGTGCTTTTCCGCCAGCTTTCACCGCAACAGCGCAGCAGAAACAGTGTCATCATAGGCAAAGGTATAACGGAGAACAGTGACATCCAAAAATTTGCGACGATCGCTATCCGCTCCTGTCCCGGGATTCCATAGTAAATCATTTCCACGAGTGAAAAGCAGGAACATAAAAAAAGAAGACCGAAGAAGGTCATGAAGAAACGCTTACTCCAGCTATCAATGCCCGGCATGATAAAGGCAATACAAAGTCCCATACCCATCAGCAGGAGTGTCGCTCCGTAAAAGCATCCGCGGATAAAAATCATTTGTTCGCTCATTTTCCAAAGTCTCCTGACAAGACAGGATATCGCAGCCTTTTAATCTGCTCCCTCACACCCTCGGAAGTCAGGGGCTTGTGCATGAAGCCGCAGGCCCCGGTACTCCATGCGTCAAAGGCGTATCCTGCATAAGCAGTGAGAAACACCACATTCGTCCGGGGGTAGATCTCAAGCAGCGTGCGGCACAGATCAAGTCCGCTGGTCTTACCGA
Source organism: Lachnospiraceae bacterium AD3010 (assembly GCA_000622025.1). Taxonomy (GTDB): domain Bacteria; phylum Bacillota; class Clostridia; order Lachnospirales; family Lachnospiraceae; genus NK4A144. The sequence goes on along the minus strand of JHWU01000018.1, from coordinate 47,924 downwards.
TCTCTATATCCAAAAAGGCCAGCGCGATACGGTTTGCTCTTGCGTATTCTATGGCTTCAGACGGACGTGTGAAGCCGGTGATCATGGCATTCGGGAGAACCTCCTCCAACACGGGGATGCCGCCCTTTAGGATGATTTTTGTATCATCCACCATAATAACCTTTGGAGTCTCATCACTCTCCGCTGCCGCATTCAAAAGGATATTTATATCCACATCCAGCAGTTTGGCAAGCCGGGCGATAATCATGTTATCCGGAATGCGGTTGCCGCTTTCCCACCGGCTGATAGTGGAACGATCGACAAACATCTGCTCCGCAAGCTGTATCTGTGAGATCCCTCTTTCAGTCCTCAACATTTTCAATGTCTTTGAAAATCGGGTAGTCATATCTCTAAGCTCGCCCACCGGGGCTTTGCATAGGGAATCCCCGTAAACAGCCCGGTTCTGCCGGTTCACTTCATCAATGTCCTTTCTTCTTTAATACAGACCCGCTCAATATCACCGCTATCGGATATGTTTCGCAGATCCGAGGGAACAGATTAGCGGTAAACCCACTCTCCGCCCACCATGGTTCCAAGCACGGGCGCATCCTGGATATGCTCCGGATCGCAGGTGGTGATGTCATCGCCAAGTACCACAAGATCCGCCTCCTTGCCAACCGTGATACTGCCCAGCCTGTCATCACAAAGCATCTGATAAGCCTCGTTGATGGTGGTCGCTTCAATCATCTGTTCTACAGTAACGCGCTCACCCGCATTATGCAGTGTATCCGGACGACCGGGCAGCTGACGTATCACACCCTTCTGTATGCCCGAAAGCGGATAGGCCGGATTGGTGACAGGATAATCGCTGGCAGAGGTTACCGTAACTCCGGCATCAAAGAAGGCCTTCATCGGAAGCTGATTTTCAGCACGTTCTTCGCCCAGAACAGCGACCATCATCTGAAAATATTCCGGCTCGAAATCAAACCAGTGGGGATCTGTGGAAGCTATAACATTCAGTTTAGCCATACGGGGGATATCCGCCCTGTCTACCACCTGAAGGTGAGTTATGGCATCCCTGTAATCATGGGATCCTGTCTGCTCCAATGCCTTCTCTATGGCATCCAGAGCCACGCAGAGTGCCCCGTCTCCTATGGCATGAGCGTGTACCGTAAATCCCAGCTCGTGAGATTTTTTGTATATTTTAATAAGGGTTTCCATGTCAAAGCGAAGCTGCCCATGATGCTCGTGCTCGACAGACCACGGATCTGTGTAAGGCTGCTTCATATATGCTGTCGAAGGTGTCCCCGGCATCGTACCATCTATCTGTATCTTGATATTGCTAAGCTCGAACATGCGTCCCTTAGTCTTCTCTCTCAAGCTTGCCGCATGTTCTATCTCTGCCATCGTATCATGACCTTCCGCCTGAAATACCTGATAAGCGGCATAGACATGCATTTTAAGCTTTCCTTCCATATCAAGCTCATGGCAGGCAAGTGCGGCATTGTCTGTAGTATCCCAGTTGATGATGGGTTCAAGGATCAGGGTCTCTCCATGAGCCAGATATTCCTCCTGATAGTGCAGGAATCCCTCCTTATACTGCTCAACCGAGAACACGGTAAGCTCCTTTAAGAGATCCATGGCACCCTCACGGAAATAACCGGTGGGATTCCCCTGATCATCCCGGGTGATTATTCCGTCACTTATATCCGGCGTGTTTTTGTCGATTCCCAGACGATCCATTGCGGCATGATTCACCCAATAAGAATGATGACCTATATCGGCAAGAACGATCGGTTTGTCTGTCAGGCCGTTAAGCAGATCCGCAGTGGGACCGTTTGGTCCCATATCCGGTGTGGGTATGAAGCCTGAGCCCTGAATAACATCCAGCTCCGGACGCTCCCGGATGAACTTCTTTATAGCAGCAAGATGTTCTTTTAAGGTACCCATGGGATTCAGATGTACAAAGAACAGCGCTTCCGTTCCTCCGGGTGCGATATGACCGTGTCCCTCTCCGAATCCCGGAAGAATGATACCCTCATCATACCGGATCTCCTCCGTGTCCTTGTCGATATATTCCTTTACCCCCTCTTCGTCGCCCACATAGACGAACTTACCGTCAGAAATCGCAAGTGCCGAAGCCTTGGGCTTTTTCTTATCAACTGTATAGATATTACCGTAGATCACAATGTTTCCTTTCATTATTCGCATCTCCTTTCAGATGAATCTAATTTATCTTTACCGAAGTATGTCTCAATTGCAGGCAGAGCCTGTAAACCGTAGTACCTGACCTATCCCGTTCTCCTCTCGTAATATTAATTAACTTTCTTGCCTGCAAAATACACATCGGTCGGCTTGTTGTAGCTGAAGCCCTCATGCTCTGCAGTAAGGAGGTCGGTGTCAAATACAAGGAAATCAGCATCCTTGCCTTTTTCAATAGAGCCCTTGTTATCTTCTATACCAAGCTGCTTTGCTCCGTTTATCGTATATCCGAGTATCATTTCTTCTATACTCATTTGCTCATCTGCGGAAGGATTCGCTCTGACGGTCCAGTCTGTTTCGGCGGCTCTGGTCTTCTCATTTATCCACCTTGTCATGCCAACCTCCATGCCAAGGTACGGACTCCAGTTGTTAAAATCACCATAGTGGATATCATCGCTGGACCATGTGACATTGGCACCGGTCTTCCAGACCGACTTACAGCGGTACATCTTACCCGCACGCTCCTCACCAAGCAGCTCGCACCAGGTCTTATAAGGATCTCCACCCATGTTTCCCGCATGCCACCAGGGCGTATAATTGGCGTTGACACCCAGCTTTGCGAAACGCTCAATATCCGCATCATCCTGAATCTCAAGATGTGCGCAGGTGACTTTCACATGGTACTTATCCCCGAGCTCCTTCTTAGCCAGCTCCACACCGTCAAGTACATTACGGGATGCGCCTTCACCGACGGTGTGCAGGTGCAGGTCAAGCCCTGCCTCATTAAGCTGCTTAAGAAGCTCTGCGATCTGATCCTTATTGAAGGCAGCTGTTCCCCTGTCCCCGGTATCTTCATAAGGTGTCACAAGTGCTGCCGTTTCAATCTTTAAGGTACCGTCATTGAAAATCTTTAAGGTATGCACCTTAAGGTGTTTCGTATTAAATTCACTGTTAAAGCTCTTAAGCTTTTTTATTGCCTCCGGCACCTGGCGGGGCTGTGTGATCACATAGCAGCCGTCAATATAAACAGGAAGCTCTCCTTCCTCATCCATTTTCTTTAATCGTCTGTAAACTCTCTCATGAAAATCATTACATTCCGGAATACCGGCATCAAAGACAGCCACAACCCCTGTATTTAAGGAAAAATCGATCCACCGCTTTAGTGCGGCATCGATCTGCTCATCTGTCAGCTTTTCCGCACCATCGATCAGAAAGCGGGTTTCCGCAGCCGCTTCAAAGATATTTCCTGTCACATGTCCATCCTTACGCACATAGTAACTGAGCCCCGGTACAGGATCGATGATATCATCCGTAATGCCATGACGCTCAAGAAGCTTGGAATTCGCCCATATGCTGTGTGCCTCACCCTCCAGTATCATGATCTCACTGTCGGCACAGACAGCATCAAGATCTTCCTTTGTGATCTCTTCACCATGCAGAAAAACACGCTCCAGGAGGAAATTGTAGCTCTCCCTGCCCGGATAGTTCTTAATATGATCAGCTATAAAGTCAAGGGCCTCCTTCTTGCTGTCACATGCTATATACTCGCCCATATCCTTATACTCAAATCCGACGGGCATGGTAACATGCACATGGCTGTCGATGATCCCCGGCATGATGAACCTGCCGCCAAGGTCTGAAACCTCTCCCTCATAATCCGACAGGCCGGCTTCATCTCCCACATATACAAATTTACCGTCTTTTACCGCAAGGGCTGTGGCCAGCAGGCTGTCCCTGTCCGATGTAAAGATTTTTGCGTTCCTTATGATCATATCTGCCTTCATAGCTGCTCCTTTCATTATTCCGAATAGTTAGGAACTGTTACAAAATTACTTGCACATCTGGCTTGTCCATGTTCCCATCTACTGCGTCGGAAAGCCTCGCCGTAGTTACAACACATGACAGACATTGTACCTAAAAAAATGTTAAAAGTCCGTTAAATACAAAACATAAGTGAAAGTCATAAGTGAATGTTCAGCCCTTTTTGCCGGTCTTTAATAAGTTGTGTACCTGAGCCCAGTCATACTGGGACATATACACACCATGATACAGATTCAGGGCACCCGGCTTTCCGTCCAGATAGTCAAAGTAGTCACACCGTACTTTTTTTCTGTCGATTCCGAGTACTCCCCAGCCCTTTATCAGAATACTTTCCTCGCCCATATCCGAAAGAGTCTTTATGAGATCTTTCTTAACGACACGTATATAAGAGTCGGAGCTGTCCCTGAATATGGCATTACAGATTTCGGCGACCGGACAGAGAACGCCGGCCTTATTTATAAGATAAGCCAAGAGTTCCTTCGAACGTTTTGTAAATGATACGACAGGCTCTCCGTCATAATATACTTCAAAATTGCCAAAGCATCGGATAAACAATCCCTTCCCTAAGTTCTCTTTAAGGGAAGTATGCCGAAGCTGTGATAATGCATGCTCAATTTTTTCTGCCGTAACAGGCTTCAAAAGATAGTCGCTGGCTCCCAGCTCGAAGGCTTTGTGAGCGTACTCGCTGTATCCCGTGGTAAAAACTATGTCACACGCGGGATATGCGGTTTTAACACACCTTGCCAGGTCAATGCCTGTCACGGATCCTATCGCTATATCCAGAAAAGCAATATCGATCACCCCTGAAGGTAAGGCAGCAAGCGCATCATCGACATTATCAAAAGCCACTATCTCAGCTTCCGGCAGAGCCTCAGAAATACGTCTGGTCAATTGCCTTAACAGGACAGGTTCATCTTCTACAACAAGTATTCTCATTTCCCATGCCTTTCATTTATTTGGGAATCCTTATGGTTACCCTCGTTCCTATGCCCGGAGTGCTCTCGATAGTAAGACTTCCGCCCACCATTTCCCGGACCCGGTATCGGGTATTTTCTATTCCCAGGTGTTTTCTCCTGTCATCCGTATGCACTGCGGTATCAAAACCGGTTCCGTCGTCGACTACCGATACAATATAGTGCTCATCCGTTTCAAATGAACCTATCCTCACGGTCCCTCCATCTTTCTTCTTACAGACACCGTGTTTTATCGCATTTTCAACCATAGGCTGGACCGAAAGTGCCGGAACCGGGAAAGAAGTGCAGCCAATATCGAATTCAATGTTCAGTTTGTTTGGAAAACGAAGCTTTTCAAGCCATACATAAGTTTTTATGTGATTCAATTCCTCCGAAAAAGAAACAGGCTCGCTTTTATTGGCAAAATCAATATTTTCACGCAGATACTCCGAGAATTCACCGATGGCTCTGGCGGCAAGCCCCGGATCCTCCTCACATAAAGCTTCGATGACCGCCAAAGAATTATAAAGAAAATGGGGCTGCATCTGTGAGATCATGGCTGCGACCTGAAGCTTAACCTGTTCCTTTTCGTATCTTAGATTATCCTTCTCCAGTTCATCATTTGTGTTAAAAAACATAAGGCAGACCGGCATCATAAACACTGTCGTCATCAGACCCCACACCGAGACATACCTGCTTAAAATGTCCATATTAAGGGACAGCATCGAAAAGAGCACGGGAGAAAAGATACAGCATATAAAAGAAAGCTTACGGGTTTTGCTCAATTTGGAGAACAGGGTAGCAGCCGACAATGCTATCAGAAAAAACAGATCCAGAATGATGCTGATATAATCCTCAATATCATCGGAATAAATACCCCCGTCAGTGACAAGAAAAAGAACCGGCCTGAATATGTTGACGAGGATGACAGCGAAATAAATGATAACCCCGACGGAGATCAGCACGGTAACCATGCGCGTTACGGCTGTTTCCTCAAGAAATCTCTTCTGATAGAGCCATAAGGTCAGAAAAAAGGTCATGGAAAAAAAATAATCTATGCCCGTAAGAACTGCGATAAAACGGCTATGCTCCGGCATCCCGTAAACACTGCCTGTAAGTGCCGAAAAGAAGACCGCAATAAAAAGATTAAAAAGAAAGAGGGTAAAATAGCCCATTGCTCCGATGCGGCTATCCTTAAAGCATAGATATCCTGACAGAAATGTCAAAAAAACGAGACCGATAAGATCGACGATCCTTACCATATACATTGAGTCTCTGAAAATGTCATTTCTCACCGATACTGCAATGGCAAAAAGTGTTAAAAGACTCATGACAGCGGACACAAGTCCACTTGTACGAACCTGCCGCTTTCTCCGAAACAAAATTTAAATCTCCCTACTCCTGCAAAAGACAGAGGCTGTTATCTTCGTCCTCTACAAACTCCACCTTCATGCTTGCAATTCTCCCTGCGCCGATCCTTTGGTCCAGATAGTCTCCTCTTTCGACAAAAATATATCTGACAAAGGAGTCCGCAAACAACCAGAATAGCACATAGAAAAATTCCTGTGGAATATCATCAAGGTATTTTCCTATTAATGCAAGGAGAATTCCCGAGATCACGGTACCGACCACCATCTCCAAAAAAACGAGCCGGTGATGTCTGTTCTCCTGTATGATCTTGCCAAGCGCATAATCTCCGTCCGAAGTGATCGTGTCAACAATCAGCTTTTTCTGCTCTTCGGTAAATTTTGACCCGTATATCTCCAGAACAATGGGATACTTTATCGGAACACACTCAATAAAATCAGTTATATAATCCGAAAACTCGGAGTTAAGGCTCACACAGCCCCTGATGCTGTATTTACTTATGATATCCTCCATACTCTGTACATAACAGGGAATATAGGCCAGCCCGTCCTCCAGGACCTCCTTTTTCAAGCGATGCTCCAATAATGAATTTTTGTTTAGAAATTTCTTTCTATTATCTGTTTCCATCTTTCCCCTCCTATGGTACTGAAAACAGGCCCGTAATCATCCCTAAACTCTTTCCGAGCGGATCTTCGATTGTGATAATCCCTTTATCTGATTTGCAGGAGGTATTATACAACAGCCGGAGCCTCTTTACAATGTTTCTTCGTACCAGGATCCGGACATCACCCTTTACAGCTACAATCTTCTCTTCGACTATTTTAGGATCATCGGAAAACAACACTTTGACGATATCCCCCGCGCATACTCTGCCTTTGACAGTCACGGATTCAAACTCCCCTGTTAAGTTGTCATTCCTTAAAACTGTGATCCCTCCCGGCGTAAACTTGGCATGACTTATCTCGTGAGGCGTCAGCCTCATACAATGCTTTAACACCTTAACAAGTATTCCGTTAACCGTTTTATCAAGATCAGAGGCTTTTACTCTGTATTCCAGTATTCTATCCATTCTTAGCGTATTCCTCATAAATGACTGATGAGCCTTTTATCACATATGAGACCCATCATTCAAGCTTTCGTACCTTTCCTATATATGGCAGGTTGCGGAGGGGTCGTTGAGCTTGTCTCTCGCCCTCTCTTTATGGTGATTATATAATGTTTGAAGAGAGAGCCGCTGTTACACGACTCTCCGAAAAACACGATGTTGTATTTTGCTAAATATCGGATGCCAAAATTCCGTACACATAGTAGTCACACCATGTATTAACCATTTTCCCCTGTCTGATCATTCCTTCTTTTGTATATCCACATTTTTCCAACATCCTGCATGATGCGGTATTCCTGATATCTACCTGCGTCCACAGACGCTTTAGTTCCGTATCTTGTATCACTGACCAGCTTCACCTGATACCCGTCAATGTACATCTGCGTGGTCACGATGTTCATGGTCTCCATATCCAGGTATCCCATTCTCGGTCTCAATGATCTCCCTCTGCAGGGCATCATACTGTTCCTTAGAAATATCTCCATTGGTCAGAGCAGTATTCGCCTGCTCGGCTGCTGTCTTTAAGGTTTCCAGCTTTTCCTTTGTAGCCGCAACTGCCTCTCCAAGCAGCCTGTGCTTCTGAGCCAGAAGCTCCGTGTTCCCCGGATCCAGTCACCCCCTTTTATCGCAAAAGAAAAGAACCGGTCTCCCGATTCTTCTCAAAATGCTTTACTATAAACTTCACTTTGTAAAGATTTCTTGGCCTTTCGTCGTTTATAGTGGGTAAACCCACTATAAACGACGAAAGGCCATTATCGGTTCATCTTCGCCATGGAAGACAGCGTCGGAATGTGCATAGGACATACCTCCATGCAGGAAAGAGCTTTTGAGCAGCTGTTTGCAAAATGCCCGGCGTAAGAGCTGCGGATATCCCCGGCCTTTTCCCTGTTCCGGGCTTTTACCAGATAGCAGTCATTGGCATAAACGGCGCCATAAAAAGATTTCCCATCTGTATAATTGGGGCAGACCTCCAGGCACAGGCCGCACTTTAAGCAGTTCGCCACAGCGTACTGGTGCTCGTGGTCTTCTTTTCCTTTGGGATTGTATTCACCGATATACACGTTGGTGCTCTTTAGTGTTTCGTGGATCACGCTTCTGTCCACGATCAGATCATGAACCACAGGGAACTTCCTTAATGGGCGGAGCACCACTTCATCCCCTTTGAGATTTTTGAGGAAGGTCTCGCAGGCAAGTGCCGGAGTCTCATTTATCACCATGGCACAGGCGCCGCACATACCCTGCAGGCAGGAACAATCCCAACCGATGCGATCTGTCTTTTCCCCAAGATCATTTATGATGTCGTCGCCAAAATTGAGCTTGTCCAGCATTCCGGCAACGGAAATTTCCATGGTCCCGTCGTAGTTGAAGGCCTCCCAATAGGGCTCGGAATCAGGGACTTTCTGGCGAAAAATTCTAATCTTCATAGGCATTCTCCCTGTCAAAGGTTACCTGCATATTTCCGTCATTATAAGAAATAATCGTAGCAGCCCTGTACTCATCACTGGCCGTAGGATAGTCGCTTCGATAGTGGGCGCCGCGGCTTTCCCTGCGCGCGTCGGCGCATGTGAGGGCAGCCAGGGCCAGGGTCAGGATCCCGCTTAAGCTGTAATTGGTGTATGCAGAAACGCTGGCATCATAATGTATGCGCTCAGCAACTGACAGATAGTAGCGCACGTCCTCGATGCCCTTGGAAAGAGAATCCGCGCAGCGGACAATGCTCATATGCTCCCGCATGGTGTCAGCGAGCATGTCACGGATGTGCATCGCAGCAAATGGGCTCTTGGCATCCAGCATCTTTTTAAAACCTTCCTGCTCAGCCAGAATATAGTTTTCAAAATCCGCAGGTTCCAATTTATGGTCTTTTCCGGAAATACTCTCTGCCGCAACCTTTCCGCTGTACATGGCCGACAGCAGCGAATTGCCCCCAAGTCTGTTTGCACCATGATATATGGACGCACATTCACCCACAGCATACAGCCCCTGGATATTCGTCTCATGATCCTTGTGCACAGCCAGACCGCCCATGAAATAATGAACAGATGGTGCTACAGGAATCGGCTCTTTTGAAATATCGATTCCCCTGTACTTGGCGCAGATGTCCCGCACCTCGGGAAGCCTTGAATCGATCAGCCTCTTGTCCATAAATGAGATATCCAGAAGCACATCCCGGCCGGTAGCAACGATCTCCCTGGAGATCAGGTCGCGGGTCATGAGATTCCCCCTGGGCCCGTACTTATCCTCCATGAAAAAGACCTTTTGGTCGCCGTCCATATAAAAAAGTCTTCCGCCCTCGCCGCGGACCGCCTCTGAGATCAACATTCTCTTTTGGGGCGTCTCCAGTGTGGTCGGATGGAACTGGATAAATTCAAGATTCTTCAGGGCTGCTCCCTGCATGAAAAGCCGTCCCACAGCATAGCCATCACACCTGCTTGACCCGGTGGTCTTGCCAAAAAGACAGTTCTGCCCGCCGGTGGCCATCACAAGAGCATCTGCATATACAGGCACCAGCTCTCTTGCGTCTTCATCATAAAGTAGGGCACCGTAGCAGCGTCCGTCACTTATCAGTGCCGAGTAAAAGTGATGCCTCATGATCCTGGTTATAAGCCCTGCCGCTTCGAACCTGCGGACCTCCATGACCAGGGCCGAGACGATGTGCTTACCTGTAGAAGATCCGCAGTAATGCGTCCTCTTGTAGGTCTGCCCGCCAAAGGCCCTCAGCAGCGGGCGGTCCTGCTCATCCACAGAGAACACCGTTCCGATCCGCTCCAGATAATGAATGATCTCTTTCGCATCCGAGCAAAGCCCTTTAACAGCATTGCTGCCTGCAAGGTAAGCACCACCCTTAAGGGTATCCTCAATATGGCACTGCACGCTGTCACCCTCTTCATGCCTTTCGGTAACTGCATTTATCCCGCCTGCAGCCATTACTGACTGGGACTGCTCCGAAGGTCCCGGGGCGATCAGCTTAACCTTCATGCCAAGTTCTGCGCAGCGAATGGCGCACATCATTCCCGATATACCGTTTCCAATTATCAGTATCTCCTTCATGCACCAACCTCAGATATGTACAAACATTGACAGTTGCCCTCTTACAACAGTAAAGGAAGTTACCAGCAACAGAGCAGTCATGACGCACCAGACTATCCTGTCCGTCAGTCTGACTTTCTTTTCATCAACAAGCAGACCAAGGGTGATACATGCTTTGGAGAAAGAGATGGACGTGTGCACCGTGATAACCACATAAAAAAGAAGCTGCAGTACCAGCAGCACGGCAAAGCCGATCCAGATGCCGCTTTCCGCGCAGCTTTTCATGGCTTCAAAGGTCTTTAGATGAACAATGAGGAGCGGAAAAATCAGAGCCGCCGAAATGCGCTGGATTATGGTCTTTTTGTTCTTTTGCGGATACAGGTCAAGCCTTGTACCGTCACCCAGCAGAAATACAGAGCACATGCCACAGATTGCGTGGGCGCACACCAGCACCATAAGCGGCATGGAAGTGGCAAGCTTCAATGTCGGATTGTAGTAGAAGGTGAGATAAGAAAAGCAGTTGTATCCCATGTGCACCACTACGGCGATGGACGACAATAAACCCAGAACTGCATTAGATTTTTTCAGTATCATTTTTTAACCTCCAGCAATGGTCCTAAGGGGTACCGCTTACGGTTATACGACATGAAGAGAAACCCATTTAGTAGATGAGTCCTGATGTCATTTATCCCTTAGAACGGTCTACTGTCTTCATAACTTGCTTTACACTACCAATAGTCTTGTCAGAATTAAGAGCACATCAGATAATTCTCTCTGAACAACTTCTTATCCGAATCAGAGCCCCCAGCTCTTCCCTGATATATTCTGTCACACTGGAAAATATGAAAGTAACATTCATGGATAATTATCCAATATAACACCTGTCAAAACAACCCCTAAAATGCATCGAATTCAGCCTGACCTGCTATCCTACGATAGTATTTGTCAGCTCCTTCATCATTCCTGTTCTCGATAAACATTTCATTGACCATTCCTATGGTCAGCAGATCCAGATCCCTGATTGAAAGTCCAATCTGTGTACACCTGAGCATGAATAAAGCCGTTGTCATTTGCCGGTCAGTTGCCTGAAGTTTTTTTAGCTTCCACGTCCACCTTTACATTTAAGCCCCAAAGCTCAATAATCTTAGGCAGCAGAACATCACGTGCCTGTCAAGCTTACAATAAACAATCCGTAAACTGTACGTCTGTGTCGGAAAAAACATGCTATAATAATCCCGAGGAAAGGAGGAAAAAGCTTATGATACTTACCTCTTTTGCGCCGGAGTCCGGTGCCTGACCTCAAGCAGGCGCATTGCACTTATTCTGCATGCGCATTACATATAAAGCCGGGGAGTTTTTCTTCCCGGCTTGCATTATACATATGGAAATGAAGAAGAAAAATAAGGATGTTCCAAAACTTAAAAAGATTGAAATAAAAAAACCTCCCAAAGAGCAAAAGCTTAAGGAGGCTCCCGAGGTAGTTATTGCTAAAGCTATTCATCATATGATTATTAAGGATAAAGAAGAGTGATCCAAGGCTTTATCCAAAGTCTATTTATAATCAGCCGAAACCTCTGTAAATGATCTTCTCCCATCAATATAATCCCGATAGGCGTTCTCCGGATCCTTACCGTGAAATACCTTACATAATCCGCACATATCACAGTCAGATATGCAGTGATATTTTCTTTTTATGAAATCCCTGCGCTCTTCTTCCGTTGAGTCGTAAATCTCAGGAGCTACATCCATAACCTGATCCCTCACCTGATCTGCCTGTCCTGACGGTATCTTTCCATGTACTCCATATTGATGTCCCGTATCTCCTTCTTACCGTCAATATAATCCTGATAAATATCCCAGGGGCTGCCTCCTCCGAGCCAGCATGATGAGCAGTTTTCACATCCCCCGCCACAGTCAAGAGACTGCTTTACTATCGCTTCTCTTTCCGCTTTTGTTGTATCTGCGATCAGAATTGACTTTGCTTTCATAAGTTTACCCTTTCACTCATTATCCCGGATTTCTTTTTCTCCATCAATATATGGTTGGTTTTACCCTCGTTTTTGTCCGAACCGGACCAAATCATTCTATATACTCAATTTCCTTTGTTATGGTTACATTTGTTTTAGTGTCAATGAATGGCATGATCTGTCCCCCTTTTACATACGCTTAGCAAACGGAGCATATATCAGTTCTATCAGCTCATCCATTGAGCTTATTACGAAATCATCAGAGTAAGTCATATCTTTTTGAGTTGAGCTGTTTTATAATCGCTGACCATCCGGGTGCAGTTTTTTAGATCATTTGCCAAGCACCCTGCACGGCACCCGGAAGAAAGCTCTCCGTTAAAGCTGCCGGTCATTTACAGAGGATACCTTCATATCCGCTCCGAATTCCCCGGTTTCCACATGGTATCCCCGCTCCTTACACTCCTTTATCACAAGCTCATATAGCGGTATCGCCTTTTCCGGCCTGGCGGCATCACCGAATCCCGGCCACCTTGCTGTATCCTCGTTATCATCCTTATGCACTCCAAGCAGCACCAGAAAACCCTTTCCGATGCTGCCCGTAATCTTATCGTCTATACCTACCGTTGCCTCAGCAACTCTGGTTACAACCGCTCCCACTCCAGCTTTATTATCCCTTCATCACCAAGTATTTTAATAGTTCCAGCGCCATCAACCTTGTGACCTGATTCTCCTTAAGTATCCTGTTATCCGATATAATGGATCCTTGTCTCATCATATCTGTCTTCCTGTGGTCTGTCCTCTGCCGGGTATCCAACAGGAACAAGAGCAAAGGCATGAAGCTTTTCCCCTATGCCAAGGGCAGCATCCACTTTCTGCACCCTGTCCTCCTCCGGCATAACCGCAAGCCATACACCGCCAAGTCCGAGGGATGTAATTTCAAGCAGGATATTCTCGGTTGTTATAGAAAGGTCTATCTGCCCTATCCTGGGAAATGTCAGTCCCTCTGTCCTGAGGCAGGGAACTATAACTACAGGTGCATTTGCAGCGCATCCGGCATAAGGGCTGCATTCTGACAGCTTTTTTATCACTTCCCTGTCCCGAACAATGTAGTACTCCCAGGGCTGCTGATTGCCTGCAGAAGGCGCCGCCATCGCAGCTTTCATGATCTGGGTGAGCTTTCCATCCTCAACCGGTCTGTCCTCAAACTTTCTTACGCTGATCCTTTTGAAAATCTCGTTCATGTTAGCCTCCTTTTCATTTCTGCTTTTCTTTTTTGCCAGGTGATCCTGAGGGTTTCTACTGGGCCTATGGTCAGCCCTTTTGTCTTCTTGATAAAAGCCATGCTGTTATGTGAACACTTTGCTGAAAGCCGCCTTTTGCTATCAGATCCTCTATTTCACCTTCACTGTGAAGCTCTACATTAAGGAATTCTGTCTCATCAAGGTTCTGTCCGGATATTCTGCGGCAGTTCTCAGCCATATAGAGATATGCGTAATTATCCGCTATGGTCGCATTTGAAGGCACCGTCAGAAGGTGAGTCCACTCTTCAGATTCATAGCCTGTTTCTTCCAGCAGTTCTCTCTTCGCCGCAGACAGAGGATCCTCTGAGGCATTGCCGGCTTCTGCAGAACCATATTCCTTTCCATCTTTTCGTTCCAGACCACCTGCCGGGAATTCGGTGGTGACTTCCTTTATTCCCTGCCGGAACTGCCTTACGCAAATAAACTTACCCTCCGCATCAGAGGCCACTATCACAACGTAGTTTCTGCGGCTATAGCTGTAAAACGGCTCAAACACGCTGCCATCCGGGAAACGATATGCCGACTTTCTGAAGTCGATCCACTCATCTTTTACGATATGTTCTATTTTAATCTCATCCCATGCAAGGTCTTTTCTGTCATTATCCATAGATATCACACTTTGTCTGTTTTCTCTGTCCTTTTCTATGTTTTCCCTCATTGTCTTTCATCATATCATGTTCGTTCCTGCTTCGATATACCGGGATACTGTTTCATAACATAATAAGCCGGTTGCTCACATTAACCTCTCCCGGAGCAACGTATTCCTTTTCGTCACTGTAACATTATGCACGGCGTAGGACAGGGCTTTGCTTCTTTTGTGACATCAGTATCCCCGGCGATATAGATGGCTTTTCTGTCGATCCGGAGGATATAGCCGACCCATCCTGCGCCTTTCAACGCTCCTTTTTCACACCATCACACTATTATATCCGCTTCCTTACACCCAGAAACCGCCATCAAGTCAACCGGTGACAATTCTATCTGGTACCCGACCTTACCGGCGCTGACGAAAACACTCTCAAACCCGGACGCACCCTCCTGGATAAATGTAGGGAACTGCTTTTTCATCCCTATTGGAGAGCATCCTCCATGAACATAGCCTGTTAGTGGCAGTAATTCCTTCTGCTTTATCATGCTTATCGCTTTTTCTCCGGAGGCTTTCGCAGCTTTCTTAAGATCAAGTTCTTCTTTAACGGGGACTATAAATACATAATATGCCCCGGACTTTCCCTGTGTCACGAGTGTCTTGAACACCTTTTCAGCGTCCTCGCCAAGTACTTCCGCTATCTGTTCCCCGCTCATTGTGGGATCCGGTTCATAGGAATAGCTTTCATAAGAAATCTTCTTTCCATCCAGAACCCGCATTACGTTTGTTTTATCCTTGCTTTTCATATTCGGTTTCAATACACCTCTTCACCCTTTATCAATCAGCTGCAATGCCAAGGTTTTCAGACGTCACTTGCGGTTCCGCATCCGCAAAGACCTGTTACCATAAGCGCTGTAAGAAGCAGACTTAGAATTCTCATTTTTTAATTCACTATCATTTCCTCCGTCAAAAACCGCCTAATCCTCTGTGTCCGTATACCTTTAGTCCTTTCAATGATCGTTCAAGATCTGAAAACTCTTCATCCGTCAGTTCTACGTTCGCCGAATCCAGATTTTCAATGATCCTCTCCTTGTTCTTGGATCCCGGTATCGGAACAACATTCGGGTATTTATGCAGCATCCAGGCAAGGGATATCTGGGCCGGAGTTGCATTCTTATTATCTGCGAAATTCTTAAGCATTTCAACGATTGGCTGATTACCTTCTATATTTTTCTTAGAAAGCTGCGGAACCCAGTTCCTTACATCATCATTTCTTTCAAACTGTGTCTGCGGTGTGATCTTTCCGGATAAAAGCCCGCTTGCGATCGATGAGAACGGCACAAAACCGATATTGTTCTCCATACAATAGGGAATGATCTTTGCTTCACTGTCACGTTCCACCATGGAGCAGATGTTCTGGATGGCTGCAAGAGGCGTTACATTCTGTGCCCTGTCTATCACGTCAACATCTACCTGAGAGAGTCCCCAACCTCTGATCAGTCCGTCATCCATGAGCTTTCCCATGGCTTCTGCAACCTTTTCAACCGGCACTCCGCTCATTCTATGCAGATAGTAGATATCCACGTAATCCGTCTGCATTCTTTCAAGGGAGCCTTCCGTATCCATGGGAAAATGCCATGCAGCCCATTCCCACTTCCGAAACCTCGATATCCCTTAACATTCTCGTCTTCACTGATCTTCACCTCAACCCTTTTCAAAATCAGGTTTCCAGCCTGCGAACTGTTTAAGTTGCTCATCTGTCCTGTGATAATATCTCTCATTCTTATCAAGCTCTGCAATCTTAGCCATTTCTTCGTCCGTCAGCTTAAAATCGAGAATGTTGAGATTATCTTTGATATGGTCCACGTTCTTACTGCCGGGGATCACTACAAATCCCATCTGGGTATGCCAGCGGAGGATGATCTGTGCGGAAGATTTTCCGTACTTCTTTCCAAGTTCGGCAAATACCGGTTCATTTATAAGGCTCTTGTCCCCGTGACCCAAGGGATACCAGCTCATAAGATTGATGCCATACTTATCAAGAGTCTTTCTCAGTTCTTTCTGGGTAAAATAAGGATGAGCCTCTACCTGGATAAACTGCGGTGCGATCTCCCACTTCGTCTCCAGTTCCTCGATGTACTTCCCTTCAAAGTTTGATATACCGATGCTCTTTGCCTTGCCTTCCTTATAAGCCTTCTCAAGCTGTCTGTATCCTGCGAGCCAGTTGCCGGCAGGCTGATGGATATATAGAAGGTCTACGTAGTCAACCCCAAGGCGCTCCAGAGTCTCATCCACAGCATTCGGATTCTCATATTCACTGGGCCAGAGCTTTGTAGAAAGAAAGATCTCTTCTCTCGTTACACTGCTGTCCTTCATACCTCTTCCTACTGCCCGCTCATTTACATATGCGTTTGCTGTATCAATGAGACGATATCCCATCTTAAGTGCTTCTCTGACACTGTTTTCCGCATCTGCAGGCGAAAGCATAAATGTTCCGATCCCGACTACGGGACATTCCAGTTTGTTATTAAGTGTTATAAATTCCATTGCACAATCCTCCGTTCATTAATATGTTGACATTTTGAACTCGTCAGTTTCCATGTTCCGTTTTGTTTATTTATTCACTCTGCTCAGACGGATCCTGCATCCTGATCACTTTGGCAGGTACGCCACCGACTACGGCATAGTCAGGTACATCCTTGGTAACTACAGCACCTGCAGCTACAACTGCATATTCTCCTATTGTCACACCCGGACAGATAGTCACATTCATTCCGATCCAGGCATTCTTCTTTACTGTTACTTTTCCATAGGTATAGATCGCATGACGTTCATTCATATCATGATTGATGGTTGCGATCCGAAGCCCCGGCGCTGCCATGGAGCCGTCTTCGAATTCAATCCCCCCGGACGCAGACAGTATCGCTGAATGGTTGATGAAAACTCCCTTTCCAAACTTCACCCTGTTCCCGAAATCACAGATGAAAGGTGTCAGAATCCTCACATCATCAAGTTTTCTCCCGAAGAGTTCTTCCAGATCTTCCACATAAGTAGAATCATCCGGCATCTTTGCATTTGCCCTGGCACAGAGTACTCTTGCCCTCATCATTTCATCTACAGCTTCCCTAAAATACGGCTCCCTCACATCTGTAGGTCCGCCCTGTTCCATCAGATCAAAAACATATCCCTTTTCGTAATCCATCTTTGTCACCGTCCTTTTTCAGATCAAACCGTTAGCTGCAAACCAATTCTTTACCGCATCCTTGGAATCTGCCGCTTTAGAACCAGTGATCGCAAGTCCGTTCTTTACTGTTGCTCCTTTGGCAGATTTTTTAATATCACTCTCACTGGATCCCATTCCGCTTCCTTCATTGGTGCAAAGTGGAAGGATGGTCTTTCCGGTGAAATCATATCTTTCCAGGAAAGTTGCGACTGCCATCGGGAAAGTCCCCCAGTAGTTCGGGTAGCCAAGAACGATGGTGTCATACTCATCGATACTGTCTAAGTATCCGGTAAGCTCGGGTCTTGCATTATTCTGCTTATCTTTCTTCGCTTCATCGATACAGGTCATGTACACCGGTGAATAAGGATCCTTCATCTCGATCTTAAATGTATCTGCACCTGTCAGTTCCTTCATGATTTCAGCTACGATCTCGGTATTTCCAACCTTTACATATCTCATTGCTCCACCGAAATAATTCTCATCTGCTCTTGAAAAGAATGCGATCAATGTTTTAGCCATCGTATTATCCTCCGTTATCTGTTTGATCATTCCTGTGTGTTTCGCTTCGTTGATAAAATTATTGCATGAAGTGCTTGAAATATCCAATTCAAATATCCTATAATTAATTTAATTTTTAAATAGCTGATCATTAGGAAGATTTTTCGATGACTACCAAACAGATCAATTACTGTATAGAACTGGCACGAACACTTAACTTCAGCCGTGCTGCAGAGAATACATTTGTGAGCCAGCCCACCTTTTCCTATCAGGTAAAACTGCTGGAAGATGAGGTCGGCTTTAAGATATTTGAAAGGAACGGCAAGGGAGCCGCACTGACTCCTGCCGGCCAGCAGTTTGTAACATACCTTTCCGGCATGCGCGAAGATATGAAGCGGGCAATAGAACAGGGGCAGAATTTCAGTGCCAGGTATACTGACAATATAACGGTTTCCATGATGGTCAGACAGGCCATATACTTCCTGCCGGAGGCCATCCGCATATTTGAAAAGGAGCAACCCGGTGTCCAGGTTACTCCTCTGTTTCAGTACGATAACGGTGTGGAAAGTTTTCTAAAGGATGAGTCAGATGTCCTCTTTGCTCTCATAGAACAGACGAAACATATCCCGGGGATCAACGTCCACAAGCTCTTTGACTCCAGAATCTATCTGATTGCCGATAAAAACGATCCACTGGCTAAAAAGAACATCATCACAGATGAAGATATCTACGGACGCACCCTCATGGTAGGCGGCGGCTCTCCGAACGCTTTACGTAGTGTCCAGCAAAAGCTCATCTCCTCCGGGAAAATCGAATATTTTAACAGTCCCGATCACGACTCTACTCTTGTGAATGTCGCGTCCGGCAAAGGCATCTGCCTTGCTCCCGGATTCTTGAACGACCACAGCGGACAATATGCGTGGATCCCTTATGACAGTAGGGAATGCTTTCACTGTGTTCTCTGCACCCACAAAACGGATAGCCGCGAGAGCCTTGTCGCAT
This sequence comes from Lachnospiraceae bacterium AD3010, assembly GCA_000622025.1. GTDB lineage: Bacteria > Bacillota > Clostridia > Lachnospirales > Lachnospiraceae > NK4A144. The sequence continues at coordinate 28,892 of JHWU01000018.1, read as the reverse complement.
TTATCAAGACGCTTCAAAAATTGTACAAAGATGCAGTGGCTTTCCCGTTTTAACTTCCGGGATAATTCACAGAGTCATTTCAATTTCAAGCCATCCTTGAAAGCCTCACCAACTCTTCCGTTTACCTTATAGTATCCATGCGTATAAGGATCAAATGCGATAGCCTCAAGTGAATCAATATCCACCCTACTGTAAGAAACTTCTCTGCAATAAAAAAGGAACGTACCTCATATCGCTGAATGATAAGTACGAACCCATTGAGATTGCCGAAGGAGAAACATTTAAGACTTTTGGCCGGGTTGCGTTACTGTTCAGTGCCGAGCCACGCGCTTGCTGCGGGGCTACGGCTCGTTAGAGTTGACTTGCCGGCGAGCCGCCCATCGGCTTTAGTCGATTCTACATGGCGGTGCAAAGCGTAGACCTCGCATGTTGCAATTCAGCGCATTGACTATGCGCTGAATTGTAACTCTGTAGGAAAGGGATTGGAATAGTCAGTCTGATTTATTGATTTGTTATATATACACTATGATCAAGAAAGGATTACAAGTATGAACTGGGAAAAATATCATAAAAGAGAAGAGTATCTTTATAAAAAATCTTATCTGGGACACAGGCTGGAGAAAGATGTGATGGAGGATGGGATTGCTTATATACCGTGCAGGGTTGATGGGATCGGCGATATAATCAGCAAATTCAGTATAAAAGGCTGTGAGTCTCTGGATGGTGAGTTTGTGGATTATCTCTTGGATTTTGTCGACTGCATTCCGGAGGAATATCCTGTTGTACTTGAGATACACGGACCGAAATTTACGGATGAGGAAAAAAAGCTGATCACTGAGATCATAGAGTCGGATACGGATTATATGCTGGGGAAGACAGAAGCACAGAACAGGCATCACAGAAAAGTGTTCTGGTGGATGGTAGTGGGGACGGTGGGATCAGGAATCTTACTTGCCCTGATCAGAGAACTGATCATTGATGATATACCGCTCGAGTTTTTTTATGTGATATTCTGGCTCTTTGCGGATGCCTTCGTCAGGTATCTTTTATAGAAAACTCTGATTACAAAAACGATAAGATCAGGGCCGGCAGGATTGCCAGTATGAAGGTGGAATTTGTGGAAGACTGATTTTGACAGAGTATCAGCTTTTGCAGTTGTAAACTCATTCTTCCAGTGACTCATGGATATAGGACGCCTGTATCCGGTTTTCCGTGATCAGGACTGATTCCTGATGAAAGAATGCGCACAGATCCTTTGCAATCTCTTCTACGTCAGTCCTATTGGCATTGATAAGCGTAAGCACCAGGCTTGTTTCATGGGCGAACTGTCCGTTCTCGTAAATGTATCCTCCTGCCTGTACAGTGAAAGAAAACTGTACATTGTATGAACAACACACTTTGCGGAGAATATTTATATATTTCTCATCGTTATAGAGTTGTGTATTTGTAGTTATATCATTCAGGCCGATATATATTTTTGATTCTGTCATTTCTGTCATGTCTGCATCTCCTTTTTGTTGCTTTTGCGTGTGGTCATTGTAGTATAGACAAAAAAAGCTTTGAAAATCAATAACCTAGTCGTGTAAGGAGCAAAGCAGTCGTAATCCACTGGCTTGTCATGAGGCACAGGGATCATGTTGCTCAGTAGAGAGCTACTGCGCGGATGTAAAGGATGTTACCCCCGAATATACCGCTGACAGCCGGCTGTTTGATCAGATTGCATTCATCGCCCCGGACGGCAAGGCCCATGAATGGCCAATCTACTGGGACAGAACCTATTTCCTGACGAACTACTTTTTTATTTGAAAAGTGCAACACATTTCAAAAAATCAATAGTGTAAGGAGGATAATTCTAATGAAACAGACACTCATTCTCGGAAACATTATCACCATGGATGAAAAGCGGCCTTTTGCGAAGGCGGCACTGGTGAAGGACGGCGTGTTTGCCTATATAGGCAGCGCGGAGGAAGCAAAGAAACTGGCTGGTGCGAACGCCCGGATATTGGATTACGGCGGGAACTTCATTTATCCCGGATTCCTTGAGTCACACTCCCACGGCTATCTGGCCGTTACTGTTCACAACTTAACCAAAGCCAGTAAACACCTTGAAAGAGATGATTCAGTTATTGAAAATATACAAACTTTTCAACTATAAATGAGCAACATTACTTGAACGCCGAAACAACGACATCGTATACATTTTTGTTCTGCATCCTTGCCGTTTCGATTATTGTAAGGGCATCACAAATATGCTGCGCTCCTGAATCACTGCGGAGCACTACGGCCTGTTTTTGTTTCCGTTTGAATTTGCGTAATCCACGTTCGCATATGTTGTTAGTGTAATCCACATCGGGATGGGTAAGAAAGAAAAGATGGTCGCATTTGAAATCTCGCATCCTTTTTTGAAGGTTATATCCATCCATGTAATTCTTGTCCGGCGGATGCATAAGATATTCCTCGGCGGCAAGTGAAAGAACAGAATCGTATTTTTCAGACAGGAGTTTTACTTTATCCTTTGGAATGCCGGATTTATTACGTTTTGCAGTATGGATCATTTTTTGGATAAGGCTGTGCATCTGCTTATGCCAGGTAAGATGGGATTCATTTTCCATAGCGCCCACGAGGTAACGCAGGATGTGCGCAAGACATTCCTGATGGCCTGATCCATAGGAATAATAGGATCTGTCGTGGTCATGGACTATTGTGCCGTTAAAGTTTTTTACGGGAGTCCGGTCAAGTCCTTCATGCCCCTTATGATCCATATGCTGGTATAATACCTGCTCCTTATCAGTGCAGAGGATAACCGCCTTCCGTGATCCGTTTATGTTGCTGACAGTAGCATCAGAGTAAAGGACATCAGCATGTGTAAGCAATGAGAAGATCTTTGCCCGCTCGGATTCAGTAGCGGCAGAGAAAGCAGATGAAAGGTTGCATATGCTCCCGGCGGACAGGGTGACAACACCTTTTGTCAGATCAGAGATGCATTGCCGGGTCTTTGATATAGAAACGTTATAGTAATTATTAAGGAGGAATGCGAGGGCTTTTATGGACGGACCATAATTAACATCATTGACGATCCCGTCAGGAAAAGGGGCATGCAGCCTTGCGCCGGTAATCCGGTTGCGGTATTCGTCGGCGATGAAGTCCTGGACTTTGACATGGATCTGAATATCGACCAGCTGTTTGGAGATGGGCCTGCCTGTCGGATAGATATCGAGATCGGAAGAAAACCTATCCGGGGCAGGAAGATGGACGGGTTCCCTGGTCGGGGATAAACGCCGGGCAATATGCGCCCTGTGTCCCGGCTGCGCGCCGGGCTTCCTTCCTGTAGGCTTGCGGCTGTTGGGAACCTTCTTACGGAAAGGCAGGGCAGATGACGGCAGAGAAGAATTCTCGAAATTTGTGTTTATCTTCTTTTCAAGTTTTTTGTTAGTGCCGTTGAGCATAAGCACCTCAGCCTCGGCTTTTTCAGCACGGGATAGAAGGAGCCCGTTCTCTTTGCTGAGATGTGCCACCTGTTTTCGGAGATCCAGGTTTTCCATCTCCAGCCTGTAACATCGTTCGTCAGTAAGCTTCCAATGGCTCCGGGCGGCTTCGTGCTTCCTTTCATTGGTCGCGATAACCTGCTCAAGATGCCGTATGCGCCGCTCCAATGATTCCTTCTCTTCGGAAGGGAAAAGACCGGAAGCCTGTTTCTTAAGCCTTTTGTTTTCAGCACGGAGGGACATGAGCTCCCGGCGCTGGATGTTGTGGGCCTGCTCAAGGGTCAAAGCCGCGCTCCTTATTTACGGGATGATCCCTTGACACGGGCCAGCTCTTTCCTTAAAGCCGTGATCTGAAGGTTGAGCTGCCGGTTTTCATCCTCGAGTTCTTTGATGCGTTTGGCCATATCGATCTCGGGGGAAGGGATCAGGGGTTTCGATTTAGCGCCCTTGTTCCTGCCGTCGGTCGGGATGATCTCTCCGGTATCGGGATCTATCTTGCCGATGAGTGTACGTTTTGCACGTGAACATTTTTTCTCCTTGTCGTAATAAGACTTGGAATCATAGACATAAGTGATACCGGACCGTTTGTCGAATTGTTTGATGATTGCCATGCGGACACCTCCTATATGGTTATGAGATAATTATATCACATAACCACGTAAGATGCAATAGAAAAATGCGGAAAAACGCCTGTTTTTCGGGCTTTTTCAAGAAAAAACTAAGGTGAAATATGGTTATGAGAAAGGCATTTTGGCGAGGCAGTGAACAGTAACCGGGTTGCCGGGTTGTGAGTTAGAGTCCGGATTATTGTACATGTTGATTGCTACAATATAATCGCTCCCCGCTCTTCGCCTTGCAGCATATTTTAATGTCCATGTAGAAGATATCTTCCATCTGGAGGAAGAACATACCACGTAGGAAGTGTGATGATAATACGCCATGAAACAGTTGTCTTTATTCCCGGAAGATAATACCGATCCAAGACCACCGGAATCGATAGGCTGGAATCTGTGGCACGGATGCACAAAGGCCAGTACCGGATGCCTGCACTGCTATATGTACCGAAGGGATGAATCCATCGGAAAGGATCCTTCCATCGTACAAAAGACAGAGAACTTCGAACTTCCGGTTAAGATCTTAAGATCCGGCAAATATAAAGGCAGATATAAGGTTCCCTTCGGTTCACACATCTGGACATGCTTTTCATCCGATTTCTTTCATGCCGATGCAGATGAATGGAGAGAAGACGCCTGGGATATGATATATGAACGTTCCGACTGTTCTTTCTTCATGATCACCAAGAGACCGGAACGGATCGCAGACCATCTTCCAAAGAATTGGGGCTATGGCTGGGAGCATGTCACAATAGCTGTTACCTGTGAAAATCAGGAAATGGCTGACAAAAGGCTCCCGGTATATCTATCTCTCCCAATCTTCCACCACTCCGTAATGATCGAACCGATGCTGACCGCCGTGGATCTGCAGCCATACATCGAAGAATACCGCTCATCTGACGGAAGCCCTGTCATCAAGCGTGTATCCGTGGGTGGAGAATCCGGTCCCGGAGCCAGAATCTGTGATTATTCCTGGGTAGAAGCAGTTCACGCACAGTGCATCGAAAACGGGATAAGCTTCAACTACCATCAGACCGGAGCAAAGCTTATAAAAAACGGAAAACTATACGACATACCCAGAAAACTGCAGCACACTCAGGCACATAAAGCAGGGCTTGATACATAACCTGAAGAAAGGGGGCCCGTCATGAGTACAACAGCATATCAGATCATCGCCGTAGACTTTGACGGAACCCTCTGCTACAGCAACTGGCCTGAGCTCGGCGAACCAAACAGACCACTGATCGAATATCTGATCAATAAGAAAAGATCCGGCAACAAGCTCATCCTCTGGACCTGCAGAGCCGGTGAAGCCCTGGAGAAAGCAGTCTCCTGGTGCCGTGATCATCAGCTGTAATTCGATGCCATAAATGACAATCTCCCGGAAGTTATCGAAATGTACGGCAACAATTCCCGGAAGATCACCTGCGATTACTATATTGATGATAAGGCGGTGTTACCCGCAATGGTAAATGCTTAGAGCTCACCCGATGAAGGTGAGCTCTTTTATTTGGAATATACTATTTACTCAAAATTTCCGGAATCATATTTTGTAATTCTCACATATCTGGCTTTTCTCCATTTTCCTCCATCGTTCTTTTATTATTTACCAAAGCCTAGACCATCCACCCAGTCCCTGACAGCCTGTTCAGAAGAATCCACTTCACCGCCCCGTATGGAAAGCGCATCATCAAATCTTACCGTGGAACCTACTGCATGCTCTTCTATCGTCTTTCTCGCGTTTGCCCCGTTTGAGCTTCCCTCATGTGACAGGAAAGGGATAACGGTTTTTCCGGAAAGATCATATGAATCGAGGAAGGTGTACATCGGCATGGGTATGTCATACCACCATACCGGAAATCCAAAGAACACAGTATCATATTCCGCCATCTGTTCGTCCGTCAGATCAATGTCGATCTCCGGTCTGGCATCTTCATTCTGTTCTTTCTTTGCTCTGTCCACCGTTTCATCATAATCCTCGGGATATGCTTCCTTTGCCGTTACCCTTACAAGATCTGCACCCGATTCATCTGCGATCCAGTGAGCCATGCTGTCCAGATGACCGGTGTATGAGAAATACACAACAAGTGTTTTACCATCTCCTGTATTTTTTTCTACCGCATCTGCAGCCTCTGTTTCGACTGTCTCCGTTTTGGTAGCTTCCGTTTGAGGCGTTGCTTCAGTTTCATTTTTCTTTTCATTCTGTGCCTGCCCCGTTGCTCCGCATCCCGCCAAAGCAAAGAGCAGAACGAAAACAAGCAACATCCCTATCCATCTTTTTTTCTTCATATCTGATGTATCCTCCTTACTCAGCCAGCTCTATACGAACGTCATAGGATCCTTCCAATGCAGCGATCTCACTGAGCGGAACGGTGATGACACCGATATTTACCTGGTCACCATACTGCTCCGATTTATCCTCATCTTCAAACAGGATCGTAAAGTATGGCGCATTGATCGCATAATCTATATCCCCGTTCAGCCATCCATAATGTACTTCGTCCTCATTGTAGGGCAGATCTTCTGTCACTCCGCAAAAATCGTGTGAATACCTGCTCACATGCTGCGTCATGGGAAGCTTTTCAATGAATGCCTTTGCTGTATCACAATCGTTCAACACTCCGGTGATGAGCGTATCCCCAAAATACATATTGATCTTTGTACCGCCCTCCATCGGTATCCTTGTGGGCATTGATTTGTCCTCGGTCTGCATATCAGCTCCATCCTTTGCAACTTTTACATCTGATGTGTTATCTGTCTCTGAAACCTCTGATGAGTCTTCCTGTATAGCTGCAACCTCTTCAGCAGGCTGTGGCGGAGTCTGCTCCTGTACTGTCTCTGCTTCCGTATTTCCTGTACCGCAAGCCGTAACAGAAACGCACATAATAACTGCCAGTAATAAAGCTATCGTTTTTTTCATCTCTTTTTCTCCCTTCAAGTGCGTCGCTTCACATCCTACTCTTCCTACAGTTTATTCTCGCAGACAAGAAATGTCCAATATCTATATTGCATTATTAGTTATTCTTAATTAGAATATCTATGGAGGTGGCCTGTATGGAGATCAGAGTACTGAGATATTTCCTGGAAACTGCCAGGGAGGGCAATATGACAAGAGCTGCCGAGCGTTTGTTCATCTCGCAGCCCACCATGTCAAAGCAGCTGAAAGAACTGGAGAATGAGCTGGGAACAAAACTGTTCATCCGCTCCAACTACAACATCCGTCTCACAGAAGCCGGTATGCTCCTCAGAGAACGGGCAGAAGATATCCTTTCCCTTGTCGATAAAACCGAAGCGGAGTTTAAATCATTAGAGGAAATAAACAGCGGAGACATCTATATTGGTGCCCCCGAATCGGAGGCGATGAGTCTCTTCGCCGATATAGTATGCAAACTTCAAAAGGACCATCCCAAAATCCGATGTAACATATACAGCGGAAACATGCAGGATGTATGCGAAAAACTTGATAAGGGTTTACTCGACTTTGCCATCGTATTGAATTATGTGGATCTGACCAAGTACAACTGTCTCCCCATGTCAACGAAGGATAATTGGGGTGTAATTTTCAGAAATGACGATATTCTTTCAAAGAAAAAATCTTTCTCCATATCTGACTTAAGAGACCTTCCGCTGATCTGTTCAAAACAGTGGGCTGATCACGAACTTCCCGACTGGTTTGAGTACAATCTTAAGGATGTTAATATCGTTGCAACCTATAATCTTCCTTACAACGGTGCAATAATGGCCAAAGCCGGAATCGGTTATGCTATTATGCTCGACAAGCTTGTTAATACCGGCAATGACAGTGATATAATCTTCCGCCCCTTGAAAGAAGCTCCAAAAGCAGAGATGTTTATCATCTGGAAAAAGAATCAGGTCTTTACTCCAATAGCAGACCTGCTCATAGAGAGACTAAAAGAAAGCTTTGGCCAGGTATAACACCTTTGTGCATTTTTTATCGCATATAACATTCATAAAACAGCGGTGAGGAATCTTTTTTGACTCTTCACCGCCTGATAAATTTACAATATAACTTCCGAAGCAACGCAATAATGTCATTCATCTATATTTACCAATTCATAGGCACGACTTCCCAATCCGATTTCTTCTGCATGCTCAAGTGTATGAATGCCGTGAAGGGATTCCATTCTGTTTACAAGAGCCTCATTCCCTTCCGCTTCATATATTAAATCAACACATGCCTGATCAAAGGCAACAGGATCATAACTTGCAAGAATGCCTATATCATGGATATCAGGTTCAGCAGGGTTCCCGTCACAATCGCAATCAACAGAGAGTCTGTTCATCACATTGATATAAACGATATGCTCGCTTCCTACATGCTCGTTAAAACCTTTGACCATCTCTGCAAGAGCTTCCAGCCATGCATCCTGGTCGCTGTACCATATACTTCCGCTTGTTTTGGTCCCTGCTGTATGTACATATACTTTACCGCTAGGTGAGGATATGCCTATACCGACATTTTTTATCGCACCGCCGAATCCGGCCATGGCATGTCCCTTAAAATGAGAAAGTATTACCCAGTCAGTGTAGTTTTCCGCATGATTTCCGACAATGATCATGTCAAGTCGGCTTCCTCCGGACATAGGCCATTCCACCTCACCATCTTCATCCATCAGGTCGAAGTCGGCAATAGCGGTAAATCCATGATCCTCTGCCACCTGCCTGTGCATGGCGGAGCTTGAACGCGAACCGCCATATGCCGTATTGCACTCAACTATTGTTCCGTCAAGTTGCTGTACAAGATCACCAATCAGTTCTGGTCTTAAATAATTGCTTGCCGGTGGTTCTCCGGTAGATATCTTCACTGCTACGTTGCCGGTTGGCTGCCAGTCAAGCTGCTCGTATATCCTGACAAGTCCCTCCGCTGTTATATCCGTTGTAAAAAATACTACAGATGATTCTGCTACACCTTCTGTTTCCACGTCAGTCTCCACAGACGATATATCATATCTTTCCTCTTCTTCAACAGGAGCTTGGCTATCTCCTTTTGAAGTCAGTTCAGTACTGCTCTGTACCTGATTCTTATCGCCACAACCATCCAAAAGTGATGTCATGATAAGTACTATCATTGCAAAAGCAAAAGCTTTTTTCATTTACAAGCTCCTTCCCAACCGATATGCCTCTTCGGGATATCTGCTTCTTTTTGTCATGCCAGGGCTTCCACATCCATATCCAAGTATCATTCCCTTATCATCAAAGTTAATATAACGTACAAGGGTTTTATAGTGCGATACCAAAGCTTCAAAAGTCCAGTCATCCGCATTCCACGCCACTGTAAGAAGTGCTGATTTCAAATGTTTTCTGTTTAAGCTGCTGTTGTAAGCGCAGAATCTGTCCACCACTGTTTTTAACTGTGCGCTCATGCCATAGTAATATAGCGGTGTTGCAAATACCACCATATCTGAAGAAAGAAGCTTTTCCTTAATACCTTCAACATCATCCTTCTGCACACAGGGGCCTTCATATCCACAGGCCACACACCCAATGCAGGGATGTATATTGGCATGACACACATCTATGACTTCACAGGTATGTACGGCCTCCTCTGCTCCTCTTTTAAACTCATCTGTCAGAATGCTTGTTGAGCCATTTCTGTTGGGACTTCCCATAAGTATTGTTATCTTCATTTAGTTCACACCACCTTCTTATTAGTTTATACCATTAACATCCAGCCACTTCTTAATATCATCCGAAAGCGAAGAGCCTCCCGAATAATGCACCGATAATCCTTCGCCCATATCTGCATCAGGAGCAAGCTTTGCTATCGCCGTAAGGCTCTGCCCGATTCTTCCTCCACCGTGCGAGCAGAAGGGAATAATCGTCTTTCCCGAAAAGTCATACTCTTCAAGGAAGGATGCTATCGGCATGGGTATGGATGCCCACCAGTTCGGATTCAGGACTTCCCATAAGAAATGTTCCGCTTTCAATCAGCAGAAAACCGTCCTGTAGGTCTGAAGGATCTGGGTTAGTCAATGACGCAGTTGTTTGCGCGTCTTGATTATCAGTTCTTGAATCCGTTACATCTTCCTCTTCCGAAGAAGCAGTCATTACCTCTGTATCAAAGCTGCTCCATCCTGCTCCGCCAAAATCCTCTTTGTTCGTGCCACCTGATATCATATTGATCACAAGTCCTAAGATTATTGCCCCCATGATGAACACCACCGGAAGTAGCGGATTCTTTTTTTCTTCTGTTTTCATCTGAGAATTCCTGCAAAGAATCGCAACCTCGGTTCCAATAAATGTCCAGAATGAAAGCATGAGGATATTCTCTAAAAATACTAGAGCGCCTGCTTTCTCATAATCAAGAAAAGCAAAGGGAACTCGTAAGAAAAGATAATCCGGCATTCCATTCCTTATGAATAAAAACAGTCCGATACCTGCCACAACACATAATGCTGCAGATATCACCGTCTTCAGTTTGTCTGTAAGCTTAAGCCTCGCAAACATCACAGGAATATGCATCCCCAGATGCAAACCCATGAGAACAAATGCCCAGTGAGACATGGACAGATGCATCCTTCTGGTAAAAGAAACCTTTGTCATACCATAGAGGAAAGGCACCGCATGTCCACTCATTGACATACCACAGAAAGCTGTAAGTGCGAAGGATAGAAGAAGTGCTATGTTCACTACAGTCGTTACTATCCGGTATGGATTGTATTTTCCTTTAAAAATCGCACCGTACCATTTCCGGTTAAGGATCTGATGGATAATGACGAGTGCAGTCATGCCCATTCCGATCCATTCATGCAATACTTCGCCTGTAACCTGATAAGCCATCAGGCATAATAAGAGGACGGTCATACAGACATCCACTATTCTTTTTATCATGGTATTATGTTTTCCCTGCACGTAACCGTCCTCCGCTCTTTCTTTACTGTAAACCCTCTATCCAGGATCTGATCTCATCTTCCGATGCTCCTGCTCCAAAGCGCTTTCCGCCAAGCCATGTACCGGTTCCTGCATTATCCGCAAGGTTCTGACCACTTCTTCCTATTCCACTGCTGCTTGAAGTACAGAAGGGGATCATCGTAATGCCATCAAAGCTGTGGCTCTCCACAAATGTATCCATGATGCGAGGCTCTTCTCCCCACCAGATAGGATACCCGATATAGATTGTTGTATATCCGTCCAGCGATACTGCATCACTTCCGATCTCAGGTCTAGCGGATGAATCATTCTGCTCCTTGGTTGAACGGCTGCTTGAATCATTCCAGTTAAGATCAGCATCCGTGTACTCCTGTGCCGCCTTGATCTCATATGTATCTGCACCTGTAATTCCTGCAATTTTTTCCGCAACTCCCTTAGTGGTTCCGGTTGCGGAGAAATATACGACCAATTTTCCGCCATCTTCTTCCGAACTTTCTGTAGCTTCTGAAGAAGTATCTTCCACAATCTCATCAGTTGCGTTTGAGGCATCTTCACTTGTCACAGTCTGTTCTGCTTCTTCAGTATTATTCGCATTTTCTGTTTCCACAGAACTCTCAATCTGCATATTCTGAGTTGCATCAGCCGATACTTGACTATTGTTATTCCCACATGCAGTAAGACCAATAGCTAATAAAACCGCTGCAAGTGCTGATATCTTTTTCTTCATGATACTTATTTCTCCTCTTCGTTCCATACTTCTTTAGCCTGACGGAATACCGCCCATCCCTTCGGCCAACCCACATACATTGTGGCATGGGTTATGATTGCGGCTATCTCTTCCTTTGTAACTCCATGAGCTTTCGCATTCTGAAGGTGATATGTCAGAGAGGAATCTGTGATACCGGATGCCATAAGCGAAACTACAGTAATGATGCATTTTGTCTTAACATCTATTGCTTCTTCATTCCATACCTCACCAAAGAGTACGTCATCATTTAAGTGTGCGAACATCGGCGCAAACTCACCAAGCTGATCTCTTCCTGCTGTCTGTACGATTTTTTCTGCCATCTTATTTCTCTCCTCCTACTATTTTCTGTGCTCCTGTAGTCCAAACATGTTTTTTGGATGCATCAGTTCTTTTATTCTGCGCCATGACACCTGCAAGCGGATGGGGGACATATGGCTCTTCAAGGTACTCAAGCTCTTCATCCGTTAGTTCCAGATCTACCGCTTTTGCTGCACCTTCTATATGATGGAGCTTGGTCGCACCTACCACAGGCGACGCCACTTTTGTAAGGAGCCAAGCCAGTGATATTTCCGTCATAGTCACGCCATGTTTCTCAGCCAGCTCTGCCACACGGTCTATGATCACAGCATCCAGCTCCGCCGTAGCATCATATTTAAACTTGGCATAGGCATCTTCGGCAGCTCTCTTGGTATCCCCTTCGCCCGGTTTTCTGGAAAGCCTTCCGCTTGCCAGTGCGCTGTAAGGAGTCAGTGCGATATTTTCCTCCTCACAATAAGGCACCATCTCACGTTCCTCTTCACGAAAGATCAGATTATAATGACCCTGGATTGAAACAAATTTGGCAAAACCTTCTTTTTCAGCCAGAGCATTAGCCTTTGCAATCTGCCATGCAAAACAGTTTGAAATACCGATGTACCTTGCCTTGCCCGATTTCACGATGCGATTTAAGCCATCTAAGATATCATAGATATCCGTATTCCAATCCCACATGTGATAGATATACAGATCCACATAATCCATTCCAAGATTTTGAAGACTTGTGTTTATCATGTTTTCTATATGCTGCTGACCGGAGACTCCTTTTTCAATCTCTTCGGGTGTTCTCGGAAGAAATTTTGTCGCAACAACCACATCTTCACGCTTTGCAAATTCTCTGAGCGCACGTCCTACGTACTGCTCACTGGTTCCGCTCTGATATGCTATCGCCGTATCATAGAAATTAACTCCAAGATCAAGCCCTCTTTTTATGATTTCCCTAGAATGCTCTTCGTCAATCGTCCAGCTATGCTGCCCTCTCGTTGCATCGCCAAACCCCATACAGCCCATGCATATACGGGATACATTTAAATCTGAATTTCCAAGCTTTGTATATTTCATTGTTGCCCCCATTCCGCTTAAAGCACCTCTTCAATCCACTTTTTAATCACAGTTTCATCCGGACGATTGATCTGTGTGCCTTTTTTCCACTTCACATCACCCTTCACATTCTTATGAAGTTCTTCGTCACTTCTTCCTACACCGCTTCCTCCGGATGTGCAGAAAGGAATTACGGTCTTTCCACTGAAATCATAGCTTTCAAGGAAGGTCTCTATGATCCTCGGAGCCACTCCCCACCAGATTGGAAATCCAACGATCACTTTGTCGTAGGAAGCCATGTCTGACACCGTATCTGCGATCTCAGGTCTCGCAGAAGGGTCATTCATCTCAACACTGCTCCTGCTCTGTTTGTTCATCCAGTTAAGATCATCATCTGTGTATATTTCCTTTGGAACGATCTCAAAGAAATCCCCATCTACAATACGGGCAATCTCTTTGCCTACTTTTTTCGTCACACCACTTGCTGAAAATACAGCCACTAAAGTTTTTCCTGCCATATTAGTTCATCTCCTTTTCCCAAAAACGGATCACGTTAAGTTCCAGACTATCTGCTACTTTTTCAAGTAACGATACTTCCTCTTCTGTAAGAGTGATATTTGCAGCCTTCACTGCATCAAGCACCTGATTTTCCTTTGTTACTCCGATAATAGGAAGGGTTCCCTTTGCTATCGCCCATGCAACCGGGATCTGAGCCATACCTACACCATACTTGTCTGCCAGCTTCTTAAGTTCCGCGTTAAGGATCTCCAGCTTATCAAGTACAGGATTATATGTCTCTGCTCTTGCTGAGCCTTCCGGCATAGGATTCTTTGTATTATACTTTCCGGAAAGAGCCCCCTGCTCAAGCACCATATATGCAAAGAAGGTAATATCATTCGCTTTGCAGTAATCAAGGATTCCCGAATCTTCTGATGATCTGTTGATTAAGACCATTTTCCATAGCAGTGTCGAAGATAGGCTTCAGACCCTCTGCTGTCAGATTGTTTCCAAAAGTTCCATCGTTGCCCCATGCCCATGCGCCAAGTGCGATCTTAGGTAAATTTGCCATTACTGTTGTCCTCCTTAACTTTGTTGTTTTGTATCGGTCCGCCTCACTTTATAAAAGCTTCAGCAGACAGTTGTTTGTTATCTCAAAAATGGACTGGTATACATAGTCCACATTTGCCTGTTTCATGGCTTGTCTCTGTTTATCCGTTACCGCTGTATACGGATATATGCCAAACATGAACGGGAAGAACACATATATAAGATCCTGTATCTCCTGAACTGATTTCTCCGGACAGAACTTTGTAAGTATCATGCATACATTCTTCATAGACTCGCCATAAGCCACCTTAAAAGATGTAAGCAGTTCAGATCTGCTATTGGCTTCCATATCATAATTATTCATGGCCAGAAGTTTTAAGAGTTGTTCCCTGTTTGCAATGGATGTCGCCAGTTTCTCAGCGATCTGTTCTTTTCCAAGCTTTTCGTTTTCCTGAAGAATAGACTTAAGTTCCTCATTCCAGCGAATATATTCCCTTTCAAAAAGAGCCAGGAATATTTCCTCTTTTGTCTGGTAGTAGTTATATATAGTCGGCCTTGAAAAAGATGTCTCATTTCCAATTTCTTTGAGTGTGATGTCCTTAAAGCTCATGGTCTGATACAGCTTTTCACAGGCGCTTATGATCTCTTCTTTTCTTGCTGCTGTTCTTTCCGGTGATCCTTTTGGCATATCTGTCCTCCATATATTGTATTTTGACATCGTGTCAATTTGAATTATAAATGTATTTTGACATCGTGTCAAGATGTAAAACAAAAAAGGCAGCCACGCCGAAACGCAGCTACCCGCTTATGAACCTTTTTTACCTCAGCCGTTTCGTATAGCGGACGATTGATTCCTCCTAAAATGCATATCTCATCATCCCTTACAACGTTCTCTTGTTATTCCTAAGCGCTGCCATTCTGTTAAGGTCACCATGCTTTATCTCATGGTCAAGAGCTGCTACGATCTGATCCTTACGCTTTAAGAAAGGCTTCTTGCATGATATCCACGATCGGTCTTGTAATAGCTATGGTAATCCTTAACAAAGAAAGGTGCATCCGAGTTGTATCTGATATGGAATAAATATCCTTCTTTTACTCCCATAGCCGAAAAATTTCTTACGCAGATAAAGGAATCCTTCACTTAGTGTCGATTTTCCTTTCATTTACCCCGGCTTGCCAGATATTCATCCAGATATCCCTCTATATCAGGAGTATTCTGTTGAGAAGGAGGAATCATATTCTTCGCACTAAACATAAACTCTGGAAAACTCATTTTAACAATCTCTAATTTTATAAAACTGAAAGTTAGTATAGGTACTCCGCCTGCAATGACAATTTCCGGCACGTCGCCTGTTACAACAGCCCCTGAGGCAAAGCTAATCACCCACTACTATCTCTGAAACTGCCACGAGGGTTGCTTCTCCGCTTATTGCTATCCTCCCGTTCTCCAACATCTCGCAGTACAAATGCCCGCCTCTCTTAGAAGCCTGATATGCGTGTATCCTGAGCTTGCCCAACTCTTTTGACCAGTAGTCCCCTATCTGACAGTGCGCCGACCCGCATACCGGATCCTCTGCCACAAGGAGCTTCGGGAAGAAACTTCTGGAAACACAATCCGAATCCTCTCCTTTTGCCGTTGCATCCACCCCGCGCCCGGGAAGCCCGGCAAGTTTACTCTGATCAGGCTTCATGTTGCGGATCTGTTCTTCGGAATCAAATATGCATAAAAGATCCGGTCCCAGAACAGCCTTGACGGGACGAACTCCAAAAGCACTCTCCATCTCATCCGTCACAGTGATCTCCTTCTGTTCATATGTGGGGAAATCCATCTCATACAGGTTGTCCTTCTTCCTGACTGTCAGTTTCCCGCTCAGCGTATGAAATTCCACGATATCCTTTTCCGGCTCAACATAGTTCAGGATCACAAACGATGATGCCAGTGTGGCATGTCCGCAGAGTTCGACCTCCGATCCCGGGGTAAACCATCTGAGATGATACCCCTGCTCTTCCTTCACGATAAACGCTGTTTCACTCAGATTATTCTCCATTGCCAGGTTTTTCATGAATTCTTCCGATGGCCACTTATCCATCACACATACTGCGGCCGGATTACCTGAAAATGGCTTATTTGTAAATGCATCAACTATATACTGTTTCATTCTGTCGTACCTTACTCCTTCCCGTTTGCGATAACTACATTGATCGGCTCAATCTCGATCTTCTCCCAAACCTTTTCAACAACATAAGGTTCATTAGCGATATAGTCATCCAGCTCCTTACGGTTCTCGAAATCCATGATAAGGGCAGAGCCTTTCATCTTCCCTTCATCATCGGAAGTGCATTGTTGATCAGATAATCAATATGCCCGTACTTCTCTATGACATGCTTTGCAAAAGCCTCCAAAGTCATCTTGTCAGAGATGTCACCGACATAATGATCTCCTTCAACTTTGTCTATGCATGCTTTTCGTTAAAATAATTCTGATAGCAATGCAATTAAAACAGACTCATCTGCCCATTCATAATCTTATAGTAGCCATGCTCTATTCTCTCATTGCCTTCGTGTGTCATAATCTCGAAATTGCTCAAAGCTTGTTGCTTTATGACGAGTTTGATTACGCACTCAAAGCAACTGGTAACATCACTTTTGTTAATATCCGAAAGGCATATAAGCTGGACATTAAAGTGCTTTGCGATGTCAAACATAGGCTTCAGCAAATGAGCAGAGGTAATCTTTCCAAACGGATTATCCAGGATAAGAACACTCTTGGCTTCTTTACTTACGATTCCGGATGTGGATCTCGTATAATTCATGAGAGTAAGCACTACCGAGAAGAACACCACAAATTTCTCTGCGCCGGAGCTCTGCGTCAAGGTGTCTTCCCATCTTTTATACGACGAATTCGCAATATTCAGATCAATCTTGTAAACCTTAACCGGAACAGTTTCCCTAATGATGTATTTGTGAAGGAGCCTTTCACTTCCTACAATACTCTTCGCCCGTTTTTGGATCTGCTTTTCCTCAAAGTTATTAGCCAGCATCTCCTTGATTTCGCTAGCACCTTTCTCTATTTCATTTCGAATAGACACTCTCGATGCTTCCTCAGACAATTCCTTCTCTTCCGGAAGATCCATTTTCAGCATCGGGATTTGAGGCTTTCCTTCATAAATATGTGCCTTTGAGCTACTGGCGATCATTCTGAGATCTTCATACACTCGTTTTCCCTGTAAGAAACACTGTTCAATCAAATCATTGAAGTCATTCGTAATCTCCTTAAGATCGGTTTCGATCTTACTGTTGATCTTACGAATAGACTCAATCATAGCGGTAATACTTTCACTTATGGTAAACAGTCGATCTCCTTTTATCTCTGTATCGTCAATCATCCCGCCAATCGCATTCAATTTACTTACAATCTCCGCCAGGGCGATGTCCTTATAGGTTGTGACGGTGGCCTGTATCTTTCTGTATAATTCCTCTCTCTTTCTAGAGTATTCCTTCTTGCTAGAGATAAGGTTTCCCTTAAGTGTTTTCCATTGCTCATCCGGGTTCTCGCTCAGGCCAACGCCTTCAGCAATAACTCCTTCTGAAAAACCCTCAAGTTCGCTATTAACCTGATAAGAGATCTTTTCCAAAGAGCTCTTTTCATTTTCTAAGGCATTAAGGCGATCTTTAAGTCTCTTTATCTCCTCTCGTGCTTTTGATAATCTCTCTTTAAAAGCTTCTCCAATTTCTTCTTGCGGAAGAGGTATACCCTCATGTTCAGCCAGAGCTTCCTGGGCATGCTTCATTTCCTGCTCTGCGGCAGCAAAGCTCCCCTTCTTGTCTGTATATTCCTCCTGTCTTGAATCTCGAGCCCCTTCGCAGGCTTCTCTCTCTTGTCTTACTCTAGATAATGTTTCCAATGAAAGAGTTGGATCCGTGTATTCACTCTCCTTGCAAGAATAGCCAGCTAGTTCCTCTTCATATTTCTGCTTCGAATTCTGTTCTGATTCCAGAGTGCTTCTTAATCCTCCCAGGCTCTCGTCCATATTACTCAAAAGTGCTTTGTACTGCGCAAAGAGGGTCGAATAATCACCATCAAGCACTTCCGCATTCCTGGCACTATAGACATTTTCGAGAATGACACGGATATCACCTATCAAACCATCAACACTTCTCTTTTTATCCTGCAATGACGCTAATTCATTAGCATGCTTTTCTACCGAATCGCATGCAGCCTTATAATCGGCCTCTGCAGCACTTTTTGCCATGTACAGATCTTGTTCTGCTTTATACTTTTCCTGCTCTTCAGATATCATTTCGCATAATTCGTCAAATGAATCCAGCCATTTATCGATTTCCTGAATTAAACAAGTACACTCCTTCTGCTGCTCCGTCAGCTTGTTTCCTTCCTCTTGAAGCTTCTCCCGCTCACTTTCGATCTCCCTCTTTCTTGTCTCCAGTTCGCGGATCTGATCTTTATGATTCGCAATCTGAATTTCCTTCGCATTTCTCCAATCTTCAGCATAAGTAAATCGGTCTGCCACAGCCCGATCTTCCTTTCCTTCCTGCAGATGATTTTGAAGTTGATCTATTCGGTTTTCCAGGCTGGATATTTCCACGCTTAAGCGATCAAAATATCCTTCTCTGTCAGCGAAGAAACTTTTATCATACGCAGTCAAGAATGCATTAGATTCTTTTGTTCCCTCAAAGATATGATCAATTTGTTGCATCGTAAACAGAGGGACTATAGCCGGAAGCCAATCGATGTTTCCGGCGGACAATAGTTTCTTGATATCTTTCTCATTATTGAACAATAGTGCATAGGCCATCTCCGGGTAAACACTCAGGATCTCCTCTGCTCTTTCTGCGGATACTGTGCCAGCCTCAATCTGACCACATATATACTCTTCACCGGTCGTTGGATTCAATCCCGTTGAATTCACATAATCCATGATTTCCGGAAGTATGTGCAAATAGCCGGACTCTGCCGCTTTCCTTTTCTCTCTGAGGCTATCAAGCTTACGCTTTTTTGTTGCAATATCTGTCTCAGTCGTCTCGATATCTCTGCGGATCTCATCACGCAGAACACCCGTGAAAGCTGCAGTACTTTCATGGCTATACTTCTCACAGATTCTTACAATCTGTTCAAATATAGAATCATATTCTCCTAGCTCGCTCTCCGCATCTTCCAAAGATCGAGATACCTTGTTAATATCAATCGTTAACTCCGCTTTTTCTTGAGGAATCTGATCTTCTCGTTTCCTGATTTCTGCAACGCGCTTTTCTATTATTGCGAGTGTGGTCTCTTGCTCTTTTTTTGATTCCTCCCTCCGAACCTTTGCGGCCTCTATTTCCTCTTCCGCATAAAAACCAGTAAATCTTCTTATGACATCTATCTGCAGATTGGCAACTCTCTTATCTGTATTACTCTTGCTTGCATTAAGTGCCGCTTCCGCTTCAGTATATCTTTTATTTGCACTATCGCGAGACTCTTCAGCCTTTTCCTTTGCGGCCTCACATTCCTTTACAGTTGCGGATTCCCTGTTGATTGTTTCCTCCAATTCCGCCCTTCTACTCTCCTGCTCGTTTTCGGCCTCCTTGGCTTTAACGAGGACGGAATACTTCAGATTTGCAATCCGTTCTGCGTCCTCGGAATGATTCTCTCTATCTTCTATAAGCTTTTTAAGCTCAGTAATCTTGCTATCCGCTTCCTGTATCTGCCGATAAAGCTTTGCGCTCTGCAGGACATCTTCTTCATGTCTCTTAGCCTCAAGCGTTGCTTTACTCTGTTCAAGAAGAGTTAGAGCCTCTTCCATATCCGCTTTTACACAATCACACTTTTCACTGGCGACATAATAGTCCTTTGACTTCTTCTCGTAATCGATACGGGTTATCAAACCATTCTGTCCTTCAATTTCCTGAATAACCCTACCAGCCTCCTCATAAACTGCGTTCATACGATTGCTGAGTGCTGCTGCAAATCCCCTTGTTTCCGACACATTTGCAACAAATGCATCATTCGCATTATAGAGAGCATCACTGATTTCACTAACGCCCTCGAGATCCTCCAGCAGTTTCTTATTGGTGTTATGCTGCTTGATCACAGATTCTTTGTCCGTAATCTTCTTGGCATAGTTAATAAGCATAGTTTCCAGGGAACAATCAGTTCCTTTGGATGCCACGCTCATCAGTTTTTGCTCAATAGCCGGTATGAAAAATCTTGCTATCAGCTTGTCGGAGGTTTTTGCTTCATCAAAATACTGATTAAGACCGCCTTCGTCCTTATTCAGCACCTCAATAACACTTTCCCATTCTGTCCTGAAAATCCCATATTCTGTCAGAAATTCAGCCCACTTTACCGCATCATCTGAAGAATAATACGTCAAAAGTCCCCTGCTTGACTTTGCCTTTTCCCTTACATAATCAAACTGGGCAGGAACATAATTTCCATTATCGTTGCTTGACAGATCAAGACTCGAAATACTATACGCCGAATATGTGTCGTAATGCGTCGTAAAAGTATAGTATTTAACTGAATTTCCCCTCTTGTCCTCTTCTGTCGATGCACTTGAACTTGCTGCTATTGAAATACCGGTCAGCAGTTTCTCCTTACTTCCATCCAAATTCCATTCCAGCAATATATACGAATGGTCTCCCGTATGTGAAAAATAATCTTCAATACGTCTACCACCGGCCATTGCCTTTGGATGTACCGGTTGCATCATCAGCTGAACAAGAACGGTCTTCCCACCACCATTATTCAAATTAAACAACGTATTCAGAGCCTCCCCCGTATCAGGAGAAGCCAGATTGTATAACTCATCCGGGATAAAGCGGTTCCCGTCATTATAATTGAAATTCACTATCCGGATCTTACTTATCTGAGGCATGGTTTTCCTCCTCTATCCAGCTATTGATAGTCTGAACACGATCCTTACGCAGCACATAGGGCATAAGATCTTTTGCTTTTTTCGTAGGTCGTATTCTTCTGCCCTCGTCCTCCAGAAAAAGCTCATCCGCTCTGAATTTCAGCAGGATCTTGTTTACCACTCCGTAACGATCGTCAATCCTCTTGCTGTTTGTTTCGCCTTCCTTCTTACTCAACCAGTCTTCAGCCAGCATGTGGAAATTTTCGCTATAATCATCCGTTTTGTCATCCTTGTCAATATCATCACGAGTTACATCCTGACAATGCTTTGTAAATTCCTTTATCAGTTCTTCCTTCGTAATAAAGTCTCTGGTCAGTGCGTCTACTCCTTCACCCTTGAAAAAGATGTACAGAATATAAATCGCCAGATAATTCATCAAATAAAGGTCCCTGCTCCTCACCTCATTCGAAGCTTTGATATCCGCACGATAGTCTACGTTGTTCTTGAGGAAGAGATCATTATCCTGCGTAGGAACCATATAGATTCGGTCCTGCGCCTGGATGACTTCAAATCCCAGCTCATTCCCCATTTGATCAAGTTCATCCCTGGCCTCCGTATCCTCTACAAGGTTCCACATCAGACTGTTATCATTTCTGTCAATCCAGCCTTTTTTCATCAATTCATGAAATAGTTTAAGGGCACTATTGTTCATCGCTCCACCTCAACCATATAATTCGTCATTTGAATCCCTATATAATCCTCGCCATCCCGCATATTAAAATCAAAGGATTCGTCCGATGTCATAAACCGCAATCTCTTCATTTCCAGATACTCCTTGGGAAGCTTCGATAAAATCCATAGGAGATCAAGTTCTCCCAAAGGTTCCGCAACAATAACGCCTTCCGTGTTCCTCAATTCCTCAAAGTCGATCTTTCCCGTTTGATAGATCGTCATCAGTGTATTGGGAAGGCATCCGCCTGTACTCCATTTCATCAATTCGTCTACGGATAACGAATGAATAAATTCCTTTATCTCGAAGGACGTTTTACCTTGTGTATACTCAAAGAACGACTTGCATATATCCAAATATAACTCATTACGTTCTCTGATCCGTCTCTCTGCTTCTTCGTCTTCGTTATCAATCTTAAGTCCCGACTCATCTTCATCATTGTTGATATATCCATAAGCTGCAAAAAAATTCTCGATACTGAACTTCTTCTCCAATCCGGGGCTAATGAGCGGCCAAAGCAGCGTTAATACAGCATCACCCAAACCATCGCCCATTCTGCGGAGTTTGACCAATATATCCTGATCAAAGTTCATCCGTTCAAAGCTCTTAATCGCAAAACTATCACGAAGGATCTGGTTATACGAATCTGACGCAAGATTTTTCGCATTGATCAAAGACCGCTGTTCAGTGATAGTCAGATCAAGATTCTTGTTTATTTCATTTAATTCTCTAAGGTTCTTCCTGGCCTCTTCCGTATCAGCACCACTTTCGAGAGCATTCTTTATAGCCTCTGCTTCCCGTATCGCAGTCTTATGTATCTCCTGTAGTTCCCGTTGCTCATCTACCATCAGGGTTCGGAACTGCCCAACAATTCTCTCATACTCATCAACAGTAATCTTTGTAATGTTCTCACGGCAGCGCAGAAGAAAGTCATCCAAGCTGTGTCCCATATTACGCAAGCGGGCTACCAATTCCCTACTTTGCGTCAATGCTTTGGAATAATTCTTTCTCTTCATGTATTCCTGCATTTTAAAGCGGGCCACAGAGTAGTCCAGTTCTGACTCTATCTCCATCGACCTGTATAAGAAGTCGAACACATCATCCGTAAGATAGTATGATCCTTTTTCCTCATTGATCAGTCGAACCGGCATGCTCTTGAACACTTCCTCATCTGCAAAGAAAGTGTTGTACTCTATCATTTTTCCATTATTCTGGAGCACATTTACGACTATATAATAGGCCAGCTTATTCGTATCAATCTCATACGTCTCCGGTACAATCTGAATAATGCTATCGAGGAACCCCTCTATATCCTTTAAAGTGCATGTCTGAACATCACTGAGCGTACGCTCCTTAATGTACAAAAGAACTGCCACAATTAAGTTGTTTAAGGTATCAAAATTGCCCTTAAACATTTCTCGAATATCGTCCGGGCAATTCGTGGCAGAAATGCTTCGAACAATATCAATAAACTTCATTCTGTTTTGAAAGCCAGTAAGCATTTCTCTAATATCAGGGCGAAGCATTCAATCACCTCTCGCTCAATACTGTGTAGGGTATTATTTCCTGCGGGATCAGCTTATTGTTTTCTAGAACACGGTTTAAAAAATGCTGTTCCTCTGCAGAAAAGCCTTCAAATAAATTCTCAAAAGATACTCCCTCCTTTTTGGAAGACAGGCTATCCTCAAGGCAAATACTCTGCGCTCGTTCGATCATCTTCCTGTATCCAGGGATGAAAAGTTTGATATTCAGGGAATCGTTCACATCTCTTGTTCGTCTGAAGATATCAAAGCCTTCACGATCAATATCCCCCCAATACAGGAAGGTAACATTGGGATTTCCCATAAATCTTACATATTCGACCAACGCTCCGGTTTTATTCGATACCTTATTTCCGTTTCCATAGACGACACCATCTATAGTCACGCCAAACAAACTCTTAAAATGATCTTCAAACATGCACCGCCTGATATTGAACCAAATATCCTTGTTCTCACAAACAAGCAATGTCAGATTATTTTTCCGTTCAGGTATATAGTCATGAAAACAGTATTCCGGAGTGTCATAGAATCCCAAATCAGAATCGGATATCTCCAAGTGGCGAAGCATTGACTTCACCTCTGAATCATCCAACACCTTCTCACGGCCAAAGATTTCAAAGGACCGTTCTTTTCTTGAAATTGGCTCTCCTGCATTCCTCGAGAAGAGAAAAACATTCAGGCATTCGATAACATCTCTATGCTTCAGATACTCCTGAACATGCGAAGATAGGTATCCGGTCTTTTGCAAAGCCGGATGTAACTGTCGAATCTGTTTGTCTGTCCCTTCACTCGACTCTTTTTTTATCAGGATCCGATACTTCTTAAACAGCGGATATTTACGATTTCCATTCTGGCCGGAGCTCTTCACTGGTTCCAAAATAGAAGCGTCAACCACTTCGGAAACCATATCAAATAAGGCTTTTGTGTCCGCCGGATCTGCTTTCAGTAAATCGGTCAAAGCCTCAAGTGTGATGCTCTTTTTACTATATGCTAATAGCTTACACTTAACATCCATCAATAATACTCCTCAGTTAGCCTGAAAGCGGCACCATCAATACAATCTCATAATTTTTCTTTTATCTTCTCAATGATCGAAATATCTGCCAGTAACCAATCTACGCTGTATAGTGACTCCTTATCAAGCCACCTTGCAGCTTCATGTTCTTTTAAATTAAGGTCACCACATACAATCTCACACCAGAAACAATCCATCGATAAATGGAAATTCGGGTAATCATACTCGATCGTATGCTACGCTTTTCCTCCCCTTATCCCGTGTTTCTCCGACTTGTCTTATAAGCTGCCTGTTCCATCCAACTGACCCATTGGCTATCCTCGGCCCGTTACGTCTGACTCATAGCCAATACTTTTTTCTAATTCTATCATGCCTTTGGATTGTCAAAAGATGTCAAGTTGTAAGCGGGGGCAGGGCAGTCTATTCTGAAATCCTATCATTTTTCACAAGTCTTCACAAGATTACAGCATTCCACTTCTTATGATTTTCTGAATCTTTCTGATCGGCAATAATATCAACCAGATAGTGGCGCTCTGCCGGAAGACAGGAAACGTATATCCCGAGGACATTAAAGAGATAAAGGGGCTTATGGAAAAGGTATGGCATTCCCAGGATCTGTGTCTGAATAAAGTCCCACATCATGCTTTCCCCTTACAGCATTTGCCGGTGGTTTCATTACAGAGAGTTTTAATAAATCCACAGAATTCTTTCATGATGTCTGTGTTTATTGAATAGTAGTGCCACTTGCCTTCTTTTCTGTCGTTAACCAGTCCCGAATCTACCAGTATCTTCATGTGATGAGAAAGAGTCGGCTGTGTAATATCGAACTTTTCAAGAAGCTTGCATCCGCACTTCTCCTGATCAGAAAGCATCTTAACTATTTCCATTCTGTTGAGATCTCCAAGAGCCTTACATATCAGCACTTCGTCTAATTTGGCCATAATTTCCTCCTTATATAGATGTTTATCTATGTGTTGATAATAGCATATACATAGATATTCGTCAATGTATTATTTTAAAAAGGAGACAGAGCTTTTAAAACTCTGCCTCCTCCGTGGCAATTTATCTTCCAATATAAATGTCTAAGAATCTATCTTTATTTCTGAGAAAACTTTGTCCATATTTCCATAGAACAAAGGAAGTTCTAAGCCAAGTCTCTTACCTTCATCGTACACACAACGGCAGCCGTAAACGATATCCTTTACATCATTGTGTAATGTCATAATTCTGGACGTAAGTTCGTTTCCGGCAAAAAGCTTCTTCATTGCAATTCCCGCTATCAACGCCGGAATCTTATATGGGAATATCTCATTATTATACTTTTTGAGTTCAACGCCTCTGGCACTGACCGTCTTCAAAGTCTCCCTAATACATTTAACAGCCATAGTCAAAGCTTTGGAATCAGCCATAAGTTCTCTTGCAAGGCGGTTTGGATCATCGATATTACCTTCACGCGCAGCAGTCGAAGTAACACCTGCATTTATTGCCATATGGATCCAAATCCATTCAAACATATCAAGAGGAATTTCCTGCTTGATATCGGCAGAATCGAGCATAGAAACAAGCTCATTATAGTTCTTTATCCTTGCCTTTTCTCTGCTCTCGAGCATGATGTGATCGAAAAGAACACAGTTAAGCTTACCTTCCTTTTCCATATGTCCACCGGCAGTGGGAAAAGCCGTAATGTATTCGAAGTCTCCTATCATCTCCTCTACTTCTTTTCGCTCGTTCCAAAAATAACAAAACAGGATAACAGTACCTTTATGATTCCTGTCCCTTAGAGTTCTCATTGCCTCTTTAAGCTTACCACTTGCAACACTTATCAGTATGAAATCATATTCTTCGTTTTGAGAAGCTGTCATGACACTGTAATCGCCATCTTTTTCTTCACCTTTCGGATTATATCTTCCGTCCAAAAGATGAACGGTTATTGATGATGGGACATTTTTACCTTCTCTTACAATGTGAAAAGTCTCGTGACCTGCTTTCTGCAATGCATAAGCATAAGTCGTACCGATAACTCCTAACCCTAAAACTGCAATTTTCATTTCTATTCCCCTTGTCAATGATCTGTCAAACTAGCAGATAATTCATTTTACCTTGGTTATTACAGCTATGGCACAGGGCATACACCCGTCAACCACATGGTACCTGACTCCGGTATATCCCTTTCCCCTGTCGGGTTTCCCTGCTCATCGCAGATATCTAATAGCTCCATTTTAATTCCAAATACGTCCTTTCAAAATAGAAAAGCTCCCACAGGTCTTCTGCAGGAGCATTAACAGACTAAATAATAAATAAAGTACCGTCAACTAACCGCCGTAATTTCCAGATTCCCGGGAACAACCCCATCCTCAACAGGCAGGTCATTTCTCAACAAATACATCTTAAAACTCTCTACTGCTCTTGCGAGCATCCTCTTTTCCACCAGCTGTTCAATCATGTCAAAAGCTTCGTCAAGCGGCAATTCTCTTCCAGCTTCCATATCATCAATTCCTCTATCTAATTTAGATAGCAAGCCATCAGATATTTTTTCTCCAACTGTATTGGATTTAGTCATAGTCTGTTCTTGCATATCCTTTTCCTTTCTCTATTTAGACTTAATTCTTTTCCGAACCCAGATAAATATTATCACGAATAGTTTACTTCTTCAAACAGTATTATTTAGCCATATGAACTGATAATCAACCCTTTCTGGATTGACAAACATCAATCGGTTTGATACTTGTAGTAGATTCCGGATTGACACTTAACTGATCAAGTATTTTTGTTCTTATATTTGCATCTCTATTCATCCGGCGGATAGTGCTATTCACAAAATCATCATAGCTATCAGGCACATTTCTTAATAATTCGGTATTGCTCATTTTTTCTCCCTGTAATGCTACTGTCTTTTAGTAGTACCATATACAACCGGTCATACTTCTGAATTGTGATATTTAGTTCACACGAGCTCGATCTTCAATTTCTTGCCAAACCCCTTTGCAAGCTCATTGAGCGTAACCAAAGTCGGAGTACATATACCTTTCTCGATCCGGCTTATATTAGACTGTCTGACCCCGGATCTCTCTGCCAGCTCCTTCTGTGTCATTTTCTGATTAATACGCTCGGAAATTAGCATACGTTTGATCTGATATTCCAGTTCAGTATCTTCCCATGCCTTTGCAAAATCTTCATTTTTCAGTTGTTCCTCTAAAATCTCATCTATATCACTCATTTTCCATATCTCCTTTCATAATCAGCACGATACTTCTTAGCAAGAGCTATAACACCTGGCGGAGTTTTCTGCTCTTTTTTGACAATACCGTTTGTTACGATAGCCGTATCACCCACTGTAAAGAAATACAGACATCTGGCAATATTGGTTCCCTGTATGGAGCGAAGCTCAAAGATACCATCTTCCAGATGTTTGGAATCTGGCATTTCAAGACCATAACCGAACTCCTCCAACAGCTTTACACTACGGATAACCTTTGCCCGTAATTTCAGATCTTCTATGGAATTAATAAATTGACCGGCAGGCTTGGTTCCGTCTTCTAACTTATAAAAATGACTTTCATCATTATTCCTTTCTGGGAATATTTTATCATTACTAATATCAAAATGCAACAGTCCCCAGCTGTGAAGCACATCAAAAGAGCCCTGGATCGGTTTTTCCCTGCCTTTATAGCTTTTCCAGTTCCTTTACCAACATCTCTTCTGATGTAACCTGCACCGACTGGATCCCCATTTTAATGGCAGCATCAACGTTTTCCTGCCTGTCATCAAAAAACAGACATTCTTCGGGAACAAGGGAGTACTTTTTAAGGATATGTTCGTATATCCCGGGCTCCGGTTTCAGCATATGGACTTCATAGGAAACCACCATACCGTCCAGTTTATCCATGAATGGGATCGGTTCCGTGTGCTTCTTAAAAAGGAATTCTGAATAATTCGACATGATAAAGATCTTAAATCCCGACTCCTTAAGTTCTTCTATCCGCTTCCATAATGTATCCCGGCGGACCATCATTCGTTCACCCTCCAGAATCATACGTTTTATGGTTGCTGAGTCCTCCGGATAAAGACCGCAGTAATGATCAATAAGTTCATCTGTATCCACAGATCCACGGTCAAAATCCTCCCATATCGGATCCTCAAACATCCTGTGACCGATTTCCTCCGCATGTGAGTCTGCCATTTGAAATGACCTTAAGGAGCTAAAGGAAATCCGCTATTATCTCACGAAATACAAGGAGAACGTCAGCTACCGCAGGCGCTATGACGAGGCGGAGGATAAGGAAAGATTTCTGCAGGCTTACGAGGAGAAACTTGCCCTTTTTGATATGGCAAAGGATAAGCTGCAGGGCTTCGGGATCACCCCAAATATCCGCGAGCTTAAGCAGGTAAACGCTGATATTAACATAGTAAAGATATGAGATCATCCGTCTCATTGCCTTAGGGCTCCCCAGTATCTTTGCTATCTCTGAACCAAGTTTTTCGGGAAAACCAAGAGCCTTTATCACACTGACAAGCTCGCCTCTGGTCCTGCTCCATTCCAGTTGTTCAGGTGTCATATGATGATCCCTTCAAGATTTCGTATCATTTCACAGATCGATCTTTATCTCCACC
>JHWU01000017.1 GCA_000622025.1 Lachnospiraceae bacterium AD3010 | reverse complement strand
TTCAGGTTTGCCTGATATACTTCGTAGTCAGCTCTGAGCTGTGCCTTCTGTGCTTCTCCCTTTGCAACTTCGCCTGCCTGGAATGCCTTCAGATTTGCCTGATATGCATCATAGTCTGCCCTGAGCTGTGCTCTCTGTGCCTCGCCCCTTGCGATCTCGCCTGCCTGGAAGTTCAGGAGATTTTCCTGATATGCTATATAATCTGCGCATCTCTGCTCTGCTGCTGCAGCGGCTGCTGCGAACTCTTCAGCCGGTCCCGCAAGTACAGGAACTGCCATAAGAACTGATAATGCTGCAAGTACAAATAACGATGTGAACATTTTCTTCATAGATATATCCTCCATAATTCATAATGCGGCTCTCCGCATCTTCGATTTACATAACGCGACTATAACATCATGTGAAGAAAATATCAAGCCTTTTTAAAAAAATTATCTTTACTAAATGTTGGGGATTTAAAACGGAGGCAATACATCCTCTTGGTGTATTGCCTCCTGAAAGCAGGATCCTTAAATAGCATCCGTTTTTATTATTTAGTTTACATAATCTTGGAGCAATCGGGCTGTTCCCATAGGGTTTTCTTCCCTTTTTTTACAGCCCCACTCTCTCGCATATTTTTCTTATCTCATAGTAGACTTTTTCCTCGTCAACGGTCTTTATTTCACGGTGCTCCATTACGATCTTTCCGTCGATTATCACGGTGTCCACCTCAGAGCCGTTGGCAGAATACGACAGGGCGGCGATTAAGTTATTATTCGGCATCATTGAAGGAACATCCAGTCTCAGCAGGGCAAGATCCGCCTTTTTCCCTTTTTCTATTGATCCGGTTATGCTTCCGAGCTGCAGTGCCCTTGCTCCGTTGATGGTTGCCATACGGAATACCTCTGCCGCACCCACGCACTGGGGCGTTCCATTTACCGCTTTATGTATCAGAGCCTCAAAGCTCATTTCCCTGAACATATTCTGTGCATTATTCGAGGCGGCGCCATCGGATCCCAGACACACGTTCACTCCTGCCTCCATAAGCTTTGGTACCGGGGCTACACCGTTACCCAGCTTTGCATTTGAGACAGGATTGGTAACAACGCTTACATTATGTTCCTTCAATATACTAATGTCGCTGTCACTTACCCTTATGCAGTGTGCTGCGATGACCGGAACATCAAAAACACCCGCATCCCTCACATATTCGGTAGGTGTACAGTTATGATCCTTAAGCATGTTATCGCTTTCCACCTGTCCCTCTGCAAGATGTATGTGGATACCGCAGTTTAATTCCTTTGCCACATCCGCCACCATCTTAAGGTAGTCAGGTCCGCAGGAATAGGGGGCATGCGGATTCAGGAAGAAGGACAGACGGTCAGTCAGCTTTGCATCCTGCATTTCTTCCAATGCTTCTTTAAGCCTGCGATCCTCCCTGTCAGCTTCGCTTCCCACAAGTCCCCGGCCTATTACTGCCCGCATCCCGGTTTCCTGAACGGCTCTGGTGGTATTGTGTATATGCATCTGCTGGTCGTTGAAGGTGGTGGTACCGCTCTTTATCATTTCGATCTGTCCGAGAAGGGATCCCCAGTAGGCATCCTCTCCGGTGAGCTTCTGCTCTATGGGATCCACGGTGTTAAAGAGCCAGTCCGTGAAGGACAGATCATCGGCGCAGTTTCGCATTACCGACATATAGGTATGGGTATGGGCATTTATGAGTCCGGGTATCACAAGATAATTCTGTCCGTCTATCACTGTATCCGCACTGAAGCCCTCCGGTTCACTGTCTATGGAAGCGATCCTGTCTTCTTCTATATATATGCTGTGTTTTCCTGCTACGTCCCTGTCCCCCTCCGGAAGAATGGCCATAGCATCCTTTATCAGTATTCCCATTTATAACCTCGCCTTCAGTGCTTCTCTCTGGTCCTCAAATCCCGGCTTTCCGAGAAGCGCAAACATATTTTTCTTATAGCTCTCCACTCCGGGCTGGTTGAACGGATTCACACCCAGCATATATCCTGAAACTCCGCAGGCAAATTCAAAGAAGTAGAAAAGCTGTCCCAGATATTCTTCCGTCTGCTCCGGGATATGTATCATGGTATTCGGAACACTTCCGTCGGTATGTGCAAGTATGGTGCCGTTCATAGCGCACTTATTGGCAAAGTCAACGGTCTGTCCCGCCAGATAATCAAGGCCGTCCAGATCGTTATCGGCTTTCTTCATTTCGATCTCATGGCGTACCTTCTCAACCTCCAGCACGGTTTCAAACATTATACGCGACCCGTCCTGTATGAACTGTCCCATGGAATGAAGATCCGTTGTAAGATCCACGCTTGCAGGGAAGATGCCCTTTTTGTCCTTGCCCTCGCTCTCTCCGTACAGCTGCTTCCACCATTCTGAGATATAGTGAAGACTCGGCTCGTAATTTGCCAGTATCTCCACGCCCTTTCCCTTTCTCAGAAGGATGTTCCTTACAGCAGCGTATTTTAGGGCGTCATTATCCTCAAAAGCGTTATTTAACGCCATCTCCCTTCCTTCTTCCGCGCCCTTCATAAGGGCATCGATATCCGCACCGGAAACCGCTATCGGAAGGAGTCCTACTGCGGTGAGGACCGAGAACCTGCCGCCAACGTCATCTGGAACCACGAAGGTCTCGTAACCTTCCGAATCTGAAAGGGTCTTTAAAGCCCCTCTTGCCTTGTCGGTGGTAGCGTAGATCCTCTTTGCTGCTCCCTCCTTCCCGTATTTCTTCTCCAGAAGCTCCCTGAAGATACGGAAGGATATCCCGGGCTCCGTTGTGGTTCCGGATTTGCTTATCATATTGAGTGAGAAGTCCCTGTCTCCCACAACCTCGATCAGATCGTGGATATATGAGGAAGAAATGTTATTTCCCAGGAAATAGATCTCCGGGGTTTTCCTTATTTCCTTTGAAACCGTATTGTAGAAATTATGGCGAAGGAAATTGATGGCCGCCCGGGCTCCCAGGTATGAGCCGCCAATTCCGATCACGATAAGAACATCACTGTCGGACTTTATCTTTTCCGCAGCCTTCTTTATCCTTCCGAATTCCTCCCTGTCATATTTCACGGGAAGATCCACCCAGCCCAGGAAATCATTTCCCGCGCCCTTTCCGCTTAAAAGAAGCTCTTTCGCTGCCAGAGCCTGAGCCTTTATGTTCTCGATCTCCTCCTCGCTCACAAAAGGAGCCGCCTTTGAATAATCATATGTTACTTTTGCCATGATCACATTCCTCCTTTATTAAAACTGTTTTTCACTACTATGTCATTGTCGGGCTTCGCTCAGAATGTCATTGTCAAGTTTAGCAAAGAGGAGGTTGTTTTGCAAACTGGCAAAGCCCCTGGCGGTCTGCTATAATATTGGCCATGAGAAAGATTATTCTTACAGGTGGCGGTACCGCCGGACACTGCATACCAAACCTTGCTCTGGTCCCTTCGCTTAAGGAGCGCGGCTTCGAGATAAAATATATCGGCTCCTATGAGGGGATCGAGAAAAAACTCGTGGAAAACGCCGGGATCCCCTATTTCGGGATCTCCTCCGGAAAGCTCCGCCGTTACTTCGACCTGAAAAATATATCCGATCCCTTCAGAGTGATAAAGGGCTTCGGCGAAGCTCTCTCGATCCTGAGGAAAGAGAAGCCCCAGATAGTCTTCTCAAAGGGAGGCTTTGTTTCAGTACCTGTGGTGCGTGCGGCAGGATTATTAAAGATACCTGTCATCATACACGAATCCGATATGACTCCCGGCCTTGCCAACAGGCTGTCCTTCGGTGCCGCGGTGAAGGTCTGCTGCTCCTTCAGGGAGACTCTTGACTATCTGCCCTCCGGAAAGGGAGAATTCACCGGTTCACCGATCAGAAGCGAGCTCTTAAAGGGGGACCGGCTGGAAGCCCGTTCCTTCACCGGGATACGTGAGGGCGACTATACGACTCTCCTTATAATAGGAGGTTCCCTCGGCGCGCAGCATGTGAATGAGGCGGTGCGCTCCGCACTTCCCCGTATCCTCCCGGAATTCAATGTGATCCATCTCTGCGGCAGGGGAAAGCTTGATCCCACCTTAAACCATATGGACGGCTATGTTCAGTACGACTATATAGATAAGGAGCTCCCAGACCTTTTTGCTCTGGCTGATATCGTCATTTCCAGAGCCGGAGCAAATGCGATATTTGAGATACTGTCGCTTAAAAAACCGAATATCCTCGTCCCGCTGCCCTCAGGCAGCTCCCGGGGTGACCAGATACTGAATGCCGAAGCCTTTGAAAAAGCCGGTTACTCCTATGTTTTGAGGGATGAGGATCTGGGAGATGAAGCACTTATTAATGCAATCCGATACGTAAATGAGCACAGACTGGAATACCTGGACGCTATGGAGGTCGCAAAGGAGGGCAGAGCCGTAGAAAGCATCTGCTCACTTATCGACAGCAGCGCCCTAAGGAGCTGTTCATAAATGAATAAAAAGAGGAAAGAAAGGAGTAACAGCTTAGACCATGAAAGACGACTGCATTTTCTGCAAACTGGCAAACGGTGTCATTCCCACAAATTCAATTTATGAGGATGATGAATTCAAGGTTATACTGGACGCGGGCCCGGCTTCAAAGGGACATGCCCTGATCCTCCCGAAGGAGCATTATGCGGATATCTATGAGCTTCCCGAGGAAATTGCCGGAAAGGCGTTTATCCTCGCAAAAAAGCTCGCCACCCACAATACCGCACTGCTTCAGGCCGACGGATTCAATATTGTACAGAATAACGGGGAAACTGCAGGACAGACGGTTTTCCATTTCCATCTGCATCTGATTCCCCGCTTCAAAAACGACGGACAGAGGATCGGCTGGAAGCCCGGAAAGCCCACCGATGAAGAATTAAAAGAGACCGCAGATCTATTAAGGATCTAAAGGATCCGAAAAAAGACATTACTCTGCTTTATTCTCAAAAGGAAAAACGGTATCCAGCATTCTGAGCATGCGGAAATCACCTTTTACCTGCATAACTCCGGACATGAAGGCGTGCTGGAAGGTTGTCTCCCCCTTCATGATCTCATCCAGCTTTTCCTTTGATATCTTGCATAACACGGACTGATCGCTTCTTTCCTCAAAGGAGGCGGTCAGTTTTTCATTTCTGACATTCAGCATAAGAGGTGTGTCAAAGCCCTCTATATCCATAAGATAAACCGCCTCAAAGGAGCTCTGGGGCTTAAATGCCTTTCTGAAGGTCTGGAGAAGAACCTCCTCCTCCGACATACCGTCATTCTTAAGGAGTGTCTTGAAGTGGCTTGCAAGCTCCTTCAGATCCTCCTTCTGGGTCTGGATATATTTATCATCCGATGCATATCTGCTAAGCTGCTCTGTCTCCTGCGGCGTAAAATCTATGGGCGCTTCCGTTGTGACCATCTGCTTTACGGCCTGACTGCTTGCAGGAAGGATCACTGCTTTTCTGGAAACGGTCCTGTAGAGATTTTCTGCAGTCCTTTCCACCACCTTCACATACTCCTGATTCAGCTCAAAGGCAACGGAATCTCTTACATAGGCTGAGACTCCGTTGCAGGTACGCCCTCCCAAGGTATCCCAGGCTGTCTGAAGGGTAACCGCTCCCTGCCGCTCCCCGTAGGTCGTGGAGATCACCACGGGACACATATACAATTCGGAGATCTTCTTTTTGTTTCCGTAGAACCAGCAGGCGTCCAGAAACTGTGTCATATATCCACCTATACCGAACCACTCCACGCTCGTTGCGAGTATTATCCCGTCCGCATCATTCAGGGTACTGGGAAGCGAAGTGATATTGTGCTTCTTTTCATAAAGATTTATCCGTTCCACATGCACATTCAGCTCTTCCAGAACCTTCTGCATCTTTGAGAGCACGAAAAGGGTCGTGTCTCCAACTATTCCACGTCCGCCGTAGTAAATGTTAATCTTCATTATATGAAGCTCCCTTTCCCTCTTCGGTCATTCCTCCGCCAGTTTCCTGAACCCTGTAAAGAATAAATCCGAGTAAAAGCCCTGTAACAAGGCCTCCGATATGGGCTGCATTGTCTATCCCCTCTCCGGCAAAACCCGAGAAAACGCTGTACAGAACCAGCAGCACTGCCCGTCCTCCCGTGAGATCCCCGTACTTCCCCCTGTTTTTTATCACAATGGCAAACAGCGCACCGATGATCCCGAATACGGCCCCGCTTGCTCCTGCTGAAACAACGTCCGAACCCGAAAGGAAGGATATGAGAAGAGAAACAGCATTTCCCACAAAACCGCTGAGAAGGTAGACAAGGATGAATCTGCCCTTTCCTACTGCCTTTTCCACTCTTTCCCCGAAAACCCAGAGTGCCAGCATATTTGCTGCCAGATGCTCCAGTCCGAAGTGCAGAAATACCGCCGTAAAAAGCCTGTACCACTCAAAGTTTGCCATTATCCTGTCAAGGGACAGGGCTCCGTGCTCGATCATAAAGTGGGTGTCCAGCGTCGAGCCCAGTAAGGACAGGAAAACAAATACTATGATATTGATAAGTATCAGCATCAGCGTGGCAGGAGCATTGTTTCTAAGGAAGAAATCGGAAAGCACACCCGCAATGGTGGTCCTCGAATCTCTCCCCTCCTCTGCCAGGAGCTCCTCCAGTCCGGGACGCAGATTATCAAAATCCGCCACCTGATTGTCAAATATACAGAGTCTCTTTGATGACAGATCGATTATCCAGGAAAGCTCCTCTCTTGCACCTATTGCGCCGAAGTTCATAACATTCATGGTCAGGAACAGCGAAAAAAGCTTTATATTGGTATAACCCTTGCTCTCAAACATCCCAAGGGTCTTTGTCTTTATGGCTCCGTATGCTTCGGGGCTGATTATCAGATTTCTGCCGTCCACGAGAAGGACCGCCATAGCCAGCGCATCATCCACCCGGAAAAAAATACTTACCTGGGGTATGGATGACTGAATGGCTGTATAGCCCCTCCGGAGCAGATATCCGGATATTTTTTTGTCCATAGGGGTAATTGTACTATCCGGAATACTTTTATGCAAGGCGGAAGGTCAGGGTCACATCTGCGAACCGTACCGTATCTCCGTCAAAAAGCTCTGCAGTTTCACTGCCCTTAAGCACCCTCTCGTTTACTGCGGTCCCATTTGTGGAATTAAGATCCGACAGATAGTAGCGCCCCTCTTCTTCTCTTATACAGGCATGGATCCTGCTCACCCTGGGATCCGGAAGTACCGCGTCAGCCTTATTTCTCATTTTCCCTATCATATAGGGCGTCCGTTCTATCCTGTACTCTCTTTCCTCTCCTCCTATCCTTCCCGAAAGTGAAGGAAGACGCTTTTTCCTTCCGTTTCCGGAGTAGTCCGACAGTAATACCGTGGCGTCACTGTCTTCTTCGCTGTCCTTTTCCGTACTTTCCATGATCTTTTCTTCCAGGGGATCAGACCTGTATTCCTCCCGGCATATATCGGAATTCAGGCTGTCCATGTCCTTTTCCCTTTCTTCCTCCTCCTTTTTCCTCTTATTCCAGACATAGATACCAAGAGTGATAAAAAGCCCGGAGATCACCATCACCGCTATGCCTCCCCGGATATAATCCCTGTCCGACAGGGAGAAGACCCTCATAACGGAAGGATTCAGAAAAACATAGGCATATGCTCCGGAAGCGATAAACGCCGGTATGAATGACAGAAAAACCACCAGCTTTCCCTTCTTTTCATCCGTCTTTTTTTCCGCAGGCGATTCACCGAGATAATAATTATCATCATCTGTCCAGATCTTTGACAGGGAAAGGGAATTTGTATTACCTTCAAATACCGGATTTATGCTTTCCTGATGCCCTGTCGTCTCTTCTATTTCTGCCGGATGGCTGCTTTCTGTGATCCTCCCGACACGCTCTTTTGTTTCATTCCCTTTCAATATCTCTCCGGGTAGAAGGATACCTTCACTTATCCTGTCGAAATAATCATACGCCGCCTTTGCGGTCTCCTCATCATTTTTGTCCGAAGCATCGATAAGGAACTGTCCCAGGGCAAAATATCCCTCCTCGCCCTCAGGATTTTCCGGATAATAGCAGAAGACAGGCTCTCCCTTTTCCAGATCCCAGAAAACATGCTCAGGCTCCATCATCAGATCATGTACATCCAGAAGATATTTTCCTATCTCCTCCGACACCTTAAGTATCCCGTAAAACAAGGCCTTCAGCTCCTTGCGGGAAATGGGACTTCCTTCAAAGACATTCTTAAGTGTCTGGCAGGAGCCCATATCATAGCTGTAACAGGATTCTCCGTTCAGATATCTGATATTCAGCCTTGCAAGCCCTCTTATGCTGTTTTTTATCACCATTTTTTCCTTGAAGCTTCTCTTTTCCCCGCCTGTCCTTTTGACAACCATTGTTCTCCTGCAAAGATCCTGCCTGTATTCTGCTTCCATTTATTTCTCCCCTTTTCCTCCTGCATATGCTTCCACGACCCTGCACTCTCTTATAAAGCCTGCCGGATCTATCCGGGAGCTCCGTCCTAATGCTGTGATCGATGTATTTCCCATACTCATAGCCGGCACCGGCAGTACCCCTGCCGGGATCACAAAATCCCCCTTATAGACCACATTTACTTCCCTGCTGTCCACCCTGATATCCATATCCAGGTTTTTCGTGGCCAGAAGACGGCCTTCGGTCTCCCGTTTCCCCGTTTCCCTTACCTTGGTAAAGATATCCCCGTGAGGACTTGTGATCTCGCTTCCCCTCAATGCTGCCTGGTTTGCCGCTGCATCCATAACAGCCCTGTCGTGGATAAAAAACGAGAAATAAACCAGCAGCACCATCACCGCCAGAATAAAGGGAAAAAGCAGGGAAGCCTCAACCGTATACGATGCCTTAAATCTATTGTTCATAAACCCTCCTTGTCTTAGATGCAGGATATGTCGCATATCCTGATGATCAGAAACGCCGCCAGCAAAAATGGCACAAAGGGCAGTTCCCTCTCCTTTTTCCAGCCCTTAATGATCATTGCTCCCACTGAGAAGAGAGCCGAAAGGAACAGGGATGAAACAAGCAGCCTCAGATTCCCGAAAAACCCGAGATATACTCCGGTGACTACAAGAACCAGGCCGTCTCCTTCTCCTATTGCACCTCTGGTTATAAAAGAAAGAAGCAGTAAGGCGATCCCGGCGACAGTCCCCGTCAGAGCTCCGATCACCGCATCTCGCCCGGAAACAGCCGCTATGATCACGCCCGTAAGGAAAAACGGCAGCAGCACCTTTAGATGGATCTCTTTATTTTTTATGTCCGTATATGAACAGATCAGCAGAAATACCGCTACAAATATGCTAAGGATCATCCTATCCTCCTCCGCAGGCCGCACAGGGAGGTCTGCCTCCCGTTTCTGAGATCGGAACCGTTTTTACCGACCTCTTTAACCCGGGACAGCTTATCTTCGTATGGTACCTGTCCCCGTCGTCCGTGATATACAGGTTTTCGCCGTTCCCTCCGCCGCAGTATTCACAAGGGTAATACTTCCCTCCGGCATTGTTTCTTTCCCTTCCGACGGCAGCTCTTGTGGTATGGCGGATGTTTATATTTAGGTGGCTGCAGTTCCTGTCCCTGTGATAAACCGTGCCCTTCTCGGTTATAAAGACCATCTCCTCTTCTTCCCAAGAGCGGTCCTCCCGGCGGGTATTGTCGTAGCCCGTAAATGCTCTTATCCGCGCCCTGTCAATTACCCGAAAGCCCTTCACTCCCGGCAGGGGAAAGAACAGCTTCATCCGCCAGACTGCATTCAGATCTATCATCTGATCAGGTCCCAGAACATTTGAATGGATAAAGGACAGTCCCCCGAATCCACTCTCTACGGGTATTTCCCCGGAGTCTTCCTTCTTGAGATCGTTCAGTACCATGCTTTTCCCAAGGGTTAAGGATACTGCTTTCCCGCCTAAAAGACTGCCTTCGATCCCGGCTTTATTTCCGGCATAGGCATATGTGCTTAGCTTTCTGCCGTTTTCCAGAAGTGCCGCGTTCATATTGCCTGAAAACCTCACAGCCTCCCCGATCATTATCATTGCCAGTGTTCCGAAGATAAACAGCGGCAGCACAAGAGCAGCTTCTATGGTAAGGCTGCCCTTCAGTCCCCTGAGAGAAGAAGAAACGGGTGGATCCCATTTTTGTAGGAGTTTATTTTGTTTTGTAAGCAGTTTCTTTCTCATGTCTTTTATCATTATTCTGGTTTTCATTCAGGAGTATCTTTCTGTTCTTGGGGGAACAGAGATCCACCCGCTTCTTCCGGTCTCAGGTTAACTACGTTCACTCTATGATCGCTTCGTAGGAATAGTCCCTTCTAATGGTGAAGGTATATCCTTTTTTTGCCTTAAGGCTCACATCCGCCTCGGCATAATCAATGCATCCGTCCATACGGAAGCCCTTGTTTCCCTCCTTTGTACGCATATTAAGCTCAATGATATCCATAGCTCTCATCACCTTTTTTGTTTTGTTTTCCGCAGCAAGGAGCATAAGACAGTAATCTCCGTAATCGAGACCTTCCCCACCGCTGTCTTTACTTACGGGAAGGCTTAGAAACAGTGGCAGCTCAGCTATAACCTTTAGCCGGAAATCGCCGCCCTCCTTTATCACGGGTATTTTTCCTCCTTTCAGAAGAGTCCGCATATCAACCACACTTTCCGCAAATCCCCAGGTGAAAAGGAGCATATCACTTAAGGGCTCCTCTATCTCCGGATTTAGGAGAAGCAGGGCAATGACGGCAGCTAGAGCCTTGCACTGGCTTTTCTTTCCCTCATCCCTGAAAACCGCCATTGTGTCTGCCGCCTCTCTTATGAGGAACAGCTTAAAAACGGTTTCCCTGAAATTAGCCTGATCGGTGTTTTTACCGTTAAGGATATATTCAAGCTCGTAGGAGCAGGACTTATGAGAAAGATCATTGATATAGGAGCTCATTTTCCACTTGAGATAAGCGTCAAACAATAGATCGTTTGCAAGCGAATCGGGATTGCTTTCCGGTCTCACTACTCCGGCACCCTGTCTTAAGTCCCTATGGGATGCGGTGTTCCTTAAGTCCAGCTTTTTATCGGAAATACTGGCCCCTCCGGAAACCAGCTTTTCAACTATTCCGGGTCTTTCGTCATATACCTCGTCCACAGGACACTTTTCCACCTTAAGATCCACTCCCTTAAGCTTTTCCTCCACCGCCTGCCTCTTTTTGTCAGTGTCATAATCCCTGATACCGCTGTTCTCATAATCTACAGCGTTTTTCTTCAGCTTTTCCACGATTCCCAGACCGAAGTGGTCCTTTACCGCATGGATCGCCTGCCGCTTGAATTCCCGGCCTCCCTGATCGGAAGCATAGGAGTAAAGGGAGAGCTCAGCTTTCTCCACATCCAGGGCCATGATCTCATCCAGGCCGGAGGAAAGGATCCCCTTTGCAGGACGTCCGTTATACTGCATAAATGTCCTTAGATGATCCTCGGTTGCGGCTATATCCGCCTTACCCGTTCCGTAGGTGGTGTCTATGAAGAGAAGATCATATTCTTTCAGCAGTTCCCTGTTATATTCCGCAAATACCGACATCAGTCCCATCTCCATGATCATTTCCGTGCGCATCCTTAGAGCGCTGTATCGAGCGCTTTCGATCACGGCTCCTATGAGAGAAAGTATGATGGTCAGTGATAAGCTTAAAAAAACAGTTATTGATCCCCTCTTCATATAACCTCCCTTTTGGTCAAAGTGGATTCAGACCGATCCGGCCTTTGAATTGATGGTCTTAAAGATCTTATTGACCAGATTCGTAAGCTGTTCCTTGAAAATAAGGACCAGGCCTATGAGGACGACAAGGATCAGTATCATTTCAACCGTTCCGATAGCATCCTCTTCGACAAAAAACTTTCTAAGCATTTGCTTCCTCCTTTCCTTATGGTATTTATGATCAAGCCCGTTTTCTGGACTGTCCCATACTCTCCGGGTTTTATATTCTTATCCTCCCTATATGGAAAACGATAGAAACGCCGGTATTATCACTATTATCATAACCACGAGAAGCATTATCCCCATTGGCAGGAGAAGTTTTGTCCCGGCTTCCTCCCCGGTTTTTCTTGCATTGGCTTTCCTGTCCTCGAAGGCATCCCTTGCCTCTGATTCCAATGCGGCCGTGAGTCCTGAATTTCCCTTCTGCAGGTTCTGGGAAAGAAGGGTTCCGAGCTTTCCGTATCTTCTTACTCCTGCCCTGATCCCGAAATTCTGGTATGCCTGGGATTCAGGCACACCTCCCTTCATCTCACGGACCGTTATAAGCATTTCCTCAAAGGCAAACCTCTTTCCTTTTTTTCCGGCTCTTCTCTGCTTCTCATAGTCTGACGATATCCTTTCAAAAGCCCCTCTTATTGTCATTCCTGCGAAGAAAAAGAGGTTCAGCCGGCTTACGATATCCGGGTAATCAAGAAGCATTTCCTTTTCCCTTTCCTTTATCCTTTTGTCCAGATCCCTGTCCCTGCCGTACCAGATTATCAGCGCTGAAACCAGTGTCACCGCAAGGATCAGAATTCCCGTCTTCTCCGTAAGTACCCTGTAGGTGATCCGGCTGTCTCCTATGGAACGAGGAAGTATCAGGCTTTCCGACGATACCGTAAGAGCGTCATACCTGCTGATCTTACTAATGACCATATCCCTTATCCGTCCCGACGCTTCCTTGTGTCTCGGAAATACCAGAACCGGAAATGAATAGTCGGCATATCTCCCCATATAGCTCAGATTTGCTGTCAGCACCACCGGAGTACCGTTCACATCACTTACTTCCTCCTGAATGGTCCCGCTGCTGTTCAATACATCATAGTTATCAACGCTCCACTCGATATTTACCGGATAATCCTCTGCACTTTCCTTTAATTCCAGGTCATACTCCACCTTTTCAAGAGAGTCATTCTCTCCGAGGATCTTTTCGGGAAGGCTCTCCCCGATCTCATCAAAGATCCTCTCTATCTCTTCATCACCGAACTGCCTCTCCCCCACCGTGAGGGATATGGGTTCCTTAAGCTCTCTGTCACCAACTCTTGCGATAAGCTCCACGGTCCGGTCTCCCTTTCCATAGCCGTTCCGATCTATTTTCAGACAGTCCTCGTCTGCCGACTTTATCAGTGTACTTACGCTTATCACCGCCGACAGTACTCCTCCTATGAGAAGAACTGTAAGAACCTCGCTAAGCTTATCTATTCTGTACTTCTCCGCTTCCTTTCTGCCTCCCGCCGCAGGATTGAGAAGCATCTGCTTCTTTATGATCTCCGCATTTCCGGACAGCTTGAATTTTTTCAGGATGCTTACAGCAAAACCTCTGATTATCTTCATTCCTCTATACCTTTTCCGCTTCAGCCGTTATCCTCTCCGCCATGATGAAAGCGGCAAGATACAAAATGAGACAGACAGTCATAATCACATAGCCGGTAATACTGTGGTAAAGTGCCGCCAGAAATCCGGAGGATGTAAGATTCATATAGACGATTATCCCGAAGGGCACGGCCTCCATTATGCGTGTCTCATATCGTCTTGAACTGATTGCCGTCTTTATCTCTCTCCTGACATCCATTTTGTCTCCTATGGATTCCGCAGCCTTCCTTATGATCCTGGTGAAATCCCCTCCGCTTCTCTTCGCTGCGGCAAAGACATTTGCAAAATCCTCTATATCCTCTATCCCGCTTCTGTCCGATATGTCGAGTAGTATTTTCTCCAGAGTTTCATTGGATCTTAAACGCCGGGTCAGTACCCTGAATTCATCCCTTATGGGACTTTCACCATACATGCTTTCCATTACCCTTCCTGCCTCGATAAAGGCATTTTCAACGGAATATCCGGCGTTCAGCGAAGACTGCACCGCCATTATGGCCTCCCTGAATTCCAGAGAAAGCTCATACTTTCTCTTTTCTATCAGGCTTTTTCTCATATATTTGAAAAAAACTGTTTCAACGGGAATAAGAAGTATAAAGAAGACAACGATGCTTTTGTAGAATGTCCAGGATATCAGCGAGTCTATCACTGCCCCGATAAAGAAATAAAAGAACTTTTCTCCTGTGGAAAACCTGTATTTATCATAGTTCAAATAAATCCTCCCCTTTCCAGCTTTTCGGTGGCGATCAATTCGCCCTCCTTACGAAGCCTCTTTCCGTCAAAACCATACAGGCTTTTGTACGTGATCTCTCCATCCTCGTAGCCTGTGATCTCCACGATCTCTAATACCTTCCGGCTCTTGTCCCTAAGTCTCCCGAGATGAACGATAATGTCCACCGCCGATGCTATCTGCCGTCTTATGGCCTGCAGAGGAAGCTCCATCCCCGCCATAAGGACCATTGTTTCCAGTCTTGACAGCATATCCTTTGCAGAATTGGCGTGTCCCGTGGAAAGGCTCCCGTCATGTCCCGTATTCGCCGCCTGCAGAAAATCAAAGGCCGCTCCGTCCCTGATCTCGCCCACGATTATACGGTCGGGACGCATCCGGAGAGAGGACTTGATAAGGTCTCTCATTGTAACCGGCTTACAGCCCTCCACATTTGCATTTCTGGTCTCAAGACTCACAAGATTGGGTATCCCCTGTATCTGAAGCTCCGCAGAGTCTTCAATGGTTATTACCCTTGTTTCTTCGGGAATAAAAGATGAAAGTGCATTTAGGAATGTTGTCTTTCCGCTGCCGGTGCCGCCAGACACGAAGATGTTGTAGCCGCTTATAACCAGCTTTCTCAGGAATTCCACCACCTCGGGAGTAATGGAGCCGAATTTTATCAGATCCTCCATTCTTATGGGCCTCTCCGGAAAACGCCGTATCGTTATCACCGGACCGTTCAGTGCCACGGGATTCATCACTATGTTTACCCTGGAACCGTTTTCCAGCCTTGCGTCAACTATTGGTGAAGCCTCATTCACTACCCTGTTTGATCCCGCTGCTATCTGCTGTATCACATCATTTAAGGTCTCCTTTGATTCGAAGCGCTTGTCCCAGAGGAAGAGTGCCCCGTTTCTCTCCACAAAGATATTCTCGGTACCGTTCACCATTATCTCAGTAACCTTGGGATCATCTATCAGAGTCTGTATCACGCCCTTTTTTCTTATGGAGTCAAAGAGCTCCCGCATAAGCTTCCTCTTATCTTCTAAGCTTAAGTATTCCCTTTTTCCTGCGGCGATCACTGCGCTGTTTATGATCTCTTCTATTTCTTCATCGCTGACCTCCCTTGACAGATCTATCTCCCTTAAGATTGCGTCATGCAGCTCCTGCCTTATTTCCGATAGGTTTTTCATAGCTTTCTCACAAACTCTCCCATTGGTGAATCTGCCAGAGAATACAGATTTCCGTTAAGCTCATTCATAAACGGTATCCGTATTTCCCGGGTCTTTTCCAGGATTTCTCCCATCTCCATTATCCTGAGCATCGCTTCATACTGTTCAAGCTTTGCCTTTGAAACCGTGTCTTCCCTGACCGGCATATAAATGATTTTTGCAGCCTGAAGTATATCCAGGAATCCGCTTACCGAATCGGACAGGTCCACAATGATCTTTGAATAATCACAGCAGCAGAGCTCATTAAAGAGTATCACCCAGCTTTCACGTCCTACGGAAAGGATATCAAGGGGCGATAAGACAGGAGGTACGTAATCAAGAAGTCCTGCCTTTTCC
Organism: Lachnospiraceae bacterium AD3010; assembly: GCA_000622025.1. Taxonomy (GTDB): domain Bacteria; phylum Bacillota; class Clostridia; order Lachnospirales; family Lachnospiraceae; genus NK4A144. The sequence goes on along the minus strand of JHWU01000017.1, from coordinate 71,378 downwards.
ACCATGCTTGCCAGCTTACAGGGAAAATTCCTCTTTTTCTGATCTATGTAAAAGAGTAAGTCGGAAAGATCGCTCATATAGTTCTTCTGCAAGAGCTGGTTGAAACCCGAAAATTCCTCGAGGCTTACAAACATTGTTTTCTCTTTTTCCGAAAGGACCTCACCTAGGGCGAAGGCAAAGGAGGTCCGAAAACTCCTTCTTATGGGGGAATAAACAGCTATTATCTCGGTATCGATGCTGCTTATTATGCCTGCCTCGGCAAAGGGCTGTTCGGCGTAATAGCACATAACCTCACGCATTATGTTTTCCGATGACTGGTATTTGCAGATGGACTTATGTCCCCGGCTGTCCCTTGCAGTGTCGTTCTCGGAAAGAACCATCATTTCTCCGGTATCACAGGCCTCTATATCGTCATCCACGTCATCCTCCGGGATCAGCAGGATATCGATACTGTTTACCCTTATAAAATCCTTCAGGAGCTCCTTATCCGTGAAGCCCTGTATCTCAAGCGGAACCGAGCGGCTGTCGCTCATATAGCTCATAAGCTTTGTAACGTATTCTTCATCAGGATCGAATACCGCAAGTGTGTTTTTTTTCATTTTTCCCCTTTCTCTAAGATCCTTCGCTTCGCTCAGGATGACAGTTTGTATGATCCTTCGCTTAGGATGACGGTTTGTATGATCCTTCGCTTCGCTTAGGATGACAGTTTCTAAGATCCTTCGCTTCGCTCAGGATAGGATGTTACTGATTCAAGCTGAGGATTATCCCCATACTGACCGGCAGTGCCATAGGTATCCTAAGTCCCTTCAGCCTGCCGCTCCTTACCGCGTAATACAAAAGAAACCCCAGACTTATGATGGTAATGGGAAATAGTGACCTCTTTATCACCTCGTGTCCCGTATATACCGCCGCTGCCATTATGAATTTGATGTCTCCGGCTCCCAGATATCCCCCTGCGTAAAAGGTGAATAGCAGTATGAACAGCAAAAGAGCCGTAAGTATTCCGTCTGCCGCCCCTGCTATCCCTCTTTCCAGAAAGGCAGAGGCAAGACCCAGTAAAAATCCGAAAATAATGTGGAGGTTGTCAATGTAACGTGCTTTCAGATCTGTAAGGGATGCGGCGACAAGAAACAGGAAAAGAACCGGTCTTCCCATATCGTCCTCCGTGAAAACAGATATTTGTAAAATGAATTTCTGCCGAAACGGCAATTACGAACTTAAGATAAATCGAAAAGTTGAATTTAAGAACGTGAAATGGATAATACACCAATCGGGCCGGTTTGTCCAGCCCGATTTTTGTATTTTAATCTGTACAATTTGTGCTGAGTTACTGTTCACTGCCTCCCGGCTGCGAACAAAACATCATTTCTTCGCGGGTACCGGCTGTACGGGCGTTGTCTGTGCAGGCACAGGCTGTACGGGTACAGGAGCGATCACCGGTACTCCGGCTGAAGTTATATTATTTGCCGGTGCAACCGGAACGGCAGGATCCATAAGTGTTGCTGTGCCCTCATACGTAAGACCCCACAGATGGTTGTCTATCACATAAAAGCCCAGAAGCATATTGCCATTTCCGTCAAAACACCACTTCTGATTACCCACTGAGATCCAGGCATTTTTGAGATACTGGCCGTTGGGCTGGATATACTTTATTCCGTCGTTAATAAACTTGAAGCCGATGCTGGTATGTGCGGAATACGCCAAAGGATCTACCCTCGCAGGCGCCGTAGGTGCCGCAGCAAAAGCCGTGCCTCCTGCCCCCATTGTGGCCGTGATCAGTACCACAGAAAAAATAATTGCCTTCAGTCCTTTCATAGTTTCCCCTTTCTCCGCCAATTTTTGGCGGTAAAATGATTGTAACATGAATGCCCTCATATTGTCAGCTGCTAAACATATAAGCAACTGTTATTTTCCCATTCTCGACATGGCTTGAGATACCTATCCTTGTGAACTCTTCAAAAACCATATTGTCGTAGTGATCCGGCGACTCCACAAGATTATCAAACATTATCTTCGCAGCCTCCGAAACATCCTCTGTTTCGGTGATGTTGGACAGATTCTCACCTCTCCATCTGTCAGCGGGGATCATTTCCACTCCCTGCTCTCCGTTTGGTCTGGTGTGGCTCCACTCCTCTGCCGCCTCATCGGAACGGATATTTGCAATGGATATCAGGCTGCTGTCTATCCTCAAAGAATTTAGTCCGAGAGATGCCCTCAGATCATTGATATTTTGCAGCATATTATTATTAAGCGTATTTGTATCCACGGCAGCAAACACATTTACGCCTAAAATCACGGAGAAGACCGCGGCTATGAAAATTATTCTTCTTGTTAAAAAAAACAACTTTTTCATAGCTTTCACGAAAAAACCCCCTTATAATTTTAGCGCAATCCGCCGGAATTACAATAGGGGGTTTTGATGTTTTTATGTGTTTATCCAGGCTTCAGACTGTAAAGCCCCGGTTTCCCGTAGAGATATTTTCCTGCACTCCGGTTTTTCCGTAGGTAAGTCCGGAATATATCGTCTCAGCATTACGCATCGCCGGCCCGGATGTATCATCGTCAGCTATCCTGTCAAAAGCATCATGGAGCTTTCTTAAAAGCTGCTCAGCCTCATCAAGGATACCCGCATTATGCCTGATAATGGCCTTGTCCAGTAAAAGTGAGATGTAATTATAGATCCTGTATAGATACAGGGCTATCTCCTGAGAATAGTCAAGCACGCTCCGCAGCTGATCGGTACAGCATTTTGCATGCTGGATGCCGCGAACAAAATCCTCGTATCCTTCAGCGTTTCTGGCTTCCTCGAGATAGGTAAGCGCAAGCTCGTATGTCAGCACCACTATCCTTGTCCTGTTGGCCTGTGTTATCTTTAATGTAAATTCCTTTTTCTTCTCGTCCGTCATCTATTGCCTCCCGATTCTTCTCTTACTGTATAAGCTGCAGTGCCTGCTGCGGTGCCTGATTTGCCTGGGCGAGCATCGATGTGGCTGCCTGAACAAGGATCTGCTGACTTGCATAATTTGTCATTTCCTCGGCCATATCCGTATCCTGTATGCGGCTCATAGCGCTGCTTAAGTTTTCATTCGAGGCTGCGAGATAGCTTATGCTGTGCTCCACACGATTGGTATAGGCACCGATCTGAGCTCTGGAGGCGGACACGTACTTCAGTGCGTAAGACACCCGGTCTATACTCTGCTGGGCGCTGGCCTTGGTGGTCATGCGGAGATTGTCGATATCCAGTCTCTCCAGTGAGATCCTCGGAAGAGAGCACTCCACCACCTCTTCCTCATTGGCTCCGATATGCAGATCCATGGCCCCCTGTCCTGTAAGGGTAAAGTTCAGTTTCTCATCGGTTATATTGTTATACTTAGTATATCTGTTTCCATCTGTATCCTTGCTTAATGTCGGGCCTGTCAGCACTTTATCAAGACGCAGATTTAATTCCTCTCCGTTATCGCCTCTGAGAGTCAGATACTGTGTCCCGTCGCTGCAGATCTTTACGAATCCACCCTGCTTTTTATCCTCGCCTTCTCTTCCGTAAGCTCCCTCGGAGATCCAGGTTCCGTCATAATTTTTATTAGGATCCAGGCTGTCCTTGCTGTTAAGCTCGGAATCCAGATACTTGGGATAGGTCATCCCTTCAAGATTCACGTCCATTACCGTCTGGCCGGAAGCATTCTTAACCGTTGCCGTTACCGTCAGGCTATGATTATCGAAATCAAAGGTCTCGTTAAGTGTAACCTCGTATTTCCCGGCCTTCATCTTGTCGTTATACTCTTCCACCTGAACATTCTTGTTATTCTCACAGTATCCATGATTCTCAAGATGACCGTCGAGAAGCTTCTGTCCGTTAAGCTCTATCTGCTCCGATATCCTCTGGATCTCTTCGGTCAGCTGATCCACCTCCTGCTGAATATCCGCGCGGTCGCTGGCAGACATAGTACCGTTACTTGCCTTTATGGCAAGCTCGTTCAGTCTCTGCAGCATATCATTTACTTCGTTTAAGGCTCCGTCTGCGGTTTCCAGAACGGATTTCCCAGTCGTTGCGTTTACGTCGGCTCTTTCAAGCGCCGCAAGCTGCTGACGCATCCTGCCTGATATGGCATAGCCCGTGGGATCGTCTCCCGCGGTATTGATCTTGTAGCCCGATGACAGCTTTCCCGTAGATAATGAAAATGCGGATTCATTTCTTAAAAGAACATTATTGGTGATGATGGATGTGAGATTACTGTTGATGTGCATAGAATACCTCCGTTAAAAATATCTTCGCTGTCCTGTATAAAACAGCGGGGCTATTTCCGGCATCCATGCTCTCTGACCCGCCTGATACTCCGTCTGTCCCTGACGGAGCCTGATTTCTGTTTCTTATGGAATCTATATCGGCAGTTTCCGGGATTCTGTTAATATCCCGGGACAAAGACTTTTCAAAAAATATCCCTTCCCTCTTTATCCCCGCATCATCCAGCGCCTTGAAAAATCCCTCTGAAACCGCTTGTAAACGCGCACTTCCTTCCTCATCAAAAGAGGACACGATCCCCTTTACCGCATCTTCTAATAATGTGAATTCCGCATAAACCTGCCCAAGTTCCTCTGTGTCAAAGGATACGGCAGCCTTTGATTCCCCTGTTCCCCTTACGATCTTTAAGTTTACGGATATCATCTGTCCATCCGCTTCCACAGGGATCTCATAATTCTCTTCCCGGGACAGGGCCTTTGCAACAGTAAGCCTACGGTTAAGGCTCTGAAGGCTCTTCAGATCCACATACCTTTCCGCGTTGACCGAGGCTTCTCTTATAAGGCTCTCTATCTCCTCCGCCATTTCAGCGTATTCCTCCTTAACAGCGTCCCCTGTATCTCCGGTCTCTTCGCTGTCATCGTCCATCTTTTCCAGAAGCTTTTCCGAGCGGTTTTTCAGGCTTTCCCTTACATTCTCACCGAGCATGTTCATAAGCCCTGAAAAGAACGCTCCCCTGTTATTCATCAGCGAATCCATTGCGAGTACGTTTTCAGGGGTTATCTCCTGTCCGTAACGGAGGAGCATTTCATAGACCTTATCGTCCTTTTCCGCAGCGGCTCTTATTTCCTCCGCTTCAAGAGCAGTAAGTTCTTCCTCCGGGGCGAGACTGTTCCCTGCAGCAGCGTTTTCCTCCTTACGGTCATTTTCTGAAGATCCGCTGCTTCTAACCATATCCAGAATATCTTCGAGAGTCGTATTTTCATCAGACACCGGAATATCTTTAAGCTTTTCCGGTGACAGGCTGTCATAAAGCTCGTGAGCCAGGTTTTCCTGATACTGTTTTTCCTGTCTCTCGTCTCCCTCATTGCGGAAGGCGGTTTTGATCTGGGCGTCGATCTTCAGATTCCGGGATGCATCCTCGGAAGCCGTCAGCCCTCCAAACTCATCATTTACGCTGAAATCCATATGACCCCTGCCTCTTATCCGAAGCTCGGTCAGAAGATTCTTTAGTGAAAGCTCCTTCCCGCTCTGTACAAGAGATCCGATAACCGCCCCGTCACTGTTCTCGATCTGCCGCAAAAGCCTGAAGATCCCGATATAGGACTCCGCTTCATCATCGGAGATCTCATTATTTCTTTCAAGCTTAAACAGATACTCGCTGAATTTCTCGTTTTCTCCGTCAAGCCCCTGTATGTCGGAGATCCTGTTAATAAGCTCCTGCATATCGGTCTTTAAGGGGTTGATACCCTCTCTTATCAGGGAAACCGCTGCTGCCCCGGTGAGACGGTTTATTAAAGTCCTCACGGTCTGATCGGCATTTTTCACGTCCGCAATATTTTCTTCGGTGATCTCCATGCTGTTGTAGCCGAGGATCCTTACTGCCCTTAGGTTTTCTTCCGTTTCCTTAATACCAAGCTCATGCAGCAGCTCTCCCGCATTACGGAAAGCATCTCCTATGCGGTCGCCGAGATCTGTCCTGACCTCCGTTCCCACCGCTTCATATGTCTGTCCGGCCGCCTCAAACTTAAGCTTAAGCTGGTTTCCTGCTTCATAAACATCATTAACACTAAAGGCTTCTGCTGAGGAAAAGCTGCCTATTACCGCTGCCGGCATGTTCCTTATTTCAGCGGTTTTTATTACCGTTTCTTCCGCAAGACTTATGCTTTCTTCGACTGACAGCGGATTATCCCCGCCGTCCTTCATAAACAGGGCGCGGTAAAAGGCACGCTCCTTTACTTTGAGCTCATCAACCTTTTCCGAAAGCTCTTCCGTATCGAGAGTAAAGCCGTTATCGGCTTCCAGAGACCTGTTTGCCTCGGTATTCATCCGCAGTCTGGTCTCGTTTAAGACTCTCTCGCTCTTTATCCTGTTATAGCCCTTTATAAGATACGCATTTCCTGCGCTCTCTCCACGTGTCAGGGCATCGCTGATCTCCTGCATCAGATCCCCGGCCTTAAGAGGGAAGGAGAGATTCTTAAGATCCTCATACAGATTAAGGGTTTCGCTGTTTAAGGCAAAGCCCGACTTTATCAGATATTCCGCATCCTCCTTTATTGAAGCATCCGCTGTAAGGCCGGACTCCTCAATTATGCTGTCTATGCTGTCGGAGAGTGCCTTCAGATCATCGCTTTCTGCGATCTCTGCCAGATATCCGGTACCCTCGTTATTGAAATAGCCCTTCGCGCCTCCGGAACCCTCTCCCGAACCGGAATGCTCTGCCATATACACATTCTCCACAGTGGGCTCTGCTCCGTTTGAAAGCAGGTACTCCATGCTCCCCTGATCCGGCATTTTCGTCTTTGCCGCTGTATTAAAGGCATTTACGGCGTCCCTTATATTTACATCGGTCGCGGGAAGATCCGCATTTTCAAGTCCCGTTGCAATGAAATCCTTTAACGCTTCTTCATCCTTCATAAGCTCACTGCTAACGGGTGTACTGTCCGTAATGGCATTTGCCGCCGCCACGCTGCCGGTGATCTTTGCCGCCGTCTCCCTGTCAACAGTATCCGTATAGCCCGCCACATTAACACCGGACTCCGCCAGAATCACCTTTATCCTGTCGAGGCCCGTAACAGCTTCTGCATTGCTCATACGTCCGGGATGATAGCCCTCCTCTTTCAAGGCCTGGAAATCCTTATCCGACATAGTATTTGACATAACAGCCATATAATTATGCGCATTCTTCGCATCAAAGGAATTTATGTCATCAATGACATTATTCTTTTCTCCCTTTATTCCCTTTTGCTTCCCAATGCCCTTGAAGCCGTGGGCTGCATTCTTCCCTTCTCCGATATCCATTACAATGCCGGCGTCCGAAGTTCTTCCGGCATCATCTGTTCCGTATGCCTTCAACATACGGGAATTCTGAGCGATCCTGTTATTATCCTTTACAGTGGATTGGGTTTCTGTCTGAAAGCTGATATGCATCTGTTTTCTTGATGCGTCCCTGCACCTTATGTACCTGCGGCGAGATCCCTTCGCCGCCCGGGCATTTCACCCGTGAATACTGTTTCACTCGTTATTTCGGTTGTTTCCCGGATTTTCTGAAGTGAAACAGTGAAAAAATAGCTGCCGTTCATCCTTGTCATCCTGAGCGAAGCGAAGGATCTTTCCCTTTTGCTTACAAAGATTCTTCGGGCTGCGCCCTCAGAATGACATAGAAGAAGGATAAAAAAAGAACCGCCACCTTTGTGACGGTTCCTGATGATCCGTATATAATTTTAAGCTCAAAGCTTGATGTCTTCCTGTTCCGGCGCCTCCGGAAGCTGTCCCCTTATCCTGCCGTCCTCGGTGATGACCACCTTTGCAGGAGCTGCTTCCTTTTCCGCAAGCTGTTCTGTAAATGCGCTTTCCACAGGCAGATCCTGCATATCCTTAAGGATATTCGGAAGCTTGTCAAGGAGCTTTCCCGCCATCCTTTCAAAGGCAAAGGAGTTATCTGTGACCATTGCCTTCTGGAATGAATTCTCGGGAGAAACCCTGGTCTGTACCACTCCGCGGTTTTCTCTCCGAAGCTCTTCGAGCTCATACTGCTTTGTTAATGAGCTTATGCCCTTTGCTTCTTCAACGGGATTAACCTTTTCTACCGGGTTTACCCTTAAATTCCGCTGAGGATCATCGACTCTGCCGGCATCATAAAAGCTTGGTACCGAAGAATTAACTCTCATAGACATCTGGCCGCCTCCTTTCCCTGAAAATTAAGACACAGAAAACAAACTGTACATCTTACAACTATAATATCGGCTGTTTTTTAAAATTCTTTAGTCTGCGCCTTAGAAATCAGTCAAATTTATATACAACTGCTCCAAAGGGTGGAAGAGTGAAGCCTATGGAATACGGCTGATTATCCCACTCGATCTTTTCAGCCTTCACCGTCTTACTTACCTTTGCACCCGTGCCGCCAAAGCGGATCTCATCACTGTTCAATACCAGTGTGCATTTCGCCTCTTTCGGAAGACCCATACGATAGTCATCCCTTTCGATCGGGGTAAAATTGACCACCACCGCCAGATTATCCTTCCCCCTGGAATTCATTCGGATATATGAGTAAAGGCTCTTATCCGTATCATCGGCATTTATCCACTGGAAGCCTCTGCTGTCATTATCCAGCTCCCAGAGAGCGCTGTACTCCCTGTACATCTTCAAAAGCTCCTTTGAATATGCCTGAAGCGCAGCATGGTTCGCATCATCCAGAAGGAACCAGTCGATCTCTCTTTCCTCGCTCCATTCCCTCTCCTGTCCGAATTCCTGACCCATGAACAGAAGCTTCTTTCCGCTGTGTGTCATCATAAATGCGTAGCCCGCCCTGAGATTAGCAAACTTTTCCTGAGGACTTCCCGGCATCTTATTCAGCATTGAGCACTTTAAGTGAACCACCTCGTCGTGGGACAGCACCAGGATATAATTCTCTGCGGAATTATAGCTCATAGCGAAGGTCATCTTGTAGTGATTATTTCTCCTGAAATATGGATCCAGCTTCATATAGTCGCAGAAGTCATGCATCCATCCCATATTCCACTTGAAGGAGAAGCCGAGACCGTCGTCCTCCGGCCTTGCAGTTACCTTCGGCCAGGCCGTAGATTCCTCAGCGATCATCATAACTCCCTTATTGGCGCCGAGTATCACGGAGTTCAGATGTTTAAAGAACTCGATCGCCTCCAGGTTCTTGTTCCCTCCGTACTTATTTGCGACCCATTCACCGTCACGCTTTCCGTAATCCAGATAAAGCATAGATGCAACCGCATCTACCCTCAGCCCGTCAATATGGAATTCCTCTACCCAGTATGCCGCATTGGCAATAAGGAAATTGCTGACCTCGCTCTTTCCGTAATTGAATATCTTTGTTCCCCAGTCGGGATGCTCTCCCTTTCTGGGATCCGAATATTCGAATAGGGGCTCTCCGTCAAAATTGGCGAGGCCATGCTCATCTCTCGGGAAATGAGCCGGAACCCAGTCAAGTATGACTCCCACTTTATTTTTGTGGAGCTTATCCACCAGATACCTGAAATCATCGGGATCCCCGTAACGGGAGGTAGGAGCATAATATCCGGTCACCTGATATCCCCAGGAGCCATCAAAGGGATGTTCTGCGATCCCCATAAGCTCCACATGGGTATACTTCATCTCCTTCAGATATTCCGTAAGCCTGTCGGCAAATTCCCTGTAGCTGTAGAATCCGTCATTTTCTTCGGTGGGATGCCTCATCCAGGAACCCATATGGCACTCATAGATCGCCATAGGTTCACGGTTCATGTCCTTTTTCTCCCTCTCCTTCATCCATTTGCCGTCCCCCCATTTGTAGGGCTTTCCGTTTTTCCCGGAAATAAAGGTTCTGGAAGCGGTTCCGGGTCTGAGCTCTGCATAGGAGGCAAAGGGGTCTGCCTTATAAATAGTACTTCCATTGGCTTTTTCTATGAAAAACTTGTAGAGCTGGCCGCTTTCCACACCGGGTATGAACTTCTGCCATATCCCTACGCCCTCAAGTTTCTCCATCGGATCTGCAGTTGTATCCCAGTTATTGAATTCCCCCACTACGTGTACTGCCCTTGCATGGGGTGCCCACACTGCAAAGAAGAAACCGTCCTTTCCATTCTCCGTACTGGCATGTGCACCGAGCTTGGAATAGATCCTGTAGTGAGTCCCTTTTCCGAAAAGGTATTGATCATCTTCTGAAATAAATACTTTTTCCCTCATATAAAGTCCTTCTCCCTCAAGATTATCATGTCATCATCATCATAACGCTTACCCACGACCACATCCAGAAAGTGTCCGGGTGTCTTTCTGTTTACATGCCTTATGGCATCATCCACGATCTCTTCCACCTCGTCTATGGTAACAAAGTGGTCCGCCGTCTGCCGCTCATCTATCTTTGTGTAGAGTGCGAGTACCCCCAGATCATCTATGGTGTACTCCTGCTCCCGCGCATATTCTCTGCCATGGAATACCAGATCATCATTGGTGTATGTCGGTATCTCGATCTTTACATCAAATATCTCGTCAAACCAGTCCTTCTTCCGGTTACGTTCCAGCATCCTGTATGTGGCCTTTGTCTCCTCCAGTATCAGCAGTATGGAGGTTTCCGGCCTGGTGAGCACCTTATGGATATTTTCAAGAGAAGCATCGTTAAGATCCGCTGCGTGCTCGATCACAAGAGCACAGCCGTCCAGTGCCTGAAGCACATCGGGAACATTCTTTGTATTGAAAAGGTCTGCGGGAATTTTCGCAACCTTACCTACAAACTCCTCGGGATGCTCGTGCATATAGCCTCTGGCAAGTGCATTTGCGAGATTGATCCGGGCGCTCTGCTCGTTTCCGGTGATAAAGACATTGCCGCTCCGTCCGTTTAATCTCATGCGGTTAAGAGCGTCCCTTATGATATCCGGAAGATCGTGCATGGGCAGGAACTGGGCAAAAATATCCTTTTCATCATCATCAAAACCCTGCACAGGCTGGGGTTCCGGTGCCACATACTTTTTCTTTCTTTCCTCCGGCTCTTTCCGGACTCTCTTCCTTTCCTGAGGGACCCTTTCCTCAGGGATCTCATCCTCGGGGATCTCGTCCTCAGGAATATCCTCTACGGGGATCTCTTCCTCCGGCTCCGGACGCTTCACCTTTTCAGGTATTCTCTCAGGTGCTCTCTCCGGCTCCGGACGACTTTCCTCCGTCCCGGCCTCTTCCTTTTTCTTCAGGCGGGAATTAACCTTTTCCCTGTGTTCCCGTAAGAGTCCCGTAAGGTCACTGGTGATCGCGAGGGTCTCTCTCCTCATTCCCTCCTTCGGACTTTCGGGTGCTGCTTCCTTAATCTCTTCCTCCGGCTCAGCCTTTGGCTCTTCGGGCATCGGCTCCTCGGTTTCTATTTTAATTTGCTCTAAGGATTTTCTCTTTACCTCCTCGAGCTTCTTCCTGTCATGCTGCTCCTTCTGGCGGCTCCATCCGCTTAAAATGTCATCTATATTTATCTGCCCTGTTATCTGCTTTTCGGCAGCCTCGGGACTGTCGGGAATATTTAAGCTCAGCTGCCCGTCGTAATCCTCGGAAAGGATCCTGGCAAATTCCCGCTCTACATCACTTGTTCTGTGACTTCCGATATTGAGAGGCTTCCTGTTCGCAAAAACATCATCATCCTCAGCATTTATTCTTGCTGCGGGAGGCTCCTCCTTCGGAATAAATGCTTCCGCTCCGGTCTCCTCCGCTGTGATCTCATTGACATCCGTATCCGCCTTCATCGGAGTAATATCCTCCATAGGCGGCAGAGCAACCTCTTTTTCTCTTAACGGCTCCCCTGTCTTTTTCTCCAGATCCGTCATGTTCTTTTTCAGCTCGGCCTGAAGATTCATGGTGCTGTATTTGTCCAGATTGACGGAGGGTTCCTTTATCTCATCGACTCCAAGTCTCTCATTCACTTCCCTGTCCGGGATGCGGTTTGTAGGCTGATTTGAGGGCTGGATATTGGTGATCTCAATAGAAAGAGGCTCGGAAGGTATTTCTTCTTCTTCCTCCTCTTCCTTTTCTTCATCCCTTTTCTCTGAAATATCCTCTGCAGCCGCCAGCATCTCTAAGCCGTCTCTATGATCAAACTTGTGCTGCTGCTCCGGCGTCAGATCTTCATACTGCATTTTCAGCTTCATAGCCTCAGTAACATACCTGCCATGTCCGAACCACAGTATCAGTCTGTCACATTCCGCGACACACTTTTCCTTTTCACCGGCTTCAGCGTAAAGCTTCGCCAGCTCAAAGCCCCATCTTTCCTGATAATCCACATTTTTTAGCTGTTCCAGTATCTCGATCCTCTGACCGATACCTACCTTTGTGAAATCATAAAACTTGTACTGCAGTACAAAGGTGCTTGGGTCCTGCGGAGCCAGCTGCATATATTCTTTAAGATAACCGACGGAATTCGTCAGATCCCCCATTTTTATGGAGAGTTCGCAGAGCGCATAGATAATAGATCTGGCATTGGGACATCTTGCATCCGCCATCAGCAGGATATCCCTTGCTTCTTCATACCTTCTGTTTACCTTGTATATTTCGCTTATGAGACTTAGGGTCCTTACGCTCCTGACTTTTCTCCAGTCAATGGCGTCAGCCTTCAAAAGAGCCTCATGAAATTCGTGGTTTTGTGCCAGCGACCTTATCTGTTCCAGCCGCACATTATACTCGTAACGATCCAATTTATTTCTCCAGAAAAGACAAAAACAAGCCCTACGGACGTATTTCCCCCGTATGAACATAATCCATATTAGGATATCACAGCCCCTTTATGGTGTCAAAACCGGCATCGTCGGATCAGCAGGCCGGAAACACTGCTTTATCTTGCCCTGTTGGAATCCAGTATCCTGTGAGCAACATTTATAAGCATATGTGCAATGATGCCGCGATCCCTGTTAAGTGTCTGAGGTAGCGTAGGCACACGGTCATAAAGAACCTGCAGATACTCATATTTCGAATCCAGGAAGTCTGTTATCACCGCGGTATATACCGGCGTCCCGCCGGATCTCGGGATAAGCTCATCATTAAGTATTCCGAGTACCTCCACCTTGTAAGGATCCTTTTCTATGCAGATCTTTACCCTGTTTCCGATCTTCAGCCCTTCGGGTTCATCTATAAAGACCTTCACGATATTCTCTGTCATAAGGGTAGTTACCCCATATGCCACAGGTGCATCCTTAGCCTCATCCAGGCCCTCAATAGAAACGGGCTCCGCATCAACCACCTTTACATTTCCGCTCTCGCCGTCACGGCCGTCCACAAGGAAAAGAGCCATTATAAGGAAGTATATATTCCGTGTGAGCCAGAAAAGCAGAACAATTATTCCGAAGGCCTTTGTTATGACAAGTATATATATTGAGCGGATTATACCGATAACAGATAAACCTATAAACACATAGAAGGGTATATTGAAATTCGCATCTCCCTTATTCTTTACCCTCCTTCCGGATTTATCTGTCACTTCAAAGACAGATGCAGAGATACCGAAGGTTTCCCTTATAAGCGGTATAACAAGATGCGGCATAACACTCATTTCATAAATACCGCTCCACTTAAGTGACACCGCATTGCTGCTGAACACCCTCAGGGTCAGATCCTGCAGGATATACATAGGCAGCCAGTATATCAAAAGATCCAGCCATCCACACTTGAATACGGGGATCAAAAATACCGCAAAGAGCAGCGGAGTAACAAGGTACAATGCGCATTTCAGAGGTGAATACCAATATATGACAGAGCTTAAGTAACTCAGCTTCTGCGTGAAGGAAAGACCCTTCTGCCCGAAAAGCTTCAGCTTTTTCGCAGTACCGATAACACCTCTCCCCCAGCGTCTTCTCTGCTGTATATGCTCCTTATAGGTGTTGGGAGTGGTTCCGCTTGCCATGGGCTCGGACAGCGCGAGACTGATATAACCCGCCGCTTCAATAAGCATTCCCGTTGCAAAGTCCTCTGTTATCGACTCTGTATAAAAGCCTCCCACAGCATCAAGAGCTTCTCTTGCAAGAACGGTATTGGAACCTCCGTAGATAACGCTGTTTGAAGTGGTCTTTGCAACCTCCACGGTCCGATAGAAGAAATCCTGCTCATTTGGAGCATTCTTTTCGGAATAAAGCGCATACTGGAAAATGTCCGGCTCATAGAAGCACTGCGGAGTCTGCAAAAGTCCCAGTCCCTTCTTATCACCTCTTTGTTTCTTCGAATCCACAAAATACGGAATAGTTTTCAGAAGAAAATGGCTCATGGGTATCATATCGGCATCAATAGTAACGACATAGGGCGAACTTGTATGTGCCATTGCGTTATTTAAGTTTCCGGCCTTTGCGCCCTTATTATCAGGTCTGTCAAAATAGCCGATACCCATTTCCTCCGCAAGCTTCCTCATCTCCGGTCTTCTGTTGTCATCGCAGAGCCAGATGTGGACCTTTGACTTATCGGGGTAAAGAAGATGATTGCATCCGTTTATGGTTTTTCTAAGGAGCTCCACCGGTTCATTGTAGGTTGCAATGAAGACATCCACATCCGGGAATTCTTCATCTTTAATAACAGGCACAGGATACTCCTTCATGCCCATCAGATTCCTGTATAGGACCATTGACTCGATAAAGCCCAGTATTTCCACAATAAGAAGCAGGATATTGGCACTCACCGGAAGGATCCCCATCCCCAGAGGAACAGAGAAAAGAATACGCCAGACAAGATACAGAATGGTGAAAAACATACTGAAAATAAGAGCTGCCATACGAATAACGGCCCTCGTCTTTTCTTTTTCTGTTACCTTTCTGTTTTTCCCGCCAATATCATCATAGCAGGCATGATTCTTTTTTTCATACCTGGAATTAAGAATCCAGATGATAAAGAAAATGATAAGTCCGATCCCCACGTACACGGCATTCTTTGGCCAGGCAGCGACTGCATTCAGAACCTCCTGATCTGAATGAACAACAAAGAAACTCAGCAGGCTCTGTCCTGAAGGCTCGGTATCAGGTTTCGGAATGGCTGCGGGTTCCTCGCCTTGTATAAGGGATCTTACCCATTGGCCGTAACCTGTAAGATCTTTTTTCTCGATGGGCTTTTCCGGTTTATATTCCGGTTTCAGCATGGCTGAGCTTTCATTTTTATTTGAAAAGCTCCACACGGCAAAGCTGATATTATGATCCCGTAGATATGAAAACCATTCGGCTGCCGAAGCATAATCTGTCTTGCCGTTACCCGTTTCTTCAGATAAGCCGCATTCGGAAATAAATATCGGAAGACCGCCCTCAACAGCTGTTTCCAGCTCCGACCTCAGCTCTTCTTTGTGAGTTGCGGCATAAAAGTGAAGGACATACATCAAATTATCATAATCCAGCGGCGACACCATTGAAGGAGTAAGCATCCTGTCATAAACAGGTGTTCCTACAACAATTACAGAAGACGGACTTTTTTCCCTTACCACGGGGATTATCTCTTCCGCATAGCTCTTTACATCTTGCCAGGTAGCAGAACCATTGGGCTCATTACATATTTCGTACAATATATTCGGGCAGTCGGGATAGGCAGAGGTAATGATGTTAAAAAACTCCTCTGCATATTTTTTATTGACATTGGGATTCTGTTCCTCCAGAACATGCCAGTCCACCAGAACGTACATATCGGCTGCTATTGCTGCATCCACACCTTTTTTTACAAGCGCCAGAGTATCCTCTCTATGACCTTTCGCATATTCATGGGAGTATGCGGCAAGCCTTATTAAGTTACAGTTCCAGTCCGTGGAAAGATAGTTAAATTTCTCCTCGCTGACAAAATCGGGATACCAGGTGAGTCCATGGGTACTCACTCCCCTAAGCACAACAGTATTTCCGTCTTTGTCCTTAAGCTCTGTCCCCTCTACGTGAAGTGCGCCGTTTACCGAAGGCCTGGCGGTATTTGTCCTGTCCGGGCTGTTACTTTCCGTTGCAAATGCGTTAACGGAAAAACAGAAAAGCAGAACCGTCGCGAGTAAAAAGACCTGCAACTTCACTAAAATGCAATCCTTTTTCAATATTTTACTCTCCTAATATAATTTTTCCGAACGCCAATATCCCGTGCGTCCCACACACGGGATAAAGCATTACACCCTTTTCAAAAGAGTTTATCTTTTTTTTCGGATTAATTCAAGGTCTGGCCGGTGATTCATCTCTATGAAACTTCATTATCACTGCCGGCCAGAGAACCACTGCGAAAATTACCATCACTGTCGCTGAAAGCAGATTGCCCCAATGTGAGCCGAAAGCCGCTACTAAGGTAGCTCCTGCAAACCATTGTCTCCATGCTAAGGCTATCCCGAGCCCGATACAGGAAAGAATTGCAAGACTATCGTATCCTTTGGGGATTTCATAATGAATATAGTGTCTCTCGATATAGCTTCCTGTAAGGAGTCCTAGCAGACCCCCGCAGGCAAAGAAGCAATCTTTCGTCATTTTGGCTGGATCCACAAGAAGCTCTCCGTTCACGTAATCCATCGGATAAGGCTTGTGGGTAATATAGATAAGCGTTGCTATTACGACAAAGACCCCGGCCAGGGAAAGAATATCAATCAGCCTTTCATCCCCGGCAATCCGTTTTCCGACAAGTCCTATAACATATATCAGAAGGCAGGATTCCAGAAAGCCCACTATTACGTCCTGAGGAGTATGCACTCCCAGGAAATTCCTTGAAAAACCGGTCAGAAGGATCAGTACTCCGCAGAGAACGGCAAGCCATCTCCGTTTATCCTTTTGCCAGACAAAGGTGGTTCCGTACATCGTCGTAGCGCAAAGCGTGTGACCGCTTGGGAAGGAATACCCCGTAGCGGCAACCTTGGAATCTCCGGCAGGCTCTATGAGCTCCGATCTGATCCAGGGTCTGTATGCACATACGGTCAGCTTTATCACGCCGTTTAATATCTCGCCGCACCAGAGTGTGCTTAAGAACCTGTATCCCCACTTTTTGTCGACACACCAAAAAACGACATAGGGTAAAAATGGTAAGATGTCTACTGCTAATTTTGATATAGCATTGAATAATTCGTCAAAAATCCCTCCCGTAGCAAATCTAAATTCCTGCAGAAGCAAAAGATATTGAATGTCGATGTCCATTTTTTCCTCCTTTCAATTCAACAAGTCACCGGTGACGGTTCTGTTTGACTCTATCTTTCCGTTTCAATACTGATCGAATTCCCGTCAGAGGTTACAGTTATTGTCCCGTTTCTAAACGTATAAAGCAGTTTACTGTTGGATTCCAGATACTGCTGCACCGATCCGTCAGGTTTTCCTCTGCCCGGTCTGCTTGCAGAAAGCACCGTGTAGGTCGGAGATGCTGCTTTATAGGTTTCCTCAAGAAACGCGTTGTTGTGTCCGTGATGAGGCACCTTAAACACATCACATCTGATATCTGCCCCGGAAGATAAAAGAGCGCGCTGCTCCGCAACCAGCGCATCTCCCATAAATAGGATCTTTTTCTTTCCGTGGGTAACCATTATGATGTATGAACTGTTATTCACCCTGCTCTCCTTATTATCACCCGGATCGGAATCGGTACCCTTCGGAATATGGATCGCGCACACCGAAACACTTCCCATAGACAGCGTTTCACCCTCCTTAAGTTCCGAAGCCGTGATGCCTTTCTTTTTCAGGGCTCCGGACTTTTTTGTATGATCTCTGCGGGTAGTCGCTGATATACACCTTACCGCAATCAAATTTTGTTATGATCTTTGGGATCCTTCCGGTATGATCTCTATGATCATGACTGCAGATCACGTAATCCAGATGAGTGATCCCCTGCCTGGATAAGTACTTGGCCGGATTTACCACTTTTCCGGATCTTGCAGTCGGCACTCCGGCATCGATAAGAAGGTATTTCCCTTCGCATTCCAGTAAAGCACTGTCACCGCAGCCTATATTTAGATATTTAACCGTTAGCTTTGACAGCGATGCATCATCGTCTGATGCGATTACCGGATCCGTCTCGGATTGCAGGGTCTCAATGCTCTGGCCGGCAAAGGACTTTTCATCCTCTTCTGCCGCAAAGGAATTATTAATTCCGGGTCCGGAAAACAGCATCATGATCACGATCAAGATGGCAGTCAGTTTTTCAAGTCTTCTAAAAGACCGTGTTTTCATAGCTCGTAAGCTCCTGGATTTTTTTCCGTAATATGGATAGGTATATCAGTAAAATAATTACTTGGCCATCAAAAGTCAAATGTCTTTTATCCTGATCATTGCTCCCTGCGCCTTTCCCTTATATTTAACGGCAGGTATACAAGCAGTATCACAACGACAGCCACACAGATCCTGGCGGCAAGATAGAGTATATACTGCCATTTTTCGGTTACCGTAATACCGAAGGGATTATTATATGATGAGAAAAAATTGACCGCATATTCAAGCCCGATAAGACGGTCGTTCTGATATACCGGAACGCTGAGCATGGAATTCAGATAGAACGAGGCACAATCAAGAATCGACGCTGCGGCTATCATCCATTTGAAGTCCGCAAAATGGACATCGCATTCCTCATTAAACCCAATATATATAGCAACTACAACGATCATAGAATGGTAGATGAAGAATTCCCAGGCACGGGGGGATGACAGAAAACCTGCCGCCGAGTCATACTCCGGAGCTATTGATGACATTAATATCGCCAAGATTCCGCCGATAAGAGCTGTCCCATAAATTACCGAATAAAGGCGCTTCTTCCATATTTTATCCTTTATCACGATCGCCAGAAACATAAACAATATCTGTAATGAACATAGTTCAAACGGCAGATGTTCAGACATGAGATAGGGCGAATATCTTCCCGTTTCCCGGTAAATAAACGCTCCATCGGTGATAACCGGCTCAACAATGGGAACCATCTTAAGTGACAACAGCATTTTAAGTATTTCCATTACCACAGCAAGGCATAAACAGACTTTCAACACCTTTCTTACCGGCGGCTTCTTTGAAAAACATACAGCCAGGCCGCAAAGGATCAATATAATGCTGATAATGATAAACATGATATGGCCTTTAGCAAACATAAGGGCATTTTATCATATCCCCGATGAACGGAGAAGGAGGGCTTCCGTGTCATGGCGGCGTAAATTTACTGTAGGATTTTATCGGGTAGAGATCCCCTGGATGTGTTTGGTGTTCAAACCTTTCCCAATTATAATCCTTTTAACTTCTGCTTTTCAAGGCAGAAAATGTAGCCCCAAGAGGTCAGGCAAGCAAAATGCATGTAACACAGCGAAAGAGCCCTACCTGCAAAAAGGTAAGGCTCTTGATGTTCATTGATTTTGAGATGATTAGATCAGGACTCCTTTTCCATTATTAGCACGGTCCCAAACACCACTCTTTCCACCAGCTACCTGCTCCATCTCTTCATCCGTCAGCTCCATCCCTGCGTCTTCGATGACCTTCTTTGCTTCTTCCTTGGTCTCGGTCTTTTCTACCTTTTCTTTTAATTCGCCTATCAGTTTCATATTATGTCCTCCTTTGTTTTTGCACAACAAAAAACGGCACCCGCCGCATCCTTCAAGTCATTGACTCAAAAGATACGGCAGATGCCGTTATTGTCCTGTATATTAAGGCAGACTTTACCTTACCTGTCTGTCTGTCTGTCTGTCTGTCTGTCTGTCTGTCTGTCTGTCTGTCTGTCTGTCTGTCTGTCTGTCTGAAGATAGTCTTAGAATTCATACGTGTCAAGTCCTTTGTATTATATGGTTCCGGGTTCTTGTTGTTATGAGCGTCACTTTATCAGATCCGCTCCAAAAACATCCTCACATATATTTATACGTTGAAGCCCGAAAAATGGCAATATGAATTTTCACACCCATTAAGTACGCAGTACGCATCGCACGTAACCTGCCGTCTTCGCCTCCGGCTCGTTACGAGCCGGGGCACACAAAGTGTGCCTCAAAGGGCGAAGCCCTTTGTAAAAACAGGAGAGACTCTCATTGTGCGACATTTGCACAAAAGGATAGTCTCTCCTGTTTTCATATACCGGAAAAGGAGGGATTTGAAGCATCCATGCATCTCGGGAAACCGCACAGAAAGGAGATTTGCGGCCTCTGCCATTTTCTCCGCACCACTTCCGCACCAGCAAAAAAAGTGATCCACCGTTCTCTATTGGCCACTGGCCAACACGTTGTTTTTCATAATATGTTTTATCTTCAGCTAATATCAACGCCGTCCATTCACATAAAATTTCGAGATAAGACTGGCTCATGCTACCCCGGACAGGCGAGACTCCACCGCAGCGGAATATCCAATTACAAAATGTTTTAACAATGATATAATATTTCCAAAATTAAAGGATTTGCTAAGGCTATGCAAAATAAAGAACACGTTGTAATTATCCCATCAGAAGTAAAACCCCGGCCATCAGAGACAGAAATCTCCGCGGCTTATATTCTTGCTAATCATTTTCAATCAGATGTGAAGTTTATCCCAAGAGAAAATCACAAGACACCTGACTTTTTGATATCTGGTGTAAAATGGGAATTGAAAAGTCCAAAAGGAACAGGAAAGCACAATATTCAACACTGTTTGCAGGATGCTCTGAAGCAGTCATCCTATATTATTATTGATGCTCGAGCGTCTAAACAACATATGGAAAAGATCACCCATGAGCTTCAACACCAATTTACATTAACCAGAAAAATTGACCGCTTATTATTGATTACCAAAGCGGGAAAAGTAATTGAATTTTGTAGAGAAAAGTAATATAATTTGGGTGAAAGCTTGACAGGCAGCGTTGGATTACGCAAGATCGGGGCTTTCATAAAAACACAAAAAGCCGCTATTAGCGGCTTTTTGTGTTTTAGAGCTATACCTGAAGGGATTTGAAGCACCCATGACTCTCGGGAACCTGCACAGAAAGGATGTTGTAGGAGCAAATCAGGTACACCTTGATAAGTTCACTGAAGGAAGGCTTAACGTGCTCTCCTTTAAGGAGGATGCATCCGTAACCCTAAAAAAGGATATCGTTACCGGAGTAGATAAGGATGGCAAGACCACCTATACGATATTATTTATTTAATTATTTTTTAACTCATCCATTAAGTCATCGAGTTTTTCGATACTACCCTGGTTACCGTTAAAACTGCCATAAGAGGCAATCCTTGCAGGAGCTATCTTCATTCCTGTAACAACACCTATAAGGAAAAGGCAGACAGCGGTAAGAACAAGTTCCATAGTGGTGCACTCACCATTTTGGATTTTTTTTAGATGATCTTTTAACATAAAAATATCCTCCAAAACTTATCTATAGCCCCATTATAGTACAAAAAGTTGCAAAAAACTAAAAGTTCCTTTATTACGGAAAAAAAGCGACTGCGCATTGCACATAGCAAAAGAACCCTCCTTGCTGGGAAAGCTCCTGCATTGTTTTGATTCTTGTCCGATGTGGTTGGAATTAACCCCAAGGCCAGTGGAACCCTCCACCTGCAACCTGGTCAAGCTCTTCTTCTACTTGCGCACAGAGGACATTCTCTTTTCGCATTCATCGGGCGACAGCCGGGGCACACGAAGTGTGCCTCAAAGGGCGAAGCCCTTTGTAAAAACAGGAGAGACTCTCATTGTGCGACATTTGCACAAAAGGATAGTCTCTCCTGTTTTCATATACCGGAGAAGGAGGGATTTGAAGCATCCATGCCTCTCGGGAAACCGCACAGAAAGGAGATTTGCGGCCTCTGCCATTTCTTCCGCACCACTTCCGCACCAGATATTTGCTCTGTATCGTCCCTCTCCTGCAAGCACAGATATTCATCAATTTTCAAACGATTCAGAGAATGATCTTAGATTTCAGCAGCATTTTTCTCCTGTTCCTTAAATTTGTAATAATTCTCAAACAACTTATTTGCGGCATCAAGGGTGTCCTGGCTTATCTTAGGAAGTTCTCTTCCCCAAGCCTTTGTTGCAAGCTTAAAGCCTTTTTCCATAGCTTTCTGCATGTCCTTCATCTTATCAACATCATCTCCGGCAAGCGCACCTGCAAAATCAAACAGCCTTTGAGCGGTCTGCTTAACTCCCCAGTAACCATCCTCACCAACGTCCTTCTGTGCCTGTGCTTTTGTTGCAGCATCCACAGTATACTTTCCACCAGCAAGTGTTTTCCAGAAATTATCATCATTTGCTTTACCATATGCTCCAACCTGTCCGGAAAGCGTCTTCTGAACCAGCTCCATAAGCTGACGCTTATTCTCTTCCATATCTGCCTTCATCTGCTCAGCAATAGCAGTTCTGTCAGCCTTATTCATTTTCATTTTCGAATACAGGCCATTTTCTTCTGCGGTTCCTCTTTCATAAGTCACACCTTCATTATTCTGAACCCTTTCCACATTCTGTTCTTCTGCTTTTTTTACCGAAACATCCATATTTTCCTGATTGCTAAAATATTGTGTTACTGAACTAATTCCATTGATCTCCATTGACATAGTCTTTATTCTCCTTTCAAACGCTTAAATCTACAGTTTCTCCTACATCCATCAACTCAACTTCCGGCATGCATTCAACAGAAAAAGAAAATGTCGGGCTGCTGTTTCCTCCGGCCTGATAGTTACCGGCTGAAGCCTGTTTCTTTTCCTGTTCAAGCCTGTCGAATAGGGCTTTCAAATACTTAAGATCGGCCCTTGTTAGCTGCTGTTCTTCTTTCTGCCTGTGATTTCGTTTCAGGCTCTGTATCTCTTCTTCGGACATTTCCTTCCCCGCACAGGAAACCATGTCCTGAAGCTCTGACATCATATCATCGGCGAGCTCTTCTTCCAGTTCTTCTATTTCCTCCAAAAGATTTTTCATCACCTCTTCGGAAATCTCTTTATTTTCCTTCAGGCTCTCCTCCAACTCATCTTTCCCATATATTTCTTCATCCTCACCCATGGTATTTGCTGGACTGCTTCCATTTTCAGCGGCTTCCTCTTCTTCCAGATGCCGGACCTTTTTCTTTGCGATCTTTTCCATAGATGCAGCATGGATAATGGCTGCAGCTATCTCACTGTCCCCGTATTCTCCGGATTTTAGCTTTCTATAAAGCCATGACAATTTTGCTCTTATCTTTGTGACAAGAGGTCGTGCTGCTTCCGAAGTCTTTACCTGCATTATCTGCTTTGAAAGCTGCTTAAAGTTATATGGCAGTCTCTTTTTCAATTTTCCAAGGGATGAATTTCCCGGGCTTTTCCTTACCCGCACTTCAAGCCCCAAATTCGTTTCCCGAAAAGAAACACCTGCGATTCCATTCATCAGCACCTCTTTTCCCCGGTATTTTCCGGCATTTCTAACACTTCCCTGCGTTTTATGTTCGTGAATAAGTCAATGGGGACGGTTCTAATTGACTTATTCGTTAATGATCGTTAATCATTTGTGCAAAAATAATTATAGTATCCATTTGATCAACCAAATACAGATATCATCGCTAAGCTCATGTCCACCTTCTTCCGCTTCAACAAGACCTTCCTCCGGTACATCCTCAAGCCATGCGCAGTAACCGCCGCCTCCCATTCCCGGTATTTTCATGAACATGTCATAGTAAAAATATACATATTTTCCCCTTGCAAAATTCTCTGGTAGCTCCTTCCTTAATTTCCCTGTGTCAACCAGAAACTTATCGTCTTTTCGGACAATAACGCCTGAGCAATCCGTACTTTCCCATCCCGCGAGTCTGTTCCCCATTTCATCCGTTACAACGATATCCGGCAGGATCTCATATTTGGGATATGAGTGTTGTAAAAGAAGAATAAGGAAAGCACCGAGCAGCATTAGTGATATTGCAGCCATTCCACGTATGTGATTACTACTGAAAGGCTTATATTCCCTGATCTTTACGCACCGCGCCTTTAGCTCCTTCTTTCCATTTTCTCCAATAAACATGGCAGGTATGCGCTTCTTCATTTCCATAGAATTAACGGCTGTTTTAAGAATAAGCTCTCCGTACTCTAAATGATCCTTCCCACTTGCTGCAATAGTTACACGGTCACAGATCTCCTCCATATCTGCCCGGAGCAAAGGAAAAGACAGCCTCAGGAATGGGTTCATCCAGTAGAATGACGACAATAATTCCCAGATAAAGAATATCCATAAATGACCAAGCCGGATGTGAGTTTTTTCATGAATGATCACCGTTCTCAGTTCTTCATCTTCAAACTCTTCCACAATACTCTTCGGGCATAGGATCTTCGGTGAAAAAAGACCAAATGTGCAGGGAGATATCGGCAGATCTATAATTCCCAGTTTTTCCCCGAAAATATCCCTTTCTTTGGCTGCACGGTAAAGCTTTTTCATGCTTCCCATGTTCTTAAAGAGCCTGATGATCAGTAATACTGCTATTACCAAATACCCGGTTCTGAACCAGAAGTATGTGATAGCTGCTTCCTGACATAAATGAAACGGCTTCGAAATAATTCTCATACCCGGTATTCCGGCATCATAATATGCTTTCAGTGTTCCAAAAAAAGGGAATAGTAGAACGAGCGACCATATCAAGCCTTTCAGAAATACTGTATTCTTAATGATAGTTGAACGAATTATCATTACTACGGCCAATAACACGAAAGATACGATCGTACAACGCAAAGCTACGGTCACTATATAAGCCGATGAGAAATCCAGAAAATCCTCAACAGCCTTCAGATGTCTGAAAATTACCAACATCGTGTTATCCATTCATTTTTTCCTTTGCATAAGAATCTTTTCAAGCTCCTTTATATCACTGTCAGACAACTCGATGTCCTTGATAAATGAGGCTGCTGCCCCAACGCGGTTACCACTGAAATACAGGTTGATAAAATCCTGCTGCTTTTCTTTTAGGCATTCTTCTTTTGTCTTTTTCGAAAAATAATGATATACGCGGCTGTCATGAGCATCCACGGTATAGCCTACAAGCCCCTTCCTCACAAGGTGGTGCATCAGTACCCTTTCTGTACGGACAGTCATCTCATCTGTTTTACATACCATATCCAGTATTTCAGAAGAAGTAATGCCTTCTTCTGCAACATCTTTCTTTTCCTCATAACTCCAGATCGCTTCCATCAGGAGCCATTCTCTCTCGGTAGGCATTTTCTCGTCGTTTCCCATGATATTCTTTACCTCGCAGAAATATTGAATTCTTCTGTTACAATGCTTTCCCTTCACAAGCACAGTATTGATTTACAATCCTTAACCATTAATTTATTTTAATGTTTCTGATAAGCATTGTAAATAAATTCAATATATATCTCATGTTTTGATGTCTACTTTCCCGCCGACACTATCAATAACTCCAGAATCCGGAGTAATCCCATCAGCAACAAAATTAACAAAAGTGGTTCCTTCAGCGATTTCGTCTGATTCTTTATTTGTCGTCTCCCCAACATTCTTTTCTTGCAATTTTTCGAGTCTCTTTGCCCGCTCTTCTTTCTCAGTTTTTCTTTTCTCTGATATCTTTTCGGCCTGTTTCTTTTCTGCTCTTGCCTCTTCCTGATCCCTATTTGCTGCACTCCGGAGTTCATTATTCATTTCACTTAAAGAATTCATTGCCTCCACATTAATCTTGGATGCCTTTTCCTCCGTCTTTTCCAGTTCTTCTTCCTTCTTGCGGGTATCAGCTCCACGTCCTCCGTCAAGCTTTATTTCCGCATTTAAGACACCGGCTCTGTGCTCCATCTCTTTATTCAATCCCTGTCGAATCTCTGCCATCTTCATTGTATTCCCAGCTGATATCAGTAATCGAGACATGATACTTGAAATTGCCATGATCGTTCCTCCTTTAAATAATTGTCTATATCCGTCTATATGCGATAATCGATTCTTTTATATTGTTCCGGGATCGTATTATCCAACGCTTTCCTATCAAGTTCTTCTAAATTCTCAACTACGGTTTGTGGTATCACTTCTGATGATGTCAGGCTGTCCATTTCTTTCATTTCGGCCTCTGACATTTCTTCCACTTCTTCAGTTAATTCATCCATGATCTCCGACATTATACCCTCGTCTTTTTCTATTCCGGTTGCTTCTTCGATCATTTCTTCTTTACGTTCTTCCGGCGTCTTAGGTGCATATTTTTTTGCTTCCTCTGCTATCTTCTCGCCCTGCTCCATAGCTTCATCCATAATATGGAACATCTGCTCATGATTATATTCCGTCTTTGCCGCCAATATTTCTGCATTATATCCATGCAAGAGATCCAATTTTCTGGATATCTCATCTATGGTACCGGCCTTCATTCCTTTGAGGTTTTCTTTCTGCTGCTCAAAAAAGGCTATCCGGTTGTCTCGTTTGTCCTGTCTTTCCAAACGTTCTTTAGTACTATTCAACACATTATTTGCAGTCAGATTAATTCCTGGCATTTTAATATTCATGCGGCACCCCCGGTTAGTTTTTTCTTATCTGAATAATATATCGGTCAATGTCTGTTAATAATTAACATCTATTAACTATCATTTTATAAAAATATGGATTAAAAATCCCGGCAATATCAAAAGTATGCCGGGATATATGAAAACCATTTTTCAATCTATAATTTTATATTTCTTATAAAGCCGTTTTCGATCTGCCGACGTGCCATTTAAGGCCTTGTCGAACTCCTTGCTATCCGGATTAAGAAGCTTTATCAGTTTGGCAAGCATATTTGCTCCTTCTTCCAAACCTTCTTTCCGTCCTTCTTTTAATCCCTGTATTCTTCCATCTTCGATTAATCCCTGTATCGCAGTACACACGTTGATTCGGCCTCCCTCCGCATTCTTCTTTGAAATATTTGCAGATGTATATGTATTTATGATATCCACAGTCTGGATATCAACGCTTCTATATTCCTTCTTCGATTCCATTATAGCATGTAAACGCTTCTTGTCATCTGAATTATGTATAAACTCCATTGCCAGCCCCAAACCAGATGAGAATTTTGAAAAATCTGTAATTTCTTCGGGGGAAATAAGGTTTAAAGAGTAGTTATTCACATATTTCTTGATATGGGGATCTATCTTCCCAAACATGTCATATAGTGATTTGGGACCATCCCAATGGGTTTTATCGAAGCAAACGCATAAGGTTATTACCGGAATAAGTTTATCTTTCTTTGAAAATCCGGAAATATACTCTGATCCCTTCAGATCCTTTGTTTCCATATGTTTTTTTCTGATATTATCTATCTGTTCCGCATAATTTAAGGCGTCATAGAGATAATCCCTAACCGGCATAACATAGCTAATATCGGTCTGTCCTTCTATCCCAAGAAGTACTAAAGTTGCATATTTGCTGTGTCGGACTGTACATAGCCTAAGCACATCCCGCATTTTCTGGCTGGTAAATACCTTCCCCATCTTTTTCATAACTGCAAGCTCTGTCGGATCCTGTTCCTTCAGATCCTTTGATTTAATGACATTCTTACCGTCAAAAAGAAAATAATTGAAAGCATCTGCAAATACTTCAGGCTGTTCAAGGTATTTTTTTGTAATAGTATCTTTCTTTCCCATATGGCTTCCTTTTGAATCTAATTCTTATTTCGCATTATATCACGTCATTTATTTCATGACATTTTTTTATCTGAACTACTAAATCCCATATTAAGTACGTAACAAATTTATAACAAGAAAGGAGAGAAGAACATGATGGTTTACATCAGATAGTAACGAAAATATGCTGTTAAACATTCATAATCATCAGATTACCGCAGATGAGAAGTCCGGCTCGCATTTCATGGTAATTGACGGAACCAAGGGAAACAGCTCACACGGAAAGAGGGAAGTCCCGATCTTACCGGAAACACTGTCCGTACTCCGGCGTGCTTTTAGCTTAAATCCGGAAGGAACCTATGTTTTCGAGTTTAACGGAAAGCCATTGAATCCCGATACGTACCGCAAGCACGTTAAGAAGCTTTGCGAAGCCGCCGGTGTTCCTTACTATAAGCCCCACTCAGCAAGAAATTTTGTGGCTTCCAGTCTTTTTACCGGGGATAACATCAAAGAAATGTGCGATTATTTTGGCTGGGCTTGCTCGAGCATGGCACTGCATTACAGCCGGAATATCACGGATGATGACTCGGCGTTCCGTTCAAATCTCGCTAAAATGGCGCATCGCGAGGACTCCACCCCTTGAAAAGCCGCGTAAATAACATCGGGAAGCATCACGCCCGTACTCCGGCGTGATAAGTCGGTCGCCGCAATTAAATCGCCTTCGGCGATAGCGGCTCCCTCGCACCACCCGCACCACTCGACACTAAAAATCGAAAAGGCCGCAAACGCCGATCTTATCAGCATTTACAGCCATTCTTTTCCCGGAGAAGGAGGGATTTAGGCGAGTAACGAGCCGGGTGAATGCGAAAGGAATGTCCGTGGGCGCTTGCGCACAAAGGACATTCTCTTTACGCATTCATCGGGCGACAGACGGTATGCGGACGATGCGGAGCATTGTACGCATGCCGGCTCGTTACGAGCCGGGGCACACGCAGTGTGCCTCAAAGGGCGAAGCCCTTTGTGAAAACAAGAGAGGCAGTCCTTTCGAGCTCACTCGAAAAGGATTGCCTCTTTTGTTTTCATATACCGGAGAAGGAGGGATTTGAACCCTCGCGCCGCGTTAACGACCTACACCCTTAGCAGGGGCGCCTCTTCAGCCTCTTGAGTACTTCTCCATAAGCCTGAATCATCAGATTTTTTTATTACTTTCGCGTCCGGACAGATGCCGGACGCAAAGTAGATTATAACTTTATGATACCCGTATTGTCAACCGTGAGAGTGATTTACTCACTAAACATCCTACCGGCCGGCCTGCACAGGAACACGCCAATTACGGAACAAGCAAATCTTTTCCTCCCATATAAGGTCTCAGTACCTCGGGGATCCTTACGGATCCGTCCTCCTGAAGATTATTTTCAAGGAAGGCAATAAGCATTCTGGGCGGAGCCACAACTGTATTATTAAGGGTGTGAGCGAGATAATTACCCTTTTCTCCCTTTATCCTTATCTTCAGTCTCCTTGCCTGGGCATCTCCAAGGTTTGAACAGCTTCCTACCTCAAAGTACTTCTTCTGTCTCGGGCTCCATGCTTCCACATCACAGGACTTGCACTTCAGATCGGCAAGATCGCCGGAGCAACACTCCAGTGTACGGACCGGTATATCAAGAGATCTGAAAAGATCCACGGTATTCTTCCAGAGCTGATCGTACCAGTACGGCGAATCTTCCGGCTTGCAGACTACTATCATCTCCTGCTTTTCAAACTGATGGATCCGGTATACTCCTCTCTCCTCCAATCCATGGGCTCCCTTCTCCTTCCTGAAGCAGGGAGAATAGCTGGTAAGTGTAAGCGGAAGGTTCTTCTCCGGAACGATCTGGTCAATATAACGCCCGATCATCGAGTGTTCGGAGGTCCCGATAAGATACAGATCCTCCCCCTCTATCTTGTACATCATAGCTTCCATTTCAGGAAAGCTCATAACTCCCTGCACCACATTTCCGTGGATCATAAAAGGCGGAACCACATAGGTAAAGCCTCTGTCTATCATAAAATCTCTGGCGTAGGAAATAACAGCCGAGTGAAGTCTGGCTATATCTCCCACAAGATAATAAAATCCGTTTCCGGCGACACGCCTCGCTGCATCCAGATCAATCCCGCCGAAGCTCTCCATAATATCCGTGTGATATGGTATCTCGAAATCCGGAACCAGGGGTTCTCCGAATTTTTCTATCTCCTTATTCTCGCTGTCATCCTTTCCAATGGGGACCGAGGGGTCGATTATCTGCGGGATCACGTACATTATGGACTGTATCTTTTCCTTAAGCTCATTATTCTTTTTTTCCAGCTCGGAAAGTCTTTCTGCGTTGGCGGAAACCTGAGCCTTTACCTTCTCGGCCTCTTCCTTCTGCCCCTTAGCCATAAGAGCCCCGATCTCTTTAGAAAGCTTGTTTCTGCTGTTCCTTAGATCGTCAGCCTCCTGCTGTGTCTCACGGTTTTCCTTATCCAGCGCTATTACTTCGTCCACGAGCGGCAGCTTCTCATCCTGAAATTTCTTCTTTATATTTTCCTTTACAGTTTCCGGATTTTCTCTGACAAATTTGATATCAAGCATTTTTGATCATTCCCTTTCGGTTTTTCGTATAAATTTATGTTATGATAATAAAGGGTCAAAAACCCTGCCTATGATGATACAACACAAAGGCTCATTTTTCAATTAAGGAGCTTTTCAAAAAAAGATCCAAAGGAAAACCCTATGACAAGAGAAGTAAATGTATCGGAAATAACGGAAGCACTGGCGGAAATGTGTATAAAGGCAAATCACTTCCTTTCGAATGATATGAAGGCTGCGCTGGATAAAGCTGCCGAAAAGGAAAGCTCTTCCCTGGGAAGGGATATATTATCACAGCTGCAGGAGAACCTCGATATTGCAGGAAAGGATATGATCCCTATCTGTCAGGACACAGGTATGGCGGTCGTCTTTCTGGAGATCGGCCAGGACGTACACCTTACCGGAGGAAATCTTGAAGATGCCGTAAATCAGGGTGTCAGCAAAGGGTACACCGAAGGATATTTAAGAAAGAGTGTTGTAAATGATCCCATAATCAGAGAAAACACCGGAGATAATACCCCGGCTGTGATTCATGAAAAAATCGTTCCGGGAGATAAGATAAAGATACTCCTTGCACCTAAAGGATTCGGCAGCGAGAATATGAGCCGTATTTTTATGCTGAAGCCTGCTCAGGGAATAGAGGGCGTAAAGACAGCGATCCTTACCGCAGTTAAGGACGCGGGTCCCAATGCCTGTCCTCCTGTGGTCGTAGGTGTGGGTATAGGCGGCGATTTTGAAAAATGCGCCATTCTTGCAAAGGAGGCCCTGACAAGAAGTACCGACGAGCATTCCCCTCTTAAGCATATAAGAGAACTGGAGGAGGAAATGCTGGAAAAGATAAATGAAACCGGCATCGGTCCCGGAGGATTAGGCGGACATACCACTGCTCTTGCGGTTAATATCAATACCTATCCCACCCATATCGCCGGTCTTCCGGTGGCAGTGAATATATGCTGCCATGTGAACAGGCATATTTCCCTTACCATATAATGTTTCACAAATCGGCATTACCACAATATTTAGTTTTTTTGATCACGACTTATCAACATTTTGTTAATAACTCTGTTGATAACCGTGAAACATAACAGGAGCTTTTATGGAATACAGACTTAATGTTCCCTTTTCCGGGGATGAGATCAGAGACTTAAAGGCAGGTGATAAGGTTTTCTTAAGCGGCACCATATATACAGCCCGGGACGCCGCCCATAAAAGGATGGATGAAAGCCTTGATAAAGACGGTTCTCTTCCCTTTGATGTCAAAGGGAATGTGATCTACTATATGGGGCCAAGCCCTGCAAGACCGGGTAAAGTCATCGGAAGTGCCGGTCCCACCACTGCCAGCCGCATGGATAAATACACCCCCCGGCTTCTCGATCTCGGTCTCCTTGGAATGATAGGCAAGGGAAAGCGTTCCCCGGAAGTACACGAAGCTATAGTTCGTAACGGAGCTGTTTACTTTGCGGCGATCGGCGGTGCCGGTGCCCTTCTTTCCAAATGCATAAAAAAATCCGAGGTCATCGCATACGACGACCTCGGAACTGAGGCTATCAGAAAACTGACGGTAGAAGATTTTCCCTGTATTGTTGTTACAGATCCCAGTGGGAATTCACTTTACTGATTGCTTTTCTCTTAAGCTTTGGTTTCCGGAGCTGACTCATCAACTCCAGTATCATCTCCTGTTTCCGTATCAATATCCTCAATATCATTATTTCCGTCGGATAGCTTTGCTCTTACCTTTGCTACCTTTGCTACCCGGACCCCTTCGTCCAGATTCATCAGCTTCACGCCCATGGTGATACGGCTGTATTCGGAAATATCATTGGCTCTTATCTGTATGATAACTCCGGCATCAGTAATAAGCATAACTTCATGATCAGGATTAACGGCCTTTACTCCAACAAGGTCTCCGGTCTTCTCCGTGATCTTGTAGCACTTAACTCCCTTTCCTCCCCGTTTCTGAACATGGAACTCCTCAAGTGATGTCCGCTTTCCTATACCGTTCTCGGTCACAAGAAGTAACGCTTCTCCCTGACTCATAAGCTGCATTCCCACAACATCATCGCCGGGAATAAGATTTACACCGATGACACCCATTGCGGCTCTGCCCGTATTCCTGACATCACTCTCCTTGAATCTTATACACATCCCGTACTTTGTTACTATAAAGATATCTTCTCCCGAGTGGATGTGCTTAACCTCAACAAGCTCATCCTCCTCCCTCAGGTTTATGGCGAAAAGCCCGTTTTTACGGACATTTGCAAATTCCTTTGCCCTTGTCTTCTTTACGATGCCCTTTTTCGTCACCATAAAGAGATACCTGTCCTCCTCCAGATCCTTTATAGGGATGGTGGCGGTTATCTTCTCATTGGGCGAAAGCTGCAGGAGGTTTACGATCGCTGTACCCCGCGCATTCCTGGAACCTTCGGGGATCTCATATGCCTTCAATCTGTACACTCTTCCCATATTCGTAAAGAACATTACGTAATTATGAGTCGTGGTCATGAGAAGATCTTCAATATAATCATTTTCTATGGTGGTAATACCCTTTATGCCCCGGCCTCCCCTGTTCTGAGCCGAGAAATTGTCGACAGACATCCTCTTGATATAGCCCAGGGAGGTCATGGCAAGGACTGTATTCTCCTTTGGTATCATATCCTCCATAGAGATATCATAAGCATCAAAGCCTATGGAGGTCTTTCTGTCATCACCATACTTATCATAGATCACGGAGATCTCATCCCTTATCACCATGAGAAGCTTCTTCGGATCTGCAAGGATAGCCTTATATTCGGCGATTTTTTTCTGAAGCTCGTCATATTCATTCTGCAGCTTTTCTCTTTCCAAAGCTGCAAGTGCTCTAAGCCTCATCTCAACTATTGCTGATGCCTGGGCATCATCGATCTTTAAGAAATCAATGAGCTTTTCCTTTGCCTCCGCAACCGTCTTGCTGGAGCGGATAAGCCTTATTACCTCATCTATAGTGTCGATAGCCTTTAAGAGTCCTTCCAGAATATGGGCCCTTTCTTCTGCTTTATTCAGGTCAAACTGCGTGCGACGTCTTACCACATCCTCCTGATGGAGGAGATAGCACTTCAGCATTTCCAGAAGGTTAAGTATATGAGGCTCATTATTGACAAGAGCCAGCATGATTATACCGAAGCTGTCCTGAAGCTGGGTATGCTTATAGAGCTGGTTTAATATGATATTGGCATTGACATCCCGCCTGAGCTCGATAACAACCCTCATTCCCTCTCTGTCGGATTCATCCCTAAGGTCCGTGATGCCGTCGATCTTTTTATCCTTTACAAGGTCAGCAATATTCTTCAGAAGCTTTGCTTTATTAACAAGGTAGGGAAGCTCTGTAACGATGATCCTTGACTTGCCGTTATCCATGGTCTCGATATCGGTGACTGCCCTGACAACCACTTTCCCACGGCCGGTTCTGTAAGCTTCCTCTATTCCCCTGTTTCCGAGAATGGTTCCGCCGGTAGGAAAATCCGGTCCCTTTACTATCCGCAGAAGCTCACTTATATCCGTATCCCTGTCTTCATTAACCTTATTATCGATAAGAAGTCGTACTGCATCTATAACCTCCCTAAGGTTATGAGGCGGGATATTGGTGGCCATTCCTACGGCTATTCCTGTGGTTCCGTTTACCAGAAGATTCGGAAAGCGTGCAGGCAGTACCGTAGGTTCTGACTCGGTCTCGTCAAAATTCGGTACAAAATCCACGGTATCCTTATTGATATCCGCCAGCATCTCCATACAGATCTTTGAAAGTCTGGCCTCTGTATATCTCATTGCTGCTGCGCCGTCGCCATCAACGGATCCGAAGTTTCCATGTCCGTCTACAAGGCAGTAGCGCATTGACCATTCCTGAGCCATGTTCACGAGAGATCCATATATTGAGCTGTCCCCGTGAGGGTGATATTTACCCATTGTGTCACCGACGATACGGGCACATTTCCTGTGCGGCTTGTCAGGTCCGTTATTCAACTCGATCATGGAATACAGGATGCGCCTCTGCACAGGCTTCAGTCCGTCTCTTACATCAGGAAGGGCACGTGCGGCTATAACGCTCATGGCATAGTCTATATAAGACGATTCCATGGTCTTTTTCAGATCTACTTCACTTATACGGTCAAATGTGTTTGCTTCCATTTTTACCTCATCCACCGCTTACGCGGTCTCCCAATATCCTTTAAGGAGAAAAAGATTCTTCGCTTCGCTCAGAATGACAATGGTATTTTTCTGCTCAGAATGACAACAGCCTATTTCCGCTCAGAATGACAACGGTTTTTTTAATATCCAGGTTTATTAAATATCCAGGTTCCTTACGTATTTTGCATTCTCAAGGATAAAGTCGCGTCTGGGTTCTACCTTATCCCCCATAAGAGTCATAAAGGTAAGATTTACGTCAGACTCGGCTTCTTCATCCATTCCGACTCTTAAAAGTACCCTCTTTTCAGGATCCATGGTGGTCTCCCAGAGCTGTTCGGCATCCATTTCTCCAAGACCCTTATATCTCTGGATCTTATTATTCTGGTCTCTGCCTACATCATTTATTATCTTTGAAAGCTCCTCATCGGAGTATGCATACCATACCTTTTTGTTCTTTTCCAGCTTATAAAGGGGCGGCTGTGCCAGATATACGTGTCCCTGTCTTATGAGCTCAGGCATAAATCTGTAGATAAAGGTGAGCATCAATGTTGCAATGTGGGCACCGTCCACATCGGCATCCGTCATTATGATTATTTTGTCATAGCGAAGCCTTGAAATATCAAAGTCATCATGGATACCCGTTCCGAACGCGGTTATCATAGACTTTATTTCCTCATTTCCGTAAACTCTGTCAAGACGGGCTTTTTCCACATTAAGTATCTTTCCACGAAGAGGAAGGATTGCCTGTGTAGCTCTGGAACGCGCAGTCTTTGCACTTCCTCCGGCGGAATCTCCCTCGACTATAAAGATCTCACATTTCTTCGGATCCTTATCGGAGCAGTCCGCAAGCTTGCCGGGAAGAGAGAGACCGTCGAGTGCGGACTTCCTGCGGGTCAGATCCCTTGCCTTTCTTGCAGCTTCCCTTGCCCTCTGGGACTGTATGGATTTTTCACAGATTATCTTTGCAACAGAAGGATTCTGCTCAAGATAATAGGTGAGCTGCTCTGACAGAAGAGATTCCACCGCATTTCTTGCCTCTGTATTTCCAAGCTTTTGCTTGGTCTGTCCCTCAAACTGAGGATCCTCTATCTTGATCGAAACTATTGAAGTAAGTCCTTCACGAATATCCTCACCGGAAAGGTTTTCCTCATTGTCCTTTAAAAATTTCATTTTTCTTGCATAATCATTAAAGGTCTTTGTTATGGAATTCCTGAATCCTGTAAGGTGAGTACCTCCCTCGGGAGTATTTATATTATTAACAAAGCTGTAGGAACTCTCATTATAGGAGTCATTATGCTGCATTGCGACTTCTACATATACACCGCCTCTCTGGCCTTCGCTGTAAATGATATCGTCGTAAAGAGCAGTAGTACTCTTATTTAAGTACTTTACAAACTCCTTTATCCCCCCTTCGTAATGGAAGGTCTCATCTCTTTCCTGTCCTTCTCTTACATCGTGAAGATCTATACGGAGATTTTTTGTCAGAAAGGCCATTTCCCTGAGCCTCTGCCTTAAAACATTAAATTCAAAGGTTGTGGTTTCCCTGAATATCTCCGCATCAGGCATGAAGGTCACCCTTGTACCATGCTTATCCGCCTCACATTCTCCTGTCACCGAAAGAGGGGCTGTGGTCTTTCCTCTGGAAAATTTTTCCTCATAGATCTTCCCCTCCTTGAATATATTGACAGTCAGCCATTCTGAAAGCGCATTCACTACCGATGCACCCACACCATGAAGACCTCCTGAGACCTTATATCCGCCGCCGCCAAATTTACCTCCCGCATGAAGAATGGTAAATACTACTTCAACTCCGGGAAGTCCTGATTTATGGTTTATGTCTACGGGAATTCCTCTTCCGTTATCCTCTACTGTTACCGATCCGTCTTTATTTATCCATACGTGGATATTGTCACAGGCTCCGGCAAGAGCTTCATCAACGGAATTATCCACTATCTCATACACCAAATGGTGAAGTCCTCTGGAGCTTGTAGTTCCAATATACATTCCCGGACGTTTTCTTACCGCTTCCAGTCCTTCAAGTATCTGTATCTGATCCGCACCGTACTGCTGACTCATAATTTGTTGATGCAACTCCTTTCCTTTTTTATAACCGTCGCATTTTCCACGAAAAAGACCTTATCCTTAATAAAGTCGTTTTTAATAAGCTCATCAAGACCTGTACAGGTAATAAGTGTCTGTATATTTCCTATTGAAGAAAGAAGACATCTCTGCCTGCTGCTGTCCAGCTCTGACAAAACATCATCCAGCATAAGCACCGGAGAGTCATTTATCCTTTTCTTAAAAAGATCTATCTCGGAAAGCTTTACCGAAAGAGAGGCCGATCTCTGCTGCCCCTGGGAACCGTATTTTCGGAGATCCACATTATTCAGGGAAAACCTTATATCGTCCCTGTGTGGACCGGTGGACGTACTGCCTCTTTTCAGATCCGTTTTTCTTCCTGAAAACAGTTTTTCCCTGTATCTCTCAATATCCGTATCCGGTTCATAGTCACAGCTCAATTCTTCATCAAGACCTGTGATCTCCCTGTTCTTCTCCTTTAGTATGAGATTAAGTTCCTCTAAAAAGTCTTTTCTTCTTTTTATTATTTCCGTTCCGTATTCAATAAGCTTTTCATCCCAGACATCAAGCATCCCGTTAAATGAAGGATCCTCAAAATATGAAGCATCCCTCAAAAGCTTATTCTTCTGTTCCAGAGACCTTGAATATTGAGACAGGGAAGAAAGATATACACCGTCAAGCTGTGAAAGATCCATATCTACGAATCTTCTTCTTTCCGAAGGACCGCTTTTTATCATATTTATGTCCTCCGGTGAAAAAAAGATAATATTGGCTATTCCCAAAAGCTCAGCCGCTCTTTTTATTGGCTGGCCATTTACAGCAATGCTTTTTCTTCTGCTGCGGTTTAAGTGCATATCTATTTTTTGTTCAACTTCATTTTTCTCGATATACACCCGAAGATGAGCTTCATCATCTCCGAACCTTATCATTTCCTGATCTTTGCTCTTTTTGTGAGACTTTGTGGTGCAGGAAAGATATATCCCCTCTAAAATATTGGTTTTTCCCTGGGCATTGTTGCCATAAAAAATATTACACCCTTCTTCAAGATCTATACGAAGACTCTCGTAATTTCGAAAAGAAGTAAGCTCCAGCCTTTTTATCTTCATCAGCAGACTTTCACAGTTTTTCCGTCAAAGGAAACCAGGTCACCCCTTTTTACCTTTTTTCCTCTCATCAGACAGACTTCTCCATTTACCATTACATCCCCATTCTGAATACAGGCTTTTGCATCTGATCCCGATTGAACCAGATCCGCGGCTTTTAAAAGCTGTCCGAGTTTTATGAATTCTTCGTTTTCCTTTATGCTAAATTCCATACTACTTATTATCTAAAGATTAATCGCTTTTCTCCTGT
This sequence comes from Lachnospiraceae bacterium AD3010, assembly GCA_000622025.1. Classification (GTDB taxonomy): domain Bacteria; phylum Bacillota; class Clostridia; order Lachnospirales; family Lachnospiraceae; genus NK4A144. The sequence continues at coordinate 33,821 of JHWU01000017.1, read as the reverse complement.
TATCCTGAACTTTCTTCCCCGTCATCCTGAGCGCCAGCAAAGGATCCTTCCTCTCGGTATTATAAGATTCTTCGCTTCGCTCAGAATGACATTTAGTCTTCTAAAGATTCTTCGCTTCGCTCAGAATGACACAATGTAAGCTTAGAATGACACAATGTAAACTAAGAATGACAAATCGTCCTTTTTATACAGTATTGAAATTGATGGGAAGAATGACGTAATTATATTTTCCCGCATCATCCTTTATAAAAGCCGGTGCCTTTGAATCCATCATATAAATATATATTTTTTCATCATCTATAACCTTAAGGACATCCAGAACAAATTTAGGATTAAAGCCTATTATCATATCCTCGCCCGTTTTTTCAGTATCAACTATTTCATCCATGGATCCTATTGGAGATTTTATCTTGAATTCCATGGAATTATCGTTAATCCCTATCACAACAGGCTTCTTATCATTATCCTTTACAAGCAGGATAGCCCTTTCTATTGTTTCCTGAAGGAGCTTCTTTCCAACCTCAACCTTTGTGACATAATCATCCTTAAGCATCCTGTCCACATCAAAGAATTCTCCTTCAATAAGACGGGAAACAATAAGGGTCCTGTCAAATTCAAAGACTATGTGATTTGTCATAAAGTAGATATTTACTTCTTTTTCAATTTCTCCTGAAAGGATCTTACTTATCTCACTTAAGGTTTTTCCGGGAATAACTACTTTCTTATTTTCGTAAGACTGACGCAGCTCAATATTTCTGATCGCTACCCTGTGTCCATCCAGAGCAGCTACTCTCATCTTATCTCCCTTTATATCAAAAAGTTCTCCTGTAAGAAGCTTATTATTGTCATTAGAACTGGTGGCAAAAATGGTCTGTCTGATAACCTCCTTTAATGTATACTGAGAAATGGTTATCATATCATTCTTTTCTATAAGAGGAAGACCCGAAAAATCCTCTCCCGAACGCCCCGGAAGATCAAATCTCGCTTTCATACATTTTATAACTACCTTATATGAGGTATCAGAAGAGATCTCAACCTCTCCGTCAGGAAGTCTTCCCGTAACGTTACCGAAAATATTGGCATCAACGGCAACAACACCGTTTTCTTTTATTTCTCCCTTTACCCTTGTTTCTATTCCCAGCTCTCTGTCATTTGCTGTAAACTTAATAACACCGTTAGCCACTTCAATAAGAATGCATTCCAATATGGAGGTGGATGTCTTATTTGAAGCAACTGCCTTTGAAACGATACTTATAGAATTAACAAGATCACTTTTTGCACATTTGATTTTCATTGTGTATATCTCTCCCTCCCGAAGATCAAATAAATATATATATGATTATTTCCAGTAATATTAATAGTAATAGCTGTGAATTTGTTTATAATCCGTGAAACTCTGATGGATAATATGGTTTCACGGAATGATAACTGTGTTGATAATGATGATTTTTACTGTTTATCTATTGGGAATAATCCTCTTCTTTATATTTTCAATATCCTCCCTCAGTGAAGAATTTGTTGATAATTCGTTGGAAATTTCCTTATGTCCGTGCATAACTGTGGTGTGATCTTTTCCACCCATAGCCTTACCAATCTCGGCAAAGGGAGTATCTGTCAGTTCTCTGCATAGATACATGGAAACCTGACGGGGGATAACTATTTCCTTTGTCCTCTTCTTTGAGGTTATCGATTCCTTCGAGGTCTCATAGTATTTTGCAACTTCGGATATGATAAGATCAGGTGTGATCTTTCTGGGTTCCGATTCCTTGATGATGTCCCTTATGGCTTCTTCGGCAACTGAAACAGTTATCTCTTCATTAATAAAGTTCTTTCTTGCATAAACCTTATTTAATGCTCCTTCAAGTTCTCTGATATTTGAACTGATATTGGAAGCAATATACTGGATCACTTCATCATTAACTTCAAAATCTCTTGTATTTGCATATTGGCGGAGAATAGCCATTCTGGTCTCATAATCCGGAGGAGTGATATCAGCAGTAAGACCCATTTCAAACCGGGACTGCATCCTCTCATCCAGAGTCTTCATATCCTTCGGCGGTTTATCGGAAGAAAGAACGATAGCTTTATTCTGACCGTAAAGCTCATTGAATGAATTAAAGAGCTCATTCTGTGTCTGTTCCTTTCCTATTATAAACTGAACGTCATCCAGAAGAAGAACATCAACAGACCTGTAAATATTACGCATTTTCTGCGTGCTCTGGTTAAGAATGGAATCCACAACCTCATTTGTAAACTGCTCACTGGTAACATATCTTACGATCTTTGAAGGATCATTCTTTATTATGCTGTAACCGATGGCATGCATCAGGTGTGTCTTTCCAAGACCGGGTCCTCCGTAAATAAAAAGAGGATTGAAAGCAAAGCCAGGTTTTTCGGCAACGGCTTTTGCTGCAGAAACAGCGAGCTCATTATTCGGACCTACAACGAAATTACCGAAGGTATATCTGGGATTGATATTAGATCTCTGAAGAGATGATAACTTTTCATTACTCAGATTATAGTCATAATTATAGGAAGAATCTTCTTCGGTAAATTCAATATTATAGATTTTATTTAAGTATTCCGATAAGGCAATTTTCAGCTTAGAAGAATAATTCTTCTTTATTATGGCAGTTCCTGTTCCGTCATCACCTGCAAGCTCCGGAGGAATAAGGATAAAAATGGTATCATTTTCAACGTTTCCTATTTTAAGGGGCTTAAGCCAGGTATTAAAAGCCAGTTCGGAAATGTTATCATTTTCATTTTTTATCTGAAGCTTCAGATTTTCCCAGTTTTTAAGGAGTTTTTCACGTTCATTCATAAATTTGATATGATTCCCTTTATTAAAGGTAATATTCTTTTTTGAGCTATCGGCGTTATTTTACCCCAAAATGACTTTTTTTTCAAGAAATCAAAAATGTACGTTCTTAGTGGATAACTCCTATATGGGCAAAATAGAGGGGTTTTAGAAATAATAGTAAAACCTCTTGATTTTTTATGTTAAACAAACAGATGTTTATACACATTTTTATGTGGATAACGGTGGATAACTGTACATATTGAAAATACGCGGTTTTTTAGTGGTATTAACTTTAAAAGTGGATATTTTCACTTTAAATAACAGATTTATCCACCACTTATTCACTATAAGTGGATAAAAATTATGTAAAGCGGTTATTTCACGCTTGACGCAGAGTTTTTATCTCTATATAATGGACGCTGTGTTTTCCGGTACTTTTACCAGTTAATAGTCAGGAGGTACTTGTAATATGTGGATGACATATCACCCTAAGAAAAGACAGAGAAATAAGGTTCACGGCTTCCGTGCAAGAATGAGCACTCCCGGAGGACGTAAGGTTCTTGCAGCAAGAAGAGCGAAGGGCAGAGCAAAGCTTACTGTTTAACAGCATCGGAAGAGTCAAGACCACAAAAAGTGGTCTTTTATTTACCGTAAATGAAAAGTTTTTCAAGCTTAAAGAAAAACACAGATTTCAGGGCAGTTTACAGAAAACGCAGATCTAAAGCTGATAGATTTTTTGTTATGTATGTACTGGAAAACGGATTAGAGATAAACCGCCTTGGAATTTCCGTCAGTAAGAAGGTCGGCAATTCTGTTGTACGGCACAGACTGACGCGGTTAATTAGAGAAGCATACAGACTGCATGAGGATAAGTTCAATAGTGGTTTGGACATAGTGGTCGTAGCGCGGGAAAGCGCTAATCCTCAAAAAGATACGGATTATAAACCATTGAAATGTCAGGATGTGGAAAGATCCCTTATCAATTTGGGAAAAGCTCATAAGATAGTAAAATAAAGATGAAAAATCTTTTGATTTTTATCATAAAGAAGTATCAGATCTATATTTCACCTCTGAAGGGAACAAAATGCCCATATTATCCTTCCTGTTCTTCCTATGGCCTTGAGGCTGTCGAAAGATACGGAGCGATAAAGGGCGGCTTAATGGCCTTTTGGAGGATCTTAAGGTGCAATCCTTTCTCAAAAGGGGGAGTTGATCCTGTTCCGCTTGATTACAAAGGCTATAAAAACAAAGCGCTATCATCCTGATTAACTTAGGAGGAAGAAATCTTGTCAGGAATTTTACTGACACAAAACGGCGGAGTGATCCTTGGACCTATTGCAAAGATCCTTGGTGCCCTGCTTGATGTGATCTTTAATATTGTTCCAAATGTAGGTGTTGCTATTATTTTTTTCACCATAATCATCTACATTTTCCTGCTGCCTCTTACATACCAGCAGCAGAAATTCAGTAAACTGTCAGCCAGGATGAATCCGGAGATAAAGGCCATACAGGAGAAATACAAAGGCAAAAAAGATCAGGATTCAATGACAAGGCAGAATGAGGAGATGCAGTTTGTTTATAAGAAATACGGTGTATCTCCCACAGGAAGCTGTGTCCAGCTTCTGATACAGATGCCCATTCTTTTTGCCCTGTACAGGGTAATTTACAGTATTCCCGCATATGTTACAAAGGTATATGACTGCTTAGAGGAGCTGGCAGACAATATTTTGTCTACCGTAAACGGGGTAGATGTATTGTCAGGTCTCTCCGTTGTTACAAGCGGACAGATCAGAAAATCAATCGATTTTACAGGCGATGATGCGGTGAATTCGGTTATTGATGTTCTTAACCGTGCTTCCATTGCTGACTGGGATACGATTAAAAGCATCAACGGTCTCGATATGGAGATCTTTGAAAGGGTCAGAGCACAGTTTGAAGGTTTTAATACCTTTCTCGGGCTGAACGTGGCATATTCCCCTATTGATATCATAAAGACTTCTTTTTCAAACGGTAATTTTCTTATGATACTCGGTGCTGTTATGGTGCCTCTTCTTGCAGCTGCCACACAGTGGGTGAATACTTTATTTATGCCCCAGGCTGCAAGCAATGGAGACGGTGATTCCACAGCACGTATGATGAAGTCAATGAACGTTACAATGCCGCTTGTTTCCGCATTTTTCTGTTTCAGTCTTCCCATCGGTATGGGTATCTACTGGATTTCCGGTGCGGTTATCAGAAGTATTGAGCAGTTTTTTATCAACAGGCATATCGATCATATGGATATTGAGAGCATTGTTGAAAAGAATCTTGCTAAAGAAGGCGTAAAAAAGGCCGCTCCTGTAAACAGTCCTTCCACAAAGGATTCAATTTCCGCAAGAGCTAATGTAAAAGCCTCGAATATCAATCCGGATATTAAGAAGGTTGATGACAAAGCAGAAGATGTTACAGAAAAGAAGAGTCCCGGCAGTATTGCGGCAAGAGCCAATATGGTAAGGGAGTATAACGAAAGAGCAAATAAATAAACTTTGTCATCCTGAGTTAAGCAAAGGATCTTACATAATTTCATAAGGCTGCGCTTTGATGCGCTGAGCGGATAAGCGGCCTGCTGAAATCCAAGGCATACTTTTTTTCAATAAGGAGAAATAAAATGGAATATACAGAATTTTCGGGAAAATCACTTGAGAGTGTTTTGTCTGATGCCTGCAGGCATTTTTCTGTAGAGGCTTCAGATCTTGATTATGAGATAGTTGATATGGGAAAGTCCGGTATCCTGGGTTTTAATACGAAGCCTACCGTTATAAAAGCAAGGATTAAAGAGGGATACAAAAAAGAGGCAAAGGAAGATACCGATACAGTTCCTGTCATTAAGGAAGAAAAATCTAAGGAAAATGCAGCTGCTCCGGTTGCAGAAAAAAGCTCTGAGGTTTCCGTTTCTTCAGGTGATGCAGCCGACAGCCGTATTGATGAAGAGGAAATAAAGAACAGAGTACAGAAATTCCTAGGCGATCTTTTCAAGGCAATGGAGCTTGATGTTTCATCCGAGATCAGCCTCAATGCTGCTGAAAGATCACTTAGTATTGAGCTTTCCGGTCCCGAGATGGGGATCCTTATTGGGAAAAGGGGTCAGACACTGGATTCTGTACAGTATCTTGCCAGTCTCATAGTAAATAAAGGAACCGGTGAATATATAAGAGTAAAGGTAGATACCGAGGACTACAGAGAGAGAAGAAGAAAGACCCTTGAAAACCTCGCCAAAAACCTGGCATTTAAGGTAAAGAGGACAAAGAGGCCGGTTTCTCTGGAGCCTATGAATCCTTATGAAAGAAGGATCATCCATTCCGCACTTCAGGGAGACAGATACGTTGTCACCCACTCAGAGGGGGATGAGCCTTTCAGAAGAGTAGTCATTACCCTGAAAAAATAAAACCTGGTGGTTTAAGCCGCGCCTTTTTAAGGTGCGGCTTTTCTGCATAATTCTTTGGATTTATTATGATGATGAACAGAGAAAATGATACAATAGCCGCCATAGCAACGGCACCGGGACGTTCGGGAATCGGTGTTATAAGGATATCCGGCAGTGATGCATTGAATATCGCCGATGGCCTTATTGTATCAAAAAAAGGAAAAAAGCTGGATATTTTGGGACAGCCCTCGCATACTGTAAAATACGGGTTTTTTTATGATGGAAACGAGATAGTGGATGAGGTTCTTGTTTCCGTATTCAAAAAGCCCCGCTCATATACTGCCGAAGATACGGTGGAAATAAGCTGTCATGGAGGCAGCTTTGTTTTAAGACGGGTTCTTTCCCACATCATAAAAAAGGGTGCAAGAGCAGCTGATCCCGGGGAATTTACAAAAAGAGCCTTTCTTAACGGAAGGATTGATCTTACGGAAGCAGAGGCCGTTATGGATGTCATTTCCTCCTCCAATGAATTTGCGAGAAAGAACGCAATGACATTACTTAGAGGGGGACTTTATAAAAGGATCAGCACTTTAAGGGAAAGGATCATACATGAGACTGCTTTTCTTGAAGCTGCCCTGGATGATCCCGAGCATTATTCTCTTGAAGGTTATTCTACTGATCTGAGAGAAAAGGTGATGGAAATGATCACCGAGATAGAAGAGCTCCGGTCCGGATCCGATACCGGAAGGATATTGAAAAGCGGGATAAAAACTGCCATTGTCGGTAAGCCCAATGTGGGTAAGTCTTCAATATTAAATCTTTTAACAGGAGAAGACAGAGCTATAGTAACAGATATTCCCGGAACAACAAGAGATGTTCTTTCTTCCGAGATCCATATTGGAGGAATACCTCTTATCCTGTCAGACACTGCGGGCATAAGGAATACCAAAGATATGGTAGAAAAAATAGGAGTAGAAAGGTCCAGAGAAGCCATAGAAAAAGCGGATCTTGTCCTTTTTACAGTTGATTCGAGTTCTGAACTAAGTAATGAGGATACTGAAATATTTGATCATATTATGTCCTTAAGGAAGAACTGCATTGTACTATTAAATAAAACGGATCTAAGGAATGAACAAAGAAAAGCCTTTGATTTTTCCTGTCCTGTAATCGATTTTTCCGTTCCGGAGGAAAAGGGACTTGAGGAATTAAAAGATACGGTAGGTGAAATGTTCCTATCCGGGAAGATAAAGGCAGATGAAGAGATCTATATCACAAATGAGAGACAGCTTATGGAGCTAAGCCTTTCAAAGGAATGTCTGGAGCTTGTGAAAAAAAGCATTGATGATAATATGACAGAAGACTTTTTTACTTCTGATCTTATGGACGCGTATTCCCACCTCGGAAATGTCACAGGTGAAAGCACAGACGAGGACCTTTTTGACAGGATCTTTTCAGAATTTTGTATGGGAAAGTGAGTGGTCCGGGCGAAGTATGAAAGAGGAAACAGTATGGAAACCCTTATAAATGATTATGATGCTGCTGTGATAGGTGCGGGGCATGCCGGTTGCGAAGCAGGTCTGGCACTTGCACGGCTCGGAATAAAGACCATCGTTTTCACTGTAAGCATAAACAGTGTAGCATTGATGCCCTGTAACCCCAATATAGGAGGCAGCTCCAAGGGTCACCTTGTTCGTGAGATCGACGCACTCGGCGGAGAAATGGGGAAAAATATAGACAAAACCTTTATCCAGTCTAAGATGCTGAATTCCTCAAAAGGGCCTGCCGTTCATTCTCTTAGAGCACAGGCTGATAAAGAGGATTATTCCCGAAGTATGCGTCAGGTTCTTGAAGGTCAGGATAATCTCACACTAAAGCAGGCGGAGATAACGGAGCTTTTGACAGAGAACGGAGAAGTAAAAGGTGTGAAGACCCTGACCGGAATGGTTTACATAACAAAGGTTGTGGTTCTTTGTACCGGTGTTTATCTGAAAGCCAGGTGTTTATGTGGTGAGGCTATAACGAATACGGGTCCTAACGGATTAAAGGCTGCAAATTCTCTTTCGGACTCTCTTATTAAGGCAGGCGTTGAGATACACAGATATAAGACCGGGACGCCGGCTCGATTGGATGGCAGAACCATCGATTTTTCCAAAATGGCTCCCCAATATGGTGATGTGCCGGTGGTGCCTTTTTCCTTTTCTACGGATCCTTCTACTGTTCAAAAAGAACAGGTACCCTGCTTTCTTACCTATACCAATGAGACGACCCATGAGATAATCAGGGGCAGCCTTGACAGATCTCCTTTGTTTGCCGGGGTTATTGAGGGAACGGGGCCGAGATACTGTCCCTCAATAGAAGATAAGGTCGTGAAATTCCCGGACAAGGAAAGACATCAGGTCTTTCTGGAACCGGAGGGTTTACATACTAATGAATGGTATGTGGATGGAATGAGCAGTTCTATGCCTGAGGATGTCCAGCTAAGAATGTACCGTTCAGTTCCCGGACTGGAAAATGCGGATATTGTCCGTAATGCATATGCCATAGAATACGATTGCTTTAAGGGTATTCAGTTAAAGCATTCTCTTGAATTTAAGAATGTTAAGGGACTTTTCTCCGGAGGGCAGAGTAATGGAAGCTCCGGTTATGAAGAAGCCGCAGCTCAGGGACTTATTGCCGGTATAAATGCTGCTATGTTTATCAAGGGAAGGGAGCCTCTTATAATTGACAGGTCTGAGGGATATATCGGGGTTCTGATCGATGACCTTGTTACAAAGGAGGGCTTCGAGCCTTACCGGATGATGACGAGCCGTGCGGAATACCGCTTACTCTTACGGCAGGATAATGCAGACCGCCGACTAAGGAGAAAGGGTTATGAAGTCGGACTGGTTTCGGATGAAGAACTTGCTGCCCTCGAAAAAAAGGAAAAGCAGATCTACTCTGAGATCGAACGGTTAAAGGGTATTACTGTGGGTGCCGCCGGAAACATATCTGAGTTTCTGCTTTCTGTCGGAAGTACCCCCCTGGCTACAGGCGCAACCTTGGAGGAACTTATCAGACGTCCCGAGCTTTCTTATGAAAAGATTGCACCCATTGATCCGGACAGACCTAAGCTTTCTCCGGATATCATAGAACAGGTGGATATAGAGATCAAGTACAAGGGATATCTGGAAAGGGAGCTTAAACAGGTTGAGCATTTTAAGAAGCTTGAAAAAAAGAGGATACCCACTGATATTGACTTCACTCGAATACATGGGATCAGACTTGAAGCACAGCAGAAACTAAATAAATTCAAGCCGGAAAATATTGGACAGGCATCCAGAATACAGGGGATTTCCCCTGCAGATATCCAGATATTGTCTATTTTTCTTGATGCAAAGGACAGGAGCAGATTTGAAGAACAGCACTCTTGAAAATCTTTTATCGGAGATAGGGATAGAGTATAGGAAGGAATACCTTGAAAAGCTTGAAAGATTCTATTTCCTTTTGACCGAAAAGAACAGGCACATGAACCTTACTGCCATAACAGAATACGATGAGTTTATGAGAAAACATTTCGCAGATTGTCTTGTGGTTCTAAAGTTTCAGAGCTTTTCAGCGGGTCAGAGGATTTTGGATCTTGGTACGGGTGGTGGATTTCCGGGGATTCCCTTAAAGATCTTTTTACCTGAAACAGAATTTGTCCTTATGGATTCTGTAAGAAAAAAACTTGTCTTTCTTGAGGATGTGATCAACGAACTTGCACTCAAAAACATTTCGGTGGTTCATGGACGGGCTGAGGATCTTGCACATTCCGGAGAGTACAGGGAACAATTTGATCTGGTATTATCCAGAGCGGTTTCCAATCTTTCTTCACTTTCCGAGCTTGCTCTTCCTTTTGTAAAGACCGGCGGCAGGTTTATTTCATACAAAGGGGACAACGGGAAAGACGAACTCTTGCGGGCAGACAATGCGATTTCTGTACTGGGAGGACGGGTTGAAATCCTTAATGAGTATGTATTGCCCGGCGGTGACAGAAGGTGCCTTATCTTTATCAACAAGGAAAAGAAATGTCCTATGAAATATCCCCGCAAAGCCGGGACTCCCACACGTGAGCCTCTGTAAATGTTTCACGTGAAACATAGTTGTGGTCTTGATCTGACATAGACACCAAATTGTTCCACGTGAAACATGATTGTGTAAATAATCTGTCCTGGCACAAGAATGTTCCACGTGAAACATTATTGTGTATCGACCTTGTGTTCGCACAACAATGTTTCACGTGAAACAATTGCACCGGACGAGGGCGCATAGGGGGGAGGGAAAGAAGATGCTGATCGAAAATATTGATAAAGCTCATACAACAGAAATGGGAGCTGACAGAATCAGAAGGAACCTGGGGCTCGGCGATACAGATGTCGTGGCGTGGTGCAGGGAACGGATCCCGGATAAAGAAGCAGCTATAAACAAAGGAACGCCTGTCCTACGTCAAACCGTAAAGTTATTTATGAAGAACTCTTAAAATGATATTAACTATGATACAAAAGAGTTGAAGGTGAGGAAACCTATGATAATGAAAAAGAGTATTATTTTCTTAACAGCACTAAGTCTTACCGTTTGTATGTTTGCCGGATGTAAAGCTGCAGAGGCTAATGGAAAGACTGAGTCGGAAAAACACAGGGTGATAATCGACACCGATACCGGATCGGATGATGCAGCAGCTCTTCTAATCGCAGCAAAATCAGAGAACCTTGACATTCTTGGCGTAACGGTTCTTTATGGAAACGTGCCTCTTAAGCAGTCAGCAGACAATGCGATCATGACACTTGAAACGGGAGGCTGCAGTGCGCCGGTATATATTGGGACAGAAAAACCGCTCTTCAAGGAAAGAGAAGAAATGATCAGTGTTCATGGGCAGGACGGAATGGGGGACCAGGATCTGATCCATCCAAATGGCAAACCACAGGAGAAGCCGGCTGTGGATTATATCCTTGACACAGTAAAAGAAAATCCGGGAGAAATAGAGATCATATGCCTTGGACCCCTTACAAATATTGCAATGGCAGTACAGAAGGACCCGGATACAATGAAGAAGGTGAAGCGCTTATGGATAATGGGAACGACAGGCTTCGGACCCGGGAATGCGACACCGGTTGCGGAGTTTAACGTATACAACGATGCGGAAGCATATGACACCGTTCTAAGATCAGGAGTTCCGGCAACCATAGTCGGGCTTGACTGTCAGAATGAGACCTCAGGCCTAAGCGATGAAGACCTCAGCAAAATGGCAAAGGGAAATGAGATGGGGCGGTATGAGAGTAAGGCCCTTACGAAATTAACGCAGATATATAGGAAGCTTGGGCAAAATACAGGCCTTCCGGACGCTCTGGCAATGGCAGCCATTGCCTGGCCAGAGTATGTGAAAGAAACAAAAAAATGTTATGGAACAGCCTGTATAAATAATGACGCTGCCTACGGACAGGTGATCTTTTATGTTGAGGGGAACGTCTATGAATCTATGCCGGAAACAGGGGAATATAATCTGGAGGTTGTAAGTAAAACCGATGACCAGCTTTTCAAGAAGAAGTTTCTGAAGTTAATGACAGAATGAAATGACACAATATTTGTCTTTTGTGCTATAATCATCTTCGCGCACTCAGAAACAGCGATCCGGACAGAACGGATCAGACAAACACTCCGGCAAAGGAGAACATAAAAACAGGAGATACCAAATGGGAAAGATTATCGCTATTGCCAATCAGAAGGGTGGTGTGGGGAAATCCACCACAACAATAAATCTGGCGGCCTGTCTTGCGGAAAAGAAAAAGAAAGTTCTTGTGATAGACAGTGACCCGCAGGGGAACACAACAAGCGGATTGGGAGTAGACAAAAACCTGGCAGAAAATACGGTTTATGATCTTCTTCTTGACGAAAACACGGAGATTGATGACTGTGTCCAGAGGGAGGTAATACCCTTTGTTTCACTTATCCCTTCAAATGTGGATCTGGCGGCTGCAGAAATTGAATTGATCGGAACGAAGGAAAAGGAATACATTCTCGACAGGAAGGCTGTTTCTCTAAGGAAGGAGTATGACTACGTAATAATAGACTGCCCTCCTAGCCTAAGTACCCTTACCGTAAATGCCCTGGTTGCCGCAGACACGGTGCTGGTTCCGATACAGTGTGAATACTATGCGCTGGAGGGACTGTCACAACTGATCCGTACAGTTAATCTTGTTCGGGAAAGACTGAATTCAAGGCTTGAGATAGAGGGGGTTGTATTCACCATGTATGACTCCAGAACGAACCTTTCCCAGCAGGTGGTGGAAAACGTGAGTGAACACCTGGGAGAGGATATATATAAAACCATTATTCCGAGAAACATCAGGCTTGCTGAAGCACCAAGCTACGGCATGCCCATAACCGTATATGATGCAAAATCTGCGGGGGCAGAAGCTTACCGAAAACTTGCCGGAGAGGTGCTGAAGGCGAAATAAAAAATTCAAGGAGAAGGAACTGTTATGGCAAAGAAAACAGGACTTGGAAGAGGACTTGACGCACTGATACCGGACAGTGTAGAAGTCGGAAGTAACGTCGAAAGAAAAACAGAAACCGAAAATAAGGATCAGATATTATGGGTCAAATTGAGCCGCCTCGAACCTGATCCCGATCAGCCGAGAAAGGATTTCGGAGAGGATGAGATAAATGAGCTGGCAGATTCCATAAAGACCCACGGGGTATTCCAGCCGCTCCTTGTTCAGAAAAAGGACAGGGGCTATATGATCGTTGCGGGTGAGAGAAGATGGAGAGCTGCCAAGATAGCCGGCTTAAAAGAAGTACCCGTCATAGTAAGGGAGTTCAACGAGCAGGAGAAGGTAGAGATACAGCTTCTGGAAAACCTTCAGAGGCAGAAGCTTAACCCCATTGAGGAGGGCCAGGCATATAAGAGGCTTCTTTCCGATTACGGCCTTAAACAGGATGAGCTTGGAGAGCGCATAGGAAAGAACAGAGTAACCATCACCAACGCAATGCGTTTGCTGAAGCTTGATCAGAGGGTTCAGCAGATGGTGATAGAGGGAAAGCTCCGTCAGGGGCATGCGAGATCTTTACTTCCTATCACGGATGGGGAGAAACAGTATGAGATGGCTCAGCGGATCTTTGATGAAGAGATGACGGTTCGCGAGATCGAGAAAATGGTGCGGGATTTCGTTAAGCCGCCTAAGAAAAAGGCAACGCAAAAGGGGAATGAGGCACTGGACCTGATACTCAGAAAGTACGAAGATGAGATCAGGGAGAGTGTTGGAGCGAAGGTAAGTATAAAGGCGAAGGACAGTAAAAGAGGAAGGATCGAAATAGAATATTATTCTCCCGAAGAACTGGAAGAGCTGGTGAAAAAGCTGAAAGGAGCGCAGTAACGGGATAATGAATCAAAGTGTAATATTAAATTATCTTGGATTAGGATGGCTGGATCCTTTCTATATTGTTATCTTCCTGCTTGTACTTATACTGGTTCTTTTTATTCTGCATTTTGTGCAGATGGCCAGGTTCAGGAAGCTTAGGGAAGAGTACGAGGTATTTATGGAGGGCAAAGATGGGAAGAGCCTAGAAGACCAGTTCGAAGCGCTTTTTACCGATATATCCGACCTGAAAACAGCCGCAAGAAGAGACCGGCGCGATATTGACAGCCTTTTGAGGAATATTAAGAGCTGCTATCAGAAGATGGGTCTGGTAAAGTATGATGCATTCCATGAAATGGGAGGTAAGCTGAGCTTTGCCCTGTGTATGCTGGATAAGGATGATAACGGCTATCTAATGAATTCCGTACACTCAAATAACGGGTGTTATACTTATACAAAGGAGATTGTGGATGGCAAGTCTGCCATTGATCTGGGCTTTGAGGAGAAGGAGGCACTGGAGCAGGCGGTAACACTGCAGAATTCCAAGGATCACCATGACAGAGTGATTAAAGAGGCCTCACTAAGAGCGGAAAGAGCCGCCAGAAAGTCCACAGATAAGTAATAAAGATGCACAAGTATTTAAGAGCTATTGGTTTCAGCGGGATAAAAAACAGAAAGAACCTTGAAAAAATACTCAATGACGTAATTAAGAATCCGACTGAAAGACAGTATGTTTCTGTCTCCGACGATACGTTGGCCGTGGAATTTCGGAAGGAGTATGCGGATCTTCTCGGAATCACCGTCTGCGGTACCTATTCTGAGGATGCGGAATTTGAATATGAGTATTATTATCCGTACATTATAGGACAGAATGTAAGCTCTGCCGAGGAAATAAGCATTGAACGGCACATAGAAAAGGATTCCTATGCCGGTCTCTGCGATGATCTTAAGGTTGGGGTGAGTCTGATTTTTCATCTTCAGAACAGGTTGGATTATCTTCGCCACAGAAATAACGGATTGAAGCCTGAAAAGAATACTTCCGTAAACTTTGCCGCTATGAGTACCGAGGGTTCAGTGGTTCTTCCTCTTATGAAGGATCCGGTTAGGGTCATTGCCGGAAAGGACAGGGAGGAAAACCGGCATCAGCTTCTGGCTGCAGCCAGAGATGGTGACGAGGATGCGATAGACGATCTTACCATGGAGGATATCGACACCTATACGGCGATCTCAAAAAAGATAAGGACGGACGATATTCTTTCTCTTGTAGATACTTACTTTATGCCCTGGGGAATTGAATGTGATCTGTACTCGGTTCTTGGGGAGATCACTGAAGGGCGGCTGATGCATAACAGTTTGACCAAAGAAGCTATTTATGTTATAACTGTGAAATGCAATGATCTGACACTTGATGTCTGCATCAACGAAAAGGATCTGACAGGGGAGCCGGCTCCGGGTCGGAGGTTCAAAGGCATTATCTGGCTCCAGGGGCATGTGAATTTCACCTAACGGATATCATCATAAATGTCAGGACAGTATAGATATATGTCTACGTAGCTCAGTAGGATAGAGCGACCGCCTCCTAAGCGGTAGGTCGGAGGTTCGGTCTCCGCTTCGCTCCGGTCGGCGCTGAGCCGACGTCCTCCGGACGTCGAGCGCCCTCTCGTGGACGCTTGATAACAGGAAGGCTTCGCCCTCTGGGAAAAGCTGTCAGACTGCAGGTCTGACTGATGAGGGAAATTAATTAAGGATACAAGTAAATATTTAGATATATGTCTACGTAGCTCAGTAGGATAGAGCGACCGCCTCCTAAGCGGTAGGTCGGAGGTTCGAATCCTCTCGTGGACGCGATTTGAAAAGCTGACAGGAGCGCAAGGCTTCTGTCAGCTTTTCAGTTCGAGTCCTGTTCGGACTCGAACGAGGTTCGGTCTCCGCTTCGCTCCGGTCGGCGCTGAGCCGACGTCCCCCGGACGTCGAGCGCCCTCTCGTGGACGCTGGAAACCCCGTAGAACCTTTTTGCAGATTCTGCAGGGTTTATTTTGCAAAAGATCTATTCCGAAAATGTTCATTAGGAGTCTTATCATTCGTCAGGATTGTTTACATTCCCAAAAAACTGCTTTCTACAATTATATACGAAGCACAGGAATAAAAAATCAATTAATTTATAATATTTTTTCCGGCTCCGGGATTTATACGTACTTAGTAAAAAAGACCTGACCGGTTACATTTCAGTAGTCTGGCAGACTGCTGAAATGCTGCACTCCCGGTTCTTAAGGGTTTTCTGTTTCAGTTATTTGATTTTTCTGGATTGTTGAGATTTGAATAGAATGATAGTAAAATATTGTCATGACAGAGAAGGAACGCAAAGAGAAAATAGCCTTTCACCGGGCGGCCTTAAAGGAGCTTCTGGCTACACCTCGCAGTGACTGGCATACAGGATTTGAAGCCCTTTTAAGAATAGAGACCTATAAATACGGAAACAGTATCCGCTTACTGACAGAAGAAGTTCTGGGAGAAGAACCGCCAAGGGCTGACTACGTGGTCCTTATCGAAGATAAAAAGGTTGAGTTTGATAAGGATATTTTCAAGATCTTCCGTAAGCATAACATCCTTGAATATAAGAATCCTCATGATTCTTTGAATGAACGGGTGATCCGAAAGATAGCCGCTTATGCGTATCTTTATATCGGAATCGCAGAACACGAGGGAGATATTAAAGCAGACGAGGTAACAATATCCATCTTCCGTGCTGTAAAGAACCCGAAGCTCTTTAAGGCAATGGAGAGATCCGGGAATCTCATCAAAGGTGATGCACCGGGAATCTATATTGTAAAGGGAATAACGGATATCCCTTTTCAGATCGTTATCACGGGTGAACTTCAGGGCGAGGAATACGCAGCATACAGGGCATTAACGGATAAAGCGGCAGAAAAGGATGTGGAACACATAATAATAGCAGCAGACAGGGAAAAGGCCAATAATCTAAGGGATCATTACAGAGTCCTGATAGAACTGTTGGCATTGAAGAACCCTCAGATCTTTGAGGAGATAAGGAGGAACGATATGGATGGTGGTGATGTATTGATGGAAATCATGAAGGACAGAGTAGATGAAAAGGTAAATGAAAAAGAGCGGGAAACAACCGTCAATCATTTGAAAGATATTATGGAATCTTTTGGAGTAACTGTGGATAAGGCGATGGATTCTCTTAAAATCCCGCAATCCCAGCGATCCATATATGCGGGGCTGATAAAGAAATAAAGCTGCGGCGATCATCACGGGATGGTCGCTTTTTCATATACGATTTAATGTTAAGTGTAACTATTCAGAACAGTCACTTGCGGAACCGCAAGTGACGTATGAAAACCAAGGCATTATGTTAAGTTGTGAATACAAAGTGGGTGACAATAAAAAATGTGATCCGGAAACGCCCGTCCTTTCTGTATTCTTGAATTTGACGATAGCCGAGCCCTATGGCACTATATATTATATTGATACGGATATTACCTTTGGCTATTTTTTGAGAACCGGAGTATGAAAAGGACTTATATAATTGCTGTCAATGTGATCATCATGGTCACTATATTGATCTTCGTTGTTCACTACTCCAGAATAGAAAGCAAAGCTTCCTACCGGAGACAGATAGAAAACTTTGAAAATACAACAGTCACCATGGAACAGGTGACGGAGAATTATCTGGAGGGGGAGCAGAGGATCTGTGATGTTTGGGCGCAGTATATCAACAGCAGCGCTATGACAATGGAGGAGGCTGCTGATTTTATTCGCGCGTCTCATGTGCTTGAGACCTCCTCTGCCCATCTGATCGCCCTTGATACACTTACGGGTCTCTCTACGCGTCCGAAACAGGGAACGACGGATGACTATGATGTTTCCTATGAACGGGTAGATCTGCTGGAGAATGTTGAGTGGATCGATGAGACAGGAAAGTCCATTAATATTACCCGTGCTTATACTAATCCTATGAACGGGGAGCAGTCACTGGCTTTTTGTAACCGGGTCTCTCTGTACGATCCTGAGAGCAAAACGTCTGAGGCTGCCGTCCTTCTCAGGGTTATTCCTATCTCAGCACTGGAACAGAAATGGGTTTATCCGCAGATGGAGTTTGTGAACGCCGATCTTTCTATGATCGATTCACACGGTGATTATATCCTTAAGGGAAACAGTTTTAAGAACTCCAGCTTTTTTGAATTTTACAAGTCCTATAATCCGACGGATCCTGAATCATCGGATGAATTATTTAAGAGGATCACTTCATCGACGGGCTCCATATCAATGATTGACTCGCATGGACAGGAGTGCATACTTGCCTATACACCTGTATCGGCTACTGCCGGCTGGACCTTGCTTGGTCTTGTTCCGGCGAAGGATCTGAAGGTAGATACCGAAAACTGGCTGCTGTTCGGAGTCGTCTTTATCGGTTTACTGCTCCTCTTCCTCTGCGACATGTTCTATATGCGCTACATAAACAAGCGCCTTCAGATCTCAGCCAGGGAGGCGGAGTCTGCAAATAAAGCAAAGACCGATTTTCTCTCCACAATGTCTCACGACATACGTACTCCTATGAATGCTATCATTGGTCTTACGGCCATTGCTGAGAAAAATCTCTCTGACACGGAATCAACAGCGGAGAACCTCCGGAAGATCAGTCTTGCCAGCAATCACCTTCTGACACTTATCAATGATATTCTGGATATATCAAAGGTGGAGAGCGGGAAGCTGAAACTGAGTCCGATGACCTTTTCCATTGTGGAAACAGTTGAGAATCTCATAAATATTTCTCAACCTATGATAAAGGAAAAAAATATTGAATTCAGCTTCCATATCGATCAGATGGAAAAGGAATATCTGTACACGGATCAGCTCCGTCTGAATCAGATTTTCATCAACATTCTCTCAAATGCCATTAAATATACGGAACCCGGCGGAAGTGTAAATGTGGATATGAGCGAAGAAAAGAGCGCTGTACCCGGATGCGTACAGCTTACATATGTTGTAACGGACACGGGGATCGGAATGAGTCCGGAATTTATGGCTGCAATGTATCAGCCTTTCTCCCGACAGGTGGACAGCCGTGTAAACAGCATACAGGGAACCGGCCTTGGACTGGCCATTACAAAGCAGATGGTGGAGCTTATCGGAGGGACCATAGACTGCCGGAGTGAACAGGGCAAGGGGACAGTCTTTACCATAAAGCTGGATATCCCTATAGCTGACAGGCAGCGGGATGATATGAAGCTTGAACCCATTGATATTCTGATCGTTGATGACGATGATATAACGCTTCAGACAGCTGTTCAAACCCTTGAGTCTCTTG
Organism: Lachnospiraceae bacterium AD3010; assembly: GCA_000622025.1. Taxonomy (GTDB): domain Bacteria; phylum Bacillota; class Clostridia; order Lachnospirales; family Lachnospiraceae; genus NK4A144. Next base: position 14,913 of record JHWU01000017.1, on the reverse strand, counting down.
GTGCGTCAGCGGAGCAGGCGCTAAGCGGACCGGAAGCACTTGGAATGATAAAGCGAAGGCAGCTTTCCGGAAAGGAATACGACATTGTCATTGTTGACTGGAAGATGCCTGAAATGGACGGCCTTGAGACGATCAGGCGTATCCGCTCCGAAATAGGTACAGGTGTTCCGATCTTACTGATCTCTGCGTATGACTGGTCGGATATCGAGGACAAGGCAAAAGTAGCAGGAGCGAACGGCTTCGTCAGCAAACCCCTTTTCCGCTCAACACTCTATGATAAGATCAATGACCTTACCGGGAAAGAACCCGTATCCCATGAGATGGAAGATGATAATTCCGATCTGGAGGGTCTGCACATTCTTGTTGCCGAGGATAACGATATAAACTGGGAAATCATTTCCCACATTCTTAAATCCTTTGGGATCATTACCGAGCGTGCAGAAAACGGGCGGGTCTGTGTTGATATAATGAGTACGGCTAAGGAGGGCAGTTATGAACTGATCTTTATGGACGTACAGATGCCGGAGATGAATGGACTTGACGCAACAAAAGCGATCCGGGGACTCAAGGATCCATGGGCTGCTAACATCCCCATAATCGCTATGACGGCAGACGCATTTTCAGAAAACGTTACGGAGTGTCTGAACGCGGGAATGAACGGGCATATTGCAAAACCCATTGATATAAAACTGGTTATAAGAGAGATCCGAAGGATAAAGGAGGAAAGGAGAAGGTCATGAAGAAGATAATTTGTATATCTTTAGCGCTACTGATGATCACGAGTCTGACGGCCTGCGCTTCAATGAAACAGGAAGCTAAGACAGAGGAGGGCGAGGGCTTCCGTCCGGCCCTGAATACTTCCACAGAAGTCAAGATCAACATTGCCGGCGGTTACGACAACTTTGAAGCTCTGGAAGTCGAATTTGACAGATTTAACGATCATTATCCCAATGTGGAGCTAATGTATACCAAGGTTGATGACTATAATAATATGATCGGAACGGTCCTGAACGGAAACGATGCTCCGGACATCTACGTCAATTATTCCTGGATGTACGGCAGGGAACAATACAAGGATTCAATAGATCATGCCGAGAACCTGGCTGATCCTGCTCTGGGACTTGATCTTGACTGCATTCGAAGCAATATTATTTTAAATACGGACGATGGTACGCTTCCCATGGTTCCGGTTTTTTCAAATACCTACGGCATGCTTGTGAACAACAGTCTTTTCGAAAAAGAGGGCTTAAGCGTTCCCACAACCTATCAGGAGCTTGTCAAGGTATGTGATGAGTTCAGAAAAAAAGGATATGATAATCCCCTGATGGGTTTTTCCAATGAGGAGACCACCTCTATTTTTACGGTAGCGATCTATCCCTTCTTCTGCGGAACCGTGGCGAATGATGCAGAGGCTGTCAAAAAACTAAATTCCCTGGATAGCTCGGCCGGTGAGTATATGCGGCCTTCACTTGAGAAGATAGTACAGTTCCGGGATGATGGCTTAGCGGATCTTGATGCCTGTGCGAAGATCGAAAACAATTATGACGCCGTGATCCTTCGCTTCTTTGAAGGGGATGTTCCAATGATGGCCTGCTCCGGAGATACCGTATCCGGAACAAAAAAACGTGAGAGCCGTTCTGAGGCATTTATAGCCAATCCCTTTACATATTCCTTTGTACCCATTCCTATGTCGGATGAAGGTGCCGCATTTCTGGATATACCGAATCTGCAGTTCTCCGTCAACAAAGACAGTACAAATCTGGATATGGCAAATGAATTTATGCGCTTTCTCATAACACCGCAGGAACTGAACGAGATGGCCCGGAACAAGGGGCTTATGTCACCGACAAAGGATCTGTCCTTTAACAGTATGTACGCAGCATTCGGGGATGTTCCGGAAGAGCGTATCCTGTCGCCTGAAGAATTCGGCCTGACTGATGATGCGGTCATACAGCTAAGGAAGGCAGTTTTCAGCGTGGGAACGGGAAAAATGACCATAGATGAGGCAGTTGCCGCCTTCGGAACATTTGCAGAGGAATAGAAGAGATCAGGGGGAAGCCGGGGTCACATTATAAGTGCGTGATATCGTTGACGACTTCTCCCGCAATGATAAGGCCCGCAACAGATGGGACAAATGCCGTCGAACCGGGAGCACTTTTTTGTTCCGTGCCGAGATGTACAGGTTTTTCCTTTGAAAATACGACCTTTAATGAATCTATACCTCTTTTTTTGCATTCACGCCGCATGACCTTCGCAAGGGGGCAAACAGAGGTCTCATATATATCTGCAACCTCGAATAGGGCTGCATTTACTTTGTTTCCTGCACCCATTGAGGATATTACAGGAATGCCGGCCTTTTTTGCTTTCTCAATGATCGCAAGCTTTCCGGTCACGGTATCAATGGCATCTACTACGTAGTCGTATTCACGAAAGTCGAATTCATCCTGAGTTTCAGGCAGGAAGAAGGTTTTGTATGTTTTAACCATACAATCCGGGTTGATATCCATTATCCGTTCTTTTGCCACATCAACCTTATATTTCCCCATCGAGCTTATGGTGGCGATGATCTGTCGGTTGATATTTGTCAGGCAGACCTTGTCATTATCAATTAGGTCCAGTACTCCGACACCGCTTCTAGCAAGTGCTTCAACCACATATCCACCCACTCCGCCTATTCCGAAAACAGCGACCCTGGAGGAAGCCAGTTTTTCCATTGCTTCCGCCCCGTAAATGAGCTGTGTCCTTGAAAACCGATCCGGCATTAATTTTCAAACCTCCATTGGAAAATGATCTATTAAACCATTCCGGGACCCTGAGCTTTAAGTATAGCATACCATAGGCTTTTCTTGTATAATCAGTGTTGTAGGCGGCGATCGGGGGGACTGCCCCATATTTATGAAAGGAGACTTTACTAATGAATTATGCGGAAGAGTCCCTGAAGCTTCATGGTGAGTGGAAGGGAAAAATAGAGGTGGTTTCCAGGGTAAGCGTAAAGACAAAGGAGGATCTGTCACTTGCGTACACGCCCGGAGTGGCAGAGCCCTGTCTTGCCATACAGAAGGATATAAACAGATCCTATGATCTTACCAGGAGACACAATATGTGTGCCGTCATAACTGACGGTTCCGCGGTTCTCGGTCTCGGAGACATCGGGCCGGAGGCAGGGATGCCCGTAATGGAGGGGAAATGCGTGCTTTTCAAGGAATTTGGAAATGTGGATGCCTTTCCGCTTTGCGTGAAAACAAAGGATGTGGATGAATTTGTCAATACGGTGGCCCTTATCTCGGGGTCCTTCGGAGGGATCAACCTGGAGGATATTTCAGCTCCGCGTTGTTTTGAGATTGAGAGGAAGCTAAAGGAAAAGACAGATATACCTATCTTTCATGATGATCAGCACGGAACGGCGGTCATCACTCTGGCAGGACTTACCAACGCTCTGAAGATCACGGGAAAAAAGAAGGAAGACGTGAAGATTGTGACAAGCGGAGCAGGTGCTGCCGCCATAGCGATCGTAAAGCTTCTCCTGTCTGCGGGGTTCAAGGATATAACCATGTGTGACCGGAAGGGAGCGATCTATGAGGGCAGGGAGGGCCTCAACTGGATAAAGGAGGAAATGGCGAAAGAGACCAATCTCGGAAAAAAGAAGGGCAGCATAGCTGACGTGCTGAAGGGAGCGGATATTTTCATAGGAGTATCTGCACCCGGAACCATAAACAGCGATATGGTGAAGAGTATGAACCGTGATGCGATAATCTTTGCCTGTGCGAATCCTACTCCGGAGATCTTCCCGGAGGACGCAAAGGCGGGAGGAGCAAAGGTGATAGCCACAGGACGGAGCGATTTCCCGAATCAGATCAATAATGTACTGGCTTTTCCGGGTATTTTCAGAGGAACCTTTGACGTGAGGGCAAGGGATATAAATGAGGAAATGAAGATGGCGGCAGCAAATGCGCTTGCAGGGCTTATTTCAGACAGTGAGCTCAGTCCAGACTATATCATCCCCTATGCCTTTGATCCGAAGGTGGGACCCGCTGTTGCAGCGGCTGTGGCAGAGGCAGCGAGAAAGAGCGGGGTTGCAAGGAATGGATGAACCCTTTGTCACCTTAGATCTACACGGTCTTACACAGGAGGAGGCGAAAAAAAGGATCGATAAGGCACTGGCTTCTGCCGGCTCCGGGACTTATCAGCTGAGGCTTATTCACGGCTTTAACCGAGGGACCAGGTTAAAGAATATGATCTACGACTGGTACGACCTTGAACCGAAGGTAAAGCGGATAATCCCGGGTGACAATCAGGGCATAACGATCCTTGTACTAAGGGAGCTCTATTAGAAGGGTTTTTACCGGCTTCTCACAGAAAAAACAAAGAAAGGACAAAGAAAAAACACAATTATCGATTACAATCCTGATTATGAAAGACTTTGTGTAAGGGTATTTTTTCAGGAGGAAATCGAAAATGGATGAATACAGGGAAGACAGGAAAGAGGAAGTAAAGCCAAAAAACGAAAGCAATGTCTCGATCCCGAAGCCGCTATTTGCGCTTATTATTGTGGCTCTTTGCGGGACCATGTGCTATTCGGCATACAGTGCCGGTTACCTCAAGGGTACGGAAAAAGGGCATCCGGTTCATGAGGTTTCTAAAGATGCAGATGGAAGTATTCCGGATAATGCCCCCGGAAACGGGGACGGTGCCATGGCACAGGGAGGGGCGGACGAAGGAAGTGCGTTCCCCGGCTTTGACGGCAGGGACTTTTTCCGTAATATGACGCCCTTTGACGGGAATAATGAAGAGGACCGGGACTCACAGGGGAGGCCAAACGAAAGACAGGGGCAGGAATCCGGGGACAATGAGGCTAAACCTCAGGGAGCCTTCCTTGACGTAATGGTCACAACAGTGTCCGATGAAGCAAGGGAATCGTACAACATTCCCGCCGGAGTCCTTATTATGAAAGTGAACAGGGATGGGGCTGCGGATAAGGCAGGACTTAAAGAACACTCGGTCATTACGGAAGTGGACGGAAAAAAGATAGCTACAGTTGAGGATCTGAAGAGTTATCTGTCGGGAAAGAACCCGGATGATACTGTAGCGGTTAAGGTTTATGAGCCCTCTGAAGATCACGGATTTGAGCAGAAGACCATAGATGTTGTCCTCTCAGCCGGGAGCGAAAATTAAGGCTGCTCATTATTGAGATATAGCTTCTTTTTCTATATAATTATAGTCACATGGAAAAAGCAGCGGCCGATAACGAAAGAAAAGCGCAGAAAAGAAGACTGTTATTCTATATCCTGATAACGGTCTTCTTTGTGTGTATGGTGGCTGTTTTCTATAGTCAGCTCTACAGACAGACCAGGGACAATATCATCAATACCGGGCGCATTAACGCCATTGAATCGGCATCCCAGATAGATAAGGAGCTTTTATCGAGCATGAATGTGGTGAATCTCGCCGCGCACACACTCGATAATATGCTGACGGAAGGAAGATCCCAGAAGGAAATACTTGACTTTCTGACTACCGAAACTCTGGCGGTAGATAATACCCTTACCCTGGAGACCACCGGACTGTACGGATACATTAACGGAGAATATCTGGACGGGTCAGGTTGGGTTCCGGAAGAAGACTATGAGCCTACAGAGAGACCCTGGTATCTTCAGGCGATGGTTGGAGATGAGCGGATCATCATCGTAGATCCTTATGTGGATATGGATACCGGAGATATAACCATTACCCTTGTAAAGAGGCTCTGCGATTCAGAGAGTGTTGTCGCACTTGATATCCTGATGAACCGCTTCCAGAGGGTTGTGGAGCAGCATGTCCGTTACGGGCGGTCAGATTCCGAGTTTATCATAAACGGCAAAGGGATCGTGATCGCAAACTCCGATCATAGCAGGATCGGCACGGATATATACAGAGGGAGTGACACGCTTTCTGTCGCGATCTCCCAAATGATCAATTCTGTCGATGGTGGTTATACCTATCTTGATTATGAGGGCAGGGATTATATGGTATATGCCATGCCTCTTGAAAATGACTGGGCCTGTGTGTCCGTGATAGATGCAACAAACGATTTCGCTGCTCTCCGGATACCGCTTATCATAACCATTCTCAGTGCCGTCATTATCATTGCGTCCTTCCTGTTTCTGATGAACAGATCTGAAAAAAAGAGTATGGAAGCGGTGGAGTCAGCACAGAGAACCGAAGAGGCTATGGCGGCCAGCGAAGCCAAATCTTCATTCCTTTCAAATATGTCTCATGAGATACGGACACCGATAAATGCGGTTCTCGGAATGAATGAGATGATCCTCAGGGAGTGCGAGGATGAGGACATACTTCTCTATGCCAAGAACGTTCAGGCAGCGGGAAATACTCTTCTCGGACTGATCAATGACATTCTGGATTTCTCAAAGATAGAGGCGGGAAAGCTTGAGATAAACCCCGTGGAATACGATCTTTCATCCACCATAAACGATCTGGTGAATATGATATCCGTAAGGGCTGAGGAAAAAGGACTTGCCCTGAAAACGGATTTCGATCCGGATACACCAAAGCTTCTCTACGGAGACGAGGTGCGGATAAAGCAGGTAATTACGAATATCCTTACAAATGCGGTAAAATACACGGAAAAGGGCGGAGTTACCTTCAGGATAGGGTTTGACAGGGTTGCCGGAGAAGATGACGGCGTGATCCTCAAGGTTTCGGTCATAGATACGGGGATCGGAATAAAGACTGAGGATATGCACAAGCTTTTCTCCGAATTTGAGCGAATTGAGGAAAAGCGCAACCGGAACGTGGAGGGAACGGGTCTCGGCATGAGCATAACGAAGAACCTTCTTCGTCTTATGGATTCCGAGCTGCAGGTCGGGAGTGTATACGGTCAGGGTTCCGTTTTTTCGTTTGCGTTAAAACAGAAGGTTGTGAAGTGGGAGAGCCTTGGGGATTATCAGCTGTCCCTGCGTTCAAGGCTTAACAGCAGGGAAAAGTACAGGGAGAAATTTACGGCACCGGGTACCTGCATTCTTGTTGTGGACGATAATCCTTTGAATCTTACCGTATTTAAGAGCCTTATCAAGAAAACCCGGGTACGGACGGAGACTGCGGAAAGCGGAGAAGAGTGCCTTTCTTTCAGCAGTATGAAGAAATATGATATTATCTTCCTGGATCATATGATGCCGGAGAAGGATGGAATAGAGACCCTTAAGGAGATGAGGGCCGGGGAAAACGATCTGAATAAGGGTACTCCCGTGATCTGTCTTACCGCAAACGCCGTGAGCGGAGCCAGACAGCAATACATTAAAGAGGGCTTCAACGACTATCTGACAAAACCAATAGATGCAGATTCGCTGGAGAAAATGCTGATGGAATATCTGCCCGCTGATAAGGTCATCTTGCAGAGCGATCAGGATGACAGCGCGAATACCGCCGTAGAAGATGAGATTCCTGCTGCCGTAAGGGATTGTTCTGTGATAGACTGGAAAAAGGGATTGGTAAACAGCGGATCAAAGGAGGCTTATTTAGGTGTGCTCCGGATATTCTGTGAGGTTGTTGATGAAAAGGTGGCGGAGATAAGAAAGTACTATGATGAGGGTAATATCGGGGACTTTACCATACAGATCCATGCCCTGAAGAGCTCTTTAAGAATAATAGGTGCCGCAGAGTATGGAGAAGAAGCCCAGAGGCTTGAAGATGCCGGGAAAAGCGGAGATGTGGATTATATCAGAAACCATATAGACGGTTTTATACGGGATTATCGTGAGTTAAAGGACGATCTGGCACCTGCCTTCCGGGGAGGTAAAAAGGCGTCAGATAGGATCAGGGCAGACAGGAAGCTGATGGACAGTGTATATATGGAGATCCTGTCCGCAGCGAAGGAAGGGGACAGTTATCTTTTGGAAAGCATTTTCTCCGAAATGGAGGATTATATTGTTCCGGACGAAGACAGTGGTCTGTTTACGGAGCTTAGAGATGCTGCAAGGCAGTACGACTACGAAGCTCTGATCTCCTGTCTGGAGGAGAAAGAGGCAGTATCAAGCGTATGAAAGGGAGTATTGTTTTTACTAATGACAACTGCATAGGCTGCAATAAGTGTATCAAGGTCTGCAGTGCTATCGGCGCCTGTATCTCCACGGAGGAGAACGGCCGTGCAAGGATCGAGGTTGACGGAAGTAAGTGTGTTGCCTGCGGCAGCTGTATTGATGTGTGTGTTCATGGTGCCCGTGAATTCGAGGATGATACGGAGAGATTCTTCGAGGATCTGAAAAATGGGGAATCAATATCGATACTGATCGCTCCGGCATTCAGGGCCAATTTCCCCTCAGAATACGGGAATGTCATTGGCGGCCTGAAGAAGCTTGGCATAAAGCGGATCATAAACGTATCCTTCGGAGCCGATATCACGACCTGGGGATATTTAAATTATATTGATAAATACAAGTTCTACGGGGGGATCTCCCAGCCCTGCCCCGCAGTGGTCTCATATATAGAGAGATATCTTCCGGAGCTCATTCCCATGCTTTTTCCCGTGCAGAGCCCCCTGATGTGTGCGGCGATCTATGCACGGCAGGAAATGGGGGTAACCGACAAGTTCGCTTTTATAAGCCCCTGTATCGCAAAAAAGATGGAGATGGAGGATCCGCATAATAAGGGTCTTGTGCAGTATAATGTTACCTTCGAGCATCTGATGAAATATGTAAGGGAGCACAACATCAGCGCTGAATTCTCCCACAGCGATATAGAGTACGGTCTGGGGCTTTTTTATCCAACGCCGGGAGGTCTTGCGGAAAATGTCAGATGGTTTCTCGGAGACCAGGTGTTTGTCCGGCAGATCGAGGGTGAACGCCGTCTTTATGAATGGATGCACCAGAATGCAGACAGGATCAGGGATAAAGAAACACCCTTCCTCTTTATTGATGCCCTGAACTGTGAAAAGGGCTGTATCTGCGGAACTGCAGTCAATCCCGAAAAGGCCAGAACGGATGATGCATTTTATGCCCTGCTCAATATCCGCGAGCTGGCAAAGAAGGATGAAAGCGGCGATGCCTGGTCCAGAGGGGATACGCCGGAAGAAAGGCTCCGGAATTTTAATAAGCAGTTCGAAAACCTGAAGCTGGAAGACTATCTAAGAGAATATACCGATCGATCCGCAGAATGCCGTTACGATATTCCTGACGAAGAGGAGCTGGAACGTATTTTTGTCAGCATGAACAAGCTTACACCCGAATCCAGGGAGATAAATTGCAACTGCTGCGGTTACGAGGGCTGTACCCAGATGGCAACCGCTATATATAACGGCTTTAACCATAAGGAAAACTGTATTTACTATGAGAAGACTATGGTTGAGGAGCTTGAGACCGAGAAAGCCGTCGCTGAAAAACTGGCAGGGGCGAAGAGCGCCTTCCTCGCCAATATGTCTCATGAGATCAGGACACCGATAAATGCCATCCTCGGTATGAATGAAATGATCTTCAGGGAGAGTGATGATCCTAATGTCATCGAATACTCCGAAACCATCAGGAGCGCGGGGAATACACTTCTGGGTCTTGTGAATAATATCCTGGATTTCTCCAGGATAGAAGCGGGAGATATGGAGATAAAGCCCGATTTCTATGATCTTTCGGAGCTTTTGAATGAGATGGTGAATATGATCCGCACCAGGGCAGATGCCCAGGGTTTGAAGATCATTCTTGACTTTGATCCGGGAACACCCAAGAATCTTTTCGGTGATGTAAAGCGAATAAAGCAGGTTATAATGAATCTTCTTACAAATGCGGTCAAATATACGGAAAAAGGCAGCATTACCTTCAAAATGGAGCATGAGAAGATAGAGACTGAGCCGGGTAATGTGATCCTGAAGATAGCCGTCATTGATACGGGTGTGGGCATACGTGAAGAGGATATACGGAAGCTTTATAATGAATTTGAGCGTATTGAAGAAAAGAAGAACCGCCATATTGCAGGAGTAGGTCTCGGGATCAATCTGACAGAAAGTCTTTTAAAGCTTATGGGATCGACCCTTCAGGTTGAGAGTACCTACGGTGTCGGCTCTACCTTCCGCTTTGATCTGAAGCAGGGAGTTGCGAAGTGGGCGGAACTCGGTGACTACGAGGCCGCATTCCGGGAGAATGTGGAAAAGAGAAGGGCTTACAGGGAGACATATATGGCTCCGGATGCGGAGATACTGGCGGTTGATGATAACCCTATGAATCTGGTGGTATTAAACAGCCTCCTGAAACAGACCAAGGTCAGGATAGATACAGCAGATAACGGATTTAAGGCGGTGGAGCTTTCTGCTGCCAAAAAGTACGATCTGATCTTCCTTGACCATATGATGCCGGATAAGGATGGAATAGAGACTCTTCACGAGATCCGCAGTGATGACAGTAACCCGAATAAGGAAACACCGGCTATCTGCTTAACTGCCAATGCCATCGCGGGAGCAAGAGAAGAGTATATATCGGCCGGCTTTGATGATTATCTTTCGAAGCCTGTTGATGCGGTTCAGCTTGAAGAAATGCTCTTTTCCAGGCTGCCGAAGGAGCTTGTGGTTCCCATTACTGAGGGCGGTGATAAAGAAGACGGCACTCCCGGGGAAGAGGAAACTGACGCGCTTAAGATATTAAAGCGCTGCAATGAGATAAACCTTGATATGGGAATAAATAACAGCGGCTCGGTGGAAGCGTATCTTCCGCTCTTAAAGATCTTTTATGATTCGATCGAGGATAAGGCTGACGAGATCGAGGGTTTTTACGCTTCGAAGGATATAACGAATTACACCATAAAGGTGCATGCCCTGAAAAGCTCGGCGAAGCTCATAGGAGCGATGGATCTGGGGGAAAAGGCACAGAATCTTGAAAATGCCGGAAAGAAGGAAGACCTGCAGTTTATCCGGGAAAATCATGATGCTCTTCTTAGTGAATACCGGGGGTTTAAGAGCTTACTCTCCGGGGTCTTTGACGAGAGGGAAAATGAAGAGCTGCAGTATGCCGATCCCGGGTTGATGAGGGATGTATATGAAGAAATAAGGGATGCTGCGGAAAAGATGGATATAGACAGGCTGGAAGCTGTATTTGAAGAAATGAAGGACTTCCGTATTGCAGACAGTGAAAAGGAACGCTATAAACAGCTGGAAAATGCCTATTCCCTATTCGACTACGAGGAGATCATTAAGATACTGTCATAGATCATAAAGTGCTGATCTGTTTGCAAAGGATTTTGTAAAAAACATGAAGGAGTGTCAGGTATTTTGAATGCGGGAAACGGGCTGAAAACCATATTGATAATGCTGGCAGCTTTATTCTCTGTAATTGTTCTTGCAGTATGTTCATTTGTTTCTGCAGGTAGGGCAAGAAAGGCTGAGGATAATTCTCAAGCTGCGGAAGCGGCCGCGGCGGCTTATGCCTCTGCACTGGCAGAAAGTGACGCAAGAGCTGATGATGCGGAAAATATGGCGAGGGAGGCATCAAGGAAAGCCGAGCAGCTTACAAGTGCTGCGGCCGGATCGGATTTCAGCGGTGAAGCAAAGGCCTATGCAGATTTTACCGCAGGGGACGGCGATATACGAAATGCTCTTAATGCGTTAAAACAGGATGATCCCGAGCTTATCAAAAACTACAGGATAAGGGTTAGCCTTGACAATATGGAGACTGTAAAGCTTTCCGGGGGCGAAGCACTTAGGGTGCGTTTCAGGGGAACCTTTCCTGAAATGACAAAGCGAAGAGATGCTCTGATAAGGGTGATAGGTGACAGCGGTTCCTTTAAGGGAAAGATACATATTGCAGGAGTTTTGTTTGACGATTCTAAGGCACTGAATATAGGAGCACTGTCTGATGAGGATCTTTCCTTAAGTCATGGCAGCGCCTTACAGGGAACATCTCTCTCAAAGATTAACGGTGTCGACAGTATATGTTCGGATGTGGATTTCACCGGCAGTCCGGAAGATGAACGGATATCTGTGGAAATACCTCTTAATGATATGGATTCATCAGACTTTTCCACAGTGTATTATGATCTCTATTTTGTAGGTGAAAATAAGGACTTTGCCTTTACTACGGGTTGTGACTTTACCGGAAAGGAAGAAGGCCGGGACAGCTTTGACAGCATAAATGAAGCCTTTGCAGTTTACAGGAGCAAAGCCGCAGCCGGACAGGACAGTGCGGAAGCTAAGAAAAATGTGGAAGCAGCCATTGAGGGAATGCGCGACACTCTATCTTCATATCCTGAAACAGACCCTCTTGTCATCAAAATAACCGGGCGGCTTGATGAAAAGGAAGCGTTTCTTAAAGCTGAAGACGAAGCGCCTGTATTAAAATCCTCAGATGCCATGGAAGAGACCGGCGGAACAGAGGAAGGCAGCGAAGATAATAAAGAAGGGAAACAAAGAGCAGTGTCTCCGGCACCTGATATACAGCCGTCTGCATCCGGGGAGGCTAAGGGAAATACAGGTACAACGGTTATTACTGTATTTGCTATGTTATTTGCGGTAATAATGATCGTCCTTCTTTCCCTTACAGGTATTTCCGCGATAAGAAGAATTCGCGACAATGAAACCCTGAGCCGGGTAAAGGAGGATAAGGACCGTCTTAGAGATGAGGAAAATCTGGCACTCAGAAAGAGTCTTATTGCTGTCGAAGAGAGATCAGCTTCTCTCCGTAAGAAGATTGTCGAAGCGGACAATTGCGGAAGCGGGACGGAGGAACTTAGCGCGATAGATCAACTGATGGACAGCTTTGACAGGAAGCTTGATATACTGAAAAGCAGCCTGTCGGAATTCTTCACAGAGCCATCCGGCGCAGATCCGGAGAACGGAAACAGAAAGGCATTCCGGGATGCTGCAAATGCCATAGATACTCTTGTGCTCTCCGGAGAAAGTCTCGGAAGCAGTATTAACGGGATCACAGGGCAGCTTAATGAGACCAGCGGTTCGGTTAAGGAAATAAATAAGGCGGCAACCATTATCTCCGATGTGGCAAGTGAGACCAATCTTCTTTCCCTGAATGCCTCCATAGAAGCTGCCCGTGCCGGTGAAGCGGGGCGTGGCTTTGCGGTAGTCGCGGGAGAGATCTCAAAGCTCGCCGAGCAGACTGAAAGATCCGTTCAGGAGATAAGCAATACAGTTGAAAAGCTGAACTCGGATTTTGAAAAAACCCACAGGCTTATGCAGGGGCTGGAAAGCTATTCAAAGGAGCAGCAGGAGAGCCTGGTGTCCGCAAGGGATGGTTTTGCTGATGCGGAAAAGCGACTTCTTGATGAAGAGGATCCTGATAACAGACGTGCATCAGCTATTTCCGGAGTTGAAAACGAACTGGAAGAATTGAGGCATATCAGCCGTGAAATCAGGATGAAGATAGATGCGGCTACTTCTTCCATTCATTCACAGGACAGCAATAATAAGCTTTTCACGGAGATCAGTTCCGCTCTTGAAGATATGGAAAAATCCCGTATTTGATGTGATATACAATGAATATAATTAAGCATACTGTTTTTTTACTTTTATTAGTTCTTTTTTCTGCTTATTTTTTTCAGGGGTGCTCTTCCGGGACAGCATCCCCGGAAAGCATATCAACTGTGTCTGAACCTCCCCGGAAGAACAGCTTTAATTCTCTGGATATCCCCACACAGATAACGAAGATCGGTGAGGATTACTTTATCGTCGACTGCTACCATAACCAGATCATCTTTAATGACAATCTGGAGGATCCTCTGGAGGAGTGGTCTGTGATGACTGACGAGATAAATAAGGGGCATACCTTGGCCGGTGATGGCAGGGTCTATCTCACGGATGATACGGAAAATGACCGTATCATCGTCTTTGAAAAGCAGAACGGCGGCTTCAAACTCACCCAGAAGTTCGATAATATCACGTCACGTCCACATTACATTGTCTATGACAAAGAGCGGGAAGCTTTTTTTGTCTGGTGTTCTATGAGTGGGGAAATGTACGTTTTTAAACATGATGATAATGATGGTCAGCTGTATATTTCCGACGTAAGATCGATTCCGGAGCTTAATGGTGTTTACGTTCGCTCCTTTACCCTTATCGGTGATGAGATATATTTTGTTTCCGGTAATAAGAGCATAATAAAGGCGGATCCGGATACATTTGAGATTCTTGAAAGGTATCCTGTGCCTTCATCCATGGCAGGAATGATACAGATAACACGGATAGAGGACTACTTCTATATCACCATATCTACAGATGATAAATGGGATCAGAATTATGCAACGATCTTACGCTGCCATTCCCTTGAAGAACTTGAGAAAAATGAATATGAGGATATTTACCATTATTTTGTCGGAGGCGGAACGCCATATTTTATATCGGAGATTGACGGAGAATACTACTTAACCGAGCATCGCGTCCCTGGTCACTCTATATGGCGATTCTATCCCGAGGGCGAAGAGCTCCGGGTGGAGAGCGTATACTGAGGGAACGGACCGGCTCACCCGTGTATATATCAAGAGTATTCTTTGACTATGTCATTCTGAGGGCATATCCCGAAGAATCTTCTCAACGACTTGATTTATTTTTCTGTTTCTGCTATATTGGCTTCACTTTCGGATGAACATCCTGTTTGTCCGTAACCTATCCTTGGCACATCGCCAATGATCCAATTTTACTAATCTATAAATCATGTATCTGTTCAGAACCCTTTGGCTTCTGAACAGATACAGCGCATTCGGTCAATTAAATCGTGCTACGCACGATGGACCGAATGCCAAAATGCCGAGGTTTTCATACGTCACTTGCGGTTCCGCAAGTGACGGTTCTGAATAGTTACTTAATCATTTCTAAAAGGAAAGGAGTAATTTCCACATGTCATTATCAGATCAGAAAAAAGAACTGCTGCAAAGAGTCTCTTCATCTATCACCATTCCCGATGAAGAAAAGCTGAGAATACTTGGTATCGCAGAGGGCAG
>JHWU01000016.1 GCA_000622025.1 Lachnospiraceae bacterium AD3010 | reverse complement strand
GCTGTAAAGCTGAATGTCCCCTCCGGCTATGTTCTGAAGGGCGTATTCAGTGATGAAGCCAGGCAGTGCAGCCTTCAAAAGGAGGGCGGAGAATACTACCTGATCGTACCTAAGGGCGGCGGCGTATTTGTCAATATGTGGCTGGAAGCAAAATCAGATTCTTCTAAGAATGACGGTAGTGCTAAAGAGCCTGCGGGTAAGGAGTCCGGGGGTAAAAACAAGGATAAGGATCATGAGACCACCTATGAAGGCAGTGAAGGGAACCCTGTGATTGCTCCAAATGAGGCTGGGGCTTATACGATCCCGGCTTTGACATCGACTGGTGATTGTATATTGTGGTTTCCGGCAGGAAGTGAGTACTCTATTTCTGCTGCTATGCTGATCGCACTGCTGTCACAGGGGATGAGAAGATTTGAAATAGCTATCGGGGGGATTAGATATGACATTTCTGACTTTGATTTGAAGCATATACTGAAAAGTGTGCAGCCGGGCGAAAACCTCCGCATCGCGAGGGATCCTGATCCTAGATATTACTATGAGCTTAATATATATGCAGGTTCCGGTACGCAACGTGTCGGAAAATTACCCATGATAGAAGAAACCCATAACACTGCCATGGCTGCAGAGATATCGATTGCGGCGCTTTCTGCTGGGAATGATTTTGTCAGTGCAGCAACAGAAGGGCTCGCTTTAGCAAGTAATGTGGGGGCGGAAGGCGTGAGTTCATTTGCCCAGCCAGGCGTGGCAGAGCAGCAGCAGACCCAGCAGGCGGCAGAGCAGCAGACCCAGCAGGCCGTGGAGACCCTTCAGCAGGCGGCAGAGCAGCAGCAGGCCCTGCAGGCCGAGTATATGGCGGCACAAAAAGCAGGAACTGTAAATTATTATACTGTAACCAAGGAACCTGTAAACATGACCGCTAAAAGGCTGTATTTAAAACGATAGATCCGATGGCGGCACAAAAAGCCAAAGCCCAGCGGGCTGAGGCAGCCACCCCTCGATGTATGGGAGTGAAAGACTCCCTTGACAAACGGAGCGGACTGGGGTAAAATCCCAATTCATAAAGACAAAGGCGTCTCTAAAGATCATAGAGGCGCCTTTTATTTTTGCTTTTTAAGAGGCTTTTCGGCAGTGCAAAGGAGCATTGATATGCTTTTTGCACTGCTTTATTTTTTGGAGGATCAACAGTTTCATTAAAAGGAGGAAAAATATGATCAATGCAGCAAAGCTTACGGAAGAATACGGATGTCTCGTCTTTAATGACAGGATAATGAGGGAAAGACTGCCGAAGGATATTTACAGGGCGGTTAAAAAGACCATTGAGCGGGGGACACACCTGGAGCTCGATGTCGCAAACTGTGTGGCCGCCGTTATGAAGGAGTGGGCGATAGAAAACGGTGCAACCCATTTCACACACTGGTTCCAGCCGATGACGGGTCTTACGGCGGAGAAGCATGACAGCTTTATCTCCCCCACAGACGACGGAAGCATAATAATGGAGTTTTCGGGGAAGGAGCTCGTAAAGGGAGAGCCCGATGCATCAAGCTTTCCTTCAGGAGGCTTAAGGGCAACCTTTGAGGCAAGGGGCTATACAGCCTGGGATCCCTCTTCCCCGGCATTCATAAAGGACGGGTCACTCTATATCCCTACGGCATTCTGCTCATACGGCGGAGAGGCACTGGACAAGAAGACCCCGCTCCTTCGCTCTATGGAGGCACTTTCAAATGAAGCAATGAAGGTCTTAAAGCTTCTCGGAATAGATGATGTGAAGAGAGTAAATACCACCATCGGCTCCGAGCAGGAATACTTCCTTATCGACAAGAGCTACTACAAGATGAGAAAGGATCTCCTTTTCACGGGACGTACACTTATAGGTGCTCCCGCCACAAAGGGACAGGAAATGGAGGATCATTATTTCGGGGTAATAAAGCCGAAGGTGTCGGCCTACATGCATGACCTTGATGAAGAACTCTGGAAGCTCGGTATCCCGGTAAAGACCAAGCATAATGAGGTGGCTCCTTCACAGCACGAGCTCGCTCCGGTCTTTGAGACCGCGAATGTGGCAGTGGATCATAATCAGCTCACCATGGAGGTTATGAAGAAGGTCGCTGAAAAGCATAATTACGCCTGCCTCCTTCACGAAAAGCCCTTTGAAGGGATAAACGGCTCCGGTAAGCACAATAACTGGTCTGTCTGCACCGATACGGGTATCAATCTCCTGGATCCCGGAAAGCATCCCGGAGAAAACCTGCCCTTCCTTATTTTCCTTATAGCAGTCATAGCAGCCGTGGACGAATATGCGCCGATACTCAGGCTTTCCGTGGCATCTGCCGGGAACGACCACAGGCTCGGCGGAAATGAAGCGCCTCCCGCGATCATTTCCATCTTTGTGGGTGACGAGCTTGCAGAGGTACTAAAAGGAGTCGAGGAAGGTGCAGCATATCAGGGCTCGGGAAAGGTTCAGATGGGAATGGGAGCGCAGGTACTGCCCCATATCACAAAGGACAATACCGACAGGAACAGGACCTCTCCCTTTGCCTTTACCGGAAATAAGTTTGAATTCAGGATGCCAGGCTCCTCAGTATCCGTTGCTAATGCAAATATAGTCCTTAATACCGCAGTGGCTGAGGAGCTTTCAAAGATTTATGAAGAGCTTTCAAAATTCAGCGGAGAAGAGCTTACGGATAAGATCCCGGGAGTATTAAAGGAAATGCTCTTAGAGCATAAGAGGGTTCTCTTTAACGGAAACGGATACACGGATGAATGGGTAACGGAAGCTGAAAAACGCGGACTCCCGAACCTTAAGTCGCTGCCGGACGCTATGCCTGCCTGGATATCCGGGGCTTCAATCGAGCTTTTCACAAAGCACGGTATTTTTACCGAAGAGGAGATACGTTCAAGATATGATATCCTCCTTGAAAACTACTCGAAATCCGTTCATATCGAGGCTCTTACCATGCAGGAGATGGTAAGGAAGGATCTGATGGAGGGTATCATTTCCTACGAAAAGGACGTGACAAAGGAAATGCTTCAGAAGAAGGAGCTCTTACCCGATGCGGAGTGCCTTATGGAAAAGAATATCCTTAAGGTGCTGGATGAGGCGACATCGGGCATGAGCCGGATGCTTATAAAATTAAAAGAGGATACAAAAAAAGCGGAAGAAATGGAGGAGGACCTTCTTTCACAGGCGGAGTTTTACAAGGATACCATCCTTTCCGATATGGAGGAGCTGCGGAAATATGCGGACAGCGCCGAGGCTATGGTGCCGGATAAGTACCTCTGCTACCCGACCTACGGACAGATGCTGTTTTCGCTGAGGTAATACGGAGTAAGAGGAAGGACGGAGCCCGAAGAATCTTTTGTACGGAAAAAAGGCAGAGATTATGGAAAACTGGAAAGCAGAGCACGATGCCTGCGGCATCGGGGCAGTGGTAAATATTAACGGAAAAGCAGATCACAAGGTACTGGATGATGCTCTTTCAATAGTTGAAAAGCTGGAGCATCGCGCCGGAAAGGACGCCAGCGGAAAAGTCGGGGACGGTGTGGGGATACTTACCCAGATCTGCCACAGCTTCTTTAAGGCTGCTGCGGAAAAATGCGGTATAAGCCTTAAAAATAAAGGAGACTACGGCATAGGTATGTTCTTCCTGCCTCAGAACCCGATGAAGCGGATGTTTGCTAAAAGGATGCTGGAGGTCATTGCCGAAAAGGAAGGCCTGCATGTGCTGGGCTGGAGAGATGCGGATATTCATCCGGAGATCCTCGGGGAAGCAGCCAGAAGCTGTATGCCCCATATCAGCCAGTGCTTTATAGAAAGGCCTGAAGATGTGGAGAAGGGGCTTCCCTTTGACAGAAAGCTCTACTGCCTGAGGCGGGAATACGAAAAATCCTCAGACGACAGCTACATCTGTTCCTTTTCCTCAAGGACCATTGTTTATAAGGGAATGTTCCTCGTAGGGCAGTTAAGAAAGTTCTACGGGGACCTCCTTTCCCCGGACTATATGACTGCGATCGCAATGGTCCACAGCCGCTTTTCCACAAATACCACTCCCTCCTGGCAGAGAGCGCATCCCTACAGGATGATAGCCCATAACGGTGAGATAAATACCATAAAAGGCAATGCGGACAGGATGCTTGCGAGAGAGGAGACCATGTCATCCGAAGAGATGAAGGAGGACCTGTCAAAGGTGTATCCGGTCATCGCAGCCTCCGGGTCGGACTCCGCTATGCTTGATAATACTCTGGAATTCCTGTATATGAACGGCTTAGAGCTGCCTCTTGCCATGATGATCACCATTCCGGAGCCCTGGAAGCATAATGAATTTATGCATCAGAATAAAAAGGACTTTTATCACTACTACGCTACGATGATGGAGCCCTGGGACGGGCCTGCGGCAGTGATGTTTACCGACGGAGAGCTTTTCGGTGCTACACTTGACAGAAACGGCCTCCGTCCATCCAGATATTATGTGACAAAGGACGGGAGGCTGATCCTTTCTTCGGAGGTGGGAGTCCTTGATATCGATGAGAAGATCATTGAAAAGAAATCGAGGCTTTCTCCCGGCTGCATGCTTTTAATCGACACGAAGGAAGGGCGGATCATTAAGGATGAGGAGTGTAAGGAAAAGTACGCCTCTGCCTGCCCCTACGGAGAGTGGCTGGACGGGAATCTGCTGCATTTAAATAAGCTTAAGATACCGAATAAGAAAATAATCACCCATTCCCAGGAGATAAGGAACAGACTTTATAAGGTATTCGGATATACTCATGAGGACATCGTAAAGCAGATAATCCCCATGGCGGAAAACGCAGCAGAACCAACTGTTTCGATGGGAACGGATATTCCGCTCGCCATGCTGTCAAAGCATCACCAGCCTCTTTTCTGTTATTTTAAGCAGCTGTTTGCTCAGGTCACAAACCCTCCCATTGATTCTCTGAGGGAAAAAATAGTTACGGATACGACAGTCTACATCGGGTCTGACGGAAATCTCCTTAAAGAGGGAAGCAGAAACTGCCGGGTTCTGGAGGTAAATAACCCAATTCTTACCGGAGTTGATCTTCTGAAGATAGCAGCTCTCGATGAGCCGGGCTTTAAGACAGAAAAAGTCTCACTTTTATATTACAAGAACACATCTTTGGAAAAGGCGCTGGAGCAGCTGAATATTACCGTTGACCGCGCTGTTTCAGGAGGAGCGAATATCATAATCCTGACAGACAGGGGAGTGGACGAAAACCATATGCCGATCCCTTCACTTCTCGCAGTATCCTCAGTGGAGCAGCATCTCGTAAGAACCAGGAAACGGACGAGGGTCTCGCTGATCCTTGAAAGCGCCGATCCCAGGGATGTTCATCAGATAGCAACCTTACTGGGCTTCGGGGCAAGAGCGGTAAATCCCTATCTTGCACATGAATGCATTGCGGAGCTCATAGATAAGGGCATTCTTGATAAGGATTATCACACTGCGATAGCTGATTATAATAATGCCATTCTTTCCGGAGTGGTAAAGATCGCTGCCAAAATGGGGATCTCCACCCTTCAGTCCTATCAGTCGGCAAAGATCTTTGAAGCTGTGGGGCTTTCAAAGGAATTTACGGATAAATACTTTACCGGCATAGTGAGCCGTGTCGGCGGGATAGGGATAGAAGAGATAGGAGAGGATGTAGAGCTTCGTCACACGAAGGCCTTCGATCCACTGGGGCTTTCGACCGACATGAGTCCGGATTCCTTTGGTTTCCATTCTTTAAGGAGCGGAGAGGATACGGAGGATCATCTGTACAGCCCGAAGACAATAGTTACCCTTCAGAGAGCGGTCAGGGAAAATGACTACTCCCGCTTTAAGGAGTATACCGCACTTGTGGATGATGAGGATAAGCCTCATACTCTTCGTGCCTTAATGGCTTTTTCACCCCGTAACGAAAGTGTCCCGCTTGATGAGGTGGAGCCGGAGGAGGAGCTTATGAAGCACTTCCAGACAGGAGCCATGTCTTTCGGGTCTCTTTCAAAGGAAGCGCACGAAACGCTGGCTCTTGCCATGAACAGTATCGGGGGAAAGTCCAATACGGGAGAAGGGGGAGAAAATCCGTCACGCTTTGGTACGAATAAGAACAGCGCAGTTAAGCAGGTGGCATCGGGACGCTTCGGAGTCACGAGCGAATATCTGATGAGTGCTGATGAGATACAGATAAAAATGGCTCAGGGAGCAAAGCCCGGAGAAGGAGGCCATCTTCCGGGGAAAAAGGTATACCCCCATGTCGCGGATATCCGCTTCTCAACTCCCGGCGTACCTCTTATCTCACCGCCTCCGCATCATGACATCTATTCTATAGAGGATCTGGCACAGCTTATATATGACCTTAAAAATGCGAATGAAAAAGCCAGGATTTCCGTTAAGCTCGTATCGGAAGCCGGTGTCGGCACCATAGCATCGGGCGTGGCAAAGGCCGGGGCAGGAGTGATATTGATATCCGGTTACGACGGCGGTACCGGGGCGGCTCCATCTTCCTCCGTTCATCATGCGGGGCTGCCCTGGGAGCTCGGTCTTTCTGAAGCGCATCAGTGTCTACTTGATAATGGTCTTCGGAGCCGCGTGGTTCTGGAAACCGACGGGAAGCTTATGAGCGGAAGGGATGTGGCGATCGCAGCCCTTCTCGGAGCCGAGGAATTCGGCTTTGCCACAGCACCCCTTGTCTGTATGGGCTGTATGATGATGAGGGTCTGCTCAAAGGATACCTGCCCCGTCGGTATAGCAACCCAGAATGAGACACTTAGAAAGCGCTTTTCCGGGAAACCGGAGCATGTGGTCAATTTCTTCCGCTTCATAGCAAGGGAGCTCCGGGAGATCATGAGTTCGCTGGGCTTCAGGACACTTAAGGAGATGGTCGGGAGGACCGACTGCCTTTCAATAAAGAAGATACCGGCGGTAAGAGGCGGCGAGACTGCGGATCTAAAGAATATCTTGTCCTCCGGCTATGCAGGCAGGGAAAAAAGCCACTTTGATCCTTCCGATGTCTATGATTTCGGTCTGGAAAAGACACTGGATAAAAGAGTGCTTATCCCTGAGTATGAAAGGTCAAAAAAGAAGGAGTCAGGGAAGCTTTTCCGGAAAACAGTGGAGGTATCAAGTACGGACAGGAGCTTCGGAACGCTCTTCGGGAGCCGCGTGACCAGAGACTTTGGCAATACTCTGCCGGATGACAGTTATACGATTGAAGCCAAGGGAGGCGGAGGACAGTCCTTTGGGGCATTTCTTCCTAAAGGAGTCACCATAAGGCTTAAAGGAGATGCCAATGACGGCTTCGGTAAAGGCCTGTCCGGAGGTAAGCTTATCGTAACCCCTCCGGATGATGCACCTTATAAGGCGCATGACAATATCATTATCGGAAATGTGGCTCTATACGGGGCAACAGCGGGAAAGGCCTATGTCTGTGGTATCGCAGGAGAGAGATTCTGCGTGAGGAATTCCGGAGCCATAGCCATAGCCGAGGGCTGCGGTGATCACGGACTTGAATATATGACGGGTGGAAAAGCAGTGATCCTCGGAATGACGGGAAAAAACTTCGCTGCCGGTATGAGCGGGGGAATAGCCTATGTACTGGACAGAGAGCATACGCTCTACCTTAGGATGAATAAGGATATGGCTTCCCTTACGGAGCTTAGCGAAAAGTATGATGTGGAGGAATTAAGGGAGCTTATCCGGGACTATGTGAATGAGACAGGTTCGGTATTCGGGAAGGAAATTCTTGATGATTATATGAGCTTCATCCCGGATTTTAAGAAGATAGTTCCAAATGACTACCAGAGGATGCTGACACTAATAAGCCGCTTTGAAGAGCAGGGCATGGATCATAACCATGCGGTGCTGGAAGCATTTAAGGAGAAGTGATATGGGTATGGATGGCGGATTTTTGGAATATGAGAGAAATGATAACAGGGATGTGCCTCCGGAGAAGCGGATAGAAAGCTTTGAAGAGTTTCATTTATTTCTGGCCCCCGAAAAGAGGCAGGAGCAGGCCGCACGCTGTATGGACTGCGGAGTGCCCTTCTGCCAGTCTGCAATGGAGCTGTCGGGAATGGTCACAGGCTGTCCCCTTCATAATCTGATCCCCGAGTGGAATGATGAATTATATAAGGGACATTACCGGGAGGCAGCGGCAAGGCTTACTAAGACCAGTAATTTTCCGGAATTTACCGGACGGGTGTGCCCGGCACTCTGCGAAAAAGCCTGTATGTGCGGTCAGTACGGAGATGCGGTAACGGTTCACGATAATGAGCTTTTCCTTATAGAAACCGCATTTAAGGAGGGATATATAACTCCGCGGATCCCGGTGATAAGGAGCGGAAAAAGGGTTGCCGTAGTGGGAAGCGGACCCTCGGGTCTTGCTGCGGCGGATGAACTTAATCATCGCGGACACAGCGTGGAGGTATTTGAAAGGGAGGATGAGATAGGGGGACTTCTTATGTACGGTATCCCCAATATGAAGCTTGATAAGGCTGTCATAAAGCGGAGAAGGGTTCTTATGGAGGATGAGGGTGTGATCTTCCATACCTCAACGGACATAGGCAGCCCGGAGAAGTCCGCAGAGCTTTTGGACGGCTTTGATGCAGTGGTTCTATGCTGCGGTTCAAAAAAGCCGAGGGAGATAAAAGGAGCAGATCCTGGGAAGATCAAGGGCATATATAATGCGGTGGATTTTCTTACCCTTACAACAAAAGCCCTTATGAAGGCAGATGACAGAAGTGTGGCTGCATTAAGAAAGCAGGGCGGATATATTGACGCCAAAGGGAAAAATGTGGTGATAATAGGCGGCGGAGACACCGGGAATGACTGCATAGGTACTGTGATAAGGATGGGTGCAAAAAGCGTGACCGCTATAGAAATGCTGCCGGCGCCGCCTGAAAAGAGGAGTGAAGCGAACCCCTGGCCCGAATGGCCGAAGGTATTAAAGACGGATTACGGCCATGAGGAGGCGGCCTTTGTTTTCGGAAAAGATCCCAGAGTTTATGAAACTACCGTAAAATCCGTTATCACTGACAAGGGTGGAAAAATTAAAGAGATAGAGACAGTTAAGGTTACTTTTAAGGATGGGAAGCTTACGGAGGTTAAAAAAAGCGAAAAGAAGCTGAAGTGTGAGCTACTTCTCATTGCAGCGGGCTTTGTCGGCTGTGAGGATTACACTGCAGAAGCATTTAAGCTTGAAAGGGGAAAAAGAGGTACGGTCATCACAGATGAGGGGAGCTTCCGTATCCCCGGGACAAAGCTTTTCTCAGCAGGAGATATGAGGCGCGGCCAGTCACTTGTGGTGTGGGCAATTTCAGAGGGCAGAAAATGCGCGAAGGAGGTTGATGAATTTCTGATGGGATATACGAATATGTGACAGAGACGGGAGTCAACGGGGGAGTCAAAGGGGACGGTTCTCAGTGACTCATTTTGTTCCAAAATGAGTCACTGAGAACCGTCCCCCTTGACTCCTGCAAAAATCCGGCTATGACGACAGATAAGCTTAGGGAATTATTATATGAAAAGTATTTCGTCCCGACTGAAAAGGACAGTGGCGAGTACATTGGTGTAGAGATAGAGAATCCGGTGATACGTCTTTCCGGAGATGCCACAGATTTTGAGATCTGCAGGAACGTTGCCGATGAATTTCGTGAGCACTATGGCTTCAGAGGTGCAGCCTTTGATTATTATGGGAACTGCTATGGTGCTTTAGACGACGGAACCGGCGACAACCTGTCCTTTGACTGTTCATATAACAATCTGGAGTTTTCCTTCGGTAAGGAAAAAACGCTTTTTCCGATAAAGAAGCGTTTTGACGAATATATCACATTCTTAAATACAGAGTTTAGAAAAAGCGGTCATATCTTAAGCGGATTTGGCATAAATCCGAATCACCATGTTAACAGAAAGGATTTCATAAGAGCTCCAAGATACCAGATGCTGGAGGGTTATCTCCTTCGCGGTAAGGACTGGAAGTTCCCTATGTATCTCCATCCTTTTTATGATTTCGGAACATATGCCAGTGCGTCTCAGGTGCAGCTGGACGTAAAAGGGGAAAATCTGATAGACACGGTTAAGGCCTTTACTTTGGCAGAGCCCGTGAAAACAGTATTATTCTCAAATTCCCATATGGATGAGATGCCGGAGCTTTTATGTGTGAGAGATCTTTTCTGGGAGAATTCCACACATGGCATCAACCCGCATAATATTGGAATTTTTGAACAGATTCCGGGATCAAAGGAAGAGTTTCTGGATTACATACTGGAGACAAGTATTTTCTGCTGTGAAAGAGACGGTCATTACCTTCATTTCAAGCCTCTTCCTATCGTGGAATATATAAAGAGGGATCATATAGATGCGGAATACTACGAAAACGGAGTGTATTATTCCTACCGCATAAGTCCGGAGGAGGAGGATCTTAAGTATCTTAGGACATATAAATTTGAGGATCTGACCTTCCGCGGAACCATAGAATTCAGAAGCTGCTGTAACCAGCCCTTTAAGGAGGCTCTGTCTGTTGCGGCATTTCATGTGGGGCTTATGGGAAAAACAGGAGAGCTTACCGAGCTTCTGGAGGAGGATCGAAGTATTTATCACCATGGCTATTCTGCAGGAGAACTCAGGAAGATACTGAACAGGAGAAAGTGGCCCGAATTCGTGGACAGGGATGGTTTAAGAAAACTTTGCCTTAAGGTGGTGGAGCTTTCAGCTGAGGGGCTGAGGGAACGTGGAGAAGGAGAGGAGGTTTTTATTTCCGGACTGATGGAAAGGGCGGACAGACTGAGATCGCCTGCACTTGACCTGGTGGAGGGACTGGAAGCGGGTGACAGCCTGGAGGACTGGATAATAAAATATGCTATAATCTGAAAAGATGCTGATTGCGGGGAAGATCCTTCGCTTCGCTCAGGATGACAAAGGGACTTTGCGTAGGATGACAAAGGAGCTTTGCGTAGGATGACAAAGGAGCTTCGCTCAGGATGACAAAGGGACCCGGGAGCAGTATGTCCGGGATTTATGATTTAAGGGGAAGTGAAAAAGCATATGAAGACCATAGGAATCGTGGGATTCCGGGAGATGTCCAGGAATTACAATTATTATAATGCCGTTGAAGCCTGCGGTGTACAGACAATGCCGCTGGATCTGTACGGAGGAACGGACAGTGTGGGGGATCTTGACGGGATCGTACTGCCCGGGGGAACGGATGTAAATCCTGCTCTTTACCATGAAGGGAATACGGCTTCACGTCAGCTTGATAAAAGACTTGACTGGTTCGAGCTTGCGGTTATTTCGGAGGCTGTTAAATATGAGATTCCGGTTTTCGGGATCTGCAGGGGGCATCAGCTTATAAACGTGTTTTTCGGAGGGAGTCTTATCCAGAACGTGGATCACTGCGGGATACATGATTACTGCAAGGACAAGTCTGACAGGGTTCATGGCGGCAGGGTGGTTCATGATAGCTTTCTTTTCGAAGTCTACGGGAAGGAGAGGATAGTTACAAACAGCGCACATCACCAGGCTGTTCACAGGATCGGGGAAAAGCTTGAGGTGGCCGAATACAGTGATGACGGACTGATCGAAGCCGTGTATCATACGGCGCTTCCGATATTCGGTGTGCAGTGGCATCCTGAGAGGATGTGCCTAAATAATGCAAGAGATGACACGGAGGACGGACTTCGTATCTTTGAATATTTTGTCAATCATATCGTTCAGGGAAAGCCCTGGAACGGGGGAAGCGGAAGGATAGAGTACTATATCTGAAGGAGGATGCCGAATGCCGATAAAGCTGCAAAAGGAAAGTGATATCAAACATCTTCTGGAAAAAGAGGATGTTTTTGTGATGGATGAGAAAAAAGCAGAGCGTCAGGATATCCGTCCCGTTGATATTGCTGTCCTGGACCTCACGCCTTCGGATGATAAAACCTGGATAAGGCTCATTAAGTCCCTGTCAAATACGCTATTACAGGTCAATCTCACTTTGATGGTACCTGAGTGTCTCCGGGATATAACATCAAAGGGAGGGGAGCTTGGATACTTCAGGGAAGATTTTTCCGCTGTCAGAAAAAGATGCTTTGACGGACTTATCGTAACAGGTTCAAATCGGAAAATAAGAGGATATGAAAGCGAGGATTTCCGTAAAGAGATACATTCTTTATTTGACTGGGCAGATTCTCATGTAACCTCTGCATTTTATCTCTCATACGGGGCAAAGGAGGCTCTTAATTATTATTACGGTACCGGAAATACAGAGCTGACAGACAAAGAGCCGCAGATCTTCACCCAGAGACTTACTGCTGAAAGGATCCCTCTGATACGGGGCTTTGATGATGAATTCCCGGCGCCTTTTTCCGGGAGCTGTATAATAAACGGTGATGAGCTTAGGGAAAGAAATGATATTATTGTTCTGGCGGAATCCTCCGAGACAGGGATCTATCTCTTAATGAATAAGGACGGAAGCCGCATTTTCTGCCCCGGGGATCCGGTGTATTCTGACAGCGCCTGCATTGTCAGATGGAGGGCACAGTCAAATGCTCTTTTTTCCAACTGGCTGAATTACTACGTCTATCAGAACACACCTTTTGAATTAAACCGTATTATCCTTGAATAAGGAGTAATCCCCTTTTCAGGCGTAAACAGCCACTGCTTCAAAGGGGCGGAGTAAGTCCGGTTTTTCCGGAGCATTATCGTAATTTCCGATAAGTATCTCTCCTGCAGGGATCTTTAAGGAAATCTTTTCATTATCGCTGCTGAAGCTTAAGAAAACAGAAAGCGTCTTATCATCAAGCATTCTTTCAAAGGCAAAGACCTTCTCATTTCCGCTTTCAAGGAACCGTATGCCACCATCAGATATCACAGCATATTCTTTCCGGAGACTAACGAGCCTGCGGTAAAAATTCAGCACAGAATCAGGGTCTTTTTCTTCGGATTCGGCATTTATCTCCCTATAATTATCCGGAATGCCGATCCAGGGCTCCCCTTTTGAGAAACCGGCATTTTTCTCACCGTTCCATTGCATGGGAGTCCGGCCGTTATCCCTGGAGCGCGCGGAGAGTATGTCAAGCGCTTCCTTCTCAGTGATTCCCTTATTAAGGAGTATATCGTAGTAATTTGTGGATTCCACATCCTTGTACTGCTCTATGGATGAAAAGTATGCATTTGTCATGCCAAGCTCCTCACCCTGGTAGATATAGGGGGTTCCACGCATAAGATGGGTAAGCATTGAAAGCATCTTCGCCGATTCACGTAAGTAATGCCTGTCATCTCCGAAACGTGATACTGATCTGGGCTGGTCATGATTACAGGTAAATACCGCATTCCACCCGCCCTTATCTGCCATTTCCTCCTGCCAGGTTTTTAAGAGTTCCCGGAGTTTACTTAGATCAGGAGGCATCAAAGCCCACTTATCACCGTTCAGATAGTCTACCTTCAGATGATGGAAGCTGAAGCACATGGAGAGCTCCTTATCCTCCGGACGGGTGTAACGTATACAGTTATCTATGGTGGTGGAAGACATCTCTCCCACGGTAAGCATATCGCCTATGCCGGTATCCCTTACCAGCTCTTTAAGGTATTCATGAACCCTCGGGCCGTCGGAGTAAAAACGGCGCCCGTCACCCTCCGAATCATCCTTAAAGATCTCCGGCTTTGAGATCAGGTTCACAACATCAAAGCGAAAGCCCTTAACTCCCTTTTCCTTCCAGAAACGGATAACTTTTTTTAGCTCCTCCCTGACTTTAGGGTTATCCCAGTTAAGATCCGCCTGGGTCTTATCAAAGAGGTGAAGATACCATTTATCGAGGGAGGGAACATATTTCCAGGCGTTCCCTCCGAATTTGGATTCCCAGTTTGTAGGTTCGTGGCCGTCCACACTGTCACGGAATATATAATAATCCATATATTCGGGATCGCCATTTAAGGCCCTCTTAAACCATTCATGCTCCGTTGAGGTGTGATTAAAGACCATATCAAACATAAAGCCTATGCCAAGCTTATCTGCTTCCTCTATGAGCCTGTCCACGTCCTCCATGGTGCCGAATACAGGATTTACGGAATAGTAGTCGGACACATCATAGCCGTTATCATTCATCGGAGAACGGAAAAACGGGGTAACCCACACATAATCGATACCGAGGCTTTTAAGGTATGGGAGCTTAAGGCGTATGCCGTTCAGATCCCCGATACCGTCACCGTCCGAGTCATAGAAGGATTTGATATAAATCTGATATACAGTGCTTTTCTTAAAATCCGTCATTTAAGCCGCTCCTATTTCAGATTTCAGCTCTGCCGATGGTGTCTTTTCCGGATCCCACATCTTTTCCGGCGTCAAAGTTGAATTTAGTAAAGCCTGCATCATCCGTGATAACCATCATTGATATAAGGGGATGTCCCGCGGAACGGATCTTTTCCGGATCAAAGCTTATAAGCTTCTGTCCTGCCTTAACCCTGTCACCCTCGGCTACGTGGATAGTAAAGCCGTCTCCCTTCATCTCAACCGTGTCAAGACCTATGTGAAGGAGGATCTCAATACCGTTATCCATGGTAAGACCCAGGGCGTGATTACTTTTATCAATGACATTTGAGACCACGGAGTCAACAGGAGAAACAAGGACATTGTCAGTAGGCTCTATGGCTATACCGTCGCCAAGGATCTTTCCTGCGAAGGTCTCATCAGGCACTTCCGTTATATCAACGGTTTTTCCGGAAAGGAAGGCCTTGAAATCAACGGGGGTCTTTTTCGAATCTGCAGGAGCCTTTGCAGGAGTCTCTGCGGGTTCTGCAGGCGTTGCAGCCTCACTGACGGTTCCGCCTTCTATACCCTTACGGCGTCCGATTATGTAGGTAAGGATGAAGGGTACAAAAACTGCAATCACCATACAAAGGAAGAACTGGGGTATGAAAGCGGGCTGTATGGAAAGGATACCGGGAAGTCCGCCCACACCTATGGCACTTGCCGTAACGCCGGTAGCGGTACTTACAACGGCTGCTATGCAGGAACCCGTCATACCGCAGATAAAGGGGAATACATACTTAAGGTTTACACCGAACATAGCGGGCTCGGTTACTCCGAGATAACAGGAAATGCAGGAAGGGATATTAAGCTCCTTTGCCTTTAAGTCGTTTTTCTGGAGAAGTATCATTCCGAGAACCGCAGATCCCTGTGCAATATTTGAAAGGGCGATCATAGGCCAGAGCATGGTTCCGCCGTAGTCAGCTATCAGCTGAAGGTCAATGGCATTACTCATATGATGGAGACCTGTGATAACAAGGGGCGCATAGAAGAAGCCGAAGACTGCTCCGAAGATAACCCGGAAGGAACCGCTGATACCTGCATAAACAACTGCGGAGATCCAGGAGCCTATGGTCCATCCGATCGGTCCTAAGATAAAGTGTGCTGCCATTACCGAAAACAGGAGACTGAAAAAGGGAACCAGGATCATCTGTACGATCTGGGGTATCACCTTCTTAAAGAAGCGCTCCAGATAAGCAAGGGTAAAGGCTGCCAGCATTGCGGGAAGAACCTGTGCCTGATAGCCTATCATATTAACCTTTATGAAGCCGAAATCCCACTGATTGATCGTTCCGTCGGCAAGGGCAGCGGCAACGCCGTAAGCATTTGTAAGCTGTCCTGAAACAAGGGTGAGACCGAGGATAATACCAAGCATCTCCGTGCCGCCCATCTTTTTCATAATGGTCCAGCAAATGCCGACAGGAATGCCGACATGGAATACGGCTTCACCGATAAGCCACAGGAAGTGGTCGACTCCGGCCCAGAACTGGCTCTGGCTTACCAGGGTCGCTCCGTTGAAAACAGCCATTGAGTCTATAACATTACGGAAGCCGAGGATCAGACCGCCGACAACGATAGCAGGAATAAGGGGTGCGAAGATCTCAGCAATGGAGGTCATAAGACGCTGCACTATATTCTGATTCTGCTTTGATGCACTCTTTACTTCATTCTTTGATACACCGGAAACACCGGAAACAGCGGTGAAGTCGTCATAGAAATCCGCAACCTCATTTCCTATAATGACCTGAAACTGCCCGGCCTGAGTAAAGGTACCCTTGACACTGGGTATAGCTTCGATCCGGCCGATATCAGCCTTTTTCGGATCCTTTAAGACAAAACGCATACGCGTAATACAGTGGGATACAGCGACGATGTTTTCACTGCCGCTTATCGCCTCCAGAAGCTCTTTTGCATCATCAATGAATTTTCCCATAGATAAACCCTCCGTAAGAAACAGCCTGTATAAACTGGATACAGCTTGTATAAACAAGTCTCAAGACAGCTTCATCATAGCTTGTTTATACAAGCATGTCAATAAAGCTTTGAACGAAAAAAAGTACAAATCGAAGGGACTCGATTTGTGCAAAAATACAAGAGGGTACGGGGGGAAGATCCTTCGTCGCTCCGCTCCTCAGGATGACAATGAAGGCTGCTCCTCAGGATGACGATGAAGGCCGCTCCTCAGGAAGACATTGGTTCAGGACTTCCGGCGGTGGGAGAGCTGATAAAAGACGAAGCGGTCGGGACGGTGCCTGGAGATGGTATATTCAAACTGTATGCCCTCTTTATTGAAGGTCTGGTTTTCTACCACGGCAAGGCAGTTATAGCCATTCAGATCAAGATATTTCCTGTCAAGCGCAGTAGCCTTTTCCACAGCGTATTTCCTGCGTGTGGTCATAATGACCTCACCAAGGTCGAGCTCCATATAGTCGTATACGGAGTTTTCGGCGATCTGTTCCGTAAGATCATGTACTATGTCCTTAAGGAAATAATTGTGGTCGATGATCTGTGCCTCCCCGTCAAGGTAGCGGACCCTCTGCACAAGGTAGAGGCTGCTTCCCTCTTCGAAGCCGGTCTTTTGCGACAGCTCGCTGTCTGCAGTGATCTCGGAAAAGCGGATTACCTTTGTTTTAAGAGAAAGACCGTTTCTCTGAGCCGCTTCCTTCATGCTCTCCACTCCCTCTATGGAGAAAAGCGCCTGGTCCTGATTTCTGTATAAAACCAGTGCACCCTTTCCATGGACGATCTGCACATAGCCCTCGTCGGAGAGCACCTTTACAGCCCGTCTTACAGTATTTCTGGAGCAGTTATGCTTTTCGGTAAGCCTGTTCTCTGATGGCAGCATTTCACCGAAGGCATATTTTCCGGATTCGATCTCTTTTCTTAATTTTTTCAGGATGGTATCATATTTTATTGCGGGCATAATTACCTTTCCTAATTAGACTTTTGGTGCTTGTATCATTATATTATATCCAAACCGCAGTGGCTGTGCAATGCAGCGCAGGCAGCTGCAAGGAGAAACGCATGATAACAGGTTTTTTTGACATTATACTTATTGCGGCCTGTGTTGTTATTTTTTACTTCCTGATAAGATCCTTCGGGAAAAATCCTTTTGCGTACAGGAATATCGCAATGACCAGCGTGATAATACTACTTCTCGCGCTGATAACAGGGAGATCTTTATTTTCAGGAACATTTTTTACAGGCAGGAGCTCACTTTCGGAAGCGGCAGTTACCTTTATATGGCAGTTCTCAAGGATACTTCTCATCCCCATAAGCTTTTTAGGTCTCTTTCTCTGCATAAGCAACGCTTCACTCTTAAAGCATGAGGGCTTCAGGAAAAGTAATTTCCTCGGGCTTCTTTTCAGCCTTGGATACCTTATCACGATAAACTGCATATGGCAGCCTCTTAATGCCATGCCGGGGGGTCTGAACAGGTTACTTGTATTCTTCAGGCTCCTTCTTTGCTACGGAGAGTGTACTCTGCTTTCCATATGTATCATAGGTTATGCGGTATTGAAGACGGAGCCTTCCTACGACAGGGACTTTGTGATCATCTTAGGCTGCTCAATAAGCAGAAAGGGAAAGGTAAGGCCACTATTAAAGAGCCGGGTAAACAGGGCGATCCGCTTTGCCTGGGATCAGGAGATCCATACGGGAAAGAGCGTAAAATATGTACCGTCGGGAGGTCAGGGAAAGGATGAACCCATGAGCGAGGGCTCTGCCATGGAAATGTATCTCCTTAGCCACAGTGCAGAGGAATACGAGGTATATCCGGAAAAAAAGTCCAGAAACACCTGGGAAAACCTGCAGTTTTCTAAAAGGATAATTGATGAGAGGATGAAGGATGCAAATGTTGCGATCGTAACGACAAATTTCCATGTGCTAAGGAGCGGGATGCTGGCAAGGAGGGCAGGTCTTATGAATTCGCAGGTCATAGGAAGCGGTACGAAGTGGTACTTCTGGCCAAATGCCTTTCTTAGGGAGATAGTGGCGATATTGCTTATGTTTTCCTATGTTCATCTTATTATGGTGATCATCTTGTTAATAATAAGTTTTTTGTAACTGTTTCATTTTGGTTTTTATTGTTTATTCCTGCGGAATGGGGTATTATTTTAAATACGGTGGGAAGATCCTTCGTCGCGTACGCTCCTCAGGATGACATATTCCATCCTTTGCCGCATTGCTCCTTAGGATGACATATTCCATCCTTTGCCGCATTGCTACTCAGGATAGAATATGTCATCCTGAGCGCAAGCGAAGGATCTTTATGAACAGAACAGCAGGGAGAAATAAACTATGGAAAATGATACCGGCAGGGTCCGGGCGATCTGCATAAGTAAAGAGCGCGGTGTCCAGAAAAGCGAGATTGAAAGTGCAGTGCTTTTAGCCGGTGAGGGCATATCAGGAGATGCCCATGCCGGGAAATGGCACCGGCAGGTGAGTCTGTTGTCCGGAAGCCGTGTGGATGAGTTTAACCGTAAGGGCGCCGGGGTTAAAAACGGCGATTTCGGAGAGAATATCCTTGTGGACGGGATTGACTGTATAAAGCTTCCGGTTGGTACGGTCCTTACCATAGGAGAGGGTGATGACAGCGTTAAGCTTAGGGTGACACAGAAGGGAAAGGAGTGTCACACGCATTGTCAGATATACCACAAAATGGGAGAGTGCATAATGCCCCATCAGGGGATCTTTTCCGAGGTGCTTAAGGGAGGAACCATCAAAAAGGGAGATCCTATCTCCCTTGAATATCCCGATATCAACAGACCCTTTCAGGCTGCCGTAGTGATATTAAGCGACAAGGCTTCAAAAGGGGAAAGAGAGGACTTAAGCGGACCAAAGACCCGAGAGATTCTGGAAAAAAACGGGTATGAGGTAATAGAAACTGTTGTGATTCCGGATGATAAAGGGCGGCTTAAGGCAGAGCTCATCCGTTTAAGTGACGGCCGGGAGGCGGATCTCATCGTAACAAGCGGAGGCACGGGTTTTTCCGTAAGAGACATTACACCCGAAGCCACAATGGAGATTGCCGAAAGAAATGCTCCGGGGATCGCCGAGTATATAAGGTCAAAGTCTATGGAGATCACTGACCGCGCTATGCTTTCGAGGGGCGTGTCGGTCATTCGCAAAAAGACGATAATAGTTAATCTTCCCGGCAGTCCTAAAGCAGTGGAAGAGAGTCTGGGATTCATTATGAACGCTCTTGAGCATGGGATAAAGATACTAAGAGGCAGTGCTTCTGAATGTGCAAGAAAATAAGATAAAGAGGGGATTTTATTATGATCACATTTATTCTGGGGTTAGCATTACTTATTATCGGAGGAGCCATATACGGAAGGATAAGTGAAAGGGTCATGAATCCGACCGATGATCCGACACCTGCGATCTCCATGGGTGACGGAGTCGATTTCGTTCCGATGAAAAAATGGAGAAACTCACTTATCGAATTGTTGAACATTGCCGGAACAGGACCGATTTTAGGACCGATCCAGGGAATTCTGTTCGGACCCATTGCATTTATCACCATCCCAATAGGCTGCGTGATCGCAGGAGCTTTCCATGATTATATGACGGGAATGATCTCTGTCCGTAACAGAGGAGAGCAGACTCCGGATCTTGTGCGCCGTTTCCTTGGAAAGCATATGTATGCCGTCTACAATGTTTTCGTGTGTCTTTTGATGCTTCTGGTC
This sequence comes from Lachnospiraceae bacterium AD3010, assembly GCA_000622025.1. Classification (GTDB taxonomy): domain Bacteria; phylum Bacillota; class Clostridia; order Lachnospirales; family Lachnospiraceae; genus NK4A144. The sequence goes on along the minus strand of JHWU01000016.1, from coordinate 69,932 downwards.
GGAGTTGTATTTATTTACACCCCGGGAGATCTCTTTGTGACACAGATACTGGGGCAGGACAATTCCGCCTCAAATCCTACGCTTTGGATCGTATACGGAGCCATATTTGCCTATTATATACTTGCAACACTTTTACCGATCGACAAGATCATCGGAAGAATATACCCGTTATTCGGCGCCATTCTTCTGGTCTCCGCAATTGGTGTTTTTGTGGGACTGTTCACAAAGGGTTATCCTCTGACGGAGCTCTGGAATGCGTCAACTGCAGGCTATCCTTTTCAGACCAACTTCATCCCAATGTTTTTTGTGACCGTAACCTGCGGTATCTGTTCCGGTTTCCATTCAACACAGGCAACCTTGATATCCCGCACGATTTCCAGAGAGGATGAAGGCAGGGTGACGTTTTATGATATGATGATCCTTGAGGGCTTTATCGCTATGACCTGGGCCGCTGCCGCAATGGGAGCGCTCGGATCCGGTTTAGCTGACGTGGATATGATCAAGGGCAGCGCAACACTTGTGGTTGGAGTGGTTGCAAAGGATATGCTTGGAACCGTGGGCGGAATCATAGCGATAATCGGAGTAATAGTCCTTCCCGTAACCTCAGGGGACACGGCTTTCCGCTCCCTCCGTCTTATACTGGGGGATGCGCTGCATATGGATCAGTCTAAAAAAAGGAATGCCCTGACTCTCGCCCTTAGTCTTTTTGCGGTTGCTGCAGTCCTTCTTTTCTGGGCGAAGGGGAACCCCACAGGCTTTAATATCATCTGGAGATACTTCTCCTGGGCCAACGAGACCACGGTGGTATTTGTGCTCGCTATGATAGCGGTATATATGAAGAAGAATAAGATGCCTTATTTAATGGCCGTCGTTCCCGGAACATTTTATATGTACGTTGTTTCTGCCTATATTCTCAACGCGAAGATAGGCTTAAATATCCCCTGGACAATAAGCTATATAGTTGCTGCAATTTTTTCCTTTGCATACGCTTTTGCGGTGATCCGTACGGGAAAAAACGAGAGCCTCTGAGAGGTAGGGATTAAATATGAATAAAAGAAATATCCTTTCAAATATCTATCTGGCAGATAATCTGATAAAGAAGAAGGTGAGGAACGGCATAGGGGACAATAAGCTTACACCCGGGGTGGTGAATTTCCTTTATTTTCTTTCTGAACATGACGGGGCAATACAGAAGGATATTTCAGATCATTTCAGGGAGGAGCCCGCATCTGTTACCTCAACCCTTAAGCATATGGAAAGAAGCGGGCTCATAGAAAGACGGAAGAATGACAGGGACAGCAGGGCAAAATGCATCTACATCACTTCGAAAGGAAGGAGTGCCCAGGAAAGGGTCGACGATCTGTATTCCAGTATCCAGGAGGAAGGACTGAAGGGATTTTCAAAAGAGGAATTGGATACGCTGCACGTTCTTGTAGAGAAGCTGTGCAGTAATCTGGAAAGAATAGAGGAGTAAAAGAACCCGCTCCGTCTGTCAGTCTCCGTAAACCTGCTTTCTGAGCCTTATGCCTGTTGGGGTCGCAGCCAGTCCGCCTCCGGCGGTTTCTTTTAGTGAGGCAGGCAATGAATCTCCCACCTCACGCATTGCATCCAGGCATTCGTCTGCAGGTATCTTTGCCTCTATACCTGCAAGAGCCATATCCGCACATGAAAATGCTATCATAAGCCCGGATACATTTCTCTTGATACAGGGGATCTCCACAAGGCCGGCCACCGGATCACATACAAGTCCCAGCTGGTTTGCAAGAGCCATTGCACAGGCATCAGCGCACATTGAGGGAGTCCCTCCCATCACTTCCGTAAGAGCGGCGGCAGCCATTCCCGCAGCACTTCCGCACTCAGCCTGGCAGCCTCCCTCGGCTCCGGCTATACTGGCTCTTTCTGCGATCACTAAGCCAAAAGCACCCGCCGTAAACATGGACATCACTATGTCTTTAACATCAAAACCTCTGTCCTCGTAAAGAGATACGAGACAGCCCGGCAGTATCCCACAGCTTCCTGCAGTGGGAGCCGCCACTATTTTACCCATGGAGGCATTGCAGCCTGCAACAGCAAGGGCTCTGGATATGGCTTTGGACAGAAATTCACCGCAGAGACTCTTACCCTTAAGCGCATACTCATTCATTAGAAATCCCTCTCCTCCGGTGAGACCGGACATTGATCTCTGTTCCTTTTTCTGTCCCTCTTTTACGGAAGCACACATTATGTGAAAGTCCAGCTCCATCTTTTCATATACTTCAAGCGGACTTTTTTCCAGACTCACAGCCTGATCTTCCAAAACGATCCCACTGATCTTCTCTCCTGTTTTTTCCGCTGCTTCTATCAATTCACTGATGGATTCGTATTTAAGCATTCCTATACTCTCCTTATCAACAGGGCATTTGAAACATGATCCAGCCGCCTTATACTGTCAATTAGTGTTTCCGGAGGCAGACTGTCTATCTCTATGGTCATAATGGCCTTCCCTCCTTTCGATTCCCGGGAGAGGTGGAAGTTTGAGATATTGAGATCCGCATATTCCCAATGCATGATATTGGTCACACCTGCGATCACACCCGGCTTATCCTCATGCATTACCAGCAGCGTATTATTATCTCCGCTGAAATCCACATTCATTCCGTTTATCCTGCTGACCTGAATATTGCCTCCGCCTATGCTGGCTCCCTGCATGGCTCCCTCTGATCCGTCATGCAGGACATAACGTATGAGTGCTGTATTAGGATGTGCACCCTTGATGTTTTCCTTTATAAAGCTAAATTCGATGCCCTTATCTTTTGCAATCTCAAGAGCATCCCTTATTTCGGGAGAATAGCTGTGATATCCCATGATACCGGCTAAAAGTGCCCTGTCTGTTCCATGACCCTTATACGTCTGTGCAAAGGATCCTGAAAGCGTGATCTCCGCTTGTTCCGGCAGTGCTCCGTCCATCAGTTTATTTACCACCCGGCCAAGCCTTACCGCTCCTGCAGTATGTGAACTGGACGGACCTATCATTACGGGACCGATTATATCAAATACGTTCATAATGCTCCGTTACCTCATATTTTATTTCATCTCAACCTCTGTTGTTCCTCCGAGGAAGGTGGGAAGGCTTTTTCCTATTCTTCTCCAGTGTCCGTATTCCGCGGTAGCCGTAAACAGCACATCTCCGGAGGAATTGAGGGCTGTTTCAAAGGAGTCCTGAATAACATTGATGATATAGCCTACTCCCACCATCTGCATCGCTGTGTCCTGAGGAATACCGAATAAAGAGCAGGCCATGGGGATAAGTAAGAGAGACCCTCCTGCTATACCCGAGGTTCCGCAGGCTGCCAATGTAGCTACCAGAGATAAAATGATGGCAGACGGGATATCCACCTTGAGGCCTATGGTATTGGCAGCAGTCATAGTCATTATCGTTATAACTACGGCCGCGCCGTCCATATTGATGGTGGAACCTAAGGGAATGGAAACAGAATACATATCCTCATCTAGTCCGAGCTTTCTGCATAACTCCATGTTCACCGGGATATTCGCTGCAGAGGAGCGCATAAAGAAAGCCATAATACCGCTTTCCCTAAGGCAGCGTATTACCAGCGGATAGGGATTGGTTCTGATGACAAGGAAGACCAGTATCGGATTCAGTACCAGTGAAGTAATGAGCATTGTTCCCACCAGAAGGAGCAGCAGCTTTCCGTAATCCACGAAAATCGAAATCCCGCTTTCAGTGATGGATTCATACATAAGCCCCATGATGCCGAAGGGTGCCAATGAAATTATCCAGGCGATGAGCTTTGATATAGCATCAGATATGTCGGAGATAACCTTTTTCGTTACATCAGCGGCGATCGTCTTAAATATTATACCGAGGAGCACTGCCCAGAAGAGGATACTTACATAATTAGCCTTTGCAAGAGAATCAACCGGGTTATTGACCATGGAGGTCAGGAGGTTCGAAAGCACCTCCCCAACTCCGGAGGGAGCCTGACTGATATCGGCACTTCCTTTAAGCTTTACTGTCAGCGGAAAGGCAAAGCTTGCAAATACCGCCACAATACCGGCCAGCAGTGTGGAAAACAGATAAAGAAAGATCACAAAGCCGAAGCGTCTGTCAAATCCCGTATTTCCATGTGCAAGAGAGGAGATGACCAGTACAAATACCAGAATAGGCGCAATGGCTTTCAGGGCACCCACAAAGAGACTGCCGAAAATGGGGATTATCGGATTTCCCGGAAACAACAGTCCCAGTATAACTCCTATCACCATACCGATGATGATCCTGATGATCAGGCTTGTGCTATTGTATTTTTCTATCAGTGTTTTCATTTTGCATCGCATCCTTTCACTTTTTTACTGATATTTCAAGAAAAGATAAAATGGGATATGATCTGATTTTACCACAATCCGGAGGAATTGCAGCAAATGCAGAAAACGTTTGCTTACAAAAAGTAAAGTTCCTGTTTTTGAAATAATATCAGTTCTACTGTAAAGTTTTTTATAAATATTCCGATATAGAAAAGGTAGGGACGATCAAGTAATTTTCGGGGGAGATCGAAGAAACAAGGGATCAGGCATGAATGTTGTAGCTCACAACCTGAGTTCAATGTTTACAAACCGTGAACTCGGGGTCGTAAACGACAGAAAAGCAAAGTCTTCAGAAAAGCTATCATCAGGATACAGAATCAACCGCGCGGCAGATGACGCAGCGGGTCTTTCCATTTCGGAAAAAATGCGCAGGCAGATAAGAGGATTAAATCAGGGTTCGGATAACCTTCAGGACGGCGTTAGCTTATGCCAGACCGCTGACGGCTATCTGGAGGAGGTCGTTGCCATGCTGCACCGCATGAACGAGCTCTCCATAAAGGCTGCAAACGGTACGAATTCCGCCTCTGACAGGATGGATATAGATAATGAGATTCAGGAATTAAAGGAAGAGACAAACAGGATCTTTAAGACCGCCAGATTCAATGAGGTACATATCTTCGAGGTTCCCTACGTTCCCGCTCCGGAGATACATAAGGATTCCAATGCAATGGAAATACAGGTATTCAGTAACGGTCTGGATGCCTCAGGCAATGTGATGTACGGCGGTATCGAATATTACAATGTGCGTCATACCTGGGATGAGCTTGGAATAGAGATTTCCGATGACGGAAAGACCTTTGCAAAGAACCAGGTTGTGGATCTTAATGATATTTTTGCCGGAACAAAAGGAGGAAGCCCGGTAAAGGAGCGTCTGGAGCTCCATGTGAATGCCGGAGACAATCTGTCAAGAGTGGCCCGCAGAAACCACTGGTCTGCAGATGATACGGGACTCTACATCAATAACAGGCTCGCAGGAACCTGGGATGAAATAGGGATCAAGGATGGTGCAAACTTCGGCGAATTCGGAGTGGATTATAATCAGCAGACCGTTTGGTTTGAGGTAAATGACGGTGATAGCAAGACTGCCATTATAGACGGAATCAACGGCAAATTATTCAATACCGAATATACCTGGGATATTTTTACCAAGGATGAATCCTATATCGATTCCGGGAAGGCACTTGATATCACTGATGTAAATAAGATTCGGGTCACAGTAAATAATAAGGATAATCTTGAGAACAGCTTTAAGATCCAGGTTTACGGAGACGGTGTTTCCGATAATTCCGGAATAAAGCTTACAATGAACGGCTCGGATCTGACACAGATGAAATGGAGCAGCATTCAGCAGGCAAGCCCCGCCTCCCCCTCATATCCTATAAGCGACTGGGGCTTAAGCAACAAGGATGAGAGCCTTGTGACCTTTGATGACAGTGCTACATACAGATTCACCAATACTTTAGGCTCAGACCTGGGGATCTCTTTTGATTTCACTCTGGCTGATGAGGCAGGCTTCGAGGAAGTAAAGAAAGCGATCAACGGCGACACGGACGGAAAGGCGCTTGACAAGTCTTTCACCGCACCGATTAAGTATAATAATGATGTGAAGGCGACTGTAAGCGCGGGAAGAACCGCTCCCAGCGTAAGCTTCAGTGCATCCGGAGCTCTACTTAACGGAAAGGATGCTTCGTATGAGATACAGAGGAGAGTCGGGAGATCCTTTGATAATGCCAATGATGTGCTCTCCGGAACAGTGACACGGACTTTGGTTACTGTGGGGGAAAAGTCATCTACAGAGTGGCCGGAAATGGGTAAAAAAACTTATGATCCCGTTATTGTATCTCAAACAGATGAAGATGTTTATGTGAAGGGCGATGACGATAAATATTATCTTTCGAAAAAAACCACTACCAACCAGACAAGGAGATCTACCTGGACCAGTACCAAAGAAACCGTAAATGAAGCTTACTATACATACGACGGGTCATTCAAAAATGCTACGCTTGACACAAAACAAGGTAATAATTTTGATTATTATGTCGATACCGTTAAGCATATGGAACAGATTACGGATCAGACCATATACACTTACAGCTCTTACGGCGGTGAGGGACATACCTACGATGAATGGATTGCCTCAGGAATAGATCCCTCAAAGCTTCAGGAAAAGCAGGGAAATACGTCCGTCCCCCGTACGGCACAGCAGGTGGGAGCAACCGAAACCTATGTTATTTCAGAAGCAAATGATAACATCCAGTTAAAGTCCGGAAGTGATATGGTCGGAAGTCTTACAGTCAGGGATTCAGGCGAACAGCTGCTGGAAAATGAAAGCGATCTTACGAATTCTATTATCAGCTTCAGTTTTAAGACAACCGACTATGCCTACTGTGACTTCAGTGCTGAAGAGAATGCCAGATCTGCAGGAAATATAAACAATCATATTAAACTTGAAAACCTTATGATCAACCGTCCTCCGAAGCAGCTTCCCATTCAGGTCAGTGCAAAAAACCCGAATCACATAAACCTTGAGTGGAGCGGCCTCAATAATGCAATAATCGGGATAAAGGGAACGTCCACGGATACCATAGAGCATGCAAGATATGCCATTGATGAGATAGGGGACGCCATTAAGATCGTTTCCGACACCCGTTCTATATTCGGAGCGCAGCAGAACAGGCTTGAGCACTCCATAAAGATAAACGACAACACATCTGAAAATACCCAGGCGGCAGAGTCAAAGATCAGGGATACAGATATGGCTGCCGAAATGGTTAAGTACTCAAGAGAGAGTATTTTACAGCAGGCAGGACAGGCCATGCTGGCCCAGGCGTCAAAGCAGCCCGAATCGGTTCTGCAGCTCCTGGGATGATAAGTCATCGGTATCAATATTGTATTTTTATCCGTTCAATAAAGGCAGGGAATTTACAAAAACCCTGCTTTTAATTACAATGAAGTGGTTTGGGGAGCGGGTTGCTTTTTTTTTGTTTAAAAATAACGGCTTCCAGCCAAAATATAATTATGAACAATTCATTTTTTCATAAGTGCAGAACTAGATACCTCCGCCTGAAAAGGTTGATTGCATATATTCTGGCGCTTGCGATTGTTTTTGCTACGCCTTCTTTTGCTGTGGAACTGGATAAAGATGTAAGAGATGAAAGCAATGATTTTTCCGATCCTGAATTTACTGCAGGGAAAACCTTAAATGACCGGGGGGAATTACCCTTGCTGGGGAATAGCGGAGATCCTATCGACGATTATGAATACAATGAAAATCTTAGCTGTATCGTAAATCTTCATTCAGATCCTGATTTTATAGGACTTCGCATCCGTCTTACCTGGGACGCTGTTCAAAATGATGAATATGAAACAAAGGGATACAGAGTATATATGTCGGATTCATATGACAGCGGGTTCAGTGCCGTGCCAGGGGATGTGACTGCTACCTCTAAAAGTGTGAATGTTCAGGATATTAATGCCGATCATTATTTTAAGGTTGTCAGGCTTATTGATAAAGGGGATGGAGATGAGCCTCAGTATGAATCTGTATCACAGGTTGTTTATAAATCAAATATAGAACAAAATATATCCCTGACCACGTCTTCATTCAAGCTTGGCCTCAAAGGTATTGACGGGGAACTATCAAAGTCGGTGTCTATTAACGGTCAACGGTATGAGGCGGAGATAAAGGAACATCCATACTATGAAGACGAAAACTGTACATATAACGGGTATATCCGTATCTCCTACGGCAGGGTTGATGACCCGGACAGTGATGAAGCCCCGTCATCCTGGTTTTATGACGCTCCCAGTGAAAACGGGATTTATCAGGTGCGTCTTTATGCTTCGGGATACAGATATTTCAAACCAAACGAGAATATTACAAGCTCAGAATGGCGTTTTACGATCACCTCATCCGATCTTAAAGATGCGGAGCTGGAGCTTGATGAAGCGGAAACGGATTATGACGGAACAGAGCATACACCTCAGGTAACCGTTAAAATCGGAGGAAATACTCTCGACCCGGAAAACTATACCGAAGATCCGCCCGAATCTGGTAGACAGTATAAAGATGCAGGTGTTTACTATATCCATCTGGAGGGTAAGGATCCTTACAGAGGGGAGAATTCCGTATCCTTCAATATAAAAAAGCGGGATCTCCATGTCGGAGTGCAGGATATCGGGACTATAATCCAGGGAAGCCCCGTGCCTCAATATGAACTGGAATATGTCCAGTCAGATCTGGCGGATGGAGAAGTTCCTTTATTTTCCGGACAGGTGGCCTGTCCCTATTCATCCTCATCTCCCTATGGTACTTATACAATAGAACAGGGCACTCTGGAGCTTACAGATAATAACTCATTTAAGGCATCCAACTATAATCTTGTTTTTGAGGAGAGCAGCTTTCAGGTTGAACCCAGTGAAAGATATACTGTGAGCTTCAATTTCAAGGGAGAGAATATTGATTCGTTAAAGATCGAAAATATCGATCCCGGGTCTACCATTCCTGAACCTTCATATTCCCGCGACGGATATACCATAACGGGCTGGTACGCTAATGAAGATCTGTCCGGAGATCCCTGGGATTTCTCAAATGATCAGGTTACTCAAAACCATATACTATACGCAAAATACAGCCTGATAAATTATGATATCAGCTACAGTCTGAATAATGGAAGCTGGATTGATAAGGCTAATGCTCCCGACATTTACAACGTGGAAACGGATATTTCGTTTTCCGGTCTTGCTGATCCCACGCGTGACGGCTACAGCTTTGCGGGATGGACCTGGGCCGGACAGAGCAGCCCTGTTTTAACGGAGAATGTTAATATCCCGCAGGGAACAAAAACAGGTGACATTACTTTTTCAGCCAACTGGAGAGGTGATACCGAGCTTTCTGCAGCTTTTTTTGAATTTCATCCTCCTGCAAGTCTTGAATATACAGGATCGCCACACCATGCTTCATTTACTTTGAAAGCTGGTGTTGATTACGATATCAATAAAATCAGCATAGTTTATTCGAAAAAGGCGGATGGAACGGTATTAACCGGTGCTCCTGAAGCGGTAGGTACTTATAAGGTCAGTATAAATGCAGCAGAATACGGAAAGTATAAAGAAGCTTCGGCTCTTTCCGATCCATCCTGGGAATTTACAATAGGAAACAGTGCGCTGCCGGATGTTTTCGAGCTTTGTCCGGCTGTCTTCGCACACGATGGAAATCCTCACGTTCCCGAGGTCAGAGTAAAAAACAGCTCTATTACCGATGCCTATTTTGATGTTTCCTATCCGGACGATAAAACAAGTGAAGGGACAAAGACAGTCATCATAAGCGGAAAGAACGGATACTTCGGAACGGTTACAAAGACGTATAAGATCGGGAAGAAGAGCATAAGCTACAATGACGGCAGTGACTACACGATCAGTATAACCCTTACACCGGCATCCTTCGTGTATGACGGCAGCGCCAAAGAACCTCAGGTCACCATCCTTGATCCCGGAAGAGATAAGGAAAATCCCGGAAATCAGGTTCTTACAAAGGGAAGCGACTACACTGTCGTCTATGAAGACAACATAAATGTTACGTCAGCAACCCAAAAGGCAAAGGTCATCATTACCGGAAAGGGCTCATATGAGGGCACCATAATAAAGCATTTTGACATCACTCCTAAATCCTTTAACTCTGATGACATAACACTGCAGCTTTCACCTGCTTCTTTCACCTACGACGGTACTGCAAAGGAACCCGTCGTGACAGTGAAGGATGGAGACAACATTCTTGTAAAGGATCGTGATTATACCCTTGTTTCTTCGAATAATGTTAATGCCGGGACGGCCACAGTGACCGTTACGGGGAAGGGGAATTATAAGGACAGTAAGGATCAGACCTTCACGATCGGACGAAAGAGCATAAGTGATGATCCTACGGATCCGAACTACATTCAGATCACTGTTCTCAGCGGAAACAGTACGAATCCCATAAGTGACAGTGATGTATTTTATTATAAGGGTACCGACATTGAGCCCGGAGTCAGGGTGGATGCAGGAAATAACTCCTATACAAAGAAAGCGGGGGAGAACGGCGATGCCGGCTTTGTCTCCAATTTCACATACACCTGTTCGAATGATCCTGCAAACCACAAGGGGACTATAACCATAACGGGGAAGGACAGCGGAAATTACGAAGGTACTGTCACAAAAGATTTTAAGCTTGAATATGCGAACTTTAAGGTGACATTTGACAAGAACTGCAGCGATACCGTCAACGGTCTTTCCGAAAGCAGTAGATATTTCACTTATAACAGCGGGTACGGAGCTCTGCCTGAACCCAAAAGAACCGGATATAGCTTTAACGGCTGGTATGATAGGAAGACCGACGGGAATAAGATGGGGGATGCCGGGTCAGGAACAGATACGGTAAAGCTTACAAAAGACAGCACCTTCTACGCACATTGGACAGCAAGGCAATATGTAGTTCTTTTCAATGCAAACGACGGTACGGTAGCAACAAACAGTAAGAACGTTACCTTTGATTCTGCTTACGGTGATCTTCCGACGCCTGTCAGAACCGGACATTCCTTTAAGGGCTGGTATACCAAGGCAAGCGGGGGAAAGAAGGTAGTAAAGACTACTGTGGTTAAAACAGCAGGGCAACACACCCTGTACGCCCAATGGGGTGTGGACAGCTATACGGTGACCTTCGATCCAAACGGAGGAAAGGTGACAACTAACAGTAAGACCGTAGCCTATGCTTCACCATACGGGGATCTCCCGACGCCTTCCAGAATCGGTTATGATTTTGCAGGATGGTATACTTCAAAGTCAGGCGGGAGCCTGATCACGCCCGGAACCACGGTTACAATTACAAATAATCAGACCCTCTATGCACATTGGAATGCAAAAGAATTCAGCGTGACTCTCGATAAAAACGGAGGGGATACGGAAGCTGTGCCTGCATCGATAAGGGTCACATATGATAAGACATATGCGGATCTCCCATCCATCGGGAACGGTGCCCCGGAGAAAAGGGGCTTTAGCTTCGACGGCTGGTTTACGGCAGCAGAGGGTGGAACAAGGGTAAATAACGGCGATAAGGTAAAGATCACAAAAAATACAAAGTACTTCGCTCACTGGATCGCAAATTCTTATACCCTTAAGCTTGATAAAGCAGACAGCAGGGCCATACTGTCAAAGGAAAAAATGACCGTAACCTTCGGAGAAAGCTATACCCTTCCAGTTCCCTCCCTTACAGGTTATGATTTTCTCGGCTGGTTTGACGGAGAGAAAAAGATAAAGAATAACCGTCTGAATGCAGACTTTATTGGAACAAAGACCCTGAAAGCCGGATGGAAGGCAAAGAATTATAAGGTCAGCATAGATGTGAACGGCGGAAAGAAAATCGCTGCCGGGCATATCACAGTATCCTATGACGGCACATATTCCGCGCTCCTTACGGTGGGGACTCCCGTAAAAACCGGCTACAGCTTCACCGGATGGTATGATGAGAGTGAGGGCGGAAACAGGATCGAGGCGGATACAAGGGTAACAAGGACTGAAGACCATACCCTGTATGCCCACTGGGCTCCGAATAAGTACAGGCTTACCCTTAGCGCAAACGGTGACGGGGCAAACTGTGATATAGAGGAGCTTGAGGTCACCTATGACGGTGATTATTCCGGACTTCCCGCTCCCTGGTGGACAGACCGGGTATTTACCTTTATCGGCTGGTATACTTCACCTGAGGACGGCAGTGGAGAGCTTATCAGGAATCCCGATACAGTCAGGATAACGAAGGATACCACTCTCTACGCACATTGGACGAAGACGATATTTGTAAGGGGAATACGGCTTGATAAGAGCGAGATGACTGTTAAAACAAAGGAATACGCTCAGCTCACAGCCATCATTGACCCGGAGAACGCAACGGATAAGTCCGTTACCTGGAAAACAGACAATCCTGAGGTTGCCACGGTTGATGCCGGAGGAAAGGTCAGCGGAGTAAAGCCCGGACAGGCTGTTATCACCGTCACCGCTACCGATCCCGGTGAGACCAATGATAAGGTATTCTCTGCAAGCTGCAGGGTTACTGTAGAACCGGGGAATAAGGAGGATTTCCCGGATTCTGCAGGAGGAACGGTGACCATTTGCTGGGATCCTAAGAGCAATACCTACACCACCCTTGACGGGATCAACGTACTGGTGATCTCCAGAGAAGACGATATCCCCACTGATCCGCCGGTTTACGTATTTAACGGGAAGAGATTCCGCCCGGGAATGGGAAGCGGGAGCTATGTGATCTACCACGGAATAGCCTACAGATACTGGCATGATTATAAAATGTCCTACAGAAGGAATCGTAAGGCGGGAACAGCCAGGGCCATAGTAAAGTGGAGAAAACAGACCGCATTTTACAGAAGCGGTGAAAAAAAGACCACAAAAGACATGACCATATTAAAGCGGACGGTTTCGGACAACAGTGTGGTAAGTGTCAAGACCTGGCTTGGAGGAAATCATATCTGGAGGATATATGTGACGGACAGTGATACCAGAATGAGACCGATACGCCCTGATTTCTCATATGTTCGCACGCCTGATTCGTTTGTGATCACCTTTAAGCGTAATTTTGAGGGTACGGTCAGCGTAAACCGTGTGAAAAAGAAAAAACAACCTCAGACTTAAAAAGAGGAACGGAGGATAATCAGATTAAGATGAAACAGTATTCCGTTACGGGAATGAGCTGCGCCGCCTGCGCTGCCCGCGTTGAAAAGGCTGTTTCCTCGACACCGGGAGTTGAGAGCTGCTCAGTCAGCCTCCTTACAAACTCCTTAGGGGTGGAGGGAAATGTTAACGATGCGGAAATAATCCTTGCAGTGGAAAAAGCCGGGTACGGAGCAAGAGCAAAGGGAAGCTCCGGGGACAGTGAAAAACACCGGGAGGAAGAGGATGCTCTGCTTGACAGGGAAACTCCGGTTCTGAGACGGAGACTTATCGCTTCTCTTATCATACTTCTGCCTCTTATGTATCTGTCTATGGGACATATGATGTGGGGATGGCCTCTTCCCCGCTTTTTTGATGATAACCATATAGCCATGGGATTAACCGAGCTTCTGCTTACGGGGATCATCATGGTCATAAACCAGAAGTTTTTTATAAGCGGGTTTAAGAGTCTGATACATGGAGCACCCAATATGGATGCGCTGGTAGCCCTAGGATCGTCGGCGTCCTTCCTCTGGAGCCTCTATGTGCTGTTTGCCATGACACGCGCGGCTGCTGACGGCAACAGTGAAGCGGTTACGGCGTATATGATGGACTTTTACTTTGAGTCCGCGGCTATGATACTGACCTTAATAACTGTCGGAAAGATGCTGGAAGCAAGGTCAAAGGGCCGGACAACGGATGCCCTTAAGGGCTTGATGCGGCTTGCCCCGCAGACTGCTACCGTGATAAGGAACGGAGAGGAAAGTGTTGTTCCGGTCGAGGAGGTCATTGAGGGGGATATCTTCACCCTGCGGCCGGGAGAGAATATACCGGTGGACGGTGTTGTCATAGAGGGAAGCAGCGCCGTTAATGAGTCGGCACTTACGGGGGAAAGCATTCCCGTTGACAAGGCAGAGGGAGACAGGGTCTCAGCGGCGACCACCAATGAGTCGGGTTTCTTAAAATGCCGGGCTTTGAGAGTCGGAGAGGATACGACTCTTTCAAGGATCATTCAGATGGTAAGTGATGCTGCAGCAACAAAGGCTCCCATTGCAAAGATCGCTGACAGGGTCTCGGGGGTATTTGTTCCCGTAGTTATCACTATATCCCTTATCACCTTTGCGGTATGGCTCCTTCTCGGAGAAACAGCGGGAAATGCTCTTACCAGGGCAGTGGCTGTTCTTGTTATAAGCTGTCCCTGTGCGCTGGGGCTTGCCACTCCTGTCGCCATAATGGTGGGAAACGGAGTAGGAGCCAGGAACGGTATACTCTTTAAGACTGCGGTTTCACTGGAAGAGACCGGAAAAGCAAAGATCGTGGTCCTTGATAAGACAGGCACCATCACGGCAGGGACACCTGAGGTAACCGATATCATTCCTTTCGGGGAGTGCTCCGAAAATAAGCTTTTGAGTCTTGCTGCGGCTCTTGAAGGGAAGAGCGAGCATCCGCTTTCAAAAGCAATATTAAAAAGAGCAGAGGAGGAAGGAATAAAGGCAGAAGAAGTACAGGATTTCAGGGTAGTTCCCGGAAACGGACTGAGCGCGTATCTTAACGGAAAGAAGCTTTCCGGCGGGAATCTTAATTTCATCGCTTCCTCTTCGTCTGTCTCTCCGGAAACAGAGAAACAGGCTGCCGACCTATCGGAAGAGGGGAAGACCCCGCTATTCTTTACCGAAGATGATAAGCTTCTGGGGATCATTGCGGTTTCGGATGTCATAAAGGAAGACAGTCCGATGGCAATTAGGGAGCTTAAGGAGCTTGGACTTAAGGTAGTCATGCTGACCGGTGATAATGAACGGACTGCCAGAGCCATAGGATCAAAGGCCGGTGTGGATCAGGTCATTGCAGGGGTTCTTCCTGACGGAAAGGAGAGAGAGATCCGAAGCCTTATGGAAAGCGGAAAGACCATAATGGTTGGTGACGGGATCAATGATGCTCCGGCACTTACACGGGCAGATATCGGGATCGCCATCGGTGCGGGGGCGGATGTGGCTATAGATGCTGCGGATATCGTACTTATGAAGAGCAGGCTTTCGGATGTCCCGGCAGCGATACGTTTGAGCCGGAGTACACTACGGAACATCCATCAGAATCTTTTCTGGGCATTTTTCTACAATGTGATAGGGATCCCTCTTGCAGCGGGGGTATTTATCCCACTCACAGGCTGGCAGCTTAATCCGATGTTTGCCGCCGCAGCAATGAGCCTTTCCAGCTTTTTTGTGGTGACAAATGCACTGAGACTCAATCTGATAAATATATACGAAAAGAGCGGTGAAGTGACTGAGACCGCCCCGATAGTCACAGTTTCCGCCGGAGAGGAGACCCTGGCGGAGAAAACCCTGCTTATTGAAGGCATGATGTGTGAGCACTGCGAAAACACCGTGAAAACCGCACTCGAAGGTATAGAGGGTGTCGAATCTGCGGATGTGAGCCATGAAAAAAACAGGGCAGTGGTTACTTTAAGCCGGGATATTTCCGATGGAATTTTAAAGAACGCTGTGGAGGCTCAGGACTACAGGGTTACTGAAATAGCCTGAGCTTTATCCCGGGCCCGAAGAAAATTATACTTGCATTTCAGAGTGTTTGAGAGTAAAATCACATTTGTTGTCGCGTATGCGACAAATAGGGGAATCATACAGTGGCAGTATGACGGTCTCCAAAACCGTTCACGGGGGTTCGAATCCCTCTTCCCCTGCGCAAAAAGGATGCCGGAAGGGCATCTTTTTTTGTGCATAAAGGGATTCGAAATACCTGTTGTATTATTACCCGGATTTGTTTTATAATTAGAGAGTTAGTGCGGTCGTAAAGACGGCTGCAGCTTTTTAACCGGATAAATATAATCGGATACAGGAGAGCTGGTTTTATGGAGAATTCAGTATTTATAGGTACGGCGTGGTCACTTCTTCCGCCGGTCATAGCCATTGTTCTGGCATTTATCACAAAAGAGGTTTATTCATCACTGCTTATTGGGATCATTTCGGGTGCTCTGCTTTACGGACAGTTTAATCCCTGGATCAGCTTTGAGTCAATTTTCACGGTAATGACTGAGAATATTGATCTGAATATCCTGATCTTTCTCGTTATGCTGGGGATGATCGTTATCCTATTGCAGAAATCCGGAGGCAGTGCAGCATACGGAAGATGGGCAGGCACAAAGATTAAGAGTAAACGCTCGGCACTTCTTGCCACTACCCTTCTCGGTGTACTCATCTTTGTGGATGATTATTTTAACTGCCTTACGGTGGGAAGTGTTATGAGACCCGTTACTGATAAATACAGGGTTTCAAGGGCAAAGCTTGCCTATATCATAGACGCGACTGCGGCACCGGTATGTATCATAGCACCTATATCCAGCTGGGCGGCTGCTGTCAATTCCTATGTGCCTGAGGATGCCGGCATCAACGGGCTGCAGCTTTTTATCAGTACCATTCCCTTTAATCTATACGCACTGCTTACGCTTTTTATGGTTGTTTACACAAGTGCCAGAGGGATAGACTTCGGCCTTATGAAGACCCATGAGGACAATGCAGTGAATAATGGAGATCTCTTCACCGATCACAGGGATGCTGTCAAGTCATCGGAGGAGGTGAAGGAAAATCCCAACGGAAGGGTATATGATCTTGTTATCCCCATGATCCTTCTGATAGTGTCTGCTGTCGGAGCTATGATGTATACGGGCTTTTCAAGCGGCGCAGGGAACATTCAGCAGGCTTTTGCCGATTGTGATGCCGAGATCTCACTGATATTTGCCACATTTATTACGATATTATTCCTTTTCTTCTTCTATGTACCGAGAAAGGTCGTGAGCTTCAGCGAATTCATGTCAAGCTTCATTATGGGTTTCCAGCTTATGATACCTGCGATAGCCATACTTACCTTTGCCTGGACCTTAAAGGGTATGACACAGGCTCTCGGAATAAAGGACTATGTATATAATACCGTGGGCAGCGCCAGCTACGGGCTTAACTTCGTTCCGGTGATAATGTTTATCATTGCGATTTTTATCGCTTTTTCAACCGGAACCTCCTGGGGGACCTTTGCAATACTGGTTCCGATTGTAACAAGTATTTTCGGTGCGGAAGCACTTAATATGATGATAATCTCCGTTTCCGCCGTACTTGCGGGAGCGGTATGCGGTGACCATATTTCACCGATCTCCGATACCACTATCATGTCCAGTGCCGGAGCACAATGCTACCATATGAATCACGTATCCACTCAGATGCAGTATGCCATAGTGCCGTTTATCTGCTGTACTGTTGGGTATATCATTTCAGGCTTTACACAAAACTGGATCATTTCACTGGCAGTGGGAGTGATTATCATGATAGCAGCTTTGGAGATCTTAAGAAGCAGAGCATCAAAGCAATAAAGGATCCGGGGGGAAGACTTGGGTATAAAGGAACTGAAAAAAGATGATGTTCTACATAAAACAGGCGACAGGGTTCAGGAGGTAGAGATCGTCCTGAAGGGGAGCATCAGCGTTCATAATGCCGACGGAGCAATGATACTGAAGACCGGCTCCATGATCGGGGCTGCTGAAGTCCCTGGGGATACTTATTCCTTTGATTATACGGCTGACAGTGATGCAACGGTCTATTCGTATGACTATTCCAACAGTGAAGATATCATCAAGGTTATAAGGCTGAATCAGAAGATCGCGCCGGTGCTAGCTTCTTCAAGTGTACGGTCTGCGGTGGACTGCTATTCCTGGTATGAGAAGATCAGAACGGAATGCGAGAACCTGTATAAGGGGGTTAAGAGGGATCTTGAGGATTATAAGAGCCTTATGGTGGAGCTCTCCAGAGAGCCCGAGGATTATCCCGAGATCGAGAACCTGATGGAACCCAGAGAGGCAGACGGTCTTGAGGAATGGAGACTGGAGTACTTAAACTCCTTAATCGAAAATGATGCCTCCATAAGGAAGCTGTTTTACGGTCTGAACATAAGCATATGTATCGGAACCATATTGAACAGCAATGAATTCATAAAGGTGATATATGCGGAGATAATAAGGATCTGCCGCTATAAGGAGTACCTTGACGAGGTTACGACCACCTTCAAGATGGATTATAAGTATGCCCAGGCACAGCTTAAGGGTGATGATGATGATGAGGCTATGGATAAGGAGATAAAGGATGCCATGCCGATCATCCTTAGCTACTCCGAAGCTCCTGCCTCCACGGTGCAGGTATTTGAGAAGCTGGTGGCAGACTATGCGGCATCTCCCGACAAAACGGAAACTACGGATGAGATGCGTAAGCTCCGTAAGGAGATATCAAGGATCTTCTACGATCTTTATTATGCCATCTTTATGAAGACCCTGACGGATAGTACTCCTCCTCTGGAAGTAAAGATGTTCCTGTTGTTCGGCTTTGTTGACGAGAACCTCGCAGGAAAGGAAAATACCGCCATTCTTGCCAATTTTGCAAGGCAGTGGAAAAGCGATCCTTCGGGCAGGATCGTGACTATCAGGGACTGGCTTAAGCTTATCTATGAGATGAAGGTCAATCCTTCGAAGAACGAGTTTGACAGCGATTATCTGGAATACCTGAAGGAACAGGTGACCGGCGGTTATATCACCAGGGAAGAAGAGGCTGCTTTCAAGAATGACAAGACCAAAAGGCTGAAATTCGAGATAGAGAATTTCTTTACCATGGGAAACCGTCTGACCTTCGGAAGAGTCACCACCTTTATCCCTGTATTTACCGATGATGCGGTATTAAGACCCTTACGTACGGCGCTCATTACTCCGGAAAAGGTGAAGACTGCCATTAATTCCATAAGGGATATTGATTTCTCACTGTTTTACAGGGATTCCGTTACAGCCTTTGAGGATCTGGAGATAAACCAGTTCCTGGTATCAAAGGAGGTTCTTCCCTATGTGATCCTTATGCCAAATATGGGCTCCAGAACGTCCATGTGGCAGGAGATAGACGGAAAGAAGAGGGATACTCCTGCGAGGATGATGATGTCCATTCTTTTCACCGAGGATCTGGATGAAGCCATGACAAAGCTCTGCGGGGAATTCAGATGGGAGATGTGCAGACGTATACAGGGTGTTCACTGGAATGATGTGACAGATCCCAGTCTTACAAGCGAGTACTGTGATTATATGCAGTTCTACAGGAAAAATCATGACATCTCACCTGAAAGCCGGGAGAAGATAAAGCTGGCCCTTCAGAAGGCAAGGAATAATTACAGAACGGTGTTTGTGGCGGATTATATGATCTACATAAGAAGCGAGGCCACAGGCTCCGCAAGGCTTAATAAGATATCCAGGGGCATAGTTTTCAGGTACTGTCCCTTCAGATCAGAGAAGAGAGAGGCCATGAAGGCAAATCCGCTGTATGCGGATCTCATTGAGAAGTATGGGATCAAGCTGCAGGGGAAGATCCATCTTATCCAGGTTATGATGCAGAAGATAAAGAAGATGGGTAAGGATGTCCCGGATACCATAATAAAGCAGCTCGAATATATCAGGACCTGAAAAGGCAAGGAGGATCGTTTTGGAATCCGAAAATACTCTGGCGGACAGACTCATAACCACATACGGCAGGGAGCTGGAGGTACTCTTTAAGTACATCCCGTATTTTTCCGATAAGAAAAATGAATTTGCAAAAAAATATGACGGAGCCCAGGGAGAATCAAATCTGAATTTCCCGGTCTTTGACTCCACGCTTCTTGACTTCGTGAAAAGAGCTTCAAAAATGAAGCTTATGAACAGGAATTATCCCTATGTCTATTCCAGACACAGGATAAGGAGCCACGAGGATGAAAGAAAGTATATAGAAAGCTGCACTATAAGGGATGTGGATGATCTCCGTGGCTTTATGTCAAAATACGTCCTGGAGGGGATGCACAGGGGACCTGCGTGGTCGGAAGGCGCCAGAGAGGGAATATATCTCGGGGTGCTCTCAAAATTCAAGGAACTCATAGACTTTTACAAAAAGCCGGGATGACGGTGAACGGGAAAAAAGAATGGTAAGACGGGTATTTGTGGAAAAGAAGGAAGCGTATGCGGTGCATGCAGCGGAGCTTGAGCATGAGCTCAATGAGTTTCTGGGGCTTAAGGATGTACATGTCAGGTATCTTATCCGCTATGATGTGGAGAACATAAGCCCCGATGTGTATAAAAAAGCAGTAAAGAGCGTTTTTTCGGAACCTCCCGTGGATACTATCCGCGAGGAGTTTTTTGAATGTGATAAAAATGACAGGGTATTTGCGGTAGAGGCTCTTCCGGGGCAGTTTGACCAGAGAGCGGATTCCGCCGAACAGTGCATAAGGTTTTTAAGGGGGAGTGAGGATCCCATAGTAAGGACGGCGGAGGTCTTCATCCTTTCAGGAATAAAGAGCGACGAGGAGCTTCAGCTTGTTAAGGACTACGTGATGAATCCCGTGGATTCACGCCTGGCAGACGGGAAAAAGCCTGTGACATTAAAGCAGGATTATCCGGAGCCCGAAGATGTAAAGGTTTTCCGGGGCTTTAAGAGTATGAGTGATATGTCCTTAAAGAAGCTCTATGATTCCCTTTCTCTCGCTATGACCTTCAGTGACTTTAAGCATATCAGGAATTACTTTAAGAATGATGAAAAAAGAGATCCCTATGTGACTGAGATCAGGGTTCTCGACACATACTGGTCGGATCACTGCCGCCACACCACTTTTTTAACGGAGCTAAAGGATGTAACTATCCCGGAGGGATATTATGCTGCTCCCATAAAAAGGGCCTGGGAAAAATATAAGGAGAAGCGCGCTAAGGTCTACGGGAAGAATGCCTCGGAAAAGGGCGGAAAGAAGTATATCTGCCTTATGGATATCGCCACCATGGGTGCGCGGGCTTTGAAAAAATGCGGCAAGCTTGAGGATGAGGAAAAGTCAAATGAGATAAATGCCTGCTCAATAGTGGTCCCTGTTGAATTAAAGGACGAAAAGGGGCAGGAATATAAGGAAAACTGGCTCGTTATGTTTAAGAACGAGACCCATAATCATCCCACAGAGATAGAGCCCTTCGGCGGGGCTGCCACCTGTCTCGGAGGTGCAATAAGGGATCCGCTTTCCGGGCGTTCCTATGTATATCAGGCAATGAGGGTCACCGGTGCTGCTGATCCCAGGGTTCCCGTATCGGAAACACTGAAGGGCAAGCTTCCGCAGAAGAAGCTGGTCAGGGAGGCTGCAGCCGGATATTCCTCATACGGGAACCAGATCGGACTCGCTACGGGGCTTGTGGACGAGATCTATCATCCGGGCTATGTGGCAAAGAGGATGGAGATCGGAGCAGTGATAGCTGCGGTTCCGGAAAAAAATGTTCTAAGGGAAGACGCTTCCCCCGGAGATATAGTCATTCTGCTCGGAGGCAGGACGGGGCGTGACGGTATCGGAGGTGCTACAGGCTCCTCGAAGGTGCACACGGAAAAGTCCCTAAATAGCTGCGGTGCCGAGGTGCAGAAGGGAAATGCCCCGACGGAGAGAAAGCTTCAGAGGCTTTTCAGGCGCCCTGAGGTATCTAAGCTTATAAAGGTCTGCAATGACTTCGGCGCGGGGGGTGTTTCCGTTGCCATAGGAGAGCTTGCTGAAGGACTTGATATCGATCTCGACAAAGTGCCGAAAAAGTATGCGGGACTTGATGGTACAGAGCTTGCGATTTCCGAGTCCCAGGAGAGAATGGCAGTTGTTGTGGACAAAAAGGACAGAGATATCTTCCTTTTTTATGCTGCGGAGGAAAACCTCGAGGCTACGCCGGTTGCTGTTGTCACCGAATCTCCGAGGCTTGTTATGCACTGGAGGGGCAGGAAGATCGTTGATATCAAGAGGGAGTTTCTCGATACAAACGGAGCGAGACAGGAAGCTTCCGTAGAGGTAGAGCTTCCCGATGAAAAGAATAACTATATGAGGGAAGAGATCCGTATAGATAATGAGAAAAAGGCCTGGATCGACAGTATATCTTCCCTGAACCAGTGCTCCAGGCAGGGGCTTTCCGAGAGATTTGATTCCTCAATAGGAGCAGCCACGGTAACCATGCCCTTCGGGGGTAAGTACCAGAAGACTCCCATACAGACCATGACCGCCATTCTTCCGGTACTTCACGGTTCCACGGATACTGTGACCATGATGAGCTACGGCTTTGACCCCTATCTTTCCTCCTGGAGTCCCTATCACGGTGCTGTATATGCGGTAACAGCCTCTGTTGCAAAGATAGTGGCGTCAGGAGGTGATATGAATAAGATCAGATTCACCTTCCAGGAATACTTTAAGAGGATGACAAAGGAAAAGAGCCGCTGGAGCCAGCCTTTTACAGCGCTCCTCGGGGCCTTTGACGCACAGCTTGGCTACGGACTGCCGAGTATAGGCGGAAAGGATTCCATGTCCGGAACCTTTGAGGATATAGATGTTCCTCCGACCCTCGTATCCTTTGCGGTGGATACAGGGAAAACAGATGAAGTCATTACACCGGAATTAAAGGAAGCCGGGAATGCCCTTGTAAAGTTCACGATCGAAACGGATGAATATGAGCTCCCGAAGTATGACAGGGTAATAAAGCTATATGAAGGGATCCGTAAGGCTGAAAAGGCAGGGATCATAAGATCTGCCTATGCTCTCGATGAGTACGGTATCGCCCCTGCTCTTTCGAAAATGGCATTCGGCAATATGCTTGGAGTCAAAATAAGTGACAGGATCTTAAAAGAGGAGCTGTTCCTCGCGGAGAGCGGGAATATCATAGCGGAGGTAAGCTCCCTGAAACTGCTCGATTCCCTGAAGGTTCCCTATAAACTTATCGGTGAAGTGAGTCCTGAACCCTTCCTTATCCATGGTGATATGAGAATAGAGTTAAAGGAAGCACTGGCCGCCTATGAAGGTACTCTTTCAAAGATATTCCCGATTAAGAGTAAGGAAGGGGGAGAGGAGACAGAGTCCCCGGTATTCCTTACAAAGAAAGCATATATTTCTTCAAATAAGTGTAAGAAGCCGAAGGTATTTATCCCTGTATTTCCGGGAACCAACTGTGAATATGACAGCATGAGGGCTTTTGAAAGAGCCGGTGCGGAAACGGAAATAAGAATCTTCTCCAATCTGAGCGAAAAGGATATAAGGGAGTCGGTCGCTTCATTTAAGAAAGCCATAGACAGCTCTGAGATAATTATGTTCCCCGGGGGCTTCTCGGCAGGCGACGAGCCTGACGGCAGTGCAAAGTTCTTTGCCACAGCCTTCAGAAATGAGGATATAAGAAGCGCCGTTGACGCTCTTCTTGACAGGGACGGTCTTATACTCGGCATCTGTAACGGCTTCCAGGCTCTTATAAAGCTTGGGCTTGTTCCCTACGGAAGGATAATCGATGCCCAGACCGAGGATTCTCCCACACTGACCTATAATACCATTAACAGGCATATAAGCAGGATGGCCTATACAAAGGTCGTTTCAAATAAGTCCCCCTGGCTTGCCCTTGCAAAGCCGGGCCACTGCTATGTAAGTCCCGCATCCCACGGGGAGGGAAGGTTTGTTGCCTCCGATGAATGGTTAAAGAAGCTTTTTGATAACGGACAGATCGCCCTGCAGTACTCCGATCCGGAGGGGAAGGTTTCAATGGATGAAAGCTGGAATATAAACGGATCCTTCCGCTCAGTTGAGGGCATCACCGATCCCACGGGCCGGATCCTCGGAAAGATGTGCCATGTGGAGAGAAGGGGAGAAGGAGTCAATATAAATATTTACGGAGAACAGGATCTGAAGATCTTTGAAGCAGGGGTGGGATATTTCAGGTAAGATCCTTCGCTTCGAAGATCCTTCGCTTCGCTCAGGATGACAGGAAGCGCTCAGGATGACAGGAAGCGCTCAGGATGACAGGAAGCGCTTATGAAATACAAACATCCGGGTGTCTGCACAAATTGTTCGCAGAAAAATACAATAATGCAATAAAGGGGAAATGACACAATATATAGTGGTAGCCCCGGAGAATCGTAACCATATATGGACTGTTTCACGAAAATGCGCCTTAATCGGGCGCTTTTTTGTTGCAATAATAACAAAAATTCTGTTGATATATTCCCAAAATTAGATTAATATATGGGCAGAAGTGGTAGAAAGTGTCACGAAGTGGTAAAAGGTGGATCCTCACCGGGGTAAAAGCAGATGTTCATGGGGGAATACAGCCATACCATAGACGCCAAAGGAAGGCTCATCATTCCCGCCAGATTCCGTGAGGAGCTGGGGGACAGGTTTGTAGTGTCCAAAGGCTTTGATGGCTGTCTTCAGGCTAATGACCTCGCTGCCTGGGAAAAGATTCAGGAGAAGCTTAAGGAGCTTCCCCAGTTCAATAAGAACACCAGAGAGATAAAGAGATTCTTTAACGGCGGAGCAGTGATCGCCGAGGTGGATAAACAGGGGCGGATCCTTATCCCGGTAGAATTAAGGGAGCATGCGGGATTAAAGAAGAACGTGTCACTCATAGGAACCGGATCCAACGTGGAGATCTGGGACAGTGAAAGGTGGAACGAGTCAGCTCCGGACAATATAGATGAGATAGCGGAAAGCTTAAGCGGACTCGGCTTCAGTCTCTGATATGGAATTCTCACATACTTCGGTCCTTCTTCAGGAGACGGTTGACAGTCTCAGAGTAAAAGAAGATGGCATATATATTGATTGTACGATAGGAGGAGGCGGACACTCCTTTCAGATAGCAAAACTCCTCAGGCCCGACAAGGGCGCAAAGCTTATCGGATTTGACCAGGATGAGGCAGCAGTGGCAGCTGCTACGGACAGGCTCAAACAATTCTCCCGCCTCCTCACCATCGTACACAGTAATTATAGCGAGATCGCTCAGGTATTAAGAGATTTCGGAATAAACAAAGCAGATGGTATCCTCCTTGACCTGGGGGTTTCATCCTATCAGTTGGATGAAGCAGGACGCGGCTTCTCCTACATGGATGATGCCCCCCTCGATATGAGAATGGACAGGAGAAATCCCGTTTCCGCATATGATGTGGTGAACGGATATAGTGAAGAAGAGCTGTTCAGGATAATCAGGGATTACGGCGAAGACAGATTTGCAAAGAACATTGCAAAAAATATCGTAAGAAAAAGGGAAGATTCGCCGCTAAGAACAACCTTTGAGCTGAGGGACATAGTCGAAGCCTCGATCCCCTTTAAGCTGAAGAAGACCGGAGGACATCCGGCAAAAAGAACCTTTCAGGCCATAAGGATAGAGGTAAATCAGGAGCTTTCGGTATTAAGCAATACCCTGGACACAATGATAGATCTATTAAACAGCGGAGGAAGGATAAGCGTGATAACCTTCCACTCGCTGGAAGACAGGATAGTCAAGCAGACATTTAAGAGAAATGAGTCGCCCTGCATCTGTCCCCCGGATTTTCCGGTGTGTGTATGCGGCAGGGCGTCAAAAGGGAGAGTAGTAACGAAGAAACCCATAGTTCCGACCCGGGAGGAAATGGAGAGAAATCCCAGGTCAAAAAGTGCGAAGCTCAGGGTTTTTGAAAAGGGTTCGGGATAAAGCCCCGGAGGGAGAGAAAATATGGCCAGGAGAGTAGTTAAAAGAGCCAGAGCCTCCGTTTTCGGAAGGTCAAATAACAGTATTTATATTGACGGAAATACCGTAAGGACCATCGAGCCCAGATTCGGAGAGAAGAGGCCGAAGATTGCGGTCGAGAAGGGACATCATACGGATCTTCTTATCCTTCCCCAGGTTTCTCTGGGCTACTATCTTTTCTTTTTTATCGCACTGGCCGTTACAGCCTTCGTTTGCATAGGTTATGTAAGGATCCACTCGGATATAACGGCATCCCAGAAGAGGGTTTCGGGGCTGGAGAGTACGCTCAGCCGCTTAAAGGAGGCTAATGACGAGGAGTATGAACGCATAACCGGAGCCATAGATATGGAGGAGATAAAGAGGGTGGCAATGACTGACCTTCACATGAAATATCCCGACGAAAGCCAGGTGGTTCATGTTTCACTTGAAAGTGATGATTATGTGAGGCAGTATGAGAAGATCCCCGAAGAAATAAAACAGGATGTCCTTAAAAAATAAACGAAAAACAAACAGAGAAAGCGATCCTGCGGGATTTGACGGAAAAATGCAGCGAAAGCTGGTGGTACTTTTTCTTCTGGTACTGCTGGCTTTTGTTGCGTTGTCTTACAGGCTTTTCCTTATAAACAGGGATAAGGGTGCTGACTATAAAAGGCAGGTTATGCGCCAGCAGGCAGCGTCCTCCAGGGTGCTGCCCTTTAAGAGAGGGGATATCCTGGACAGAAAGGGGAGTAAGCTCGCCTATTCGGAAAAGGTATATAACCTGGTGATAGACGCCAAAATGGTGCTTAGTGAAGAGGGAAAGCATATCGAGCCCACCATGACGGCGATAAAGCGCTGTTTCCCCGAGGTGGATACCGGAGAGATCCGGGAATACATCAATAAAAACCCCGCAAGCAGATACAAGGTTTTTGCAAAGCATCTTGATTTTAACGAGATAGAGCCCTTTAAGGAGCTTCAGAAGGAGGGAATGGAAACGGACAGTTCCGTATCCAAAGATGAGGCAGAAAGGGAGATGCTTAACGGGGTATGGTTCGAAGAGGATTATGAAAGAAAATATCCGGGAAACAGCCTTGCCTGCGACGTCATAGGCTTTGTACAGGGTGGAAATACAGGTTTCTTCGGTCTGGAGGAATACTATAATGATGTGCTGAACGGAACGGACGGCAGGGAGTACGGCTTTATGAACGAGGACTATGTTATGGAGGAGTCCATAAAGCCTGCGGTGGACGGTTATACCATAGTTTCCACCATTGACAGCAATATCCAGTCCATAGTGGAAAAGCATATCGCAAAGTTTATGACCACCCATAAGGACGAATACAGGATGGGGGCTGCAGCCGAAAATATCGGGGTTATCGTGATGAACCCGAATAACGGCGAGATATACGCTATGGCCGGGTATCCATCCTTTGATCTGAATGATCCGATGAATATGGAAGGGGTGGATCTGACCCAGTTCATACCGGAGGGGCTGTCCTCAAATGAGATCTTTGATATTAAGGAAGAAGGAGAAGAGGAAGAGCTTCCTGATGAAAGTGAGAACGGAGAAGCAAGCGTTTCATCTGACGAAGTAAAGAAGCCGGAGGATCCCCTTACAGCTGCCAGAAACAAGATATGGAGAAACTTCTGCATATCAGACTCATATGAACCGGGAAGTGTTATGAAGCCGTTCACGGTTGCAGGCGCCCTGGATTCCGGAAAGATCACAGGAAATGAAAGCTATCAGTGCAACGGCTATCTGGAGGTTGGAGGCTTTCAGATCCACTGCCATAACAGGCTTGGAGACGGTCTTCTCACCGTACAGCAGAGCATAGCAAAGTCCTGCAACGTGGCACTTATGGATATTGCCTTTGCAACGGGAAAGGAGCAGTGGTTAAGGTATAACCGCACCTTTAATTTCGGCTACAAGACAAATATCGATCTTTCGGGAGAAACCAATGCCAGTGACCTTACCTTTGATGAGAGCATGGGACTTACGGATCTTGCGGTAGCCTCCTTCGGACAGGGCTTCAACGTGACAATGATACAGCTCGCCGCAGGCTTCTCCGCACTTATAAACGGCGGATATTACTATCAGCCCCGGGTGGTTTCGGAGATAAGGAATGCAGAAGGGGCGGTCGTGGAAGAAAAAAGTCCCAGGATCTTTAAGCAGGTTATAAGTGAAAGCGTAAGTGCGAAAATGCGCGATTACCTTAGAACGGTGGTTATGAGCGATCCTCACGAGTGTACGGGATGGTCAGCGAGACCTGCCGGATATACCGAGGGAGGAAAGACGGGAACAGCCGAAAAAGCCCCGAGAACGAAGAATGATTATCTTATTTCCTTTATCGGATATGTGCCTGCGGAGGATCCGGAGGTTCTCTGTTATGTCGTTATAGATACTCCCAATACCGAGATCCAGTCGGAGTCCACAAGGCTTGCGACCAGACTGAACAGGGATATAATGACCGAGGTCCTGCCATACCTTAATATCTTCCCCACGGAGCCGATTTCCGAGGAAGAAGCGGAGGAGCTTAGGGAGAAGCAGGATGAATTCTATGAAAACAGCTCCTTCTTCGGTTTATCGGAGAATATGATCCCCGGAGAGGAAGCTTCGGAAAATGAAGAGGGAGAAAATACCGGGGAAGACGGAGAGAACGTGATCGTGATCCCCGAGGAGGGAGCTGTCCCTGAGAATGGTGAAGAGGAAGCCGAGACCGAGCCGGAGAGGGACAGCGCGGGAAATCCCATAGTAGATAATGTTATACAGTACGATCCGGCAACCGGCTATCCCCTGGATCCCGCAACAGGAGAGGTACTGGATCCCTATACGCTGCAGCCCATAAATCCCGCAGGCGGTAACGAATACCGGCCGGAGGATGAGGCCCCCGGAGATGATGGCGGAGATGGCGAGCATGATGCCTGATTTGAAAAAACGCTTTATATGCTTTATACTTTCTAGGATATCAAATTAGAGGGCGGAGCATATGTTTACAAAGTTCTTAATTCATCTTCTGATCGCTTTTTCACTTACTGCAGCTGTCGGATACTTCCTGCTGCCTCTTTTGAAAAAGCTTAAGGCGAGGCAGGTAGAAAGAGAAGAAGGTCCGGAATCCCACAAGAAAAAGACCGGTACTCCAACAATGGGGGGCATTATGTTCCTTGTTGTGTTCGTGGTGATGACCGCTTATGAGGCGGAACTATACAGGGCTTCGATCCCGGTAATAGTGGGAACGCTGGGCTTTGGTGCGGTAGGCTTTATAGATGACTATATAAAGGTCGTTATGAAGAGGAATCTGGGTCTTAGGGCCTGGCAGAAGCTTCTTTTGCAGATCATTGTTTCTCTTGCCGTGATCTACTCCGTGTCTACTTTTACGGAGGTGGGCTTCGATATGCTGATACCCTTTTCCTCCCTTATCACACCTGATGGGGCGGGTATCTATGTAAACGCGGGTATTTTTACGATACCCTTTCTTGTATTTGTGTTTCTCGGAACAACCAACGGTTCCAATTTCACGGATGGTCTGGACGGGCTCCTAAGCTCGGTCACTGTGGTTATCGCAGTATTTATCGCCATCATTTCTTCCTCCCTTGCAATTAATATAACAATGTCTGCAGCGGTGATGACAGGAGCACTTCTGGGGTTTCTTGTATATAACCATCACCCGGCAAAGGTCTTTATGGGAGACACGGGTTCCCTGGCTCTCGGAGGCTTTGCGGCTTCCTCAATGATCATGCTGAAAATGCCGATATTCCTTATATTTATGGGTGTCATATATTTTGCCGAGGTCCTGTCTGTTATAATTCAGGTTCTGTATTTCAAGGCGACAGGCGGAAAGAGATTCTTTAAGATGGCCCCCATTCATCACCACTTTGAGCTCCTTGGCTGGAGTGAGGTGAAGGTGGTGACGGTATTCACGCTGGTGACGCTGGCGGGATGCATTCTTACGCTTGTTTTGATGTGATAAAGATCATTAAAAGATCCCTCGCTTACGCCCGGGATAACAGACAGGAAAAGCATGTCACTAGAAAAGCCTGTCATTCTGAGGGCGAAGCCCGAAGAATCTTTTTCAGGGATGACAGACAGGAAAAGCCTGTCATTCTGAGGGCGAAGCCCGAAGAATCTTTTTTCAGGGATGACAGAAGGGAAAAATAAGATGGGTAACAGGTACAAAGGAAAAAAATGTCTTGTCTTCGGAAGCGGAGTAAGCGGAAAGGCTGCTGCCGCTCTTCTCCTTGGAAACGGTGCTTATGTCACTATTTTTGACGAGAATGAGAAAAACGACAGGGAGGCTCTGAGGGCTTCCTTTGAAGATAACGAAAGGCTTAATATCATCTGCGGAACTCTGCCGGAGGAAGAAAAAGAAAAAACGGATATCCTTGTCCTAAGCCCCGGTGTTCCCCTTGATAACCCCGTGGTTAAAGAGCTTTCGGAGCGGGGTGCCTTTATTACGGGAGAGATAGAGCTTGGATTTGATCTTTCAAAGGGAGAGACACTTGCAATAACCGGAACGAACGGAAAGACCACCACAACTACTCTTCTCGGAGAGATCATGAAGGCTTATTCAGCAGGGACAAACAGAAGTGTGCATGTTGTCGGAAATATAGGGGATCCCTATACTCTTCACGCACCGGAGACCACGGATGAGACCATTACTGTTGCGGAGATAAGCTCCTTTCAGCTTGAGACCATTCACGAATTTAAGCCACGTATTTCAGCGGTGCTGAATGTGACCCCGGATCATCTGAACCGCCACCATACCATGGAGAACTACGCTGCCGTAAAGAAGAGGATCAGCGAAAATCAGGATAAGGATGATACCCTGGTCTTAAATTATGATGATCCGATTACCCGGGCTATGGAGAAGGATCAGAAGGCCGATATCGTATTTTTTACCGGAAACGGCGTTCCCATCAATGAAAAGAGGGATTTTGTCCATATTATTGACGGAGGGATCTTTTATAACGAAAGAAGGATAGTCGACGTTGATGAGATCAGGCTTCTCGGGAAGCATAACCTTGAGAACGTTATGGCAGCGGTTGCAATGGCTGTCCGCTTCGGTGTCCCGGATGAGGTCATAAGGGATACGGTCAGGAATTTCAAGGCGGTCGAGCACAGGATCGAGTATGTAAGGACCTTTAAGGGAGTTGATTATTATAATGATTCAAAGGGTACCAATCCGGATGCCGCGATAAAAGCGGTTGAAGCTATGATAAAGCCGACGATACTTATAGGCGGAGGCTATGATAAGAAGAGCTCCTATGATGAATTTATAGAAGCCTTTGACGGAAAGGTAAAGCTCCTTATCCTTATCGGAGAGACGGCGGAATCAATA
The DNA here is from genome assembly GCA_000622025.1 of Lachnospiraceae bacterium AD3010. Classification (GTDB taxonomy): domain Bacteria; phylum Bacillota; class Clostridia; order Lachnospirales; family Lachnospiraceae; genus NK4A144. Next base: position 39,023 of record JHWU01000016.1, on the reverse strand, counting down.
AAGGAATGTGCCGCTCGTCACGGTTTCGGAGCCGTTATCAAGGCTAAAGACCTTCGTGATGCGGTGAATATAGCATACGATAATGCTTTAAGCGGTGATGCGGTGCTCTTATCCCCTGCCTGTGCAAGCTGGGATATGTTCAAAAATTACGAGGAGAGAGGAAGACTCTTCAAGGAGTACGTTTCTTCACTATGAAACAGGAGAAAAAGACCAGGCATTATACGGATTTCAGCCTTCTTTTTGCCGTGATATTTCTGCTTTTGTTCGGGCTTATCATGGTCTATTCGGCAAGCTCCTACGAATCCAGCCTGAAATTCAATGATTCTGCATTTTATCTGAAGAATCAGGCAAGGGCCACTGCACTGGGCTTTGTGGTAATGATAGTTGTCTCAAGGATCAATTACCATATATGGAAGGCTCCTGCGCTTTTTATCTATCTTTCTTCTCTTATCCTGGTATTTCTGGTCCTCACTCCTCTTGGGGTAACAAAGAACGGTGCCAGGAGATGGCTGGACATAGGTATCTCGGTGCAGCCGGCAGAGGCTGCAAAGGTGGGGGTTATACTGCTCTTTGCCGCCTACCTCTGTAAGTACGGTCAGAAGCTGACCTCCACGGGAACGGGGCTTCTTATATGTCTCATAGCTGCGGGAGTGCCTGCGGGAATGGTGCTTTTCATTACAAGTAACCTGAGCTCGGCGATTATCATTTTCGGTATCGCGGCGGTCATGATATTTGTATGTTCCCCGAGGACTCTGCCCTTTCTTTTTATCGCTGCTCTTATAGTGGGGGCAGCGGCGCTGGTGGTCTATCTCGTGATGCACGGGATAATCCCGGAGGAAATGAGCTATCGTATGGCGAGGATCAGAGCCTGGCTGCAGCCGGAGGCATATGCGTCGGGCACGGGGTACCAGACTCTGCAGTCGCTTTATTCCATCGGCGCAGGCGGGATCTTCGGCAAAGGCCTGGGACAGAGTACACAGAAGCTTGGATTCGTTCCGGAAGCCCAGAATGATATGATCTTCTCCATAATCTGCGAGGAGCTGGGACTTTTCGGTGCTGTGGCCGTAATGTTCATGTTTGTTATCCTTATATGGAGATTTGTGGTGATAGCAAATAATGCGCCTGACAGGTACGGGGCATTTCTGGCCACCGGTGTTATGGCTCATATAGCAATACAGGTCATTCTGAATATAGCTGTTGTTACAAATACCATTCCGAATACGGGTATTACACTTCCCTTTATTTCCTACGGGGGAACCTCGGTCTTGTTCCTTTTGTTTGAAATAGGGCTTGTTTTAAGCGTTTCCAGGAGTATAGAGGTTTGAAGAGCGGAAAAGTCCTTACTGTGCTTATCATAGTGCTGGCGGTGGCGGCTGCCCTTATGGGGGGCCTTTATTATTTTCTGCAGGAATTCAAGGTGTCCACAGTCCATGTATCCGGAAATTCACGTTACAGCGATGATGAGATAAGGGCAATGGTGCTTGATGACAGTATTATCGGAAAGAATGCGCTGTACTTGAGATTCAAATACAGGAATAAGCCGATAAAGGATGTCCCTTTTATCGAAAGGATGGATGTAAAATTTGACGATCTGGATACCATAACCATAGAGGTATATGAAAAGGCTGTTGCCGGTTATGTGGATTTTCTCGGAAAACTTATGTATTTTGACCGGGAGGGTATTGTTGTTGAGAGCTCGGATGAAGTCATTGAGGGTCTGCCGCATGTAACGGGACTGAAATTTGACCATTGCATTGTTGGGAAGCCTCTTCCGGTCGAAGATCCGGAGATCTTTAATGAGATATTGTCATTAACACAGCTTCTGACAAAGTACAGCATCGTGACCGACGGCATTTATTTTTCAGGCGATTCTTCCATTACCTTATATCTAGGAGATGTCCGGGTGCTTCTCGGCGATATGTCCTATATAGATGAGAAAATGATGAGGCTTAAAAATATACAGCCGGAGCTCTCCGGGAAAAAGGGAGTGCTGCATCTTGAGAACTACACGGAAAATGCCGACAATTCTTTCGTTACCTTTGAAGGTGACTGACAGATGCCGGAACGTATCCAGTTTACGTAATTTTTTTATGTTTACCAAATGAAAAAAGAATGGCTATTTTAGGTAAAATTGTTATTGATTTATGACTGAATAAAATATATTATAGTAACAGACTTTTTTGGGAGATTAAGGAGGAAGCAGTTCGTGCTTGAAATAAAGAATAATGATCAGACAAGCGCCTGTCGTATGCTTGTCATAGGGGTAGGAGGGGCAGGAAACAACGCCGTAAACAGAATGATCGACGAGAAGATCGGCGGTGTTGATTTTCTCGCAGTCAATACGGATTCCCAGGCTCTTCAGCTCAGCAAGTCACCCAGGATACTTCAGATAGGAAAGGACGGTCTCGGTGCAGGGGCAAATCCCGCAAAGGGACAGAAAGCCGCTGAGGATTCCCAGGATGAGATAGCGGATGCACTGAAGGAAGTGGATATGGTTTTCGTCACCTGCGGAATGGGAGGCGGAACCGGTACCGGTGCAGCTCCGGTCATTGCAAAGATCGCCAAGGATATGGGTATCCTTACCATAGCAGTGGTCACAAAGCCCTTCAAATTTGAGGGAAAGAAGAGGATGGAAAATGCCTTAAGCGGTATTGAGCGCATGTCAGAAGGCGTTGATACCATGATAGTGATCCCCAATGAAAAGCTGAGAAGTCTTCCCAATAATGATGAGATGGACTTCAAGGAGGGTATGAAGAAGGCGGACGAAGTTCTGCAGCAGGCAGTACAGGGGATCACAGATCTTATAGTCCACGCCGGAGATATCAACCTTGACTTTGCGGATCTTCAGACCGCAATGAAGGATAAGGGCGTTGCCCATATCGGTATAGGTGCGGCAGACGGTGAAGAGAGGGCGAAGAAGGCCGTTCAGCAGGCTGTCGAGAGCCCGCTCCTCGAGACCACCATCAAGGGTGCGACAGATGTCGTTGTAAATGTTTCGGGTCATGTAACACTGAAGGATTCCGAGATAGTCGGAGATTATATCACGGAGATCACCGGAGAGGACGTAAACGTGATCTACGGTGTTTATATAGACGAGTCAAAGGGCGACCTTATGCAGGTTACCGTTATCGCTACGGGAATGAAGGATCCGTCAGCAACAGCTCCGCAGCAGGGCAGGGCGCCGCTTCCCGTGGGACAGGGAAATAAGGTATATCCGGAATTTATGCAGGATACGAAGAATCTGATCCCTACACCCCAGGTAGTGCCCCCGAGACCTCCTATCAGTGCAGGAACACTTAATCTGTCTACACCCGGAAGTCTTCCCACTGCTCCGGTCCAGCCGCAGCAGACTTATGAGTCACTGAGGAGACCGGGAGGAAGGAAGACAATAGACGTGCCTGATTTTCTTAACAGGTCAAAGAAAAAGTAGGGATAGAATATGAAGTGTCCGTTTTGTTCTCATGAAAACACCAGGGTCATTGATTCGAGACCTGCTGATGAAAATAATTCCATCAGGCGGAGACGTATCTGCGATGAGTGCGGGAAGAGGTTTACCACCTACGAAAAGGTGGAGACCATACCCCTGATGGTGATAAAAAAGGATAATAACAGGGAGACCTACGACAGGGAAAAGATAGAGCACGGAGTGCTGCTGGCCTGTCACAAGAGACCGATCCCCGCCGAGCGGATAACCAGTCTTGTTGACGAGGTGGAGACCGAGATCTTCAACATAGGAGACAGGGAGATACAGTCCTCGGTGATCGGGGAGCTTGTGATGAAGAAGCTTAAGGATCTGGAGGCGGTAGCCTATGTGCGTTTCGCATCCGTATATCGGGAATTTAAGGATATAAATTCATTTATGGAGGAATTAAAGAAGGTGCTGCAGTAGCGGCACCTTTTTTCAGATGCTAAGTGTTTATTGAGAGATTTTATCCGGATACATTTGTTTGTTCCGCTTATGATGTGGATTATGCGGCCCTTAGAAAAGCCGGTATAAAGGGGATAATATTTGATATAGACAATACCCTTGTGCCCCACGGAGCACCTGCCGACAGGAGAGCGAGGGAGCTTTTTAAGAGACTGCATTTTCTTGGCTTCAGATGCCTTCTTCTTTCCAATAACAGGGAAAAGCGGGTTAAGAGCTTCGCCGGGAGCGTAAAATATACCGACTATATCTTTAAGGGAAATAAACCCTTAAGAAGCGGATACATAGAAGCAATGAAAAGAATGCGCACGAATCCCTCTTCGACCGTGCTTATCGGGGACCAGCTGTTTACCGATGTATGGGGAGCGAAGAGATGCGGGATAAGGAGCATTCTTGTCCAAAGGATAGATAACAGGGAAGAGATCCAGATAGTGATAAAAAGGCTGTTTGAAAATCTCATTCTTTACTTCTACTTCAGGGATCAGCAGAAAAGGGATCCCGGTGATAAGGAAATGAAAGGCAAAATATGATAGACGGAAGCACAGGAGTCTGCGCTCTTCTGGGAGATCCGGTGGAGCATACGCTTTCTCCCTTTATCCATAACAGCCTTGCTGAATGTGAAAAAATAAATTCAGTATATACTGCATTCCGCGTAAGGCGCGGAGATACGGGAACTGTCCTTAAGGGGGCAGGCGCGATGGGAATACGCGGCTTTAATGTGACGGTTCCGCATAAGGAGGATGTGATCCCCTATCTATGCGATATTGATGAAGAGGCGGCAAAGATAGGTGCGGTGAATACACTTTGCCTTAAGGAAGGTGGTTACAAGGGCTATAATACCGATGCAGCCGGGTTTATGCGTGAGATCAGGGAATGCGGTTTCGATATCCGGGGAGAGAAGGTAATAATGCTTGGAGCCGGTGGTGCTGCAAATGCGGTTCTTCACGCTCTGTACTCACTCGGAGTCAGTGGTGTCTACATTTTGAACCGGTCGGTAGAAAGGGCTTTTGAAAAGTTCGGAGGGGATAAAAGGAACAGGATCCTGTCCCTCAGTGACTATGAGGAGATAGAAGGGGACGGGTATTTCTGCGTTCAGTGTACCAGTGTCGGGCTTTTTCCGGATACCGGGGCGGCGCCCATTGAGGAGGAAGGCTTCTATAAGAAGATAAACCGTGCCGTCGATATTATCTACAATCCTTCGGAAACGGCTTTTATGAAGCGCATTAAGCAGGTGGGAGGAACGGCGGTAAACGGTCTTGACATGCTGCTCTTTCAGGCAGTGGAAAGCTTCCGGCTCTTCCATGACAGGGATGTAAGTGAAAGCACCATAGATCTTGTCAGGGAAAAGCTGAAGGAAAGGGTCTACGGGAGAAGCTGATGGGAAGGATAATACTTGAGGGCTTTATGGGATGCGGGAAAAGCACATACGGCCGTATCCTTTCAAAGGAGTTTCTGCTTTCCTTTGCTGACACGGATAAGGAGATAGAAAAGGCAGAGGGAAGAAGTATAAGTGATATTTTTGAAGAAAAGGGCGAAGAGTATTTCCGGGAGCTTGAGACCTCATTTTTGAGAGAGCTAAGCGGCTCGGACATATGTAAGGACGGAGTTGTATCTCTTGGAGGCGGGATGCCGGTAAGGGAGGAGAACAGGAGGCTTTTAAAAGAGTGCGGGACAGTTGTATATATCAGGGCATCCCGCGGGCTTCTGAAGGAAAGACTAAGGGAAAGGTCTATGAAGCGCCCTCTTTTAAAAGGGGAAAATGTTGACGAAAAAGTGGATTCCCTGATGGATGCAAGGGAGGAGCTTTACCTTGACGCAGCAGACAGTGTTGTGGATATTGACGGTAAGGAGATCTACGAGGTCATAAATGAACTGAAGCGCATATATAACAAAGGGAGAAAAAGGCATTGAAGATACTTGTTATAAACGGACCGAATCTGAATTTTCTCGGGATAAGGGATAAGAAGATCTACGGAAGTGAGAGCTATGAAGGCCTTGTGATGATGATCCATGAGTATGCCGGGAAAATGGGAATATCCGTGGAGTGCTTCCAGTCCAACCACGAGGGAGCAATAATAGACAGAATTCAGGAAGCCTATTCCGACGGAACAGACGGGATAGTGATAAATCCCGGGGCATACACTCACTACAGCTATGCCATACGGGATGCGCTGGATTCCTATCACACCTTCCCGAAGGTGGAGGTGCATATTTCAGACATCGGAGCCAGGGAAGACTTCCGAAGGATATCGGTCATCTCACCGGTATGTGACAAGACCATTATAGGTGAGGGATTAAAGGGCTATATCCACGCTCTGGACTTCCTGATCGGGTATAAATAATGGCTTTGAAAAAATTGTTGAATAATTTCCGCTTTTAGGTTATTATATTTTCTGCTGTATATGTCCGGCGTTTTCGGACGGATAATGCACATTTCTTTTTTCAGGAGGTTTTTAATGGTATCAGCAGGTGATTTCAGGAACGGTCTTACATTGGAGATCGAGGGAACCGTATATCAGATAATCGAGTTTCAGCATGTTAAGCCCGGTAAGGGCGCGGCATTTGTCCGTACCAAGATAAAGGACATAATAAACGGCGGAGTGGTTGAGAAGACCTTCCGTCCTACGGAAAAATTCCCCACTGCACGTATTGACAGAAAGGATATGCAGTATCTGTATGCAGACGGAGATCTCTATAACTTTATGGATCCCGAGTCTTATGAGCAGATCTCCATAGGCAAGGATATCGCAGGGGATGCTATGAAGTTTGTTAAGGAAAACGAGGTTTGCAAGGTTAATTCCTATAACGGATCGGTATTTGCCATCGAGCCTCCTATTTCCGTAGAGCTTGAGATCACCGAGACAGAGCCCGGCTTCAAGGGTGACACCGCAACAGGTGCAACAAAGCCCGCCATAGTGGAGACCGGAGCACAGGTTATGGTTCCCCTCTTTGTGAATCAGGGGGACAGGATAAAGATAGATACAAGGACCGGAGAGTATTCATCAAGAGCCTGAGCCTTTGATGCCCGGTTTTTTCCCGTCTTTTTTCAGCTGATCTGAATTTGCTTTTTTCCGTTATGCGGGTATTTCCTTACCCGCATGGCGGAGATTTCTGATCCTTCAGACTTTTTCACCATATAAACTATCATTTAGATCAACAGCAGAGTATTTGCTTTGCAATAGTTCTTTTCTGCCGTGAGGCAGATCCTTTGGCGTTTTCCGCCATTTTTCAATCAGGTATCCATTAAATAAATATATATTCGGCAGATGCCGGGAAAGGAGCAGACTATGGATATGCAGCTAATGATCAGGGAAAGGAACCCGGAATATTTTGTTTTGGATTTTGAGGGTTTCAGGGAGGAGATCATTCAGGATCTTCTGGAGGTTTGCGGCAATGAATTCATTATCGAAAAAAGGGATGTGGGGAAAAATAACGGGGTGACCCTGTCAGGGATTTCCATCACAGGACCGGGAGAAACGGTCTTTCCCACGATCTACCTTGAAAAGCTCTTCGAGGAGTACAGAAAGGGGAAAATGAATATCAAGGAAAGCGTTAACGAGATACTAAGGATCTATGCCAGCGAAAAGGCTGTGAGCGGCGTAAATATGTGCTATCTGACGGACTTTGACAGGGTGAGGGATAAGCTCATCTTCAGGCTTATCAATGCGGAAAAGAATGAAAGTCTTCTTAAAGAAATCCCCCACAGACGCTTTCTTGATCTGGCCGTCACATACACCGTGTACATTGATGATGTTTTTGCAACTGCAGGTAATGTGACCGTTAGAAACGACCTTATGAATAAATGGGGAGTCCGGGAGGAGGAGCTTTATCTCCTGGCGCAAAAGAATACGCCCAGGATAAAAAAGCCGGTAATAAGGGAGCTGGGAGAGATGATAGCTGAGCTTGTGGACATAGGAGAATACGCGGATCCCGGAGAAGACATATTCGGAGATAACAGAATGAAGATGTATGTTCTCACAAACAGCGACAGGTATTTCGGTGATTCCATCATACTCTATCCCGATCTTCTGAAGGATGTCCATGAAATGATGAATAGGGATCTCTATCTTCTTCCATCCTCGGTCCATGAATTCATCATAGTCCCGGATAACGGGGAAATAGGAAAAAGAGAGCTGTCCGAGCTTGTGAAGAGCGTAAATGAATCCTCAGTGGATGCCGAGGATTTCCTTTCTGATAATATCTATCTCTATAAAAACGGCACATTGGATATCTGTTCCTGAATTTTAGATTTTTCCCATAACAATTATGATCTTCAGACAGTAAGCAGCGCTGCGATATACGCTGTCACCGTCATTTCTATAAGATCAGACGGTAAAAATACTGTCTGAAGATTATGTTTGATTATGATTTAAAGCTGTGGTATTATTTTTGATACGTCAGAATTTTTTCAGAGAACTTTTGCGTTTGTAGCTCAGCTGGATAGAGCACAGGCCTCCGACGCCTGGTGTCAAGGGTTCGAATCCCTCCAAACGCATTTACGCTAAAGAATATGTTTACGGAGATCATCCGGTCTGCGGACAGATACAGTGGTTAACATAACACTTAAAGCCAGAGGGTCGACATTTCCCGCATCCGGTAGTGGGATAACGACTGACGGAAAGGACGGTATAAACAAAAAATGAAAAAAAACGGGGCAGAAGATATAAAGGAATTTATCATTGACCATTACCAGTATTTCGCTGTAGGCGTGCTTTTTGTTGTGCTGGTGATAGTACTGGTTGTTTTCAGTATCCACAGGAAGGCTTCTGACAAAAAGGCTGATGCTGCCACAGTTGAGAGTGTTGAGAATACGGATTCCAATGGAACAGAGCCCATTCCCGTTCCTGAGGGAGCAAAGCTCGAACAGAATGCCTATGAGGATATCAATTCCTTCTTTAATGAGTACTATGACGCTGTTGCCGAGGGTAATACCGACAAGATGGCAGAAATGGGCAATACACTGGATGAAGAGGATAAGGCAAAGATCCAGGTGAAGGCGGGATATACCGAGGACTATGAGAATATGTCCTGCTACACGAAGCCGGGCCCCGAGGATAATTCCTACATAGTATTTGTTTACTATGAGATCAAATACAAGAACATAGATTCACTTGCACCCGGGCTTTCAACCTTCTATCTCTGCACCAATGCCGACGGCTCATATTACCTGAAGGATATAGGTTCCCTTCCCCAGAATATGAAGGATTATATCACGGAGGTTGCAAACCAGAGTGATGTTCAGAACCTGCTGGCAGAGGTTGACAAGCTTTATGCCACAAATACCGAATCCGATCCCACGCTTGCGGCATTTATGGATTCGCTCCAGACCAAGTCGGAATCTGCTGCGGCAAAGGTACGTGACAACGGCGGTACCGCAGAAGAGGTGGCGGAAGAAAATGCCACTGATAACGGAGCCGAGGTACGCGTAAAGACCACAGATGCCGTTCGTATCCGTTCCGGAGCTACAACGGAAGAGGATAATGTCATCGGACAGGCGGCTGCGGGAGATACCTTTGTACGGGTAAGCGAGGACGGTGAGTGGAGTAAGATCAAGTATAAGGACGGCGAGGCTTATATCAAATCCGAGTTCCTGACCACTGCAGAAGGCGATACCGTTGTTGGCGGAGAGGTTCAGAATGCGGAGGAGAATCAGGCTGAGGCTGAGAATGCAGCTCCGGCACCTGCGGCTGAGACCGCAGCCAGCGGAAAGATCACCGTTAATGAAGCCGTTACCATAAGAAGCGGGGCAAGTACGGACTCCAGCAAGCTTGGCAGTGCCTATAAGGGTGATAAGTATGAGCTCACAGGAGAGACCGACGGGTGGTACAAGATAAACTACAACGGCCAGGCGGCATACATAAAGAGTGATTATTGTACTAAGAATTGATGGTAATTGACAATTCCGGACTTGTGTTTTATTATTTTTGAGGCAAAGGCGCCTATAGGATGCAGGGAAGCTCTGCATTGCTTTGGGCGCTTTTTATTTTTAATTAAGGAGGAAGATCGTAATGTCCTATGTTGATGAAGTTTTCGAGGCACTGAAGAAAAAGCACGCCGGAGAGGATGAGTTCCTTGAGGCCGCCGAAAGGGTCATAGAGACCATCAAGCCGGCGGTTGAGGCAAATGAGGAGGCTTACAGGAAAGCAGCTCTTCTGGAAAGGCTCGTGGAGCCGGAGAGGATAATAACCTTCCGTGTTCCCTGGACCGACGACAGCGGGAAGAACCACGTAAATCTCGGCTACAGAGTACAGTTTAATTCCGCTATCGGACCCTATAAGGGAGGACTCCGTTTCCACCCTTCAGTTAATCAGTCTATTCTTAAGTTCCTTGGATTTGAGCAGATATTCAAGAATTCCCTTACCGGACTTCCCATAGGAGGAGGAAAGGGCGGATCCGATTTTGATCCCAAGGGAAAGAGCGATGCAGAGGTAATGAGATTCTGCCAGAGCTTTATGACCGAGCTCTTCAAGTATATTGGCGCTGACGAGGACGTTCCCGCCGGGGATATCGGAGTAGGCGGAAGAGAAGTGGGATATATGTACGGACAGTACAAGAGGATAACCGGACTCTATGAGGGCGTTCTCACAGGAAAGGGTCTTTCCTTCGGAGGTTCCCTTGCACGTCCCGAGGCTACGGGCTACGGTCTTGTTTATATTACCGATGAGATGGTACGTAATGCCGGAAAGAGCCTCAAGGATGCCACCGTTGTTATATCCGGATCCGGGAACGTGGCACAGTATGCTACACAGAAAGCACAGCAGCTTGGAGCAAAGGTAGTTACCTTATCAGACTCCAACGGATATATCTATGATCCGGACGGGATCAAGCTTGACGTGGTATTTGAGATAAAGAACGTTAAGAGGGGCAGAATAAAGGAGTATGTGGAGAAGGTTCCCACAGCGAAGTACTTCGAGGGTGAGAGACCCTGGGGTGTCAAGTGTGACATCGCCCTTCCCTGCGCTACACAGAATGAGATCAACGGAGCGGATGCAAAGAAGCTTATCGACAACGGCTGCTGGGCTGTTGCGGAGGGCGCAAATATGCCCAGTGATGCGGATGCCATTGATGCCTATCTCAAGGCCAAGATACTTTATATGCCCGGAAAGGCTGCGAATGCGGGCGGCGTAGCAACATCAGCTCTTGAGATGAGCCAGAATTCCGAGAGGCTGTCATGGACCTTTGAAGAGGTTGACGGAAAGCTCAAGGACATAATGGTAGGTATCTATCATAAGGTTGCTGAGGCAGCAAAGAAGTACAGCTATGAGACGGACTTCGTGACCGGCGCAAACATCGCAGGCTTTGAAAAGGTGGCCGAGGCCATGATGGCACAGGGGCTTGTCTGATAATATAAAAATGAATTTCTGAAAATGCTGAAAACCGCTTGTATTCTGACAATACAGGCGGTTTTAATCTATGTTTTTTATCTGGTAGAGAATTAGAACCAGGTTATTCAGTAGCGGCATTCATCATATTTCCTGATAAATAATCCGAATAGTATAATCCATAGATAGATGGTATAATTAAAAACAAAAAAGGCTTCAAAAGAAGCCTGTTGTCACACTCACTGTGTGGTCAGATAAACTGACGGTTTGAGTATACTTTTATTTGAACTCGCAGTGTAAATTCATAGGGGTCTTAAACTAGCCGCGAACAGGACACGGAAAGAGCGCGTTTGAGAGTAGTGTAAATTCATAGGGGTCTTATATTCGCAGCAGTGTCGGAGATATTATGGAACATCATATGATCACTAAAAAACAGGCGAAAGAGAATGGAGTAAATCTGGATGCGGTAGATTATTGTAGACAGATAAGGAATGTGGCGCGTGCAGAGCATGTGGTACTGGATGAAGCTATATACAGAGATAATCCTTACAATAAGCATCTGTTTTCGTATATAGAATACTGTGGTCTGGATCCAAAGGAATACATCACCGGATACTTATCCAATTTACAGCCATATATGATAAGTCATTTTCCGTCCCAGGAAAAGGGCAAGGAAAACATTACCTGTATACTTGATAACGCCTACAGGATATCACTGTATATAAAGGTCAGTCGGGAAAAGGGCAATGAGGTGATCGTATCATTTCATGAAAACAATAAAAACGGCATAGCACATGATAATAATACGATGCTTCATTTTGCTGGTGCAAAAAGAGAAATAGTACCGGTTTTCGGAGAACCGACAGGGGCAAGACTTGCAGGAGATCCAAAAGAGGAGGTAAAGGTATTCATTCAAAGAGGAATGCTACTCTTTCCGGTTTGTGTTATGGCGCAGCCGTGCGAGGGTAATATATATCTGGTAGAACGTGGAAGCCTTGAGAATCCGATAATAGATGCTTGCAATCAGTATTTAAGCAACCTATATATGAGCAATCAACCACCGGAATCCATAGAGAATGTGGATGTTTTTTCAGTACTGCAGCAGATATCTTTTACTTCATATGGAAACACGATCTTCTCAAACCTTACTATGCTGATAGATAACATGGAAATGCAGAAAGGTCTGCCCAGTAAGAAAGCAGCTGATTTTATGCTGATGACATATATTGGTCATTTATATTTAACATCAGAACAGGCAGAAGAACTGATCAGCCTTATGGAAGATAAGTATAAAGTCCGTTCATCCAGGAACATTGAGATTTTGTTGAATCGTGTAGAGGATGAGCTTCTTGCTACAGCAGATAATACTAAAGCAATAATAGATGAAGTGAGAGAGGAAAACGATGGCAAGGAATTGATCGATGCTCATAATGAATGCATAACTCCGGAAGATCCTGAAAACGTAGAGGTGGTTTCCAGAAAAAAACACGGAAGATAGAATGAAAGAACGATAGAGGGTTCTTTCAAACCACAGGTCAAAAGAGTAAGATAGGTTAGATTCCCCCGGAGAACGGCTCTCCGGGGGATTGATTTTTGTCAAAGGCTGTGGTGGATAAAGCCTAATCGGGTTTTTTATAACAGTGAATAGCCAAAGCCGTTACATATGGCATCGACCGGGATATTGGACTGACAGAGGGGGCATTTATCCGGTTCGAAGCTCTTGTACTCCGGGAGGTCTCTCAAGGAGTAAAGGGAACGGATGGGAATATCCGCCACCTGTGTTGCAAGAGAGAAGATGGCGGCAACGCCCACAACCTCACCTCCGTAGAAATTAACTGTCCTTACCGCGCTGTGCAGAAGGGAACCGGTTGAAGCCGAGTCGATGAGCACCAGAACCTTCTTGCCCTTTATCATATGCTTATTGTTTTCCCTGAACATTATCTGTCCGCTGGTATTGTACTCAGGGCTTGTTATGTACATGGTCTGGTGGGCATTTGCGGAAAGGACTCCGGCCTTTGTGAGCCTGTCAGCGAGATAGGATCCCACAACCTCCATATTATCAAGACAAAGTATGGTATCTATGACATTGGTGGAGAAATAAAACTCCGCAAGCTCTTCTCCGGTGGCCCGGGCCTCTCTCTGACGGGATTTCATATCACTTAAGTCCATATAGAAATTGACATGGGATTTCGGAGTGATGAAGTGCCCCGGTATGTAACGAAGAACCACATCCTTATTCCTGTGAAAATCGATCTTTTTATAAGCCTGCATTGCCAGCCCTCCTTAAGTTAGATTTGTGTTAATTATAGCACGATACAGGCATAAAAGGTATTGGCATAATTGTTTTTTTTTGTTATACTCTCTCTTTGTGGAGCTATAGGTATGTGACTCCATTGTATTCTTAAAGGAGGATTAGTTATGAAAAAGAAGTTGGTTAGTTTATTACTGGCTGCCGTCTTTACTTCCACAATGCTTCTTTCGGCTTGCGGAAACAATTCCGGCGGAGCGACCATCGAGACTGTAACGGAGGAAGCTCCGGCAGCTGAAGAAAAGGCCGAGGCTCCCGCAGAGGATGCGGCAGCGGATGCAGCAGCAGACACAGCCGCAGAGGCTGAAGGCGACAGTGCCGAAGCAGCGCCTGAAGGCTCCGATGATTACCATATCGGTATCGTTACCGGATCTGTTTCCCAGTCAGAGGATGACAGAAGAGGTGCCGAGGCTTTCCAGGCTAAGTACGGAGAAGACAGGGTTATGCTCGCAACATATCCCGACAACTTTACCGAAGAGCTGGAGACCACCATTCAGACCATCGTAAACCTTTCTGATGATGAGAAGATGAAGGCTATCATCGTTAATCAGGCCATCCCCGGAACCACCGAGGCTTTCCGTCAGATAAAGGAGAGAAGACCTGACATTCTCTGTATCGCAGGAGAGAGCCACGAAGACCTTCCCGAGATTGGAAGTGCAGCAGATCTTGTCTGCAACAATGACTTTGTGGCTAGAGGATATCTTATCATCCGCACTGCCCACGAGCTTGGCTGTGATACATTCGTACATATCTCATTCCCCCGTCACCTTTCATACGAGACCATGAGCCGCCGTGTAGCCATTATGAAGGCTGCCTGCGAAGAGTTCGGTATGAAGTTTGTGATGGAGTCAGCTCCCGATCCCACAACTGACGTGGGTGTACCAGGTGCACAGGCTTATATAGCAGAGCACGTTCCTGAGTGGGTTGAGAAGTACGGCCAGAATTCAGCATACTTCTGTACCAATGATGCACACACAGAGCCCCTTTTACGTGGACTTATCGAGAACGGCGGATACTTTATCGAGGCAGACCTTCCTTCACCTCTTATGGGATATCCCGGAGCACTGGGACTTGACCTTACCGAGGAGGCAGGAGATTTCGAGAAGATCCTTGCAAAGGTTGAGAAGGCAGTCGTTGAAAAGGAGTCGTTGAAAAGGGCGGCGCAGGCAGATTCGGAACATGGGCTTTCTCCTATGGATACACCACTTCTGCAGGACTTGCACAGCACGCTATGAACGTTATCGACGGAAAGAGTGAGCTTGCTGATATAGATGACATTTCTGCAGCATATGAGGTATTCTCACCCGGAGCAGCATGGAACGGATCCAATTACACCAATGCGGAGACCGGAGTAAAGGCTGACAATACCTTCCTTGTCTATCAGGATACCTACATTATGGGAGATCCCGGAAAGTACATGGGTTCAACCGAGGTAGAGGTCCCCGAGAAGTACTTTACTACGAAGTAATTCAGTTTACAGCCGCTTATAGTATAGCGGATAACGGATCAAAGTGGGGAGACTTAAGGTCTCCCCATATTTAAGGATATAAGTCGGAAAGGTTATTAAGAAGAAATGGATAATGCACCTCTTCTTGAAATGCGCAATATAAAGAAGGACTTCTTCGGCAATCAGGTCTTAAGCGACATCAATCTCACCCTTAAGGAGGGAGAGGTCATAGGACTTGCAGGAGAGAACGGTGCAGGTAAATCTACGCTGATGCGTATACTTTTCGGTTCCGATGTGATAAGGGAAACGGGAGGATACGGCGGCGAGGTTCTGATACAGGGAGAAAAGGTGGACTTTCAGTCACCTTTTGATGCGATAGAAGCCGGTATCGGAATGGTACATCAGGAGTTTTCACTGATACCCGGATTTACTGCAACGGAAAACATCTTATTAAACCGGGAATCAAAGAAAAAAAGCGTATTATCAGAACTGTTCAGCGACCGTATGGATACGCTTGACAGAAAAGACATGGAAAGACGCGCCGCTGAAGCGATTCAGAAAATGGGCGTTAATATAGATAGCAGCATGCTTATAAACAACATGCCTGTCGGACATAAGCAGTTTACGGAGATCGCAAGAGAGCTGTCAAAGGAGCAGTTGAAGATACTGATACTTGACGAGCCGACAGCTGTCCTTACGGAGAAGGAGGCGGAGGCTCTCCTTGATTCCATAAGGGGAATGTCCAAACGCGGGATCGCCGTTATTTTTATTACCCACAGGCTCCATGAGATACTGGAGGTCTGTGACAGGGTCGTCGTAATGAGAGACGGAGTTGTAGTTGGAGATGACCCTGCCGATAAAACAAGTGAGGCATATATCACAAAGCTTATGGTGGGCCGCGAGGTTTCCATAGAGCGGGTATCAGCTGATGGTGAAGAAAAAAAGCCTGAAGAAAATGAACAAAATGCTGACATAATCTTATCAATAAAGAATCTCTGGGTTGATATGCCCGGAGAGACCGTCAGAAACGTAAGTCTGGATGTTATCGACGGAGAGATCCTCGGTATCGGAGGACTCGCAGGTCAGGGAAAGCTTGGTATCCCGAACGGCATAATGGGCCTTTATGATGCCGGGGGAAAGGTGGTATTCAACGGCCGGGAGATCCCTCTTAATTCTCCCAGGAAATGTCTTGATGCCTCCATTGCCTTCGTATCGGAGGACAGAAGAGGAGTGGGACTTTTACTGGACGAGAGTCTGGAATGGAACATATCCTTCCCTGCGATGCAGGTACAGAATAAATTCCTGAAAAAGTACCTCGGAGGTCTCATCACCTGGCGTGATGACAGGGCTATACAAGAGGTTACAAAGAAGTATATAGACGAGCTGCAGATAAAGTGTACCGGAACAAGGCAGAAGGCAAAGGAGCTTTCGGGAGGAAACCAGCAGAAGGTATGTCTTGCAAAGGCCTTCGCTCTCGGACCGAAGCTTTTATTTGTAAGCGAGCCCACGAGAGGTATAGATGTGGGTGCGAAGAAGCTGGTACTGGAGGCCTTGAAAAGCTTTAACAGAGATAACGGGGTCACGGTAGTCATGATCTCTTCTGAGCTTAATGAATTAAAGGCGACCTGCGACCGTATCGCCATTGTTTCCGGAGGAAGGATAGCGGGGACGCTTCCCGCAACAGTTCCTGTGGAGGCACTTGGTACGCTTATGATAAGTCAGGTTGTGTAAGGTAGGGATAAGATACTATGGAAGAAAACAGTATAAATTCAAGTGGAAGAATAAAGGGCCTGATCCAGGATTTCGGGCTTCCGAGGCTCATCATCACAGGCTTTCTGATCCTCTTATTGATCGTGGCACCGATAGTCGGAGCGGATCTTCCCACACAGATATCAAATATTATTAACCGCTTCAGCTGGAACGGGATACTGGTGCTTGCAATGGTGCCTATGGTTCACTCCGGCTGCGGCTTAAATTTCGGACTCCCCTTAGGCATAATATCCGGGCTTCTGGGTGCGACGATATCCATAGAGCTTGGCTTTACCGGACCTGTTTCATTCTTTATGGCGGTTCTTATTTCGACGCCCTTCGCTCTTGTTTTCGGCTCGCTCTACGGCTGGCTCTTAAATAAGATAAAGGGCGGAGAGATGATGATAGCCACATATGTGGGCTTCTCATCGGTGTCCTTAATGTGTATGATGTGGCTTTTACTCCCTTATCACAGTCCCAATATGGTCTGGGGTATGGCAGGAAAGGGTCTCCGTACCACCATAAGTCTGGAGGGATATTTTAAGGAGGCGCTGGCGGATATTCTGCAGATAAATATCGGAAATCTGATGATCCCTACCGGAGCGATCCTCTTCTTCGCTCTCCTTGCCTTCCTTATGTGGGCCTTCCTTCATACAAAGACCGGAACAGCTATGACAGCCGTGGGCTCCAATCCGGATTTTGCAAGGTCGGCGGGAATTAACGTAGATAAGATAAGGCTCATTTCGGTAGTTATGTCAACCTGGCTTGCTGCGATAGGGATACTCGTGTACGAGCAGGGCTTCGGATTTATCCAGCTTTATATGGCTCCCTTCTATATGGCTCTTCCGGCGGTTTCTGCCATATTAATTGGCGGAGCTTCGGTTAATAAGGCGTCAATAATGAATGTGGTCATCGGAACCATTCTTTTCCAGGGAATAGTCACAATGACGCCTACCGTAATGAATAATATGATACATCTCGATATGAGTGAGGTTATAAGGATAATCGTTTCCAACGGAATGATCCTCTACGCTCTTACGAGGAAAACGGAGGGATCAAAATGAATAAGATGAATCTAGGTGATATATTCAGACGCTTCTCCGTTCCTTTGATGTTTGTCCTTATTTGTGCTGTGTGTGCCCCTATATCGGGGCTTTCTCCGAGCTACCTCGCAAATGAGATAGTGACACGTATGGGCAGGAACGCCTTTCTTATCTTAAGTCTTCTTATCCCCATTATGGCGGGAATGGGACTGAATTTCAGTATGACCCTCGGGGCCATGGCAGGAGAGATAGGACTTATCCTCGTGTCCGACTGGCAGATAGTCGGGATTCCGGGAATGGTACTTGCCATGATAATCTCTGTTCCCATATCGGCTCTTCTCGGGCTTTTCTGCGGAAAGGTCCTCAATATGGCCAAGGGCAGGGAGATGATCACGAGCTACATAATAAGCTTCTTTATAAACGGTATCTATCAGCTGGTGGTTCTCTATCTCATGGGCCCCGTGATACCGATAAAGCACAGTAACATCAAGCTGCCAAGGGGCTACGGTATCAGGAACACGGTTTCACTTCTCAGTATGAGGCAGAAGCTTGACAATCTGATACCTCTCACAATAGCCGGGGTAAAGATCCCCGTTGCCACTTTTATCGTTATTTTCCTGCTCTGCCTTGTGATCATCTGGTTCAGAAAGACGAAGCTCGGACAGGATATGAGAGCGGTGGGACAGGATATGGAGGTCTCAAAAGATGCGGGCATAGATGTGGAGGGCACCAGGATCATTTCAATGGTGATATCTACTGTATTTGCCGGTGTAGGTATGATAATATATCTTCAGAATATGGGAAATATCGCAACCTACAGCTCACACTCCCAGATCGGAATGTTCTGTATCGCGGCTCTGCTGGTGGGTGGTGCCTCCGTTGACAAGGCTTCAATAGGAAACGTATTCCTCGGAATAATCCTTTTCCATACAATGTTTATCGTGGCACCGAAGGCCGGAACGGTTATCACAGGTGATTCCATGATAGGAGAGTACTTCCGCGTATTCGTTTCATATGCGGTCATCACAGTAGCTCTTATCATGTACGAAACAAATAAGAGAAAGAATAAGAGCAGGGCAGGTGAGGAGCTGGCCCGGGCGCAGGAGGAAGAAAATGAAGGGGCAGCCTGATAAAAAAAGAATTCTGATCCGCATAGCTGCCATCATTGTTGTGGTTGCTATAGCTGCGGCTATGTTTGTCATAGGAAGGGGTCATACTGTATACTTTGATAATAAGGTCCTGGAATACAATGGACAGGAATACAAAGGGCCATACAGCATCGAGGTTCAGGTTGACGGAGAAAAGGTCGCTAAATTAAAGGACGGAGAACGCGGCATGACCACTACCATGGGACAGAATTTTTCCATGGATCTTATAATAAAAGAGGAAAAGGGAGGAGAAGAGAAGAAGGTCAGAGCCGGTCTTCCTCTTCCCTACAATATGGACGGCATCATTATAAATCTTCCGGCGCTTTTAAGCGGGCTTCCGGAGGATGCGTATATGTCGGAATTCATTCCCACACCCTCGGATGAGGAGCTGGAGGATGAGGAGGTCGTCACCGATGAGATGGAGGGACTTATGAATTTCGGTGAAGACGAAGAGCAGTAATCGTTTCAGGGTTTTCCGAAAGAAAAAGGAGGAAAAAGCAATGAGCAGAAATAAGATTTCCGGATTTATGCTTCTTACGGTGTTGGTCACGATCCTTTTATCAGGAACGGTATTTGCGGCAGATGTGCATGTTACCTTCGTAACACCGAAGGAGGTATATACTGCGTCAGCTCCTGCAGGCTCCAATATGACCTGGATGGGACCTACGGATATCAATGTTGACGGCTATGCTTTCTGCGGCTGGGATGTTTCACTTGCTAACGTAACGCAGGATACGGTTGCAAAGGCGGTTTATCTTCCTAAGGGCGGAACCACCGAAACATCCAATATTTGTTATACCTGGCAGACCCTTCCTTCGGGAGTTTTGAGCTATTCCAATGTTACGAGTGCGACCCTTCCCAAGGAGACCGCAAACTTAAAGAATGTCCCGACTCCTATGGAAAAAACCGGCCCTCTTACCGCTCATCAGGTCATTGCACTTAATCCCGTGGGAATTCCGGGAAAAACCTGTGTGGTAAAGTGGTATAACGGCTCCACCGGAGAACTCTGGAAGGCTGATGTTGTGCGTTACGGCGCATCGCTTCCCCAGCCTGAGGATCCCTGCATAAACGGCCTTGAATTTACGGGATGGGACGGCAGCTGGACCAACATTACCGAAGACCGGAATATCGTAGGAAGCTTTTATAAGAACTATAAGGTAAAGTATATCTGTGAGGTATGCGGAGAAACCCTGGGAGAAGTTATGATACGTGAAAATGATGAGGTTCCCAGATTTTCAAGACAGCATATCCTCCATGACCACAATAAAGAAGACCATCACTTTAAGGGCTGGTTCGATCCCGTCCTTCAGAGTGACGGGTATACTATAGTCGTGCTTGCGGACTATGACCATATTGAGCGCCATAAGGACTATGGTATAGCCAAGGATGAAGAAGTAGACGAAAATTCCAAATATAACCGTGAAGAGAAAGACTGACGATCGTCCCATATTTGTAATAGGACATAAAAATCCGGATACCGATTCCGTGTGTGCGGCCATTGCCTATGCGGAATTAAAACGGCAGATAAGTGGGAAAAACTATATAGCGGCGCGCTGCGGACACCTGAATGAGGAGACACACTATGTGCTTGACCGCTTCGGTGTTCAGCCGCCGGTATATATTACGGATGTACGCACCCAGGTACGGGATATGGATATGCATACCCTTTCAGGGGATTCCGCGCTCCTGTCCCTAAATAAAGCCGGTGAGATGATGCATGAGGCTGATGTTGTGACCCTATGCATCACGGAGAACGGAAAGCTTTCCGGTATTGTCACTTCAGATGACATAGTCAGGGCCTATATGGATGTCTATGATGACAGGATATTGTCAAAGGCCCATACCCCATATGAAAACATTATTGAAACACTCGACGGACAGCTGATCGCCGGAGACAAGGCACAGGTGATGGATTCCGGAAAGGTTGTTATAGCGGCAGGAAGTCCCGAAACTCTTGAGGATGCTCTGGAGGAGGGGGATCTGGTGATACTGGGTAACCGCTACGACACCCAGCTTTGTGCTATAGAAATGGGTGCAGGCTGCTTAATTATCTGCGATGGTGCGAAAGTGGCGGCCTCAATAACAAAGCTTGCACTGGAAAAGGGAACATCCATAATCGTTACCCCTCATAATACCTTTACGGTAGCAAGGCTTATACATCAGAGCCTGCCGGTCAGCTTTATCATGAAAAAAGACGGTCTTATCTCCTTTCGCATGGATGAATACATAGAGGATATCGAGCCCACCATGACACAGATGAGACACCGCTATTTCCCCGTGCTGGATAAAAGGGACAATTTTGTCGGCATGATATCCAGAAGGAATTTCATGGGGGTAAAGAAGAAGCAGCTTGTCCTCGTAGATCATAACGAGAAAAGCCAGGCTGTCCGCGGAATGGAGGATGCGGAGATCCTTGAGATAATAGATCACCACAGGCTCGGAACCGTAAATACCCTGTCTCCCGTATTTTTCAGGAATCAGCCCTTAGGCTCTTCCTCTACCATTATCTGGCAGATGTATAATGAGAATAATGTGAAGATAAGTCCGGGGATCGCAGGGCTTCTTCTTTCCGCCATTCTGTCGGATACTCTAATGTATAAAAGTCCTACCTGTACGGAAACAGACCGTATTGCCGGAAAAGAACTCTCTGAGATCGCCGGAGTGGATGCCCGTCAGTTTGCCCGTGAAATGTTCCGCGCAGGTTCGAACCTTGAGAAAAAGACCGCGGACGAGATCATAAGACAGGATTTCAAGCGTTTCTCTATTGGAGACAAGACCATAGGTATAGGGCAGATAAATGCCATGGATACCGAGGAGCTTTCGCTTATCAGGGAAAGAATACTGCCTGTACTTGATGAAAAGAGGAAGGAAGCGGAGCTGGATATAGTGTTCTTCCTTTTAACGGATATCATCGGAGAGAATTCCGAGGTGCTTTTTGCCGGAAGGGAGGGCGCCTGGGTCATAGAGAATGCCTTTTCCTGCCAGGTTGAGGATGATGAGAGGGCAATGCTCCCCGGAGTGGTTTCCAGAAAGAAGCAGTTCCTCCCAGCGATACTTGAGGTAATGCAAGGCTAAATATAGTAAACGCCAAAAACTCTTTTCGTTTTGGCGTTTACTGCGCCGGATTTTGGCGGCTGAAAGCCGCATATTTCCTTACAAAATCCGTGCGCATCCTCGCGGAGCGTTATGGTAAGCGAAATTTATAATTTCGCTTACCATAAAAAGACTTTAAACCCCACCCAAAGTGGGGTATAATAAATAACCGGAGTTAGATATATCTAACGTAAGGAAAAGGTGTTTCAGGGCAAAAGCGTAAGGAGAGAAGCTTGCTTTTCAGGAATATGCTGAGGAACCTTTGGAAAAATAAGGTTCAGTTTTTTTCAATATTTATAATGTCATTCCTCGGACTTTTTGTATTCGTGGGAATGGATTCCGAAGTTGCGGGCTTTACGGCGGCTGAGGATGCATTTTATACAAAGTGCGCTCTCGCGGATATCTGGGTACAGGGAAAGGATTTTTCGTCTGATGATGTAAGGAAGGTTCTTGACATAGAGGGCGTAGAAAAGGCTGAGAGAAGGATATCCCTAAAGGGGAAGGCGGTGCTTCCGGACAGGGAAGCGGATCTGTATCTTAATTTTATTGAGGGAAATGAGATATCCTGTCTTTCTCCGGTAAGCGGAAAAACATATATGCCGGGATCGAAGGGCCTGTGGCTTGATTATAATTTCGCGGAGAAAAACGGAATAAATACAGGCGACAGCGTGAAATTGAAGTACGAGGGTAAGGAGTTTGATACCGTGCTTATGGGGACGGTGAGACACCCGGAATATGTTTATTTCCTGCAGGATACCGCCTCAATGATGCCGGATTACGGCTTTTACGGGGCAGCCTGGATGGACGTATCCGAGTATCCCGGTGAGGATGCGGCTTTTAATGAGCTTGTTCTGGATGTGTACGGTATCGATAATGAAAACGCCTTAAGCAAAAGTGAAAAGGATATAAAAAAGGCACTGGATCCGAAGATAAAGGACGCTCTGGAGGATGACAGCCTGGCAGTTCTCGATAAGGACGACAATTTAAGCTACCAGACCTTCAGGGCCGAGATGGATCAGCATAAGGGTATGTCATTCATGTTCCCCGTGGTATTTATGATCATTTCAATACTCGGGATAATAACCACAATGACCAGACTTACAAAGAGACAGAGAACGGAGATAGGAACCTTAAAGGCTCTCGGATTCTCAAAGAATGTCATAACGCTTCACTATATTTCCTACGGCTTTTTCTTAAGTCTTTTTGGAAGCGTCCTCGGCGCGGTGGCCGGGCATAAATACATAGTGGATCTTGTCCTTAATATGATGAAGAAAACCTATCTTATACCCGGAGCGAAGGGGCAGCTTACCTCCTCCGGGATATTTGTGATTACTGCTTCCGTTGCCATTTCGTCCCTTGTGAGCTTTCTTTCCTGCAGAAAGGAGCTTAAGTATCCTCCGGCAGAAACACTTAAACCGGAGGCTCCGAAGCTCATAAAGCCCTCCTGGTTTGAAAAAAGGAGGTTCTGGCAAAGCCTGGGATTCGCTACCCAGTGGAATTTCAGGGATGTGAGACGAAATAAGATAAGGACCGGAATGGGAATAGTGGGAGTGGCAGGCTGTACAATGCTTATGCTGACAGCCTTCGGCTGCCTTGATTCCATAGAGTTTATTACCGACTGGATGTACGGAGAGCTGAATACGGCTTCTTACCAGATCATTATGAAGGAGGATGCCACCTATGAAGAGACATATGAATATGCAAGAAAGTATAAGGGTCAGCTTTTAGAGATCACAGGAGCTGATTTCGAGGCAGGGGATATAAGGAAAAGCGGATCCGTTACCGTGCTTGAAAAGGGGAGCCTTATGCATTTCCAGGGAGATGCCTTTGAGCACCAGTTCCTTACCGAAAAAGGGATAGCCATGTCAAAAAAAATGGCGGAGTCTCTTGGAATAGAGAAGGGAGATTTCGTCCGATGGCATTTAACCGGAGACGATAAATGGCAGAAGGACAGGGTGATGCAGATATATGCGAATCCGGGAACCCAGGGGATAAGCATGTTCCGCGAGGTATATGAGGAGCATGAGTACGACTTTGAGCCGCTGATGATACTTACAAATGTGGATCCGAAGGATGAGCTTAAGGATGACGATCTGGTCACGGGAGTGCAGGATACAAAGGAAATGATGAGATCTATGGATCAGATGAAGGAGATGATGTATATGATGATGGCTATTTTCATAAGCGGGGCAGTAATTCTCGGAGTGGTGGTCTTATATAATCAGGGGATTCTGTCCTTCGTGGAGAAGTCAAGAGAAATGGCAACCTTAAAAGTACTTGGCTTCAAGACCGGAAAGATCAGGGAGATCCTGCAGTTTCAGAACCTGTGGATCACTGTTGCCGGGGTTATTCTCGGAATTCCCTTTGGCAGGCTCCTATTAAGAGGGATAATGGCGGATATGCCGGAATCAATGGATTACAGGGCGGTAATATTTTTGCCGTCCTACCTGTATGCCGTACTTGGAACGGTCATACTTTCTGCGGCAGTGAGCTTTTTCCTGTCCGCAAGGGTAAAGGATATAGATATGGTTGAAGCATTAAAGGGGATCGAATGATGAAAAACACTAAAGTATTAAAGGTCGCGGCCGTTGTTGCCGCCGCAGCTCTCGTGGGGGGATCCGCAGTATACGCCATGAGTCTCGGGGAAAGCTACATGGCTTCGGAGGTCATAATGTCGGAAATATCCGGTAAGATAACGGAGACCGGAAAGATCCACGGAGCAGAGAACAGGGTCTATTATTCGAAAGTCACTGCACCGGTAGAGTCCGTGGCTGTAAAAGCAGGCGACAGGGTCGGTAAGGGTGAGACTATCATAAAATATGACGAAAGTGACTTAAAAAGGCTTTTAACGGAGGCGGAGATCAGGACCGAACAGGCAGAGCTCGATTACAGCGGAAAGGTAAAGGAAAGCGACAGCAATGCGTCAAAGTACAGAAATGCAAAGAATGACGACGATTCCTATGCGGCCCTTTACTGGATGTACAGGGAAAAGGGGAATGAGATCACGGAGGAGGAATTTGCAAGACAGTACGCGGTCCAGTGCCAGATAGATTCCGTTAATAAGGAGATCGCAGAGAAAGAGAGGGAGATCGCGGAAAGCCGGCATAAGAAGAACAAGGCTACGGGATACGGGACAAAGGATGAAGACGACTACAGTGAAAAGACCGTAAAGGATATAAAGAAGGCTGAAAAGGAGGTTGACAGGCTTAACGAGGAGCTTTCCGAGCTGAAGAAGGGTCTCTATGTAACAAGTGCGGGGGCGGCCACGCCTGAAGAAAATGCAGCTCTTAACGATGTGAATAACGTGATGGAGGATATTACAAGGAACTGGACAGAGGCCAGATCCCGAAAAGCCACCTATGAAAATATGATAATGAATGAGGATGAGAAGGAGGCTTTAAGAAAAAATACGGAGCTAAGCCGCGAAGAGGAGGAGGAAGTATCCGAAGACCTTAAGAAAGCAGAGGAGGGGATAAAGACGGATTTTGCCGGTGTGATTACGGAGCTCAATGTTCAGGACGGAGCCTTTGTGACAGAGGGAACCCCTCTTTTTACCCTGGAGACAACGGAGGATCTGGTGTGCAGGGCTGAAATAAGCAGGTACGATATAGCGGATGTAAAGACAGGACAGAAGGCCGTGACCCTGATAGGCGGCAGGGAATATGAAGGGGTGGTGAAAAAGATCAATTATCTCGCCACCAGGGACGCATCGGATAAGAGCAGAGTTGAAGTGGAGGTATCTATTCCCGATGCCGGAGACCTGGCTATTATCGATATGGAAGCGGATGTATCCATATATACGGATGCTGTGGACAACACACTGATCATCCCCGTTGAAGCCTTTTACAGTGATGACAGTGGGGATTACTGCTATACCGTTAAGGAAGGCAGGATAAACAAAGTATACGTGACGTCAGGGATCGTTACAGAGGATAAGGTGGAGATAAAGAGCGGCCTTAGTCAGGGTGATATAGTCATAACTGATTCTGTTACAGATGAATCTGTGGGAGGACGGGCGAGATATGTCCTTGATTGAATTAAAGAAAATAAGCCGTTCCTATACCATGGGTGAACGGAGCTTCTACGCAGTTCATGATATTGACCTTCAGCTTAATGAGGGGGAGTTTGTAGTAATACTCGGACCGTCTGGAGCAGGAAAGAGCACCCTTTTAAATATACTGGGTGGAATGGATTCACCTACCGAAGGGGATTTTCTTTTTGACGGTGAGAATATTGCAAAATATAAGGATAATGAGCTCACGGATTACAGAGCCTGGAACGTGGGAGTGGTCTTTCAGTTTTATAATCTTATTCCCACGCTCACTGCCTATGAAAATGTGGCTTTGATGAAGGATGTACGGGCCCATTCCAGTAAAAAGTCGGTGTGGAATAAGGGAGAGATAGAGGTTATGAGACCGGAGGAGGCTATAGAGAAAGTTGGGCTTAAGGAAAGGATGCATCATTTTCCTTCCCAGCTTTCCGGCGGAGAGCAGCAGCGGATATCAATCGCAAGAGCTATCGCGAAGAACCCGAGACTTTTACTCTGCGATGAACCCACGGGAGCGCTCGACACCAATACTGGTAATGAGATCCTAAAGCTTCTTCAGGATTTAAGCCGTAAGGAGGGCAGAACGGTGGTGATGGTGACCCATAATGATTCATTCGCTGAAATTGCGGACAGGGTCATAAGGGTAAAAAATGCCCGGATAGAATCGGATGAAAAGGCGAAGCCTCTTCAAGTCTGATCTGAAAAAAAAATACCAGCTCAAAAGAGCAGGAATTAATATACTGCGGAAGATGGCGAAAGGTCCGGTGGACCTTTCGCGGCCGCGAATAGCCGCGCCGAGCGCGGCTGCGGCCCGCAGACTTGAACAGGCGAAGCCTCTTCAAGTCTGTTCCGCAAAAAAAGGAACCAGCTAAAATGGGCAGGTACTTATATACTGCGGAAGATGGCGAAAGGTCCAGTGGACCTTTCGCGGCCGCGAATAGCTAAGTTAATTGCGGAAGATGGGGTGAGGTGGAAACAGAAAAAGGTCCGGTGGACCTTTTTCCCACCGAACCGACCGACGAGGCATTTATGCCGAGGAGACCTTGAAGCCTGGGCTTCAAGGGACTCCTCGGCAGAAAAACAAAAAGGGTCAAGCCCTCCAGGCTTAACCCTTTTTGTTTTTCTGCGGAAGATGGGACTTGAACCCACACAAGCTTGCGCTCACAAGATCCTTAGTCTTGCTCGTCTGCCAGTTCCGACACTTCCGCTTACTGCACCGGATAGGCTCTCACCGCACGGCACGAGTGATATATTACCATTCAGGAAAACAAAAGTCAATACACAATCTGAATCGATATTGGAAAAGTCACTAAACGCCCATAACATATTCCATGATACCACCATAAGTTAAAGTGGCGTTTAGTGGCGGTTTTGCGATTGCAATTCGGCTTCGCCGAGCGCAAAACCGCTGCACAACTCGGGATTTTGCTTCGCAAAGCCCTCGCGGAACGGTTACAGGCTTTATGTACTTTCAAAGTAAAGTCATAAGAAAATATGACTTCTAATGACCAATTCATGATATAATGCAATTTAAATTATCTATTTATTATAGCTTAGTAAACAGGAAGGGGGAAATATGAGCAAAAAAATAGTATTGAATTGCAGTACTTCCAGCATTCCATCTGGAATGGATTTTATCCGAGATACCCTAAAGGAGTATAAGTTATCATCAAAGGAAACTGCAAAAGCGGTGCTTTCGTCGGAGGAAGTGCTGGCAAAGCTTATTTCCAACGCGACGGATCCCTCGGAACAGATGAAGATCGAAATCAGCGGGTTCCTTGGTAATGTGAAGATCAAGTTCACAGCAAGAGGCAGTGCATTCAGTGCCTCCGATATAGAAAAGGAGTTCCTTTTTGATCAGGAGGATGATGAGGCTAATGCCGTTTTGCAGAGACTCATAAACAGGATACTGGGGGATAATCTCCGTATCTCCAACAGTAACGGCATAAATTCCGTATTATTAACGGCTAAAAAATCTCATTTCGCCGGACTTGTCTTCACCCTTATCGCTCTTTTGCTTGGTGTAGTGACCGGACTTGTTATGCAGTCCGCACTTCCTGCTGAGGTGTCCAAGGGTATAAGCACGAATCTTTTTGTACCCATATACACCGTTTTTATGAATTCATTGAAGCTGATTGTTGCGCCGCTCGTATTCTTCTCCATAGCTGCCAGCATCGCAGACTTTGGTGATATCAAGGCTCTCGGACGTATCGCGGGAAAGATATTTATAATGTACGTGATCACATCCATCATCGCTGTCTGGGTGGGATACTTTACATACCAGCTATTCCCCATAGGTAATCCGTCCCTTGCGGATGCGGTATCGGCGGAGGCTGCCGCAGACACGCTGGCAAAGGGAGAAAGTGTGAATATTTCCATTAAGGATACCCTGGTGGGGATCGTTCCTTCGGATATCATTACTCCGTTCCAGAAATCGGAAATGCTGCAGATCATCTTTATTGCACTTTTACTTGGCCTTGCAGCAGCGGTACTATCAAGGAATTTCCCTATTGTCAGGGAAATCCTGTCGGCCTTTTACGAGGTATTCTCGAAGATCACCACTGTTCTTGTGGGATTTATCCCGCTGGTCGTTTTCTGTTCAATGGCCAAGATGATGATAGCAATGGATCTAAAGGAACTGGCAAGCGTGATTCTATGGGTGCCGGTCATCTACTTCGGAGATATAGTTATGATAATCATATATCTCCTGCTATTGCTGATACTCGGAGGATTAAATCCCTTTACCTTCCTTTCGAAATACTATCCCGCAATGACTGCAGCCTTCACCTTTGCTTCAAGTAATGCGGCTCTTCCCACATCCATAAAGCAGTGCGATGAGATGGGGGTTTCACCAAAGGTCTATTCATTCTCGCTTCCGCTGGGAGCTACGATAAATATGGACGGAAGCTGTATCGCGCTTATTATCTCCGCCCTGTTTTTCGCAAAGATCTTTAATATCGAGGTTACGAGCAGCGTCTTTCTCTCACTCTTTATTTCCATTATAGTGCTGTCTCTGGGAAGCCCGGGAGTACCGGGAGGAAACCTCGTATGTATTGCGCTTCTGGTGCCTCAGATAGGGATACCTGCGGAATCTATAAGCCTTATAATGGGTCTCTATCCCATTATGGGTATGATGCAGACCTGTGCCAATGTAACGGGTGACGCAGTTGTGACTACTATAGTTGCAAAGCATGAAAAACTCATGGATATGGAAAAATACAGGAGCTGAAGCAAAAGCATATTACGCTGTGTATTCTTAAATATATGGGAATATTGCAGTAATAAGATAACCCACCACCTTAAGGTGGTGGGTTGTGTATTGTCTCATATAAGTGGGACTGCTGGAAGGAAAAAAGATGGACATAATAAGGACTATTGCCGGTGAGACCGGTTCAAAGGAGTGGCAGGTGGAAGCTGCTGTCAGGCTTATAGATG
Source organism: Lachnospiraceae bacterium AD3010 (assembly GCA_000622025.1). GTDB lineage: Bacteria > Bacillota > Clostridia > Lachnospirales > Lachnospiraceae > NK4A144. The sequence continues at coordinate 9,505 of JHWU01000016.1, read as the reverse complement.
AAGGGAATACCATCCCTTTTATCGCCCGTTACCGGAAGGAGGCAACGGGAAGCCTTAATGATGAGCAGCTCCGAATACTCTCGCAGAGGCTTGAAGCCCTGAGAAACCTTGAAAAGAGGAAGGAGGAGGTGCTTTCCCTTATCGATGAACAGGGAAAGCTCACCCAGGAGCTGAAGGATGCAATACTTGCCGCTGAAAAGCTGGTTACCGTAGAGGATCTTTACAGGCCCTACAGGCAGAAGAAAAAGACAAGAGCGGATGCCGCGAGGAAAAGAGGGCTTCTCCCTCTTGCTGAATTCATTCTTAAGCAGGATACGGATCATCCGGTAGAAGAAGAAGCGGAAAAATATGTGACCGGAAAGCTCAAGCCTGAATCTGACAGTAAGGAGGATGCTGTTAAAGCTTCGGAAAAGGAGGTTATTGACGTATCGGCTGCCATTGCAGGAGCTTCGGATATAATCGCGGAGAAGATATCTGACAATGCGGATTACCGGGAGTATATAAGGGACATTACACGTTCCGGGGGGAAGGTCAGATCCGAGGCAAAGGACAGCGCTGAAGAGTCTGTTTACCAGAATTATTATGATTTCGAGGAGGGCGTCAAGGACATCGCCGGACACAGGATACTTGCCATAAACAGAGGAGAAAATGAAAAGCTTTTAAGTGTATCCGTACTGGCTCCGGCAGAACGGATCATAAGCTATCTCGAAAAACAGATCCTTATTAATGATAATGTCTATACTTCGCCCATTATAAAGAACGCCGTTTCAGATTCATATTCAAGGCTCATTGCACCATCCATTGAACGGGAGATAAGGAATGAGCTTACGGAAAGAGCTGAGAACGGAGCCATAGATGTATTCGGAAAGAACTTAAGGCAGCTGCTTATGCAGCCGCCGATCGCAGGCCGGACAGTGCTCGGCTGGGATCCTGCCTTCAGGACAGGCTGTAAGCTCGCGGTGGTGGATCCCACGGGAAAGGTACTTGATACAAAGGTGATCTTTCCCACTGCGCCTCATAATAAAACGGAGGAAGCAAAAAAGGAATTAAGGAACCTTATCTCAAAGTATAAGGTCTCACTGATCTCAATAGGGAACGGAACCGCATCAAGGGAATCAGAGCAGGTGGTTTCAGAGCTTTTGCATGAGATCCCCGAAGCAAAGGTCCAGTATGTGATAACCAATGAAGCGGGTGCCAGCGTCTACTCCGCAAGCAGTCTTGCAAGCGAGGAATTTCCGGAGTTTGACGTGGGACAAAGGAGTGCGGCCTCTATTGCAAGGAGGGTTCAGGATCCTCTGTCGGAGCTTGTAAAGATAGAGCCAAAGTCCATAGGTGTGGGGCAGTACCAGCACGATATGAACCAGAAAAAGCTTTCAGAGACCCTGGCCGGAGTAGTGGAGGATGCGGTAAACAGTGTGGGGGTCGATCTGAATACGGCATCCTTCTCTCTTTTATCCTATATTTCCGGCATCTCATCCCCGGTCGCAAAGAATATTGTGTCATACAGGGAAAAGAACGGTGAATTCACTTCAAGAGCGGAGCTTCTGAAGGTGCCAAAGCTGGGGCCGAAGGCCTTTGAGCAGTGCGCAGGGTTCTGCCGCATAAACGGAGGTAAGGAGCCTCTTGACGCCACTGCGGTCCATCCCGAATCCTATGAAAGCGCCAGAGCACTATTAAAGAAGATCGGCTGCGGTATAAGAGAGGAAGAGAAGATAAGGGAATTTAAGAAAAACGTAAAGGATAAGGCAGCTCTTGCAGAGGAGATAGGCTGCGGAGAGATCACTCTTAATGATATCCTGACAGAGCTGGAAAAGCCTGCAAGGGATCCGAGAGAAGAGATGCCGAAGCCGGTTCTGCGTTCGGATGTGCTGGAAATGAAGGACTTAAAGCCGGGAATGAGGCTAAAGGGTACGGTAAGGAATGTTATAGACTTCGGAGCCTTTGTGGATATAGGGGTTCATGAGGACGGTCTTGTACATATTTCCAGAATGTCAGACAGATTCATAAAGCATCCTCTGGAGGTAGTATCCGTTGGAGATATCGTGGAGGTGACTGTCCTTGAGGTAGATGAAAAGAAGGGAAGGATATCACTTTCAATGACCGATAAAGACGGGAGCAGAGGTAAGCAGACTCCCGGAGCTTCAGGGAAAAACCGCCCGGCAGATAAGAAGGGGAAGGATACAGGAAAGCAAAGGTACGCTCCCGGAACCATTGGCTACATTATGGCCGAGAAAATGAGGAACGGCAGGAAATGACGGATCCTGTGTGATCAAAATATGAAAAAATTCCAGATCATTTTACTTACAATCCTTATGCTGCTCCTTGCTTTTTTAACGGGAGTGATCTCTTTATATGCTGTAAATCCTGACTTTGAAGCATATGTAAAGCAGCTTGTTCAAAACAAGACTGAAGAAAAGGCGAATATCGCTGAAGAGAACAGTAAGGAGACAGAAGAACCGGCAGTAGAAGAAGCAGCCGGGATTCCGGAGGACAGGAACTCTACTGATGAAAGCAGCGGACTGACTGACGGTCTTTCCGGTGGATACAGTGCCCCGGATGAGGCTGAGCTCAGTGTGCCGGGAGAGCTTTCAAAAAGCTGCGGTTACGAAAAAATCGAGGTCACCGAGCAAACCGTGGATGACGAGGAAGCGGACAGGATAGAGAAGGAGCTGTCTACAGGTCCGACAGGGGATGATCTGACATTTGATCCTTTATTTTATCCCTATTACAATATGCTGAATGACCGGGGGAAGAGACTCTACCGCCAGATATACGCAAATATTAATGAAATGAATCCCGCGTTTAAGTCCGTCGACCGCCTTATGACCGGAAGGCAGATAGACAATGCCTTTGAAGCGGTATTTAATGATCATCCCGAGCTTTTCTTTGTGGATACGCAGTACAGGACAATTTACAGAAGGAACGGCGACTTTATTGAGCTGGATCTGTTTTATAATGAGACTGCGGGAGATATTGAAAGGTCCCGGTCGGAGTTTGAGAGTGCTGCTTCCTCCATTATTTCCGGGGCTTCAGGCAGCGATTATGAAAAGGAGAGATTTGTTCATAACAGGCTTTCCGAGCTCTTTGATTATCAGATGAATCCCCTTGACCAGAGTGCATATAGCGGCCTTGTGAGGAATAAGACCGTGTGTGCGGGGTATGCAAGATCCTTTTCATATATAATGACAAAGCTCGGTATTCCCTGCTATCTCTGCACAGGTTATGCCGGAGAGCCTCATGGATGGAACATAATCAGGCTTGACGACGGCTACTACAATGTGGATGTTACCTGGGATGATACGGGAACCGAGGAACCCTGGTATTATGAATGGTTCAATAAGACCGACAGTGACTACGCAGGTACCCACGTGAGACAGAGCTTATCCGTATATCTGCCGCCCTGTAACGGAACAAAATACAGGGATCTCGAGTCCTCAGAACCTCCGGAGGAGGAGCAGCAGGAGCAGGCTGATCCCGAAGAAGAGCTCCCTTCACTGGAATCCGCAGGATTCTCGGAAGAAGACGTGATAGGCGACATGGAGCTTTATTATGACGAACTGTACAATATGATAGTGAATTCCGGAAAGGGCAGCTTCTCTTTTTCCATGGTCATAGACGGGAAGCTTCTTGATGAGTGCAACAGAGCCTATGATGATAATGAGGTAAAGAACAGGGTATTGGGGAGGATCCTTGAGGAAACAGGCAGTGCAAATGTAAATGTTTCCTGTATTCCTTATAAGCTGAAGGACGGATATTATCTACTGGAGCATAAGATATCGGTCTATTGAAACTTATCATTCTTTGTGCGACAATAAGCTGGCATGACTGATTTAAGATATCTGTACCATCGTCTGACGAGGCAAAAAAAAATAAAGCTGGGAGGTCAGAAAAAAAGACTTTCCGATCTGGAAAGATTCTGGTATTATGATACGTACTATGTAGACAATGCACTTCATAGAGACAGGGGCAAACCCTGGAAGGTCCATAAGAAGCGTATCAATCCTCTGGAATTCCCCCAGATACTGAACACAGTAAGGATTATCCAAAAATACTGGCTGCAGACACTGACAGCCTTTATTCTTCTGTTCTTTGCTATTTTCATGAATTACGGGTCCCAGATAGTGGACTGGATAGTAAGCTACAATATCCAGCTCAATGAAATGCTTGACGAGCGTGAAAAGGCTGAGGCCGAGAGAAGAGAGCTTCTGCTTTCACTCACTGCAAGGGGCTTTGAAGAAAAAATGGGTGGTGAGAGCACGGAGGAGATACCGGATGATCTCTATGAAAAGGCCGACCACTTCACAATGGATGAGCTTGAGGTCGAAGGAGGTACGGATGCTCCTCTTACAAGCAGCGCGGTACTTTCCGCTGATGACATCAAGAACATACTTACCATAACCTGGAACGCGAACGGATCTCTTTCGGAGGAGGAATTCAGGATAGTGAAGAGTGCACTTCTCACTGTCGGGAGGATACCCTATGTTCTGGGCGGAGCACAGCCCACCAGACCTTCAAATACCGAAAAGGACGAAACGGGCTTTCCAATAGTTCCGGATGATGCAATAGTGAGCTTTGCCAATCAGATCAGCGGAATGGACTGTTCGCACTGGGCTGACTGGATCTATTATATTGCGGTTAATAATAACCTTGGATACTGCAATACGGACTCCCTTATCTATACCAGGGGAAACGGGGCATTGAAGCTTATTGCTGTTGATGAGGACGGAGAGGAGTACGACCAGGGTCTTTCAAATATCAGAGCCGGGGATATAATGGTATACGGTCATGATGCGAGCCACCGTTTCGGCCATGCGGCCATACTTCTCGGGTACACGGGAAGGGGCGGTGAAGCCTCGGATATGATGTATGTACATGAGTCAAGTACTGCAGGGAATGTATCCTTCCATGTGGGTTCTGTCTTCGGAAATAACGGGTCTTCGCCTGTTTTTTATTTCAGATACAGGTCACTTGACGGAGATGAGATTGATTACGACTATGATTACCTGCGTACTCTCCAGGCCGGGACGGACAGTTCCTCCCAGGGCGACACACCTGAGGATGGCGAGGAAGATATTGAAGAGGACATTGAGGACAGTGAGGGAATAGTTGAAGGCGGAGATGAGATTCAGGAGGATAAAGAGGATAGCGTGAAGGAGGAGGCTGAAACCCCGACGGAGGCCAGCATGACTGACAGCACGGAAAGCAGTAATCCTGAGAGCAACACATCAAGCAGCAGCTCCAGTAAGACCGATGACCCTGACAGCGATGATGATGATGACGATGATGACGATGATGATACGGACAGCAAATCGTATAAGCGCTATGTAGATGATCAGGAGGCTGAAAGCTATGAACCGGAGAATCCCGAGAATACCGAGATGAATCCGGAGGATACACTTATTGCCGCACCATAACAAAGCAGAGGAGAATGGAAAATGAAAAAGGTAAGGACCAGATTTGCACCCAGTCCAACAGGTCGTATGCATGTCGGAAACTTAAGGACCGCACTCTATGCATATTTGATCACCCGGCATGCAGGAGGCGATTTTATCCTGCGTATAGAGGATACGGATCAGAAGAGAGAAATGGAGGGGGCAGTTGACATTATAAACCGCACCTTAGAGCTTACGGGTCTTGATTATGACGAGGGCCCCGGAAAAGAGGGAGAGTGCGGCCCCTATGTGCAGTCGGAAAGAGTGAAGAGCGGACTCTATATGGAGTATGCGAAAAAACTTGTGGAAAAGGGAGAGGCCTACTACTGCTTCTGTACGGAAGAAAGGCTGGAGGGGCTTAAGAAAACAATAAAGAGTGAGGACGGAACGGAAAAGGAGATCTCAGTCTACGACAAGCACTGCCTTCATCTTTCAAAGGAGGAGATTGAGAAGAATCTTTCTGAGAATAAGCCCTTTGTCATCAGGCAGAATAATCCGATGGATGGAAGCACTACCTTCCATGACGATATTTACGGGGATATCACGGTCAGTAATGAGGAGCTCGACGATATGATCCTTATAAAATCGGACGGCTATCCCACATACAACTTTGCGAACGTTGTGGACGATCATCTGATGGGTATAACCCACGTTGTAAGAGGAAATGAGTATCTTTCCTCTTCTCCAAAGTATAACAGGCTCTACGAAGCCTTCGGATGGGAGATCCCAGAGTATATCCACTGTCCTCTCATAACAGACGAGGATCATAAAAAGCTCAGTAAGAGAAGCGGGCACAGCTCCTTTGAGGATCTATTGGAGCAGGGCTTTGTATCGGAAGCGGTGGTGAATTTTGTTGCTCTCTTAGGCTGGTCTCCCGATGACAATCAGGAGATCATGTCCATGGAGGAGCTCATTAAGAAATTTGATTATCATCATATCAACAAGAGCCCTGCGGTATTCGACTTCGGGAAGCTTAAATGGATGAACGGAGAGTACATAAAGAAGATGGATTTTGAAGATTTCTTTAAGCTCGCCGAGCCCTATATCAAAGAAGTCATTAAGAAGCCGCTGGATTTAAAAAAGATCGCTTTTCTTGTGCAGTCAAGAATAGAGGTATTTCCGGATATTAAGGGGCTCATAGATTTCTTTTCAGAGCTTCCGGATTACGATACGGCGATATACAGGCATAAAAAGATGAAAACAGACGAGGGAACGAGCCTCGTCGTGCTGAAGGAAATACTGCCGATACTTAAGGAACATACGGACTACAGTAATGACGCTCTCTATGGCAGGATAAAGGAATTTATAGACGAAAAGGGATATAAAAACGGATTTGTTCTCTGGCCTCTCCGTACCGTGGTTTCAGGTAAGGAATCCACTCCCGGCGGAGCTACGGAGATAATGGAGATAATAGGTAAGGAAGAGTCGATAAGAAGGATAGAGGACGGAATAAAACGTCTTGGCGGTTGAAAACATTGATGCCTACGGGACAGGGCTGTCAGCCTTAAGCCCTGCCCAGGCAGAAGCCGTTACCCACGACACCGGACCCTGCGAGGTCATTGCGGGACCCGGCAGCGGGAAAACCCTTGTTATCACATACAGACTTTTCTATCTTATCTCCACTCTTAATATTGATCCTTCAAATATCCTTACCATCACTTTTACCCGCCTCGCTGCGGAAGAAATGAGAAGAAGAGCGTCAAAGCTTCTCGGAGACAGGGCAGGAGCCCTGACCATCGGAACCTTCCATTCAATATTCTATAAGATCTTAAGACATACCTATCGTTTTTCATCAGACAATATCATAAAGTTTTCGGGACAGAGTGAAATAATAAATGAAATACTGGAGTCACTCCGGGTCGAGCTTGCCGACAGGGGAAGAGCGGTCGCGGGACTCATCAACGAGATAAGCCGTGTAAAGTGCGGGTCCTTTGTTCTTAAGGACTTTGAATCGGCCTATCTTTCCTCAGAAGTATTTGAGACCTTTTTCATAAGATACAAAAAGCGCATGACGGAAATGAGGCTTATTGATTTTGATGACATGATGCTGCTTAGCCGGGAGCTTTTCCGCGAGAGACCTGCAGTACTTTCAAGGTGGCAGGACAGGTTCCGCTATATACAGGCAGACGAATTTCAGGATGTGGATCCCGTGCAGTTTGAGCTCCTTAAAACCCTGGCCGGGGAAAATGAGAACCTTTTTGCGGTGGGGGATGACGACCAGTCTATATACGGCTTCAGGGGTTCGGATCCGGGGATAATGCTGCATTTTAAGGAGGATTATCCTTCGGCAAGGATAGTGAAGCTCTCGGTAAATTACCGCTCGGTCCCGGAGATCGTTGACGCAGCGGGGATCGTGGTCTCGGAAAATACCCTTAGGATAGAAAAGGATATTATTTCGGGAGCGGAAGAATTAAACGGGAAGCTTTCCGATTGGGAAGAAGAGAACGCTGTAGATATCAGGGAGTTTAAGGACAGGGAAGGGGAGATAGGGGAATTTAAGGAAAATATCGCTAATTCCGGGTTTTCCGGGGTTAAGAGTACAGCTGTTCTTCTCCGTACAAATGAGCTCCTGTCATATTTCGCGGAAATGCTTTCAAACTTAAATATTCCTTTTTCCTGCCGGGACAGGATAAGGAATATCTACGACCACTTTATCGCAGAAGACATATTGTCATACCTTTCCATTGCTTCGGGGGATATGAGGCGGAGCTTATTTTTCCGCATAATGAACCGTCCTTACCGGGGGATAAGCAGGAACTCGGTGCAGGGCGAGAGTGTGGACTTTCGGGAGATACTTTCCTTTCATTCATCTGACGTAAGGACAGTATGCGCCGTAAGGAGGCTTGAAAATGACCTTAAGCTCCTGTCAAAGATGAAGCCATACGCTGCAGTACACTATATCCTTAAGGGAATGGGCTACGAAAAATTCATAAAGGATTACGCTGCGGACAGGAAGGTGAATTTAGAAGAGCTCTTACGAACCGCTGAGGAGATAAAGCTAAGGGCAAAGTCCTTCAGATCGTATGCCGTTTGGAACGATGCTATCGACGGGTACAGGAGGGAGCTTGAAAGGATAAAGGATCAGGGGAATAAGGCAGATACCGAAAGAGAGGGCTTATGTCTGATGACTATGCATGCCAGTAAGGGCCTGGAATTTGACGAAGTGTTTCTCTTTGATGTAAATGAGGGTATTGTCCCGTATCATAAGGCCATGCTGCCCTCCGAGATCGAAGAAGAGAGGCGGCTTCTATACGTCGCTATGACCCGTGCAAAGAAAAGGCTGCATATATGGTATATCCGGGACAATATGGGGAAGCATATGGAGCCATCAAGGTTTTTGAAGTCATGTCAATCGGGGGACGGTTCTGTGATTGCTCCCAAACGGAGGATAAAATATGCCAAGAAGAGCAAGGAAACATGCAATAAGCGGAATTTATCATGTTATGCTGCGAGGGATTAACTGTCAGCAGATATTAGAAGATAAAGAGGATAATCTGAAATTCATGCAGATTTTGAAAGAATGTAAACTGAAGTGCGGTTATAAGATCCTGGCATACTGCCTTATGGGAAATCACATTCATATTTTAATAAAGGAGGAAAGCATGCCGTTGGGAGAAGTGATCAAGCGTATCAGTATTCGTTTTGTATATTGGTACAATACAAAATACCAAAGGGTTGGGCATTTATTTCAGGATAGGTTTAAGAGCGAGGCAGTGGATGATGAGACGTATCTGTTTACAGTGATCAGATATATTCATCAAAATCCTGTAAAGGCAGGAATGTGTAAAAATCCGGGGGATTATCCGTACAGCAGTTTCAGGGAATATCTCTGGCAACAGAATCTGGTGGATATAGATTATGTTGAACAGTTTATTTCCAGAAAAACTGTAGTGAAAACAAGTAATGAGTATGTTGCGGAAGAATGTATGGAAATACAGAAGACGCGAACATGGCATGCAACTGATAAGCAGGCAAAAAAGATAATTATGGATATGACAGGATGTGACAATGTGACATCTTTTCAGCGTTTGCCGGTTGACATTCAAAACGAATGCATTGGGAAATTGAAAAAA
>JHWU01000015.1 GCA_000622025.1 Lachnospiraceae bacterium AD3010 | reverse complement strand
TCATCGCATCCTGGGGCTGTAGCAGGTCCCAAGGGTTGGGCTGTTCGCCCATTAAAGCGGTACGCGAGCTGGGTTCAGAACGTCGTGAGACAGTTCGGTCCCTATCCGGCGCAGGCGAAGGATATTTGAGGGGAGCTGTCCTTAGTACGAGAGGACCGGGATGGACGGATCACTGGTGCACCTGCTGGCGACCAACGCCATAACAGGGTAGCCAAATCCGGAACGGATAAACGCTGAAGGCATCTAAGCGTGAAGCCGACCCCAAGATGAGATATCCACGGAGCAATCCGGGAGACCCCCTGAAGAGTACAGGGTAGATAGGATGGAGGTGGAAGTGCAGTAATGCATGGAGCTGACCATTACTAATAGGTCGATAGCTTTTCCTATAAGAACGCAGATTGGTAGAACTTACTGTGTAGCCAAAGGCGAAGCAGATGCAGGATCTTCTTCGATATTCGGTTTTTGAGGTTTGTATGGCCCAGTGGCTCAGTTGGTTAGAGCGCCGCCCTGTCACGGCGGAGGTCGTCGGTTCAAGTCCGTCCTGGGTCGGTTGTGGGATCTTAGCTCAGCTGGGAGAGCATCTGCCTTACAAGCAGAGGGTCATAGGTTCGAGCCCTATAGGTCCCACTTTTATAAGTGCCGATGTGGCTCAATGGCAGAGCAGCTGATTTGTAATCAGCAGGTTAACGGTTCGAGTCCGCTCATCGGCTCTACCTTTCAGGTTATTGTACTTTCTCATTTTTGGATGGTTTCCCGAGTGGCCAAAGGGGGCAGACTGTAAATCTGTTGCAAATTGCTTCGATGGTTCGAATCCATCACCATCCATTTGACGCGGGGTGGAGCAGTCTGGAAGCTCGTCGGGCTCATAACCCGAAGGTCACAGGTTCAAATCCTGTCCCCGCTACTATTATAAAGAATTTGTTTTGTACGTCGCAATGCGCGACAAATGTTTGTTGTTACTGGTTCGAAGCCCATCCGTCGCTTGCTCGCGGTTTGCAGACGCTTCGCGTCAGCAAATTCTGCTTCGCAGAACCGCTTCCTTCGGAAGCGTCCATGTTCGCAACCGCCGGATGACCGTCCTAATTACGTCGCAATGCGCGACAATCGCCCATTCGCTACGGAGCAAGCTCCTACGCTTATGACCGTTTGTCGCAAAATATTTTCATCGTCATATGTGCTTTCGTGCAAGCACGAAGCCCATATTCCTCGAAAATGCATTGCTCCTTATTCGCCCAGATAGCTCAGTTGGTAGAGCAGAGGACTGAAAATCCTCGTGTCGCTGGTTCGATTCCGGCTCTGGGCACTTTTTCATTTTAAAGATAAACTGTATGCCGGGGTTTTCAGACGTCATTTGCTGTTCTGCAAGCGGCGGTACTGAAGAATTTATTATTATACAGTGGAAATTAAAACAGAGAGCAAAACAACAGATACGAATAATAAGATAAAGGGTATAATCTGCATTATCTTTGCAGCCTTCGGCTTTTCCCTTATGACCTTTTTTGTCAGGATCTCGGGGGATCTGCCAACAATGCAGAAGGCATTCTTCCGGAATTTTGTTGCGATCTTTGTTTCGACAGCAGTTCTTCTTAAGGAAAAAATCCCCTTAACGATCAAAAAAGAGAACCGTCTCGATATTTTCTTTCGCTGCTTATTCGGCACCAGCGGTCTTATAGCTAATTTTTACGCTATCGACAGGCTCGGGATTGCGGACGCCAATATGCTGAATAAGCTGTCTCCTTTTTTTGCGATCATTCTCTCGGTCTTTATTCTTAAGGAAATACCCACCAGGCTCGACATAATCGCAACTATTATAGCCTTTACCGGAGCGCTTTTTATTATCAGACCCACAGGTGCCGTGTCAGAGGTTATTCCGGCGCTGGTGGGACTCTACGGCGGATTCGGTGCCGGGACAGCCTATGTATTCGTAAGAAAGCTTGGGAAAAAGGGAGAGAAGACACCTATAATCGTGCTCTGTTTTTCCGTGTTTTCCTGTATGGCTACGCTGCCGGGAGTACTGCTGAATTATCATCCAATGTCGCTAAAACAGCTGCTATGCCTGATAATGGCCGGAGCCTCGGCTTCTCTCGGACAGTTTTCTATCACAAATGCTTATAAATTCGCACCTGCAAAGGAAATTTCGGTATTCGATTATACCCAGGTTATCTTCGCGGCATTGCTTGGAATGATATTCTTAAATGAAACCCCGGAAATCCTGAGTATCTGCGGATATATTATAATAATCGGGGTAGCACTGTTCAGGTGGTACTACCTCACAAAAGTTGAATAAGTCACAAAAGTCCTGTAAAATTAACTGGTAATGCCTTGGTTTTCATACGTCACTTGCGGTTCCGCAAGTGACTGTTCTGAATAGTTACCTGGTAAAATCAAAAGAAACAGGGGAAATATGAAATACTTGATCTTGGGCGCAGGGCCATCCGGGCTTACGCTGGCGGCAAAGCTTATAGAAAAGGGAATTAAAGATATCATCATTCTTGAAAAAGAAACGGAGTCCGGCGGACTCTGCAGGAGCAGGGAGGTAGACGGTTCGCCTTTTGATATCGGAGGAGGACACTTTCTGGACGTGAGAAGGCCGGCTGTTACGGAATTCCTGTTCAGATTTATGGCGGAAAATGAATGGGACAGGTATGAACGGGATTCCCGCATAGATCTGAAGGGCAGGATCATCGGAAGTCCCATAGAAGCCAATATATGGATGCTTGATACAGATACTCAGGTCAAATACCTGAAGTCGATAGCGGAAGCAGGCTCAGTGTCCGGGGCACCGATGCCGGACAGATTCACCGACTGGATATACTGGAAGCTTGGCAATCGGATAGCAGAAGACTATATGCTGCCTTATAATAAGAAGATGTTCGGTGAGGAGCTGGATTCTCTGGGAACCTACTGGCTGGAAAAGCTTCCGGATGTTTCCTTTGAGGATACCTTACGGAGCTGCCTTGAACACAAGGCCTATGCCAGACAGCCGGGCCATGCTGAGTTTTATTATCCGAAGAGAAACGGCTACGGAGAGCTTTGGAGGAGAATAGCCGATAGTCTGGGTGATCGTCTGAAGACCGGAGTGGCAGCCGAGAAGCTGGATATAGAGGAAAGAAGCGTTAATGACGAGTATAAGGCAGATGTAATAGTCAATACCGTTCCCTGGACGGATTTTAAGGAGATCAAAGGGGCGTCTACGGATCTGATCGAACGTATCGGTAAGCTAAAGCATTCCTCCATAGTTACGGAGTATCATAAGGAAAGAATGGATACCACCGCCCACTGGATATATTATCCCGATGAGGATAAGAGATTCCACAGGATACTCGTAAGACATAATTTCTGTCCCGGGTCAAAGGGTTACTGGACGGAAACGAATCTCAACCGTTACAGAGAGAGTGAAAATGAGCATTTTGTGAATAAGTACGCTTATCCTCTGAATACCATCGGAAAGAATGAGATCATGACGGACATCCTTTCGGAGATGGGAGAACATGGTATTATTGGCCTAGGCCGTTGGGGAGAATGGCAGCATTATAATTCAGATGTAGTAGCAGAGCGTGCCTTGCTTCTTGCGGAGAAGTTAGCGGGCTAATAATTAAGGAGGTATAAATTTATGAAGGTATTAAATTTCGGTTCCTTAAATATCGATTATGTTTATCCGGTGGATCATATCATTGTTCCCGGTGAAACAGAGCCGACCGGTGAGGTAAAGGAAAACTGCGGCGGAAAGGGCCTGAATCAGTCCATTGCCCTTTCAAAGGCCGGAGTAAAGGTGTTTCATGCCGGCCTCGTGGGTGAGGAGGGCCAGCTTCTTATAGACAAATGTATAGAAAATAATGTGGATGCATCATTTATAAAGAAGATCCCGGGCCGCTCCGGACATACCATCATCCAGGTGGATAAGGAAGGACAGAATTCCATTCTTCTTTTCGGCGGTGCAAACAGGCAGTTTACGAAGGAATACATAGATGAAGTTTTAAGCAATTTCGGAGAGGGAGATCTGTTGATACTCCAGAATGAGGTTAATCTTCTGGATCATATCATAGACAGCGCATATGAAAAGAAGCTGAAGATCGTACTGAATCCTTCCCCCTATGACAAGGCACTCGAAAAATGCGATCTTAAGAAGATCTCTTTGTTCCTTCTCAATGAAATAGAAGGTGAACAGATAAGTGGGGAAAAGGAGCCGGAAAAGATACTTTCGGTACTTGCAGAAAAGTATCCCAATGCGGAGATAGTGCTCACTCTCGGCAGCGAAGGCTCAGTATATAAGTATAAGGATGAGGAATATAAACAGGGAATATATAAGGTAAAGGCCGTGGACACGACGGCAGCAGGTGATACCTTCACCGGATACTTTATTTCCGGTATGATAGAAGGAAAGGATATCCCGGTGTGCCTTGACATGGCAGCGAAAGCATCCTCAATCGCGGTTACGAGGCACGGTGCTACGGACTCCATCCCGCTTAAGGAAGAGGTGGAAAAGATCTGATCATTTTCGGATGATTTTGTCTATCTTATTTATACATAGGCAGTATACGGGGACAATATAGAGGCAGCCGGAAAGCCAGGCACTCTGATCTGTAAAGCATATGGCGGCATACCCGAATACAGGCACCGCAAAAATGCTCATAAGGATACGGGCAACCATTTCAGAAAAACCGGAGAAGATGGTTATCATAGAATAACCAAGACTCTGGACTACCATGCGGCAGATGCTTAAGATACCGAGAGACCAGAAAAAGAGCCCGAGAGCGCGAAGATAGCTGGCCGAGGCGTCGAGAACCGCGGCAGAATCGCGGCTTACGAAAAGAAGCGATGCTGTGCGGCCGAAGAAGAACATAAGCGTACCGGCCAAAATGCCGTAGGAAACAGTAGTGATAAGGCCGATCCGGACGCCCTTTCGTATTCTGGAAATATTGCCCGCGCCGTAATTCTGGCTGCAGAAGGTCGCAACAGCAGTGGCAATGGCATCAAACGGGCACATGGCAAACTGCTTTATCTTCATTCCTGCGGTAAATCCGGAAACATAAATACTTCCGAGGGAATTATTGGCTGACTGCATTACCATACTGCCGATAGCGGTAATGGAATACTGCATTCCCATGGGCAGTCCCATTCCCAGTAGAGAGGCGAAATAAGAGGTTTTCACCAGCAGGTCTTCTTTTTTCGGAATTAAAAATCTCATTTTTACCACTATATAAATCAGACAGAGGATACCGCTTGAAGCCTGGGAAGCAACGGTGGCAATGGCTGCGCCGAAAACACCCAGTCTCAGAATCGTGATACAGTAAATATCAAGCCCGATATTTGCAACTGTCGATATTGCAAGGAAAATAAAGGGCGTGCGGCTGTCTCCCACAGAGCGAAGGAACCCGGCTGCAGTATTATAAAGAAGAGTAAAGGGGATGCCGCAGAATATCACAAAAAGATAGATATATGCATTTTCATAGATATCATCCGGAGTCCTTAAGAGCCGGAGTATATTATGGCAGTTAAGGGCACAACAAAGAGTCAGTAAGATCGAGAAAAAGATCACGAGAAGGCCGCTGTGGAAAACATAACGCCTCAGAGAGCGCATATCTCCTGCGCCGAAACGCTGGGCAACGGGAACTGCAAAGCCGGCACAAAGTCCGATACAGAATCCCAGGATAAAAAACTGCACACTGCTGGAAGCGCCCACTCCGGCCAGCGCCTTGTCTCCCAGAGTCTGTCCCACTATGGCTGCATCAACTATGTTATAGGTCTGCTGAAAAACATTTCCAAGAAGCAGAGGAAGGGCAAACTTCAGTATTAACTTCAGAGGGTTTCCCTCTGTCATGGCATGTGCACTGCTTTTACTCATCACGGCGCAAATAATAGTCCTATTATCCGCTTCTGTCAATCACTTATGCGAATCGGGGAAAGAATAAACGCATCAATCTAAGTTTGCATTATAGGCGTTGTACTGATAAAATGAAGTGTTAAATAACAGGAAAGTATGTAGATGAGGTTTTGATTTGAAGGTACTTGTGCTTGGCGGAACCGGAATGGTCGGTTCCCATTTTATGATCAGTTTCAGGAAGGACGGGGCAGAGGTAAAGGGACTGGCCCGGAATTCCGCGTCCAGCAGGATGGCAGCGATCCAGGATGACGATATCATCCGCTGCGATATTCTGGAAAGGGATGCCCTTATGAGGATAATGAAGGATTTTAAGCCGGATATCATCATTCATATGGCAGCCCAGGCATTTAACGGGGATTCCTGGAATCTGGAATATGTTACCCATGAGACAAATTACATAGGAACCCTGAATGTCCTTTACTGCGCCAGAGAGGCAGTTCCCGAGGCAAAAATACTGCTTGCCTGCTCCAGCGCGGAGTACGGCAATATAAAGGAGGAAGACTGTCCCTTAAGGGAGGACAGACTTTTGACCCCCCACACACCCTACGGGGTATCAAAGGCGGGTGTTGAGAATCTGGGAAGGCAGTACGCATTAAACTACGGAATGAAGGTATATCTTCCCAGAATGTTTATCCATGTCGGGACGGGACATCCCCCTGCAACAGCCATTCAGAATTTTGCCAGGCAGCTCGCGCTTATTAAGGCCGGGAAGCTGCCGCCGGAGATCCATGTGGGGAATCTTTCTACCTACAGGGATTATATAGATGTACGGGACGGCGTAAGGGCTATGCGGCTCATGATGGAAAAGGGAAATCCCGGGGAGCCTTACAATATCTGTAACGGTAAGGCATACCAGATAAAGGAGATCCTGGATATGCTGGTAAAGATATCCGGTACCGACGCAAAGGTCATTTCCGATGAGAAGCTTTTCCGCGTTGCGGATGAACCCCTGCTTCTGGGAGATGACAGTAAGATAAAAGCTCTTGGTTACAAAAGGGAATACAGTATGGAGCAGACCCTGAAAGATGTGTTCCAGGACTGGGAATCGAGGATATGAAATGCCTTCTTCATTTAAGAATGTGACCATACTTCTTCCCGCAATGGATGAAACCTATTCCCTGAAGCAGACGGTGGATATCATAGTGGGAACAAATGTCCGGGAGGACATTGCGGAATTTATCCTGCTTCTCTGTGACAGAACAAGTCCTGAGACCAGAAAGACGGCAGAGGAGCTTGTGGAGAGGTATAAGGACAGGATTCCGGTATATATTCACAATCAGGAGCTTCCCTTTGTGGGAGGTGCTATCCGGGAGGGGATAAACCTTGCGAAAGGTTCCCATGTGGTGATGATGTCATCGGATCTGGAAACGGATCCTCATGTGATAAGAGAGTTTATCGCAAAGGCAAAGAAATATCCGAAGAGGATCATCACCGCGACACGTTGGAAAAAGGGAGGCGGATTCGAGCATTACAATAAGATAAAGCTCATCTGCAACCTGATATTTGAACGAGCCATCGGCCTCTTTTATTTTACCGGGCTTTCGGACCTGACCTATGCCTACAGGATCTTTCCGACAGATCTTATGAAGAGGATAAGATGGGAGGAGCTCAGGCATCCCTTCTTCCTGGAAACCGCTCTGAAGCCCCTAAGGCTTGGCGTGAAGTTTATTGAGATACCGGGGCACTGGACGGCGAGGACCGAAGGGGAGTCACAGAATTCCTTCTTTGCTAATTTCAAATATTTCAGGACAGCCTGGCATAACAGGTTCCTGAAAAAAGAACAGATATGGATGCAACAAAGCGATTAGCATTTTCAATTGACAGATGGCGTCTTTTTACAAGCATCGGCTTCTGCCTCATTGTCATTGCTCTTGCATGGCAGTCGGATGACGCCTATCACGGCTATGTGATGTCCAGACACCTCGCAGAGGGGCATGGGCTTGTCTATAATATCGGAGAAAGGGCAACGGCCAGCACCTGTCCGCTGTTTACACTGATAATAGCGCTCTTTTATTTTGTTACGAGGGAGATGTATTTTACTTCCCTTTTTGTATGCACACTGTTTTCCCTGGCGGCATATTATATCCTTGTATACAAGCTCTGCCGCACAAAGGAGCAGGTGATCCTCTGCTTCATTGCTCTTAGCGGAAGTCAGGCCTTTATCAGCTATACTACCTCAGGACTGGAAAACAGCCTGCTTTTTTTCTTAAGTGCGCTGTTTATGTATTTAATAAAGGGACAGGAAAGGTTTAATGATAAAAGAATGCTGGGGCTTGCCCTGGTACTGTCCCTCCTTGCTATGGCAAGGATGGATTCCGTTTTGATATTTGTGCCGGTCATAGTGTGGATCTACCTCTTCAGGAGGGAGAATGTATCTTTTGTAAAGGCGGCGGGGGTAGCTGTTCTGGGGCTTTTGCCCTTTATCCTCTGGGAGGTTTTTGCCTGCTTTTATTTCGGTTTTCCCTTTCCAAATCCGGCTTATGTGAAGCTGGGTACGGAAATAGCTATGACGGAGTACATTAAGAGGGGAATACTCTACACGCTTTATACAGCCCTCGACGACGCTGTAGTAGTGGTGATCCCGGCGATAACCGTGGTTCTCGGGGTGCTTTCGGGAAAGCTGAAATATGCCCTTGTTGCTGCCGGTATCCTGTTTTATGGGATCTATATCATCAGGATCGGCGGAGACTTTATGATGGGGAGACATTTTACAAATATGTTTTTTGTGGCAGTCTGTCTCTCGGTAATGATGATAAACGATACGGAATCCGATTCGTCGAAGGTTCCGTTAATCAGGAAGGTTTTTTATACCGGAATTTTTGTATCGGTAATATTTGCCGCCACTTTCGGAAGGACAAACGGCTCCCTCTATCTTGCGGGCCACAGATACAGCTCCCAGATATCCGATGAAAGGGAGTACTATTATGACACTACGGGACTTTACAATAATGTGATATCCCTTATGACCACAGGGGAGCTCTGTGTGCAGAACACCTGGAATAATGAAGCTCCGGATGATCTGAGGGCAAACGGATTTTCGGGAGGTATTATAGAAAATGCCGCAGGAATACTGGTATACTATAACCCCGATCTCTACTTAAATGACACATACTCCCTGGGGGACCCCTTTCTCTCGAAGCTTCCTGCGGAGTATAAGGAGAACTGGCGTGTGGGACACCTTCGCCGTGAGGTCCCTGAAGGATACCAGGAGAGCATCCGTGAGAACGGTAATTTCATAGAGGATCCGGATCTTCACGAGTATTATGAGAAGATAAGGCTCCTGACAAGGGGAGATCTTTTTGCCGAAGGCAGGATAAAGACGATAATAGAGATGAACCTGGGAAGGTACAGGTATCTGATAGACAATTACGAGAAGAGAAGATGAAGAGAAGATGAGAAGACGCAGAAGAAGGGAACAGCAAAGCGTAATATTGACAGTTAGCCTTGGCTTTCTGATTTTACTACTGATAGCTTACTTCGCGGGAACCTTTTATTTTATGGGAAGGTTCCTTCCGAATACCACCTTTAACGACAAGGAAGTCGCAAGGATGACAGAAGAAGAGACGGAGAAGGTATTCGAGGAGGAGGCACAGGGATATTCCTTAGCGGTTAAGGGAAGAGAGGGCACCGGAGGAAAGATAAAGGCATCCGATATCGGACTAAAGCCTGTTTTTAACGGTGCCATAGGAGAACTTATAGCTGAACAGAACCCATTTTCCTGGCCCCTTTCTTTTTTTGAAAAGCCAAAGCTGAACAGTAAAAACCTGATCGAATATGATGAAAACCGGCTTCTTGCCAATATTTCCGCTCTCGGGATCTATGATGGCCAGAGAGAGCCGAAGGATGCATATCTAAGTGAATATGACAGAGAAAGCGGTTATTCGGTCATACCCGAAGATCCCGGAACGTCTCTCATAGAGGACAGGGTGAACGAAGCGGTCAAAAAGGCCGTGGAGCTTCTCCGGGATGAGGTCGTATTGGATGACGAAGGCTGTTACAAGGCGCCGGCGGTTTTTTCGGATGATCCGATGCTGAATGAATTGAAGGACAACCTGAATAATTTTGTCAATGTGAAGCTGACCATAGATTACGGTGAGAATTCGGAGACTGTCGACGGAGAGCTTATTGGAAAATGGATCTCGGTGGACGGGACAAAGGTCACAATGGACGAAACAAAGGTCAAGGAGTATGTGGATTCACTTGCCAAAGCTCACGATACCTTTGGAATAGGCAGGGAGTTCAAGACCCATTCCGGGGAGACCATTACCGTCAGGGGCGGGAACTACGGCTGGTGGACGGACAGACCGAATACCACCACGGCTCTGATCGAAGCTATTTATAACGGAGAGAGCGGAGAATTTGAGCCTGTTTATTTTGCAAAGGCGGTTACTCACGGAGACAGCGATATCGGTAATGATTATGTGGAGATAGATCTGGATGACCAGCACGTTTACGTCTATAAAGACAATAAGCTTATGGTTGACAGCTCCTGTGTATCCGGAAAGGTTTCCGCGGGGAATTACACTCCCGACGGAACCTATGCGATTACCTATAAGGAAAGAGATGCCACACTTGTAGGGGAGACCTATTCCTCACCTGTGAGCTACTGGATGCCCTTTAACGGTAATATAGGCATGCATGACGCCTCCTGGAGGAGCAGCTTTGGCGGAGATATCTATATAAGCGGCGGATCCCATGGCTGTGTTAATCTTCCAAAGAAGAAGGCCGCGGAGATCTTCGATAATGTGGAAAAAGGGGAGCCGGTGATCGTCTACGGCGGAAAGCAGGAGGTTCCCCAGCAGGAAAATTCCGATGTGACCCAGCTTACTGAAGAGCAGCAGCAGGCGCTCCTGCAGCTGATTCTGCAGCAGCAGGCTGAAGCTATGGACGGGCAGATAAATGAGGCTGCGCAGCAGCAGAGCGCGCCACCGGCTGAGGCACAGCCTCAGGAGGGCCAGTAGGATATTCTATGTTTGACGAGCTCATAAAATATGCGGATTCCGATATGTATCCCTTCCATATGCCCGGGCACAAAAGAAGGTTTAAGGGCTTCGATCCGTACCGGATAGACATCACGGAAATAGACGGCTTTGACGACATGCACAGTCCGACGGGTCTAATACAAAGTCTGAATCAGAACCTCAGTGATTACTTTGGCGGGGATGAGGTGCGGCTGCTTATCAACGGTTCCACCTCGGGAGTTTTGGCGGCAATATCTGCCTGCACAGAGCCCGGGGAGAAGCTGTTACTCTGCAGTAACTGTCATAGAAGCGCCATAAATGCCTTAAATTTACGGAATATACAACCTGTCTTTCTCGAACCGGAAGAAATAGAGGACAGCGGCTTAAAGGGAGGTATTGACCCCGAAAGGGTAAGGAAAGCCCTTGACGGCGATAGGGACATAAAAGCGGTTTTTATCACCTCTCCTACCTATGAGGGTTTTTTGTCGGATGTAAGGACCATCGCGGATATCTGTCATTCAAGGGATATCCCGCTTATCACAGACAGCGCCCACGGGGCACATGGAGGTCTGTACAGACCTTTCACCGATGACTATAATTTTGAAAACGCTTCCGAGACCGGGGCAGATATAATAATAAAGAGTCTTCATAAGAACCTTCCCGCCTTTACCCAGACGGCGATCCTTACGGTAAACGGATTTCTGGCGGATCGGGAAAGGCTGTGGCATTATTATTCCGTTTTTCAAAGTACAAGTCCTTCCTACATACTGATGGCAGGAGCAGACAGGATGCTGACGTTTTTACGGGCTGAAGGCGAGAAACATTTTGCAGCCCTGAACAGAGAGCTTAAGGAGCTTTGGAATGAAGCGGAAGAAAACGGAAAAACCGGGGTGGCAGGAGCCGGATTAATCGGGAGATACGGAATCTACGGCTTTGATCCCACGAAGCTTCTTTTGTCCCATAAGGATATGGAAGCAGGGGAATTGTACCGGAGACTACGGGAGGATTTTCACCTGCAGCCTGAAAAAACAGCCGGGAAGTATGTTCTTCTGATGACCACCCTGATGGATGACAGGGAGGGCTTCGGCAGGCTGAAAAGAGCCATAAGGGAGCTTAAATGAACCGGATCTTCGTACTTATGGGAAAAAGCGCTTCAGGAAAGGACAGCATCTTTAAGGAGCTTACATCGGGAGAAGGCGGGAAATTAAGGACAGTAATCCCCTATACCACAAGACCCTTAAGAGAGGGCGAAAGGGACGGGATCGAGTACCGCTTTTCCAATGAGGAAGCGTTCCTGGAATTGAAGGATAAAGGCAGGGTAATAGAGGACAGGAGCTACGAAACGGTGCAGGGTATCTGGAGATACTTCACCGTTGACGATGGCAGCTTTGAAGATGGATCTGACATTATCCTGATCGGTACTCTGGAGAGCTTTGTCTCTATAAGGGACTATTTCAAAGGTACTAAGGCAGTGGTTCCGATTTACATTGAATGTGATGACGGAGACCGGCTGATACGGGCCGTGAACCGTGAAAAGAACAGCCCTGCCCCGGATTACCGGGAGTTATGCAGGCGCTTCCTTGCTGATGATATTGATTTTTCGGATGAGAAGCTTCGGGCAGCGGGTGTTGATCATCGGATAAAAAATGATGACCTGAAGCAGTGTGTCCGGGATATTAAGGAATTGATCGGGTGATTTATGGATATTAAAGTCAATCAAAGCAGTGCCGTTACCCAGCCTGAAGTATCGAAACCTTCCGATCAGCCGTCGGAGGCCTTTAAATTTGCTCTGATGAGCAATATAGAAGAAACCGATCTGCAGGAGCGTCTCACCGGCATGATGAACGAGATCACCATGCAGGGAAACCGGATAAAAAAGCGCAAGGATATCGGTGATATGCGGAAATACCGGGGTCTGATAAAGGGCTTTATGAATGAGATAATAAACCGTTCCCATAAATTTTCCAGGGAGAACTTCCTGGACAGAAGGGGGCGGCACAGAGTGTATGGGATAATAAAGCTTATAGACGAGAATCTGGATAGTCTCGCAGAGGAGCTGCTTAAGGAGGAGAGCGATAACCTTACGATCTTAAATAAGATCGGAGAGATAGAGGGGCTCCTCATCGATATTCTGACATGATGGGATTTCGTGATATAATCGGACAGGACAGGATAATTTCCAACCTGACGGGAGTTGTAAAAAGCGGAAAAGCTGCCCACGCCTACATCTTCGACGGAGAAAAGGGCATGGGGAAAAAGACTTTGGCTGCGGTTTTTGCCAAAGCGCTCCAGTGCGAGACACCCCTTGATGAACGGGAGAATGCAGAACCCTGCGGACAGTGCCATTCCTGCAAGTGTGCGGAAAGCGGAAGTCATCCGGATATCATTACCCTGATCCCGGAAAAAACAAGCTCTATCGGAGTATCCGACATCAGAGCCCAGGTGGTGAATGATGTGGCGATAAAGCCCTATTACAGCCCGAGGAAGATATACATCATTCCGGATGCAAACCTGATGACGGATGAAGCCGAGAACGCTCTTCTAAAAACTCTGGAGGAGCCGCCGTCCTACGCCGTGATTATCATTCTTTCGGATAATAAGGATCGGCTTCTGCCAACCATAGTGTCAAGGGCGGTATGTCTCCAGATGAGAGCCGTGGATAACGGTGAGATACGCTCATTTCTGGAAAAGAAAAACCCGGAATTAACCGACAGCTCTGCTGTAATATCCTTTGCCAGGGGAAATCTTGGAAGGGCGCTTCTGCTGTCCGAAAGCGAAGAGTTTAAGCTGCTGCTTGAAAAGCTCCGCAGTATTGTTACGGGGATCCGGGAAATGAGCGATACCGGTATCTCTCTGGCAGCCAAAGAGGCCGCAGAGAAAAAGGAGGAGGGCGATGATGTTTTGAGCTATCTTCTCCTGTGGTTCAGGGATGTGCTCTTCCTCAAAGCCGGGGGAAGTGAAGATAAGCTCATTTTCTTCAATGAAGAGAGGGAGCTTGCAAAAGCCGCCGGATATTATTCATTTGAAAGGATAAACAGGATAATAGATGAAATAAAGACAGCGAGATCAAGGCTAAAGTCCAATGTCAATCCGGAAAACACCTTTGAGCTGCTGTTTATGAACATGAGGTAGATAAAGTGGTAAGAGTAGTTAACATAAGATTTCGCTCCGCGGGAAAGGTATATTCCTTTGATGCGGGGGAGACAGAACTGAAAAAGGGCGATTACTGTGTTGTTGAAACCGTCAGGGGAAAGGAGCTTGGTAAGGTGGTCTCCGGTCCCGAGGAAAGGAACGAGGAGGATTTCAATACACCCTTAAGATCGGTGATCAGAAAGGCAACGGAGGAGGATCTTGAAAGCGACCGGGCAAATCGTGTCAGGGAAAAGGAAGCTATAAAGATCTGCAAGGAAAAGATACATAAGCACGAGCTGGAAATGAAGCTCATAGATGCCGAGTATACCTTTGATAACAGTAAGCTCCTCTTTTATTTCACCGCAGACGGAAGGATAGATTTCCGCGATCTTGTTAAGGATCTGGCCAGCGTTTTCCGTACGAGGATAGAGCTAAGGCAGATAGGGGTCCGGGATGAGACCAAGATACTTGGAGGATACGGCCCCTGCGGAAGAGAGCTTTGCTGCCACAGTTATCTGTCGGACTTTGTTCCGGTATCGATAAAGATGGCAAAGGAACAGGATCTTTCCTTGAATCCCACAAAGATCTCCGGAGTCTGCGGACGGCTGATGTGCTGTCTGAAAAACGAAGAGGATACATATGAGTATCTGAATAAGAAGCTTCCCGGAGTCGGTGATCTGGTGGCCGATCCTTACGGCGAGGAGGGAACGGTGGCAGAGGTCAATGTTCTCCGCCAGAGGATCAAGGTGCTTTTTGAAACAGAGGATGAAAAGGAGATACGGGAATATCCTGCTGAGGAGATAACCTTCAAGGCTAAGCGGAAGAAGGGACAGAATCAGCAGAAAAAGCAGAGAGAAGAGCCTGCGGAGCCGCTGCCGAAGGAACTCCTGGAGGAGGAGCTTCCCGGGGAGAGTGCTCTTGACGAAGAGTCCGGCGACAAAGCATCGGAGGGAAAGGAACACAAAGGCGGAAACAGGAATTTTAAGAAAAACAAAAGGAACCGGGGCAAAGGAAGATCCGGGACGGGAGATGAGCGAAAGCACTCTTAGGTATGTAGAATTGAAGGCCGGTGAGAGATTTGACGATCTGCAGAGGAACGGCTACGAAATAATCCAGGATCCGGAACGCTTCTGTTTCGGTATGGATGCTGTTCTTCTTTCGGGCTTTGCCACGGTTAAAAAGGATGGCCTTCTTATTGATCTCGGTACGGGAACCGGAATACTCCCCATTCTTCTTTCCGCAAAAACGGAGGGCAGGCATTTCACGGGGATCGAGATTCAGCAGGAGAGCGTCGATATGGCAAGGCGCAGCGTCATACATAACAGGCTTGAGGACAGGATAGATATTGTTGAAGGAGATATTAGGGAGGCTCGCGCACTTTTCAGCGCGGCCTCTTTTGATACTGTGGTTTCCAATCCGCCCTATATGCTCCGGGGTTCCGGGATCGTGAATCCGAAAGCGCCGAAGGCCATTGCGAGGCACGAGATATTATGCACGCTGGAGGATGTTATTTCGGCCGCAGCATATCTTTTGAAGCCGGGAGGAGCATTATTTATGGTCCACAGACCATATCGTCTTCCGGATATTTTCGGGGAAATGAGAAGGCAAAAGCTGGAGCCGAAGAGAATGAGGCTTGTATATCCGGGAAGTGATAAGGCTCCGGATATGGTGCTTTTAGAGGCGAGAAAGGGCGGAAAGGCGGATCTTAAATGTGAAAAGCCCCTCATTATTTTCGGTGAAGACGGGAAATACACGCGCGAGATCACGGAGGTCTACGGATACTGATATGAGCGGAACACTTTTTTTATGCGCGACCCCTATCGGAAATCTCGGGGATATAACGCAGAGGGTCAGAGAGACATTGATGCAGGCGGATCTCATTGCAGCCGAGGATACAAGGAACAGCCTGAAGCTCATAAACCATTTTGATATCCATACCCCCATGACCAGCTACCACGAATACAATAAGTATGATAAGGCCGAGGAGCTTATAGGAATGCTGCAGACCGGGAAGGATATCGCGCTCATAACCGATGCTGGAACCCCCGCGATCTCAGATCCGGGGGAGGTTCTGGTCCAAAGGTGTGCTGAGGAGGGAATACCGGTAACATCGCTTCCGGGACCAAGTGCGGTTATAACGGCTCTCACCTTATCGGGGCTCAGTACAGGGCGTTTTTGCTTTGAGGGCTTTCTTCCCAGGGAAAACAAGCTTCGGAAAGAGAGACTTGAGGAATTAAAGGAGGAAAGGCGGACCATTGTATTATATGAGGCGCCACATCATCTTCAGGAGACGCTGAAGGACCTTCTTTGTACTCTGGGGGACAGGAGGATATCAGTCTGCAGGGAGCTGACAAAGAAGCATGAGGAAATACTCCGGTTCAGCTTGAGCGGGGCCGTATCATATTTTGAAGAAAATAAGCCCAGAGGAGAGTTTGTTCTTGTTACAGAGGGGAAAAGCCCGGAAGAGATAAGAAGGGAGAAGGCAGCGGAATACGAAAGCCTGTCTGTCAGAGAGCATGTTGAACAGTACGAGGCAAAGGGGCACGACAGGAAAAGTGCCATGAAGCTTGCCGCCGCTGACAGGGGTGTTTCAAAAAGGGAAATCTATAATGAGCTTTTGAAAGAGGATAAGGAGTGAGGAGTTATGAAGAAACGGTGTCTCGGAATGATCCTGGTTTCTATACTGATAATAACGCTTGCAGGCTGCGGGACTGAGGTAAGTAATACAGCGGAGTCCAATCACAGCGCTGCACCTACAGAGGAAACCCCGGCGGAACCGGGTTCAGAGGAAGTAACGGAGGTTCCGGCGTCCGGGGAAGCTACGGAGGAACCGG
Organism: Lachnospiraceae bacterium AD3010; assembly: GCA_000622025.1. GTDB lineage: Bacteria > Bacillota > Clostridia > Lachnospirales > Lachnospiraceae > NK4A144. The sequence continues at coordinate 78,256 of JHWU01000015.1, read as the reverse complement.
TTTCTGAGGAAGAAACGGAGGAAGCGGTTTCTGAGGAAAGTACGGAGAGCCGGGTTTCTGATGAAGGCGAGGAGGAAGAGGGAGAATACAAAGAAAGCGGAGATACCGGGGAAATGAAGCAGGCTATAAATGAGTTCAGCCGGAAGCTGTACAATGAATACGGAAAAGAGGATAACCTGTTTTTTTCACCCTTCAGTATCTGTTCTGCAATAGCACTTTCTGAGCTCGCCGCCAAAGGGGAGACCGCAGAAGGGATCAATAAGGCTCTTTCAATAAAGGATTTTGATGCCTTTAAGGCAGGAATGAAGAGCTTTTATAATAGGGAACAAAAGAAAAGCGCTTATTTTAAGACTGCCAATGGTCTGTTTATCGACAAGAGCTTAAAGCTCAGTCCGGACTATGAAGAAAAATTCAAAAAGCCGGCCGATGAGTATTTTGACGGCGAATTCAGACAGGTGGATTTCCGGGATACAGACAGCACGAGAAAGGAAATAACGGATTGGGTCAATGATGCAACAGAAGGAATGATCCCCGATTACCAGGCAGGAGCCGGAAAGGGTACGGTTGCAGATATCCTGAATGCTGTCTATTTCTACGGAGAATGGCAGTACAGTTTTTCACATGATGATACCTGGGAGGAGAGCTTTCACGGAAAAGATAAGGATTCGGTTATTGAAATGATGCATATGGATGACATAAGCCTCCGCTATTTCTCGGATAAGGACGGGTTAAAGGCAGTGGCACTTCCTTATAAGGACAGTTCATACGAAATGGATCTTATAATGTATACGGATCCGGAAAAAAAGGATCTGTCCTCTGTTTTTGAGGAGGCTTCCCCATCTGATATTCTGGACAGACTGGAGAGTGCTGAGAAGACCGAACTTGGAGCCCTTGTTATTCCGAAATTCAAGCAGGATCTCACTCTCAGCGGCTTAAAGGAGGTACTGTCCGATTTGGGGATGGGAACTGCATTTTCCGCTGATGCCGATTTCTCAAACCTTTCCGAGGATGTATGCATAACCGATATCTGTCACAGAGCAGTGATAGAGGTTGATGAGGAAGGAAGCCGGGCCGCCGCTGTCACAGAGATGATGATGGGGCTTACATCCCTGCCGGAAGATGAGCCAAAAGAGGAGTTTATTGCCGACAGACCCTTTGTTTATATCATCAGGGACAGGGAAAGCGGAGTCATACTGTTCATGGGCAGGTTTTCAACACCGTAAATATAGCTTTTTCCTTGACAAAGCGGCATAAAACGCGTATAAGTATATCTGGTGGCCTTCTGAGGGGGCCAAATAAATCCGATAAAAACTCGTATATAGGAGGAGTTCAAAATGAACAAAACAGAATTAGTTGCTGCTGTTGCCGATAAGGCAGGCCTGACAAAGAAAGATGCAGAAGCTGCTGTTAAGGCTTTTACCGATGTGGTTTCCGCTCAGCTCAAAAAGGGTGACAAGGTTCAGCTTGTTGGCTTCGGTACCTTCGAAGTTTCAAAGAGGGCTGCAAGAGAGGGAAGAAATCCCCAGACCGGCGCTGTTATGAAGATCGCTGCATCAAAGGCACCTAAGTTTAAGGCTGGAAAGGCTCTTAAGGATCTTGTAAACAAGAAGTAAGATGTTTTGTTGATTCCAAGGGGACATGTGCCTGGCACATGTCCTTTTTAATTTATTCGGTTATCCTGAAAACCGGTTCATTGCGAAGCCCCTTGCGGCGCAATGTCATTCTGAGGGCGAAGCCCGAAGAATCTTTTTTTTTCGAAAGGAACAAACATGAGACTCGATAAATACTTAAAAGTATCAAGACTGATAAAAAGGCGTACTATTGCAAACGAAGCCTGTGATGCGGGGAGAGTAACTGTAAATGAAAAGCCCGCAAAGGCCGGAGCAGAGGTGAAGCCCGGAGATGTAATAGAGATTGCCTTCGGAAACCGGACGGTAAAGGTGAGGGTCAAAGATGTAAGGGAAGTGGTCCGTAAGGAAGAAGCGGAGGAGCTTTTCGAATATATAAAATGATTAAAGCGCCAAAAGTAATTGTCACCACACAAGCTTGCTTGTGGTGGGGACAAGGACTTTGGGCGCACCCCAACACGAGCATGAAGTGGGGAAGGGGCCCCACGAAATGCGAGTGTGGGGTAGGATTGTGGGAGTGCGAAGCACGGAACAATCCGTATTTAATCAAAATGTGACTTTTGGCGTCTGAATCATAAAATGATCAGGATAACCCACCACTTTCAGGTGGCGAAAAAATAACATCTGTATTGACAAAAGCAAAAATAACATGTATTATCAAAGGGTATTTTCTTTTCAAAGACTTCGGAGAGATAATGGCAAAAACACCGGCATATAAAAAGAAAAAACAGAATAAGTTCGGCTGTTTCTGCATAGCTGTTGTGGTAGGAATGCTTCTTGCGGTGGTATCCATTGACGGTATGCGGCTGCAGAATAAGTACAATACCTATCTTGCCCGGGAAGCAGAGCTGAAGCGGGCCATAGAGGATGAGGAAAAAAGAACCTCCGAGCTTGAGGAGTATGAGAAATATACGAAGACCAAGAAATTTGCGGAAGAAATGGCAGAGAGCAAGCTCGGTCTGGTACATGACGGCGAGGTGATTTTCAAACCGGATGAGGAAAAGTGATCACTGTTGACGGTATTTTCAGGGTGATGACCGGTCACCGAATGACAGAAAAGGGAAACCGGGTACTGATCGGTGTTTCAGGAGGAGCAGATTCTGTGTGCCTCCTTTTTTTGATGTCTGAACTCCGGGAAAGACTGGGGATCACGGTCGAAGCGCTGCACGTTCATCATGGCATAAGGGGACGGAGCGCGGATGAGGACTGCAGATTTACGGAGGAGCTGTGCAGAAGCCTGAATATTTCCTGCCGGACTGTGTATGCAGATATACCCGCCTTTGCTGCAAAGGAAGGGCTTTCCGAGGAAGAAGCCGGAAGGCTTATAAGGTACTCGGCCTTTAATGAGAGCGGAGCCGACAGGATAGCCGTCGCTCATCATATGGAGGATTCTGCAGAGACCACACTCTTTAATCTCTTCAGAGGTACAGGGATACAGGGTTTATGCGGCATACGGCCGGTCAGCGGGAATATCATAAGACCGCTTATTTTCTGTACAAGGCAGGAAATAGAGGAATACTGCAGGGAAAAAGGCCTGTCCTGGAGGGAGGACGAGACCAATGCGGATGTGGAACTATCCAGAAACCGTATCAGGCATAATATCATTCCTGAGGCAGAAAGGATAAATCCCGGGGCAGTCAGGCATATTTACGAAGCATCCGAAAAACTCGGCAGTATATGGGAATACGTGGATGGAGAAGCGGAGAAGCTCTTTAAGGCGGTATCTGATATCTCCGGACTCCCGGAAAGACTGGAGATAAGTATCCCCGGACTTGAAAAAGGAGCACCGGTATTACGGGGCCTTGCATTAAAAAAAGCCATAACCATTACGGCAGGAAGGGAAAAGGATATCACGACGGCCCATGTAAAGGCGCTGGATGATCTGACAAAGGGCATAAGCGGGAAGAAACTGTCTCTTCCATATGGCTTAATGGCAGAGAGAAGCTTTGATGCTCTGATCGTAAGGAAAACAAATGATGAAGAAAAAGCGGCGGAAAACAAGGCGGAGATACCCTTCAGAATTACGGAAGACGGAAGCGAAAGTGTTATCGTGCTTCCGGACGGAAGGAAACTGATATGCAGTATTTCCCTTGAAAAAGAAAATATCCCTGTTTCCGGATATACTAAATGGCTGGACTATGATAAAATCAAAGATACCGCTGTGTGGAGAACAAGGAGAAGGGGGGACCGGATCTCCATACAGGGCGGCAGCAGGAAGCTTAAGGATCTGTTTATCGATGAAAAGATACCTGCTGAAAAAAGAGACAGCATATTTCTATTTGCCCGGGGGAATGATGTTATCTGGGTACCAGGCCTGAGGATAGGACACAGCTACAGGATAACGGAGGAAACAAAGAGGGTTCTTAGGATCAGGCTGGAAGCATAGGATTATAAAGGGCGGTTGAATGCCGGGAAAGGATCGGATAATGGCTGACAGAATAGATGTACTGTACAGTGAAGAGGAACTGGATAAGAGGATAAGGGAGCTTGGCGATGAGATAAGCCGGGATTATGCGGGGAAGGAGATCACGCTGATCTGCATCCTTAAGGGCGCCTCGTTTTTTGCCTGTGAGCTCGCAAAACATATTTCTGTTCCGGTTTACATTGATTTCATGCAGGTTTCCAGCTACGGAAACGAGACAGAATCAAGCGGCGTGGTGAAGATCGTTCAGGATCTTGATGATCCCATCAGGGGAAAGAACGTGATAGTCGTGGAAGACATCATAGATTCAGGAAGGACCATGCATTATCTTTTTGAGATCCTCAGAACCAGAGGACCCGAAAGCCTGAAGCTCTGTTCCCTTCTGAACAAGCCGGACCGCAGGGTCACGGAGGTTGAAATTGACTATACGGGCTTTGATATCCCGGACAAATTCGTAGTGGGCTACGGACTTGACTATGCCCAGAGATACAGAAATCTGCCGTATATTGGCGTGGTGACACTGGAGGAGGATTGATTGAAGAAGAGTAGCGGTGTAAGAAGCACACTGGTGTATTTTCTTATAATAGCTGCCATAGTTATGGTTTTTCTTTCCGTGACGGGCAGGAATAAGAAGGGCGAAAGCTATACACATCAGGATTTTACCCAGGATATAAAGTCGAATAATGTGGTGGGGGTTGAGGTCCGTCCGAATTCGGAAACTCCTACGGGTTCACTGATCGTGAGCCGCCGGGACGGAAGCGTGGAAACCCTGTACGTTTCCGATACGGGCAAGGCCGAGGAAGAACTGAAGGAGCTGTTCCCCGCATATAAGGCTGCTGATGTGGCTCGTGAGAGCTGGATCGTAAGCTTTGCCCTTCCTGTACTGCTGTCTGTTGCAGCCTTCTTTATACTGATGTCCTTTATGAACATGCAGGCAGGCGGCGGCAACAGCAAGATGATGAACTTCGGAAAATCCCGTGCGGTTAAGGTACAGGCAGGGGAGCAGAAGATCACCTTTAAGGACGTGGCCGGACTGAATGAAGAAAAGGAGGATCTGGAGGAGATCGTTGATTTCCTGAAGCTGCCATCAAAGTATATTGAGCTTGGAGCCAGGATACCGAAGGGAGTGCTTCTTGTGGGACCTCCCGGAACGGGAAAGACCCTTCTTGCCAAGGCAGTTTCCGGGGAAGCGGGAGTACCCTTTTTCTCCATTTCCGGATCTGATTTTGTGGAAATGTTTGTGGGTGTGGGCGCTTCCAGAGTCCGGGATCTTTTTGAAGACGCCAAGAAAAATTCACCCTGCATTGTTTTTATAGACGAGATAGATGCAGTTGCCAGACGCAGGGGAACCGGTCTCGGCGGTGGACACGACGAGAGAGAGCAGACCCTGAATCAGCTCCTGGTGGAAATGGACGGCTTTGGCGTAAATGAGGGAATAATCGTCATGGCGGCCACCAACCGTGTTGACATACTTGATCCTGCCATAATGAGACCCGGAAGGTTTGACAGAAAGGTCATTGTGGGAAAACCGGACGTCCGGGGCAGGGAAGAAATATTAAAGGTCCATGCTGACAAGAAGCCTCTGGGTGATGATGTGGATCTCCATCAGGTAGCTCAGTCTACCACGGGCTTTACGGGAGCAGATCTTGAAAACCTCTTAAATGAAGCAGCCATAATGGCGGCCAAGGATGAAAGAAAATACCTGACAAATAACGATATCAAGCAATCCTTTGTCAAGGTCGGTATCGGAAAAGAAAAGAAGAGTAAGATCGTTTCAGAGAGGGATAAGAAGATAACGGCGTATCATGAAGCGGGACATGCAGTATTATTCCATATTCTTCCTGAAGTCGGTCCGATCTATACTATATCCATCATCCCGACGGGCCTCGGAGCGGCAGGCTACACCATGCCTTTGCCGGAGCATGACGAGGAATTTATGACAAAGACCCGTATGATGAACGAGATAATCGTGGATATGGGCGGAAGAGTAGCCGAGGAAATGTTCTGCGGCGATATCACCACCGGCGCCAGCCAGGATCTGAAGCAGGCCACAAAGGAAGCCCGGGCAATGGTTACAAAGTATGGAATGAGCGAAAAAATGGGTGTGGTCAGCTATGATGACGACGGTGAAGAGGTTTTCATCGGACGTGATATGGCTCATCCCAGAAGTCACTCCGAAGAGACCGCCGGTGAGATCGATCTGGAAGTAAAGGCGATAATAGATTCCTGCTACAAAAAGGCACAGGAGCTCATTTCCGAGAACAAGGACGTTTTGATACGATGTGCCGAGGAGCTCTTAAAGAAAGAAAAGCTTACGAGGGAAGAATTCGAGGCATTGTGGGGATAATCCCTTAGAGCCCGAAGAATCTTCTTCCTGCCTTATAGTGAAAAATTAACAAAAAAACATAAGAGTTTTTGTAAAGTTTGTTAAGGCTGCATCTTGTTGACAAGGGGAGTAAATGCTATATTATCTGCGTACCCCCCATAAATGATATAGTCTAACAAACTATACCCCAAAAAGAAATACCTTCTCCGAAGACAGCCAGCCCACCCCGGTTGGCTGTTTTCTTTTTCCGGGAGTACTGCGTGACCCGTTTCTTTACGGAAACATCAATATAGCGTATAATTATGCGGTGTGAGTCAATATATAGTGTGGTTGTAAGTATTCTGACAAAGCGGGTTTTTTAAAGCTCAGATCAAAAAATTAGGAGCAGACATGCATAAAGGCAGGGCGGAGCTTACAAAGGGCGACGTGAAAAAGATAGAAAAGGAAATAGAAGACAGAAAGCTTATTGAACGCCCCAAGCTTATAGAGGCTGTAAAGGAAGCCAGGGCACAGGGGGACTTAAGCGAGAATTTCGAGTATTACGCAGCGAAAAAAGCAAAGAACGAGAACGAGAGCAGGATACGTTATCTCGATAATATGCTGAAGACCGCCATCATTATAGATGATTCCTCTCAAAAGGGAGAGGTGGGTTTAAATAACTTTGTGGATGTGGAGTTTTTGGACGACAAAAGCCGTGAGAGATATAAGATAGTTACAAGTATAAGGGGAAATTCCCTGAAAAACTATATCAGTATCGAGTCTCCGATAGGGAAGGCCCTTCTGGGGCATAAAAAAGGAGACGTCTGCAGGGTTAAGGTAAATGACAGCGTGAGCTACGATATAAAGATCCTGAATATAGATGAAAACGAGGACGATTCTCAGGATGAGATCAAATCTTTCTGAAGCAGAGGAAAATTTCAAGGACGGAGTAAAAGACGGTATTCCCATTGCCCTCGGGTATCTTGCGGTTTCCTTTGCTTTCGGGATACAGGCGGTCAAGGCCGGATTGTCTGTTTTTCAGGCAACACTCATTTCACTGAGCAATGTAACCAGTGCCGGGCAGTTTGCGGGAATATCAGTGATAGCGGCAGCGGGCGCCTATCTGGAAATGGCCGGAGTGCAGTTTGTGATAAATCTCCGCTATATGCTGATGAGTGCGGCTCTTTCGCAGAAGATAGATCCGAAGCTTCCCACATACAAAAGACTGGGAATAGCCTTTGGTGTAACTGACGAGATATTCGGAGTCAGCATTACCAGACCGGGCGTGCTTGCTCCTGCTTTTTCCGCAGGGGTCATTATCACATCAGTTTTGGGATGGGTCCTCGGAACCTTTCTCGGTGCCTTTTCCGGGGAGATACTCCCGGTGAGACTCATTAGTGCCCTGGGAGTTGCGCTTTACGGAATGTTCATAGCAATAGTCGTTCCGCCCTCAAAAGATGACAGAAACATTGCTGTTGCGGCACTTCTTGCAGTCATTGCTTCTACGGTGTTCACTTATGCTCCGGTATTAAAGTATATTTCATCGGGCACGAGGATAATAATCGTGACGGTGCTGGTTTCTGTTATAGCAGCCATTCTTTTCCCGACAACGGAAAATACAGAGGAAAGGCCCGATAATGAGAAAGGTTTAGAGCATGACTGATAATACTTATATCTACATTCTTATCATGGCTTTGGTAACCTTCCTGATACGTGCCCTTCCCCTCACACTTATAAGGCAGGAGATAAAGAGTCCTTTTGTAAAATCCTTTCTTTACTATGTGCCCTATGTGACATTGTCGGCTATGACTGTTCCTGCAATATTCACGGCCACCGGTAATATTTATTCTGCGGCCGGGGGCTTTGTAACAGCTCTTGTGCTTGCATTTTTCAGGAGAAGTCTTCTTACCGTGGCATCCGGAGCCTGTGTAATGGTGTTTATCATAGAACTGATCTTATAGGTTACTTTTATGGAGAGAAGCTTAAGGGACAATTTAATATACATCCTGTCCATGCGCCCTGTCTTTAATTACAAGGCGGTCTATGCGGATATGACGGAGGATTATGTGTTCCCTATAGAGCCGGAACCCAATTCTTCCGTGACCCTGCGATTCCGTACCGGCAGAAATAATGTCGATGATGTATTTATCTGCGTAAGGGGCGGAAGGCAAAGGATGACGCGGATATTTTCCGAGGGGCTTTTCGATTATTACGAGGGACATATAAATATAGAGAATGAGCCCTTTTTCTATCATTTTGAAATGGAGTCCGGTAATATCTGTCTTTCTTACGGACGGAGCGGTCTGGAAAGCTCCGGGGGATGCCGTGACGAATTCAAGCTTGTTCCCGGGATAAAAACTCCGGAATGGAGCCGGGGAGCCGTTATGTATCAGATATTTACAGACCGTTTTTTCAACGGAGATCCCACGAATGACGTCCATAGCCATGAGTACTACTATCTTGGGGATTATGCCGAGAAGGTGGAGGACTGGAATTATTACCCCGACAGCATGGATGTACGCCGGTTTTACGGCGGGGATCTGAAAGGAGTAATGGACAAGCTCCCCTATATAAAAGAGCTGGGAGTGGATGCGATCTACTTTAACCCTCTCTTTGTATCCCCCTCGAATCATAAGTATGACAGTCAGGACTATGATCATATCGACCCCCACTATGGAGTCATTGTTGAGGACGGCGGTGAGTGCCTTAAGGATTCCAAAGAAAACCGTTTTGCCACAAAATACATCAAGAGAGTGACAAGCAGGCGGAATCTGGAGGCGAGTAACGAACTCTTCGCAGAGCTGGTGAAAAGAGCCCATGACGCGGGAATAAGAGTCATAATCGACGGAGTTTTCAATCACTGCGGCTCCTTTAATAAATGGCTTGACCGGGAAAAGATTTATGAGAACGGGGAAGGCTATGAAAGCGGAGCCTATGTAAGTGCGGACAGTCCCTATCGCTCGTTCTTCCGTTTCTTTGATGAGAACAGGTGGCCGGATAATGACAGCTATGACGGCTGGTGGGGACACGATACGCTTCCCAAATTAAACTATGAGGATTCGCCGGAGCTTTACAGCTATATTCTCGGTATAGCGAAGAAGTGGGTGTCTCCGCCATACAATGCGGACGGCTGGAGACTTGACGTGGCTGCGGATCTTGGTCATACCCCGGAATTCAACCACAGGTTCTGGAAGGATTTCAGGTCTGCCGTAAGGGAGGCAAATCCCGACGCCATAGTACTTGCGGAGCACTATGGGGATGCGGAAAGCTGGATAGCAAACGGCGAGTGGGATACCGTAATGAATTATGATGCGTTCATGGAGCCGATAAGCTGGTTTCTTACCGGAATGCAGAAGCATTCGGATGAGTACCGTTCGGACCTCCTTAATAATCCCGATGCATTCTGGTGTGCTATGAGAGCTCACAGAAGGCAGTTTCTGGGAGGCTCCGGTCTGGCAGCCATGAACGAGCTCTCAAATCATGACCACTCCAGATTTTTAACAAGAACAAACCACAAGGTGGGAAGGGTTGATAAGCTGGGATCCCGTGCGGCGGAAGAGGGTGTAAATAAGGCTGTTATGCGGGAAGCAGTGCTCTTTCAGATGACCTGGCCCGGGGCGCCTACCATCTATTACGGTGATGAAGCGGGGCTTTGCGGCTTTACTGATCCGGACAACAGGCGTACCTTCCCCTGGGGGAATGAGGATTTTGAGCTTATCGATTTTCACAGGGCCTGCATAAGGATACATAAGGAAAATAAGGAGCTGATGACAGGAAGCATGATCCCGCTCTTAAATGAGGGAAGTGAAGAAGGGATCCTTGCTTTCGCCAGATTTAACAGAAACTCAGCCTCGGTCATTATCCTTAATAATAATGACCGGGACATAGAGTGGAACGGGGAAGTCTGGACCGCAGGCATCCCTTCGGAATGTAAGGTAAAGAGGCTGCTTATCACAGGTGAAAATGGTTTTACCACCGAAACCTTCGATCATCAGGTCAGTGGCGGCAGATTAAGAATAAGCGTTCCGAAAACCGGAGGTGTCATACTTAAGTATCAAACACCCACGCCGCTTGAGCTTTACTGACCCCTTTTGACAGAGCCACTACAGAGGATGCCCTGTCGTACGTTAAGGGTTCTCCCTTGATATCCATTATGGTTCCGCCGGCTTCCAGAAGTATGGCCGCTCCGGCGCAGTAATCCCAGAGACCCAGCCTCAGCTCAAAGAACATGCCGGCCTGACCGGAGGAAAGCCTGCATAGATCGGTGGCAGCGCTGCCTCCCCTTCTTATGTCTATGCCGTGTCTTACTGCCTCCCTGCCAAGAACAAAGGCTTTATCGGAAAGCTCGGGGTAATATGGTGAGGTTCCCATTATTATGATGGTCTCCTCCAGAGGTTCCTCCGAGGTCTGTATCCTTTCGTTATTCAGATATGCTCCCTTCCCCCTCTCGGCATAAAAAAGCTGGTCGGCATAGGGGTTATAGATCACACCTATATAGGGTTTACCGTCTTTAAGGAGGCCGATACTGCTCACGCTTTCATCCCAGCCCTTGATAAAATTCGTGGTGCCGTCAATGGGATCTATTACAAAGGTGTAGCCTGAACGGTATTCATCCTTAAAGATCTCCTGTCCGTTTTCCTCTCCTACAAAGTGTGCACCGGGAAGTATCCCTGACAGCTCCCTTATGAGAAAATCCTGAACACGGGAATCATATTCGGTCACATAGTTTCCGTGACCGCCTTTGCTCTTTATCTTCAGGCTTTTTATTTTTTCCGAGCCTTCCAGAATGATCTTTCCCGCTTCTTTTGCGGTATCGCATATTTTTTCAAGTAAATCTGTCATTTTTTTCTCCTTAACAGCAAAAATTTGTCTGTACCAATATATTTCAAAACGCGCGAATGTTCAAGTTCAAAAGTCCTTTGACTTCATTTGATTGTGTGATTCCCGGAAAGTATGGTATTATACTAATCAGTTTAAAGGAGGGGAACTATAGTAAGTATAACAGGGGATCACAAAGAAGCAGACCTTACTGTTTTGCAGTAAAGAGAGGAGAGCATTTTGAGTTTTTCGGAGATAATAGAGACTATTGATGGATTTCTTTGGGGATGGCCTCTTATAGTCCTGCTATTTGGCACCCATCTTTTTATGACAGCAAGGACCGGATTTATACAGAAGGACATTTTTAAGGCAATCAGGCTGTCGATCACAAAGGACCCGGATGTGGAGGGTGATGTATCACAGTTCGGGGCACTTACCACGGCGCTGTCATCTACCATAGGAACAGGAAACATAATAGGCGTAGGTACGGCCATTGCCATGGGAGGACCGGGGTCTGTGCTCTGGATGTGGCTTACGGGTATCTTCGGAATAGCCACCAAGTATTCGGAAACACTTATCGCCATAAAGTACAGGGTAAAGAGCGAAGACGGCTCAATGCTTGGCGGCGCTATGTACGCTCTTGACAGGGGACTTAATAAAAAATGGCTTGGCATTATCTTTTCATCGCTGGCGGCCATATGTGCCTTCGGGATAGGATGTATGGTGCAGGCAAATGCGGTCGTTACCAATGCGAGGCAGAATTTTTCGGCAGATGAGAATTCAGGCCGGATACTGACATATGCTACCGCAATTATTCTCTGTCTGGTGGTGGGACTTGTCATAATCGGCGGTATCAAATCCATAACAAGGGTTTCTGAGATGCTGGTTCCCTTTATGGCAGCTTTCTATGTGATCGGCTGCATCATAATTCTTGCGATGAATGCGGATGTGCTTGGAGAGACCGTTACGACCATCATCTCGGCGGCATTGAGTCCCAGGGCAGCGGGAGGCGGCTTTGTGGGAAGCACGGTCGCAGCAGCCTGCAGATACGGATTTGCACGCGGACTCTTTTCAAATGAATCGGGAATGGGTTCCGCGCCCCTTGTAGCCTCCGCTGCTCAGACCAGGAATCCAAAGAGACAGGCACTGGTTTCAATGACGGGAACCTTCTGGGATACGGTCGTTGTGTGCCTAATGACGGGACTTGTACTGGTATCAAGTATCATCAAGCACCCTACCATAGACGGACTTTCGGGAAACGGTGCCGAGCTTACGAGCCTTGCATTTTCAATGATACCCGTCATCGGGATCCCCATACTTGTTATCGGACTTGTATCTTTTTCATTTTCAACGATCCTCGGCTGGTACTATTACGGGGAACGCTGTGCGGTATATCTCCTTGGGGAAAAGGTTATAAAGGTCTACAAGATATTATGGATCCTGGGGATCTTTGTGGGATCCGTGACGGAGCTTAATCTCATATGGAATATCGCCGATCTCTTTAACGGACTTATGGCTGTTCCGAATATTATCGCAGTCCTTTTATTATCAAAGGTCATTGCTGACGAGACGAAGAAGTATGCGGGAGCGCATATAGATGACAAGGATGAGACGCAGATACCTACGATAAAGAATGCAAGAAAGGGAGTCCTGGCATAAATATTGCTGTCATCCTGAGCGTAAGCGACGCATATTTCCAAGATTCTTCGCTTCGCTCAGAATGACATGATACTACCGGTTTTTCCGGCAATTTATCCCAACGCATTTTTCAGATCGGCGATAAGATCTTCTTTATCCTCCAGACCGCAGGAAACCCTGATAAGTCCTGCAGGAATACCTGCCGCATTAAGCTGCTCATCCGAGAGCTGTCTGTGGGTTGATGTGGCGGGATTCAGGCAGCAGCTTCTGGCGTCGGCCACATGGGTTTCTATCGCAATAAGCTTAAGCTTCTTCATAAAGCTTTCCGCTTCGCTCCTTCCGCCCTTTAATTCAAAGGATACAACACCGCAGCCGCCGTTTGGCAGATATTTTAACGCAAGCTCATAATATGGATCGCTCTTAAGCCCCGGGTAGCTCACCTTCCGTACCTTGGGCTGATCCTTAAGGAATTCCGCAACAGCGAGGCCGTTCTCCACATGCCGCGGCATACGGACATGGAGTGATTCCAGGCCGAGATTCAAAAGGAAAGCATTCTGGGGCGACTGGATGCAGCCGAAGTCCCTCATCAGCTGGGAGGTACATTTTGTGATGAAAGCGCCCTCCTGACCGAATTTTTCAGCATATACTATCCCGTGATAGGATGCATCCGGAGTTGTGAGACCGGGGAATTTCTCCTTATGCGCCATCCAGTCAAAGTGTCCGGAATCAACGATGGCTCCTCCAACTGCGGCCCCGTGCCCGTCCATATATTTTGTGGTGGAATGGGTGACAATGTCGGCACCCCATTCTATGGGACGGCAGTTTACGGGAGTGGGGAAGGTATTGTCGACGATAAGGGGAACACCGTGGTCGTGAGCGGCACGGGCAAATTTCTCAATATCGAGAACCGTGAGTGCGGGATTTGCGATTGTCTCTCCGAATACCGCACGGGTATTGTCCCGGAAGGCCTTATTAAGCTCTTCCAAAGAGGCATCGGGAGACACAAAGGTCACATCTATCCCCATCTTTGCCATGGTGACGCTTATAAGATTGAAGGTCCCGCCATATATGGAAGAGGAGGAAACGATATGGCTTCCGCATTCACAGATATTGAAAAGAGCGAAAAAGTTTGCAGCCTGTCCGGAGCTTGTGAGCATAGCAGCCGTTCCGCCCTCCAGCTCGGCTATCTTCGATGCCACAAGGTCATTTGTGGGATTCTGCAGTCTCGTATAAAAGTATCCGGAGGCTTCAAGGTCGAATAATTTCCCCATATCCTCGCTGGTGTCATATTTAAAGGTGGTGGACTGTACTATAGGGATCTGTCTCGGTTCACCGTTTCCCGGGCGGTAACCCCCCTGTACACACCTGGTTCCTGTTGAAAAGCCGCTCATAATGTAAGTTCTCCTTTCAATTTTCGGATCGGATCATCATTTCTGTATTGTATAGTTATGTCCGTTAACGAATAATACAATATCATCTGTGGGGTTTTTTTACAAATATACGCACCGGAAAAGAAAATGGCAATGCCCTCGCTGCTCTTGTGAAATCGGGGAAATAATACTATAATGTAAAAAGTATCTAGAAAAGAACGGTGTTTCCGGGGATCCGGTCAGGTGCCGTGAAGGAAAGGTGGGTAATTATGGTTGAAAAGCAATTCGCGAAAGATGAGGTGATTTTCCGGGAGGGAGAAGCAGGTGAGAGCTTTTTCCAGATTACGGACGGTACCGTAGGGATATATGTGAATTACGGGTCAGGAGAACAGCATAAACTTACGGAGCTGAAAAAAGATCAGTTTTTCGGAGAGATGGCGGTTATCGAAGCCTATCCCCGCAGCGCCACGGCTGTTGCTGAGAGTGATGTGAAGGCAGTTGAGATTTCTTCCGGAGATATCGTTTCACTTTTCAAGGAGAATTCCGACAAGGTGCTCGATATAATGAAGCACCTGAGTAAAAGGATACTTGAGCTTACCGCAGACTATACCGAGGTATGCGAGACCATAAATGAGCTGCATCTTGGAGAAGACCCTGCAAAGCGTAAGGAAAGCCTTGCTGATAAGATAAAGAAGTTTGTCAATGTTTATAAAAACAGCAAGCATTCCGCTGAAGTAAAGAGTGTGGAGTCACTCAGGAAGCTGGATGGCACAGCCCATAACGAAGGCTTCTCCAAAAATATCGAGAGCTTCAAGAAGGGAACCGTTATTTTCAAGGAAGGCGAAGAAGGAAACTGCATGTACGACGTCCATTTCGGAAGTGTCGGGATCTACAAGGGTTATGGAACGCCTGATGAGAAGATGCTCTCCAAGATCCATATTAACAGATTCTTCGGTGAGATAGCTCTGCTTGAAAAATGCACACGTAGTGCAACGGCAGTTACACTTGAGGATGAAACGACTCTGGAGACCATAGATCTGGATTATCTGAAGGAGCTCTTTGACAAGAACCCTCCGAAGGTAGAGCTTGTTATGGCACATCTTTCATACAGGCTTAGAAGGCTCACCGATAATTACCTTGAAGCCTGCAAGCTTGTCTATGATGTATCAGATGCAGAGAAGTCAGGCAATGTCAGTGACGAGCTGAAGAGGAAGACTGAGGAATACCGGATCAAATTATATGACTGACGGCCATTCAAAAAAAGAAAAGGGATCATTACAGATTCAGCCTGTACGTGCCTCCCGTGATAAGTGGGGGGAGTACGCGTCGGCAGAAGGGATTTCTTTTGAGATCCTGGAGCTGTCTACTCCGCCCGCTCTCGATGAGAGCGGGCTTTTTGAAAGCTGCATTGAGTGGTACAGAGACAGCGGAATGGCACGTTCGCTTCATGGTAATTTCATTGACGTGAATCCCGGAAGCGGTGATGTTCTGTTCAGGGAGCTTTCCCAAAAAAGATGCAGGGAAAGCTGTGAAGCTGCCATAAAGACAGGTGCTGAAAATGTGGTTTTCCATTCCAGCTGTTTTCCATTCCTCCGTGGTCCTTATCTGGAGGGGTGGTCCGCCCTGTGCGCGGATTTTTATGATGAGCTGGCAGGCGAATATGATCTTAATATATTTATAGAAAACAGCCCGGATATAGATCCGGAGCCCCTGAAAAACCTGATGTCGGTAGTAAAGGACAGCAGGATAGGCGTGTGCCTTGATCTCGGACATGCCAATTATTCTCAGGTGGGTATAGCGGGATGGTTCGAAGAACTCGGAGATAAAATAGGATATCTCCACCTTTCGGACAATATGGGAACCTACGACGACCATCTGCCTCTGGGACAGGGAAGTATAGACTGGGATGAGGCAGACAGGCTGTGGAGAGGTTTGAAGAGAGACACACCGCTCACACTGGAGGTCGGAAATCTCGATAATGTGATGAAGTCAGTTGATTTTCTTAAGGAAAAGGGTCTTTTTGGTCAATAGGAGCGGGTTATTATGAACAATTCACAGAAGATCTTCTCGGAAAACATAGTAAAGAACATATCCGAAGGGATAATGGTCATCGGCTTTGACGGTGTCATTGAATATATTAATGATGCCGCCGCCGAAATACTGGAGCTGGATCAGGAGCTTATCCTGGGGAAAAAGTTTGCTGCAGTCTTTTTTAATGACGAGAGAAACGACCGTTTTACCCAGACGGTTATTGATTCGATCTACGACCGGAATACCCTGCATCAGGATATAGTCCCCTATTTCATCGGAGACAGGGAGCTTCACTTAAGGCTGCTGTCCTCCTTCCTCACAAGGGGAAATAAGCGGATAGGCGTTATCATGGTATTCAGCGATCTGAGTGAGCTTATGGATCTCAGGGATGCCGTGAAATCCATGGAAAAGATAAAGGCGCTGAACGGACAGCTGGAGATGAGGAATAAGCTGATAAGCGAGACCTTCGGCCGTTTCCTTTCAGACGATATAGTGAGGCACCTTCTGGACACTCCGGACGGGCTGAGGCTCGGGGGCAAAAAGCAGGAGCTTACGGTAATGATGAGTGATCTCCGCGGCTTTACCGCAATGAGTGAGAGAATGGATGCCACGGATCTTATCTCGATGCTGAACCACTATCTCGGAGAGATGACAGAGGTGATACAGGCACATAAGGGGACGATCATAGAATTTATCGGTGACGGTATAATGGCCCTCTTCGGCGCACCGGATTATTCCGAGACCCATGCTCTGGATGCCGTGGCGGCAGCCCTTGAGATGCAGGGACGAATGGCAGAGATAAATGAGTGGAACAGGGAAAATGACTACCCTACTCTGGAAATGGGTATAGGGATAAATACAGGAGAAGTAATAGTAGGAAATATCGGTTCCGAAAAGAAGACAAAGTACGGAGTTGTGGGAAGCCATGTAAACCTCTGCGGAAGGATAGAGAGTTATACAGTCGGAGGGCAGGTACTCATTCCCAAGGCAACAAAGGAGCTTATCAGCACGGAGCTGGAGATCGCGCAGGAGATGACCGTTTTCCCGAAGGGCGCAAACGGGGAAATGGTGCTCTATCAGGTGACCGGAATGGGTGAGCCCTACAATATCCATGTAGAAATGGGAGGGAGTGTGCTTCAGCATCTTGACCGTCCTATTGCGGTATGCTTCAGGAAGATCGAAGGAAAGCACGAGAATTCAAAGGCCTTTTACGGCGGGATCACTGCTGTGTCCCGTGACAGTGCCATACTGGAAACAGAATCGGAGCTCGCCGTATTCGACAATATTCAGATAGATGCCGGAGGTAAGCTCTTCTGCAAAGTGACGGAAAAGCGGGATGAGGGTTATTTCCTCCAGTATACTTCCATACCTACGGGTTACGCAGGCTGGCTGAAAGCCGCAAGATAGGGGTTTTTATACTGCAAATTGCCTGCAAAGCCCAAAAAATTAAGGAATTTTCCAACAAAAAGCTGTAAAAGTATGGTTATTACTGAATTTATCTGTTATAATAAAGTCGCTGATTATGTATCTGTTCATTATCCGGAAGGGTATGAACAGGTAATAACTCATTAGGATTGGAGGAACCTTATGAACAAAACAGAATTAGTAGAAGCAGTTGCAAAGCAGACCAAGTTATCCAAGAAGGATACCGATGCTACCATCAAGGCGTTCACTGATGTTGTAGCCAAGGAGCTTAAGAAGGGCGGAAAGATCCAGCTCATCGGCTTCGGAACCTTCGAAGTAACAAAGAGAGCAGCAAGAAAGGGACGCAATCCCCAGACCGGAAAAGAGATCAAGATCGCAGCTTCAAAGTCTCCCAAGTTTAAGGCAGGCAAGGCATTAAAGGATCTTGTAAACGGAAAGAAAAAGTAAGAAGTGATATCAACGGGGTCTGCCGATAGCTGTCGGCAGACCTTTTTTTCTGAGCGTTTCATTCTTGTCATCCTGAGCGTTAGCGAAGGATCTTCCCAATCGGTTAAAAAGATTCTTCGCTTCGCTCAGAATGACATAGTAGTAAAAAAACATCATTAATAAAGGAGAGGAAACAGATAATGGATATAGTATGTTTGGATATGGAAGGTGTTCTGGTTCCGGAAATATGGATCGCATTTTCCGAGGCAAGCGGAATACCGGAGCTAAGGAAAACCACCAGGGACGAGCCCGATTACGATAAGCTGATGAAATACCGCCTGGAGATCCTGAAGGAGCATAAGCTGGGCCTGAAGGAGATACAGGCCACCATAGAGGGTATCGATCCCCTTCCCGGAGCGAGGGAATTCCTCGACAGATTAAGGGAGCTGACACAGGTGATAATCCTGAGCGATACCTTCACCCAGTTTGCCTCTCCTCTTATAAGGAAGCTGAATTTCCCCACCCTTTTCTGTAATTCCCTTGTCGTATCTCCCACCGGAGAGATAACGGGCTATAAAATGAGGATAAAGGATTCCAAGCTCACGACGGTCCGTGCACTGCAGTCAATAGGATATGAGACCATCGCCGCAGGCGACTCTTATAATGACCTGAAAATGATCAAAGCAAGTAAGGCCGGCTTCCTCTTCAGATCCACGGAGAAGATAATAGAAGACAATCCGGATATCCCGGCCTTTCAGGAGTTTGGGGAATTCTTCGAGGCCATCAGAGATGCTCTGGGAAGGGATAACTAAAATTCATTGAAAAAACTATTCGTCACGTTTCGCGTTTTTTCGTCATGCTTCTGTTGAAAATTCCTGCTTTTTTGAAATATAATTATTCGAAGTGTGGTTGTGAACATATCTTTTGGGCTACTGAATAGCCAATTAGATTATCATCTGTATGTCAGATAAAAAACACATTGTCATCCTGAGCGTTAGCGAAGGATCTTATCAAAAACTGTGTTTTATAGATGATTTACAAAGCAGGGAGATAAAGTAATGAATGAATTAAAGAAAGTGATCAAAAGTATCGTGAGAACAGGAGGAACAGCGGCCTTTCTTGCGGCAGTCTGTGTACTGTTTTTGGCAGGGGCATTCCCGGAGGATGCCTATGCGGGGCATCCTGATCCGGTATCCTATATCGACGAGAACGGAAATGAGGCGTCTGCTAACAACTATACCCTTCCCAATGCTAATCCCGACAGTGACTATGACGGGCCGTGCTATAAATGGTCCGGCACAGTGGTTGTAAAAAATACTGTCAGTATTAATAATAAGGTGACTCTTGACGGAGATACCAAGCTTATCCTCTGTGACGGAGCGACACTTACGGTCACGGTGGGTGATAGAACTGCTCTTAATGGATCTTATAATAAACTCACCGTTTACGGACAGGAGGAAAACAACGGGAAACTCATATTAACCAGTAATAGTTCCCAGGACCATTGTCTTAGGGATGTAAATTATACCCAAATTGGCGGAGAGGTTGACATAAATCAGCAAGGTACAGGGTGTGCAGTCGATAATTTTGGAAATTACCCAATGGAAATAAAAGGGGGAGAGCTTAATGTAAATGCGTCAAATGGTTCCGGTTGTATAAACTTATCAAAACTTACAATAAGCGGCGGGTCAGTCAAAATTAATTCAAAAAACCAAGCCATCTCTGCGACTGATATGATCGATATATCAGGCGGGGAGCTCTATGCCAACTCTAACGGAGCTGGTGGACCGTTTTGTGTATCTGTAGTTGGGGTTAAAGTAACAAGCGGCACCGTGTCTGTTAACAGTAAAAAAGGAGGAGTAGACTGTGAAAACTTCACTGCATCCGGTGGCAATGTAACGATAAAGAATGAAGGAGCAGGTTTGAGCGGAGTTAAGGCTACTGAAGGATTCAATATTTCCGGCGGTACTGTCAATATTGAGTCAGAAGGCGAAAACAGCGATGGAATATATATCTACGCATACATATCAGAACTCCCGGTTAATATTACCGGTGGCACTGTTAACATTAAGTCAAAAGGTGATAAAAGTTACGGAATATTTGTCAATAAAGGTCAGGGCTGTACAGTTCCTGTTAATATTACCGGTGGAAATGTAACGATCAGTGCGGCCGGAGACAATGCAAAAGGTATATGGAATTGCGATGATATAAAGATCGACTGGACAAAGGGGACAGACAGGATAAATATCAGCAGCTTATATTCATATTCAGAGAAGAAAGTGGATTTTGCCGGAACCTTTATGACAGAGGACGGCGCTCTGATAGATACTAGAGAGAAAGAGGTTCCAATCGGAGAAACAAAGTATTACACATATCCCGGTATTGAAGGAAAGACCCTTATCCCGGCTTGTATTGTAAGCTTCTTTGACGGTGATACAAAGATAAGTGAAAATGCCGTGCCTTATGGAAAGCGTATTGCTAAGCCTTCCGATCCGGTAAAGGAAGGTATGGATTTCCTTGGCTGGTACTCTGATAAAAAGCTCACAAAGAAATATGATTTTAACTCACAGGTTACAAAAGACTTAAGCCTGTATGCAAAGTTTAAGGAGCCGGAGCCTGAACCTGAACCTGAACCTGAACCGGATCCCGAACCAACACCGGATCCTGATCCGACACCGGAGCCGACACCGACGCCGGATCCTGACCCGATGCCGGAGCCTACACCAACGCCGGATCCTGACCCGACACCGGATCCTACACCGACGCAGGAGGCGGTAAGAGTACCGCTGACAGCTACCGGAGCGGTCTATGCATCAGGGGATGATAACTTTGCACCTGTTGCCAAGGGCTCATCAAACGGCACCGGCGGCAGCATCAAGGATCAGATACTTGATTTTTCTAAGGTCGCAGAGTCCGGGGTAAAGCCCGATGACCTGAAGATGACTGCTGTAAACGGCAGCAAGTTCACCACTGCCGCAAAGGTGAAGGATAAGAACTCCGTGAAAACCACCGGAGGGGTAAAGGCGAAATACAATAAGAAGGACAGCACCGTTTCCTTTAAATGCAAAAAAGACGGCACCGCTACAGTTACAATGGCAGACAACAATACCTACACCATCAAATTTACTGTAGAGAAGCCGAAAGCCCAGGATAGTGCAAAGAAGATAGCAAAGGGCAGCGCTCCCGTGGTAAAGACGGTAACTGATCTCTTCGGAACCCACATTAATGCGGGAAAGCTCTCTATTGAAAAGCAGAAGAATTCCTTAGCCAGGGTTTCCGATAATTCCATCATTATAGATCCCAGGGACAAGGACAGCATCAAGATCAGGTACCGGTATCTTAATATGAAATACAAGATAACCGTGAAGGTAAAGTAAAAATAAACGTGAAAACCAAGGCAAATAAACCTAAAACAAAAAGGACGGGCAGTGCCCGTCCTTAATTTACTTAACTGCGGTGACCCTATGTCGTCCGGGGAGCCGCGAAGGATCCTCCGGTCTCTCACACGAAGAGGTTCGCGGTAGACTGTTTCATCTGCTCCTCATCCTTTTTCTGCATCATCATCCTAACGTTATTGAGGAGCTGACCCTGCTTATTTTTATTATTCTGCTCGATGATCTCCTGAAGCTCATCCTTGACCGAGCTGGAGGCGAAGGTATTCTGTATGGCGGTACGGTTGTAAGCCTCCTGGGCGGACAGAGCATTATACTGCGCTCCTCCGAGAGCACGCTGGTCACTGACCTTCTTAATGGCACTGTCGATTGAATCCAGATCAAAGCTGCCCTTCGTCACATTGAAGTCCTCGATCCCCAGATCCTTAATGAGAGAGCTGGAACCGGAAATACCGATGGTGGTTTTGTTTCCGTCACTGACTATATCAATGTTCTTATTGCTGCCGTTAAGAAGATAGGTCTCATTGTACTTTGCGGTGCCTGCGATATCATTGATGCCCTGCTTATAGCTGTCGATCTGGCTCTGAATATCAGCCCTGTCACTTTGAGATGCCGTGCCGTTCATAGCCTTTACAGCAAGCTCCCTGATGGACTGCAGATAGTCGGTTATCTGTGAAGCCGCACCATCGGAGATATTAAGGAGAGCCTTTCCCTCCTGAACGTTTTCCGTTCCTGCCTGCAGACCCCCTATCTGTGCTACTGCCTTTTCCTCTATGGAGATATCGGAAGAATTGATATATCCGCTGTAATTACTGTAATATGAGCTGCTGCCCAGGGTTGAAATAGAATCCATAAATTCACCTCCGATAAAAGCAGTATAACATGAAAATAAATTTTGTATACATTAAAAATTGTATAAAATCAAAGCCAATGAAAGATTTTTAATAGTTCACCGGGCGTCACTACTTTGACAGATCAATGCTCCTTATCTGCTTTCTGAGCGGCAGCACGCTTTTAGGATTTACGCTGAGCTCGTCCACACCCATACGGAGGAAGGTCTCCGTAAGAGACAGATCCGCTCCCAGCTCTCCGCAGATACCGACCCAGGTATTATGACGGTGTCCTGCCTCTATGGTCATCTGGATAAGCTTAAGCACCGCCGGATGATGCGGATCGGAGAAAGGCTCGATCTTCGCATTCTGCCTGTCTATGGCGCAGGTGTACTGGGTCAGGTCATTGGTACCGAGAGAGAAGAAATCAACCTCCTCGGCAAGATCATCCGCAATAAGGGCGGCGGCCGGAGTTTCTATCATTATTCCGAGCTCTATATTTCCAACCTCTGCACCTTCATTTGCAAGCTCCCGCTTACATTCGGCGAGTATCTCCTTGCAGTCCCGTACCTCTCTGAGGCTCGTGATCATGGGGAACATCACACCGAGATTTCCGTATACCGATGCCCTGAGGAGAGCCCTCAGCTGTCTTTTGAAGAAGTCCTTCCTCGTAAGGCAGATTCGGATGGCACGGTAGCCCAATGCAGGGTTGTCCTCCTTATCCAGATTCATATAGTCTATGGTTTTGTCCGCTCCGATATCACAGGTGCGTATTATCACAAGCTTGGGAGCAAGGGTTTCCAGCACCCGTTTGTATGCGAGGAACTGCTCCTCCTCAGTGGGATCGGTTTTGCTGTTCAGATATACAAATTCCGAGCGGAACAGGCCGACACCTTCGGCATCATTTACCTGTACGGCTCCCACATCGGAGGGGCCCCCGATATTTGCAAATACCTTTATCGTATGGCCGTCAACGGTGGTATTAGGCTTTCCTTTCAGCTCGAGAAGCAGGGCTTCCTTTTTCCGGTCCTCATTCTGCTTTGCGGTAAGGGAATCAACGAGATCCTGTGTCGGCTCTATATAGATACAGGAATTGTATCCGTCCAGAATGGCGAACTGTCCGTCCCAGTCGTCAGAGATATCCTTGCACTGTATTATCGTTGGCAGATTTAAGCTTCTGGCCAGTATTGCCGTGTGGCTGTTTGAGCTGCCTTCCCTTGTCACAAGGCCGAGAAGCAGGGATTTATCAAGCCGCACGGTTTCGGAGGGTGCCAGATCCTCTGCTACGAGTATTGAGGGCTCGCTGCCCTGTATGCTGTCGGGATCGTTGCCGAAAAGCACATC
Organism: Lachnospiraceae bacterium AD3010; assembly: GCA_000622025.1. GTDB lineage: Bacteria > Bacillota > Clostridia > Lachnospirales > Lachnospiraceae > NK4A144. Next base: position 54,627 of record JHWU01000015.1, on the reverse strand, counting down.
CAGCATGGCATTTTTCAGATCCTCCACATCGGCGCTCCGGGCCTGGAAATAGGGGTCATCCATATCACGGAACATCTGGGCCATATTATCAAAGCCCTGACGGACCGCGTATTCCGCCTTCTGCTTCTGCTCGACCATGATCTCCTTGCAGGCGTCGATCAGGTCATCATCATCCAGCATCATCTCATGTGCTTCGAAGATGGCGGCGCTGTCCTCACCCGCCTCCTTTACGGCCTTTTCATAGAGGGCGTGCTGCTGTTCCTGTACCTTTACCCTCGCCGATTCAAAGCGGTTCAGCTCCGGGATCGGATCCGCAACCTTTTCTTCGCTTATCTCATAAACAGGCGGCTTATAGACACGGATCTTCCCTATCGAAATCCCGCCGACAATTTTTGTACCCGTTGCTACCTTCATTTTTGACCTCCGATTTACAGTTTATGACTGTTCAGAACCACTATCATTCTGAGAACCCTACTCTGTCATTCTGAGAGCCCTACTCTGTCATTCTGAGAGCTCCACCTTGTCATTCAGAGGGCTCCCCACCTTGTCATTCTGAGGGCGAAGCCCGAAGAATCTTCATATCCGGAGGGAAGATCCTTCGCTGCGCTCAGGATGACAGATGCTGCGCTCAGGATGACAGATGCTGCGCTCAGTTCGGGCACGTTTTGACGCACTATGTGCGTCAGTGCCCCGCAAGGCCATTTGGACTTTTGGCGTTTGTATCATTACATATTATCTTTCAGGAACTGCTCGATAGCGGCAGCGGCTGTCTCTTCGTCTTCGCCCTCAACCTGTACGGTGATCTCATCCCCCTGCTTTGCGCCCAGTCCCATAAGCTTCATAAGCGCGGTAGCCTTTGCACTCTTCTCGCCCTTAGTGATAGTGATAACGCTCGTATATTTCTTCGCTTCTTTTGCGAGCACCCCAGCTGGACGTGCGTGTATACCTACCGGATCTGTGAGTGTGTACTTGAATTCTTTCATACCTGTTCTCCTTTTCTTATTTTTGGTAAACGGCTCCGCCGTCTGCCGGACTGTCTTCATTTTACCTTTGATGCGGCTCTATTACAACAGGAAATCTCTGATGCGTTTATCCTGTTGGATCCCGTCTGATCCCGTCCGATAGGGTGTTAATATAGACAAAATGTCGGAAAATATGTTATAATTTTAACAAGCGCGAACCCGCCGGCTGACGGAGGAGCGCCGAATTTACGAGGAAAACTGACGGAAAGTATATAAATGGATAAGGAAATAAATAAATATGAGGGTGTAGACAGCTGGGAGACCATAATTCTCCTTTATAATTCTGCCCTTAAGGAGATCGGAACCAAGCTTGCCATCTTAAACGACGAATTTCAGCACGTTCATCAGTATAATCCCATTGAACATATCAAAAGCAGGATAAAGACCCCGGAAAGCATTGTAAAGAAGCTGAAGCGCAGGGGCTATGAGTCCACCATTGAAAATATGGTGAAATATGTCAATGATATTGCGGGTGTGAGGGTCATCTGCTCCTTTACCTCCGACATTTACAGGGTGGCGGAGATACTGGCGAATCAAAGCGATATCAATGTTCTTTCCATCAAGGATTATATCAAGCATCCGAAGGAGAGCGGCTATAAGAGCTATCATATGATAGTGACGGTGCCGATCTTTCTTTCCGACGGAGTGGTGGATACAAAGGTGGAGATACAGATCCGTACAGTAGCTATGGATTTATGGGCAAGTCTGGAGCACAAGATCAATTACAAATACGAGGGTGACGCGCCCGAGCATATAAAGAGAGAGCTGTTCGAATGTGCGGAGATGGTGTCCGATCTGGATGCGAAGATGATGTCTCTTAATGAAGAGCTGCGGGATGCCCATGAACAGCAGGAGTCTGACGAGGAAAAGCGTCAGCAGGAAAAGCACGAGGCAGAAAAAACGCTCCTCAAGGAAAGGTTTTACGGAGAAGCGGAATAAAGCAGCCTTCCCAATGGTTAACATAACTCAGCCGCTCCCCATCTTGCATACAAAATCAAAAGATGCTATAGTAAGCCGATGGATGATTATATGGACAGCCTCGTTAAGGAGGTTGAAGGTAATATAAAGCCTATACGTGCAGAAAAGCTCAGTGAGCATACCGATTCCGGTGAAGAAGCTTCATCCTCTGCGGGAGAGGGTAACGAAGCCGGCGGAGAGGATATATTTCTCCATGTTCACCGCGAGAATGTTAAGTGCTACAGGAATACTCAGGCGGTGATAAAGGAGAGCGCCGGCGGTCTGGAGAAGCAGCTTAAGGAGGGACAGTCCGGCATAAGCGGACTCCTCCGGGCGATAATCTTTCTGCTGATCCTGAATCTGGGAGCGTCTGCGGTCCTTATCCTGCACACGGTATTCGGATATTTTTGATAAATGAAAACATCATCTAAGGATACAATATATCAATACGCCGTCCGCGGCGGAAAGGCCCTGAAAGGGGAAGTGGAGATAGGCGGTGCGAAGAATGCGGCACTGGCTATCATTGCTGCGTCCATTTTGACGGATGAGACGGTTACCATTGAGAACATGCCTGATGTGAGAGACACCAATGTTCTCCTTGATGCTATGGCGGGTATCGGAGTCATCATAGAGAGACCAGACAGGCATACCGTAAAGATAAACGGCTCTATGGTCAGGAATGTAAATATTGAGCACGAGCTGATAAGGAGGATCCGGGCCTCCTATTATCTTATAGGAGCACTCCTCGGGAAATATAATGAGGCTGAGGTGCCGCTTCCCGGCGGATGTAATATCGGAAGCCGTCCCATAGACCAGCATTTGAAGGGCTTCCGCGCCATCGGTGCGGATGTGAAGATAGAAAGGGGCTCTATTATCGCAAAGGCTGAGAAGCTTACCGGGGCCCATATTTATATGGACGTTGTCAGCGTTGGAGCCACCATAAATGTTCTTATGGCCTCCTGTATGGCAGACGGAAAGACCATAATAGAGAATGCAGCAAAGGAACCCCATGTGGTTGACGTGGCAAACTTTTTAAACAGTATGGGAGCCAATATAAAGGGCGCCGGTACCGATGTGATCAGGATAAAGGGGGTTTCCTCCCTGCACGGAGCCACATACTCTGTCATTCCGGATCAGATAGAAGCGGGAACCTTTATGTTTGCCGCAGCAGTCACCGGAGGGGATATCCTTGTAAAGAACGTTATCCCTAAGCATCTGGAGTCTATTTCGGCAAAGCTCATTGAGGTGGGCTGCCGGGTTGAGGAATTTGATGACTGTGTAAGGGTCAGCAGAACAGGAAAGCTTAAGAACACCCAGATAAAAACCCTTCCATATCCCGGGTTCCCTACGGATATGCAGCCCCAGGCCGGGGTTACGCTTTCTCTTTCAGAGGGAGTAAGTATCATTACGGAGAGTATCTTCGAGAATCGTTTCCGCTATGTGGACGAGATAATGAAAATGGGAGCCGACATAAAGGTCGAAGGAAATACGGCGATAATCACCGGGAAAGAGGGCTTAAGCGGTGCCAATATTACGGCTCCGGATCTGAGAGCGGGTGCGGCACTGGTGCTTGCAGCACTTGCGGCAGACGGAGTATCTACCATAGATGATATCCATCTCATTGAAAGAGGATACGAGGACTTTGAGATAAAGCTCCGGGGTCTTGGGGCGGTTATCGAAAAGGTGACGGATGAACGTTCCGTAAAGAAATTCAGAATGAAGAATACTAAGGTGAGCTGAGTTTGAAAAAGATTCTTCGCTTCGCTCAGAATGACACTGATGCAGCAGTTTTCCCACAGAATGACACTGACGTAGCAGTTTTCCCACAGAATGACACTGACGTAGCAGTTTTCCCACAGAATAACACTGACTCAGCAGTTTTCTCACAGTATCGCTTCTACAAAAAGACCATGCTCATGGGACAAATCCACATAGTGGCTTCCACACTGGACCATAGGCTTGCTGAGGTCCATCTTGTTTATGAGGACGATATCGCCCTCCATTCCGTTTGAAAGCCTTACCCTGTTATGCATATAGGTATTAACGATGTAGCCCAGGAATATCAGTATGTATTCCGGGTCGTATTTCTGCAGTCCCTCCTGCTCAAAAATACTGATAACCTGGAAGGGGCAGAGCGGCCCGCGGTATACCCTTGCGCTGGTCATTGCATCATAGACATCAGCGATGGACACTATACGTGCGAAGCGGTCTATCCTGTTGGTCTTCAGACCGAAGGGATAACCTGAGCCGTCGCAGCGTTCGTGATGCATAAGGGCTGCATTCTTTACGTGATCACTGATATCCATTTCCTTGAGGGCGTTGTATCCCTCCAGCGAATGGGTCTTTATGACATCGTACTCATCTACGGTAAGTCTGGATGGCTTGGTGATGATCTTTTCCGGGATCATCATCTTTCCGATATCATGAAGCAGACCGCAGAGAGTGAGGGTCTCGATATCCTCATCATTCATCTTTATCCAGGAACCGAAAACATTGCAGATAAGGGCAACATTCAGACAATGCGCGTATGTGGGATCGTCATACATACGCATATTGTGGAGCATGTCAAAGATGTGCATTCCGTTTGCGTTTTCCGCGAGGAGCTTCTTCGGCTTTTCGAGAAGGGCATCGGTATCCAGAACGTTCTTTGTGATTATATCATTCACCGAGCCCTTGAACTGCTCGATCTCGGTGTCATATGCGATCCGGAACTGCTTATATTCCTTGCTGGATTTGATACGTTCGGAGTAGCTGGGGTTCGGGATCAGCTCCTCATTTGGCTGTATACTGTCTTCTTTAATGCTGACTGAGGAAATAGAATAAAACTCAAGCTTAGTAATGGCCTTGTCAGTCAAGACCATATCTTTTGGCAGTATAAGCTGGTTGTTGAAGGAAAAAACATCCTCCGCAGTCACCATTCCGGGAATGAGCTCCTGCGTCAAAAGCTTGGGCATTATATGCTCCTCCGATACACTTCTGTCTTTCAGTATAAGATATCGGCGGTAAAAGTGCAAACTAAAATAGCCAAAACTTGCGCAAGGCGGCACGAAAGGATATACTATTAGGGTGTTGCAGTATGTATATCGTCATGAACTGAAATATCTGATATCTGAGAGAGAAGCGGAGCTTGTCAGGCAGAGGCTTGGGGAATGTGCCGATATTGACAGCCATGCAGCCGGAGGGAGCTATCTCATAAGGAGTCTTTACTTTGACGATATATGGGGAAATGCCTACACTGACAAGCAGGCAGGGACTCTTTCCCGAGAGAAATACCGGATAAGGATATACAATTATTCGGATGACTACATAAAGCTTGAGCGCAAGGCAAAGCAGGGAAGCTATATCCTGAAAACCTCCGCCCGAATAAACAGGGAGGAGCTTCAAAGGATCCTGAGCGGGGATTATTCCTTTCTTGAAAAGAGAGAGGGGGTTCTTCAAAGCTTTTACCTTGCTCTGGTTTCAGAGGGTCTGAGGCCTTCCGTGATAGTCGATTATGACAGAACTCCCTTTGTCTACGGACCCGGCACTGTCAGGGTGACCTTTGATGAACACGTGCGTTCCGGGTTTTTAAGCTTTGACCTCTTCGACAGCTCCATCCCGGTTTTTGAGACATTTGAAACGGGGAAGCTTATCATGGAGGTAAAGTATACGGAATATCTCCCGGATAATATTAAAGACCTTATTGAGCCGGGTGCCGCAGTGCAGCTGGCAGCATCGAAGTTTGTGCTCTGCAGCGACAGGATGCGCTGTATCCGGGGCCTGGAAAGGATCGTTTAAGATCTGAAATATATACTGAAAGGATAAAGACAATGAGCGTTAAATCAATGATAAAGAAGTCCATACTGGAATCGGATATGTATAACCAGTCCATATCCTTAAGCACCCTTATGACCATAATGGTGGATATGCTGCTGGCTCTTATCATCGGACTTATTATCTACGAGATATATAAACGTTACTTTAACGGGGTCATTTACAGCAGAAGCTTTGCACTTACGCTTATCGGGATGACGGTGCTGACCTGCATGGTAACACTGGCCATCAGTACCAACATTGTTATTTCCCTTGGTATGGTGGGTGCCCTGTCCATTGTACGTTACAGAAGTGCGGTAAAGGAGCCTCTGGATATAATGTACCTTTTCTGGTCCATAACAATGGGTATAACCATCGGTGCCAGTATGTATCTTCTTGCGGCGGCAGGAATGCTGTTTATGCTGCTTATTGTGGCGGTAATGCACAGACGTCAGGCGAAGGCACGGTCCTTTGTAATGATATTCCATGGAAATGACGGGGCGGAAACGAAGGTTCTGGAGCTTTTAAAGGATATACCCCACGGTGTAAAGAGTAAGATTTCAAGAGGAGAGGACAACGAGGTGTCGGTGACCCTCGACCTTAGCGAAAAAGAATTGGATATCGCGGATAAGGTACGTGGAGTTGAAGGAGTGAAGGATGTGACTCTGATCTCCTACAACGGAGAGTATCACGGTTAGCAGCAGATCCGTTTACGGTTCTCCCGTACGGACCCCGCCCCGTGAAGTGAAGAATACACAAAAGGAAAGGAAAAAAGTATGCAGGATTTAGGAAACACCCAGATGTTCAAGGTTGAAAAAGAACCGGAGACAGGTGTTAAGGTGGTTTTGTCCACAGTTTATGAGGCGCTTACGGAAAAGGGCTATAATCCGATAAGCCAGATCGTAGGTTATATCATGTCCGGTGACCCTACCTACATTACCAGCCACAATAATGCCAGAAGCCTCATTATGAAGGTTGAAAGGGATGAGCTGGTTGAGGAGCTGCTGAAGCAGTACATTAAGAGCAGTGGATGGGATAAGGATTGAAATATCTCGGGCTTGACTATGGATCAAAAACCGTCGGAGTGGCGGTGACTGATACGACCGGTACCGTAATAAGGGAAGTAGAGATCATACGGAGACAGAAGGAAAAGACTCTCCGGCGTACCTGTGCGCGTATCGAGGAGATAATTTCGGCCGAAAAGGCAGAGGTTATCGTTATCGGTCTTCCTCTTAATATGGACGGCAGCAAGGGCGAAAGAGCCGAAAAGGCACTTGCCTTTGGCGAGATGGTGGCCAGACGGACAGGGCTGCCGGTCCGTTTTCAGGATGAAAGACTGACCAGCGTCGAAGCAGAGGAGATAATGGACGAAGAGAATTTAAGGAGTGAAAAGGACAGGAGGTCGCACGTTGACAGCGTGGCGGCAGCCGTGATCCTCGGAGATTTCCTTAACAGCGGAAAGGACCGCGGATAAAATGGACAGCGTGGTATTTACACAGGAAGACGGAACAGAAACAGAGTATTTTGTACTTGCTGAAGCAAAGGTCGGACAGAACTCTTATCTTCTCTGTACGGAGGAAGAAGAGGGAGACGCTGAGGCCTTTGTTTTAAGGGCTGTACCGGATGGTGACGACGGAGAAAACATTCTCTATGAAAGCGTGGAGGATGAGAAGGAGCTTGAAAAAGCGGTGGAAGCCCTCGGAGAGATACTTGATGATGTTGACATCGAGCTGTGATGCGCCGGGAAGGAATAAGTCCCTGCCGTGACAGATACCCCGCTCCGGTTTTTTGGAGGTAATATTTGAAAAAGTACAAAAATGCATCGGGCTCAAAGCTTAAGATCATAGCTCTCGGTGGTCTTGAGCAGATAGGTCTGAACATTACTGCCTTTGAATACGAAGACAGTATTATTGTGGTGGACTGCGGCATCGCATTTCCCGAAGACGATATGCTGGGAATAGATCTCTGTATTCCCGACGTTACTTATCTGAAGGAAAATATCGACAAGGTGAAGGGTTTCATAATAACCCACGGGCATGAGGACCATATCGGCGCACTTCCCTATGTTTTGAAGGAGGTGAATGCCCCCATCTATTCCACAAAGCTTACAATCGGGCTTATTGACCGGAAGCTTGAGGAACATGGGCTTATCGGGAACGTCAAAAGGAAGGTTGTGAAGCACGGACAGTCCATAAATCTGGGACAGTTCAGGATAGAATTCATAAAAACAAACCACTCCATAGCGGATGCTTCGGCACTGGCGATCTATTCACCTGCGGGAATAGTGGTGCATACCGGGGACTTTAAGGTGGATTACACACCCGTATTCGGAGACGCCATAGATCTGCAGAGGCTGGGAGAAATAGGGAAAAAGGGTGTTATGGCCCTTATGTGCGACAGCACGAACGCTGAGAGGGAAGGCTTCACAAAGTCTGAGCGCAGCATAGGAGCTGTATTTGACGGTCTTTTCGACAGCCACAGAAAGGGCAGGATCATAATAGCGACCTTTGCTTCCAATGTGGACAGGGTTCAGCAGATCATAAATACCGCATATAAGTACGGGCGCAAGGTTATTGTGGAAGGCCGCTCCATGGTGAATATCATTAATACTGCCCAGGAGCTTGGCTATATAAATATTCCCGAAAACACCCTGATAGATATAGACCGGATGAAGGATTATGCGGATGATAAAGTGGTCCTTGTGACTACGGGAAGCCAGGGTGAGTCCATGGCAGCTCTTTCCAGGATGGCCATGAACATGCATAAAAAGGTCAGCATAAAGCCGAATGACACCATTATCTTCTCGTCAACACCCATACCGGGGAATGAGAAGTCCGTATCCAGGATAATCAACGAGCTGGAAAGCAAGGGCGCGGATGTTATTTTCCAGGAGGCCCATGTATCGGGGCACGCCTGCAGGGAAGAGATAAAGCTTGTTTATTCACTGGTGAAGCCGACGTTCTCCATTCCTGTTCATGGTGAATTCAGACACCGGCACGCGCAGGCGAATATTGCTGAGGAGCTTGGCTATGACCACGATCATATACTTATGATCCATTCCGGGGACGTGCTGGAGCTTTCTGAGGAAAGCGGCGCGGAGGTGACCGGGCATGTCCATACGGGAGCGGTATTTGTGGATGGTCTCGGTGTGGGAGATGTAGGGAATGTGGTATTAAGAGACAGGCAGCATCTCGCCGAGGACGGGATAGTTATCATTGTTCTTACCCTCGAGAAGGGTACGGGACAGGTGCTGGCAGGACCTGACATAATTTCCAGGGGATTTGTCTACGTACGCGAATCGGATGCCCTGCTTGAGGACTCCACGGAGATACTGGAGGAGTCTCTGGACAGCCTTGCGGAGAGGGGTATCAGTGACTGGGGCAGGATAAAGAGTACTATGAAGGATGATCTCTCGGACTACCTCTGGAAGAAGACAAAGAGACGCCCTATGATCCTTCCCATCATCATGGAGGTCTGAAAATTGGACGCGAGGCTTTACGATGATGTTCTGGCATTTACCGAATGTATAAAGGATACACCGGAGTACCGGGAGTACCGGGATAAAAAAAGACAGATAGTCGAGCATCCCGGGCTTCTGGAAAAGGCAGAGGACTTAAAAAAGAAAAATCTGGAACTTACATCCTCCTTTGAGGCGGGAAAGGACACCCTGGAGGAGCTTATGCGTTTTGCGGACAAATACGAGGATATATTCATGGAACCGGTGATAAACGACTATCTCCTGGCTGAGGCCGCTTTTTGCAAAATGATGCGGGAGGTATTGACCATGACCATGGAAAGGATAGATTTTTAGTTGAAGGTCAGACACTTCTTTATAAATATGGCAGCCATGCTGGTACGGGTCCTTATCGTACTGGTCATTGTTTCGTTCATATACAAGCTGGGTTTTAAGGCATACGATTTCGGATACAGGGTATTTGCCGAGGAAGCAATGTCTTCGGAGCCGGGGAGGGACGTAGAGGTTACGATCCCTATGGGATCATCAGCCATGGACATAGGGGAGATCCTTGAAAATGCCGGGCTGATAAAGGACAAGACCCTGTTTTTCGTGCAGGAAAGGCTGTCAGAGTATCACGGAAAGCTCTCACCGGGGACGTATACGCTGAATACATCCCAGACCGCCCAGGATATGATGGAGATAATGGCGGAGGATGAAGAGTCGTCCACCGAGGAATCTGAAGATCGGGATTAAAAAATGATCGGAAACGAAAGGCTTACGGGGTTTGTTAATTCCCTGTATAAAGGAAATACGCCTTTTCTGGATGCTCTTGAAAGGGATGCCCGGAATGATGATATCCCGATCATCAGAAAGGAAACCCAGGCATTTTTGAGGTTTGTATTGAAGGAGCGGGATCCCAGGAGCATCCTGGAGATCGGAGCCGCGATCGGCTTTTCCGCCATATTTATGGCAGAGTACTCCTCTCCCGGGTGCAGGATAAGTACCATAGAGAATTATGAAAAAAGGATAGTTCCGGCGGAGAAAAACATTGAAAAGTCCGGATATTCCGATAGAATTACGCTGATTCGCGGAGACGCCGCAGAGATCCTTCCCACTTTACAGGAGAGCTTTGATATGATATTTATTGATGCGGCGAAAGCACAGTACCCCTTTTACCTAAAGGAGGCGGACAGACTGCTTAAGCCCGGCGGGCTTATTTTGGCCGACAACTGCCTGCAGGATGGGGATATACTGGAATCGAAATTTGCGGTGGAACGGAGAAACCGCACCATCCATAAAAGGATGAGAGAGTTTTTGAAGGAAATTACGGCATCAGACCATTTTACTGCGGCAGTACTGCCAATAGGGGACGGGATCGCCGTTGCCGTGAAGGATAAATGAGAAACAAGAAACCTGAGCTTTTAATACCTGCCAAGGGGCCGGAGGAACTGAAGACCGCTGTTTACTACGGGGCAGATGCCGTTTATCTTGGCGGGGAGTCTTTGGGACTCAGGGCAAATGCAAGGAACTTCAGTAAGGAAGAATTAAGAGGGGCCATAGCCTTTGCCCACCGGAACAATGTGAAGGTATACGTCACAGCGAATGTTTTTGCCCACAATGATGATATAAAAGAGGCGGAGGGCTACTTCCGGGACATTGATGAAATAAAGCCGGATGCTCTTCTTATTTCGGATCCGGGGCTCTTTTCCCTTGCCCGCGAGCTCTGTCCCGATACAGAGCTCCATATCAGTACCCAGGCAAATAACACGAATTACAGAACAGTGCTTTTCTGGGCGGAGCAGGGGGCGAAGAGGATAGTTACCGCGAGGGAGCTGTCATTAAAAGAAATCAGGGAAATACGGGAGCAGATCCCGGAAACCGTGGAGATAGAATCCTTTGTCCACGGAGCCATGTGCATATCCTATTCCGGACGCTGCCTTCTGTCGAATTATTTTACCGGAAGGGATGCGAATCACGGGGAATGTACCCATCCCTGCCGTTGGGAGTATGCACTTACGGAGATGACAAGACCGGGTGAGTATCTGCCGGTTGAGGAAAATGAAAGAGGGACCTATATTTTTAATTCAAAGGATCTCTGTATGATAGAGCATATCCCGGAGCTTGTGGAAGCGGGGATCGACAGCTTCAAGGTGGAGGGAAGGATGAAGGCGGCCCTGTATGTCGCTGTGACAGCAAGGACATACAGAAATGCCATAGACGATTATTTTGAATCCCCGGAAAAATATGAGGCAAACAGAGCCCTGTACAGGGAAGAGATAGGGAAATGCACAACAAGAGACTTCTGTACCGGGTTTTTCTTCGGGAAGCCGGGACCGGATTCTCAGATATACAGCGGCTCTACCTACAACAAGGAGTACGTATATCTGGGGCAGACAGAGGAAGTAGACACGGAAGGCAGAGCAAAGCTCTTTCAGAAAAATAAGTTTTCGGTCGGTGACCGGGTTGAGATCATGAAAAGGGATCTACGCAATCTGGAGGTCACGGTCAGATCCATATATTCTGTGGAAAGAGGAGAGGTCGAAAGTGCGCCCCACCCTAAGGAGGAGCTTTTTGTAAGCCTTTCCGAAAGACCTGAAAAGGGCGATATAATACGAAAGAAACCTGAAAATTAAGGATAAATGATGAAGCTTTTAAGTGTAGTAGTACCGTGCTGGAATGAAGAGGAGGTAATCCCCTTCTTCTATAAGGAAATGCATAAGACCATGGAGGAGTTTAAGGTGAGCTATCCCGACACCTCCTTCGAGCTTATTTTTGTGGACGACGGCTCTGTTGACAGAACCCTGTTACTGATAAAGGAGCTTGCAGAAAAGGATCCCTGTATAAGGTATATCTCCTTTTCCAGGAATTTCGGTAAGGAAGCCGCGCTGTATGCGGGCTTTGAAAATTCCAGGGGAGATTATGTGGTATGTATGGATGTGGATCTGCAGGATCCTCCGGCGCTGCTTCCCGAAATGTATGAGGCGGTGATCAACGAAGGCTATGATTCCGCTGCCACAAGGAGGGTCACGAGAAAGGGAGAGCCCCTTATACGTTCATTCTTTGCGAGACGCTTTTACCGGCTGATGGACAAGATCTGCGCAACTGAGGTTGTGGACGGCGCCAGAGATTACCGCATAATGACCAGACAGATGACGGATGCGGTTCTTTCTATGGGAGATTACTGCCGCTTTACCAAAGGTATATACGGCTGGGTAGGCTTCCGGACGAAATGGCTGGAATTTGAAAATATCGAACGCGTGGCTGGAGAGACAAAATGGTCTTTCTGGAAGCTGTTGATCTATGCCATAGAGGGGATCATTGCCTTTTCCACCTTCCCGCTTGAAGTAATGTCATGGCTTGGAGGGATAATGACCTTTCTGTTTTTTGGCTTTTCCGTTGCGGGAGGGATATGCCTTCACCTCGGCATCTGGCCTATGCTGCCGCTTCTTATCGGGGTCATAGGCTTCTTCTCCTCACTTAATCTATTCTTCCTGGGGATAGCAGCCTGGTACCTGAGCAAGACCTATCTGGAGACAAAGAACCGCCCTATGTACGTTGCCAAGGAGATGACCTGATGAAGCTCATTATACAGATCCCCTGCCTTAACGAGGCGGACACACTTGAAATAGCCTTAAATGATCTGCCTAAGCATATTGACGGTATTGACGAGATAGAGGTTCTGATAATAAATGACGGAAGCCGGGACAATACCGTAGAGGTGGCGAAGAACTGGGGTGTGAACTATGTTGTGAATTTCCCGAACAACAAGGGCCTTGCAAAGGGCTTTATAGCAGGACTCGATGCCTGTCTCAGAGAGGGAGCCGACATAATAGTAAATACAGACGCCGATAATCAGTACTGCGGAGAGGACATCGAAAAGCTGGTCCGCCCTATTCTGGATGGTAAGGCGGAGATCGTTATCGGAGAAAGACCTATTGACGACACGCCGGATTTTTCACCGGTGAAGAAGCAGCTTCAGCATCTTGGATCATTTGTGGTGAGGGTTGCTTCCAATACAGATATTCCCGATGCACCAAGCGGCTTCAGGGCATTTTCGAGAGAGGCGGCACTACGCCTGAATGTTATAAACAATTATACCTATACGCTGGAAACCATAGTCCAGGCCGGAAGGAACCAGATGGCTATAACCTCGGTTCCGGTGCGTACCAACAGAGAACTCAGAAAGTCAAGGCTTTTTTCCAGCATGAGCGGGTATATTAAGAAGTCCGTGCTTACGATAATAAGGGCTTATATGATGTACAGGCCGCTGACCTTTTTCACAGCCATAGGGCTTGTACCCTTTGTTGCGGGACTGATCATAATGATAAGATTCCTGATCTTCTTTATAAAAGGAGCGGGAATGGGACATATTCAGTCGCTGATCCTGGCTAGTACACTGATGATGCTCTCCTTCACCACCTTTATGATGGGATTTCAGGCTGACCTTATGGCAGCGAACCGGAAGATAATGGAGGATGTGCAGTATCGGCTGAGACGTTTTGAAGCCGGAGTCGAAAAGGATAGCAGAAAAGATGACAGGGAAAAAGAGGATAGCGGTAATAGGCCCGGTATATCCTTATAAAAGCGGGATAGCCCATTATACCGGACTTCTGGTAAGGAGCTTAAAGGAAATAGCGAAGGTCCGGACCATATCATACAAAATGCAGTATCCGAAGTTTCTGTTTAAGCAGGAGCAGCGGGATTACTCCAATGACCGTTTTAAGATCGACGATGCCCTGTATCTTTTAAACACGGCGAATCCCTTTAATATCATAAAGACCGCCTTTACCATAAACCGTTATGACCCGGATCTCGTCATAATACAGTGGTGGCATCCGTATTTTGCTCCCTGCTACAGGATATTGACCACCTTTCTCAAACAGCCGGTTATGTTTATCTGTCACAATGTGTTCCCCCATGAGCGCTTTGTAATGGACAGATCCCTTACAAAGCTCACTCTTTCAAAGGGGGATTTTTTTATTCTTCATTCGGAAAAGGAGGTCAGAGATCTCCTTACAATACTGCCGGATGCAAAGTACAGGGTAAATATGCACCCCACCTATGCGGCTTTCAGAACCGGAGAGATAAGGGAAAAGAGCTCTCCGGAAAAAAGGCTGCTGTTTTTCGGTCTTGTCCGGCCTTACAAGGGTTTGAAATATCTTCTGGAGGCTGTAAAGGAGCTGCCGGATGTCTGTCTCACAATAGCCGGGGATTTCGGGGGAAGCAGGAAGGATTACGAGGAGCTGCTGTCGGATGAGGCTCTAAAGGACCGCCTGGAGGTGGTGGACCGGTATATTCCGGATAAGGACATCCAGGGTTATTTCGAAAACTGCGATGCCGTAGTGCTTCCCTATATTGATGCGACACAGAGCGGCGTTGCCCAGATGGCTTTCGGCTTTGAAAAGCCTGTTATAGCCACAAGGGTCGGAGGTCTGCCGGAGGTGGTCACCGACGGAGTCACGGGTATCCTTACAGAACCGGGGGATGCAAAGGCTCTGAGGGACGGGATAGAAAGGTTTTTTAGGCTGAAGGAAGGGAATACGGACTTCAGGAAGAATATACTTGATGACGCCGAGCGCTTTAGCTGGGAGCACTTATGCAAGACTATACTGGAAATGATATGAAAAAGATCCTACACCTTGCGGGGCACTGCCGCGCTCAGCGCGTCAATACGTGCCCGGAAAATGTCCACTGGACATTTTCCCTTTCTGAGCGAAGCGAAGAATCTTATTTAACCGGGGTAAAGACCCGGTAAGGGCGACAGAATAAACGCATGAAGACAACACTGATTATTTTAAACTACAAAGACTCTGCCCGTACCCTGGAGCTCCTGAATAAGGTCAGGAGCTATAAAGTCCTCGATAATATCGTGATCGTGGACAATGCATCAGGAGACGGATCCTATGAGCGTCTGAAGCAGGAAGAGGACGGCAGGGTCTTTGTGACGGAAAGAGCAGAAAACGGCGGTTATTCCTCGGGCAACAACACCGGTGCGCTCTATGCCCTGAAGCACTTCAGACCGGATATTATCTTTTTTGCCAATCCGGATGTATTCTTTACGGAGGACACGGCGGAGGCCATGGCAAAGGCACTGGAGAGGAATCCGGGTTTCGCCTCTGTAGCGCCCCTGGTGAGACAGGGATATAATGTTTGGGACCTGCCGGGATTTCCCGGGGTGCTTATGAGCTTATTCCTGATACTCTTTAACCTTGACAAAAAGAGGATACGTTCAAGGCTTGAAGAGTCGGGGAAAGAGTTTACGGAAGCCGGGGTCGTTGAGGGATCCTTTTTTGCGGTGGATGCCGGGAAATTTAAGGAGGTTCAGGGCTTTGACGAAAGGACCTTCCTTTATTCGGAGGAGATAATACTGTCCCGCCGTTTCCGTGCCCATGGTTACAAAACAGGGGTTCTGACCCGTTACCGTTATGACCACCTTCATTCTGCCAGCATAAAAAAGATCTACAGATCCAGCAAAGCTGCCGCCTTTCATCATTTCAGAGACAGCTTCAGGATATATAATAAGTATTACCTGAAAACCAACGCGATCGAGGACAGGATATTCGATGTCTGCTGGGGCTTAGGCTACGCGGAGAGAGTGGTTTATGATCTTATTATGTCGATACGTGAAGCGTTGCTGTCATCCTGAGCGTCAGGGAAGGATCCGTTGCTGTCATCCTGAGCGTCAGTGAAGGATCCGTTGCTGTCATCCTGAGCGTCAGCGAAGGATCTTTCGTCCGGAGAAGAAGATTCTTCGGGCTTCGCCCTCAGAATGACAAGGTGTGGCACACAGAATGACAAGGTGTGGCACACAGAAGGACAAGGTGGGCACACAGAAGGACAAAAGGTGTCAGAATGAATTTCGTCACACTTTTCTTACGAATGAAAAATGTGCATCTCCTGAAGGACGTGGGGATGATACCATATATCCTTCACCGTGACTATGGGGTGAATTCCACCATGGTCAGTATGAAGAACGAAGAAAAATACCCCTTTCTCAATAAAGAGGTAAGCGGGCTTAAGATGCGCTTTCTGCCGGAAAACAGTTTTTCTCCGCTTTTTTCCGGTATGAAATATGTATGGGAAAATGCGGGACAGATAGATGTGCTCAATGTGTACCACCTTAATCTGTCCTCATTTCTTTTCCTGCTTATCTATAAATTCAGAAAGAAAAGGAGCGGAAAGGGGTACCTGAAGCTGGATATGGATCTGAAGGGCTATAAAAGGCTCTTTATGCCGAATCCCGTTGGTTTCATCAAGCGCCGGACCATGGACCTTGCCGATGTGATCTCCGTCGAGACTACTGTACTTTCCGAAAAGCTGATTAAGAAATACGGCAGCAGGGTGATATACATCCCTAACGGCTTTTATGCAGAGGGAAAGGAAAGCGAACGTGATTTCAATAAGGAGGATATCATTCTCACCGTGGGGAATCTGGGAACATATCCCAAGGCTACCGATGTGCTTTTAAAGGCCTTTGCCGGAGCGGCAGGGGGGAATGAGTGGAAGCTTGTTCTGGTCGGTCCTGTGGAAAAGAGCTTCAGGTCCTTTATTAATGATTTCCTTGCAAAGCACGAGTATCTTAAGGACAGGATCATCTTTACCGGAGAGATAAGGGACAAGGAGAGATTAAAGAAGTATTACCGCAGGGCAAAGATCTTTGTGCTGCCATCAAGGAGTGAGAGCTTCGGGATAGTTTTGCTGGAAGCTGCGTCAAACGGAGACTTCCTTGTTACCACTACGGGAGTTCCCGCAGGAAGGGATATCTACAATGACGGAAAGTTCGGCTTTATTGTGCCGCCGGATGATATAACCCTGCTTTCCGATGCCTTTGTGCGGCTTATGAATTCAAAGGCGGACTGGGGCAGCAGGGCGGCGGAGATCGCAGACTACGCCTGGCATGATTTCAGGTGGGAGCCCATTGTTGCAAAGCTCTACGAGGTACTTAAGAATTGATATCCGTTATCACCGTTTGCTACAATGAAGAAGAGCATATAGATTCCACCATACGTTCGGTATTCGATCAGTCATATAACGACTTTGAATACATAATAAAGGACGGCGGTTCTGTTGACGGTACACTGATCAGGATAAAAAGGTGGGAGAAGGCTTTTGAATCAAAGGGGATAAAATTTACGCTTATCTCCGCTGCAGACAAGGGAATTTATGACGCCATGAATACGGCGGTACTTTCCGCAGAGGGGGAATTCGTAAACTTTATGAACGGTGGAGACTGCTTTGCCTCTGCCGGAACGCTGGAACAGATCTTCAGGAATAAGGATAACAGAGGAGCGGACCTTATCTACGGGGATACGGTGGAAGAGGAATTCGGGGAGCTTCACTATTTCAGAAAGTGTCCGGAGCTCATCAGGGAGCGCATGCCTTTTTCGCACCAGAGTGTTTTTGTAAGGAGGGAGCTTCTCCTAAAATATCCCTTCAGACTGAAGTACCCCATTGCGGCGGACTACGACTTCCTTCTGACACTTTATGAGAAGGGCTGTACATTTAAGGACAGCAATACTGTTGTTGCAAAGGTCACCAAGGACGGGAAATCCAGCCTGAGGCTAAAGGATACTTACCTCGAGAGCCTGGCTTTGAGAAAAGAACACGGAATAGGGGTGCCGGAAGGGACAGCATTGAAGCTTAAGACCATCTGGCTTGATATCAAGCAGTTCGGAATGGATCATTTTCCGGACTTCCTGAAATATACCATTAGAAAGGTCCAGAGAAAGATCCGAGGACAGAAAAGATATTACACATGATACTGCTTAGACACATTACATCCCTGGCACAGAGCCTGTACAGATGCTTTTTTTATCCCGTAAAAAGCTTCATGCTTGAGTGCTCCACACAGAGTATTTTCAAAAAGGGCTCTTATATCTCGAAGGATTCCATAGTAGAGGGACATAATTATCTCGGGAAAAATACGGAGATACATGGCTGCCGCCTGGGATACGGCTCATACATCAATAATAACGGGAACTTTTCCCATGCCGACATCGGCTACTATACATCTATCGGAGTAAATGTGACTACTGCGGTGGGAGGTCATCCCCTTAACGGTGCGGCAGCGCTGCATCCGGCCTTCACCGATCCAAAGAAGATCTTCGGTTTCAGCTATGCCAGCGAAAAGACCTATAATGACGAAACAGCGCGTATTTCCATAGGCAGTGATGTCTGGATCGGAAATAACGTGACCATACTTGACGGGGCAAAGATCGGAGACGGTGCCGTGGTGGGTGCGGGAGCCGTGGTAAAGGGAGAACTGCCGCCCTACAGTATAAGTGCCGGCGTTCCGGCACGGGTAATAAGGTACAGGTTTTCAGAAGAAGAGAGGAATAAGCTCCTCAAATTGAAGTGGTGGGAAAAGGACGAGAAGTGGATCCGCTCCCGCATAGATGACTTCAGTGATGTAGAGAAGCTTACGGAGGACATCCAGGCATGAGTATGAAGCCTGCAATCGTGGTCGTGGCGTACAACAGGGTAAAGGCGCTTAACCGCCTTTTGAATAGTCTGGAAAGCGCAGATTACAGCGGCTTTTCAGACATTACTTTGGTCATAAGCATAGATAAAAGCGACAATACAGAGGTCATTGAAACAGCAGAGGCCTTTTCCTGGAAGCAGGGAGAAAAAAGGGTGGTGACACACCCTGAAAGGCTGGGGCTTAAAAAGCATATCCTGGGTCTCGGGGATCTGACGGAAGAATTCGGAAGCATCATTATGCTGGAGGATGACCTTTTTGTATCTCCCCTGTTTTATCACTATACTTCTGCTGCACTGGATAAAGTTTCGGGAGACCTTAATGTTGCGGGAGTTTCTCTTTACAGTCATAAATTCAATGTTTTTGCCCGTCTCCCTTTTGATGCGGCAGATGACGGGTACGATAATTTTTACTTCCGCTTTCCATCAAGCTGGGGCCAGGCCTGGACAAAGGATGAGTGGAGCGCCTTTAGGAGCTGGCTTGATGAGCATGACGGGGAAGACCTCCACGGGAACGGAATGCCCGCGCCCGCAGCGGAATGGGGAAGCTCATCCTGGCTTAAATATGCACTGAAGTATGCGATAGAGGAAAAGAAGACCTGGTTTTATCCCAGGATCTCCTACACTACCAACTTCTTTGATGAAGGGGAGCACACGAATGAGGCGGTGACAGATCTGCAGGTGCCTCTGAGCATCGGAAAAAAGAGAGATTACTGCTTTTCCCTTTATGAGGAATCCGCTGCGAAATACGATCCATATTTTGAAAACGAGGCGCTGCCCTTTCAGTCGGATATTTACGGGCTTAAAAGGAGGGATCAGGCATTAAGGGAAGGTTGCTTCTATTCTTCGGAAATACTGCCCTTTAAGATAAGGGAAAGCTTCGGTCTTTCATTAAGGCCCGTGGACAGCAATGTTTTGTTCCGGATCCCGGGAGAGGGGATCTTTCTTTACGACCCGTCGGAAAAAACGGGGAAAAAGCATAAGGAAAGCGCGAAGCTTGAAAAATACTTTTATCCCGGGATGAACAGAAAGAAGATCATGAAGCTTATCGGAGACAGATTTGAAGGATATTTTAAATAAGCTTAACTATATATTCAATGCTTCGCAGAAGAGGCGGATGGCACTCCTTATGGTCTGCATCTTTATAGGTGCTGCCCTGGAGCTTCTGGGGGTATCCCTTATAATGCCTCTTATCCAGCTTATCTCCACACCGGAGGTGGTAACGGAAAACGGCATACTTTCAACAGTATATAATGCACTCAATATGAAGAGCGTCTCCGACTTTTTCATTTTTCTGGTGATCGTTATAATCGTACTGTATTTTCTGAAGAACCTGTATCTCTCGGTTCTATACTATTTCCAGTATTCCTTTATCTACAATAACCAGCTGAAGGTGGCGGGGAGGCTTATCGACTGCTATCTTAAGAAGCCCTACACCTACCACCTGGATCACAATACCTCGGATATGATAAGGAATATCATGCTGGACACGGACAGGCTTTTCCAGCTGATACTGTCATTTTTGAATGTTATGAGTGAGATACTTTTGTCTCTTTTACTGGTGATCTACCTTCTGATAAGTGATCCGATGATGTCCTGTACGGTGGCGGGACTTCTCCTTGTCTGCATGGCGGTATTCCGTATTCTTACAAAGAAAAAGGTACATTCCTACGGGAAAATGAACCAGGAGTATGACGGGCGGATGCACCAGGCCATAAATCAGGCGCTGGGCGCGGTTAAGGATATAAAGATCCTCCACAGGGAAAAGTACTTTGTGGACAGCTTTGTTTCCTGCGGCAGAAAGAAAATGACGGCCCTTATAAATACCAATTTCTTCGGCACGATTCCGAGATACATTATAGAGACCATAACTGTTGCAGCCATCATGCTGGTACTGATCTATAAGCTTATGACAGGTACCGACTTAAACACCCTGCTGCCGGTTCTTGCCTCCTTTGCCGTGGCGGCCTTTAAGCTTCTGCCATCCGTGGGGAAGGTAAGTAACTATATGAATAATATAACCTTCCTGAAGCCCTCGATCGACCTCATTTACCATGACCTGAAGGAAACAGAGGATATGGAAAACGTGGTGATAGAGGATCCGGATGACGCGGCGCAGCATCAAGACAGTCCGTCCGGGATAAGGATAGAGGATCTGTTCTACAGATATCCGAAAACCGAAAATGATGTCCTTAAGGGTGTGAGCTTCAATGTGGCTCTCGGGACCTCCATCGGACTCATAGGAGAGAGTGGTGCAGGGAAATCAACCCTGGCTGATGTGATCCTCGGGATTCTTTATCCAAGGGATGGAAGGGTTATGTACGGAAGCATGAATGTCCATGAATACCCCTTAAAATGGGCGGAAAAGCTGGCATATATCCCCCAGGCCATTTATCTTGCGGATGAGAGCATAAGAAAAAATGTGGCCTTTGGCATTGATGACGGGGATATTGATGAGGACCGGGTCTGGGAAGCCCTCGAAGAAGCACAGCTTTCCTCCTTTGTGCATTCCCTGCCTGAGGGTCTGGATACGGAAGTAGGAGAAAGAGGAGTAAGGCTTTCCGGAGGACAGAGGCAGAGGATAGGCATAGCCCGCGCATTATACGGAAATCCTGAGATACTGGTCTTGGACGAAGCCACAAGCGCCCTTGATTCCGAAACAGAAACTGCCGTAATGGAGGCAATAGAGCGGCTTCATGGAAAGAAGACTCTTATAATCATTGCCCACCGCCTGACCACTATAAAAAACTGCGAATTTATTTACCGTGTGGAAGACGGCAATGTATATCCGGTGGATAAGAAGGAATTATTTTGAATCCGAAGCTTTCAGTCATATTAATTACATATAATCATGAGCCTTATCTCAGGGAGTGTCTCGACGGGATCTTTATGCAGGAGACGGATTTCGATTTTGAGATAGTCGTCGGTGAGGACTGCAGTACGGACAATACCCGGGAGATACTTAAGGAGTATGACAGGAAATATCCGGGACGGATGAAGCTTCTGTTCCGTGAAAAAAATTTGGGAAGAGTAACCTTAAATGTTTATCAGACCTCAATGGAGGCAAAGGGTGAATACCTTGCCTATATTGAGGGTGACGATTTCTGGACGGACCCCAAAAAGCTTCAGAAGCAGGTGGCCTTTCTTGAGGAACATAAGGAGTATATGGGAACCACCTGTTCCTTCCGACTGATAGGGGAGAAAAGCGAGCCGATAGAGAATAAACGCCAGGAGGAGCTATACGGCTGGAGCGGTGACTATACCTTCGGGAACTGGCAGGAGGCGGGACCCTGGCCCGGACAGACCGCAGGCAATGTATGCAGAAATTTCTATCATAACGGAAAGCTTGACTATACCATACTTTACCGGGCACATGACTTTATAGATGATGGAGTGATATTTACCTTTATCCTTCTTCAGGGTAAGATATTCAGGTTCGACGATATAATGGTCGCCCACAGATACGTGGAAAAGGAGGGCGGAGAAAGCTGGAATTCGAGGAAGCTTAAGCGGAATTACCTTATAGAGGAGTGCGACCTGAAGCGAAAGATGATGGAGTGGGTCGAGGAAAATGCCGGGCTTACGGAGGCTGCCTTCCCGAGAGCAGATAGGGAATTCAAAACCGCCCTTTCGGTATTCGTAAAGCATCCCTCAAAGGAGACGGCGAATATGTTTTTCCCGTACTTACGCTACTATCTGCATTTGAAATTCGGGCGTGTAAAAAGGCGAGAAGCTGCAGCCCGGGAAGAAGTCCTTCCGGAGGGGAAGGTGAAGGAATAAATGTATATTCAGCGTTTTACAAGCGGGCTCGGGAACCAGATGTTCCAGTATGCTTTTTATACCTACCTTCGAAAAAAGTATCCCGGGGAGCGAGTCCTTGCGGACATTTCCTGGTACAGCTGGAATGATGCCCATCAGGGCTTTGAACTGGAAAAGCTTTTTAAGAGGGAGGATAACCCGGATTTTATTTTTGAAAAGGCAACGGCTTTTGAGACCTACTGCTGCTCCGGGACCGTACCCCAGACGGGTAAGGCGGCTTATCTTTTCAACCGGCTGACAAGACTCTGTGCCGGTAAGCATTTTGAAAGGATACGTTACAGCGAGACCGGGCGGGAAGCAAAGAACGTACTTAAGGAGAGGATCGATAACCTCCCTGAGGGGCGGAACCTCTATATCACGGGATACTTTCTGGACGAAGCCTATTATAAGGATGATCTTGACTACCTAAGGGGGGCTCTTTCCTTTTCGGAAAAACCCGGGGATATAGGAATTGAAAACGCAGAGCTTCTGCAGGAGATAGAGGGGGGAGCCTCCGTATCCATTCATGTGAGACGCGGGGATTACCTGAATCCCGGCTATACGGAGGCCTTTATCAATCTTGGCATGGACTATTACAAAAATGCGGTTGAAAAAGCCCGGGAAATATGTGAAAACCCCAGGTTCTATATCTTCTCCGATGACAAGGATTTTATCAATACCGCCTTTGACTGGCTTCCGGAAAAAAGGGTGGTAAGCGGGAATACAGGTGATAAAAGCTATATTGATATGCTCCTTATGAGTAAGAGCCTCTGCCTTATCACGGCGAATTCAACCTTTTCCGAGTGGGCGGGTCTTCTAAATAAAAGAGAGGGCTGCAGAGTGATCTATCCAAAAGAGTATCTGAAGGAAAAGGACAGTGACATCCATACCTTGCCGGGATGGATACGGATGTGAGGGGAAGATTCTTCGGGCTGAGCCCTCAGAATGACAGAGAAGCGAAGGATCTTTTCAGAAACAGAAAGGAACGAAAGATACAAGTTATGAAGAACAGAAAATACGGGAAGCCTCTTGGCGATCTGCTGGCGATAAAGAGCGATTTTTTTGAGCATAATGATAAAATGCTGGAAATGTCAGCAAGGCAGGCAGATGCCCTTATAATCCAGAAAAAGAGAGAGCGCTGCAAGATCTGTCATGCTCCGATAGAGGGTGAGCCCCTTTATACCAGCCAGAGAATGGAATACTATCTCTGCAAAAGGTGCGGGCATCTTAACAGTGCAAAAGAGGATACAGAGGACTTTGCGAACAGGGTATACCTGGAAGACACCTATGAGAATAATTATTCCGAAGAGGACAGGGAAAGATACGAAAACCGTCTGAATACCATTTATATACCAAAGGCGGAGTTCCTGCTGGAAGAGCTTAATAAGGACGGACTATCAAGAGAGAAGATCCGTCTTCTGGATGACGGCGCGGGGAGCGGCTATTTTGTCGGTGCGATGAGAAAGCTCAAGGTGGACGCTGCCGGCATAGAGATATCCGGAGCGCAGGTGGAATTTGCCAACAGGATGAACGGGGAAAAGGTACTATCGCAGGCTGACAGTGCGGAGATCCCAGGTATACTGAAAAGCACAGAAGCAAATGTACTATCCTTTATCGGTGTTTTCGAGCATATCATAAACCTGGACGAAATACTGGAGGCAATAAAGGATAATAAGAATGTGAACTATGTATATCTCTCTGTTCCCATGTTTTCAATGAGCTGTGTATTTGAAGCTTCACATCAGAAGTGCTATAACAGACATGCCGGCGGCACTCATACCCATTTGTTTTCTGATGAATCACTCTCCTTTATGGCGGACAGAATGGGCTTTGAAGAGCTGGCAAGCTGGAAATTCGGTTCCGACATGATGGACCTTTACAGGATGCTCTGTGTGAGCCTTGAGCAGAACGGGAATTCTGCCCTGAAGGATTATTTTGCACCGAAATTCCTGAAGATGATAGACGAGCTGCAGCTAACGGTAGACAAAAATGAATTTGCATCTGAGATCCATCTTATCCTCAAAAGAAAATAGGGATCTGAGCCGGGGTTTTGTTCTGGCGGTATCGCTTATAACCCTGTTTTTTGCGTGCCTTCCTCTCTTTACGGTGAACTGCATACAGGGGCATGACATAGATTACCATCTTCTCCGTATCGAGGCTCTGAAGACCGGTATCTTAAACGGTCTACCCTTTTTGCGGGTAAATATGCTGTTTTTCGGTGGAGAGGGCTACGCCAGCTCCCTGTTTTATCCCGACTTTCTTCTCTACATTCCGGCGCTTCTCCGCGCAGCGGGAGTGGGCATAAACCTGTCTTTCCATATTTTTGTGGGCTTTTGCATCATGGCGGCATTTATATCGATGTATTTCTCCGTGTATTATATTACCGGAAAAAGCACATCCGCACTTATTGCCGCAACAGCCTATACCCTGTGCCAGTATCATATTGACGATATCTACACCAGAGCGGCAGTGGGAGAGTATACGGCCTTTATTTTCCTGCCGTTAATAGCTGCGGGGTTATTTGATCTCAGTGAAAAGGATTTTAAGAATCCCGGTCTCCTGATAGCAGGAATGTCCGGTGTACTTCTCTGCCATACCCTGAGTACGGTGTTTTGTATCATTCTCTGTGTATTTTACGCTCTTATTCATATCAGAGGTTTTATCGGCAAGCCCGCGAAGCTCCTGAGGCTTATGGCTGCGGCTTTTCTTACCCTTTTACTTACCGCGTTTTACTGGCTGCCTTTTGTGGAACAGATCCGGAGTACGGAATTCAAGTATAAGATCGCAAAGTTTGATGTGGGTTATGAAAAGCTCTTACTCAGGGAGATATTTGAGAATAAAGTGGGGAGGATGGGGATCGCCCTTGTAATACTTGTCCTTTCTGTGCTGCTTATTAAGCATGCAAAGGAAAGACTCACATTTTTTGCGGATATCTTTCTTGCAGCGGGACTTATGTTTATGCTCTGCACTACCGGGTTTTTCCCCTGGAAAAGGCTTGAAAGATATGTAATGAGCGTACAGTTCCCCTGGAGGCTGTTCATCATGTCCTGCCTGCTTTTATCTGTTGCGGCAGGTATATATATTGAAAAAGCTGCGGGTGAAAGAAAGGAGCTGGCTGTCATTGCCGTTCTGGCTGTAATGGCTGTTTCCGCGGTATGCAATATTAACAGGACTGAGGAGGGCTACTATTCCTACTCGGACGATTACTATGATGTGACCGAGTACACCTGTACCGTGATAGGCGGGGAGTGGCTGCCGATAACCGTGGAAAAGCGCGGTAAGCTTGGACGTTACAACGGATATGCCTTTGATGACAAGGGACAGAAGAGAGAGGTTGTCCGCAGTAGAAATACCCTGACTGTGGATGCCCGGGGTTCGGAATATCTGGATGTTCCCTTTGTGTATTATCTGGGTTACGCCGCAAAGGATGAAAAAGGGCAGCGCCTTACGCTGGACGGCAGCGGCGACAACGGGAGGATCAGGGTATATACTTCCGGCACGGAGTCAGTATATGTGTATTATGCGGGAACTCTGCTGCAGAAAGCCGCAGATATCATATCGCTCCTCACATTGATAGCAGTGGCAGTGTATGTTATTTACAGAAAACGTCAGCGAAAGACAACATGAGCGCCCCTGTCATTCTGAGCGTCCCTGTCATTCTGAGCGCCCCTGTCATTCTGAGCGAAGCGAAGAATCTTTCTGCGGGGCACTGACGCGCATAGCGCGTCAAAACGTGCCCGTAAAATGTCCACTGGACATTTTACCATTCTGAGCGGAGCGAAGAATCTTAAAAAAGCAGCCCCTATTCGGAGCTGCTTTCTTAAATGGATTTAGAATAAATTATTCAGCCTTGATAGCTCCTGTAGGGCAGGCACCTTCGCAAGCACCACAGTCAATGCAGGTTCCTGCATCAACAACATACTTGCCGTCGCCTTCACTGATAGCACCAACGGGGCAGGTTCCTGCACATGCGCCGCAGCTAACACAGGTATCATCAATTACATGAGTCATTTTCATTTCCTCCTACAAAAGATCTCTTGTTACAATCTGTATTCTAGTATAAAGCGAAAATATTTGCAATTTAATCTTTATTAGGTGTTTTTAACCTTGATTTCAATCAACGCAGCCTATTATTTCACTGATATCGGCGATGCCATTTTCGGACAGAAAGTCCGTGATCCCGTCAATTATCCTTATCATAGCAACGGGCTCATGGAAATTGTACATGCCTACAGCCACAGCCGAGGCTCCGGCCATCATAAACTCTATGGCATCCTCGCTGTTTGTGATGCCTCCCATTCCGATGACAGGTATATTTACGGCGTGTGAAGCCTCATATACCATCCTTACGGCCACAGGCCTGATGGCGGGACCCGACAGCCCTCCTGTCCTGTTTGCAAGGGAGAAGCACCGTTTATGGATATCTATCTTCATACCTGTAAGGGTATTTATCAGTGATATGGCGTCGGCACCCCCGGCTTCTGCGGCCTTTGCCATATCGGCAATACTGGTAACATTGGGGGAGAGCTTCATTATTATGGGCTTAAGGCTTTTTTGTTTAACAAGCTCCGTGATCCGCTTAAGCTCCTTCGGGTCCGTGCCAAAGGCGATGCCGCCCTTCTTCACATTGGGGCAGGACACGTTGATCTCAAGCATATCAACACGGTCATCATCCGACAGCCTTTCCACGACCTGCAGGTATTCATCCTCACTATGTCCGCAGACATTCACTATCACATTGGTATTGAATTCAGACAGAAAGCCGAGATCCCTTTCGATAAAAACATCTATCCCGGGATTCTGAAGACCGATGGCATTCAGCATACCGGAAGGAGTTTCCGCGATCCTCGGTACCGGATTACCTTCCCAGGGCTCAGGCGCCACACCCTTTGTAACAAGGGCACCTAGACGGTTCAGATCCACGAATTCGTAATATTCCATACCGCTGCCGAAGGTTCCCGAAGCGTTCATAACGGGGTTTTTGAAGTTTACTCCGGCTATATTGACGGCGGTATTAATGCCCTCCGGACTCATAATACCACCTCCTCTGCGTTGAATACCGGACCTTCGGTGCAGATCCTGGCGTTGTTCACCCTTGAATGACTGTCTTTTTTGCTGGTTTTAACCATACAGCCCAGGCATACACCCATACCGCAGGCCATTTTCTCTTCCAAAGAGATAAAAGCCGGAATGAAGCTGTCCGCGGCAAAATCCCTGACAGCCTTAAGCATCGGAAGCGGCCCGCAGGCGTATATGATATCGGGCTTAAGATCCCGCTCTTTTATTGCATCCATAACTGTTCCACGGGTTCCGATGCTGCCGTCATCCGTTGCAAGGATAACATTTACCTCGGCTGCAAACTCCTCGTTCAGGAAGAGACCGGACTTCATACTCCGGTAGCCGAGGATCGCAGTGACAGACTCCTTTCCTATACCGGTCCTGCGAAGAGCTCTTGCCAGCTGGAGAAGGGGCGGAGCTCCTATACCGCCGCCGGTAAGGATTATCTGCTTTTTATCCTGTGCTTCATCAAGAGGGAAGCCGTTGCCAAGAGGTCCGAGAATATCAAAGGAGTCGCCATTCTCTGCCTGCGACAATTCCTTTGTCCCATATCCGACGGCGCGGTAGACAAGGCGGATAGTGCCTTTCTCACGGTCAGCCTCACATATGCTTATCGGTCTGCGGAGAAGCCTGGAGTCTGACTTTGTGCCTACCATGACGAACTGCCCGGGATATGCCGTTTCTGCAACGCGGCTTTCAAAGACGGTACTGAAAACCTGATCTGCCAGTCTTTCGGATTTTATGATCCTTGCTTTTTCATTTATCATATCCCTACTATAACAGAAAGAAAAGCTGTCCGCCATAGAGGTGAACAGCTTTTTTCTTAATAGATAAGCGCAATATGTTTTATGCTTCAGTCTTGGTTACGTCATTAACTGAATTTGCCCACTCATCGAATTTCTTGTGTACAGCATCATAGGTCTGCTTGCTGATATCGGGAAGATCCTTTCCCCATTCTCCGGTAGCCTGCTTATAACCCTTATCAAAGGCATCCAGAAGCTCCTTTGCTTTTGTGGGATCATCACCCGAAAGAGCTTTTGCAAAATCCAGTATCCTGTCGGAGGTCTGCTTAACGCCCCAGTAGCCGTCTTCTGAAATATCCTCCTCAGCCTTCTTCCTTGCGAGCTCGTCTACGGTGTATTCACCGCTTGCAAGGTATTTCCAGATGGAATCATCACCGCTTGCAATTGAGTAAGCCTTGCCCTGACCGGTCATCATCTTCTGGACGATATTCTGGAGGTTCTGCATCTGCTCTTCCTGATCAGCCTTAAGCTTGGCGATAAGTTCGGTATTGGGAGCCTTCTTTGCAGCCGGGGCTGCTGTCCTTCCGGTATCTGCGGATCTTTCAAATACCGCTCCCGCTTCCTCAGTCTTGGGTTCTTCCGCGGTGTTCCCCTTTGTGTTCACGGCGTTTGCCGAATAATCCTGATAAATTCTGTTTACATCCGTACTTCCAAGTCCTGTAACGCTCATTTCATCCTCTCATTTCCGGAAGCAGCCGTACACTGCGGCAGACTTCCTGTACGTCCTTGTTTATGGTTGCTTAGTGCTTTGATATCCTTATCAAAAATGAGATACTGACAAAACGGGACAATCCCGCTGTCACTCATTATATCGGTTCTTACCGTGTATCACTTTAGACCGGATACGGGGAATAGTAAATTGTATTTAATTTTGAACAAAACTTTCCAGAGGCGAAAGGTCTATGCCGGAGGATTCTTTAAGGACCTTAAGCAGGGCAGCAGCCATCAGCTTGTTTCCACCTTTGGTATCACTTTCGAGGTTAAGGGGCATAATAGGTTCGTGGAGAGATTTTCTTAAAAGGAACCAGCCTTCTCCATGTGCCTTATCCGTATTGATCCTTACTCCCTCATAGTTTTCTTTTTCGAGGCTCCACCCCTCGGTTTTTTCTGCACTTTCGGAAAGAAGTGCAAGTATCCGGTCACCGTTTTCCTGCACATCCTCCGCCGTTACGGGGAATCTGATCTCAGCGCTTTCCAGAGGCTCCTTCAGGCCGCTTATCATTTCATTTATGTTTTTTCCTTTTCCAAGCTCTGTCAAAAGCTTTACCATAAGATATGCACCGTCATCCAGGAAATAATTTTCCTTCAATGCACCGTGCCCGCTGGTCTCTATGGCCAGATCGCTCTCAATCCCTTCGTTATTCAGCTTTATGGACTCATTTATCACATTTCTGTAGCCGCGCTTAAAGCGTTTGTGTACACCGCCCTTCTCACGGATAAAGGCTGCAAGGCCGTCACTTGTAATGGAATCCGTAACTATGGTGGTTCCGGGGTGCTCATTTATCACAATGGAGGAAAGTACCGCAATAAGATCGTTTCTGGTAAGTGCTCTTCCGTCGGGGAGAACTGCTCCGGCCCGGTCAACGTCGGTATCGAAAATGATGCCGAGATCCGCATTAGTGCTAACAGTCGCCTCCCTTATAGCTTCCGCGGCTTCTCTGTTTTCGGGATTAGGTATGTGGTTTGGAAACCTTCCGTCCGGCTCAAGATACCGGCTTCCTTCCGTGTCCGCCCCAAGCTCCTTTAATACCCTGTCCGCGAAAAAGCCTCCGGCGCCGTTACCGGCATCGACTATAATATGGAGGCCTTTAAGGGGATGATCATGATCGGCGGCATTTACGCCTGAGCATATCTTCTCTCTAAGGTATGCGCAGTAGGAATCCATAAAATCCGATTTTTCCGGGACTGTTCCGGTCTTTTCTACCTGTCTTCCGGGAGCGGTCTCTGTGAGTAAAACAATATCCTCTTTTTCCAGACCACCCTTTGGGGAGAAAAATTTTAAGCCGTTCCTGTGATAAGGAAGATGACTTGCGGTTATCATTATGCTCCCGTCAAAGGGTTCATCCCCGAGGACCGTGGACATAAAGCAGGCGGGTGTGCTGGCAAGTCCCAGATCAAAGGGAAGGGCTCCTTCCGACGCAATGCCGTCAAAGACTGACTTCTGAAGCTCCGGGCCCGTAAGTCTGGAATCCCTGCCTACCGCGATCCTTAAAGGCCGTTTGTCGCTATTTTTCCCAAGCCAGACTATAAATGCCGCGGCAAGATGGGATACGGCCTCTCCCGTCAGGTTTACAGCCTCATTCCACTCATTTTCCATGGCAATGCCTCTTATATCACTGCCATTACGTAATTTTGCATAGTCTTCGATATTCATTGTCTTTCCCCTTTTAATATATTCTTATGCTCCTTAAGCTTCTCCAGAATGATCTCCTGCACCTTACGTGCCAGTGCTTTTTTCTCTTCCTTTGGAAGCTCTTTCGTATAAATGGGATCACAGTACTCTATCACAATGTGGGTAGCTCTGACCTTCGGGAAATGCGCCTCCAGGATCTCATGGGTATTCGATATGGCAACAAGAACAACGGGACAGCCGCTTTTTTCAGCGATCTTTAAGCTGCCTTCATGGAAGGGCAGAAGAGAACCCTCTTCCCCGTCGTTTCTGGTTCCTTCCGGGAAGATAAAGTAAGAGATCTGCTCTTCTTTTACCTTTTTAATGCAGGACATGATGAGCTCAAGCCCCTGACGGATATTCTTCCTGTCAAGAAATTCGCATCTTATGTTTGACATCCACCAGCTTAGAAGGGGAACCTTCTTTAATTCCTTTTTTGCGATATAACCGGTGGGGCGGAAGACCCTTGAGCCGGTTGCGACTATATCAAAATAACTCCTGTGGTTTCCGACATAGAGGACAGGCTCATCTCGGGGGATCTTTTCCTCACCAATAAGTGTAAGCTTTGTTCCGGCGAGGAACAGCAGTGTTTTGAAAGCATACTTGATAAGATACATAGAAGCCATATCTTTTGCATGCCGGTTAAAAAGACCGATAAGGAAGAAGATAAATCCCACAGGGATCGCCAGTATCAAAAACAGTACCACAAAGGTGATACAGAGCAGAATTCTTATCATCAGTATACCTTTCTCCCACCTGCTATGGTGTGGATCACCCTTCCGGGAAGAGTTTTCCCCTTAAAGGGAGTATTGTCGGATCTGCTTCTGAAGATGTCATAGGTTGTGCTCTCCTCCGTACTGAAGATCACAATGTCTGCAGGAGCTCCTGCCTTCAGATGCCCTGCATTCAGTCCGTACACAGCAGCGGGATTGGCACTCATAAGCATTATCAGTTTATTAAGGTCAATATATCCGGGAAGGACAAGATTCTTAAGCCCCAGGGAAAAAGCGGTCTCAAGCCCGGTGATCCCGCTCATACAGGATTTGAATTCCTTATTCTTATCGGCTTTTGTGTGTGGCGCATGGTCAGTAGCGATAAGGTCAAGTGTTCCGTCCTTTAATCCATCGATAAGAGCCATCCGGTCCTTTTCTGTACGGAGGGGCGGATTTATCTTTGCAAGCGGACCATATTCCCTGACCGCATCTTCTGTAAGAGAAAAATGGTTCGGGGTGACCTCGGCGTGGATAAGGTTCCGGGTATCCTTTTTCTTTGCGCTTCTTATAAGCTCAACGCTTTCCTTTGCACTGACATGCTGTATGTCTATCCGGCATCCGGTATCGAGGGCAAGAGTGAGATCCCTTTCGATCATTCTTATTTCGGCTTCTCTTTTCGCACCCTTAAGTCCAAGCGCCTTAGAAACCCCGCCGTCGTTCACTCCCGGAGTGCCGATAAGTGACGGATCCTCTTCATGAAAGCTTAAAACTGCCCCTATCTCTGCGGCTTTTATCATAGCCTCGCGTACAAGGGCTTCGTTCATTATGGGTGAGCCGTCATCCGTAAAGCCGGCGGCACCGGCCTCCTTCAGAGCGTAGAGATCATTAAGGATCTGGCCGCCTCTCCTCTCTGTGACAGCAGCACACTGCAGCACGTGGACAGCCTCCTGGGACGCATTTCCCAGATTTTCTTTCAATAATTCCGGACTGTCTATTGCGGGAAGGGTATTTGCCATACAGATGACCGTCGTATAGCCGCCGGCCGCCGCAGCCGCAGCTCCGGAATGGATGTCTTCCTTTTCGGTCTGCCCGGGATCCCGGAAGTGACTGTGTACATCCACAAAGCCCGGCGAGGCGAAATAACCTTCAGCGTCTATCACCTCAGGGCTTTTTCCGCTCAAGTCAGCGCTTATGTTTTCACCGATTTTCTCTATACGGCCGTCATTTATAAGGATATCCCCCGTGAGATCGAGGTGATCCGCAGGGGACAGAATATGGGCTTTCTTTATAAAAATAGTGTTCGTTTCCATTAAATTTGATTATAACGGGAAATAGCGGTTTTGTCATCTTCGGGATAAATGCAGAAAGTTCATTCATCTTCGGGATAAATGCAGAAAGCTCTTGACTTCAGCAGTGATTTCATATAGAATGTCACTTCGTGATATATCCCTTGCTCGCGGGAAACGCGGGCCGAAGTCCAAAAGGAGGAAAAAATGAATAAGTACGAAATGGCCGTTGTGATAAACGGCAAACTTGAAGAGGACGCTAAGAATGCGGTTCTCGACAAGGTCAAGGCGCTTATCGAGCGTTTTGAAGGCACGATCAAAAACGTGGATGAGTGGGGAAAGAAAAGATTCGCCTACGAGATCCAGAAGTCTAAAGAAGGGTATTATAACTTCATCAAATTCGAAGCAGAGCCCACAGCTCCTGCAGAGATTGAACACAGAATGCGTATAATGGATGGAGTCGTTAGATACCTTATCGTCACTGATGATCTTCCCGAAAATACTCAGATCAAAAAGGAAGAAGCTCCTGCTGAAGAGGCTCCTGCAGAGGATGCAGCCCCTGCCGGGGAAGAGCCTGCAACGGAAGAAGCTTGAGGTTATACGGCTCTGAGCACATGAGAAAGTGAGGCAGATATGAATGTAGTTGCATTAGTGGGGCGCCTTACAAGAGATCCTGATATCCGTCAGTCACAGGGAGAGAATCCCACGGTTGTGGCACGGTATACACTTGCAGTTGACAGAAGGTATAACAGGAACGGGAATGCCGACCAGACGGCAGATTTCATAAGTATGGTTTCCTTCGGCAAGACAGCCGAATTCATCGAGAAGTACGTACACAAGGGAACCAAGATCTGTGTCCGCGGACGTATACAGACCGGAAGCTATACAAATAAGGATGGCCAGAAGGTCTATACCACCGACGTGGTTGGAGAGGATGTGGAGTTTGCCGAGAGCAAGAAAGCATCCGAAGGCTATGACGGCGGTTCGTCGTACAGCAGTGCACCTCAGGAGTCATCGGGTTCCGGAAGTGCCGTGGATGACGGATTTATAAATGTACCGGACGGGATAAATGAAGAGCTTCCGTTCGCCTGAAGTACCGGACTTAAAGTTTAGATAATAGGAGATATGATTATGCCATTCAATAGAAACAATGATCGTGCAGAACACGGAAGAAGAAGCGGTATCCGCAGAAGAAGAAAGGTTTGTGTTTTCTGTGGAAAGGACAGCGTTATTGATTACAAGGACGCACTCAAATTAAAGAAGTACATTTCGGAAAGAGGAAAGATACTTCCCAGGCGTGTGACCGGAACCTGTGCAAAGCACCAGAGAGCCATCACGGTAGCCGTTAAGAGAGCAAGACACATCGCTCTTCTCCCCTATGTAGTAGAGTAAGATTTTTGAAGACGGGACAGGGATCCGGAAACGGGTTCCTGTCTTTTTCATTTGTATGGATGAAGGCTTGTGAAAAACCCGGCAGCGCAGTATATTTATTTTATAAAAAGAGATGGAGAAACAGTGCATGCCGCTTATTTTTTATCTTTTGTGGGTCATATTTAACGGGAGGATCACGCCGGAGATATTACTGATCGGTCTGCCCGTAACTGCCGTTGTTTCCCTGTTCTCATACAGACTGACGGACTATTCTCCTGCAAGTGATCTGAAGGTGGCAAGGAACATTTTTCTCCTTATCCTGTATGCGCTTAACCTGATACGGGAGATCATAATATCTGCGTCATCGGTGATGCTGATGATAATAAGGGGACAGACTCCGGAGCCTGTGATCATCGAGTTTCACTCCGGCTTTTCTTCCAAAATGCAGAATGTTTTGCTGGCTAATTCCATAACCCTCACTCCCGGAACCATTACAGTGTTTCAGGAGGGAGACCGATTTGTCATCCACTGTCTCAGGCCGGAATATGGCCGCGGCATAGATGACTCTTCTTTTGTCAGATTACTGAGGAGATTAAAGTGAGTGTAGAAGCTGCATATCAGATACTTTTTTCGGCTGCCCTGGTCTGGTTTTCCATCCTGATCCTGTTTATGCTCATACGATCAATAATAGGACCCGGGATCACGGACCGGATACTCTGCATCAATATGACAGGAACAATGGTGATCTGCTGTATCACCATACTAAGCCGCATTATGAAGGAAGGTTACCTGGTTGATGTGGCACTGATATATGCCATGATAAGCTTTATCTCGGTTTTGATCCTCGCAAATGTATATATCCCCTTCCGCTTTTCCCATAAAGACGGAGGAGCAGGGGCTGAGGAGAAAGAGGAGCTTTTAACGGCAGGGGAAGAGCTGTCGGCAAATAATGAAGCGGAAAGGGGCAGAGAAGGGCCGTGACTATCCAATGGATCATATTTATTATAACTTCGATGCTTCTCCTGTCCGCGCTGTTTTTCTTTACATTGGCGGTTATAGGGGTATATCGCTTCGGCTTCATACTTAACCGCATTCACGCGGGAGGTATAGGGGATTCAATGGGACTCCTTTTTGTCATCGCGGCTGTTGTGATCGCCACGGGATTAAGGATGGATTCTCTGAAGCTTTTTCTTCTTATCGTATTTATGTGGATCACATCTCCTGTCGCATCCCATTTTCTGAGCCAGGTTGAGTATTACACAAACGGGGAGCTGAAACTATGGAAATGAAGCTTATCTTCCGGGTTATACTTCTTATACTGCTTATCATCTGTGCCATCGCTGTCAATCTGACCAAAAATCTCCTGCAGTCCGTGATCATCTTTATGTTTTACAGCTCTGTTATGTGCATAATCTGGATTTTGATGGAGTCGCCGGACCTGGCGATCACCGAAGCGGCTGTAGGTGCAGGTATCAGCGGGGTTCTCTTTCTGATGACGCTGAAAAAAGTCCGCAGTGAGGATGAAGAGCAGAAGCCGGTGATCCGAAGTGACGAAAGAAAAGAGCAGGGAGGAAGGACAGAGCCTTGAAGGAATGGCTTGTACGCTGGCTTTCCGGAGATATGGAGCTTCTGGATAATGTATCCGATGGCGAAGAGGTTCCTGACAGCTCCAGGGAGGATCTGAAAAAACGTAAAAAAGAGATCCGTCAGAACATAAAGGGGACGGAGTCGGTTGTCTCTGCAGAGAGGAAGGGATTTTTTGCTTTTTACCATGCGGTAGCGGTGCTGAGCTGTATGGTTCTTATTGGAGTTCTGATGTATACAGTGGCAAATCTCCCTCGTTACGGAGAAGAGAATCCACGCACGGTGGAGGTGGTGAAGCGCTACGTTGAACATGGAGTGGAGGAGACAGGTGCGATAAATATCGTTACCGGGATGATCCTTGATTACCGAGCTTTTGATACTCTGGGAGAATCTCACGTACTCTTTACTGCGCTCGTCTGTGTGCTGATCCTCCTAAGGCTTGACGAAAAGACCGTCAGGGGCGGTCATCTGGACAGCTACTACAGGATAAAGGAGGATCGCTATTTTGACATTTCCGGGGACACGATTCTCCGGCTGGTTGGAACGATCCTGGTGCCCTGCATCATCCTGTTCGGGATCTACGTATTGCTGAATGGTCAGAACGGTCCGGGAGGAGGATTCTCCGCCGGTGCCATTCTTGGTGCGGCACTGATAATGTTTAGTGCGGCTTTCGGCTTTGACGCCGTGGACAGGGTGTTTTCAGCGAAGGTGCTGTCACTTACCACATTTGTATCGCTGGCATTTTACAGCATTGCCAAGGGCTATGTGTTTTTCACAGGTGCTAACGGTCTGGAGAACCATATTCCCAAGGGGATTCCCGGAGCCATACTTTCCGGAGGACTGATACTGCCCTTGAATGTTGCCGTGGGAATGGTGGTGGCTTGTACCATGTACGGTTTTTTTAGTTTGTTTAAGAGAGGAAATATCGGCGGTGCTTGAACATCTGCTCGTAAATAATGAAGAGGCGGCAGCGGTGATCCTGTTCGGGATCGGCTTCACCATGCTGCTGTTCCAGCAGAACCTGATAAAAAAGCTGATAGGTATGAATATAATGGACTCAGGGGTCTTTCTGTTCCTGGCATCTCTCGGCTATATCGAGGGACGGAAGGCTCCCATTGTCGAGAACGGTGTGAAGGAGACGATGGCATACATAAACCCGGTTCCCGCGGGACTGGTGCTTACGGGGATCGTGGTCTCGGTATCGGTGACTGCTGTTATGCTGTCTCTGTCCATTCGGCTGTATAAGCGCTATCACACCTTGAATCTGGATGAGATCTATCTTATGTCCAGACACCAGATGGAGGACAGATAGATGGTCATTATTACCAGCTTTCCGTTATTTACCATTTTGTTCAGCCTGTTCTCCGGAGTACTCTGCTTTCTGCTTAAGGGGAGGATGGCTAAGCGCTATACCTTTGTATTAGAGATAGTCCTCATAGGAATGGCCGCATCGGTGCTTATCTATGTGGTGCAGACCGGCAGGGAATTTACTTATGCAATGGGGGAATTTCCCGCTCCTTGGGGAAATGAGATAAGGGCCGGCGTGCTTGAAGCCGTAATGGCGCTGCTTTTTCTGGTGGTTATGATCTGTTCCGTTACGGCGGGGCACCGCTTTGTAAACGTGGACATAGATGAGAGCAAGGTAAACCTTTACTATGCGCTTTTGAATCTTATGACAGCTGCGCTTATGTCATTGGTCTGGACAAACGACATATTCACAGGCTATGTGTTTGTAGAGATCCTGACACTTACCAGCTGCGGGATCCTGATCGTCCGGGAGCTGGGACGTACGACTCTGGCAGCAGTCCGGTATATGATACTGAACCTTCTCGGATCCGGTCTTTTTTTGCTGGGAGTTGTTCTGCTGTATTCAATGACGGGGCATCTTCTCATGGTGCCGATGCAGAGGACCATTTCGGAGCTGGCAAGTGATCCCGGGGTCCTTCGGAATCTTACCATAGTGGTGGGGATACTGACTATCGGCCTCTCCATTAAGAGCGGTCTCTTTCCCTTTCATTACTGGATGCCGGATACCTACGGCTGGGCAACCCCCACCTCGGCCGCCGTGCTCTCAGCCATAGTTTCAAAGGCATATATTTTTTTGCTGTTCAAAATATACTATCGCGCCATAGGGATCAAAACCTTTGAAATGATGCCTCTTAAGAATATACTTCTGGTGCTTGGGATCGGAGGGATCATAGTGGGGTCCGTGGGAGCGATACTGTCCAATAATATTAACCGTATGGTTGCTCTGTCCTCGGCGGCCCAGATCGGGTATATCTATACGGGTCTGGGGCTTGGCGGAGCTGCCGGCTATACGGCTGCGCTTTTCCATATACTGGTACATGCAGTCACCAAATCCCAGCTGTTCCTTACAACTCCGCGTCTTGCGGAGGTGTCCGGAGGAAGCCTGCTTTTCCGGGAGCTGCAGGGAAGCGGACTTCGTGACAGGGCAGCGGGTGGGTTTTTTACCGTAAGTGCCCTGTCCATGATCGGAATACCTATATTTGCGGGTTTTTCATCCAAGCTGCAGTTTGGACTGGCTGCTGTGGGAGCCGGAAACAGGAAGCTGATCCTCGTAATGCTGGCACTGGCTGTGAGCTCCCTGCTAAATGCAATGTATTTTATCCGAACCGTTATCCGCATATACACAGATCATCCGGAGAAAACGGAAAGAGCAGGCCGGAGGGCGGGATATATCATCCCTATGCTGGTCCTCACAGGATGCAACCTCTTTCTCGGACTGTTTTCCCGGGTAACTCTGGAGCTGATCCGGAGGGGACTATCCATGTTCGGATGAGATCAGATTTAGGGGACTATTATACCGGAGGGTAAGTATGCTTTTGATAACAGCGATATTATTTCCCATGATAGCGGGGCCCCTGGCGGCGCTCTTCCCGGCAAGGCGAGATTCCGGCAGGACCTTTCGATGCGGGGCTGTCATGGTACTTACTGACATAATCGCAATTTTAGCCGCTCTGTACGGGAAAGCGGTGACACTTTTCAGGATCACGGACCGCGCAGTTTTCGGCTTTTCATATGACAGCTTCGGAAGGCTGTTTCTATCGGTAGTTCTGATACTTTACACCGCTGTGTGCTTCTATGCCTTTGAGTATATGAAGACGGAAGAACGCCCGGGGATGTTCTTCAGCTTCTATTTTGTATCCATGGGAGCCCTGGTGGCTATATCAATGTCCGCAAATCTCCTTACACTCTATTTCTGCTTTGAGCTTGCGTCACTTTCATCCGTTCCCCTGGTCCTCCATGAAATGACAAGGGAAGCGGTTTCAGCCGGGTTAAAATATCTGTTTTACTCTGTCGCAGGTGCCCTGATGGGACTCCTTTCGGTGTTTTTCGTGTATTACTATTCAGGCGGAAATACAGGCTTCATCCCCGGAGGGATCATTGATAATACCCTGCTTTCCGGAAATGAGAGTGTATTTCTCGCGGTCGTCTTTATTGGGATAATAGGCTTTGGCACCAAGGCGGGTATGTATCCCATGCATGGCTGGCTGCCTACAGCCCATCCCATAGCACCGGCGCCGGCTTCGGCCCTCCTTTCCGGAATAATCGCCAAGGCCGGAGTGTTTGCCATTGTGAGGCTGATTTATTACAGCGTAGGAGTTGACTTGCTGCGCGGAACCTGGGTGCAGTATGCATGGATGTCTCTTTGCCTTCTTACGATCCTTATGGGTTCGACCTGTGCTTTCCGGGAAAAGGTGCTGAAAAAAAGACTGGCCTATTCCACCGTAAGCCAGATCTCCTATATACTGCTGGGGCTTTCCATAATGTCAGCGGAGGGATTCAGGGGAGGACTATTGCATCTTTTAAGCCACGCGGTTTCCAAGGGCTGTCTCTTTCTGGTAGCGGGAATCTTTATCTGTAAGCTTGGAAAGAGGAACGTTACGGAGCTTAAGGGAACGGGAAAGGAAATGCCGGTAACTCTCTGGTGCTTTATGATCGCCTCCCTCTCTCTGGTTGGAATACCGCCCATGGGCGGGTTTAGCAGTAAGTGGATGCTTGCCGGAGCGGCTCTTGGAGACGGAATGGGGATACTTTCCATCCTGCCACCTGTAGTTCTCCTGATTTCCGCGCTTTTAACCGCGGGTTATCTTTTTCCCATAGCGGTTGATGCGTTTTTCCCGGGGAAGGACTTTGACCTTTCCGGAACGGAGAAAAAGGAACCCTCACTTTTTATGACAGTGCCGCTTATAGTGCTCTGTCTTGCAGCACTTATGGCTGGCGTCTACGGTTGGAGGATAGTTGAGCTTATATGATAAGTCCTTATTATCTCCTTATTCCCATATTGCTTCCCATACTTGGCGGATTTCTGCTGCTGTTTCTTAAAATTCCCTTAGAAGCCGACAGGAAGCGGAACACTTTTCTCGAGACAGTAGTGATCCTTACCAGTATCCTTGTATGGTTAGCTCTGTTTTCGGTGAAAAGAGAAGCCGTCCAGGTAATAAGCCTGTCAGGAGCATTTTCCATAGGCTTTCGTCTGGATGGATTATCCTGCCTTTTTGCCGGGATGGTCTCCCTTATGTGGCCCCTTGTTATGCTGTATGCATTTGAATATATGGAGGGAGCAGGGAAGAAAAACAGATTCTTTGCTTTTTATGTCATGACATACGGAGTGACTCTGGGGCTTTCATTTTCTTACAATATGACAACTCTCTACACTTTCATAGAGATGCTTACTCTTGTAACCATCCCTTTAGTGGTTCACTACGGAAACAGTGAGAGCATGTATGCCGGGAGGAAATATGCGGCCTTTACGATAGGAGGCACGGGACTTGCCTTTTTTGCGGTGGTGATAACCACGGTTTATGGCGAGGCAGGTATATTTAATTATGGTGGAAGCCTGCATTTAAGCCGGCTTACCCCGATCCTGCAGCTTGCATTCTTAAGCGGCTTTTTCGGCTTCGGAGTAAAGGCTGCGATCTTTCCGCTCCATGCCTGGCTTCCGACGGCCTCTGCCGCACCGACTCCGGTAACCGCACTTCTTCACGCGGTGGCTGTGGTTAATTCCGGTGTTTTCGCGGTAACAAGGCTTATCTGGTATACCTTTGGTTCAGAAACCCTGTACGGAACCCTGTCAGAGACAGCTGCCCTTATGACTGCTGTTTTTACAATGGTATTTGCGGCAGCCATGGCCTTAAAGGAAAGACATTTTAAGAGGAGGCTCGCCTATTCCACGGTCAGTAATCTTTCCTATATGCTATTTGGGATCCTCCTTCTCACACCCGGGGGAATGACAGCCGGGCTTCTTCACATGGTATTCCACGGGATCATTAAGATGTCACTCTTTCTCTGTGCCGGAGCCTTTATCCATGTCACCGGAAATGAGTATATCTACCAGGTAAACGGCGTGGGAAAAAGGATGCCCCTGACCTTTATCCTCTACACCCTTGCAGGTTTCTCTCTGGCGGGAATACCCGTGTTCTGCGGCTTTGTTTCAAAGTGGAGACTTGTAAACGCGGGGATAGAGGAAGGGAGCAGACAGGGTCTGACGGGAGTATTCGTCCTTATAATCTCGGCTTTTTTATGTGCAATGTACATTCTGACGGTAAGTGTAAGAGCCTTTTTCCCTGTGAAGGGGACCGACAGATACGGGGAACGGAGTGACGTAAAGGATCCGGGAAAGCGGATGCTTGCCCCCATCGTGTTTTTCGGGATACTTAATATCCTGCTCGGGATACATCCCGGGCCGGTAATCGGATATATAGAAAAGATCGCAGCAGGACTGCTTTAGATAAAAATGAAAGGAGAAGGCAGATGCCGGTACTTCAGATCGAAGGGATAATGACAGGCGCGGGACTATCCTTTAGTGCGGACGGGTTCCGCTGTGTCTACGCCGTGATCACGGCATTCATGTGGGCTGCCACGGCAATCTTTTCAAAAGAATATTTTGCAAAGGAAAAGGAAAACCTGAGCCGCTACATATTTTTTACCCTTGCGACCTTCGTTGCTACAGAGGGAGTCATGCTTTCAGGAGATCTGATGACTGCCTTCTTATTTTTCGAGATCCTGTCCTTCACTTCCTTTACCTGGGTTATCCATGAAGAAACAAAAGAGGCTGTCAGGGCGGGTTATACCTATCTTTTCATTGCGGTGATCGGAGGGCTCCTGCTGTTTATGGGACTTGCGCTGATGCAGTATACGGCGGGCACGCTGTCCTTTGACAGCTTAAGGGAGGCAGCGAAGAACTCCCCGGATCAGTCACTTATCTTTGCAGCCGGCATTTGCATTCTTTTCGGATTCGGCTGCAAGGCAGGCATGTTCCCGGTCCATGTGTGGCTTCCGAAGGCCCATCCGGTAGCACCCTCCCCGGCATCGGCGCTCCTTTCGGGCATACTCACAAAGGTCGGGATATACGGTATCCTTA
Source organism: Lachnospiraceae bacterium AD3010 (assembly GCA_000622025.1). Taxonomy (GTDB): domain Bacteria; phylum Bacillota; class Clostridia; order Lachnospirales; family Lachnospiraceae; genus NK4A144. The sequence continues at coordinate 12,535 of JHWU01000015.1, read as the reverse complement.
TGATCTCCTGTACGGCTCTTTTCGGAAATGAGATATTTGGACTTGCGGTGCTCCTTCCGGGAGTGGTGACAATGCTTCTCGGGGCTGTGCTGGCGCTGTTTTCGGTAAATTTAAAGAGGACACTTGCCTGCTCCTCCATGTCACAGATCGGCTTTATACTTACGGGAATAGGAATGATGCTCCTTCTTTCATCCGCAGGGAATGAGGAAGGAACAGGCATTGCTTTATCGGGGCTGGTGCTGCATATGGTAAACCACTCGCTGATAAAGCTTACCCTCTTTATGGCGGCGGGAGTAGTTATGATGAACCTTAATGTCCTTACTCTTGACGAGATACGGGGCTATGGCCGGAATAAACCCCTTCTTATGGCAGCCTTTGCCTTTGGCGCTCTCGGAATAAGCGGAGTTCCCTTTTTTAACGGATATTTAAGTAAGACCATGCTGCATGAGAGCATAGTAGAGGGAATCAAAAGTCTTTCCGCTTACGGCGGCCTTCTTTCCATTATCGAATGGATTTTTCTGATCTCTGGAGGTCTGACATTTGCATATATGCTGAAGCTCTTTATCTGCATCTTTGTACAGAAGAACAGGGACGAAGAAAGGCAGCTTATCTTTGACCGGGAGAGGAAATGCATGAATAAGGCAAGCACGGCAGTGGTCTTCGGTTCATCTCTTCTGATGGTCGTTCTGGGACAGCCCTTTGTAAGCACCAGGCTGATAAAGGAGATGACCGGATTTTCAGGGATCTTAGGGTTTTCCGCATTCTCAGTGGAAAACCTTAAGGGGGCGCTTATCTCGCTTTCTATCGGAGCAGTGCTCTATTTCACAATAGTACGCGGGGTCCTGATAAAAAATGGAAGCTATGTGAATCTCTGGCCGGAAAAGCTTGATCTGGAAGAGCTTATCTACCGTCCGCTTATCACAAAGTATATTCCGGAGGCTATGGGTAAAGTCGCTCAGATCTTCGGGGAAAACAGGATCCTTAAGCCCTTACTTGCGCAATGCCTCAGAGCAGGCATTATCCTGACCCGGATACTTGAAAGCCTTACAGATGGCTTTATCCTTCTTCTACGGAAGACAGTGATGAGGGAAAGAAAGGTAAAGAGCGGGGAAGAATCAGAGCCCGGCTTCCTGTACAGACTGTCAGCGGTACTTGCCGCCGGAGCCGGACAGCTTCTTTACAATTTCACCTTTGCTATGATGATGACCTGTCTGGGGATAATAATAGTTCTCTGCACCATCATCGGCATCATGTTCCGATAGTGGGAAAATCATTGAATTATAGAGGTAATTTTGGTATTCTGAAGCTGGTACTAAAGAAAAGCAGATCCGGCTTCAGAAGAATTATGTAAACCTACTCGCCGGAGTGGAAAGCAGGGAAAAATGTTTTGGAAGAAAAAAGAAAGTGACAATACCGGTAAACAGGACAGCGGAAAGTATTTCTCCTTTTATAAGGTGATCGGCTCCATGATCGAGGTCATAGGCTTCGATACCAGAAATCTTCTCTGGATAGCAAAGAAAAATGAGGAAGCTTTTGAAAAGCTGGTCACAAAGAACCGGATGGCGGCGGATACCTCGGAGAGAAATCTCCGCTTCGTGGAAAAGGCTGAGGATGCCGTAAGCAAGGTCAGTGATAGCAGCCAGCAGATCAATTCAAGGATCTCCATGGTGGAGTCAGAGGCCGACCATACCCTGGAGCAGGTGACGGAAGGACAGAACACGGTCCAGGAAACCTATAACCTTCTGAAGGACGTGGAAAATACCTTCAAAAACACCAGGAGCATAAATGAGGAGCTTATTAATTCCTCAAAGGAAATACAGAAAAATATCCAGTACATACAGTCTATTTCTTCCCAGATCAATCTTCTTGCCCTTAATGCCAGTATAGAAGCTGCCAGAGCGGGTGAGCACGGAAGAGGCTTTGCGGTGGTTGCCGAAGAGGTTGGGAAGCTGGCAAAGGAAACAGCGGTTTTTGTGGATGATGTTGAAAAGATAATACAGGTCCTTGAGAATACCACGGCGCAGGCAAATTCCTCCATAGAGGAATCCTCCGCATCGATCGAAGAGCTTCACAAGATGATGAAGAATACCGTAAAGGTTCTGGATGGATCACAGAATTCCATGAGCGTCATAAAGGACAATATCAATGAGCTCACACAGCTTACTGAAGAAAGTGTATCGGCATCCGGTGAGATGCAGAATACCCTGGAGGAGCTTGTCAACGGAATAAAGGAAGGCAATGCCGAGGCACAGGAATCCATTTCCCTTATCGAGCAGCATAAACAGAAGACCACAGATCTTCTGGACTACTGCGACAATCTGAATGATACCTGTGACAGCATGCAGCTTGAAATGTCAAAGGCAAAGGCGGATGATGAAGTGACTATAGGCATCAACCCCTTTACAGCTCCTGCTGATATCAAAAATATGTATGCCCCTATCCTTGAGCGTATCTTTGCGAGCATAGGGATGAAGACCAGGATAGTCATATCCAAGGATTACAATTCCCTGGGAAAGAGTATAAAGAGCGGAGTACTGGACGGAGGATGGTTCTCCCCCATGGCTTATACCGATGCCTGCAAGGTAACGGAGCTTGAGCCGGTGGCAACCCCGAAGGTTAACGGAAAGGACTTCTACAACGGCTATATAATCACCAGGAATAATTCCGGGATCAACAGTATCCAGGATCTTAAGGGGAAGGATTTCGGCTATGTGGACAAGGCCAGTGCATCCGGTTATCTGTATGCGGATTACAGTATCAGGCAGGCCGGGCTCAATCCTGACAGGGATCTGGGAAATATAACCTTTGCCGGAAGCCATGACAACGTGATAAAGGGTGTCCTCGCAGGTGATTTCGATGCAGGAGCAACCTACAATGAAGCCTATGAAAAGGCCCAGAAGAACGGTGTGGATGTATCAAAGCTGAAGATCATATCAAAGACAGGGAATATACAGAAGGACGCCATCGCCTTCAGTAAAAGGCTGTCACCGGAGCTTCTTGAAAAGATCAAGAATGCCTTTGTTTCCTTTAATAATTTCTCCGGCTTGAATACCCCTGTTACAGGCTTCGTTGAGGGCAAGGACTCTAATTACGATCTGATAAGAGAGGTTCAGAACAGCTAGGAAGGCGGGAGAATGATGCTTGGAAGTGATGCCGTACAGATGGAAGCATACGGCTGCCGTCTTATGGGTCTTAAGCTTGATGATGTCCCGTATATTGCCCTTGCAGAGAAATTGGGCGCAGGCAGCTCAAAGGTCACTTTGGAGGATATCATAAAGCTTAATGAGCCCGAAGAGTCCAGCTTATCAGAGCACTTTATCTCGCGGACAGAGAGGGGATAAGGACAGGAGACAGCATTTATATTGGTCAGGGCTATCAGGGAAAGGAACTGAAGGGGCTGGGGATAGGAAAATGCTGCAGGGGCGCTGAAGAAAATGTGCCCGGCTGTCCTCCGACACCCGGAGACATTCTGGAGAGATTCAGGCAGTAGTGGAACTAAAACACGTTGTTTATGTTACAATGGATCTGCAGGGGGCGTTGCTCTGTTTTCTGGCAGCGGGATGCATCCTCGCATCAAGAAGATGGGAAGAGAGGCTTCTTGTCTGCCTTGCAGGTATTGAGTTTTTGGATGCTTTGAGCGCAGTGGGAGATGCTGTTGCCTGGGGCTTCCGGGGAGTTTGGGGACAAGTCGCAAGGGTTTCTGTGTATGCCGGAAACTTCTTGAATTTCTTTGCTTCGTATGTGGCGGCGCCTGTATTCCTGGAGTACGTTTTTTATTCTGTTGAACAGAAGGATACGGGCCTGTACGGCGGATCCGCTGTGAGTAAAGATATTCCGGAAAAGTCCGATTATTTACTTTGGAAGAAAAGGGCAAGGAGCATTATCTATATTTCTTCCGGCATAAATATCCTATTACTCTTTATTACCCAGTATACCGGATGGCTCTATTATATCGACGGGGACAACCTGTATCACAGAGGAGAGCTTTTTTTCGTAACCTCTTTACTGGGGCTTATACAGCTTACGGTACTGCTGCTGATGGTGATAAGATTCAGGAAACTGCTAAGCACCCAGAGGATGGCAGCGCTTTTATGCTATATCCTGCTCCCGCTCCTTGCGGTGATAATACAGCACTTTATTTACGGATATTCCTTAAGTACCATAGTCAGCATAGTCTGTGCCATATTCATGTTCGCGGAAGCCTATGTGGAGCAGGCAGTGCGGATCAGGAATAATGAGAGGTTTGTCAGGGAATCGCAGATGAAGATAGCCGTCTCACAGATAAAGCCTCATTTTCTATTTAACGTTTTAAGCTCCATATATTATCTGGTTGGTATGGACAGTGACAGGTGCAGGACAGCGATATCGGATTTTTCCAGGTATCTCAGGGGAAATATCAGCTCTGTATATTCGGAAACCCCCATTCCCGTTGAGCAGGAGCTGCAGCATACAAAGGCGTATCTGGCTCTTGAGGAACTGAGGCTGCAGGGAAAACTCACGGTCAGATATGACATCAGGGAGATAAATTTCCGCCTTCCGGCCCTTAGCATACAGCCTCTTGCGGAAAACGCAGTGCGGCATGGTATATGGAAAAAGGGCGGACAGGGTACGCTTACCATAACCACGGACAGAGAGGAAAGAGGCTTCATTGTTTCCGTGGAGGATGACGGGACAGGGTTTTCGCCGGAAGAAACGGGCAGCACGGGGTCCGGGAAAAAGGAAAGTATCGGGCTTTCAAATGTCCGTGACAGACTGGAAATGATGATGGGAGCCACGCTGGATATCGACAGTACTCCGGGAAAGGGCACGGTAGTACGTATCCACATACCGGAGCATAAAGCAAAGGGCAGAGTATGAAGGTCAAATGTCAAGAAGCTGCCCAGTATAACATAAGGAAAGGATAAGCTTAGAGATGGATGAAAACAGGCAAAGTACTGAAAACAGCGGAATTATTCTGGCTGTTATCATGGTCGTCATCATTTTATCTGCGCTTATTTTCATTATCGTAAGGTTATGGGATAAACCCGGGATGCCCTGGAGCAGCAGTAACTATCAGGGAAATACCGAGGCAGAAGATGCCGAAAATGCGGAGACCGGGGTTTCTCTGGTGGAGGAAGGGTTCGTGCGGATCGCTTCCGACCAGAGTCTGGGAGACATGGATGTGGCTAGAAACAGTAACACCTATTTTCTTCCGATCAATGTATATGACAGGCTGGTGGAGATACGGGAAAAGGATGACGGAACACCTGAGATAATACCTTCCCTTGCGAAGGAGTGGACAGAATCCCCTGACGGAAAGCTTTTTACCATATACTTAAGGGATGATGTGGTTTTTTCCAACGGGAAGCCTCTTACAGCAAATGATGTGAAATTTTCCCTTACAAGACTTTTAACTGTTCCCGGGAGTGAGCAGACCGCATATGCCGATATGATCAAGGGCGCGGATGAGCTGATGGCAGGGAAGGCTGAGGAACTGTACGGAATACAGGTTATTGATGACCACTGCTTAAGGGTGATACTTAATGAACCCTTCCCGAGCTTTATAAGTATGCTGGGTTCTCCCGCCTGTTCCATACTGTGTAAAGAGGTTGTTGAAGCCGCGGGAGATTCCTACGGAACAGATATAAGCAGCATCATAGGAAGCGGTCCTTATATGCTTACCGAAGCCAATGATGAGATGTGTACCATGGAATACAACCCGAGGTATTGGGGGAAAGAGCCTTCGGTGAAGAAGGCAGAGATGCGGGTCATGGTGAATTCACTTATGAACAGGGAATTCAGCAAGGGAAACCTGGATCTCCTGGATCTTGATTTCCTGAACGGCGAGGCCAAGGAGCAGTATCTTACGGATGACAATTATACCTACAAGGATAAGTTTGTGGTAAAGGAGAATGTGGGGATAATAAGTCTTATGCTGAATACCGATATCCCCCCTCTTGACATGGTGAAAATAAGGAAGGCAGTCCAGTATGCCATTGACCGTGAAAGGATAGTAAAAGAGGTTTGCGGGGGATATGCGGATATTACAGACGGGATCTTCCCCAAGGGTCTTATCGGGTACACGAAGGAAAACCAGGGGTGGCTGAAATATGATCCGGAGAAAGCAAAAGAACTTGTAAAGGAAGCCGGGATAGGAGGAAATTACACTGTAGAGCTCGCAATAGGATCTACTGCCGATATTTCCATACAGAGACTGACTGAGATAGTACAGGAAAACCTGAATGCAGTCGGAATCAATACGGTCACGGTAGTCTATGATCCGGACAGCCGTCTGTACTTAAGGCGGAACGGAAAGATCATGGCTTATGTGTTTGACTGGTATGCTGACTATAATGATCCGGACAATTTTATCTATACCATTTTCGGTTCAGAGGAAGCAACAAAGAAGTTTTCCAGTAATTATAAAGACTATGGCACCATAGAAAGGATAGGGAAGGCCCGTACTATAATAGATGATGAGAAGAGGCTTATGGAATATGCAGCCCTTGAAAGGAAGCTCGTTATGGATGATGCTGTGTGGGTGCCGCTCTACTCGTCAGAGCATGTGTTCGTCAAAGGAGACAGGGTAAAGAGCTATATTCCCTACTGGGCAGGATGGAGTGATGTGATTCTTGAAGAGATGGAGCTTAAATAAATGGGAAATGCGGAAACGGAGAAAAGAGACAGGCCAAGAGGATGGCTCAGCGGGAGCGACAGCAGAAACAAGATCAGCCTGAAGCTGAAGATCTTTGTGATGTGTGTCTCCCTTGTTTCTGCAGCGGTTTTGATCTTTGCCGTTCTGGGAGTTATACAGTTCAGCAGGTTTGCGGAGCTTCTTTCCGAATCCGGTTCCGAGCAGGACAGGATCGTAGCCGATACGACCACGAAGACAATGTACAATACGGCTACCGGAAGCTTCCAGAAATACGTTGAAGCTGATGCGGAGATAATCGACAATGAATTCTGGCTTATGAAGCATGATGTCGAGATGCTTTCCAAAGGGGTTCAGGAAATACTTGAGCATCCGGACGACTACGCCGAAAAACCGGTATCCATTCCCCTAGCTTCTGACAAGGGCAAGCTCACCGCCCAGCTTCTTTTTTCCAGTGATGCGGACAAAGGGGATAAGGAGATGATGTCTTCCATCAGGAAGCTGGCAAATCTGAATGATCAGATGTCCTATATCGTTGGTACCAGTGAAACCATAAACGACTGCCTGATAGCTCTTCCCGGAGGTGCCACCCTATATATGGACCGGCACCCGGAGCAGAAGATCGGGGATGACGGAAAGGTTCTTCCCTTTAATTCTGACAGAAGGCCATATTATGTGGGCGCCTATCTTGCGGGAAAAACCTATTTTGCCCCAACGAATTATGATTATTTCAATGATTCCATGGAGGTGATGCTGGGTGTTCCCGTGTATGTGAAAGGCAGGCTGGCCGCAGTAGTTGCCGGGTCGAGACTCCTGTCCGGAATGGAGGATATGATCGAACGGATGGACCTAAGTGACGGCAGCTTTATCTGTCTTATCAACGAGAGCGGCAACATCATCTATTCCCAGCGGAAGAACGGAGAGCTGGCGATAAGCGATCAGAACAGGGGAAGCATGCTGGTAAGCCCCAATGTGGAACTGGTAGATTTCCTGCAGAAGGCCCTGGAAGGCGGAAAGGGGTACGAACAGCTGGAAATAGACGGAGAATCCACGATCCTTGCATACGCACCGCTGAAAACCGTGGGATGGACACTTTTACTCGGAATATCTGACAGGGAGCTGGAGAAGCCGGCAAAGGATCTGGTCAAAAGAATGGATGTGATATCCAATGAGACCATGGCGCAGACCGGATATATTTCAAAGCAGACACAGCTTATTATTATCCTTATAGCCATCGTCCTTATAGCCTTTTCCGTATTCTTTTCTCTGCAGAATGCAGGCAGGCTCGTTCGGCCCATTATGGAGCTGAAGAATGCGGGTATAAGGTTTATCGAGAGAGAAGCTATTGAGATGGAAACCGCACCGAATTATTTTGGTTCACTGAACCTTTTCACCGGGGATGAGATAGAGGATCTCTGGGTCACCATGCAGGATCTGGAGATAAATATCGTGACATCCGTCCGCTCACTGAAGCGTGTGACAGCGGAAAAGGAAAGGATAGATACCGAGCTTTCGGTTGCCACAAAGATACAGTCGGATATGCTGCCGCAGATATTTCCGGCATTTCCGGAGAGAAACGAATTTGATATCTACGCCACCATGACTCCTGCAAAGGAGGTGGGAGGAGACTTCTACGACTTCTTCCTTATCGATGATGACCATCTGGCGCTTGTAATGGCTGATGTGTCGGGGAAAGGGGTACCGGCGGCTTTATTTATGGTCATAGCAAAGACCATCATAAAGAATGTGACGCTATCCGGTAAATACACAGGACCCGGGGAAATGCTCTATGACGTAAATAATAAGCTCTATGAGGGTAATGATGAAAGCATGTTCGTCACTGTTTGGCTTGGCATTCTGACCATATCCACCGGGCACCTGGTGTCTGCTAACGGAGGGCATGAATTCCCGGCTATCTGCAGGAAGGGCGGACATTACGAGCTGATAAAGGACGAGCACGGTCCCGGACTTGGAATGTTTGATGATATTGATTTCGAGGAGTGGGAAGGCGACCTGAAGAGTGGAGATATGCTGTTCCTGTATACGGACGGAGTTCCGGAGGCCACGGATTCCCAAGGTGAGCTCTTCGGAATAGACCGGATGCTGAAAGCACTGGATGACAGCAGGAAGGAAAAGGATCTGCTTGGCATGCTGTCTAAGGTCAGGGAGCATGTGGATAACTTTGTTGGGGATGCTCCGCAGTTTGATGACCTTACTATGACAATATTCGTATATAAGTAACAGGAAGAACAGAAATTGGAGATAATTATCGTTGATGACGAAGTGATAGAGCTCAAGGGAGTGACGGATACGGTCCGTAGAGTATGCCCGGATGCCGCGCTGTACTCCTTTGATGACCCTGTGCAGGCATTGAGGCATGCAGCGGAACAGGGCGTGGATGTGGCCTTTCTGGATGTGGAGATGCCGGTTATGAACGGGCTTGAGCTTGCAGTCAGATTGAAGGCGCTCCATCCGGATATCAATATTATTTTCATAACCGCATACAGTGAGTATATGCAGGAGGCCTTCAGACTTCACGCCAGCGGGTATCTCCTGAAGCCGGTGACGGAGGAAATGATTTTCAGGGAGCTTACGGATCTCAGGAATGCTCCCGCTTTAGACAGGAAAAAGGTAAGGATATCCGCCTTCGGAAGCTTTACCGTGTTTGTGGACGGCCGGCCTGTGGGATTTCAATACAGTAAGTCGGAGGAGATACTTGCGATACTTGTGGATCTCCGCGGCACTTCAGCTGACACGGACAGGATCAGGACCCTCTTATGGCCTGAGGATCATTCTTCCGCTGATCATGCCTCATATATCAGTACTCTGAAGAAGGATATGATAAACAGCTTCTCAAGACTGGGCGTCAGTCACCTGTTCCGTCAGGAAGGTGACGGGATAAGCCTTGTCACGGAGGCTGTGGAATGTGATTATTATGACTATCTGGAGGGAAAGGCGGATGCGAAGCCTTTTGAAGGTATATATATGGAACGCTATTCCTGGGCCGAGCCTACGGTGGCGGCTCTGGAAAAGGTAAGGCGGGAAAGAACGGTCCCGTATTATGAGAAGGGAGGGGAGTCGGTAAATGCAGGGAAAAACCAGAAAAACAGATCTTGAAGAGCTGTCAAAGGGCTTATTTGCAGGGAAGAGCGAAAAAAAGATAATTAATCCAAGACATCAGGCATTGCCGTTATCAAAGGCATGTCCCGCAGTAAGAAGGTCCGGAAGGGCATACAGAAAGTTCAGGACTGAATCCGGTGATGCAGCTTCACTGCCGGAGGAGCTGGCAGGTTCGATCCTGGAGCTGGACGGGATAGTGGACAGGCTTTTCTCATATGGTGATGAAAACGGAGACGGAATGGATGCCGTTTATAATGAGTGCTATTTTGACGCGATCAGGGCAAATGAGCTTCTCACCGGTATAAACTACAAGCTTAACCGCTTTATCGCTGGAAATAAGAGAAAAGAAAAAAGCGATATAAAAGGAGACCGGGGGATAGACAAATTGTATGCCCTGACAGGGAATCTGGAGCATGACCTGAAGGTGTTCACCGACAGTCTGGAAAGGAAATACGGTCTGGGAAGGAAGGTTTCTAAGGATTCTATTGATACACCGGTGATGACTTCGGGAGCGGAGGATTACTAATATGGGATGGCAGACTGTTGTAAATAGCTTTGTGGAAGTGTTCGCTAATCTTGATTTCAGGAATGGCCCGCTTTTTTATGTGGTCGGAATGGTGGCGGCCGGATACTGCTGTCTGGAGGGCTACCGTATATACAAGATGCTGCTCGGTGTGATGGGCTTTGCGCTGGGATTCCGCATCGGATTTCTGATCTTCGGAAATCTGGGCTTTTCAAATGAAGTACTACTCATGATGGAGACCTTTATGGGACTGATACTTTGTGTAGTGTCCTACAGGATATTCCTGGCGGGGATCTTCATTGCGGTATTTCAGTTTGCTTCCTCCAACCTTCCGGTGTATGTGGAGGCCTTTCTGCAGGACAGGGTGAAATACAGCTTTTTGATCACAGGTGTTGTAGTCACGATCATTTCCGGGATCCTTGCCTTTGGCATAGCGAAGCTCTCTGTCAGTATGACGAGGACCGTACTGGTATGCCTCACTGCTGTGGTGGGAGGTTTTGCGGTTGTAAATTTCCTTGTGGGACTTATTCCGGTATTTCCCTATGAGGTTACTCTTCCGGAGCCCTCCTCACCCATATGGCTGTTCCTGAAGATCGGACTGTCGGCGGCGGGGGTTGGTATACAGGATGTGAAGGATTCTCCGGGTCTGGTATAGAAGAAATGGTGATCCTTGTTTACGACAGGTCGGGAAAAGCGGCAGACGGTCTTCCCGGTTTACTGAAAGCCGGATACGGAGAGGACAGTGTTCATTACTTTACTGACCGCTCAGAGCTTATGCACTATGCGGACAGACATATTTTTCATGTGGTTTTCCTGTGCCTGTCTGATAAGGCAGAAGAAGAACTGGATGATGCAGGGAAGCTCTGTCTTATTATCCCCGGTGTCAATCTGATCATAATAAGCGAAGACGAAAGGTATATGTCCCGCGCTCTGAAGCTGCACGCAAGCGGGTACATATGCCTTCCTTTTACGGAAGAAGCAGTGGATTCGGAGCTTCATAATCTGCTCTATCCGGTGTACGATGATCTTCCGCTTTTAAGGCTGGAACGAAGGAACGGCATAACGGTCTATATTGATGAAAAGCCGGTGAGCTTTGCTTACAAAAAGACGGGCGAGCTTCTGGCACTTCTTATCGATATGGAGGGAGGAATGCTGAGTAATGAGGTTATGATCGACAGATTGTGGGAAGAAAGCAAGGATATCGATAAGAGCCGTTCATATCTGCAGAATGTCCGTTCGGACCTTATACATACACTGTCGGCCTGGGGGCTTCAGGGGGCAGTAAAGCATAAAAGAGGCAGGATGTGGCTGGATATGAGCAAATTCAGGGTATCGGCAGGGGCTTCTTCCTGACAGGGTGTGCCGTCAAGAGCAATCCGCAGGCTAAATTATCAGATATGTTAGTATATATAGTCACAAAGAAACCTCTTGTCTAAGTTGAAAGCTTGTGTTAGAATTCCGGCATAAGCAGTTTTCTAATATCTTTCTATCAGGTGATATCCACCTTCTAAAAGTTCTGAAATTCCTGCTTATAATCCCAATCAATCATTAAACAGGCAGGAGATGATAATAAATTTTTTTTTCTTGTCTCCTGCGGCATTCCAAAGGAGGACGAATCTCGTGAAAATCAATTTTATCCAAAAAATCTGGTACAAGATCAACCCAAAGTACAAAGACCGGCTGTTCTGTAAGATCTTCGGAAGGGAAAAGCATAAGGATTATGCTATGGCACTTTATAATGCCGTAAATCACAGTAATTATTCCGATCTCTCGGAACTGGAGATAATCACCTTAGAGGATGCTGTCTATATCAAAATGAAAAACGATGTAGCTTATCTTATCAGCGGCAATATCGCTGTATATGAGCACCAAAGCACGGTGAATAATAATATGCCCATACGGGGCTTTATGTATTTCGGTGAACTGTACAGTAAGATACTGAAGGGAAACAGGTCGAATATATATGGAAGAAGACTTGTGAAAATCCCAACCCCGCAGTATATTGTTTTCTATAATGGTACTGATGATTATCCCGAGGTAAAGAAGCTCAAGCTGTCGGATGCATTCATCGATCCGGGACATGGAGATGAATTTGAATTTACAGCTACGGTTATGAATATCAACCTCGGGAAAAATGAGAAGCTGCTTGAAGCCTGCAAGCCTCTTAAGGAATACAGTATCTTTGTGGATACCGTAAGGAGGAAGGGCAGAAAAATGCCTGCCGAAAGAGCTGTGGACGAGGCAGTCAGGGAATGTATCAA
>JHWU01000014.1 GCA_000622025.1 Lachnospiraceae bacterium AD3010 | reverse complement strand
CCGGCTGCCAGAAGATCCTTATACTGATCATCGTCAGTATCAGTGTTCACTTCTGCAATGGCATCGTCTGCAGCGACCTCTTCATTAGTTACAATAGCATCAACTGTTGCCTCGTCATCTCCGATTTCCACAGCCCATACGGAGGTATTCAGAGTGAAAACCATAGCTGTAGCAAGAAGAAGAGACAGCATCTTTCTAGTTCTTGTTCTCATAATAATTTTCTCCTTTTCTTCTTTACTTTCTCCCCTTAAGCCCATATATGCTGTGCCTCATAATGAGATAAGGATTAAAACAACACGGGGTATCAATTACCCGGTTTTATGATTCTACCACACCTTTCACTATTATTCAAATACAAATTGTACTAATTTTTGTGCAATCGCTGTTTTTCTTAATAATTGGTGTGATCAAGCGGGGTGTTTTTAATTCTAAGATTCTTCGGGCTTCGCCCTCAGAATGACAATTGGCTTCGCCCTCAGAATGACTATTGGCTTCGCCCTCAGAATGACTATTGGCTTCGCCCTCAGAATCGCAATTGTTTATTTTGTGTTATAATCATACCGTAGCACCCGGTAACTTTAGTGAGGACACACTATGCCATTATCTCAGCCAAATGAAACGCTTTATACTGCAGAGGACTATTTTAATACCTCTGAGGAGGATCGCGTTGAACTGATTAAGGGTGAGTTCTATAATATGGCTTCACACTCGACAACGCATCAGATCATTTCCAGAGAGTTACTTATTGACATCAGCCTCTATATTCGTGGGAATAAAGGTAACTGCGAAGTTTTCTCTGCACCCTTCGATGTTCAGCCCGACGAAGACGATGACCGCACCGTTGTGGTTCCGGACATCAGTGTCATCTGTGACAGGGATAAGCTTACGGAACGAGGCTGCAAGGGAGCTCCGGACTGGATAATCGAGATAGCATCTCCCGGAAATATGAGTCTGGATTATATAAAGAAGGTAAACATATACCGCAGGGCTGGAGTACGGCTCTACTGGATCGTGAATCCTATGGAAGCTAAGGTTGGCGTATTTGATTTTGGTAATGGTAAAGATATCCCTGAGGAATACACCTTTGACGACAATATTGACGTCAGTATTTACGACGATCTTTCCATAGATTTCAAGAGAATAAAGGAAAGCCTCATCTCATGAATAAAGTCTTTGTCTCTCCGCTTAAGGAGTATGAAACATTCTTAAATATCGAAAAAAGCCTTAAAAGCCCCGGGATAGTTAATATCGACGGGGCTTCTGATGCTGAAAAGGCCCATCTTGCCGCAGCTTTGGGGGAGGGAAAAAATACCGTTATCATTACAAGCGATGATACCAGAGCCGCAGAGTTTTACAAAGATATCCGGCTCTATACAAATGATGTGGTGTATTACCCGCCGAGAGATCTGATCTTTTATCAATCCGACCTGAATGGAAATGAGCTTACCCGTGAAAGGATCAACTGTATAAAAGCACTTAATGAAGGAAAAGATGTAACCCTTATCACCACCATTGATGCTCTTATGGAAAAAACCCCGGGAATTAAGAGGATCCGTGATGCCGTGATCGGTATCGATGATGAAAGTGAGATCAATACAGAAGATTTTTCAAGGGAATTAACACGGCTCAGCTATAGAAAAACCGTGCAGAGCGAAGCTCCGGGAGAGTTCTCCGTCCGTGGAGGGATTATAGACGTTTTTCCTCTTACAGAAGATAATCCCGTCCGCCTTGAGCTATGGGGAGATTCCATCGACAGCATCCGTTCCTTTGACCCCGCCACCCAGCGCTCTCTGGAAGAGCTTGACAGCGTCAGTATTTATCCTGCTTCTGAAATGGTGATGACAACAGCAGAAAGGGAAGCAGGGCTATTAAAGTTAAAAACGGATTATGAAAAACGTTATTCCGAGCTCAGAGATAAAATGCTTACCTCGGAAGCCTTCAAACTGAAGAGCATTGTGGAAGAATTCTGCGAAGAGCTTTCCGAGACCGGTGACAGCGGAGCCTTATCCTCCTTTGCCGGGTATTTTTATGACCGGATGACCTCTCTTATTGACTTCTTTGACCCCTCAAATACCCTTATGATCCTGGATGAACCCACCAGGCTTTCAGAAAAGGGAGAAGCTATTGAAAAGGAATTTTCCGACAGTATGCTAATGAGGCTTGAAAAGGGCTACACTCTTTCAAAGGCTGCGGATCTCCTTTACGGCTTACGAGAAACCTTCGAAAAGATCGGCTCGTTTCCTGCCGCTGCACTGGGATCCATGCTCCGGCGCTGCGACTACTATGATCCGGAAGAGAGCTTCCTAATAAATGCGAGAAGTGTAAACTCATATAACGGTTCTTTTTCCTCACTTCTAAGCGACCTCAAAAAATACAGAAAGGAGCATTACAGAGTTATCATCCTTTCCGGCTCCTCTACCAGAGCAAAGCGGCTTGCAGATAATATTATGGAAGCGGGTCTCACCGCGTTTTTCTCTGATGACAGAGACAGGGCCCTTACGGGCTCCGAGATCATGACTCTGCAGGGATCGCTCCGTAGGGGCTTTGAATATCCTGATATTCGCTTCGCCGTTATCAGTGAAACCGATATTTTCGGAGCAGAACAGAAAAAAAGAAGAAAGAAGCGCCACACCTACGAAGGAGAGCATATTGCCTCATTCACGGACCTCATTCCCGGAGATTATGTTATACACGAGGACTACGGCATCGGGCAGTATCAGGGTCTTGAGCATATCGAGATAGACGGCATAACCAGGGACTATGTAAAAATAAGCTACAAGGATGATTCCTCTGTCTATGTTATCGCCTCCAATCTGGATGCTCTGCAGAAATACGCTTCAAAGGATGTGGAAAAGAAGCCGAAGCTAAATAAGCTTGGAGGAAATGAGTGGGCAAAGACCAAGGCAAAGGTCAATACTGCGGTAAGCGATGTCGCTAAACGTCTTGTGGAGCTATACTCCGCCCGGCAGAATTCCGAAGGCTTTTCCTTTGCTCCGGATACTGTCTGGCAGAGGGAATTTGAGGAGCTCTTCCCCTTTGAGGAAACCGAGGATCAAAACCTCGCCATTGAAGCTGTAAAGCATGATATGGAGAGCAAGAAGATAATGGACAGGCTTATATGCGGCGATGTAGGCTTCGGAAAGACCGAGGTTGCCATACGTGCCGCCTTTAAGGCGGTTCAGGAGAATAAGCAGGTTGCACTCCTTGTACCTACCACCATCCTTGCCGAACAGCATTACAATACCTTCCGTGAGAGAATGAAGGATTTCCCGGTGACTATTGAGCTTCTCTGCCGTTTCCGCTCAACTTCGGAACAGAGAAAAACCGTGGAAAGGCTTAAAAAGGGAATGGCCGATATTGTGATCGGTACCCACAGGCTTCTTTCAAAGGATGTCGGTTTTAAGGATCTGGGCCTCCTTATCATCGATGAGGAACAGCGATTTGGCGTTACTCATAAGGAGAAGATAAAAGAAATGCGGCGTAATGTGGATGTTCTGGCTCTCACTGCCACACCTATACCCAGGACCCTGCATATGAGCCTCGTAGGTATTCGGGATATGAGCGTCCTTGAGGAGGCTCCCAGAGACAGAATGCCCATACAGACCTTTGTAATGGAATATAATGACGAAATGGTCCGGGAGGCCGTTAATCGTGAGAAAGCAAGGGGCGGACAGGTATATTTTGTTTACAACAGGATAAATGATATTGCTGACAAGGCCGCGGATATCCGCAGACTCTGCCCAAATGTAAACGTGGAATACGCCCACGGGCAGATGAAGGAACAGGTTCTTGAGGATATAATGAGCGATTTTATCCATGGCGAGATTGATGTGCTGGTATCCACCACAATAATCGAGACCGGCATAGATATCCCCAATGTGAATACCATGATAATCGCAAATGCGGATCAGATGGGGCTTTCACAGCTATACCAGCTAAGAGGCAGGGTAGGCAGGTCTAATCGGACAGCCTATGCCTTTCTTATGTATAAAAAGGACAGGCTCTTAAAAGAAACCGCGGAAAAGAGACTGTCTGCAATAAGGGAATTTACGGATCTTGGAAGCGGCTTCAGGATAGCCATGAAAGATCTTGAGATCCGTGGAGCCGGAAATGTTCTCGGAAGCGAGCAGTCCGGCCATATGCAGCAGGTTGGCTATGACCTCTACTGCAAAATGCTGGATACCGCCGTTAAGCTTGAAAAGGGCGAAGAACCGCGGGATGAATTCAATACTGTAATAGATATGGAAGAGGATGCGTTTATTCCCGATTCCTATGTTAAAAATGAAAACCTGAAGCTTGATCTGTATAAGAGGATCGCCGGGATCGAAAATAATGCCGAGGCAGAGGATATGGAGGAAGAGCTTCACGACAGATTCGGGACATTGCCGGAAAGTGTGGTTAACCTTATTAATACCGCTCTTATCCGGCACAAAGCCCACGACGTATATATCGACAATCTTTCCGCAAAGGAAAATACCATTGTATTTTCAGTCTACTTAAAAGCCCGCCTTAATCCCGACGGTATAGAGCCTCTCTTAAACCGCTTTGACGGTGCCCTTACCTTCCGGGCTGCCGGAAAACCGGAATTCACCTACCGTTTCGGCAAGAGTGAAAAGCATGACTACATACGTGCAGCCACAGATGTTCTAGACAGTATGAGAGAGCTGCTGCTCGATTAGCTAAAGTGAATATAATTACGGAAAAAACATATTTCGATAAAAACACCCCGGAAGATCTCTCCTCCGGGGTGAATTCATTTCAGTATATAATTTGCTCTTAAAGCTTAGTCATAAAGGTTGGGAGCGATCTCAGGATCATCAATGTTGTCCTTGTTGTACCAGTATCCGTTTGTAGGAAGGTCTGATACCTGCTCGCCGTTAGCTGCCTTTGTAAGAGCATACAGGCAGTAGTAACCCATCATCAGAGGAGACTGTGTAACTGCACCGTACATTGTGCCGTCCTTGATAGCGCCCTTGATAACGGAACCTGCGTCAAATCCGATACCGATAACTTCTCCTGCTGATGCATCTGAGCCAAGAAGGTTCAGGTTGCTGTTTGCTGCAAGAAGTCCCTCAGCTGCGGTCTGGTTTGATCCGAATACGCCGATGGTGTCTTCCTTAGAAAGGATGGTTGAAGCCTCAGTTGTGCAGAGCTCAACAGTTGTCTGAGCGGGAACTGCTACTTCGATAACAACGTCAGCTGATGCCTCGTCGCCGTCAGCGCCTTCTGCTGCGTTTACATAGAACTCGTTACCAACTACTGCAACCTTCTTGCCGTCAGCCTTTACAAGAGAGATGAACTTGTTGATGAATCCAAGGCCTCTCTGCTGGATATTAAGAGCTGTAGCATCCTGGTTGATCTCACCTACACGAACCTGGCTGGTAGCGCTTCCGATGACATCCTTAAGTGCCTCATACATATTCTCGGCTGCAACTTCACCTGCCTGAGTATTGTCTGTAGCAACGGTAGCTACTACTGATCCCTCGGGAGCATCAGCAACACCGGTATCGAAGCAGACAACGGGGATTCCTGCATCCTTTGCATCCTGAAGTGAATCAAGAACGGATGTGGTATCGCAGGCTGCAAGACCGATTCCTGCGGGCTTTGATGTGATGTCAGCATTCAGCATGTTAACCTGGTCAGCGATATCAGACTCGGAGTTGGGGCCGTGTGCATCATAGGTGATGCCGAGCTCTTCCTTAGCCATATCCATTCCCTTAAGGGCTGCCTGCCAGTAGGTTGACTGGAAGGACTTAACGTCGATAGCAAAGTTGTAAGCTTCTTTAGCTGTGGTTCCCTCGAACTGGGTTCCTGCAAGCTTGTCATTGTCGCCTGCATTTGCGGTTGCTTCTGCGGGAGCTGCCTCTTCTGCAGGTGCTGCTTCCTCTGCGGGAGCTGCCTCCTCAGCAGGTGCTGCTTCCTCTGCGGGAGCTGCCTCCTCAGCAGGTGCTGCTTCCTCTGCGGGAGCTGCCTCTTCTGCAGGTGCTGCCTCTGCTGCGGGAGCGGGCTCTGCTGCAGGTGCTGCTGCCTGTGATCCGCCGCAGCCTGCAAGAAGTGATGCTGTCATAGCTGCTGTAAGTAATGTTGCGAGTAACTTCTTTTTCATGTTTTCCTCCTTTTTAAATAAAGTGAAAATTTATGTCTTATGCCGTGTAAACTCTTTTCCCATGATCCACGGCTATTGACCTTTGTCATTATAACCTATGTTTATTAATACTTTATTAACAGTTTGTCTATATTTTGTTTAAGATTAACCTTCAAGCGCCTCTCTTCTCTGCTTGATAACATCGATCATAACCGCACCGATAAGCACCAGACCGGTAACTATCTGCTGCCAGTTAGCCTCCAGTCCTATATATGGAAGACCTGTCTTCAGAAGCTGTATAACGAATACTCCAAGCATGGTTCCCACTATGGATCCCGCTCCACCTGTAGGAGAAACACCGCCTACTATGGCTCCGCCTATGGCGTCAAGCTCAATTCCGGCTCCTGTACCCGGCTGAATGGTCGGTATCGCTGCAGCATAGGCAAGGCTTGCAAGACCTGCGAAAAGACCGCTTATCGCATAAGCCGTTATATGGTAAGCCTTCACGTTTACACCGGAAAGCCTGGTAGCTTCCTTATTACTTCCGATAGCAATGGTATAACGCCCGACTCTTGTGTGATTAAGGACAAAACTCATAATGATGACTATCACTGCCAGCACTATCACCCCGACGGGATAGTTCATAGCCTTCCTGCCTGCTCCCACCGTGAGCTTAAAAATATTGTGGAACCAGCCGCCCTCTGCTTTTGCACCGGGCCAGGGTATCGCAAAGCTGTTGGCACATATGGATCCCAGTCCTCTGGTCATCATACAGGTACAAAGTGTTCCAAGGAACGGAGGCAGATCCATAACGGCGATAAGGATACCGTTCAGGATTCCGATGAGCAGTCCGAAAAGAACCGCAACAACCAGTCCTACCCAGGTGGGGTAACCCTTCTGTACGACCAGATATCCTCCCGTAAGTCCGTAACAGATCATTCCCGTACCTATGGAAAGATCAACTCCTCCGGTTATCAGAGGGAACGTAACTCCCATGGCAAGCAGCAGGATGTAATACGTGGAATCCAGCATCATAACCAGTGTGGAATACTTTCGGAAGTCCTTGCTTATAAAAGAGAAGACCACATAGAGAATCACTACTATGATCAACACTATGAACTTCTGATCCGCCATCAAACCTAATGATTTTTTCTTCTTCATCTCAAAGCCTCCAGTTAAGCTTCCATCTGGCGCGTAGCCTTATCCATAATAAGTTCCTGTGTTGCCTCTTCTATATTGATCTCGCCGGTCTTTCTGCCTTCACACATAACTATGATCCTGTCACTCATTCTGAGGATCTCAGTCATTTCCGAGGAGATCATGATAATGGACTTACCCTCGGCTGCCAGCCTGTTCATAAGCTTATAGATCTCATTCTTTGCTCCGACATCAATACCCCTGGTGGGCTCGTCAAAGATCAGAATGTCGCTGTTTCTTACAAGCCACTTCGCAATAACAACCTTCTGCTGGTTACCACCGGAAAGGTTTACTACCAGCTGGTCGGTACTTGGTGTCTTCGTATCCAGCTCCTTTATGTACTTTTCGGAGACCTGCTTTTCCTTGTTCTTATTGATGAAGAGCCCGCTCATATACTCTGACAGAGCCGCCATGGTGGAATTCTCCGTAATGGATTTTCCAACCACAATACCGAATCTCCTGCGGTCCTCGGAAAGATAGCCGATACCGTGCTTAACCGCATCCTCCGGGGAATTTATCTCAACCTTCTCACCGTTTATATAGATATCACCGCTCTGCTTAGGATCAGCACCGAAAATAGCTCTGGCCGTCTCGGTACGTCCTGCACCCATAAGTCCCGAGAAGCCCAGAATCTCACCCTTTCTAAGCTCAAAGGAAACGTCGTGAACCATTTTCCCTGCATTCAGATGCTCAACCTTAAGAACAACGGGAGCATCCGCAGGAACCAGGCTCTTCTCCTTCGGCTTTTCATATATGACACGACCCACCATCATATTGATGATGTCTTCCTTGGTGCACTCCTCTGTTACAAGCGTTCCCACATATCCGCCGTCTCTCATAACGGTTACCCTGTCCGTTATGACCTTTATCTCATCCATTCTGTGAGAGATGTAGATGATCCCCAGATTCTGTGAGCGAAGATCCCTTATGATCGTGAACAGATCCTCGATCTCCTTTTCAGTAAGCGCCGCTGAAGGCTCGTCAAATATGATAAGCTCCGCATTGTGGGAAATAGCCTTGGCGATCTCACACATCTGCTGCTTTCCTACAGTAAGCTCACTCATCTTTTCCGTAGGATCGATATCTATATGAAGCCTGTCGAACAGAGCCCTGGAGTCTACGATCATCTTTTTGTCATCGATACGGAAGCCCTTGCGGGGTTCACGTCCGATAAAGATATTCTGTGCCACAGTCAGGTCTCCTACCATATTGAGCTCCTGATGCACGATAACAACTCCGTTATCCTGAGCTTCCCTGGTATTGTGGAATTCCACTTCCCTGCCCTTGTATGTGATGGTTCCCTCGTCCTTCTTGTAGATACCGGTAAGAACCTTCATAAGCGTGGATTTACCTGCTCCGTTCTCTCCCATAAGAGCATGTACTTCGCCTCTTTTAACCTCGAGGCTGACATGATCCAGGGCATGTACGCCGGGGAAGGATTTGTCTATGTCTTTCATCTCTAAGATCGTTTCACCCATACTCAGTTTTAACGCTCCCTTCACCTTTCGCTGTCCTTAAGCCTTTGTAACGGCACCAAACCGTCAGTTCTTCCTCCGTCTCGCCATTACATCCGCATACACGGCAACAATAACTATGATACCCGTTATGATCAGCTGAACGTCCTTTGTAAGCTTCAGCGCCAGTATCCCTTCCTGCAGCAGCGATATTATAAGCACCCCGATAACGGTTCCGCTTATTGAGGCCAAGCCTCCCGCCATACTGGTTCCTCCCATTACGCAGCCGGCAATGGCCTCATTATTGTAAGTATCGCCGTATCCGGGCTGAACCGTGGTGTATGTTCCTACAAAGAAGATCGTTGCTATGCCAACGAGAATGCCGCACATAAGATATGCACACATCTCCCATTTTTTCGTATCCACACCGGAAAGCCTGACGGCTTCCTTATTACTTCCGAGACAGATTATGTAACGTCCGAACTTCGTATTGTTTAAGATTATGGCGCATATAACTGCGGCTCCGAGGAAACAGAAAAGCCCCGTGGGAACTCCTCCTGCCTTTACAAGATTCCTGAACCAGCCGTTTGCATCCGTGGATCTCGGCCAGCTGACTGACTGGGTCTTCGTAAACACGGAAGCGATTCCCTTTGCCATATTCATGGATGCCATTGATACGATAAAGGGAGGAACCGTCCAGTATGCCACCAGATATCCGTTCCAGAGTCCGAAAAGAGTTCCTATGAGAACGCTGATAAGAAGACAGAGAGGAAGCGGCATATTGTATGTCATCAGGCAGTAGCCCGAGATAAGACCGCAGCAGAACATTACCGGTCCGATGGAAAAGTCTATGCCACCGGTTGCTATGACGAAGGTAACCCCGAGAGAAAGAAATCCAAGGAAATATGCGTAGTTCAGAGCGCCCATTATGTGGCTCATTCCCGCAAATCCCGAGCCTGTAATTACCGGCACAAGTATTGAGAAAAAGATATACATTAGAATAAGCACTCCGCAGAGAACCACTCTGTTAAATCCAACTTTTTTTACCAGCGGATTCTGTTTGAAATTGTCCATCATTTTCCTCCATTATATATCTGTTCCGCCGTACCGGAGCCTGTCCGGCTTACCTGACACGGCCTCTGCCTCTGCCGGACGGCTTCATCCGGATCCGGGAAACCCCGGTTCAGCATTTTTCCAATTCTCGCGCGAAACGTTTCGCTCTTTGGCAATTATCCTATAAATACTTCTTTATGTCAATACATTTTGGTCAATATATCAGATTTTTTTTACCGATCCGCCCATATGCATACGGGAACTTAATACAATGTTGATATGTCCGTCATGCTCTAAGCTTCCGTTGTTTTCCTTTTTTTCATTTATCCTCTGCATGAGGATCTCGACACCCTTCTGCCCGAAACGTTCCATCGGCTGTTCCATAACCGTGAGCTGTGTTTTTAATACATTTGACAGCATCAGATTATCAAAGCCCACAACGGAAATGTCATCGGGATAGCTTACCTGAGCTTCATTCAAAGCCATCACCACACCAAGATTTATGCCATAGTTCGTCGACAGGATCGCCGTCGGCCTGTCCTTCAGCTTCAGGATCCTGTGCATGGCATTATAACCGTGCTCCATGCTGTGAGTTCCGTCCAGCACATATTCCTTCCTGATCTCGATCCCGGCTTCTTCCATAGCGCTCTTGAAGCCCTCATATCGCTCCCGTCCGGTATATTCCTGCCTTGCACAGATCACTGCTATCTTTTTGTGGCCGTTCTCGATCAGATAATTCACGGCACCGGCCGCAGCCTCCCGATTATTTAAGGTAATACTGTCAAGAGATCTGTCCCTGTACTGCCTGTCCAGGAGTACGACCGGAATGTCCGCGGCAAATGCCGGATTCAAAACAGCAGAGCTTCCCGCAACAGGAAGGGAGATTATCCCGTCAACCTTCTTATTAACAAGAAAACGGATATTCTTTTCCTCCCTGCTCTGGTCATTGGAAGAATCCACAATCAGCATTCCGTAGCCAAGCTTGAAAAGCTGCAGTCCTATCTCATGCAGAATGATGCCGTTAAATACATCAGTCACATCAAAAACGCTAACCCCCACGGTTCTCGTGCTGTTGGTCACGAGCCCCCGGGCTATCTCGTTTACCTGATAGTGGAGTTTCTCCACCGCAGATTCTATCTTTTCTTTATTCTTCGGGAGAACGTTGCCGCCGTTTAAGTACTTTGAAATAGTGGCAAGCGACAGCCCCGTTTCGTCCCTTATATCCTTTATGGTTGATGGCATGGTTAATTTTCCAGTCTATCTCAAGCCAGGTCGATCTGATGCATACTATTGCCCTACAATAAATCCGTCCTCATCCCATAGATCGTGCCAGTCATTTGCTCCGGGCCAGAGGAAAACCTGTCCCTTCACAAGACGGTTATTCTTTTCCATTGTTCCGATGATCTTCATTTCTTCATCTGAGAGAGGATCTTCGGTAACGCACTTTAAGTTTGCTACATAATTGTGGATTGAGAAGGGTATTGCCATTTCTCCCCTCTGCTGCGCCCACTTCAGGCAGATAAGCGCGGGATGTACACCGTGATTCTTTGCGATCTCCACAATTTCCGGCTCTGCCATATCGTTAATATCTGTCTCCACTATATCCCTTTCCGGACGTCTGGGGCTTCCGAGAGGCATGTAGCCCACCGGCTGGATCTTATGATCCACAAGATACTGCATCAGCTCGTTCTGCTGGAAGCAGGGGTGTATCTCCAGCTCACAGGCAGCCGGAAGCTCGTCAAGCTTCGGCAGTACCGCGTCCAGCTTCGGGATCGTAAGGTTTGAAATACCTATATTTCTGACAAGTCCTTCCTTCTTCAGATCGGCTATCTGTCCGTAGGTATCACAGAATTCCTCTACCGAGAAGGGCTTTGAATCCGGGTTCCTCGAATCCACATCACAGTGAGGTGCGTGGTAATTGGGGAAGGGCCAATGGATATAATACATATCAACATAGTCCAGCTTAAGGTCGGAAAGGCTCTTTTTCAGTGCTTCCTTAACCTTTCTGTGCATATCGTTCCAGACCTTGGTCATGATAAAGAGCTCTTCTCTCTTAACCACCTTCTCGTCCAGAAGCTTTTTCAGTACGTTTCCTATAAGATCTTCATTTCCGTAGCAGGCTGCACAGTCCACATTTCTGTAGCCCGCACGTATAGCCCCGTCAACAGCTCCGGCTACATCCTCGGCACTGACCCTGTCCGAGCCGAAGGTACCTAAGCCTATACAGGGAACCTCTTCTCCTGTGTAAAATTTAACCTTGGGAACCAGTTCCGGATTAACAAATTCTGACATTCTGTCTCCTCCTTCTTTCACTAATCCTGTTTTCTTTTTTCCTGCTTAACCGCCCGTGCCGTCTTGCTTCCGGCTCTGTTCTTCAGCATTTCTGCCGGTTTTCTCAGGCCTCACTGTCAATAAGTATCTTTCCCTTTACCGCTCCCGGAGTCTTGAAGAGCTCAAAGGCATCTGCGATCTTACTTAAGGGGATCTTCTTAAAGATAAGTCCCTCGTCATAGTTTAATTTACCGTTTCCGTAATACTCTCCGGTGAGTGACCACTCATGTCCCGGGAAGGGTGCCGAATAGCTCATCCAGGATCCCGTCAGTATGAATTCCTTCCGGTTCATATTCTCCCATTCGGAAACGCTGAAGGTAAGATCCCTGGTGGGAGTTCCGACAAAGCACATCTCTGCCTTATTTGCCGCCAGGGCGAAGGCCATCTTCATGGTGATGGTATTTCCGGCTGTTTCATACACATAATCAAAGCCGTGCCCTCCGGTTAAGGCAAGCGCCTGCTCCATAAAGTCCTTATCAAGGGTATTTATTCCATCATCCGCACCCATTTTCTTTGCGAATTCCAGTTTTTCCGGTACGATGTCAAATACCACGATCTTCTTCGCATCAAATGCATGCAGCCAGTTGACCAGAAGAACCCCGATGGTTCCTGTTCCGAGGACCGCTACATATTTACCGGGCTTGTAATTTACCCTCTCAAGCCCGTGAAGTGCTATGGTTGTGGGCTCAAATAATGCCGCCTGCTCAAAAGGGATATTGTCGGCTATGTGAACCAGATTCATCTCGGGAACACACACATATTCCGCGAATGAGCCCTGCTGACGTGATCCTATGAAGCTGTAGTGCTTGCAAAGTGCATAATTTCCGCTTCTGCAGTCTTCACACTCCATACAGGGTACAAGGGGAATACCCGCAACCCTGTCACCGGACCTGAATTTCTCCACTCCTTCACCTACGCTGTCCACGGTTCCGGAAAATTCATGTCCTATAACATTGGGATAAAAGTGACAGGCATCGGCATTCACTCTCGGTACATCAGAGCCGCAGATACCGGTGTATTTCACCTTTACCCTTACTTCTCCCGCCTTAGGCTCGGGATCGGGCATATCCTCATATCTTATGTCGTTTGGTGCGTAAATTACTCCTGCTTTCATTGCTCTTTTCTCCTGTGTTAATTATATTTTGCTGATATTAAAGATTCTTCGCTTCGCTCAGAATGACAGTCCCGGATTCTTCGCTTTACTCAGAATGACAGTTCCGGATTCTTCGCTTCGCTCAGAATGACTGTCTCGGATTCTTCGCTTTACTCAGAATGACAGTTCCGGATTCTTCGCTTTACTCAGAATGACTGTCCCGGATTCTTCACTTTACCCAGAATGATTGTTCCGGATTCTTCGCTGTCATCCTGAGCGTCAGCGAAGGATCTTTCCAAAGCCTTTCACAAACCACCCGTTCGCTGCATCAGATCCTTCAGATCTTCATACAGCTCTATATACGTTCTGTAATTCCTGTCGTACACCTCTTTATTGGCGGGATCCGGTTCGTGGTGTCTCGTGGTATGCACCGTAAGCGCCACCGCCTCTTCAAAGCTTTTGTATACTCCGGTTCCTACTCCCGCAAGTATCGCCGCTCCGAGCGAGGTCTCCGTTCCCGAATGGCAGACTGTTATGGGTTTTCCCGTAACGTCCGACTTTATCTGGGTCCATATCTTTGCGAGGGATGCTCCTCCCATGGCACGAAGCTCCTTTACCTCGCCTCCACAGCGCTCTGCGATCTCCAGATTGTGCCGTAATGCAAAGGCTCCGCCTTCCATAGCGGAACGTATGAAGTGAGCCTTGGTCTTTGTAAAATCTATGCCGTACCAGACTCCCTTTGCTTTCGGATCCCATATGGGAGAACGTTCTCCGGCCATATAGGGAAGGAAGATAAGTCCGTCTGAACCCGGTGCGACTCCTTCTGCGAGTTCATTAAACTGGGCAACGTCGCTTAAATTCCTTTTCTTTTCAAGAGTTCTCTCGTAATCTCCGAAATTCGCCGTGATCCAGCGCATTACCCCCGCTCCTCCGGTGGTCCCGCCCTGGAGAAGCCATTTATCGGGAACAACATGGAAGCCCAATATCAGTGTTGGATCCGCAGCATAGTGGTCGAGGCAGATACTCATTCCACCTGCCTGTCCTCCCTGCTCCTGAGTCTCCCCGTTATTAAGTACTCCGGTTCCAAGTGTTCCGCAGGCTGCGTCCAGACCTCCGGCAACAACCGGAGTTCCTTCCTTTAATCCCGTAAGAGCCGCAGCTTCCTTTGTCACCTGTCCTACCACCTTATGACAGGGAACGATATCCGGGAGAAATTCTTCCGGAATATCCAGCTCCCGGGCCATATCGCTGTCCCACCTTCCCTTCCTCATATCAAAGCAGGAAAGGCCGTAGCCCTGGGAAATATCGTGGGTCACCGCTCCCGTGAGACGGTATACTATGAAGCTGTTTGACTGCAGGATATACCTGATATTCTTATAAACATCGGGAAATTCCCTTTTATACCATATGATCTTTGCGGTAGTGTAGCTGGGCTGCAGGCTGTTCCCCGAAAGCTCGAAGATCCTGTCTCCCAGACGGGAACGGAGCTCACCGCAGATATCCTCTGATCTGGTGTCCATCCATATGGGAGTGTTCATCAGACACCTTCCGTCCTTATCCACAGCGATCGCTGACCAGCTCTGTCCGTCAGTCCCGACACCCGCTATGTCCGACGGATCTATTCCGCTCTTCTCTATTATCCTCTTTGTGCTTTCCGCCACAGCCTTCCACCACTCGTCCGGGTTCTGCTCCGCCCAGCCCTCATGAGGATAATAAACCTGATATTCTCCTGTTTCCGTGGCAACCACAGTACCCTCTTTATCAAAGAGGACGATCTTACAGGAGCTTGTTCCGATATCTATTCCAAGAAGATATTCAGCCATTTATGCCTCTCAGTCTTTTACGCCTTGCCGTCGCAGCCGCAAACCTTTATCCTGTACTCCACCTGCGCTTTTACCGCTTTCATTGCAGCTTCCCCGATCTTCTTCGGGTCGATAATGGAATCATCTGCAGCGAGGAGCTCTCTTGTGGCTTTAAGGTACGCCTGCCTTAGCTCTGTTGCGAAATTCACCTTGCACATCCCGCGCTTCACACAATCACCCACATCTTCATCGGAAAGACCCGATGATCCGTGGAGTACCAGCGGAATACTTACCACTTCTTTTACTTCACTTATCCTCTTCGTATTTAAAACCGGTTTCTCCTTATAAACACCGTGAGCTGTGCCGATCCCTATTGCCAGGGAATCAACCTTCGTTTCTTCAACGAAACGTTTTGCTTCATCCGGATCCGTATAAACCGATTCCTTTGACTCCGTATCGTCTTCCTTGCCTCCAACCTTGCCAAGCTCGGCTTCTACAGGTATCCCGCAGGCTCTGCCCACATCTGCAACACTCTTTGACAGTGCGATGTTTGCGTCCAGCTCAAGCTTTGAGCCGTCTATCATTACCGACCCGTAACCAACCTGTATGGCTTTTACCGCCATATCAAAGCTTGCGCCGTGGTCTAAGTGAAGGCACACCGGAATACTTACCTTTTCAGCCTCCGCCCTTGTGATGGCGGCAAAGGTCTCAAGGGTTCCATATTTCACGGTGCTGGGCGTGGTCTGTATCATCACGGGAGCCTTTAATTCTTCCGCAGCGGCAATGATGGCCTTTATCATCTCCATATTCTCCGCATTGAAGGCTCCTACTGCGTAACCGCCCTTCTTAGCTTTTTCAAGCATTTCATATGATGTCGTATACATTTATTCTCCTTATTTCTGTACCAGCCTGGGGACGGCCCCCTTTTTGTCAGCCTGGGGAACGGCTCCTTGTCATTCTGAGGATCAGCTCCCTGTCATTCTTGGGAACAGCTCCCTGTCATTCTGAGCGAAGCGAAGAATCTTCTATAACAGTTTGGAAAGATCCTTCGCTAACGCTCAGGATGACAGACCCGGATCCTTCGCTAACGCTCAGGACGACAGACCCGGATCCTTCACTGGCGCTCAGGATGACAGACCCGGATCCTTCGCTTGCGCTCAGGATAACAGGAGCGTTTCGCTCAATAAGCTGCGTATTCGTAATCCCTCATGTATTCGGCAGCTCCTGCCATGGCAAGCTCCTTCGGGTCATTCTTCAGTTCGCCCTTAAGGATCCTGTCATACTGCTTCGGCATATACTGATGAAGGATATTCATAGCAACAGGATACTTCCTCAGATTCTCAAAGAGCTTCTCTATCGCCTTTTCCTGTTCCTCTCCTCCGATATAGTATCTCGCCCGGTCGGAATAGCTGTACTTTCTTGCCAGTGCCTGCTGCTTCTCACTTCCGTGATAGTGCTTCTTCCAGTTATCGGGATTTTCTACCATAGCCTTCTCAAGACTTTCCATAAAATGAGCCTGCTTTTCTTCCGGCACGATCTCCTTCTCTATCATTGAAAGTGAAAACAGTGCCTCCCTCAATCCAAAGGTGAGGGCCGGACCGACCTTCAGTATTGCAATGCCGTCCTCTACCATCTTCTTTAAGCACTCCGGAGTCTGGTAATCGGTGGAATGACCCTCGAATACTATGTCCGGATAGTCCTTAAGCTTCCCGCAAAGATCTGCCGCATTATCCCTGTCATAGTAAAATACCTGCTCGTCACCGAATTCCACACCCGGCTGTACCACAACCGCTATCACATCTTTAAAGGCATCACCCACGCCGGCCTTTTCGAAGCAGGCCTTATAGGTATCAACTGTATCTGCAAAGGCCTCCTTCTTCGTAACGGCAAGGGAGTCCTCTTCCTCCTGGGATCCCCCCGGGATAGGAACCTCTGAACCAATGATAAATACAGGCCTCAGCGCATCAGGTTTTTCCGCCTTCAGATCCTCATAAGCCTTCATACATACCTTGTAAAGGCGCACTCCTCTTTCAGCTATCACTTCGGTTGAAAGCATTCCCTCGGGATCATCCGCAACCTTCATACTGGTATCAAGATGTATCTTTGTGAAACCGGCTCTGGTGTACGCATATACCAGATCCTCCGAATTTTTCATCGCCTCCTCTTCCGGCAGATTCTGCCAGGTGAGAGGTCCGAGGTGGTCTCCTCCAAGGATCAGCATATCCTCGGAAACACCGAGATCCTCAGCCATTTCCTTCACATACTTATAGAAGTCCGCGGGCTTCATTCCCGTATATCCGCCGAACTGGTTTACCTGATTTGCCGTCGCTTCTATGAGGACCCGCTTTCCTGTTTCCTTTGCCCTTAAAAGCGCGGCCTCAAGGACCAGCTTGTTTGCGGTACAATATGAGGGTATTCCCGTGAGATCACCCTTTTTCCTGTTTTCTATCATTTCCCTTAAGGGGTGCTGCTTTCCCATTTCTTTTTCTGTACTTCCTTTCGTTTACCTTTTCGTAGCCGTTATTAAGACCCTGATCCGATCGATGCTTTTTACTTTGCGTCGGTCACAACGCCCTTCTGCAGCATAACATTTGCATATACCGCAGACTCGCCGCTTGCCACAACGCAGAAAGCCTTCTTCTGTACCTCTTCGTAGAACTTGAATCTCTCAATATGACCTATGGCCTTTTCGCCTCTCTCGTCATGCTTTGCAACAATGCGTGCATACTCGTCCCAAATCGGAGTCTGGATCTTGCCTACATCCTCAGGCATAAGCTCCATAAGATTAACAGGGTGTTCCACGTATGTATCCAGAGGCATAACCGTAAGGATGGCATCCAGAAGCTCAGGTACCCCGTGTCCGTCGGCTCTAATAACTATCGCATCCTTTCCCATGGTCTCGGAAGGGAAATTACCGTCTCCAATAACGATCACGTCGCTGTGACCCATCTCATTAAGCACCATCAGAAGTTCGGGTGAAAGAATCTTTGGAATACCTTTAAGCATAATGTCCTCCTGTCAAAATCTGTTCCTGCCCGTGGGCTGTTTCAGCCTGTCGGAGCGTTTGCTGTATTAACGTTTCACCCTGTAAGCATCAGCTATACAATTGTATACAGCCTCATTTCAGAGCGAAACGTTTCGTTCGAAAACATTATAAGCACTTTTTTTTTAAATATCAAGAGGGAATTTGAAAAAACCCCCGACAGCTTTTCTGAAACAAAAGCTTCTATCGGGGGAGAGAGATCAGCAGGACATGATCACTTCAATTCTTTGACGCGGTTTTCGATATTCTGCTTGAAGTTTATGACAGTGTGGTTATATTCTTCCTCCATAAGAGGGGATGAGATGATAAAGTCCGCGCTGGCGCGGTTAGCTGCGAAGGGCACATCATAAACCTGCGCGATACGCATAAGGGCTTTCACATCGGGGTCATGCGGTGCAGCTGTAAGGGGATCTGAAAAAAAGATCACTATGTCGATCTTTCCTTCCACGATCCTTGCTCCTATCTGCTGGTCACCTCCCAGAGGGCCGCTGTTATAAGCCTTGACCGGAAGATCCGTGGCATCCGTTATCATCCTTGCTGTGGTACCGGTTCCGCAGAGGAAGTGTTTCTTTAACTGCTCCGCATGCTCCCTGCACCAGTCAATAAGCTCTGCCTTCTTCCCATCGTGGGCAATAAGTGCAATGTTCTTCTGTTTTCTAAGTGTCAATTCCAGTGTTTCCATACCGCTCCTTTCTCCTTGCAGCACTCTTTGCTGCAGCAAGCGTTTCTTTTTTCCTTAATTTTCCGTGGTTACTATAATACAATCTTTTATTTTTTGCAATAATAGTGTAAAATCTAGTGCCACGTGGTTATTGTAGAAGCGAGAAGATTCTTCGGGCTACGCCCTTAGGAGGAATGAATGACAGAAGAATTAAAAACAAAATATGACCGGCTGAAGGATTTGATCCGGGAAATGCCCTCCCTTGCCGTTGCTTTTTCCGGCGGGGTCGATTCCTGCCTTCTTCTCACCGCAGCATACGAGGTACTTGCTGACAAGGCTGTTGCAGTAACAGCGGTTGACGCCGCCTTTCCGGAAAGGGAGCTTGATGACGCCCGGAGATTCTGCACAGGCCTCGGGGTAAGGCATATAATAAGAAGAGTCGATCCGCTTACCGAGGAAAACTACAGGAATAACAGGCCTGACCGCTGCTATTACTGTAAACGCCTTATCTTTTCGGACATTATCAGTGTCGCAAAGGAAAACAATCTAGCCTTTGTTGCTGAGGGATCAAATATGGATGACATTGGTGACTACAGACCCGGATTACGTGCAATCAGTGAGCTTTCTGTAAAAAGCCCCCTTCGTGACGCGGGTCTTAATAAGGAAGATATAAGAAATATCGCAAAGGCACTCAATATTCCCACCTGGAATAAGCCCGCCTATGCCTGCCTTGCCAGCAGGTTCGTTTACGGCGAGGAGATAACAGAAGAAAAGCTCTGCAAAATAGACAAAGCGGAGCAGATTCTTATTGAAAACGGCTTTCTGAATGAAAGAGTCCGTATTCACGGCAATATGGCCAGAATAGAGGTCCCGCCGGCTGATATACCCCGGCTCGCATCAGAGGGTATCCGTGAAATGGTAAATGAAGAATTCAGAAAGCTCGGGTTCTCCTATGTAGCTCTTGATATGCAGGGCTACCGCACGGGAAGTATGAATGAAACCCTGTAATTTTTTTCTACGCCTCTCCTTTCTGTCAGTTGTTACCCCGGTATCTCGATATTGGCATCACCGTTCCGATACGGTAATAAGATTCTTCGCTCCGCTCAGAATGACAATGAAAAAGGCGCAGCATTTCCGGATAACGGGAGATAACACTGCGCCTCATCTTATCTATCGCTGAATATCAGCAAAGAATCGGTTCACTTATATGCCTTATACATAGGACCGAAGTTTGCACAGGCTCTGTAGTCGGCTGCCTCCTTATCCTTGGTGCCGAAAGCACCCCAGGCTGCCGGACGGTAGATCTTCTCATCAGGAACATTGTGCATAGCAACAGGTATACGGAGCATGGATGCAAGGGTTATAAGATCTGCCCCCACGTGTCCGTATACGGAAGCACCGTGATTTGCTCCCCATGCACGCATCACCTCGTATGCGCTCTTAAATACCGAGCCCTCCTTGCCGTCGCATCTCGGTGCGAACCAGGTGCAAGGCCAGGTGTAGTCTGTTCTCTTCCACAGAGTATCCGTTACCTCTGCGGGAAGCTTGACGGTCCATCCCTCTGCGATCTGGAAGAAGGGTCCCAGACCCTTAACGAGATTTAAGCGCACCATCGTTATAGGCATCTCCGCGTCGGTAAGGAATCTTGAGGAATATCCGCCGCCTCTGAAGTAGCCGTTGTCAGCAGGATTCCAGGTCGTTGCTTCAAGCATCTTCTTCTGGTCATCATCTGTCAGGTTCCAGAACTCCTTTACAACATTCTTTCCATCCTTATCAACGGATGCTCCGGAGTAGTCAAGCGCGGAAGCGCCGGAATTTATAAGGTGCAGGAAGCCGTCGGCATCCTTTGCGTGACCTTCAATGTCATAGCCCGTAACCCTCTTAACTGAATCTCCGCTCCAGTAGGTACGCACATCGGAGAAAATAGAAGCCATACCGGTAAGCTGCTTTTCAAGAAGCATACATACACCGTTAAGAACATCGTTCTCGGTTGCAAGAACGTAGGGCTCCCTTGCTCCGTCATAGTCAAAGGAGGTGGAAAGGAAGGCCTCGGGATAATCGCAGTTGGGCCAGTGGTCAGTCCACTGTCTCTGTCCCTGGAAGCCGCCCGCAATGGCATTGTGTCCGAGAGCCTCTTCCTCAAATGACTGCTTTCCTGCGGTTGCATTCTTATCTGCGAGCTTTGCGTTTCCTCTCATCAGATCCTTAATTATGATATACATCTTAACAGTGAATTCCCACTGCTCATCCTTGGTCTTTCTGTCCTTCTGTATCCAGTCGGGGTTTTTGTCGAAGCCCTCGGGACAGTATTTCTTCGTCCACTCAAGCGCTCTCTTGAATTCCTCCTCGTCATAGATACCCTCATCCATTCGACGGATGATCTCCACCTCATCAACAGACTCGACTCTCATTCCAAGGTATGATTCCATAAAATCCTGATCCATTATGGAGCCGCCGATACCCATGGTAACGGAACCGATCTGCAGGTATGAAAGTCCACGGATGGATGCTGCCGCAACTGCTGCACGTCCGAAACGGAGAAGCATCTCCCTTACGTCATCGGGGATATTCTCATCATCCGCATCCTGTACATCCTTGCCATACATTCCGAAGGCAGGAAGTCCCTTCTGTGCATGTGTTGCGAGGACGGACGCAAGATAAACCGCTCCGGGTCTCTCTGTTGCATTTAATCCCCAAACACCCTTAATGGTATTGGGATCCATATCCATTGTTTCCGAACCGTAGCACCAGCAGGGTGTTACAGACAGGGTTATTTCAACGCCTTCCTTTTTGAACTGCTCTGCGCAGAGGGCGCTCTCACGGACACGTCCGATGGTCGTATCGGAGATCACAACCTTCACCGGTGTTCCGTCTGCATATTTCAGATTGTCCTCATAGAGCTTTTTTGCACGCTTCGCCATACTCATGGTCTGCTCTTCAAGGGAGCCTCTGACATCAAGAGGTCCCTTTCTGCCGTCGATAATGGGACGGATACCGATAACGGGATGTCCTCCAATAAGCTTTCTTTCATCTGCCATGTTTATATTTTCTCCTTTCTTTTCTGCTGCATCTTTGCAGCATCATTCCCGAAGCCGCGCTTCGCTTTTGACAGGGAGATCTCTTCTCCCGGCTCGAAAAACGAAACGTTTCGCGCTATCTTATGTAATAATAATATAACACAGAATAAAAAAAGAAAAGAGGATTATTTTTTGATTATCGGAATAAAACTTACCTGACGTCAAGCACAAGCTCCACGGGGCAGTGGTCCGAGCCGAAGATATCCGTGTGGATCTTTGCGTCTTTGAGATATGGTTTTAAGGATTCTGATATGAGAAAGTAGTCTATACGCCAGCCTGCATTGTTCTTCCTGGCATTGGCACGGTATGACCACCAGGAATACACACCGGCAAGCTCCGGATTCAGGAACCTGAAGCTGTCTATAAGATGCCCGTCCCTGAGAAGAACTGTCATCTTTTCTCTTTCCTCATCGGTAAAGCCTGCATTCCTGTGGTTTGTCGCAGGATTCTTCAGATCTATCTCCTGATGAGCGACATTCATATCCCCGCAGATCACCACAGGCTTTTTCTTTTGAAGGTCATTGATATAATGAAGGAAAGCATCCTCCCAGTCCATCCTGTCGTCAAGACGGAGAAGTTCCTGCTTGGAATTCGGTGTGTATACCGTAATAAGATAGCAGGACTCGAATTCAAGACAGATTATCCTGCCCTCCCTGTCCTCTTTATAGTCATCCATTCCAAGTGTGACACTTAAGGGCTTTATCCTGGTGAACACCGCAGTCCCGGAATATCCTTTTTTCTCGGCATAATTCCAAAACTGCATATAGGCATCGGGAATATCCAGCTCTATCTGACCCGCCTGCAGCTTTGTTTCCTGCAGGCAGAAAACGTCCGCATCAAGTGACTGAAACGCTTCGCCGAAATTACCCTTGCTCACACAGGCTCTTAAACCGTTTACATTCCAGGAAATAAATCTCATGAAGCACTTACCTTATCAAAAGTAGCTTTTATACTATCCGAAGGCTCCGGAGTGATAAGGGACACAACCACATTGACGATGAAGGCAGCTATGAATGCGGGCAAAAGCTCATAGATCGCAAAAGCACCTCCGAGAGGAGCAATAAGGAACTTCCAGATAAATACCATAGCACCTCCGACTACCATACCTGCGGTTGCTCCGGCCCGGTTCCCCCTCTTCCAGAACATTGCTATCAGCATCACGGGACCAAAGGCCGCACCGAAGCCTGCCCAGGCAAAGGAGATTACACGGAATACACTGCTATTCGGATCCCATGCAAGGAAGACAGCGATAAGAGCGATCACGCAGACCGTGGCTCTGGCGATCAGCATTGAAGTCTCCTTTTTTATCTTTATGCCGAAGAAATCCTTTAAAAGATCCTCAGACATACTACTGGAAGCCGCAAGCAGCTGTGAATCCGCGGTTGACATGGTCGCGGCAAGGATACCTGCCATTACGATTCCCGCTACGATAGAAAACAGAATCCCGAATCTGCTCATCAGATCCGCCGTCTTTATTATCACGGTCTCGGAATCCGCACTTGTGCTGAGAACCGGTATCTTTCCCACCGCTGAAAGACTGTTTCCGATGATTCCGATAAAAACTGCAACCGCCATAGAAACCACTACCCATATAGCTGCGATACGCCTTGAGATCTTGATCTCCTCCGGATCACGTATGGCCATAAATCGTAAAAGGATGTGAGGCATTCCGAAATACCCGAGACCCCAGGCAAGGGTTGAAACTATTGACAAAAATCCGAAGCTCCCTGCTGCTCCGGCCGCAGGATCATATCCCCTGGTAAGATCAAGATATCCCGGGAGTGAGGCTGCATTATCCATTACCACCCCGATGCCCCCGGCCTGATTGATACCAAAGATCACTATGAATATCAGTGCTGCCGTCATAACTATGGACTGTATGAGATCCGTTGTGGATACTGCGAGGAAACCTCCCAATACGGTATATCCTATGATGACTACGGCTCCGACTATCATCGAAACATGATAATCCCAGCCAAAGAGGCTGTTAAACAGTGTTCCTACCGCCTTGAACCCGGAAGCCGTGTATGGAATAAAGAATATCAGTATGACCAGCGCGGCTATAAGGGACAGTATATGCCTGCTGTCTTCATATCTTCTTGAGAAGAAATCCGGTACGGTACTGGCTCCCAGCGTTTCGGAAT
Source organism: Lachnospiraceae bacterium AD3010 (assembly GCA_000622025.1). Classification (GTDB taxonomy): domain Bacteria; phylum Bacillota; class Clostridia; order Lachnospirales; family Lachnospiraceae; genus NK4A144. Next base: position 76,533 of record JHWU01000014.1, on the reverse strand, counting down.
AAACTCTGAGCCTGCGCGCAACTAGCAGGAAATTGAGATATGTCCCGACTGCAAGCCCTATAACCGTCCAGCCTACCTCCGCTACTCCGCAGAGATAAGCAAGACCCGGAAGCCCCATCAAAAGATAGGAGCTCATGTCCGAAGCCTCCGCACTCATTGCGGTAACTACCGGGTGCAGCGCCCTTCCTCCAAGATAAAAATTCTCCGTGTCTCCTGCGCTGCCTTTTCTGCTGTAATAAACTCCGATGTAGATCGTGAGCGCAAGATAGCAGATAATGGCAAGCAGAACGCAAATACTTGATCCTGTCATTTCTCCAATCCTCTCCTAGAAAATCACTTTATTGTTTTTACAACCTGACGGGCGATTGACATTTCTTCGTCTGTCGGGATCCTGTATACCTGAACCTTTGAATCCTCCGACGATATCATCATCGCCCCCTTAACATTCTTATTCTTTTCTTCGTCAAGCCTGACCCCCAGAGCTCCAAGGCGGTCACAAACAAGCTTACGTACAAGGTAGCTGTTTTCTCCGATACCCGCAGTAAAGGTTATGGCATCCACTCCTCCAAGGACTACAAAGTAGGAACCAATAAACTTTGATATTGAATAGGAAAGCTTGCTTAAGGCTCTCTTCGCATCCGGATTTCCCTTGTCGTATTCCTCGGTCAGATCCCGGACATCCGATGAAAGCTGATCAGACACCCCGTAAAGCCCGGACTGGGTATTTAAGATATCCATTACCTCCTGAACGGACTTATTCTCTTCCTTGGCAATGTAATTAACTATCTCGGGATCTATCCCTCCGGAACGGGTTCCCATTATCACCCCTGCAAGAGGTGTAAATCCCATCGAGGTATCCATGGACTCTCCGCCCTTCACCGCGCAGATCGACGCACCGTTTCCCAGGTGGCAGGTGATTATACTGGTATCCTTAATGTCTTTCCCCATCATCTTTGCGGTCTCTGCCGACACATACTCATGGCTCATTCCGTGGAAGCCGTACTTTCTTACCCTGTCCTTTTTGTAATACTCATAGGGTATACCGTAGAGATATGCCTCCTCAGGCATAGTCTGGTGAAAAGCCGTATCAAATACTCCCACCATCTTCGTATCCGGCAGATACTTCATGCAGGCCCTTATTCCAAGCAGGTTTACGGGATTATGTATGGGTGCGAGGTGTGAACATTCTTCTATTTCACTTATCACTTTATCATCAATAATAACGGGATGCGCGAACTTGTCGCCTCCGTGTACTATCCTGTGTCCCACCGCATCTATTTCATCAAGACTCTTTATTACGCCCCTGTCCTTATCTGTAATGGCATAGATAAGATGCTTTACTGCCTCATAGTGATCGGGTATGATCATATCCACAGCATCCTTTTCGCCATCGCCGGGTATATAGGTGAATCTTCCCTTCTCCTCGCCTATTCTCTCGAAAAGACCTCTTGCCACCACCTCTTCAGTATCCGTATCTATAAGACGGAATTTCAAAGATGAGCTTCCACAGTTTATTACTAATACCTTCAAACGTTTCCTCCCTGATTCAGATCCTTCGCTTCGCTCAGGATGACAGTACCACCTTCTACAATTTAAAACCCGTGCCGGTAAAGAGCGCTATATCCCTTCCCGATTCATCTTTTACATCAACATTTATTATTGTGGAGGTTTTGCCGTTCTTTCTGCAGGACGCTGAAGCTATAAGCTTCTTCCCCTTGGGGGATGAGAGAAAATTCATGCTGACCTGCTGTGCCACAGTGGGCTTATGGATGTTATTGGCAAGCACGGCAAAGGCAAAGTCGGCAAGAGTGTAGATCACTCCTCCCATTATGCCTCCGTTGGCGTTTTTATGACTGTCTGTGAGCATCATGCTGCATACGGACAGGTTCTCATCCATTTCATCTATGACCATTCCGTTTTCTGTGGCGAAACGGTCTCCTTCAAAATACATCCTGGCTTCTTCCAGACTCTTAAACGTACCCATTTGTCCTTCTCCTGATATTGGGATCAAAACCTGATATCATCTCATGATCGCAAATACCATGGTCCCGATATAGCAGAGCACCATAAATGCTCCCTCCAAACGGGTTATCTTTCGGCCCGTAGCACAGAAGAACCAGGTAATGAGGCTTATCACTATCGTTATCAGCATGTCATATGTGGATGCAACATTTGCACTGACCGGGTGAATGGAGCAGGAAACTCCGAGAATGAACATTATATTAAAGATATTTGAGCCCACTGCATTTCCCACGGCAAGGGAGGTCTCGCCCTTTCCTGCTGCCACAAGTGATGTGACCAGCTCCGGAAGAGAAGTCCCAACTGCCACGACGGTGAGTCCGATGAGTGTTTCCGACAGTCCTAAGCTCCTGGCAATGTTCTGGGCACTGAAGACCACGCCCTGACCGCCTGCCACAATAAGGGCTATCCCCACAATGATCATAATAATGCTCTTTAAGATGCTGACCTTCCCGGAAGCCTCTTCTTCTTCCGGATTCTTGCCCGCTTCAATGATGAGTGACGCGAGATAGACCACAAACCCCACAAGGAGAGCAATAGCCGCCGGCCTTACCAGGGTTCCGGTATTTTCTGACATACCCATTGTGGTAAACTTAATTGGAAGAACCCCGATCCCCGTTACGATCAGCACGAAAACCGCAGCTATGATGGACACCGGAAAATCCCGCTTTACCACGCTCTCCTCCACCGGAAGGGAACGTATGCAGGCTCCTATGCCGAGAACCATCAGGGTGTTGAAAAGATTGGACCCGATAACATTACTTAAGGCGATCTCATTTGAGCCATGAAGTGCGGCCGCTGTACTTACCGCAAGCTCCGGCGCGCTAGTTCCAAGAGCGACCACCGTCAGTCCTATTACAAGACCCGAGACATGAAATATTCTGGCAATTCCCGTACTTCCGTCCACAAAAATATCCGCACCCTTAATAAGCGCGATGAACGAAATTATCAATAAAATAATATACAAAAACATCATTTAGGCATTGTACCCCAAAAGGTACATACTTTGCAACCGAAAAATACTCACTGATCAGTCAATAGTGCAAGATTGGTCCCTTTTCGGGGTTATTATATGTGCCATAAGCGTGGGAATATTTAAGATCGCTGCTCTCGGCGTGTCTACCTATGACGCTGTTGCACTTATCATATGCAATACATGGAAAAAAGGCCGGTTCTTATACGTCCGTATAATAACCGACCTTGTATGTGTGTTGACCGGAACAGTACTTTTCCTCCTGTCCGGCGGAAAGCCCCTGGCGATACCCACCATTGCAGGGATCGGAACCATTATAACCGCCTTCTTTATGGGACCCCTTATTGAATTTTTTAATGTGCGGGTGGCAAGACCGTTTCTAAACTACGGCGGGAAAGATTCTTCGCGCAGCTCAGAATGACACTTAAAATGGAATTATCAAAGATCATACGTCAACAAATTCCTCCCTGGAAAGCCTTCGTTTAGCTTCGGGATGGCTGTCATAATACTCTTTCTTGTCCTGGTACATTCGTTCGTCTGCAAGACGCAGAGCTGTCCGGACATCACGGGAGTTTTCCACGACACAGCCTCCGAGAGAGAAGGAAACACCCTTATACTTTTCCGAACGCTCCCTGATCTCTTCGATCCTTCCCTTCATTTCCTCTTCCTTCATTCCCTTCACAATAACGGCAAATTCGTCCCCTCCCGCCCTGAATATGCTGGAAAGATCAAATATTTCCAGAAGAGTGGCCGCCGCATTACGTATAAGCTCGTCTCCTGCATCATGTCCCACCTCATCATTCACGGTCTTCAATCCGTTAAGATCCGCAAATATTACAGCAACACATTCTCCATCTTCTTCCTCTCCCGTATCCATGCTGTCTACAAAATTATTCATCTCATTACGGTTCATAACTCCGGTCAGCATATCACGGGAGCTTAAGATCCTCAGCCTGTCTATTAAAAGGTAGCTCCCTATTTCCGAACCCAGGATAAATGTGGTGAGCTCAAGCGTCTCCTTTATCTTTACCGTATCCTCCGCATTGAAATTAATAACCCAGATATACCCGAGAAGCTCCCCCTGAAAGCGAAGCGGAAACAGGACTATATTTTTTCCTCCGGCAGATGTGATGGAATCATACCATATGGGATTTCGCTCCTTCACAACCTCCATATCCTGTTCATTTTTTGCTATGAGACAATTACTCCCGGCGATCACGGTCTGCTCCCAGGAATCGGCTATTGCATAAAAGGACTCATCAATATATTCTTCCATGGAAACAAGCTCTGTATCATCCGACAGGGCCTCGCTTAGCACCTCACAGCTCTCTGTTTTTTTGTCCATCAGCAGCACACAGCAGATCTCAGCATCGCATATATGCCGGATATCCTCAATAACCTCCTTCAAGGTGCTCTTAATATCCGTTGAACCCCTGAGCTTCAGACCGGTCTGCAGCACTGCGGATGCAAGATCTCCGGAAATATCCGACATATTCTCCGTATCCGCTTCCGCATTTATCTCCATAGTATAAGTACAGTAACAGATATTTCCGTCATCCGGTTCAAGGGGAAGAAAGGTCATATTGAACCATACATTCATCCGGTCCGGATGAACGTATGAATGCAGACATTTTTTTAAGACGGCAGAGCGGTAGCAGTAATCTTCAAAATTCAGATCTCTGGTGATGTAATCGGTGTATTCGCTGTTCGGAATAAAGGTATTGTTCAGCATTGTCGTACCGGGGACAGGCTGCTCAACACTGGCAATGTACGCCTTATTTCCGGCCACCAGACGTATCTTCCCGTACCTTCCCCCTTCCAGCTTTTCGACTGACACTACACAGGTCATTGCAGCAAATCCGTCACATATCGCCTGAAAATCCATATAGTTCTCCTCTGTACCCTGTTGCCACCCTTCGGCCTACTTGATAGTGTCACCGTATTTTTCATACAGCTCATATAGTCTTGCCATATCCTCGGCACTGACCTTATCCTTCATTTCATCTGCGGTTGCATTTATGTCTCCGCCGTTTTTCTTATATATCTCCAGAGCCTCTGCCAGAAGTCCCTGATCAGCGTATTGATTAATTATAATATCAACTTCCTTCGCATCTTCCTCTGACATCTGGCTCTTTATATCGTCAATGGTTTTGTCCGTCCCGGTCTCCTTCTGAATAACGGTCTCTACCGCCTTTTTCGTAACCTCACGGTTCACCTTTTGTGTAACAGGATTGGAATTTACCCCGTTTCCGGTTATCACCATAAATGCCAGAAGCGCAACCGATACCAGAACGGCAGCGATTATGATTAATAACAGAAGTCCTGTACTTGAGCCTTTTTTCTTTCTTCCAGACATATTATTGCAGGTAGCCCTTTCTATTTATCCGATAAAAGAAATTCCACAAGCGCCTTTGAATACTCCGGAATATCGGGCGGCCTTCTTGCAGAAATGATGTTCCCGTCTACGACCAAAGCCTCGTCAAACCAGGAGGCACCGGCATTTTCCATATCATCCTTTATTCCCGGAGTACTGGTCACTTTTCTTCCCTTCAGTACGCCGGCAGAACAAAGCACCCACCCCGCATGGCAGATCTCTCCGATAAGCTTTTTCTGTTCATCCATTTTCCTTATGATATTTAAGACCTCCGGAAATCGTCTGAGCTTGTCGGGAGCCCATCCCCCGGGAACGAGTACTCCGTCATAATCTCCGGGATCAACATCCTTAAAGGAAAGCTCCACCTCACAGGGAACGCCATATTTCCCGTGGTATTTTCCGGGCTTTTCCGCAACCAGGTCAACCTGAAATCCCTCTTCCCTGAGTCTCATCACGGGGCACCAGAGTTCCAGATCTTCAAAATCATCACTTACCAGTTGTAATATCTTTTTCATAATAGAGTTCTCCATATTTATAGTTGCAAAGCTAAATATTTTGATGTACAATACTACTTGCTTTCGCAAAAACAGGATTTAAGCCTGTGTCCGTAGCTCAGCTGGATAGAGCAACGGCCTTCTAAGCCGTAGGTCCAGGGTTCGAATCCCTGCGGGCACATCCGATCACCTAGATTGATATGGTGGAATTGGCGCAGTTGGTTAGCGCGCCAGATTGTGGTTCTGGAGATCAAGGGTTCGAGTCCCTTATTCCACCCTCGGCAGCAAGCGGCCGAACCGCTTTCAATGCCATTAAAGCCTTATGGTCTGGGGCTATCGCCAAGCGGTAAGGCACAGCACTTTGACTGCTGTATGCGCTGGTTCGAATCCAGCTAGCCCTGCTGGCTGTTTACGAAGATCAGCACAATATCCTTCGAGATACTAGCTCAGTTGGTAGAGCACCTGACTTTTAATCAGGTTGTCGGGGGTTCGACTCCCCCGTGTCTCAGTGTCCGAAAACCGCTCTTAGAGCGGTTTTTTATTTCCCCCGGAAGGGGGAGTCGAACGGCAAGGCCTCGGAGCCCAGCTCCGAGAGGAGGCGCCAGTGGCGCGTCCGAGCCGCAGCCCGGCCTGAAAGGCGGCTATGCCGCCGGCGGGACTCCCCCGTGTCTCAGTGTCTGAAAACCGCTCTTAGAGCGGTTTTTTATTTCCCCCGGAAGGGGGAGTCGAACGGCAAGGCCTCGGAGCGCATAGCATCTTTTTACGTCAAAATTTTATGATACCCAACCTATAATGTCAATTAAAAAAGAGCGGCAGCTTAAGCATACGGAAAGGTTTTCCCGGTCAGGCACCATCATCACCGTATAATCCCTTTCTGGCACAAAATCAAAGGGGCATCGACTAAAACCAAACTTCGATGCCCCTTCAAGCTATTGTATCATCTGCATATCCCATTGGATCGTACCTCCTTAGTGCATTCGTATCTAGCGCTTATCTATAAGATCGGGCCGGTCGTCCTCACCTGGTCGGTAAGACTCTTATATGTTATTTTCGCCCGCTTCCGCCTTTACGTATGCGTTTTATGCAAGTCTACTGATACAAAAATAAATTGTGTTGAAAATTATTTGTCCGGCGGTCTGTACCTCCATTTCTTAAGGGATTCGAGTAGAGATAGTTCCGATCAATTCCTCTACCTCCTCGACCGACCCTTTATGCCGGTCTCTGTTTTTTGTCTCTCTTGTTTTGATGAAATGAGTATAACTCGCCGATTTAAAATTGTCAACACAATTTAGTATATTTTTTGTATTTATTTATGCACATGAAGATAAATTGTTTTAATTGTATATGCAATAATATGACTGCTTTTCTTCATCACGTTATTGTTACAACGTCATGTAGTCCGCATTACTACGTTGTTTGCGGGCATTTTTTATGCTATAGTTAGCCCTATGAGCAGGATTGCAGTTGTAACAGACACAAACAGCGGTATAACCCCGGAGCAGGGAAAGAGGGACGGTATATTTGTTCTTTCCATGCCTTTTATTGTAAATGATAAGGAATACCTCGACTGCGTGAATCTGTCTCAGGATGAGTTTTACGGATTCCTGGCAGAAGGGGCCGATGTCACCACCTCACAGCCTGTTGCCGGAGATGTTATAGCGTTGTGGGACAGGATCTTTGATGAGGGCTATGATGAGATAGTCCATATTCCTATGTCCTCCGGTCTTTCCGGTGCCTGTGCCAATGCACGCATCTATGCCTCAGAATACGGATCAAAGGTACAGGTTGTCGATAACCATCGTATCTCCGTCACCCAGCGGCAGTCAGCCTATGATGCAAAGTATCTTGCGGAAAACGGATATGACGCTGCCGGAATAAAAAAGATACTTGAAGAGGTAAAGAACGAGTCAAGTATTTATATTACCGTGGATACTCTTGATTATCTTAAGAAGGGCGGACGGGTCACTCCCGCCGGGGCAGCTCTGGCAAAGATACTTAATCTTAAGCCCATTCTGTCCATCAGGGGTGAAAAGCTCGATGCCTTTTCCAAATGCCGGGGCATCAGACAGGCTAAGAAGATTATGATAAAGGCCATTAAAAACGATATTGAAAACAATCTTGGCGGATATGACCCGGAAAACCCGGATATCTGGCTTGCAGTTGCCCATACCAGAAATGAAGAAATGGCGGAGGAATTTGCGAAGGAGATCGCCGCAGAATTCCCGAACTGCTGTATCTATACGGATTCACTCCCTTTAAGTATTTCCTGCCATATCGGGCCCGGCTCTCTGGCCATAGCCTGCTCGAAGACCGTGAAGGGCGGACAGCCCTATCCTTCAAATAACAGATAAGCTCTGTTCTCATTGGGGAGGGTTGATCTAGCTAATTTATCCCTTCTCCTGTCTCCCAGTTTTCAGTGGTGTTCTCCCCATTAGCTGCCGGTGCTATATCCTCTATTTCTATATTGTCGCTCCCGCCGCTTTCTGTATCAACAGCGTTTTCGCTTTCGGAATTGTTTTCGTTTTCGCTATCCGGAGATTCTTCAGCTTCGGAACCGTCATTTTCACCAGCCTCTTCATTTTCCCCGATGTCCGAAACATCCTTTTCCGGTGTATAGCCGGTTACATACTGTGTATCGCTTCCGCTGCTTAATACAGCATGGCTTTTCAGGAAATCAACCCAGATATACATATATTTCTGCGAGATGTGGATCCCGTCTGAAGCATAATACTCCGGAAGATTGCCCTCCTCATCCGTAAGAACGGAATTCAGATCAAGGTATGCCACATGCTCCTTTTCAGCCACGACCTTCAGAGCCTCATTCCGCCTGGTAATATTTTCGTTATTAAAGACATTTGAGGTCTGTGACTTTGATTTTGTAACATTTATGATACTCTGCACATATATTACTGCATCCGGCTGATAATACTTCAGCATATCTATCAGCTGATAATAGGCATTATCAAAGGTAGTCTCATCAGCCCATCCCATCTCATTCAGTCCGAACATAATATAGATCTTCCTGAATCTGCCTTTATTAAGAGCCATTGCTTCCTCCAGGGTAAGCTTTCCCACCTCGGAATCTATCCACCTCTTTGTAAATACCTGATGAACGCCGTAGCTCTTCTGGGCATAGGAAACGATACCGTCAAGTCCCGAATACAATCCAAAGCCCTGTTCTCTGGAATCACCTATTATCACCGTATCCCCACCGGTAAAATAACCGTCTCCAACACTGTAAAAGCCATCGTAGGAATCACCCGTATCAGAGGCATCATTCTCCGGAAGCCGGGTTTTGAAAGCTTCCTTCAGGAACTCCTCACTCTCTCCGTTTTTCATTCGTTCAGAACGTTCAGCCCGTCGTGCCGCCGCTTCTGCATCCTTTTTTTCGCTTTCGCTTTCTTCTTTCTCTTCCTCCGGTCCCTTTTCCTCATCTTCCCCGGTATCCACACCGAGATTATTGGCAAGCTCCTCATCCGGAACATATTCTGTCGGCATATAGTCTACGGTATAATCCCTGTCCTGCACTCCTTCAACAAGATTTGAAAACCTGCTCTTTATATCCTGCATGGCTGCAGCAACCCCTACGGTTTCAGGATCAACACTAAAGTTTACCGTGTTTGAAGCCGGAAGTACTCCCGCTGTCAGCAGGATACCGTAGATAAACAGACACAGGCTTATAAGCACAATTATTGAAAGAAACGGACAATTCTTAAAAAATCTCATATCAGACCCTCAAAATCTGAAATACAGGAAGGGATTATATACCGAATCCACCAGGATCCCTACCGAAACAAGGAATACCGCTATCAGAAAGACATAGGTCAAAGCGCTGTCCCTGTGTCTCCTGAACCATCTTGCGGGAACCGGTGTGGCAAAAAATACGGCTGCCGCAAAAATATACCAGTATGTATAAAAATACTCTATGAAATCCGTCCCGGGATTTATGGTGAACAGTCTGGAAAAATAAACGATGGCATCCCCAATTGACGGTGCCGCAAAGAGAACCCATCCGAACATAACAAGAAGAAGCGTGTACACTCTGGAAAAAAAGATGGATCTGTCAAGAAACCTTTTTAGGAACAGCCTTTCAATAAGAAGGATCACAAAGTAATACAGCCCCCAGAGCACAAAGTTCCAGGCGGCTCCATGCCAGAGTCCCGTAACAAGCCAGACAATAAGCATATTAAGGATCGTACGGGCAGTCCCTTTCCTGTTTCCGCCAAGAGGGATGTACAGGTATTCCCGGAACCAGGATGTCAGGGTTATATGCCATCTTTTCCAGAATTCCGTCACACTGCGGGATATATAGGGGTGCGCAAAGTTCCTTGGAAACCTGAACCCCAGCATCTGTCCCAGTCCTATTGCCATAAGTGAGTAGCCGGAAAAGTCAAAGTAGAGCTGCAGCGTATATGCTGCCATACCCATCCACGCAAAAAGAGTTGAAATATTCTCATATCCCGCCGACATACAGCCAGTCCAGATATTACCGAGGCTGTTGGCAAAGATCACCTTACAACCGAGCCCCATTACGAAAAGCTTCATTCCGTTATCTATGACAGAATAATGGAGCCTGCGGTTTTTCAGACCCTGCCTCACCCTGGAAAAGGTTACTATAGGGCCTGCGATAAGCTGCGGGAACATCACGAGGTACGTACCCAGATTCAGAAGTGAATTCTCCGCTTCGTATCTCTGCAGATAGACATCTATAACATAAGACATGATCTGAAAGGTATAGAAGCTAATTCCCAGCGGAAGCGCGATCACGGGTACCGTAATATTCAGATGAAAAACAGAATTAATGCTGGAGATGATAAAGGCCGTGTATTTAAATGCCACAAGCATCCCTATATCGTAAAAAAGGGCAAATATAAAGAATACCCGTCTCAGTGCCCTGTGTCGTTGAAGCCTGAATCTGCTGATAAGTACCGCAAGTGAATAATTCACCACTACAGAACAAAGAATGAGTATGGTATATCTCGGTTCCCCCCAGGCGTAAAATATCAGACTCCCTACAAACAGCACGGGATTCTTTGCACCCCGGGGAACGAGATAATATATTAAGAAAAACACCGGCATAAACCGGAAAAGAAAAACTAATGAACTGAAAACCATTTTCCGGAGCTACATTATTCTATATCAAGGGGATATTTATCCGTAAGTGTCTTTACTATTGCACGTGCCTCCTCAACCTTTGCGCTTCCTCCCAAAACCACCAGTGATATGGCCTCAGCCACTCTGTCACAGTCCTCCGGATCAAAGCCCCGGGTAGTGACAGCGGGAGTTCCAAGTCTTATACCGCTGGTAACAAAAGGCTTCTGAGGATCGTTGGGAATGGTGTTCTTGTTTGCAGTAATGTTTGCATCATCGAGAAGCGCCTCCACTTCCTTGCCTGTTAGCCCCTGTGGAACAAGATTCAGGAGCATAAGGTGATTGTCCGTTCCTCCGGAGATAAGGGAAAGGCCTCTGCCCATAAGGCCCTTTGCCAGAGCCTGTGCATTTTCCACGATCCTTTTCGCATAGGTTTTGAATTCAGGCTTCAGGGCTTCCTTCAGGCACACTGCCTTTGCAGCTACCACATGCATAAGAGGTCCGCCCTGGGATCCGGGGAAGACTGCCTTATTGAACTTGAACCTGTCTGCTGCATCCTGATTAGCAAGGATAAGTCCTCCTCTGGGGCCTCTTAAGGTCTTGTGCGTGGTTGTGGTTACCACATCCGCGATCCCTATGGGTGAGGGATGCTGACCACCCGCAACAAGTCCCGCTATATGGGCCATGTCCACCATGAGATTGGCTCCGACCTCATCCGCGATCTTGCGGAATTTTTCAAAATCCAGTGTTCTGGCATATGCGGAGGCACCGGCAACGATAAGCTTCGGTCTGCATTCCTTCGCTATCTCAAGAACCTTATCATAATCAATGAAGCCCTCATCATTCACTCCGTAGGGCACACAATTGAAGTACATTCCCGAAAAATTTACCGGTGATCCGTGGGACAGATGTCCTCCCTGATCCAGATTCATTCCCATGAATGTATCCCCCGGCTTCATCATAGCCATAAATACGGCCATGTTTGCCTGAGCCCCGGAATGAGGCTGAACATTTGCATACTCACAGTGAAAAAGCTCCTTCGCTCTTTCCCTGGCAAGCTCTTCCACTACATCCACACAGCCACATCCGCCGTAATATCTGTGCGCCGGATATCCTTCTGCATATTTATTCGTAAGCAGACTTCCCATGGCTGACATCACCGCTTTGCTAGTCCAGTTTTCGGATGCTATGAGCTCTATATGACTGTTCTGACGCTCACCCTCCGCAACAATGGTATCTGCTATCTCCGGGTCAACCTGCCTGATGTCCTCAAGTGAATACATTGATTACTCCTTTCAATAGGTAGGGATTTTAATCGTGACTTTCCGCATTATATCATACCCTTATTTTTTTGTTAACGCTTGTATCAAGAAATACTATGTGCTAGAATAAAAGACCCCCTGAGGAGTATGAATGATATGATTGCTTTTTTAAAACGCTATTCCCACGGTCTTTGGGCCTTGGCATATTTGTTTTTAATATATCTGCCCTGGTTCTCGTTTCTGGAGATCAATGTGACCGGGAATTACCATCTTATTCATATGGCGATCGACGATCTTCTGCCTTTCAATGAGATCTTCGTTGTTCCTTATTTATTATGGTTCCCCTATGTATTCGGAGTCATCCTGTGGTTTGTCTTCAATAATAAAAGCGATTTCTGGAAGCTTTTCATTTTTCTTGCCTCCGGAATGACTATTTTTCTTATCGTATCCACTCTTTATCCGAATGGCTGCAATCTCCGTCCCTCGGTTTTCCCAAGGGACAATGTTTTCACCCATCTGGTACTCTGGCTGTACAGCTCTGACACAAATACTAATATTTTTCCCAGCATTCATGTGTACAATTCCCTGGGTGTACATTTCGGAATATCAAATTCAAAAATGTTTTCAAAAAACAAAAGGGTACGCATCATTTCCCTGATAATGTGTACCCTGATAATCGTGTCTACCATGTGCTTAAAGCAGCATTCGATCTTTGATGTCCTTACTGCTTTTCTTCTGGCAACGGTTATGTATTTTCTTGTTTATGTCCTTGATCTGGAGTCCCTGTCAATTAAATCCCACAAACCAGTGGGCAAGCTTGTATCCCGCAACTGACAGCTTTCTTCCGGATCTTCCCGGAAGGTTTACGGCTCTGCCCAGAAGCCCGTACCGTATCTTCATGAACAGGATCATATCCTTGTCAGCCAGATATTTCCACAGATCCTCTTTTTTATCCAAAGCCTCTTCACTGTCCGCTCTTATCAGCATGATAGAGGATACCGTCATCATAATATCCAGATAACTGATCATATAATTTCTCAGCTTCTTATTCTGAATGTTCTTGCCTGCCAGATAATCTATCATTATCTTATTAACTCTTATCTGCTGATCCACCCGTCCTATCATGACGGTTTCATTTACGGACTGGTCATCCCTTCCTATGAAATATCTGTAGAAATTCACATTTAGATAGTAGATGGTCTTCACATAGGGAAGGGGCTCGAAAACAAAGATGTTGTCGCAGTAAAATGTATGCTTCGGCAGGATCAGTCCGCAATCCTCCAGCAGCTTGGTTCTGTATATCACGGAATGCATAAGGAGATACTGCCCCTTACGGAATTTACCGACCTTGTCCCAGGTCACCAGCTCGTTCACGGGAAGAGCAAAACGGTAGGTCATAACCTTTTTATGTCTGGCTCCCTTTTTCTCATATACAAAATTACATACCATCATATCCAGCATGGTATCGCCGTGAAGCAGCTCCTTCAGCTTGGACAGGACCTTTCTGTAAGCATCGGCATCCACCCAGTCATCGGAATCCACACATTTGAAATACAGTCCTTCCGCGCAGGAAAGCCCGGTATTGATGGCATCACCATGTCCGCCGTTTTCCTTATGTACGGCCTTCACTATACCGGGATAGCTTTTTTCATATTCGTCGGCTATGGAAGCAGTATCATCGGAAGAGCCGTCATCGACAATAATGATCTCCACATCATCTCCGCCTATCAGCAGAGAGTCGATGCAGTGCTTCATATAATCCTGGGAATTATAACAGGGTACAACAAATGACAGTATTTTCATGTTCTAAGTCTCGCTCCTTCATATCTTATCATTGTGAGAAGATACTCCTTTATCTCCTCATATCTTTCTGCAATGCTGCCCTCTCTGACCTCCGTATCAAGTGAGAGGGCTATGGCATTTATTATATCATCATTAAGCCTTAAACGTATCCTCTGAAGTACATCAAGCTTTGCCTCATTTCCCTCAGCATCCAGAAATGCCATAAGATCTTCCGATACTGTGTCCCTGTCCTCCTCTGACAGGACCTCAGAAGACCCTCCTTCTTCCTCAAATCTGTATTTCTGCCTGCATTCCGGGTATTTTTCATGATCCACTTCACTCATAAACATAGAGAGGGGTCTGACAAACTTTTTCCCGCTGTCATCCCGGTTCTCATACACAACCATTTCCTCAAGGGTCTCGGAATCCCTCGCAATACATATTATCCTGTAATATGTTCCCTTAAAATGCCTGTATATCTTTCCTGCCTGCGGTAATTCGCGCACCTTGTCCCACCTCCTTTATTCCGGCCTGTCTTCTATAGTCCCGGCAGAATAATTCATTATCAGGAGCTCGGTACCGATACGGTCATTTATCAGCCCCTTTTTAATGTCATTCTCTGTCTGAACACAGTCCTTAACGGCACTTAAGATCCTCTGCCTTGAAAGCCTCCCCGCTGCCGATACATACTTTCTCACGGAGAACTCCGGTATTTTCATAACTCCGGCCATTTCCCTGTAATTCATTTTTTCCGCAGACATTTCCTTTGCAAGCAGGAGCAGATTAAACTGTCTGGTGATGAGCACCAGTATCTTCATAGGTGCCTCGTGAAGAAGCACCAGCTCGTAATATCTTTCCAGAGCCTGTTTCTGTCTTTGAGCAGTGATATCGTCTATCATAGCAAAAACCGAAGAACGTATATTTAATACACAGGCCTTATCTATATCGTCCCCTGTGATCTCCTCTCTTTCGCCGCTGAAGGATATCAGTTTATCCATCTCGTTTTTCAGGGTGTACATATCCGTACCGGTTCTTTCCATCAGAAGAGCAGCGGTAGTCTTTCTTATCTTCTTCCCGCTGCCGCCTAAATATGAACCAATCCACCTTATCAGGACATCTTCCTTCTGCTCTTCACAAAGTACCGTCTTTCCGGCCTTTCCCACAGCCTTAAAAAATCTTCCCCTTTTATCCACCTCCGTCTCCGAAAATATAATGACCGTTTCCCCGGGGATATGCTCAATATATTCCAGAAATTCATCCCCGTCAGAGGGAGCTTTCTTAAAAAATCCGCTGTCCTCAACAAGAATAAGCCGCCTGGGTGACAGAAAAGGAAGGGTCTCGGAAAGACCGATGATATCTTTTATCCTGATATCCTTTCCGGAAAAAACCGACCTGTTCATCGTGTCGCCCGGCGGCACAACTGCATCTGCAAGCATCTTTCTATTCCGGTTTGCGAGATAGGACTCGCTTCCGTAAATCAGATAGATCCTCTCGAAGCTTTCATTCTTAATATCTTCCTTTATGCTGTCCATAAAGGTTATTTTTACATAGCGGATACTTTACGTCAATTCATTTTTGGCAAACATCCCCTTGAGTCTGTCAAAAAATCCAAGGGTTCCTGTCTCTTCGTCCTCATCCCCTTTCTCTTCATCTTCACCCTCCGGAAGGGATATAATACCCTTCTTTATAAGCAGGGCAACGGTAAGTGCCGTAAGGAGCAGAAGTATCAGTATGATCATTACGATCTTCCCGGACCTGTTGCTTTTTTCCCTGTCAACCTGCTCTTCTTCATCAATAAGTTCGGGCAGTATCTCTTTCTCTGCTGCGACGTCTCCGGGTGACGAAGAAAGATACTCATCCAGCGTGACCTCCCTTATCTCAGTGCTTTCGCTGTCATCATTGTCTGCATCATAATCTTCATCCCCGGTCTCGTCTGCTTCTCCGGCAGTGATCCTCAAGCCCCCGGAGCTTCCTCTTTCCGTTCTGCGGTTTCCTCCTCCGTTTCCGCTTACTCCCATATAGCTTTTTTTGTATGTACTGCTCTTCCCGCCTTCACTGCTCCCTTCCGCACTGCTGCCATCCGTGCTGCTGCCATCATCCTTAAATATGATCTTTGTGTCACTTTCACCGTTATTTATTAAGCGTGAGCTGTCCTTTTGATCGCTGTTTCCGTCTTCGAAGTTAATTACCCTTGTTTCCTTCGTTTTACTGCTGTTATCCCTGCTGTTATCCTTACTTTTATCCTTGTTCTTTTCATTCTTTTTGTCATCATCATTTTTCTTCTCTGACTGCTTATCCTTATACTCCGTCTTTACTGCCTTTACCACATTTACTTTTTCATAAGATGTATTTCCCATCAGATCTTTTGCCATAAAGGTATAGCTTCCGTTGTTATTCAATGTTACGGAGGTATTAAGGCTTCCTCGTACAGAGCCTCCGCCTCCCGAAAGGATCACCGGAACACCGATTTCATCATTCTGATACGCAACCTCGCTAACTCCGGACATATTGTCTGCCGCAGATACCTTTATTACTACGCTTCCATCGTTTAAGGTCCTGTCCTGTCCCGATACGGAAATCCCCGGCGCCTCATTATCGATATTTCCGATATTTACCGTTCTTGTCTCACTTACATTTCCCATCCTGTCCCTGACAAGAAGATTTACCTCACCGTTTTCCACAAAGCGCATTTCCCCTCCCTGCTGCCAGGTTCTTCCGTTATTAAAGGAGTAGGGATAATCTGACAGAGCATCATCATCTCCGCCTTCAAGGCTTACAACCACAGCCCTTGCATATCCTCCCGCTTCTCCTTCATTGGTAAGGGCGGGCTCGCCGGTAAAATAGGGAGGCTCCACATCAATGTGGCCCGCATCAAAATCCTTCTCCGCCACATTTCCCACTTCATCTCTGGCAAAAATGCAATAGCTGCCTTCATTTATCCGGAAGCTCCCGTCTTCATTCCAGGAGGCCTCCGTCAAAAGCCTGTCTTCATCCCAGGAGCCGCCCGCGCGGTATTTCTCCGCTTCATCTTTTGCAATGCAGGTGTATCTTATCCTGTCTTCCGCCGTGGTATCGTCAGAGCAGCTGTCTACGCCTATATCCCATTGACCGCCGTTAATCTCGGCATTTATCACACCCATTCTGGGGGCGGTACTGTCAATATGTTCTATATTCAGTGTCTTCGCCTCACTTATATTTCCCATCATATCCTTCAACAGTATCGTGACCTCGGAATTCTCCTCCAGCAAAAACTCATTTTCCTGTTGCCAGGTTCTTCCTTTATTAAAGGAATAGGGGTATTCCGTAAGTCCGTCATCATCTGCTGCATCAACAGCTATCCGCACAGCCTTTGCATAACCGTTTGCCTCCCTTTCGTTTGTGAGCGAGGGCTCGCTTAAGAAGTATGGGGGCTCGGTATCAATGTGACCGCCGTCAAAATCCTTCTCGGAAATATTACCCACTTCGTCAGCCGCAAAAATACAATAGCTTCCTTCACACAGAGTGAATTCCTTTGCCGGTCCCCAGTTCGCTCCGCTTAAAAGCCTGTCCTCATCCCAGGAGCCTCCAAGACGGCAGGGTTCTGCTTCCTCTTTGCTTAGGCAGGCAAATCTCAGGCTGTCCTCAGTAGAAACGTCATCTTCACAGCTCTCTACCTCTATATCCCATTGGCCTTCGGTAATCTCCGCATTTATCCTTCCTATCCTCGGAGGAACGCTGTCTATACAGTCTATCCCAATAGTCCTGATCTCACTTAAGTTTCCCCTGGCATCTCTTATAACCACGTTCACCTCGCCGTTTTCCTCTATCAGACAGGTGTTCTCCTTCTGCCAGGTCCTGCCGTTATTGAAGGAATAGGGATATTCGGACAGAGCGTCGCTGTCCCCGCCTTTCACCGTGAGTCCGCAGCGTTTGGAATACCCGTTTACTTCCCCCGCTTTTACTAGCTCAGGTTCACTCTTAAAGTACGGAGGCTCCGAATCTATATGCCCTCCGTCAAAATCCTTTTCCGCTATATTACCGACACCATCCTTAGCAAAAATACAGTAGCTTCCTTCGGTGACAGTAAATTTCTTTTTTGTGCTCCAGCCTTTCTCTTTAATTAACGAAGCCGTGTCCCAGGAGCCTCCTGTCCTGAAGCCCTCGGCTCTCTCCTTTGTAATACAGAGATACTGTATGCTTTTCTCCGGGGTTTTGTCATCACTGCAGCTTTCTATCTCTATACTCCAATCGGCACCGCTCATCTTAGCATTTATTCTTCCTATTCTGGGTGCAGTGCTGTCAATATTACTTACCTTTACGGTCTTTCCGCTGCTCGTGTTTCCGTTTTTGTCCCTTATGAGAATGGTAAAGGTTCCGTTCTTGTCTGTTCTCAGGCTGTTTTCCTTCTGCCAGGTCTTTCCGTTATTGAAGGAATAGGGATATTCGGACAGCCCGTCACCTTTATCCTCTCCCGTAACACTTATAAGCACGCTCTTTGCGTATCCGTTCACAACCCCCTCGTCTGTGACTGTGGGACCGCTCTTTATGGTCGGCGCCGCAGTATCAATATGTCCTGCGTCAAAATCCTTTTCCGCAATATTGCCGACCCCATCCTTTGCAAAAATACAGTAGCTTCCTTCATTCAGAGAAAAACTGCTTTTCGTCCCCCAGCTGCCCTCTGACAGAAGCTTGTCTTCATTCCAGCTGTTACCCGAACGGTATGCTTTTGCCTCCTTGGCTGTAAGACACAGATACCTGATATTTTTTTCCTCCGTCTTATCGTCGGTACAGCTTTCCAGTACGGCATCCCATTTTGCTCCGTTTTTCTTTGCGCTTATCTTCCCCATCTGAGGTGCGCTGTTATCAATATTATTCAGGGTGAATAGGATCATCCCATACTGGGACCCGTTCCCCTCTTCCCCGGTAAAAATATTCAGGTAATGCTCCCCGTTCGTGGTATAAACGTGCGTGGTCCCTATTTGGGCTTCCTTTGCAGTCTTATGGCCGTCCCAGCAGAAGATCATTCCACCGGGATCCCTAAGCTCTCCGACTCCGTTTCCCTTTAATACGGTAGCGGTAACGGATTTCACTGTTTTCTCGGTTTCAGAGAGCTTTATACCATATTCCCCGCAGTATGAGGGATACCTTATCTGGTGGTACAGGGCATATACGCTGCAGACAGATGTGTCCAGAACTGCGGCAAAACTCAGTATCGTCAGCAGTATAAAGCCGGTTGCCTTATACAGGACCCTTCTTAAATCAGTTAAAACCTTTTTCATTTTTTATCCTCCGTTTTTATCTTATAAATTGCTTTATTTTTGTTGTCTTTCCGTCTGATCTGACGGTTATCGCTCCCCCTGAAGCTGTACAGAAAATTTCTGAATGTATATTCTCCAGCCTTTTTAATAGCTCTTTATGGGGATGAGCGTATGAGTTATTCCTTCCCGCTGAAATGAGGGAAACATCCGGCCTGATATTTTCCAGGAATTCCTCCGGGGTTGAATTTCTGGAACCGTGGTGCGAAACCTTCAGCACGGTTACCTTGTCCCTCTCAGAAAGTCTCTTAATCATCTGTTTTTCCCCCTCACCCTGGATGTCTCCGGTAAACAGAGCCGAAAAGCTCCCATATTTCATCTTCACTACGGCAGAGTATTCATTGGGATCGGAGGCAGAAAAGCCCTTACCGGGTCCCAGACATCTGAAATCCAGCTCTCCTACTCTGAAACCACATCCAGCGCTTATTTTTGAGACCTTTATTCCCGCATCTTCAGCGCTGCTTATAAGCTTTCCGTACTTATCGTCCGGCTCGTCTATTTCAGGCAGTATCAGCTGCTTTATCCTCACCCCGCCCTTATTTCTGATAGTAAGTATCTCCTGGAAACCACAGATATGATCGTTATCCGTATGTGTAAGAATGACCGCATCGATCTTTCGTACCCCCATGTACTTAAGGTAGGGCAGGACCCTGTATCTCGCGATCTCCTTTTCGGAAGAGCTCCCGCAGTCTATCATTACAGTGTTCATCTTCCTGTCGCTTACGATATTGCAGTCTCCCTGTCCTATATCCAGCATGGTGTAATTCATTTCCCTTGGAAAATGAATAAAAAGCATCAGAGGGAGGAGCATTAGGAGCGGCAGAAAACATATATTCCTTTTCCTTTTCCGCAAGATACAGATAAGAAACAGCGATGTATAGTAAATAACAATTACCGCAATTTCCGGCCTCCCCGCGATTAAAACTGCTCCCGGAACAGACTGGCATAAGATACACCCCCTTTCATAAAGTAAAAGAATCAAGTGACAGACAAGCGCCGGCAGCATAGCCGGTAATGTAAGAAAAAGACCCAGGAATGCGGTAAGAACCGCTGAGACTACCAGTATTCCCATACAGAGGATCACCAGAAGATTGATAATCAATGAATATAACGGTATCTCGTAGAAAAAAAACAGAACAACCGGAAGAGTGAACAGATTGATGGAAAGACTTACAATAAAGCCGGACATCAGCTTCTTTTCCCCAAAGGGCAGATTTTTCCTTAAGACCGGGCTGATAAGCGCGATTCCCGCAACCGCCCCGAAAGACAGCATAAAGCCCGAATCAAAGATGTAGAGCGGATCTGTAAACAGAATGGTCATAAGGGACAGGGCAAGAGCACTTAAAAGATCATATGTCCTGTGTACCAGCTCTGAAACCATACAGGTTCCGAACATGATCGCCGCTCTTACCGTTGCAGTACCGGCTCCGACCATAAGGGAGTACATCGAAATGAACAGCATACAGAAAACTGAGGCTGCCACGGGAGCTATCTTTATTTTCCTCAGAACTTTATACAGACCGTATCCAAGGATGGAGATATGAAGTCCGGAGATCGACAGCGCATGCGCTATACCAGCGGCCTGATACAGTTCCTTAATATCGGGATCGAGGGCAGTTCTGTCCCCGAGTATCATAGCCTTTAATATCCCGCTGTCCTTCCCGTTTAAGAGTTTGTCATAGACGGCTCCAAGGCGGCAGCGGAATAAAAACAGCTTTTCCCTCAAAACATCATACTTTTTTCCATAGGACAGTATGCGTCCGTTAAAAAGCCTGTAATCTATCCCCCTTATGAGATAATACCTTCTCATATCGAACTGCCCGGGATTGGTGCTTTCATCAAAAAGGGAAAACTTTCCCTTCACCGTAACACGCGATCCTATAGGAGGCAGCTCCTCCAGGGTGCCGTGATGATCTTTAAGGTATATGAGAACTGAGGTTTTGTCCGGATCTCCCTTTTCGGGAGCG
Organism: Lachnospiraceae bacterium AD3010; assembly: GCA_000622025.1. Classification (GTDB taxonomy): domain Bacteria; phylum Bacillota; class Clostridia; order Lachnospirales; family Lachnospiraceae; genus NK4A144. Next base: position 55,277 of record JHWU01000014.1, on the reverse strand, counting down.
GCTTTTTCAAGAATGATGATAAAAGAATCGTTTTTGTACTGCCTGTCAGAAAGCCTTCCGCTGACTGTGATAACAGAATTGTCAGGAACGTCCGGCGGATTTCCCCTTATCGGATGCAGCTTCATAAGGATCAGCGCTATCATAAGGAAGAGACAGGCGATAAAGACAAGAGGTCTTCTAATCACTGCTTACGATCTCCTCATTAAATGAATAGGTTTCATCAAGTCTCACATTGCTGCGTAATACCCTGTCCGTTTCCCCGTTTACGGATATCTGTACCTTGTTTACACCGGGAACGCTTGTCAGGGAATTGACTATGGAATAGAGCAGTGTTTCCTCCGTCACATCCACAGGCTTATCCACAAGGGCAGTATCCAGGCTCACGTAACAGATACCGTTCTTTATCGCTATGGTGTTTAACTTCGTATCCGGGGATATGGTGGCATAGCCCTCATTTTCACCGGGTCCGGCTATCAGCTGCTCCATAACAACCTTTTCCAGTGGTTCATTACTGCTGTAAACTATTTCTCTCTTTGTCTGGACCAGAGAGCTTCCCCCCTTATCGGCAAAATACAGCCTGATATTTTTCTTCATATAGGAGCTAAGCTCGTCTCCGGCATTGTCTATAAAAGAAAAGTCACTCATACTTCCGACTTCCTCGCCGTTCGCATATTTCAGAGCCTCTCCGTTAACCTCGAAGAATACGAAATTAATGCTCTTATCCTGTAAAACAGTCTGTACCACTGCTGCACGGAAAAGAACCTCCTTTTCAACACTCATATCATAATATCTGTCATCAAAGTTCAGTATGGTACCCTTATCTTCGTTTCTGTAATCGATGAGCATAACATCACTGCCTACGGTCTTTTTCAGCTTTACATCCGAAGGCTCCTTCTGCAGTTCCAGAATATAATCGGAAATCCCTGAATTCTCGGAAAGCTCCGGTCTTTCCTCAAAGCTGATCTGGGACTCATCCTGCGTAAGATAGTAAACTCCGTATCCCGCCTCCGGCTTTTTTTCCTCTCCGGCTGTGCATCCCTGTAAAAGCAGGGCACAAAACAGAAGGGTCAGGGTTTTTATGATATTAAGCTTAACTCTCTGCATGCTTTGACGATACCGCTCCTTCCGGTGATACGTAACCGCCTGTCCCTCAGACAGCCACATATTTCAAGGGAACCCTGACAGTAAAAGTCGTTCCCTCTCCTTCTACACTGCTTACCTTTATAGCTCCTCTGTGCATCAGGACAGAGCTTCTGGTGACTGCCAGCCCAAGACCGGTGCCGCCTATCTCTCTGGAATGTGACTTATCGACCCTATAAAACCTTTCAAAAATATGATCCACAGAATCCTTCGGAATCCCTATTCCGGAATCGGAGACTGTTATGGTGAAAAACTGATGATCACTGTCCAGTCCCACTCTTATCCATCCGTTCTCCTTATTGTATTTAACCGCATTCTCAACAAGGTTCATTATAGCAAGGGTAAATTTTGTTCTGTCCACCTCTGCATTTACCGGCCTCTTGCTTTCAAACACTATCTGTACGCCTTTTTTGTCGGCAATAGGGCGGAGCCTCTTTAAGAGGAGCTCCATAAGCTCGTTGATATCCGTATCTTCGGCATTTATCTCCTCAGTAGCCTTGTCCATCTTCACCATTGACAGGAGGTCATTGATGATCTTGTCCTCCCTGTCCACTTCCTCAGCGATATCTATCATGAACTCTCTGTAGGTTTCATTTGAGACCTCATCTGCCGCGATCAGGGAATCAGCCAGCACCTTCATAGAGGTAAGGGGTGTCTTCAGCTCATGTGAAACATTTGATACAAATTCATCTCTTGATTCATCCAGTGTCTTCAGCCTGTTCATAAGGCTGTTGAAGGCATCCATTATGGCTTCCGTCTCGGAATAATCCGGTATGGATATCTGTGCCTCCCCGAAGCCCTCTTTTACAGAGCTTATCGCTACGGTGATACGCTTAAATGGTCTCGTTAAAAGATAGGATACAAAGAGTGACACGGCAAATAGAAACAGTGCCATGGTGAACAGCATTATATTCAGCTTCCTTTTCAGAACGCCCTCAGTATCCCTTATCATATCTGTTGCGGCAGATACAAAGAGTACTCCCTCCGTTTCCCCGGTTTTTATATTGCTTACAGGCACACATATTTCAATGTATTCGTTTTCCTGATCATAGACAGATGATCCTGCCCCCGAAGAAAAGCATTTAATGATCTCCTGAGATATCATCGTCCTGCCGTTTGACAGATCATAGGTGTCATGGATAATAACAAATCTGTTGTCGGTGATGATGATCCTGCCGTTATATATCCCTGCAAGCAGATTCATTTCACTGTTTATATATTCGTTTTCCGGGTTCAGGAAATAGCCTTCGGAATCCAGCCTGGTGGCAAGTATCCTGCTTTGATCCACTGCCTCCGTTGTCCGGACGGAGATCGCCCTTGTCCTGTAATTCGTGACCACTGCTTCGGAAATAAGGATCGCAGGTATGATACCTGCAAGAAAAAACAGAACTATCAACAGAAATCTCAGACTCTTCAGAGCCTTAAGCTTATTAAGAAAAACCAGAAAAATCGTCTTCATGATCTGAATACCCAAAAAGGTCAAAACAGATTGTTACAATACTATTACAAAAATCCCGATCAGACAAGAGAAATCAGAAAAATAATTGTTCTTTAATTAAAACATAAGGCGTGCCTTATTCAAAGCACGCCCTGACTATCTCTATTACCCTGTCCTGCTCTTCCGGCGTCATTTTGATGTCACTCGGCAGGCAGAAGCCTCTTTTGAATATGTCCATCCCGATATCCGAGGGCAGGCCGTCCTTAGCCTTATCGCCTCCTGCAATATAGGCATTTGTACACGCCCGTCCGTTTCCGTACCGGGTTATAAATGCATTTGCCCTGTAGACCGGCTGCTGATGCATTGGCTTCCAGATCGGACGTCCTTCGGCATTTAAGGAGCTTAAGGTCTCAAGTATCTCCATGGGACAGCTCTTTCCTTCTTCAGGGCGGTACAGGCTTTCACTTTCTCCCCGTACCTCGCTGCACATATGATCCTCGTCTATTATTGCCGAACTAAGCCAGAAATTAGGTGAACTGTTCTCCGAGTCAAAGGGGTTCATCCTTAACGGCAGTCCGGAAAAGCCCTTTTCATACCGCTCGTAAATCGCCTTTTTCGAAGCAATATGCTCCTCAAGATGAAGAAACTGTCCTCTGATGATCCCGGCTATAACGTTACTCATCCTGTAGTTATAACCAAGCTCCTCATGCTGATACCACGGGGCAGCCTCCCTGGCCTGGGTTGACCACTTCCGTACCTTTTCCGCATCCTCTTTGGAATCGCTTAAGAACATCCCTCCTGACGATCCGGTTATTATCTTATTCCCGTTAAACGAGATTATGCTGTAATCTCCCAGGCTCCCGGTCTGTCTGTGCTTATACTCCGCACCCAGGGATTCCGCTGCATCCTCAACTATTAAGGCGTCGTGTGCTTTGGCAACGGATCGTATCTCATCCATTTTGGCGGGAGTTCCGTAAAGGTGGGCAACCACAATAAGCTTCGTATCCGGATAGATCTTAAATGCCTGCTCCAGGGCGGCAGGATCCATATTCCAGGTATCATATTCCCCGTCTATAAAGACAGCCTCGCCTCCCTCATAGGCAACAGGATTCACGGTAGCATCAAAGGTCATATCAGAACAGAAGACTTTTCGTCCCGTAAGGCTCCCTCTGTTTGCAGGATGAATGCCGTATAGTCGTTCCCCCGCCAGCCGTATGGAGAGATGAAGCGCCGACGTACCTGAGGATAAGGCGACTGCATATCTGCAGCCGGTCTTCTCTGCAGCAGCGGCTTCAAGAAGGTCGAGATTTTTGCCTACAGTAGACATCCAGTTACTGTCATAGGCCTCCTTAATATACTCCATCTCTTCACCATGCATGGTGGGGCTTGCAAGCCAGATTCTGTTTTCAAAGGCATCAAAGCTTTTTCTGAGCATTTATCAGAATTCCAAACTGAGCAGACACTGATTCATAACTGACTCCAGCTCTTCCTGTCTGCCGCTGGTATTTGTGGTAACCTCGCCCATCTTCTGAACATAGGCATAGAGAGATTCCAGAGACTCATTTCCGTCAATAATGCTCTTTCCGATACCGCTCTTCCAGCTTGAATATCTCTCTTCCACGAATTTATCTATACGTCCGTCCTCTATCATCCTGTCTGCCAGGAGAAGACCCAGAGCAAAGCCGTCCATACCTGCAATGTGAGCGATAGCCACATCATCAAGTGTGAAGGAGCCTCTCCTCTGCTTTGCATCAAAATTCAGTCCGCCTGTAGTGAATCCGCCTGCCTTCAGTATCTCATACATTGCCAGTCCTGCTCCGTATATGTCGGTAGGGAACTGATCCGTATCCCAGCCAAGAAGCATATCACCCTGATTGGCATCTACGGAACCGAATACTCCGTTCACCCTTGCCACTCTAAGCTCATGCTGCATAGTGTGTCCTGCAAGGGTTGCGTGGTTTGTCTCTATATTGAGTCTGAATCTGTCCATAAGTCCGTATGCACGGAGGAAGTTCACACAGGTAGCAGCATCAAAGTCATACTGATGCTTTGTGGGCTCCTTCGGCTTAGGTTCGATGTAGAATGGTCCGGTAAATCCAATCTTGTCTGCGTGGGCAATGAGCATCTTGAAAAGCCTTGCCATATTGTCAAGCTCCAGACCCATATCCGTATTGAGAAGGGTCTCATAGCCCTCACGTCCTCCCCAGCAGGTATAGCCTGCGCCGTCAAGCTTTTTGGTCGCTTCCAGAGCAGCCTTTAACTGTGCAGCGGCATAGGCAAAGGCGTCCGCATTGGGAGCCGTGCCCGCACCATGCATATAACGGGGATTATTAAAGAGGTTAGCTGTTCCCCAGAGAAGCTTCTTTCCGCTTTCCTTCTGCTTATCCTTCAGAATATCCACGATGGTATTCAGGTTTTCTGTGCTCTCATCTATATTTCTGCCTTCGGGAGCGATGTCACGGTCATGGAAGCAGTAATAATCTATCCCCAGCTTGTCCATAAACTCGAAACCGGCATCAACCTTAGCCTTGGCAAGATCCATAGCCTCTTTGTTCCCGAAGCTCTTGTCCATTGTGGGAGAACCGAACATATCCTGGCCATTTGCGCAAAGAGTATGCCACCATGCCATACCGAATTTCAGCTGCTCACGCATGGTCTTCCCGGCCACCTTCCTGTCGGGATCATAAAACTTGAAGGCAAAAGGATTTTTGCTCTTCGGCCCCTCATACTTTACCTTTGGTACATTTTTGAAATAATCGCTCACGTTTACCTCCTTTATAATTAAAATGCTGACTTAAGGTTCCTATTCCACAGGGCACTTCAACCGGCGAAGTAGTAGCCTACTCCCCACTTTGTGTGGACGTACTGGGGATTACTGGGGCTTTCCTCGATCTTTTCCCTGAGGCGTCTGATATGCACGTCAACCGTGCGTTCATCTCCGGGATAGTCCTTGCCCCAGATCAGATTTAAGAGATCGATCCTCGAATATATCTTATTGGGATTTTTTGCCAGCAGCTCAAGAACATCAAATTCTCTGGCAGTCAGGTTTATCTCGTGGTCATAGATATAGATGCGTCTGTTTTCCAGATCCATCTTCAGAGCGCCTTTAACGAGAAGCTTTCTTGACCCGTTCCCTTCAGCATTCTTCTCTATCCTGCGCATAATAGCCTTTATCCTGGCCTTTACCTCAAGGATATTGAAGGGCTTTGTGATATAGTCATCGGCTCCGTACTCGAGTCCCAGTATCTTGTCCATATCGTCGCCCTTTGCAGTAAGCATGATTATGGGCACATCCGAAAATTCCCTGATAGCCTGGCAGGCTTCAAAGCCTGAAAGCTTCGGAAGCATCACGTCAAGAAGGATGATATCATAATCACCCTCCCTTGCCTTTTCAACGGCTTCCTCGCCGTCAAAAGCGGTATCGACCTCCATATTATCCTGCTTCAGGCTGAAGCTGATACCCTTGACTATGGTTTTTTCATCATCTACAACAAGAACTCTTCTCGCCATTTAAACCGTGATCTGATCCCTGATCTTATTAAAGAGACCGTCCTTAATGCCTGAAACATTCTTGATCTCTTCAATGTTCTTAAATGCCCCGTTTTCTTCCCTGTAGCTTATAATGGCCTTAGCACGGCTTTCGCCTATGCCGTTTAATCCCATAAGCTCGGAAACCGAAGCCGTATTGATATTGATAAGTCCTTTTCCTCCGGCTTCTCCCGGAGCTCCGGACATCAGACCCTCCGTACCGGAGCCTGAAAGAGAAGTCTGCTTATTCTCTGCTTCCTCATACTCCTTCCGGTCCGGAACCCTGATAACCGCCCCGTCTGTCACGGCTGCCGCAAGATTAAGAGCCTCCGCTGCCGCATCCTCTCTTAAACCGCCCGAAAAATCTATCACCTTAAATACTCTGGTTCCGGCGGGTACTTCATACACCCCGGGCTTCTTAACGGCACCCGTCAGATAAACAAAACAGCTCTCCGCTTTACCCGTTTCTTCTGCTTCTTCCGTTTCTTCCGAAGAAGGCCCGCTCGGATCTTCATTTGAAGCATCCTCAGCCACCGTCCCGTTACTTATCACTATCTCCTCATCTTCGCTGCATCCGCTGAAACAAAGGATCATAGCCAGGATGAGTGTAATACATATTCTTTTTTTCAATTTACACCTGACTTTCCTCCGCCAGGCGTCCCAAATGTAAGGTAATTATATTCTTCGGATGTAAAAAATACAACAGGCTTTTTAACGATTTTGTAATACTTTTGTCAATATTTCGTACATCCTGTCTATGTGTTCTTTTTCGATAACAAGGGGCGGAACAAAGCGTATAATCTGAGCTCCCGCACTGATCAATAACAGGCCCTCCTTCTGGCAGTCCCTGATGATATCTCCCACGGGAATACTGAATTCCAGGCCCTGCATAAAGCCCTTACCCCGGTGTCCTGTGACAATGTCAAATTCCTTCTTTATGCTTTCCAGCTTTTCGCTGAGATAAGGAGTCAGCTCCTTAACATGTCCCGATATATCCTTCTCCTCGTATTCATCGAGTACAGCCATGACGGCAGCCCCTGCCAGAGGGTTCCCGCCGTATGTGGATCCGTGATCTCCGGGTTTTAAGGACTTTTCCGCAACCCTCTCGGTCATAAGAAAGGCCCCCACCGGAAAACCGCAGCCCAGAGCCTTGGCGGTCGTCATTATATCGGGCTTTATCCCATACTCCTCAAAGGCAAACATATAGCCTGTCCTTCCCATACCGCACTGTATCTCGTCGAGGATAAGAAGAATGTCTCTTTCCGTGCAGAGCTCCCTTAAGCCCTTTAGAAAGGCTTCATCAGCGGCGTAGATCCCCCCTTCTCCCTGCAGGGTCTCGGTGATAACGGCGCAGGTCTTATCCGTTATGGCATTCTTTACGCTGTCAAGATCATTGAACTTCGCGAACTTTATGTGTCCGATACCTGTTCCGAAGGCCTCCCTGTAATGGGCGTTTCCCGTCACGGAAAGAGCCCCCATGCTTCTGCCGTGGAAGCTGTTTTCCATGGCGATTATCTCATAATCATTTGCACTCTTCTTTGTATAGGCATATTTAAGTGCCGACTTTATCGCTCCCTCTATAGCCTCCGTTCCGCTGTTTGTAAAGAAGACCCTGTCCATTCCGCTGATCCGGCAAAGCTCTCCCGCTGCAATAACCGCTGGCGCATTATAATAGAGGTTGCTGGTATGGATAAGCTTGTCGATCTGCCGTTTCAATGCATCATTATAAACCCGGTTTCCGTACCCCAGGGCAAATACCGCTATTCCCGCCGAAAAGTCAAGATACTCCTTTCCGTCGACGTCATAAAGATAAACGCCCTTTCCATGATCCAGAACTATGGGAAACCTGTTGTAAGTGTGAAGGAGATTCTTTTCTCCCTTTTCAATATAAACTTCAGAAGTACTCATTTTACCATCACCGTTCCTATTCCTTTATTTGTAAATACCTCCAGAAGGAGGCAGTGGAGTATCCTTCCGTCCAGAATGTGGACATTGTTTACCCCGTTCCTTACAGCATCTATGCAGTTCCCAAGCTTCGGTATCATTCCTCCGCCTATATATCCGCTATTTAATAATTCCTCCGCCTCATCCGCCGAGATCCGCGAGATAAAGCTGGATCTGTCATTAATATCCTTATATAAGCCTTCGATATCCGTGAGGAAGGCAAGCTTCTCCGCGTTCACTGCCTTTGCAATGGCACAGGCCGCGTCATCCGCATTTATATTGAAGGTATTGTAATCCCCGTCCAGTCCTACGGGTGCAACAACGGGCAGAAAGTCCTTTTCAAGAAGGTCAAAGAGGATCTTCGGATCCACCTCCGTGATCTCTCCCACAAAGCCTATATCCTGTCCGTCGGAATACTTTTTCTTTACCTTCAGAAGTCCTCCGTCCTTCCCGCTTACTCCCACGGCCCTGACTCCCAGGGATTCCACATGTCTCACCAGATCCTTATTAACCTTATTTAAGACCATTTCAGCGATCTCCATGGTATCCGCATCCGTAACCCTGAGCCCGTTGATAAACTCACTCTTCATTCCGACCTTTGAAACCCAGCTGCTTATTTCCTTTCCGCCGCCATGTACTATTATAGGCTTAAAGCCCACAAGCTTAAGCAGGGTAACATCCTTTATGACATTTTCGCGCAGCTCGTCACTTGTCATTGCGGAGCCGCCGTATTTTACAACGATTATCCGCCTGTTGAACTGCTGTATATAAGGCAGTGCCTCAATCAGCACTCCCGCTTTTTCCTGCAGCCTCTGCATCTCTGACTCGTTCATCTTATACCTTTACCTATCCTTTCTTCATTTCAAGTCCTGTAATCCGCGTTTATCTTTACGTAATCATACGTAAGATCGCAGCCCCAGGCCGTTGCTTCCTCTGTTCCCTCGTGCATATCTATAAGCACCGTAACCTCGTCTGCCTTCATTATCCTTACGGCCTCTTCCTCATCAAAATTGAGCGGCACTCCGTGGTCAAAGACCATAAGCTTACCTGCCCTGCTTTCAAAGAAGAGCTCCACATCCTCCTCCTTAAAATCCGCACCGGAATACCCCATTGCGCATAAGAAGCGTCCGAAATTCGCATCACAGCCGAAGATGGCAGCCTTTGAAAGATTCGATCCGACAACTGCCTTTGCCAGAGTCCTTGCATCATCCTTACTCTTAGCGTTTACAACCTTTGCCTCAAAGAGCTTTGTAGCGCCCTCTCCGTCTGCGGCCATCCTGCGTGCAAGATCCCTGCAGACCATATAAAGAGCTTCCTTAAAGCAGTTATATGCTTCACCTTCACTGCATATCCTCTCATTTCCCGCCTGTGCGTTTGATAAGAGCATAAAGGTGTCATTTGTGGAGGTATCTCCGTCTACCGTGATCATATTGAAGGTCTCGTTTACGACCTCGCTCACGGCCTTCTGCAGGAGATCCCTTTCTATAGCCGCATCAGTAGTAAGAAAGGCGAGCATGGTGCACATATCCGGATGTATCATTCCCGAGCCCTTGCACATACCGCCGATAGTGACCTCTTTCCCGTTAACCGTAAAGCTTACCGCCGTCTCCTTATTCACGGTGTCAGTAGTCATGATCGCTTTTGAAGCGTTTGTTCCGCTCTCCGGGCTTCCTGAGAGTTTTCCGCTCATATCCTCAACGCCTTTTACGAGCTTATCTACCGGAAGCTGCATACCGATAACCCCTGTAGAAGCGACGGCAACTGAAGCAGAAGGAACCTTCAGGCTCTTTTCCACAGCTTCCGCGGTCTTTCTGCAGGCTTCGAAACCCTCTTCACCTGTACAGGCATTTGCTATGCCGGAATTGATGACAACCGCATGAAGCTTCTTTCCCGAAGAAACAAGCTCCCTGTCCCATTTCACGCAGGCTGCCTTCACCTTATTTCTCGTAAAGGTTCCCGCACACTCACAGGGCTCCCCGGAGAAGATCATAGCCATATCATCACGGCCCTTGTATTTTATCCCTGCCGCGGTACAAGCCGCCTTAAAGCCCTTTGCTGCGGTCACACCGCCTTCGATCTTTTTAATGTCCATTTTCCCAGTCTCCCGTCAAAGCTCTGCTGCCACAAAGCTTTCAATATTATCCGCATTAAGAACGAAATCATAGTAATTAAGATCTGTTCTCTGCTTCCAGCCTATGCTCTTCCAGAATGCATTACCCACATCATTTCTGGTAAATGCTATAAGAGCAACCTTGTTTATCTTTTCCCTCTTTAACGCATTCATGGCCATAACGACCATAGCCTTCCCGATGCCCTGCTTCCGCCTGTCCTCACGGACACATACATGGTAAAAGGTAGCTCTTCTCCCGTCATGTCCGCAGAGAATGGCACCTATGATCTCGCCCTTATCTTCAGCCACTATGGAGGTGTCCGGATTACGCTTCAGGAACTTTTCAACCCCTTCCCGGCTGTCATCTATACTCCTTATGGAAAAGCCCTTTATGGAAAGCCAGAGAGCGTGAACTCCTTCATAGTCTTCTTTTTTCATTATTCTGATATTCATACTTAAGGAACCATGGGTAAGGCCTTCAGGCCTTCCGTCTCATCAAAACCAAAAATAATATTCATATTCTGCACAGCCTGTCCCGCTGCACCCTTTACCAGATTATCAAGGGCTCCCATCATAACAACCCTGTTTGTCCGCCTATCGACCTTAAAGCCGATGTCCGTAAAATTACTTCCTTCCACAAACCTGGTCTCCGGATTAAAGCCATCCTTAAGCAGCCTTATGAAAAATTCCCGGCCAAAATGCTTTTCATACGCAGCCCTTATGCTTTTCTCATCCGTTCCCCGTATAAGGGATGCCGTTTCGGTGACCAGTATCCCCCTGTTCATCGGAACAAGGTGGGGTGTAAAATTAACCGTGACCTTTCCCCCGTATGCATATGAAAGCTGCTCTTCTATTTCAGGAGTGTGGCGGTGAGTGGTGACCCCATATGCCTTTGCGCTTTCATTGACCTCGGAAAAAAGATTCTGAACCTTTGCTCCCCGTCCCGCACCCGAAACACCGGAAAGCGCATTTATAATAAGTGTATCCGGATCGATCAGCTGCTCCTTTATCAGGGGATAAGCCGTCAGTATGGAGCAGGTGGTGAAGCAGCCCGGATTTGCAAGAAGTCTGGTTTTCTTAATATCCTCCCGGTTTACCTCACTAAGTCCGTATACTGACTTTTTAATAAGCTCCGGCGATGCATGCTTTATACCATACCACTTTTCATAGATCTCCACATCCTTTATCCTGTAATCGGCTGACAGATCGATGAAAACCGCTTCTTCCAGCATCTCCTCCTTTAATATGGAAGAAAGATAGCCCTGCGGAGTTGCTGTGAACACCACATCCACATTTTTAACAAGCTTTTCAAGATCGCTTCCAAGGCAGTCCATATCGAGGATCTCAAAAAAATTCCTGTATATATCCGCGTAATTCTGGCCTTCAAAGCTCTTTGAAACAAGCCACTCTATCTCTACATCCTTATGTCCCAGAAGAAGCCTTACTATCTCGTTTCCTGCATATCCCGTAGCTCCAATGATTCCGGCTTTGATCATATTCCTTCCTTTCCTGTTTCCTGTTTTCTTTTTGTTCGTTGCATAAATATACAATAATTCTGCATATTATGCAAGCATTTGTGCATATTTATCTATTTTTTGTGAATATTTATTCTTATTTTATGAATAAATGTCTTGCGCATTGGTCAAATTAGTTGTATGATGGTACAGCGTCAAAGATCATAAATGAAAGGATAAACCAAATGGCTAAAAAAGAAAAGGTAATACTTGCATATTCCGGTGGTCTGGATACCACCGCCATTATTCCCTGGCTTAAGGAAACATATGATTATGAAGTAATCTGTGTCTGCATTGACTGCGGACAGGAGGAAGAGCTTGACGGACTCGAAGAGCGTGCGAAATCCTGCGGGGCATCAAAGCTCTACATTGAGGATGTGACGGATGAATTCGCTGAAGAGTACATTCTCCCCTGCGTTCAGGCCCATGCGGTATATGAAAACCAGTATCTGCTCGGGACCTCCATGGCAAGACCTCTTATTGCAAAGAAGCTTGTTGAGATAGCGCGCAAGGAAAATGCCACCGCCATCTGCCACGGTGCTACCGGAAAGGGCAACGATCAGATAAGATTCGAGCTTGGCATCAAGGCTTTGGCACCTGACCTTAAGATCATAGCAGCCTGGAGGGACAATGCCTGGACAATGGATTCCAGAGAATCAGAGATAGAATACTGCCGGAAACACGGGATCAATCTCCCCTTCAGTGCAGATTCCTCCTACAGCCGGGACAGAAATCTCTGGCATATAAGCCACGAAGGACTGGAGCTTGAGGATCCTTCAGAAGAACCGAATTACAAACATCTTCTGGTACTGGGAGTCAGCCCTGAGGATGCACCTGACGAAGCCGAATATGTGACCATGACCTTTGAGAAAGGTGTTCCAACCTCCGTAAACGGAAAGAAAATGAAGGTGTCCGATATCATACGCACCCTGAATAAGCTCGGAGGAAAGCATGGTGTGGGCATTATAGATATAGTTGAAAACCGTGTCGTTGGTATGAAGAGCCGCGGTGTGTATGAAACCCCCGGAGGAACTATTCTTTATGCAGCACATGAGCAGCTTGAGGAGCTTATCCTTGACAGAGAATGTGCCCGTGTGAAGAAGAGCTTAAGCGATGAGCTGGCCCAGCTTGTGTATGAAGGAAAGTGGTTTACACCCTTACGTGAAGCCCTTTCAGCATTTATTAAGACTACCCAGGAATATGTTACCGGAGAAGTGAAGTTCAAGCTTTATAAGGGAAATATCATCAAGTGCGGTGAAACCTCTCCTTATTCTCTCTATAATGAAAGCCTCGCTTCATTTAAGACCGGCGACCTCTATGACCACCATGATGCCCAGGGCTTCATCACCCTGTTCGGCCTCTCCACAAAGGTACGTGCCATGAAGATGAAAGAGGCAGAACAGAAAAAGGAAAGAACAGCTGACGCATGAAAACAATGTTTATGGCTGTCGGGTCATATTTCCTTATAGTTAATCTATGGGGATTTATCCTGATGTTTATCGACAAAAGAAGGGCTGAACGAAGCCACTGGCGAATAAGTGAGTTCTCCCTGTTTATTCCCGCGATCCTGGGAGGCGCCCTGGGCTGCCTCCTGGGAATGCGTTTATTTCATCACAAGACAAAGCATCTGAAATTCGTGATCGGCATGCCCTTCCTTCTCATAGTGTATGTGGCTGCCATAGTCTTTCTCTTATTTTTTTCCCCGTACAATTTCAGCTTCATGTAAAGCTACAACGTGACTATGATACCCCCGTCACCTGCATAAAGGGAGCTGATCCCTGCCGTGTCCAGAATATAGGTTTTGGCAAACTTCGCCTTTTGGATATAGGTGGACAGCACCTCCTCCGCCCTTTTCCGGCAGTTGCAATGGTTTATGAAAAGTATCCTCTCCTCCGTATTTTTCACCTTTTCAAGGGATATCTCTATCATTTTCGATAATGCATTCTTCATTCCCCTTGCAAGCGCAAGCTGGACGATAGTTCCCTTGTCTCCGGCACACACGGGCTTGATATTAAGAGCTGTTGCAGCCAGAGTCTTCAGCCTTGACAGCCTTCCGTTCTTTCTAAGGGTTTCAAGACTCTCCAGCACAAAATAGGTATTTAACTCATTATTGATAAACTTCTCCGTCTTCTCTATTATCTCTTCAAAAGAAAAACCGGCCTCCGCATATTCGGCAGCCTTCATAAGCACCTGCATTTCCCCACCCGAAGCGGTGCAGGAATTAAAAACATAAATATTCCTCTCCCCATGCTCTTCCTCGTAGAGCTTCTTTCCCAACAGCGCACTGTTATATGATCCGGAAAGCTCTGCCGAAAGCGTAGTCACAAAAAGGGCGTCATAATCTCCTTCATAAGCCCTCATGTAAGCCTCGGGAGAGGGACAGGATGATCTGGGGCATTTGGGATATGCAGCCACCTTGTCAAGGAAGTCTTTCTGGTCGAAGCTTTCATCATCTATAATGACATCCTCTCCCACCTCTATGGTGAGAGGAACGGATACACATTCGTATTTCTCTGCAAAATCCTCCGGGAACTCACAGCAGCTGTCCCCAACAAATCTGATTTTCAACGGTATTTCCTGCCTTCCTGGTCTACTGAATTACCGCATTATTATAACATCTTGTATTTTTCTCTTCAATGTAGTTTAATCAGTCTATGATCGCACTGAAAATCAAAAACCTAAGACACTTTATGAACCATCTTTTTACTTTGGAAACCTTTGACCGCTTTACTCTTGAAGAAGGTGTGATAAAGACCTTTGCTTCCTACAGCATTGACGGCCTCTTTGAAAAAGATTTCTTTGACGGAGATGATCCCGTTGAAAAAAACGTTTTGGGGGATCCATATACTCCATGGGGACTCCTTCGCGGAAGCTGCAGGGATCTGATAAAGGGAAAACACACACCGGGTTTCATGAAATTTGTTTTCCACGGAGACACCTCACCCTACCGTGAGCTTCCCGGGTTTCCGAATATCCGTGCACTTCTCATAATGATCAGATTCGACAATACCGGTCTTTCCGTAACGACAGGTACATCATTGAAAGAATTTATCCCGGATCATGAAATAGACATTCTATGGGACAATGATATTAAGAAGCTCTTTACCGGCTGCGGCATAGAATTTGAAGAGCTATAGGAGATTTTTGACTAATGAATTTTAGAATCAGACTGATCATCGTTACTCTGTTTGCCCTTATAACTCTTTGTGCCTGTGAAGAATATACGGTCCGGAAGGAAACAGGAGTATCTGCAGCAACAAATGAAGCTGTACCCGGGAAAGAAGAAAGCGTATCGTCTATAATAATCCCTGTTCCTGATCCTCCTGAAGAGACAGTTCAGGAAACAACTGAGGAGACGGTTCCTGAAACACCGGAAGAAGCGGAAAACACCTTTGAGGGATATGTGCTTGGGGAAGAGGATGTTTCCGAGAACGGGGTTTATTTAAAAAGTACTGCAGATGAGGGTACTGTCAGGATCGATTTTGCGGGTGACATCAATTTTGACGACAGATATGCCAATATGAATACTCTGCGTAACCGCGGAAACGGTATTGAAGGCTGTATCGATGCCTCCCTTCTTAAGCGCACGAATTCTGCGGATATCTTTATGATCAATAATGAATTCCCTTACAGTAACCGCGGAACACCCACTCCCAATAAGAAATTCACATTCCGGGCAAAACCTGAGACTGTGTCCTTTCTTCTTGACCAGGGTGCAGATATCGTGAGTCTGGCCAATAACCACGCCTATGACCACGGTCCTGATGCCCTGCTTGACACCTTTGACACATTGAATGAGGCCGGGATCCCCTATGTGGGCGCCGGACATAATATTGATGAAGCACAAAAGCCGGTTTATTTTATCGCTGGAGGGATGAAGATCGCCTTTGTATCCGCAACACAGATCGAGCGAAGCCTTCCTCCGGACACAAAAGAAGCGACTGAAACAGAGCCCGGCGTACTAAGAACTCTTGAACCGGAAAGATTTCTGTCCGTGATAAGAAAGGCAGAAGACAACAGTGATTTCGTCATTGTCTATGTGCACTGGGGAAGTGAAAACGTTAATAAATACGAGGCTGCACAGACGGAACTGGCCAAAGCCTATGTTGACGCCGGTGCAGACCTTATTATCGGAGATCACCCCCATGTGCTTCAGGGTATCGAATATATCAATGAGACTCCTGTTTTCTACAGCCTCGGTAATTATTGGTTTAGTTCAAAAACCCTGGATAACTGCCTTGTGGAAGCTGTCATAAAGGATAAAAAGATAGAATCCCTGCAGTTTATCCCCTGTATGCAGATAAACTGTTCCGCCCGCGAGCTTCCTAAAGGCTCCGCCGATTACGACCGTGTATTAAATAATATGCGCGAATGGTCCACGGACAACGTAAACATTGATCCCGACGGATATATCACACGGAACTGACAGCTGCTATGCTTCTGCTTCTGCTTCTGCTTCTGCCCCCACTGAGTCTTTCTTCTTCTCAGCAAGATTAACGCCGGCCGCTGCTTCTGTTCATAGTTATCCCACTTCTTCCTTAAGTATCACCCTTTAGGACAGCAGGCTGTCATTCTATCTCGTACGCGTACATTTTCCCGTCTTCGATCTCCATTATGATCGGGTCACATTCTGTCTCGTTTCCGAAAACATCCACTATCTCAAACATATAATAGAATTTGCCGTCAGCCATCTCTTCATCAAGCATTTCGGTATCATCGCTCCAGACGATGCTTCCGCTTACCTCTTCCTCAGGCTCTGCATCATCATCCGCGTTTAGATTGGTGGAATAGAATATAAACTCTATTTTGTCCCCGTTCTTCAGAGGGTGTATGTTTCTCCCGCTGAGGCCGGAATCTTCATCCGCTCCGTCATAGGTCCCCAGGACCTTGTACGCCTCCTTATCAAATTCGTATACCGCACGGATATAGGTCTCTTCTCCGTTTACGATGGCAGGAATGATATAGAGATAATAATCGTCTGTAGTATCGATAAGCTCTGCGCACACAAATTCACCCCCTATGGTGATCCAGGTACCTCTGAAATTGTCGCTGAATTTCCCCTTTTCATAATCCGCGTTTATATCTGAATCACAGCCCATATACAGCAGGTTTTCTTCATCCTGCTCAAACATTATCCTGAACCTGACCTCCTTAACAAGGTCAATCCCGGAGCTTATATTCAGATTCAATATGCTTTCCTCATCCAGATACTGCTCATACTTAAGCTCCTCATCACCGGGCCGGACAGGACTGATATTCTGGAAGAGATTCACCGAATTCTCGTTATTGTCATTTCCGAAGAAGCTTTCCACAAAACCACCGGATGTTCCTCCTTCTTCCGGTTCTTCTTCGGGTTCTTCCTCCTCATCCACTTCATTTCCTTCCCCGCTGCTGCCGCTTCCGAAGAATGAATCAAAGAATCCGCCGGAGGATTGTTCTCCGCTGTTGTGATTATCATAAGCTTCCTGCCAGGCTGTCTCCCAGGCTCCTTCATCCCATTCGCCGTTAACAATGCTGGCATACTCAAGGTATGCGGTATTATCGGTTATCTCCTCATATGCCTGGTAAATATCACTGTCTATGTACTTCGGATAAAATACCGAAAGACCGCTGGCCCTTGAACGGTATGCCCCGTGGGACTCATAAACAACGGCATTATCAAGTGCTTTCAGCACCTCGTCGGAATTCTCCGTAAGGATCCCTCCCGTATTTTTCACCAGGTCTCCGAGATCCACCATATCGTAGGTTCCGTCCTCCCCGCTTCTTTCCCCGTAGCTTTCTGACCGGGCTGCTTCCCGGATCACTGCCTGAAAATCACCTGCATTCTGCGTGGACATCACAAGCTCTCCCGAGTAATCCCTGAATGCGGCTGACAATTCCGGAAGTCTGGTAAGGTCGGTTACGGCAAGTGTCGCCATGCTGTCCTCGCCGTAGTCAGTACATTTATCCATATAGCTGTCAACTATCCTGCTGCCCAGCTCTTTTCCGTCACATCCGGGGTTTTCCGACAGGTAATTAAGCCATTCGGTGTAATTCCACCCCGTTCCCGGCTCTGTTTCTTCTGAAGCCACCATATAGTGGGCATAGCCCTGAAGTGTCTCTGCGGTTTCCAGAGTTGACATCAGACAGGCATCGAAGCCCGCCACTTCAAGAGGTACTTCTGCATTCACGATCGCATTTCCCACTTCCTTTAAGGAAAGAGCGTCCTCGTCATAAAGTTCATCCTGGCATACTCCGAAAAGACTTCCTCCTCCATGGTTCCAGAAGATCAGCATATAGCGGTCAGCCGGATATTCGGACGCGCCCCAGCTTATGAAATCACTTAAGGTCTCGGCATCTCCCATTGAAGAAGACTGACATTCCTCGTCGATCATCATTTCCCCGTGCTCAACATGAAGCCGTGTAAGCTCTCCGTTGGATATTCCGTCGGTCTGCCATTCCCTGGTACCTCCGGCCTCAATAAGGAAATTCACATTGTCATCAAGCTTTGCATCGCAGATTTCCCCCAGATTGAAGCTTGCATACCCTCCTTTGCTTTCCAGATTGGTTCCGCAAAGATAGAGCATTACAGTCCAGCTTGTGTCCGGATCTCCGTATTGCCTGCTCCCGGTAGCAGTTCCTGCTTTTCCCCCTGATGCATCCTTTCCTTTATTCTCCGCGTTCTGATAGTCTTCTTCGGTTTCTTCCGAAGAGCCGCCCTCTTCATCGCCATCCGGTGTACACATCACAAGCAGGAAAAGCCCCAGTATCACGATCAGAAAAATTATGATAATGACCTTTATTACTTTCCCTGCAGATTTCTTTTCTTTCATCTCCTGTCTCCTGTCTTATATTTAATACCGATCCTTACTATAATATCAGCTCTCCTATTGTCTGGTACAATTTGCCGGGTTCAACAGGCTTTGACAAATGAGCGTTCATTCCTGCCTGAAGGGAACGCTGAACATCTTCGTCAAAGGCATTGGCAGTCAGGGCTATTATCGGAACCTTCCCGGCATCGGATCTGTCAAGAGCCCTTATCCTTTCCGTCGCCTCAAGACCATCCATCTCCGGCATACGGATATCCATAAGGACCGCGTCATAATACCAGCTGTCGCTCGAACTGAACATATCAAGTGCCTGTCTGCCGTTTTCGGCATGATCTATCGAGGCACCTTTTGACTCTAACATTTTCTTCATGATCTCGGCGTTTATGATCACATCCTCGGCGAGAAGTATCCGTTTTCCGTCCAGCCCGGTTATTTTGGAAGCACTTTCACTGCCCTTACGTTCTACCGGCTTTTCACAGGTCCTTAACGGAATGATGACGGTGAAAACGGTTCCAACATTTTTTTCTGATTCCACGGATATCGTTCCATTCATTGTCTCCACGATATTCTTCGTGATGGCCATCCCGAGTCCCGTACTCCCGTATTTATTTGTCCTGCCGTTATATTCCTGGGCGAAGGTATCAAAAACCTTGGGCAGGAATGAGCTGTCCATTCCGATACCCGTATCCTTCACGGTAAATTTCAATGTCGACTGATCCTCAAAGACTGCTGTTCGCTCCACAATAAGGTCCACATTGCCCGGGGCATCGGTAAACTTTATGGCATTACTGAGGATATTGATGAGTACCTCTTTAAGCTTTATCTCATCTCCGATGTAATTATCGGGCACCTCACCTATGATGCTTCCGGCATAGTTCAGTCCCTTATTTTCACACTGCGCCGCAACCATATCGTTTATCTGCCGGAAAATGTCCCGTAATGAGAAGGCTTCATTCTTCAGTATCATATTGCCGGATTCAATGCGGCTCATATCCAGGATATCGTTTATAAGATCAAGTAAGTGTAACGCACTTGCTCCTATCTTTTCAAGATATTGTCGTGTATCCGCATCCAGAGCCTCGTTTTGAAGTGCCAGGTTATTTAAGCCTATTATCGCGTTCATGGGGGTTCTGATCTCATGACTCATACTGGACAGAAATGCAGTCTTTGCCCTGTTGGCCTCCTGTGCCGCCACAAGGGCTTCTCTCAAGGCCTGGCTTTTTGCCATCTGGTCACGCATCTCCGTATCGATATCCGAAAAACCCAGACCTACGGCATGCACAATATGATCCTCTCTGTCGGCGGCGTGTCTCACTCCGGCCATACGGATCATCTCATAATAATCCTTACCGTTCCTGTGAACCAGATAGCGGAAAGCGATCAGCTGCTTTTCTGCGAGCTCCTTCCTTATATTGTCCGGATCTATAAATTTAAGAAAGCCTTCCCTGTACCTAACGTCTACCGAGTGTTCCGCATACCATTTAAAACGCTTAAGATAAGGGAAGCGCATCCCCACGGCCGTCTGATCCTTATCCTCCGGATCTGGCTGATAGCAGACCCCCTCGTCACGGTCAAGATCGATATGATAAACACTCCTGTAGTCCGAAGCCAGCGCTGTTATCATCTTATCCTTCTGTTCACTTCTGACCTTTTCGCTTATCAGCTGTTCCTTCAGGTCATTTCGCTCCTTCGGATCATATTGTCCGGTTACATCAACGATAAAAACGTAGTAAATACCTCCGAAATTATCGGATTTCGTGTAATGACCGTAGTCATCTATCCAGCGCACCGTTCCGTCTTTTCGGATAATCCTGTAGATCACATGATCCATGCCCTCGCTGCTCATCCTTATCTGGTCATTTACGGAATCCGAAACAGCTGCGTAATCATCCGGATGGAGCATACCCCGGAATGTATTTCCCGTATGCGCCTTGAAATCTTCCAGATCATCACATCCGAAGAGGCTTATGACCGCGTCATTAACATAGATCAGCTCTTCATCACCCTCGGCCTTGTATATAAAAAAGCCTCCCGGCATATGTCTTCCAAGCTCCTCGATGAATGTCATTGTCTGCTCATTTAATTCAAAGTGCCTTCCAAACATAATTTGACCTCTGGACTCCGTCCCGTCTCAATTCTGAATCCGCAAACCTTACTTTATCCATTGTACCAAAACACGTGCGCAATGGCTATCCGGTTACGCAGGTGACTGTTCTAAATACGATATAACAACAAAAGTGCCGGAAGGATTCCTTCCGGCACCTGATCTTTTTTATGACCAGCCAAATCTGTCCCACTGGCACGGGATATCACATAATTGGTGGTTTGCCTTTTTTGATAAGGGGATTATCACGCTCTATTGCCCCGAGACTTTCGGGTGCCTTCTCGCGCTCGTTTCGTCTGGATCTCTTTATTTCCTTACCGGATCCGTCCTTTGACGCATGATGTGTCTTTATCCCTTCTTCTTCCATCAGCTTATTCAAGCTTGTCCTTTTAACAGGAAATAGATCTTTTCCAAGCCTTAGCTTGAGGTCCGTTTCCCTGGAGAAGTCGGCTTTTCTGAATATATCTTCTACAATCTTAATATCCATATTTTTCCTTGGCTCTCTGTATAATAGCTGTCCTTTGGTTCAGGTTTATTTCTCTTTCAACTATATATACAGATGAGAAAAAAAAATGAGCCCGGCGAAACAAAAAAACTGTCCCCTTCCTGAGCATGACGAAAACCGCAGACTCCCATTAAAGAAACTCTGACAGATCACGCCCCTCCGTGAAGGACAGGCATTTTGTCAGAGCTTTTTTTATACGCTTTCGTACAGCATTTTCAGTGATGCCGTAGAAAGAAGCTATTTCAGAGACCTGCATATCAAGTCCGTAACGCAGAGACAGAAGCTCTCTCGTATCTTCATCAACAAGGGAGAGAAGTCTTGCAGCCTCTTTATTCGCAGGCTCCTTAAAAACATCATACTCATCCTCGGAGATCAGGCTTGCCTGGACCGCTTCCTCATCATAGGGTACCGAAAGCCGCACACTGCTGCTGGTCATATGGTTGGTGGTCAGATTTCTGGCTATGGTACAGAGCCAGGTTCTGACACCTGCCTTGCTCTCATCATAGGAATCATAGTGGGTCAGGGCATTGAGAAAGGTCTGGCTGCAAAGATCCTCAGCTGTTTCCTTATGAACGACCCTCATATAGATATAATTATAAATATAGGAGAAGTTCTCGTTATATACCTCTTCGAAACTCTTGCTGCTTTCAGCCAAAGACACATACCCCCAAAGAATACCTATAGTCTTTAAACTTTATCACAGCAGGGTTTTCGGAAATGTCACACAAGTGTCATATATTCTTCACTCAGGAAAAAACGTATTTTGAAAGCCTTTCCAAAGCCTCCTTAAGCAGGCTTTCGGGGAGGGCTGTATTTATCCTCACCGCATCCTGCCAGGCAAAGGCCCGTCCGTCCTGGTATTTAACCCCGATGTCCCAGCCTGCCTTCAAAAAGTCATCGAGAGTCATATTCCGTTCTTTAAGGAAGCCGCTGCAGTCCATAAAGAGCATATAGGTAGCCTCCGGCATGGAAACACTGCAGCCCTCGAAATTGTCATTGATATAATTAACGGCGTATTGACAGTTTCTATTTAGAACCGTGAGGAGTTCCCCAAGCCACTCCCTCCCCTCGTCTTCGTATGCACCTATAAGAGCATGCATAGACAGCACATTCATCTCATTGTACTGTGTCCTTTCTCCGTGCCGCCGTATTTTTTCCCTTAACAGCGGATTGAAGATTATGTGATAGCTTCCTATAAGTCCCGCAAGATTAAAGGTCTTTGAAGGAGCATAGAGGCTTACTGTCCGGTTTTTTGAATCCTCGCTTATCATAGAAGTGGGGATGTGCTTATAACCCTCGAAAACTATGTCCGACCAGATCTCATCGCTTATCACGGTGCAGTCATTATCACGGAAGATGGCAAGTGCTTTTTCCAGCTCCCATCTTTCCCAGACTCTTCCGCTGGGATTATGGGGCGAACAGAGGATCACCAGCCGGACATGATAGTCCTTCAGCTTTTTTTCCATATCCTCGTAATCCATGCGCCATACCCCGTTTTCATCCTTTCTAAGAGGGCTTAAGACGGCTTCCCGGCCGGTGCTTTTAAGGTCCGATAAGAACCCCAGATAGGCAGGGCTGTGGAGTAATACCGCATCACCCGGTTCAGTAAGGGTATTAAGGCAGGTCATGATGCAGCCGTGAACACCGTTTTCATAACCTATGACCTCCGGGGTAAGATCTTTATAACCGTGCTGTATGCTCTGCCAGTGTATGATGCTGTCATAATACTCATCTGAGGGAAGGAAGTATCCGTACAGCGGATGCCGTATCCTTTTTTCAAGAGCCCTTGTCACGGAAGGGCTTGTTTCGAAGTTCATATCGGCGACCCACATCGGGATCTCACTGAAGCCGGGCCTGGCGATCTCCGGCGATACTCCCCAGAGCTTTTTTCCAATCCCGTCAATGGCAGCGGAATCCATACCGCGCCGGTCAATTATCTTATCAAAATCATATTTCATATTGTTCATCCGCGATCCTATGACTCAATAAGCATGATGAGCTTCTGTTTCAGTATGAAGTAACGCTGAAGGAGAAGCTTCATCTTCGCCACATCCTCTTCCTTTCTGCCCTTCATATAAGCCTTGAAGAAGGCCTCCCAGAACTGAAGGCAGTATTCATAGCTCATTCTGAAATTGCTGCTGCAGTACATGGGCTTTTCCTTTTCCATTTCCACCAGTGAAGCATAGAGGGCCTGAAGATCAAATATGGCGTGTCCGTGGGCTGCGCCCGACATATCCATAAGCAGCATCTCATCCCCGTTCACTATCACATTGGCGGGATTAATATTTCCATGCAGGAAGCACTGGCTGTCAGGGATCCCGTCCAGCAGTGCGGAAATATTGTAGCGGTCACTTTCGGACATCCTGCTGCCCGCGATCTCCAGCCATTCTCTGTATCTGTCCTTAATATCCGGGAAGTCCTCCACCTCTATGGAATGTACTTCATGGAGAAAATCCGCAAATCTCTCTGCGTATTCCGGAAGCTTTTCGGGCTCCTTTCTTATGGCAGCAGCCAGCGTTGTACTTCCGGCAGCCTCATATATGATGCCGTATACATCCCCGACCATGACCACATCGTAGGGTATCAGCGTGGGAACACCCTGAAGCATAGCATCCTGGGCAGCATCCCTTTCCTTCCTGACATCATTTATGGATATCCCCTTATTGAAGAGCTTTACCATACTGTCATCCCTCTGGGGATATATGCCTCCGTTAAGGCTCTTTATCTGCAGGTCCATTCTCTCCAGAAAGACGGTACGTATCTTTTTGACTATCTTGAAGTAATGTGTAAAGCCGGTAACAGAAAATACCTCAAACACATCGTCTGACACATTTGTAATCTCTATCTCTACTTTTTTTCTCTTCCTGACCTTTAGTAATACTCTTAAGCCCGCACTGGAAATATATACCAGATCCTTGAAATCAAAGGTCACGGTGCAGTCGGGATGTTCATCAATGATAGCGAACATCTCCTTTTCCACCTCATCGGCATTTTTTGAATCTATCCTTCCTTCGGGAAATATCTTCAACAGATCATCTTTTACCAGACTATGCATAATAACCCCTTTCTTTTACTATTCTGCCTTTCGGTCACTCAACAAGAAATACCTCTGCCTCCTTCACACCGAAACGTCGTGCTTCCTCGTGGGTCGATAAGAATACATCTATCCTGTTCCCTTTTATCTTCGAGCCGCTGTCCTCGGCTGTATAGATATGGCCGTCTATCATAACCCTGGTGCCAAATGGGATCACATTGGGATCCACTGCAATGGTCCTTCCCACCTCGGCCTTTGTGCCTGTGGCAGTGATCCCGTCTGTCTTTCCGCAGCATATTATACAGGCATCATAGGCGGTAAGCCTGAAAATGCCAAGGCTCCTCCCCTTGCTTCCAAGGAGGCTGTCCAATGAAAAGTCCGTATCGCCGGAGCCCTCAAATTTCTCGGAAACCTGCTCCTCCTTATTATTATTAAAGTTTCCAAGAGTACTTTGCAGCTCATCACCCTTTAATTCAAAAATGTCCTTTGTATTTTTCCGGGAGCTGTTGATCCGGTCAAACCGAACCCCCTTCAGTCTCACCAGAGATTCACTCTTTGTGTTTTCCGTAGCCACAACCCGGTCTCCGTCGTTATATTCACCGGGGTTACTAATGACCTTGTCCTCTATCACCGGGCCGTACTTCTTCTCCATCTCCTTCTCTATACGGCTGACCTCCCGTGCCATTGCGGTCAGTCTCCCGTCAGGATCGCCTCCCCCTTCTCCGGTTCTTATAACGCGGTCACTTTGCGGGTCACTGTCCGTGATACCTGCCTTTTCCTCCGTGTCTTTAACAAGAGACGCAAAATCACTGAGCCTGTCTCCGCTGTCCGTCTCTTTACGGGTCTTTCCTGCCCCTGCGGTATTATCTGAAAGCTTATTCCCGGAGAGCGAAGACCCGGCGGGGGCATTTCCGTGATGATTTCCGGATACATTCTCCCGGGTCTCTTTTTTCACCGGAGCCGGTGCTTCGGCATTGATATCCTTCACCAGTCCCGAAAACTCCGAAAGCCTGTCATCTGCCCGGAGAGACACTCTTCCGGACAGAAGGGCCGCCGTCCCAAAAAATATGATCCCGAAAACAAATATCCGGGCTTTTTTCCGGCATACCCCTCTCACCCTGATCAGAACGCTGCCCTTATCTCATAGAGTCCTGCACCGTTTGAAGGCACATACTTTACCAGGGTATCCCCTACAGTTACCCACTCGCCGATCCTCAAACCGTCGGCATTATTATCCATCCAGCTGGAATAGACAGCCCGTGCCACCTTGTCTCCGGAACGGCTGATGCAGTAGAGCCAGAGCCTCAGTACCTGATAGTCATAGAGTGCCATACTGCTCCATTCCCCCGCGTCATCCGTCATCTCCTTTTCATCTCCGGAAAGGGGAGTCCTTACCTCTATGGTGTAGCCGTTAAAATCCGGATTCTTGTATATCGAAAGCCGTGTGGTCTTTGTCCTTTCCTTTTCCGTTGATACAACAGAGGAAAGGTTCATATGGGTGCTGTATACGGAGATCACCCTCCAGCCATGGAGGTCATCCGTAAGCTTCTTCTGGGCACTCTTCATTATCGGAATGATCATTTCAAAGTCTCCGACTTCAGCCGCCGTAAGCCAGCTGTTCCTGGCGGGTACCATTGCTCCCAGTATATTGTACGCCGGCATCCAAAAGCCGTTTTTATTCACATAGTAGCCATCGGCAGTATAACCGTCCGCAAGGAACTTTCCGTCTGTAGTAACATAGGACAGAACTCCTTCAACCGGAGTCGGCGTCCAGGCTCCCTTTACTCCGAATCCACCCGAACCTGCCTCCGTGTCTGCCGGTGATAATGCGGCAATGACCGCAGCCGCCAGGATCACTGCCGTGATCTTCCTTAAAACTGATCTGATCTTCATCTCCCTCTTTCCTTTCTGCTCCACTTTAGTCAGAGCTTTCTTCAAAGCTCTCATCCGTTCGGACCGTTCCCCTTCCGATCCTCTTTATAACATAGCTGAGATAATCGTCCCAGGTCTCCTTCCTTCCATTCAAAAAGCTCTTTACGGATGTATCGTTCTTCAGGTCTCCGATCACCGCTTTATATGCGGCAGAGGTCCTTAAGAAGCTTATCCTCTCCTTACCCGTAAGCTCATTATTTCTCACCTTTTCATTATAATCCGTAAGCCACTGTTTATAGCCGGAATACCCGCTTCCGTTCTCTATCTTCTCGGAGATCACAAACTCTTCCAGCTTCCAGACAGCATCCATGGCGGACAGTCCCTCCTTTATCCGCTTTTTCATTTCATCAAGGTGGGCGCCGGTCACTTTTCCCTTCCCATGGTTAATGAGGTCGGTAAATTCATCTGCGATACTGTCCCTGTGTGCTACGAAGTTGTCCGGATTGATCTGGTTTAAGAGAGATCCGGTGTAGCTTCTTAAGTTTTCTCTCTTCTCATATAAAGAAGGTTCCTCCTCGTCAGCGGAGATCTTGCCTTCCCTTGTCTTTAAATAATACTCCTCCGCAATGTCCTTTATCACATCCTGCTTGTAATTTTCCCTTAACCGCTCTCTTTCAGTTCCTGAATCATTACTGCTTAAGGTATCAAGCTTTGAGGTTCCGTCCTCACTTCCGAATATCTCATTTGCGGAAACCCTGCCGTTCTCCTTTGCAAGATCCAGCACATCCTTATAAGAACGGTATTTATCCGCCTGCTCCTTATCAAGCCCCGGCAGGACATCATCATCCATCCTTATTTCAACGAGTATATCATATAATCCCTCCACCTCGTTAGCCATAGTCATTCTGGACTCCAGATTTTTCCAGTAGCCTTCAGCTCTCTTTGCGGTATTTCCCGCCAGGGATTTGGCTCCCGCAAGCTCATAGAGCCTTGTGATAGCCGGCTTCACTCCGGCTATCCTCTCCCGGAGTTCCTTCACAAGCTCATTTATTTCCCCGGTAGTCCTCTCTATACCGTATTTTCCTTCAAGGATCCGAAGTGCGGTGGCATAGGACTTATTAGCGGGATTGAAGATCTTCCCGGCCTCCACGCTCTCCTGCTCTTCTTCCTCCGTGGTCTCCTTTGTCTTTATTTCATCATTTTCACCATACTCTGTTCTGTACTCTCTGTGGAGATAGTCCTTTGCGTACTGTTCAAGCATCTGCTTAAAGGCGTCTACAACAGATTTTTCAAGCTCCGCTTTCCCATATACCACGGAATATACCTTTGCCCTCGGCAGATCCGTGTCTGTATAAGAAAAGTCGGTATTTTCAAAGCCCACAAGCTTAAAATTCCTGCTCCTTTCCCGCTGGAAAGCCCTGTAGTACGAGCCATCCATATCATCAGCCACAGTGCCGTATGTCAGGTCAAGGATCTTCGTTCCGCCTTCCATAGAGCAGATAAGTGCTTTGTCCTTCGAAATAAGACAGATATTTTTTGAACTGGTAAGATGTCCCGTATATCTCTCGTTAAAATCGACATTAAGAGTCGATGAATCAAGTGCCAGCTCCTTATCAATGGACTCTGCATCGGCAGCATTGGCGCTTTCGCTGGTATTTTCACTTAATGTGGCGGCCTTTTGTTCTATCCTCTCCCTGCTTTCATTAAGAGCGTCTTCATATCGTCCCTCTGCTTCCCTTGTATAACCGGAAGAAGTAAGGAGCATCCTTAGGCTCATAAAGCCCAGAAAATCTTCCTTTTCCACACCGGAAACCAGTCCTCCGTTTAAGAGGACTTCATTGTAGGCCTCGTCTCCTCTGGCCTTGAATTCAAGAGGGCTGTACAAATTGTGAATACCGCTTTTCAGCTCTCTTTCCCGAAACTCTTTCTTCATTTCCTCAGGAAGCTCCATACTTACAGAATTCACTCCCTCTACTTCCCCCCGGTCTATTCTGTCCATTTCGTCGGCAGTGAGACCGGTCATACTTTTTTCTTCGATCACATTTGAAAGTATATCCGCATTATCCTGTCCTATAAACCTTGCAAGCTTAATATTGTCCAGGCGTTCCTCAAATCCGCTCTTCCCGCCCTTTTCAAAGAATCTCACACCCTTGTCGGTACGAAGGGCAATGATGTTTCTCACACTCTCACCGTCATCATAACTGAGAGGCGAGATATCCATAGGCTTCCCGTAGGTATATTTATTAAAGAAATCCACAACACCCGCACTTTTGTATCCCACGGCATAGGTGTTTCCCTTAAAGGCCTTCGATTTATTTTCCGCCGCGATAAGAACTCCGTCGTAGAAGGATTCCGACTTCCCTCCGACCGTTTCTGCCTGACCGCTTTCCTTTACGGTGACAGTAGCACCCTGAGGGAAGACAAGCGTGTATGAGATTGGATACTCCTTACATTCCTGAACATCAATGGAAAAGCCGGCGCAGAGATAGAGCATCCCCTCCCTTATGTCCTCAGGGATCTCTTTGGCAAGCTCCTCAACCCTTTCAAGCATTTTCCTTCTCAATGCGTTGTTCCCGCTTACTATTGCTCTCTGTCCATCCGCAATAAGACCGCTTCCTTTTATCAGATTTTCAAATTCTTCAAGCTCTTCCTCATCCATATCAAGGTCATCTTCCTCGGCCTTGTCGATGGTCTTCAGAATCTGCTCATACTCTTCATCGCTTAATTGCCCCTTATCATGCTTCTCTTCTGCATCCTCCCTCATCTCTTCATACAGAGTCTCGGGATCCTTGTCCTCCATGTCCTCTTCCTGCTCTTCCACGAAGTCCTCGATCTCTTCATACTTATCGTCATCAAGATCCCCGTCATCATTAGCATCCTCAGCCTTTTCCGCGATCTCATCAAGAAGCTCCTCCATGTCCCTGGTAGCCTCATTTACAAGCCAGGCAAGCTCCAGATTCTGCCAGGTTTCGGTATCTGTCCGGAGGATATCCGTGATCTCATCTATGGTCGCCTTTACATCATCCGAAAGCCCTGACTCCTTTATCACTTCCTCCTTCTGCTTATCAGCCGTTTCAAGGTCATAAATATAGCAGGTGCGTTTTCTTTTCTCTTCCGTTTCATAGGGCTCCATTTCGAGTTTGGTCTGATAATTCTTTTTTATGGATTCTTCAAGGTTCAGATTATCCGAGTCCTCAGGAAAATAGTCCACGGGAGCAATGTAATTCTTGTAAATACCGTTTGAAGAAACCATACTCAGGGTATGATCAGACATCTTGCTCACGCCATACTCATTTAAAGGCGCCAGGGTATAAAAACCGATATCAGACCCGTCCTGATATTCCCCCGGTTTTAAGATCCACCCGTAGTCATTAAAGAAAGCAAGAGTAGACACAGAGTCCTTATCCGCGTTCTTTTCCTTCAGCCCCCTTGGCAGAGCATCCGCCACAATGGTCTGCAGAGCTCTTTTTGCAGGAATATCCAAAGACACGAAACGCGTTAAAAGCATCATTCTTCTGTCGTAGTCATTTATACTATTTTTATTTTCCAGAAGATAGATAAAAAAAGAAGTTTCAGACTCTCTTACTCCGGTGTCTTTAAGAAGTTTGGTCATAAAATTATGATCAAACCAGGAAGACGGAATGTCGGCAATATCCGGTATCTCGATAAATACAGAGGCATCTCCCTTTTCATCTCCGGCGATAAAGGGTGAAAAATCGTCCTTATATTCATCACCGGACTTTCCGGACTTCAGGTCATCCATACTGTATCCTAAAGTATTTCTGTATTCGTCATAACTCTTAAAAAAGCAGTTGTCCAGTGACAGCCACTGCTCCCTCTGCTTATCCGCGTTATAGTTTACTGAGATATAGGGTGCTGCTCCGTTCCCGGTATCAAGAGACTGTCTGTAGATCATGTATGTGGTACTGATCTCTGCAGAAGCAGCCATGGGATTGTCCCCGAGAAAGAAAGTTGCACCGAGATATGACTCATAGGAATCCGTCATGGATATCCCGGTTATCAGGACATTCATCGGATTGTCCCCTGCACCTCCGGGTTTTACGCCTTGATCATTCTTTCCCGACGAATCAAGCCATTTATCGAATTTATCATCTCCTTCGAACCTGTCGGCGTCTGACATACGTGTTCTGTCGATCCGCAGCTTATACAGGCTTTCCTGCTTATTTTTTGCTTCATTATCCAGGGTGTTTTTGTATGTCATTGAAAACTTCCTGTTGCCCCTGGCATCAAATACCATACCGGAAAGACTTCCCTGATCCACTATCAGATATTCCTCCCTGCCTGCCACCTTACAGGCAAGAGCCCTCTCCGAAATAAATGCATCATATGTACTATCCTCCTGCTGCACCAAATAATAATAGGGCCGCCCCTCCTTCTCAGGATCAAATTCATTGACCTTATCTATTTCATAGGTCTTTGCGAGCATGACCCGGTATTTGCCGCTGTCCGGATTATAGGACATCAAAACCTCAGCGTCATATTCGTAGTCTTCCCTTCTGTCCTCGGGATCGGGCATGACCCTTCTGTTCGCAACCATTCCGCTTTTCTTCTGGCCGCTGTTATACTCTTCGATATCCTCAGGCGCCGCGTAGCAGGGAGTCACATAGTAATATACAAATTCCCCGAGGGAATTGTAATCCAGCACCTCAAAGCACGCCATAGCTCCCGGTATATTCTCAAGTCCCGGAAGTATGTAAAAGGCGTTGACTCCATCCACGCTGAATCTGTCTGTGGAGAAATCAACCTCCTCCTTTTCCCTTTTTGTGGGTATCACTCTGGAGACTGAATTTATACTTACCTCTTCCCTTTTTGCGGGTTCCTCCGTGGTCTGGGTTACAAGACCTCCGCCCCCGCAGCCTGAAAGCTGCAGCACAAGGGAAAAGGCAACAAAAAAAGACAGCATCCGCTTAAGGAACGTATTTCGATCATATGATTTCTTTACGGTCTTCACGGATGCTGCCTTCACTTATTCAATACCTGATCAATATGTTACATTCATTGTTGTATTGGTGCTGTTCTGAACCCAGGTTACAAGTGTGGGAACCATAAGTCTCATAACTACAATCAGAATGAAGATGAGGAAGAAGCCTATGATGGCGTTCTTTAATGCCATCTTTGCCTTTTCTCTTTCCTGCGGCTCATCAGCCTTTGCAAGCTTCACTCCGAGGATAACACAGTAGATAGCGCCTACAGCCACAACTACGGAAATAACAGGTCCTATAAGGCTGTTGATAAGACTTACAACAGGAGATGCTGCATTTGAAAAGTCAACTCCTCCGCCTCCTCCTCCTGAAGTGGAAGAACTGGTGGTCTCACCGGCAGCAAATACCAGGGTGCTGTTTGCCAGTGAAAATACGGCAAATGTTAAGAGTGTCAGGGGGTACTTAATTTTAGTAATAATGTTCTTCATGTTTTGTTCTCCTTTTTATTGAATTTTTATTTGTTTCTATATGATCCTCATTCTTCTGTGCTCAAAGATGACCACCGATACCGACAGCACTATGATGATGAGCACTATTTCGAAATAAGGCAAAGCAGAAGTTTTTTCCTTCATTTCCACATTGAAGGAATATTCATTGCTGTTTCCGGCAGAGTCGGAGACCGTAATAATGTATCTCCCGTTGGCTGCCGCCGTCATATTGTGAAGAGTTACCTCATTGTTGTTTAACAGAACCTGTATCCTTGCGTCAGCCTCAGTAGGTCTGAAGCTCACCGGCTCTCCTGCCGTATCCCCCTCAAGCGGAGGATTGAATATGAGTGCAGGTGCCGTTGTATCCCTAAAAAAGAATGTTGTCCATTCCGGAAGCTTTCCTTTTACCGGACTGAAGTGTACTTCATATTGTCCGTCCCGGGGAAGCTCTGCTCTTTCTCCGCCGGCTGTATTCAGCTTCTTTCCGTTCAGAAATATCGCTGATATCTCATAGTCATATGGGGCTTCGATATATGAAGAT
The DNA here is from genome assembly GCA_000622025.1 of Lachnospiraceae bacterium AD3010. GTDB lineage: Bacteria > Bacillota > Clostridia > Lachnospirales > Lachnospiraceae > NK4A144. The sequence goes on along the minus strand of JHWU01000014.1, from coordinate 23,307 downwards.
CCAACCGTAGTGCCACTTGCCGCTATCCGGAATCCTCCGTAAACATCATAGGTCTCTCTCCCGGATTTATCAGTAACCGTACTCCTTATGTGAAAAAGATAGGAGCCGGTTTTGTCAAGTGATACATTTCTTATCACGTGATCCGGCATACTCGCCAATGCTTCGCTTACGGAATGAAAATTCTGTCCGGGAAGGCAGGACTCTCCGTCCTTCATAAAGGATACTATCCACGCATCTTTTCCTGTATTCACCTCCACGGCTTCATCTATGACCCCGCCAAGGGGACAGTTCATAGTGAAGGATGCTCCGTTCGGCATGGTGTATATAAAAAACCCCTCTTCATAGGATACGGACAGCACCGGATCCGCTTCCACTATGATCCTTTCCTTTGGAACATTCACTGCTGTAAGGAAAAACCAGCTGATAACGAGAAGGATCGGAAAAATCAGTCTTTTTCTCATTCCCGGGCTTTTCATCACATTACCGCAGAGGCTTCCTTAGACAGACCGCCCTTATTCCTCAGGGCTTTTTTCTGTGCTCCGGCACTCATTTCGGATCCTGCGTTCTTTTCCGCCCTGGCATTCCTCTCTATCTCCTCCAGCTCCTTCAGGGTGATGCGGCGTACGTGAGGGTTATTTTCCGTTGGCCGGCTTACCCGGCCGCTTCCGTCAACAACCTTCATTTCCGGCTTATATCCCTCTTCCTTGCGTCTTTCCCTCTCAGCATCAAGGTTTGCAAGCTCTTTATTCCAGAGGGCCATATTCTTAGGGCTGTCAAAAAATGCCAATTCATCATCCCCCTTTCTAATTATATATACAAATGACTTTGGAAAATGAGCCCGGTTTTTTTATTCAATCACAAGAAATCTAGAATAACCGGTCACATCAAATATCTCCTTTACGGCGTCAGACACATTTATAAGCGTCTCGCTGCCCCCTCCCTTTTTCATTTTTTTCTGAATAAAGAGAACAGCACGGAGTCCGGCGGAGCTTACATACTTATTTTCCGCAAAGTCGATCACCAGATCCAGGGAACCGTCACCGGATATCTCCTCCAGCTCCTTCTGCACCTCCTGGGCATTATTTGCATCCACCCTTTCTCTAAGCTTGTATACTACTTTTTCTGACATATCTTTTCCTCCTGCGGTTGATTGTTTAAGGGTATCTGTTCAGAACCCTTCGGATTCTGAATAGTTACGTTTAAGGATCCTTCGCTTCGCTCAGGATGGAAAAATGTCCAGTGGACATTTTTCGGGCACGTTTTGACGCACTATGTGCGGCAGTGCCCCGTAAAAGATCCTTCGCTTCGCTCAGGATGACAAGTCATTCTGAGGGCGCAGCCCGAAGAATCTTTTACTCATTTGATAATCCCGCTTCTTCCATCCTGTAATTCTCAATGACACCGTTCACCGTTCCCATAAGCGGTGATCCGTCCGGTGTAAGAGCCACATAGCTCTCCCTGGGAGAATTAAGGAGCTCCTGAGCCTGTACCCTGTCATTTATCATAGAGATGGCTTCCCTCTCCGTAACCAGTCCCGCCAGTAAATTGCCTTCGGCTATGTCTCCCGCCATCAGGGAAACGTCAGTGTATGGCTGATTCACAATGCTGTCTATTCCGCTTATCTCGTCCTTTATCGCATCTGCACGGGTGGACACCCCAATTGTTCCGGACTGAACAGCACTTAGGCAGTTCATATAATTTCTCTTCGGTGTTGCCAGATAGAGACAGCCCTTACCGTAGGGAATGGACACATTCAGATTCCCTATCCTCTGATCCGTATCCGTTATCCTGCCAAATCCCAGGTCATATTCACCGTTCAGCATTCCACTGAGTAAGGCGTCGCTGTCATCCACGATAGTAAGGCGTATGGCATATCCGCCGGCATCAGCAACTCTTTTTGCAAGCTCTGCCTCAATACCCACAGGGGCTCCGGCTTCGCTTTTTGCGAATCTGTCCTTACCGTCTACTATACCCACCTTCAGTATCCCCTCCTCCGAGGTAGCCGGCACCTCTGCCTTTTTTCCTCCGCAGCCGGTGAGGAGAAACGCTGAAATAAGCGACATTATCATTATTCCCAGCAGTGTTTTTTTCATCCTTCTTTCCATTCCTTATATTTAAGTCATAGTAAACAGTGCTTCTATACCTTCCCCTGCAACAATATCCACATTGGATCTCTCTCCGGGGGCAGTTATGACAAAGGCCCGGCCTCTGCCGTTATTCACTATGTCATCCTGTTCACTCTCATTTATGGCTCCGGCGTTCTCGTACAGCTTAATGAGATCCGTCATATCATTTGGTGACAGAGGGAATATGAAGCTGTACTGGCTTGCATTAATTATCGCCGTAGACTTTCTGGCAAGCTCTTCCGTACCTACGAAATCCTTGATATTCTGCGTGATGACTATCTGCATACCATTATATTTCCTGATACGCTTCGCAAGCTGGAACATAAAGTCCAGGGCTATGGGATATTTGTCATCGATAAATACATGAGCCTCGTCTATTACTATAACGATCTTCCTGTTGGCATGGTACATCATATTGTACTCACGGTTCTTTATGATCTCATTATCCAGCCACTTAAGGACTAAGAGCATCTGTGCATTTGCAATGGTGCCGTTCTTATTGGCAAGAAGTGACTGGAAATCAAATACCACAAAGTTCTCCTCCGTGGTAATGGTAGCTTCCCCGTTCCAGAGGGTCGAATCCCTGCCTCCCTCCGCAAACTTGGATATGGAGGCCATAAGAGTACGTAAGATCGCCTTCGTATAATCATTATCAGAAAAGCCTGTCTGGAACGACTCCAGTATATCGTCATAAAGATCATTGAAGGTAGGGTAATCGGAGGGGGACAGCTTTGAAAAGTCCGTGTCCTGGTCGATACCCCGGCTGGTGTACATACTGGTGGTGAGGCTGTTTAAGAATTCCAGAGCCTCGGGAGAAAGCCCCGGCAGTATCTGGCGGTAAAATTCCTCCAGAAACTGCAGATGGGTGGAAAAGGTATTTGCCTTTGCGATCTCCTCCGCTTCCTCACTGTCCTCTTCGTCGTCGGAAAGAGAGGTTATGATATGGAAAGGATTAAGCCTTCCCTGGGTTGCTGAACCCACGTCTATGATCTTTCCGTTTAAGCCTGCTGCCATCTTCGTGTACTCATTCTCGGGATCAAGAATGAATATCTTTGAATCCTCGGCTGCCAGCTGGGCAAGTATACTCTTTGTGGCATAGGATTTACCTGAGCCGGATTTTCCTATGATGACGGTATTGGAATTAACCCTCTCGGAATCCCTTCTGAAGAAATTAATAAATACCGGGATCCCCGATGAGTTTCCGATATATAGTCCGTCATCGTCACACAGGCTCTTATATACAAATGGGAAAACCGCCGCACAGGAGGTGGAGTGTATACCCCTCTTATATCTCTCAAAGGCATCATACCCTGAAAGTGACTCAGAAGAGTACGCTTCAAACTGCTGCATAAACATATCCGTAACCCTGAAGCCCTCTTCTGACAGAGCCTGACGGACTCTCTTCTTTCTGGAATTCGGATCCGCCTTGGTCTTATACTCACTCTTCTTCTGCTCCGAGAGATCGTAATCATTTACCTGCAGAAATACGTTTACGTTAAACAGTGTCTCATTCTCACCCTGCATAGAGCGGAGAACCGATGCAAGAGCCTGGATCTGGGTATCGAGATCGATTATCCGGCTGGCCTTTCCGGTACTGTTTCTCTGATCCCGAAGTTCCTCTAAGGATCTGTCGATCTGCCTTATTCCCTTGCCCCTCTCTATCGGGGTCATCTTCATGATAACCTTGCTCCCCACGGTATTGAACATCTCGGCACCCCAGGAATTACCTACCAGTACCGGGAAATCTCTCAGTCTGAAATTGTGGGTTATGAGATCGTCATACTGTATCGTTCTGGTGCCTATCTTTATCTCATCGGGAAGTATCCAGTCCATATACTGGTCCGGGCTTATCTCCTTAGCCACTCTTTCATCAAAGTTCATTCCGTAATTGTATTTAAGAAATACTGCCAGCTCACTTCCTTCAAGCTGGTGACACTCCATATTGACCGAGGCAAAGTCCTCAATGGCGCTCTTTATCTGGCTGTCCAGGAACTGCCTGTCCTTATATATGAACATAAGGTAGTGGAAAGGCATGTAGACCTTATTCCTGAAGTCAATGTCCTGGAGATGCTCTATCCTGTCCTGGATGATTCCCACCCTGACGGTGAGCTCGTCCTTATTGAAGATGCCGTTCAGATATGCTTCCTTAAGCTCATCCAGCTTCCTCTGCTCGCTTAAGATAAACTCATCGTAAACCACCGGCTGGTCAAGCTTTACCAGGTTTATGACCTCCTCATCCGCTGCAGACCGAAGTATGCCACCGAATATACGGTCGATCATATTGTCCTGCCTGGACTGGGTAAAAAACCTGAATTCCACAGAGGGTATACTCATAACTACGGCTGAATACTTATCCCCGTACTCAATGTACTTCCCGTCGACACCGGTGAAGGGCGTTACGTCCTCAACCGTAAGCTTCTCCTGATCCTTCTTTTTACCCGTGTCCTCAACCTTACTCCGTTTAACAAATTGTCTCGGCTGTCCCAGATATCTGAGGCCGAAGAGCACGATCATATAACCCTTTTCATCCCCAATGGGTATCACGAGAGAAGCGGTGATCACCGCCATTACTCCTGCAAAGATAAACTTAGCCGGCAGATTGGACACCGCAAAGCTTATGGCTATAAGAGCACCCACAGCGCCCACGATAACGTCCACTACCTCGACGCCCCGGAAGAGCTCCATCCTTACATTTGTTCTTTTAGGAATAACCCTCATCATAGATTAAAAGGCTCCGTCATCATCATCATCATCATTTATAAACCCACTGTTAAGCGGATCATTATCATCATCCCTTATGAGATCCTGCATACTCATCGGACCACTGTTCAAATTTTCGTTGTTTAATGTCTGATCCCCGACTATATCCTGCATGGTTCCCATACTTCCGCTGCTTCCCGTGTTATAGCCGCTGCCCATATCGCCGGTATTGCTGCTTCCTGTGTTATAGCCGCCGCCCATATCGCCGGTATTGCTGCTTCCCGTGTTAAATCCGCCGCCCATACTGCCGGTATTGCTGCTTCCCGTGTTAAATCCGCCGCCCATACTGCCGGTATTGCTGCTTCCCGTGTTATAGCCGCCGCCCATATTGCCGGTATTGCCGCTTCCCGAATTAAAGCTGCCGCCCATGTTTCCGCTACTGCTGCTTCCCGTGTTAAAGCCGCCCCCAACGCTGCCGGTATTAATGCTGCCGCCCATGTTTCCGCTGTTGACATTACTATTCCCGACCATATCCTGCATGGTCTTCCTGCCGCCGCCCAGACTTCCGGAGCTTCCCATATTGCCGGTATTAATACTGCCGCTTCCCATGCTGCCGGTATTAATGCTGCCGCTTCCCGTATTACCGGTATTACTGCTGCCGCTTCCCGAATTAGAGCCGCCGCCCATATCGCCGGTATTGCTGCCGCCCTGGTCTCCGCCGCCGCTCATATCGCCGCCCGAAGAAGATCCTCCGTCAAAGCCACCGCCTGAAGAAGATCCTCCGTCAAAGCTGCCGCCATCATTATTACCATCGTCGATAAAGGCTGTGTTAAGCGGATCATTATCCTGATTTCCGCTTACGATGTCCTGCATGCTCTTCTGCTCACCGCCGCCGGGTGCATTATTATTCCCTTTTACAGGAGGTACGCCTCCGCCTGAATTTCCTTTTCCGGCATTATCAGCTTTTCCCTTACCTCTGCCATTGAATTTTCCGCCATCGCCGCCGGAACCCTTGCCGGGTGCCTTAAGCATTTCGTCCATCTTTACGCCCTGACCCTTGCCTCCGCCGGCAGGCGCCTGTCCGCCATTTTTCGCGTCCTTATCCTTGCCGGTTCCGCTGGGGTTAGTATTTATAAGGCCTGCGCCCATCACAGAGGTCTTGAAGCTGCTTAAGGACTGCTGCATGGATGAAACGGCACCGGCGCCTCCGATTCCGCCCTTGGCTCCGGCTCCGGGCTTACCGCCAAATCCACCCTGAGGCCGCATTCCCGCAAACTGTCCAAGCGCACCAAGTGCTCCTCCATCGGCACCGTCCGCAGCTCCGCCCATACCACCGGCACCGCCGCCTCCGATTCCGCCCATACCGCCGCGCTTACCGCGGAATTTGGCGAGCTCCGATATACCCATACCTATGCCTCCACCGATCTTCTTGGCAGTGGAGGTTGCAGCCTTCTTTACAAGTCCCATCTCCTTATTGGCAATATACTTGCCCACAGCTCCGCCCGCAGCCGCATAGGCCTGCTCTCCGGATGCAGCGCTCTGGCTCAGGATACCGGTGATCAGAGGTCCCACATGCTGCACGGCAACTCCTCCGCCCATGGCGAAAAGGAGCATTATGAGATAATCCTGCAGCCTCGCCCCTAAGGAATTGGAGTTTGAAAAGCTTATGTTTCCCGCGAAAAGCTGCTCCAGTATCATAAGGTACACCCTCATTCCGATAACGGAACCGAAGCCCTGGAAAAGCTTTCCCAGAAAAAGCTCAAACCACTTCCTGTAGTATTCCCCGTCATCAAAGGGCATCATTGCAACAAAGAAAGGCTCTATGATAAGAAGCACAACAACATCGAATACCCTGCCTATAAAGACCGCCAGCACCATACACATGATCACGGTAAAGAAGATACCGCAGCCCAGGCTGATAAAGTAGTCAAAGCCCCAGAAGGTAAAGGTTAATCTTGCAACGATCGGATTGCAAAAGTTGGGAATAAGGAAATGGTCATCCTCATAATAAAATTTAGCCCTGTATTTATCCGTTAGAGATGCCTTGGAAGGCCCGTCGGCGTAGCTGACATTATATTCGGCACCGTCCGATGTGATTGAGGTGTCGATGGCATCAAGGGAAGAAATGCAGAATATTATCCTTGCAATGCTTGTCTTTCCCTCTCCCTCAGTCAGGCCCTTGTCTATGGTGGTCAGGATCGCCTGTGAAAGAAGGATCAGGGCTGCAGCGGTCATGGGAGCCAGTACAAGATACAGGAGGGACTTTGCCGTCATCTTTATAATATGTGTAGCCGGCTTCGTTTTGTCGCCACCGAGCTCCAGGAAATTTCTGGCTGTGGCAATGATCGCCATGGCAAAACAGAGCCAGAATCCCACCGCTATCATAACGAGCATTGCATTCTGTACTGCTTTTTGCTGGAATACCGCAAACAGTATGGGCATTCCACCGCCCTTAACCGCTCCGGCACCGCCTCCGGCCCTTATATACACAGGTCTTAAACCGCTCACTATATTGAAGCAGTCCTCTATACAGTCAAGAAGAAGCAGTATGGCTGACTGAAGTGCGAACCACTTTGCGTAGAACCAGTCAAGGAAAATACTTATGATCTCACCGAAAATCGAATTAAGGACAGCATTTAAGGCAATAGAAATACCATTGGCCAGATATGTGAAGCCTGTGGAGATACAGCTGCTCACAAACTCCCATACCGGGTCCAGAATATTTTTGTATATGTAATCATATACATCCTGTAAACCCCAGAGCTGAACTATTTCCATTTATCTACCCCTGATCATTCCCTTTATGTCCCTCTACGCTCGCCGCCCGAAGTTATTCCTTGCCGTTCTTATTCATGCTGGCAAGGGCACCGCCCAGGGCTTCTCCTGCTTTGGACGCGCCGCCTGTCACGTAGGCCGCAGCCGCGGATGCGGCCTGCTTTGCCGAGTCTCCTGCCATTTTGGCAAGGAACTGTGACTGCTTCAGAAGCCCTACCGTTTCTGGGCTGAATATGTCAAGAATGAGGTACTGGCTCTGCCAGGCACCTACCATTCCAAAAGCGGTTATGGCAAACTTCAGTATCCATCCCGTAATGGGATTGAATTCACTGCCAAAGCTGATATTGCCGGTTATCCCGATATTTATAAGGACCACATTGTATATCCTGAGAACCAGGATCGGTCCGAAGGTAGCAAAGGAAAATCCCACAAAGAGCCTGCTCCAGCTCTTGAATTTCTCTCCACCGTCCAAAGGGATCATGGATACAAACCATGGACTGGTAAGGAAGAGGATGGCAAGCATCAGGGCCCTCATTACCGCCTGCATCACTATGGTTATCATTACCACCACCATAAATATCACAAGGATATAGCCGTAGAGGTAATTTATATCTCTCCAGTTAAAGTAGGTCCTGGTGGAAAGCTTTGAAAACATCCTTCCGGTTGAGCAGAGCTTCCTTGCCGCCTCTGACTTCCAGTTATCCCCCACTATCAGAACGAAAACAATGTCTGAGATCCTCTGATCCTGAAACTCTCCTGTCGACTGCGAAATTATCCTGGTGATGGCACCTGCAAGCTTCATCACCGCTATACAGGCTGTCGGGATCAGGAAAAAGGTGAGCATTGCCTGGAAGGCCTGCCTGATCACTGCGCTCACCGGTCTTTTGACCTCGCTTATACTCTCTCCCATGGACTTGATCACCGCTATTATAGTGAAAAAGAAGCACAGCACGCTTGCAGCCAGCATAAAATACCAGTAGGCATTCTGAACCGGACTCCCGATAAATACAGAGGTCATAAAGTCCTCCTGTCCCAGTACGTTACCCGCGGTATCATTCACATAGACGATCTGGGTTCCGGAAAACACATCAAAGGCCTGCTCAAGCAGCCAGACCAGATCCAGGAGCACGATAAGCCAGAAGTAAAACTTCGTATACAGATACTCCCTCACAAGCTGGAGCGCCAGCCCCTGAACCGACCAGAATACGCCTGTAACAATATCCACTATCTGGTTTTCCAGTATGAAGTCCATGAGTGCATTCATCATGGAATTGAAGCTTAGGACTGTCGGATAGAGCAAGCTATACCACCTTCACTTTCTTCTTCATCCTTACAAGGTAGATCACAACTCCCGCGATCAGCGCCAGCACTGCGATTATCGCTATCACGGCTGCGGCATTGATACGGTAATTCACGGTAAATTCAGACTTTGAATAGTTTCCTGCGTCATCATAAGCATAGAGGGTGTACTTCCCGGGTTTGGTAATGGTACGTACCAGCTGCGGATCACTTATGAGCTCATTACCCTTGTAAAGCACGGCTCTGGTGATATCGCTGCTCATGTAATTGATCGTAGCCTCATTGGGCTTAACTCCGACAGACACAATGGGCTGAACCGTATCAAGGGTAAAATATACCTCCCTGCTGCCGGCCTCATCCTCAAAGGTAAGCTCATACTCCCCATCCTCGGAAAGATATGCGGTATCCTTCCTGATAAAGGCTTCTTCATAGCTGAGATCCAGACCGTTGCGGCGAACGTTCCTTATGGTCACCCCGTCGGGAGCTGTGATGATGCGGAGATCCGAAGCGGGACCGTTTACGATACGGAATCTTATTGCAGGTCTTCCCTTACTGTACATCTGACTGAAGGCGCCGTCATTTTCCTTTGAAACAAATATCTCGAAGTTCCCCGTACTCTGTATATATTCTCCGGGAGTAAAGCCTTCGAAGGGCTCCCCGTTCATATATGCCGTATAGGTCAGTCCCTCCGCTTCCTGTATCAGCACACCGTCATTGGTGATACTTCCGTTTGGCACATTACTGTAGAAATAATCCCCGGTACGAAGCACATTCCTGTAATAGCCCGTATCGTTGTCATACTCGCTCTTTAACTCTGCCTCTGCGGGAGGTGTGCTCGCCTTCGGTTCTTCCTGTGTCTCCGTAAGAGCTTCGAATTCACTTTCGTCATATTCAAAGTCATCCGGGATCATATCCTCGGGGAGATACTCCGGCACCTCTTCAAGAGAGTTGTCTGAAACCTCCTCTTCGGCTCCCTCCCCGACTATTCCTGCAACGCCGGGAGAGTACTGTATCCTGAAGCGGAACTTTGCCCTGAGATAATTCCGTGAGGCAAAATCCCTGGCATCATCCTCATTTGCCGCTATGAAAAGATTCAATACATAGCTGCCCTCAGTTTCCAGAACCTGCTTCGAAGCAAAGGCCATATCGGAGCCGTCTTTTTTCATCGAGACCCCGACGCCCTTCGGCACATCTATCACCACCGGCCTGTTGGTAACCCCGCCGTTCTTTACATTTGTATATATGGTATATGTATCTCCAAGCTTCTCCTCATAGACCTTATAGTCCTCGTGGTAGAGCTCATCCAGAGATGCTTCTTCAACGGTGGGTCCTATGGGCTGCGTTTCCATCTTCTGCATAAGCTGCTCCATCGTCACCGTGGAAGATGACGATGTAGTGGATGATGATCCCGAAGAGCTGCTTGACGAAGATGAATCCCCGTAGATAGCCTTCAGTGCATCATACAGGCTCCTGCCCGTACTGGAAGAAGATGAAGTTGTTGATGATGATGACTCCTCATCTGCCCTGATCTCCACCGTGCTCCCGAACACGGCAAGGAACAGTATCCACGACGATAGCAGCGCTACCGCAGTGTATTCAAGTATCCTTTTAAGCCTCTCCATTTATCAGCCTGCTGCCTCCTCCATATCATCGCCGGAGAGCCACTCAGATGAGTTTTGCTCATAATCCTTCATCAGGTCGGCCATGATATCCATAACACTCTCCTCGTCGAACATTTCGTCCTCGTCCTCCGAAATGTCCTCCTCCGCGTCTTCAGCATAGTCCCCTTCTTCTTCCTGGTCGTCCTCATACAGCTCTTCTCTGTCTTCTTCATCGGACTCCCATTCAGGATCATACTCCTCCTGAAGCTCCTCGTACTCCTCCCCTTCATACTCAGGATCTTCATCTATGCTTTCGTCCTCAAGCTCTTCAGTACTGTCCTCGAGCTCTTCGGTTCTGTCCTCAAGCTCATCAGCTTCTCCCTCAGCCTCAGTTCCTTCGGACTCTTCCCCTTCATCTTCTTTATTCTCGTCAAGGATCAGATAATTTCTCTCATCCAGATCGTAATATACATCATCACCGAAAAATACATTGGACCTCACCTCTGTCAGATCCATCTGTCCCATTTCATATAACGGGCACTTGTATGAAGGCGTGAATTTGGTCATAAGCGGGAAATTATTGAAGGTGACCACTATGGAATTTCCCGTACTCTTCGCATTATTTAACCTCGTAAGCTCATTCGGATAGATAAGCGGTCTCTGCTGTATCTGAGTGGATATATTGATATTTCCGGTCTTATCCTTCAATCCCGATGACACGCTGGAGGTTTTGACTGTCATATTTCCGCAGAGCTTTGAAAACTCCTCACAGGTAGGCATATCATTCGAACCTATGAAAAGCTTGATACCGCAGTTACCCTTAACAATGTCAGCCACGGTCTCGCCATAGACATTCTTCAGCTGGGCAAAGGACTGAACTATCATCTCAAACCATATCTTCCTCGAACGTCCTACCGTGATCATCTTGTCAAACTTGTCGATCTTCGGCATATTTCCGAACTCGTCCAGAAGGAAGAAAACGTTTCTGGGAAGGGAAAGATCCTCCCTTGCGGATGCCACCTTGATAAGAGCCTTATAAATACAGAGGATAAATACCGCCGCAAGGGCATGTCTCGTATCCTTTTCATCCGGTATCTTTAAGAAAAGCGCCGTGGGCCTGTCGGCAAATTCCTCAGGCTTTATGTCTGTAGCGCTGGTAAGGGCGCAGAGTCCTTCATCATTAAACATTGAGAGCTTGTCAAAAGCGATACTCATATATGATGAAAGGGTCTGATCCGCGGCTGACAGCACCTGCTTTGAAAGACCCACTGCCTTTGAGAGCTTTGATCTCCCCTCGAAATAATCCTTTAATGCCGCGAATTCATTTTCCGAATTCGATACTGCTTTGTTTATGTTGTAGAAGCAGAACTTATCCTTGGTCATCTCAAGCTTCGGATCCTCGGAGTCCTCAAGCATTGCAAGAGCCGTTGCCATGATTATGGATCTGGCACCCTTCTCCCAGACAGGATCCTTCTCATTCTCTATGGGACAGATAACGGAGATAAGGTCATTTAAATCTTCATAGCACTCGTCATAGAGCTTCTGCTTTTCCACTCTGGCCTTGTTTATAAGGTCTATACGCACCGCGTATGCTGAGCCCTGCCACTCATACCAGGGTTCCTCATCACTGAACTGTGATCTGTCGTGAACCATCTTCAGGTCCGGATAATCATCTATGGAATCCGTATGCTCCAGGATATCATCACCCATATGAAGATATTCCTGATAAACGTCAAATATGGATCCCAAAGGATTCCAGCGGAAGGAACTATAGGGATCACGGAGGTCAAGAACCATGCATTTGTAGCCGTTTTCTGTAAGAAGCTTGGAGTGAAGCTGGAAAAGCTCACCCTTAGGGTCCGTGCATATCATTGAGGATCCTGCCTTCGCGCGTCCAAGTATCTGCACCACGGGATTCACAAAGGTGGTGGTCTTACCGGAACCGGTAGCACCGATAATGATACCGTGAGCCGGAGAGATTATATTTATGTCCATATCCTTTTTCTTGCTGTTATATACTGCATAAAGAGGTATCCCGTCCTTCTTCAGATCCTTCAGCTTCTTGAACTGGGTCTTCGGGAAGAGCTCGTTTCTCTCCTTTTCCTCCATCCAGCGGGAATTTTCAAGGGATCCCTCTACTCTCTCCGCCTTTCCGCCCAGCATATTTTTCGATGCCTTAAGAACGCTTCCGTTGCTGGTCACCAGCGCGAATACCATGATCACAGCCATCTCTGCCACCCCGTACATAAGGGTTGTGGGAGAGATAAGCTCACTCATATCCATACCTGAAAAACTGAGTGCTCCGGTGGAAAAATACGAAGAAAGACCAAGCAGCACGGACTGTGTCAAAACTCCGAGGAAGATCACCCCGCCTATACCAAGCGGTATCCATTTCGCCAAGTTTATTCCGGAATCCTGTAATTCATCCATATAGCACCACCTTGATCATACCTTTCCCTGAAACAGCCTGGTAACAAAGAGGCTTTCCCTTTCCGCCCTGTACAGCTTGCTGACAAGCATGGCCACAGCACCACCGAAAATCCCCAGCATCAGTATGAGCGGGATATTCCCTGATAATGCGTCCTTCATCTCCGGTCTGAATAGATAAATAAACCAGAGTACCGTGGAGAAAAGGTTAAATCCCATATGCACACATATTGCATAGTAGATATTGTCTTCATATATCGAAACCCTGCCGATAACCCAGGCCATAGCAAAAGCGTACAGCATCCACAGCGCTGTCCCGTGCATCAGTGCGAATAATAAGCTTACCGCAAAGAGTGATTTTTTCTCTCCCCAGTGGGGAAGAAGACGGTTCAGCATATAGCCCCTGAATATCACCTCCTCCACAATGGGAGTAAAGAAGGTGTTAAACAGTACCGCCACGTACAGTGACCAGGTGTGATAGAGTCTCTCCATGGTGGCGCTGTATGTAGCTACCGGCCCGATCTTCGGAAGCAGTGTGATAAATGCCGACAGTGCGACCGAGACTCCCAGTCCGAATAATATACATCCCACCGTCTTCAGCACACTTATATTTTTAAGGTAAAGAGAGGCATCCTCGAAAAAGGTACTACTCCTCTTTTTTGAATACGCTCTTAAGAGAACAAAGGTGAGCATCACCCCTACCATCATATAGAGGTTCATCTTCTGCTCTCTGAATTCGGCATGGGTAAGCTTCGGGTGGATAAGGGTCGATCCCAAAACCACCATAAGTGCCTCCGCCGCGATATAGATCACAAGGGGTCCCATGGCCGGAATAAAATAGCGAAGGAAGGATATGACCTTATGCTCTGCCTTATCCCTCACTCTGGTCGCTTTATTTTCGGTTTCTTCTCCCCTCAGGTTATACTTCATATCCTGTGCTCTGCTTCAGGCCGGTCTGCCTTCAAAAAGATGCCCTACATTCCCATAGCATTCTTCTGCGGCGCCTTCATCTGAGTCTGTCTGGATCTTCTCTTTGACTGCTCTGCCTGAAGTCTGCGGTTCTTTGCTGCGTCCCTCTTCTGCTTTGCAGCTTCCAGCTTCTTATTGGACTCATCGAGCCGTCTCTTATTCTCCTGATGCCTTTCGGTATTGGCGGCATTTCGCTTGCCCCTTGCGGCTCTCATCTCGGTCCTTAAGTCCTGGATCTTCTTTTCACGCTGCTCTTGGGCCTGCCTGCGTTCGTTAATCTTTCCGGTCTTCTCTGTGAGAAGCTGCATGCGCTTCTCGTAATCAGCAACTACGTTCAGTTTATCTATCCTGTTATTCTCATTAAGGCGCTTACGGACATCCTTTCCGGCCTGTCTCGCAGCATCCACTGCGGGCCCCTTCATTTTGCTGCTTAAAGATTCCTTCATGAAACCGTCCGCTGCATTATATACATTAACATACGCATCTGCGTTGATGCCTCCGTTCTTTTTCCCCATAGTGTTCTTAAGCTCACTCAAAGCACCATGGAATTTTTCGGCGCCGGGACCAAGCTTGCCATTGGCATCCCTCATATTATCCAGAGAGCTGATGGCCTTATCGATCTCGTTCTTTGAAAACCATTTCATCTCCAGATTATTTGTAGCAGTGAACTGACGGTTATTATTTCTGGCATCGGCTCTGGCCTCCGCTCTCTTTCTCATTTCGGTTTCCTGAAAATGATCCACGGAATTAAGAAGCTTCTGGGCTCCCGTCCTCGCCTTCATCATCTCCGGACTCAGGGTCTCATACTGACCCTTCCTCGCACCCTCATTTATGAGCTTTGGCTTCGTGGCATCAAGGAAATTCTTTGCGGCGTCATAGGTTCTTACCGTATCCTCCGCATTTGTAAGCTTGTCTACGTCCTTATTATTGAAGTCCACGACCTCTTTATTATACTTTTCAACCGCATCCAGCACGCTCTTGTCTGCGCCCTCAGCCTTTAGCTTATCACTGAGCCTTACTATGCTTGTCTCCGCCTCTGCCATATCCTTCTCCTTAAATGGCGAGGCATCCGGGTTGATATTGTCATTAATGAGCATTCCCTTGTTGATCGATGCATTTTTACTGGCTACCGCTTCTTCCTCTATCTCCCGGTTCAGTTCTGCCTGGTCATCCTCAAGAGCGGTATCCTTCTCGGACTTCAGCTTTGAGATCTCTTTGATTTTTTGATCCATATCCAGCTGGTGGTAGCCAATCATGTCCTCAGTCTGGAGCACTTCACTTTCTATCTCGGCTTTAACGGCATCATTTTCAGCCTTTACCTGCTTATATTCTTCATTTGCTTCTTTTAATTGATTTGTACTGTTAATTAGCTCTTCTGCAATCTCACTGTCAGATGGGCTGTTTTCCTGCTTTTCCGCCCCGGCCTGCTTTTCAGGCTGTTCATTAGTAGGCTGCTCCTGCTGCTTTTCGGCCTGCTCCTTAGAAGGCTGCTCCTGCTGCTTTTCGGCCTGCTCCTTAGAAGGCTCCTCCTGCTGCTTCTCAGCCTGTTCCTTAGAAGGCTGCTCCTGCTGCTTCTCAGCCTGCTCCGCCTGCTTCTCCGGCTGCTGCTCCTGCATCTGGGGATTCTGCACCTGCTGCATCATCTGACCCTGGTACATCTGCTGCATCTGCATCATGCCGCTCATCATGGTCTGCATCATCTGCATGCAGACATTCATCATGATGCCCATCATACCGCCCATCTGCATATTGCCCATATTCATATTGGGCATCTGCATATTTCCCATGTTCATATTGGGCATCTGCATATTTCCCATGTTCATATTGGGCATCTGCATGTTACCCATATTCATGTTGGGCATCTGCATATTTCCCGTCTGGGGCTGGCCGCCCTTGGCCGGTGCAGCCTGCTGCTTCTGGGGAGCGTTCTTCGCCTGAGGCCCTCGCTGCATCTGGGTCTGCATATTCTGAAGCTGCTGCATGCCCTGATACATCTTCATGGTGGAGTCCATCATGGTCTGCATATTTTTCATATGGTTCTGGCTCTTCTGATTCTGATTCTCATTCTCATCCTGAAGTCCCAGATACCCTGCCTTCATCCCATTCACGAAGCTTTTGATCACATCGATCAAAAGATCCATAATAAACGCAAATGGGTCATCGACCGGCCTCTTCTTGTCCTTATCTTCCTTCTTTTTTCCTTTTGTGTCTTCTACGTTGTTTTCATCTTTAGCATCAGCCATACCGATCACCTCTTACCTTTTAGGCAGGTCTAAGCACCCTATATTAACATAACTACTTTCACATAACTGTCACAACACTGTCATATACAGCCGCTAATCCCTGTTTTATTAAGAAATTTACGGGGATAATTTAAGTGTGTCATTCTGAGCGGAGCGAAGAATCTTCTTTTCTCATAACCGCTTCTGTCAATATGACAATACTCCCGCTTCTGCCTATATATACAGATGAAATAAAAATATGAGCCCGATGACTCACTGCCGGTCCCGGGGCTCAACACTGACAGTCAAACCCCGCTTCACAGCAGTGAATCAATAAATTCCAGACTTTTACTTACAATCAATTCTCTGTGTTCCGGATCTCCGCCCCGTTTTCCGAAATCAAGAATACGAAGACACCCCAGGATCCTGCATATTTTTTCCCTTTTAAGAAGCTCTGCCTTGTCCATTTCCGGATGATACAGCTTAAGCGTCTGCTGCCAGATATGATCGGCATCCTCCACGCTGATACCGAGGAATCCGGTTGCCGCATCGGCAGCCATCCGTGGGAATGAATAATATGAATTCGATATGGTGGCAAGGTCAAAGACCGGATCGCCATAGCACAGGGTATCCATGTCGATCAGCATAGGCTCACCTTTACTTATTATTATATTTTTTATGTGGAAATCCCCGTGAAGAAGGGTTCCGGCATCGGGAACCTCCTCTATGATCTCTCCTATCCTGTCCGCCTTGTCATCCCCCAGAAGATCCCTTGTATTCTCCAGCCATTTCAGATGATCGGCCTTCATATCCGGGAACTCATCCTTATTAACCTTTATGGAGTGAATGAACTTCAGAAGCTCTACCGACATTGAAATGAATCTGTCAAGATTTTCCCTGCTCCTGCCAATGTATTTTTCGGTTGATTCGGCATCGATAAGTTCATATACTGCGCCGTAGTTTTTGCCCACCTTCACTATATCAAAGGAGATTGCCGTGGGAAGCCCGAGGATAAGGGCCTTCCTGGACTTTTCCTTCTCCGTCTGTATCTTGGAAAGAGGGATATCTTCTCTGTAAACCTTGACTATCTCATCCGGTCCTATCCTGTATACCTTACCGTGGGCACCCATTCCGATCAGTTTACAGCCCTCGATGCTTATCTGTCTGTACTCCTCTTTTTTCTGCATAGTCTCACCCGCTTACTCCGTTTACTCCCATCCTGTCGGTAATATCAACGAACATTCCCACATAAGAGAGCGGCACTCCGTTTTCACGCCTTAAAAGCCTTCCGATAGCGTGAAACCACCGCCATTCTCCGCTTCTTACCCTGAGACGGTATTCAACATCATAGTTCTTATGTCCGGAATAATCATTTATGGTATCTCTGAATTCTTTCAAAACCGCATTCTTATCATCGGGATGCAGAAGGTCAGACCAGGACTCAAGCTTATCGGGAAAGTCGTTCTCATCCTTATATCCGACCATCTTCCTGAATTCAGGGCTCCACTCAACGGAGATCATTTTCCCCGCTTCATCAAATTCCATGCCCCACATCCCGGAGCCCAGAGCCTCATGCATTACCCGGATCGTAGCCTCCTTGTGGGCTGCTATCCTGCGCTCATTGGTATCCTTAAGCTTTGCCTTATTCGTATACATTTCCTTATCTGCGATACGCATAGTCCTGTCGATATCGACATCCTTTTTATTAACCATTTCATATCCGAAAGCACATTCATACTTCGTCCGGCCCAGATTTGCCCGCATATCCTCCATGTCCTTTCGAACTTCTTCTTCGGTTTTGTCCAGATAAAATACGGCGTATTCATCCCCGCCGATACGATACACCTTTTTATTCTTCATCTTCCCGCTGGTGAGACAGTCCGCCACGGTTTTCAGTGCCTCATCTCCTGCGTCATGTCCCTGACTGTCATTTATTTTTTTCAGATCATTCATGTCCACGGATACCACTGCAGTGATCTGATCCTTCAGTCTCTTCGAATCCGCATAATAGCACTGACGGTTAAACAGATGCGTAAGTGTATCCTCCTTGGATGTCAATACATACAAGGACAGATAATAAATGAGCAAAAGAGAAGCAAAAAGCGTACTGTAGTCCTCGTCGATCCCGTAGATGACATGAAGCGTAACTCCTACGGTGGCAGCTATTATGCTTACCAGAGTGCCCTTTCTCTCCGCCGAACCAAAGCAGGCGTACCTCGCCGTGAACAGACCCACAAAAAGAATAACGTAGAGTAAAAACAGAAAATAGGGAAAATACTGCAGTATACTGTCTGCTCCCACATAGAGATTGTCATCGGAAAACCAGTAGATAAGATGTGTCCACTGGGAGGTGTACAAAACCGGCGCACATATAATGACCGGCAGATAGTAAAGCAATCTATGCTTCTTCAGAAATTCCGCCATTTCCATTATCCCCAGCAGGATAATTGGGTGAAGAAGGTATATGGTAGGTGTCAGTATTATACGGGTAAAGGTAAGATACCCTATCTCCCTCGTCCATCTTTCAATGCCCCAGAACAATGCTTCCGCAAAAATCAGGATGATCACAATGCGGGTCACTTTTATCGTCCTTCTTTTCAGATGAACATTGGAATCCAGCATTATCCATAATCCCATCAATTCCGCTATCAGAATGTAATTTGCCAATATAAGAGAAATAACACTCATAGCAGGTCTCCTTATCTGTTACATCCGGGACGGAATCTTCTTCTGCCCCCCTGATCGTTTACTGTCTCTTTATTATATACAGGCCGGCAAAAAAAATGAGCCAGAAGTCATAAAATACCTGTATTCCACGCCGACTTTGTTGACCGGGAGCCCTAATACAGACGTAAGCGGGATTTGCCTCGGGACTCGTGTACGCATAGCGGATACCGGGAGCTCACCGTACACACGGAATTGAGATATGCGATTTCGCGCCAGATGTTTTCGCACGCAGCCACACAGAGGGGTGCGTGGCTCGGGGCTGAACGGTAACGCGATCGCTGCCGCCTTGAAAAAAACTTTGCGGGGAAATATACTGTCCATAACAGAACAATAGATCAATGAAAAAAGTGGTAAAAAAATGCAATAAAAAAAGCGGCTAAAACCGCGGATTTTCAAGGGATTATCAGGATTTCAGGCTATGGTATTCATACCTAATACCATAGATGCGGCGAGAAGCAGAGAAAGTACTTTCTTAGTCCTTATTTTCATAATTCTTCTCTCCTTTATTGAGAAATGTTGTTTTGCCACAAAACATCAAGTTGTGCCCCAAGCTGTCTTATGACTGTTACTCCGCTGAACGACCATCTTTCTTCGTCAGCTTATCTAATAGTACTACAAAACCCGCCCATTGTTCAACCAAAATTGTATTAAATTCAATACAATTTAAAAATGTTTTAAGATTACTACGTAAAAGACTTGTCCCTTATATGCAGACCCAGATGATTTGCTTTTGTGTTGATGTTCCGTATACCGTGTTTACTTCCGATACGTTTTTGTATACCTGTTGCTCCTTCTGACTCGTAGAACTCAATGATTATCCGGGTTTCCTCATCTGTAAAGGGTACCGGAGCTGTAGGCTTATTAGGGTTTTTAAGCTTCATCTGGTTTGCCTTCAGGCTTATCTCGCTTCTACTGAAACGTTTTTTAAGTCTTTCATATACTCCTGCACTTCCTTCGGTCTCATAGTATTCTTTCATTATCTTAAGTTCTTCCGCGCTCCAGTACTTTCTTTTTCTATGAAGACCCAGAACATTGGCTTTCCGGTTAATGCTTCGGATGCTGTGTCTGTTTCCGATCCGCTTCTGAACTCCGGATGCCCCCTCTGCCTCATAAAATTCGGTTATTATCCGTATCTCCTCATCACTAAAGGTTACGGCTTCCTTTTTTATCCGGGGATTCTTTAATCCCAGCTGATTCGCCTTTATGGATATTTCAGTCCTTGTAAAGCGTTTATCCAGCTTTTCGTATACGCCCTTGCTGCCTTCTTTTTCAAAGTACGTTTTCAAAATAAGAAGCTCGTCTTCATTCCAGTATCTCCTGTCGGAGCCGGTATATTTCAGACCGAGTACGGATGCACGGGTCTTTATGGCGTTACGCGTCCTTCCCGGAAGGCGTTCGATGACATCAAAGCCCTCATCAGGATAATACTCACGCATAATATTATCCTCTTCTTCAGACCATATCACCACCTCAAACTTTTTTTTGTGATACTTCTGGTAGAGTCCCAGATAATAGGCATGACCTGTGAGCTGGTGCTTATCCTTATCAGGGAGCCGCTTTAGTACTGCTTCTCCTTCTGTCGGATAATATTTAATTAAGATCTCGTTTTCTTCATCCGTCCATACATTATAGGAATTAGAGCCTTTGTATCTGACTCCTAGTTTTGAGGCACGGATCTTTATAGCTGAAACCGTGCGTCCGGGAAGACGTTCTGAAACAGCCTCTCCCTCTTCCGGGTAAAAGCTTCTTATTATATTGTCATCATCCTCGCTCCAGGCATTTCTTTTGAAAACATCTTCACTCAGCTTTATTCCGAGGGTGTAAGCCCGTAGTCTGATGGCTGCAAGTGTGCGTCCCTTTAAGCGGGCAGTTACTTCCTTGCCTTCCGTCGGGTAAAATTCCCTTATTATGCTGTCTTCCTCTTCGCTCCAGCTCTTTTTCCTCATAGATCCACCGTTTTTTCCAAAAAACTGGCGTAAACCGGCGAATTATGGGGATTATGGTATTAGGTATGAACACCATGGCTTTCGGTGATGAGATCGCAGAGGTAGCTGAAGCAACAGCTACAGAAGGTGCAAAGGTTGCTGCAACCACAGCAGGCAGCGATAACGGATACGGCGGCGGCGGATTCCTTCAGGGAACAGATGGCAAGTTCATCACAACCGTTGCTTACAATCCTGACAGCTCAAAGAAGAACGCAAAGAACAACCTTGCTGTTATCACAAACACCACGGATCCCGTTTCATGGAACAATCTGAATGGTGCAGAGCTCATTGCTACTGTTCTTTTCGGAGGAGAGGCTGATGACGAGTATCTCAACAATACCGACAAGCTTAAGGTAAGTAAGAATGAAGTACCTACCGATAGTAATTTCCCTAATAATATTGTTGACAAGGGTTGGGGATATAGTGATACCGACTGGGTATTCCGTAGCATTCCTGTAGATCAGTCTGCCGGTGTATATGCTCTCGTAGGATATCAGTTCGACGATCCGGAAAGCAATAACCAGTATGTAAAGGGTGAGTGGGCATATCAGGACGAAACAGTTGCTCCTTACTTTGATGTTACTAATTCTAATTTTGGAACAGATGAAACATATTCCCGTGTAACATCCATCCCTGTTACTACCTGGAGCGGAAGGACCATCGGGCTCAACAAGAACGGTGAAAACAAGTATGATGCAGATAAGAAGAATATCAAGAATATTGATGTAGCCGCTTCACTTGTTAAGTTTGATAACGGTACCGTTACAGAGCTTGAGGACCTTGAAGTAAAGAGCATCAAGTGGAAGGATAAGAAGGCTCTTAAGCAGGCTTCTGTAAAGCTTGATACCTCTAAGGTTGAGGTTACTTCCAAAAAGAAGGACGATGGAAAGATAGTTGAAGGTGATAAGTTCAATGTATATGAGCACGACGTTATCGGAACTCTTCCCGAGTTCACCATCAAGGTAAAAGCAAAGAACAAGGATGCCAAGAAGTATAAGAAGAGCTTCAAGAACACTCTTGATAAGGAAACCTTTAAGGTTGGTATTATGCAGAAAGCAATCGAGGTTTGGGATCCTATTGATGAGGAAGATGGATATATCGTAACTGAGTTTAATAAAAATGGAGAAAACAAGCATTGGAAGACAAATGATAAGGGTGTTAATGAGCCCATCCCTGCATCTTCAAATGGTGATTCTTTCAAGGATATGGTAACAGATATTAATAAGTACTTTAGCAATGCTACCTATACTACCGAAGGCTTAAAGCCCGGCAGAGGTGCTATTGGTGGACTTACAGTTACCAAGTTTGATGCAAAGAAGTCTGCTAAGGGAACTGTTGTCCTCAGGAACGATGTTGTTAAGAAGGGCAAGGCTCAGGCTGGAAAGACTGCAGATATCACTCTGAAGAAGGGTAAGGATTACGACTTCGTATCCGGCTCTCTTGCAGGCGGCGAGACCGTATATGCACTTGACCTTAAGGGAGACAACTATGTATATGCAAACGGTACTCCTAGCGAATATCAGACTGACCTCAGCGCATTCGGCTTCAAGTGGGCATTCAGAGTAGATCCTAAGGACAAGAAGACCTTCCGTTATGGTATCTATGCTGACACCAACGTTGGATTCGTATACGGCAAGTAATTTTATAACAACCTAAAGTCGCACAGCGCAAGCTGTAGATTGAAGGCAAAAGATGCCGGCTGCCACAATTGGCAGCCGGCATTTTGTATAATCAGAGCGTCCAAGTCATATCATTGGAGAGCAATTATCGCCTCAAAAGGGATCCCTTCGAGTATGTCATTCTGAGGGCGTAGCCCGAGGAATCATAGTCTGTCATTCTGAGGGCGCAGCCCGAAGAATCTTCTAACCGATTTGGAGAGATCCTTCGCTAACGCTCAGGATGACACGGGGCTTAAATAAGTGACATTGTCTCCATGTCCGGAGAAATAACACCCCGGAGAGTTTATCCCTTCGGAGTATTTACAAAGCTTATAATTATATGATCCGTGCGCATCCGCCGGAGGCTTTATAAATTATGACTTTGTCTCTAACTCACCAAAACGCTCTTTGTATATTTTAAGCTCTGCTTCAGCATTATCTGCACGTTTACGTTCCCGCTCGGTGTTCCTGCGTTCTTCCTTCCTGCCTTCTTCGCGGCCTTCCTCCCGGCCTTCCTTCCTGCCTTCTTCCCGGCCTTCCTTCCTGCCTTCCTCCCGGCCCTCTTCGCGCAGTCCTTCCTCGTAGACTTTTTCATCAAAGCTTGAAAGCATTTCCAGCATAACCGATGACCTCTCTTCCGATAAGATTTTCTTTAGGTATCCACAAAGATACTGTATTCCTTAAGAAGTTTGTAGGCTTCAATCAGCTTCTCATTCTTTCCGAGGCTGATATTCAGTACTTTACTTTTTGTTACTTGAAGTTGTCTCTAACTCCCCAAAACGCTCTTTGTATTTTTTAAGCTCTGCTTCAGCATTATC
>KK211390.1:66313-122401 GCA_000622025.1 Lachnospiraceae bacterium AD3010 | reverse complement strand
CCGCCTGAAAGCTTGATCGATTTAATAATTGCGGTATTTGTGCCCTTCTGGATCTTAAGTGTAACTTTGTCAACAGTGTACTTTGTATTGTTCGAAGAAATTCCAACTGCACCAAGGATTGCTGCAAATCCGGCCTTGTCAAGCTTCTTTCCAAAGTATGGAATGTTCTCATTATAGGTGAACTTAGCACCTCCAACATCCTTTGTTACCTCTCCGTAAGGCTTGTTGTCTTCCTCAAGACCTGCTGCATTGTAGAAGAATGTGCAGACGATCTTTCCAGGAACACGCACACCTTTATCATCCCATGAATCCTTTGCGTTGGTCGGATCAACTTTAACATCGACATACTCACCGCAGGCAGCCTTAGCCCACTTCTCAACATCGCTGTCTTTAGCAACTCTGTCCTCTTGCTTTTCTGAGGTTCCGATATAGGAGTATCCACAGTTGTTGCTGGCAATGTTCACATCCAATTTTTCATCATAAATTCCTTTAGTGATCTCATTGTTGCTCATCAATGTAACAACAACCTGACCCTGCACATCAACTCCTCTTTCAACCTTTAATCCATAAAGAGCATTGCAACTTTCGGATCCACCAAACTCGATTGTCAGATCCTGAGATTTATCTGTGTCGCCTACAAGACCCGAAATAGGAACGGATTTATGTAAACTAAGAACCTTTGTTCCTTTATCGTAATCAGGGGAATCGTTCTCAGCTTTCGTGGTTGCTGTCCACCCGGCTGCCAGAAGATCCTTATACTGATCATCGTCAGTATCAGTGTTCACTTCTGCAATGGCATCGTCTGCAGCGACCTCTTCATTAGTTACAATAGCATCAACTGTTGCCTCGTCATCTCCGATTTCCACAGCCCATACGGAGGTATTCAGAGTGAAAACCATAGCTGGCGGGGTGAAAAATCGAGGGGGCGATGCGGTAATCGTCTTGGTACAGCAAGGTTTACTAATGGAGCTGGCGGGCATCTGTGTAAGGCGGATGTGAGGATTTATCTGTTCACAGATCTTTGCTCAAAAAATTGATCTTTCCCATTTCCTTCGCCTTGGTAGAGGGCATGACGTGGGCATAGAGGGTCATGGTAATGGCGTAAGAGCTATGGCCCAGGATCTCCTGCAGGGTCTTTGGATTCATGCCGCCCTCAATGGCCCGGGTTGCGAAGGTGTCCCTGAAAGCATGGGCCGTGAAGGGCACGATTCCTGATCTTAAGCAGATCCGCCTTATGTCCTGGTCAACGTTTGAGGGAATAAGGATCTGTCCCCGGGGAGAATAGAAGAGATACTCATTAAAGGAACTGTTCTTTTTCTTCCGGTCGGCACAGATCTCTTTTAATTCCTCTGTAAGGGGAATGTCCCGGCGGCCGGCTCCGGTCTTTGCGTCTTCACCGATCCTGTAGCCCTGGATCGTGCGGGTTACGGTGCGGCGTATCTCGATCACCTGTGCTTTGATATCGGAGTAGGTTATGGCACCTGCTTCACCGCAGCGTATTCCGCTGCAGAGGAGGAAGCGGTAGAGATCGAAATAGAAGGAGCCCTCGGCCTGCTTTAGGAATCTGCGGGTTTCCTTTTTGGAGAGCGCACGGTGAATGGTTTCCCTTGCGGGAGGTTCGTACCGCCGCAGGGTCTTTACACCGCTACAGGGATTACGGTTGATCAGGCCATCCTCCAGAGCCTCGTTAAGAATACGTTTAAGGAGTGACAGTGTCAGATTGGCGGTGGAGCTGCTGCACTTTTCGGAGAGCTCACTTTTGAGAGAAAGGATCATTTCCTTATCAATATCCTTAAGCTTTGTCCTGCCTAAAGGCTTCTTTCCGCAGGCCGGAATAAAGGCGGTTATCCTTTTGTAGCTCTCCAATACCGATCTTTCCGTGGAGCTTCTTACGGCTCCCTCTGATGATTTCTCCCAAAGATCAAAGTAAACATCGAGTGTGGGATTGAATTTTAAGAATTTCATAAAAATCTCCTTTCTTTTTTGAACCTTTTTACAACAAAGAGTTACTATAAGAATAGGAGTGAATTTTCAACTGTTTGAAAAGAGAGGAATGAAAATGATTAAAAGATTAAAGAGACAACTTGCATTATTGCTTGCTGCAGCCCTTATTATGACATCAGGCACGATCGCGTTTGCGGCAGAGAATACGGGAGCAGAAGCAATACTTGCAGAAGAGAAGACTGAAGAAAAGAAGATCGTTTCGGATCCGACCAAGGACCCTACGACCTGGTCAAAGGATGCTTATTCTGTTGCCCATACGTATCTTCTTTATCTGACAGGATTGACCGGATATGATGATGCGGACATGGTTTCCTCAGATATGATTTACAACGGAAAGAAGATCAACAAGCCGGCAAAGACGGGAGATGATTTGGAATGGACGGCAGAACGCATTGAGGGGCATGTTTCCTATAACTGCATCCCTATTGAAGGTGATACATATGTAATTTATGCATATGGTATCGATAAGGGTGAGTTCGAGGACTTCGTGGGCGATAGGGAATATGGGAGTGATTACTATTACAACAAACAGGTTGCTTCTACAAACGGCGCTCTTTCGGCCTCCGTTAATGATGGCGGACTGGATGTGGACAGCAAGCCTGCAGGAATATTTGACTATACAAAGTTTACCTGGAGTGAAAAGGGCGGAAATGCCAACGGAAACGGAAAGATCATATATGATGCAGCCGTAATACAGTGGACCAGCGGCCAGAAGGCAAAGAAGCTCAGGCTCTTTGAGGTAAGTGACCTCAAGTACAAGAACAATATGTTTGCAACGGTTTCCTACTGCTCAACAAAGGATGGCAGGTGGCAGAAGCTTACCAAAAACGCTTTCCAGAAGACCTCCAAGCAGCCAAGCTTCTATCCCGTTCTGAGATTAAAGAAGAGCTACAGGGATGTGGACGGCACAAAGGTAAGCCGCACCAGCAGTGATAAGAAGCTCTTAAAGAAGGTAAACAAGGCTCTGAAGGGTAAGAAGATAGAATTCGAGATTAGACGCCGCCGTATAGCAGGAACAGTAAGTGCGGATTATTATGGCGATTCTTATAAGTATGTTAGCCTTATGGGAGATGATCTTGATTTCAAGAGCAGCGGAAAGCTGAAAAAGGCTACCTTACAGTTTAAGAGTCTCACGGCCACAAAAGAAAAGGATGCTAATTCTAGCGATGCCAAGAGTAGCACCGAGGAGGGGTCAGAGCCTAAGGCAGCGAAGTCACAGGCAATAGGATATTACCTTACCCACGTTCTTAAGATGAAGAAGCTTAGCAGCGGAGATGCTTCGGATGCTTCACTTGAAAGCAAGCTCCTGAAGAGTGAATTCAAGAATAAGACGAAGACTGATGTATGGTACACCACAAAGAGTATTGATGGCTTTGATACCCTTATCGTATACGGTGCAAATAACCTTGAGGGTGTTGCGGCATTCCGCAAGAGATCCGATAAGTCGGTTGGAGAAGGCTATTACAACAGCGACAAGGATTGCTTTATTACTTCAGTTGACTAAGTTAATACCGGATCATAGGGATCCTGCTTATCTTTTTGAAAAGAGCAGGGGACAATAAAGTGATCACAACACCGGGACAGGGTTGACACCTTATCCCGGTGTTATTTTTATGGTATAATTGTGAGTGCTCTGAGCGGGACAATGTCATCCTGAGCGTAGCGAAGGATCTTATTCAGCGTAGCGAAGGATCTTATACTAAAAAACCTGAAAGGCAGTAAAGAACAGCTTGGATAATTACGTACCTTTACGAAGGATCCCGGAGTATTTCGGACTGGAAAAGGGAGACAGCATGTGGCTTGCGTCCGATGCCACGGCTCTCATATATACGGCGCTGGAAAACGGAGATTCCGGTGATATGAATGATCTGATCGACGGGATCATAGATGTGGTCGGAAAGGACGGAACCATACTTATTCCCACCTTTAACTGGGAGTTCTGCAAGGGTAAGACTTTTGATATAAGGAAGACACCCTGCAAAACCGGAGTTATCGGAAGTACGGCGCTGAAGCGGGATGATTTCAGAAGAACGCAGCACCC
Source organism: Lachnospiraceae bacterium AD3010 (assembly GCA_000622025.1). Taxonomy (GTDB): domain Bacteria; phylum Bacillota; class Clostridia; order Lachnospirales; family Lachnospiraceae; genus NK4A144. The sequence continues at coordinate 118,356 of KK211390.1, read as the reverse complement.
GATCTACAGCTTTGCCGTATGGGGGAGGGATGCGGAAGAGCTCTGCGCTATGACAAATAAGAGTTCCTTCGGCGCGGATTCGCCCTTTACCTACTGCAGGGATCACAATACAAAGAATGTATTTATTGATGTGGAGTGCCAGCATTCCTATACCTTTGTGCATTATGTGGAGGAACAGGCGGGGATCAGCTATCGCTATCTGAAAGACTTCACGGCAGGATATATTGATTACGACGGCGTTGAAAGTACGCGTACCTATTCCATGAATGTACGTGATCTGGACAAGGATATTTTTATCACCATCTATCCTTTTGAGGAGGATTTTAAGAAAGCCGGAGCCGCCAGAAGATATGAGGTCAACGGTATCCCTATGAAAACCATTGAAATGGGGAAGACCTACGACATAATTTTTAATGATGTGAGGAATAACAGGAGCAGAAAGATCTGCACCTATACGGGGCAGGATGATTAAATCCACAATAAGAAAAGATGATTACAGGGCGATGTACCGCTTTCTTGACAGGGTCTCGCCTCTAAGCTATGACTGCGGAACCTTATGCGGAGCGGTTTGCTGCGGCAAGGGGGATGACAGCCACTGGGATGAAAAGCTGGGAATATACCTTCTGCCCGGGGAGGATAAGGTTCACGACAGAAAGGATGACTGGCTTTTCTGGAGTGAGGAGTCAACAGACGAGTATGAGTTTCCCTACTCCTGGAACGGAAAGGTCTTTTTTGTGAGGTGTAAGGATGCGCCTAACTGTCCGAGGGAGAAGAGGCCTATTCAGTGCAGGACCTATCCTCTTTCGCCGCACTTCCCGGATGAAGGGCATCTCGTGCTTATCTGGAATGTTTCGGAGCTTCCGTATACCTGTCCGCTGATCAGGGATAAAGTGAAGCTGAATCCGGATTTTGTGAAGGCAACCTATACCGTTTGGAAGCATCTGGTACGGGATCCGCTTATTCTTGACCTTATCGAGCAGAAGTCAATCGACAGGATGCTGGATGACAAGGAGATAGAGCTGGTATACGATCCTCTGCGGCCGGACTTAGGACAGGCGGGCGCCCCGGTGTCATCCTGAGGAGCAAGGCGACGAAGGATTCTTCGCTGACGCTCAGAATGACAGGGAAGCGAAGGATCTTTAATAAAATGAAAGGGATTACCTAAAGTAAAATGACAAGAGAAGAGCTTTTTGAAAAGATCACGGAAATATTCAGGGAGGAATTTGATGATGACACCCTTGTGATCGTTGATGAGACAAATGCTGCTGATATAGAGGACTGGGACAGTCTTGCACAGGTTGAGCTCATTATGACTATGGAGAAGGAATTCAATATGAAATTCAATATAAAGGAAGTGAGGGAGCTTAAGAACGTTGGCGAAATGGCGGACCTCATAATGGGTAAGCTCTGATGAATACCTATGATTATGAAGACCTGGAGACAGGACACAGGGAAGAATTTGAGACAGAGATTACGGACCGGATGCTTGACAGCTTCCGTGCCATCACAGGAGACGATAATCCCTTTCACAGGGACGATGAATTTGCCAGGTCTCATGGCTTCAAGGGGCATGCAGCTTTCGGGATGCTGACCGCTTCCTTCCTCTCAACCCTTGCCGGAATGTACCTTCCGGGAGAAAAGAGTATCATTCAGAATACGGAGCTTAAGTTTATGAAGCCCGTATATCCCGGGGACAGGCTCATTATCAGCGGCGAGGTGGCGGAAAAGAATGACGCTTACCGGGTCATCAGGGTAAAGGTTACGATAAAGAAGGACGATGGGGAAAAGGTCTTAAGAGGTTCTATGCAGATAGGGTTTCTGTAAGGGAGGCAGGTATGAGTAACGAAAAGGAAAAACTACAGGAGATAATCGACGGGGCGAAACGGATCGTATTCTTTGGCGGTGCCGGAGTATCAACGGAGAGCGGGATCCCGGACTTCCGTTCGGTGGACGGGCTGTACAATCAGAAATATGATTATCCTCCGGAAACAATTCTGAGCCACACCTTTTTTATGAGGAAGCCGGAGGAATTCTATAAGTTTTACAGGGATAAGATCCTGATGATCGGGTCTGACAAGGAGCCTAAGCCGAATAAAGCCCATCTGAAGCTTGCAGAGCTTGAGAAAAAGGGTAAGCTTACGGCAGTCGTCACACAAAATATCGACGGCCTCCATCAGGCAGCGGGAAGCAAAACCGTTTATGAGCTTCACGGCAGCATTCTCAGAAATTACTGTATGTCCTGCCATAAGTCCTTTGATCTCGAATATATGAAGGAAAGTAAGGATCCTGTGCCGAAGTGCGACAAGTGCGGTGGTATCATAAAGCCTGATGTGGTGCTGTATGAGGAGGGACTTGATCAGGATACCATAAGCGGTGCCATTGATGCCATATCACAGGCGGATGTGCTGATAATCGGCGGAACCAGCCTCGTGGTCTATCCCGCGGCAGGGCTAGTGGATTACTTTAAGGGGAATGCGCTTGTACTTATAAATAAGGGAGCAACCTCCAGAGACAGGGAGGCGGATCTCTGTATCGCCGACAGTATCGGGGAGGTGCTGGGAGATATTACTGTGTCAGCCTGAGGAGCGAAGCGACGAAGGATCTTTCATTAAAGATCCTTCGCTGAAGCTCAGGATGACACGAAATAATAAAGGCGGTCACTGAATTTCAGTGGCCGCCATCTCAATACGATTAATTATGCCGGATGCATTATCCCTCGATTGCGATAAGCTTCTTTTCCTCAACCTTTTTCGCAGGCTCCTTCTTTGGGATGCTGAGCATCAGGACACCGTTTTCGAACTTCGCATGGATATCGTTCTCGGTGATCTCCTCACCTACGAAGAAGCTCCTGCTGCAATGTCCGGTGTAACGCTCCTTCCGGATGAACTTGCCCTCTTCCTTCTCTTCCTTATTCTCTGCATGCTCTGCATTGATAGTGAGGTAACCATCCTTAAGCTCTGCCTTGATGTCTTCCTTCCTGAAGCCGGGGAGGGAAATGTCAAGCTCGAAGCCCTTTTCGGTTTCCTTCACATCGGTCTGCATCATGCTGGTGCCTGAAGTGAGGCCGGGATTCCATACCTGCTTAAAGGTAACGGGAAGATCAAAGAAATCATTAAATACATCGTCTGCAAAGTTGTCATTGAAAATGCTGGGTAATAACATAATAAAGCCTCCTTTTTCTAACGGCTCATAAACTTTTGAGTCTGGTGCGGCCCCTAAGTTTCCGGGGCTCTTTTTTGTTTACGATTATGTTATACCACCTTTGTTAGCACTCGTCAAGTGCGAGTGCTAACAAATTTTGTGAATTTTTTGTGAACTGAAAGAGCCTGATGCCAGGTTTCCACGGAGTCATTATGGTGTCCCGGATTGATAACTGTTTTTTGAGCACTCAGCACGTCCCGCTTAGCGGGATCGTAGCGCGAAAAAAACAGTTAGTAAGCCGGGGCACGTATTGACGCGCACAGAAAGGCGCTTAGTATTCCGGGGGATTATTCAGAAACTCCTCAACCCTCTCCATTTCCTTTTGATGCTTTACTTCAGCGTTGCGCCGCTCTTCTTCCAGCGCCTCCTCATATTTTGAGTATTCGATGCCGGATTCCTTCAGAAGCTGCAGCCCCAGTCCCGTAGGGTATTCTCCCTTGAATATCACCTTTTTTATCCCGGACTGTATGATGTGGATACAGCAAAAGACACAGGGCTGGGTTGTCACATAGAGGGTGGCTCCTTCGCAGCTGGTGCCGCGTCTTGCGCACTGGTCAATGGCATTTGCCTCGGCGTGTCCCGCCCGGCAGAGCTCCAGCCCCTGCCCGGAGGGAATGCCCCGTTTCTTCCTTATACAATAGCCTATGTCAGTGCAGTGGATAGCCCCTGCCGGAGCACCGTTGTATCCGGTGGCGATTATCTGCTTATCCTTGATTATTACGGCGCCTACCTGACGGGAGAGGCAGGTACTCCGAACCTTACTGTCCTCGGCGATCTCCATCGCCCACTCGGTAAATAGTTTTCTCATAGCTATAAATATACCACTATACTTGCAGAAATGGTACTTAATGGGTAAAATAGCAAGGAAGATCCTTTGTCGCTTCGCTCCTCAGAATGACATTTGACGTCAGTCTGAAGGACGGATCAAAATATAACTATTGGCGGCCGGATCGTATTATAGAAAAATGATCAGAGCAATTGTTAACGGTGATGACTTTGGTATGAGTGCCGAAGTAAATGAGGCAGTAGTTGAAAGCTTTGAAAGAGGCTTTATTACCAACACAACCCTAATGGTGAATATGCCCTTTGCCGATGAAGCCGTAGAACTGGCGAAAAAGAACGGTTTTTCCGAGGCGGTGGGACTTCATCTGAATCTGACCGGCGGATATCCGTTGACAAAGCGCATAAGGAAGGAAAAACGTTTCTGCAGGAAGGACGGTTCCTTTAACGCTTATTTTCAGAAGCATACCGCCAGCAGGCTATTTATCAGCAAAAGAGAGTCTCAGGCAGTCGCCGAAGAGATAGAGGCTCAGATAAGAAAGTATTTCTCCTACGGACTTCCGGAAAAGCATTTGGATTCCCATCACCACGTGCATACGGACCGGTCAGTTATCGGTCTGTTGCTGCCGTTGATGGCGAGATACAGCTTCAGATCCGTTAGACTAACAAGGAATCTATTCCTCAAAATGAGTATCCCGAAGAGGATATATAAGAGTGCATATAACAGAAGATTAAGGAAAAACGGATATATTACGGCGGATTATTTCGGATCCTACAGGGATCTTTCCGCTATGAACGGTTCGGTAAAGGATGATTCGCTGATAGAGATCATGGTTCATCCAATGTATGAAAGCGGCGGAGTCCTGGTTGACACGAATACTCCCATGGAAAAGGTGAGGGAGCTCCTGGATTCACTGCATGCCGTTCCTCAGCCGTATTTTCCGATATAGAGGTATTGAATTCAGATGAAAAAAGTCAGAACTAAGGGCGTTTTGAGGCTTATCGGGACAATTCCGCTTTTGATGTCCCTTGTTTTTCTTATCCCCCTTATTATGATATACAGGACCGACCGGCGTTCCGCCTTTATTCTTGGGATCGTCTGGGTCGTTTATGTGCTTATGGTCTGTTTCTTCTTTGCGTCCTCGAGGAGGAGGGTACGCAGGGAAATGGTGAGCTTTGCTTCAGAATACGGGCAGGTTCAGAAGGGCCTCCTGAAGGGACTGGCCATACCCTATGCCATCCTTGATGAGGACGGGCATTTTATATGGAGTAATGCGGGTTTCGCGGCCATTATCCATAAGGACAGGTTTTATTCCAGCTCAATCACAACTTTTTTCCCGGAAATAACAAAGGATACGCTTCCTAAGGATCAAAAGGTGGTTACCTTTGATATCAATTATGAGAAGCGGGATTACAGGGTGGATCTCCGTCTCCTTCCTATGAAGGATGGCAGGAGAAAGAATGACGATTTTGACGGAAACCTTATTACGGCTTTCTTCTTTGACGTTACGGACATTCATCTCTACATGCGCTTAAACCACGAGCAGTCTCTGGTTGCGGGTCTTATCTATATTGATAATTATGATGATGCCCTGGAGAGCGTGGAGGATGTGAGACGCTCTATGCTGACTGCCCTTGTGGACAGGCAGATAAACAAGTATTTAAAGGAATATGACGCCATAGTCAAAAAGGTTGAGACCGATAAATACTTCACCGTTATGAAAAGAGTTGACTTTGACAGAATGAAGGAGAATCGTTTTGCGATCCTTGATTCTGTAAAGAATATCAGTATCGGGAACCAGATGTCCGTCACCTTATCTCTCGGCTTCGGTATGGAGGCCGAATCCTTCTTAACAGACAGCGAATACGCGAGAAATGCCATAGATCTGGCGCTTGGAAGGGGAGGAGACCAGGCGGTCATAAAGACCGGAGAGAATATCACTTATTTCGGCGGGAAGAGCCAGCAGGTTGAAAAGAGCACCCGTGTCCGGGCAAGAGTCAAAGCGCATGCACTGAGAGAGATAATAGAAGGAAAAGACCAGGTCCTTGTTATGGGTCACAAGAATACGGATATCGATTCCCTCGGCGCCGCCGTAGGTATATTCCGGGCTGCTGATTCTCTTGGAAAGAAGTGCAATATTGTCATAAATGAGGTATCAAAATCCATAAAGCCCTTTGTAGAAGCATTTACGGAGGACAGGGAGTACAGTCCCGGGCTCATCATATCAAGTGACGAGGCAGAGCAGATCTGCGATGACAATACGGCAGTGGTTGTGGTTGATACCAACAGCCCCAATTATACCGAATGTCCTGAGCTTCTTTCCATAGCGAAGACGATAGTGGTGCTTGATCATCACAGGATGGGCACGGAACGGATAAGCAATGCAACTCTTTCTTATATAGAGTCCTACGCATCCAGCGCCTGTGAGATGGTTTCGGAGATCCTGCAGTATATAGGAGACGGAATAAAGATAAAGGCTGCTGAAGCAGACAGTCTGTACGCCGGCATAATGATAGATACCAATAACTTTATGACAAAAACGGGAGTGAGAACCTTTGAAGCTGCGGCATTCTTAAGGCGTAACGGTGCAAATGTGACAAGGGTCAGGAAGCTTTTCCGTAACGATATAAAGGAATACAAGGCGAGAGCCGAGACCGTGCAGCATGCAGAGCTTTACAGAGGGAAATTTGCGATATCCGTGAGTCCCAAGGATGTTGAAAACCCTACCGTTACCGGAGCACAGGCGGCGAATGAGCTCTTAAATATCGATAAGGTAAAGGCCGCCTTCATATTTACCGAGTATGAAGGAAAGATCTATATAAGCGCCAGATCCATAGATGAAGTCAATGTGCAGATAATCATGGAAAGATTCGGAGGCGGAGGACACCTCAATATAGCGGGAGCCCAGATGGAGGGCAGAAATATCGAGGAGGCCTGCAGGGAGCTTAAGGAAATTCTCGACGAAATGGAAGAAAAAGGAGAAATAGAATGAAGGTAATACTTTTACAGGATGTGAAGAGTCAGGGAAAAAAAGGAGATATTATAAATGTAAGTGACGGCTATGCCAGAAACTTTCTTTTTACCAAGGGTCTCGCTGTGGAGGCTACACAGAAGAACCTAAATGACGTCAAGCTGAAAAAAGCCAATGAGGAAAAGGTTGCGGCTCAGGAGCTTGCGGCCGCAAGGGAAACAGCCGGGCAGCTTGAAAGCATGGAGATCACCGTGCATATTAAGGCAGGTGCGGACGGGAAGACATTCGGATCCGTATCATCCAAGGAGATCGCCGAGGCTGTAAAAGAGCAGAAGGGAACGGAGCTTGACAAGAAGAAGATAGTATTAAAGGATCCCATCAAGGCACTGGGGGATTATCGTATTCCGGTAAAGCTTCATCCGTCGGTCACCGGTGAATTTACTCTACACGTAGTGCAGGAGTAGTTTTATGGATACGGATGAAAAGGCTATAAAACGGATCCCTCCGAATTCCATGGATGCGGAAATGTCCGTTATCGGCTCTATGATGCTTTCACCGGATGCCATACTTACGGCATCCGAAATGCTGACTCCCGAAAGCTTTTATGCCAGGCAGTACGGCATTTTTTTTAAGGCAATACTGGAGATATACAATGCAGGAAAGCCCGTAGATTCGGTAACGATACTTGAAAAGCTGAAGGAAATGCAGGCACCTCCCGAAATAAGGAATGCCCGGTTTATCGCTGAGCTTATCGAAAGTGTGCCTTCCAGCGCCAGCATACGGTCCTATGCGAGGATCGTCAGGGACAATGCCATAAAAAGGGAGCTTATCCGGGCTAATGAGGAAATAGCCCAGGAGTGCTACAAGGGAGCGATCGAGACTCCCGGAATCCTGGAGCTGGCAGAAAAGAAGATCTTTGACATAGTCCAGTCCGGCGGTACCGGAGAGGGACTGACTCCCATTAGCAAGATCGTAATGGATGTTCTTGACAGCATTCAGAAAGCCCAGAAAAGCGGCAGCGCGGTGACGGGGGTGGAAACCGGCTTCAGAGGTATAGACAGCATGACTGCCGGTCTGCAGAAATCCGACCTCATACTGATAGCGGCCCGGCCATCCATGGGAAAAACGGCTCTGGCCCTGAACATTGCGGAAAATGCTGCATTCAGGAAGAACAGGCCGGTCATGATCTTTTCCCTGGAAATGTCGAAGGAACAGCTGGTCAACAGGCTTATAGCCATGGAATCCTACGTAAATGCTTCAAAGATCAGGATAGGAGAGATCCAGGAAAAGGAGTGGAAGGATGTAATAGGAAGTGCCGCCATTATAGGAAAATCAAAGCTTGTGATAGACGATACTCCTGCTATCTCGGTAGCGGAAATGCGCAGTAAGTGCAGGAAGCAGAAGATGGAGGGAGGCCTTGATCTTGTAATGGTGGATTATCTCCAGCTTATGAGTGCCGGAAATACGAGACGGGACGCAGGGAGACAGCAGGAGATCTCGGAGATATCGAGGTCCCTGAAAGCACTGGCAAGGGAACTTAATGTCCCGGTTGTAGCGCTTTCGCAGCTTTCCCGGGCAGTTGAACAACGCCCGGACAAGCATCCCATGCTTTCGGATCTGAGGGAATCCGGAGCCATAGAGCAGGATGCGGACGTTGTAATGTTTATTTACAGGGAGGACTATTACCATCCCGATACCGAGGAAAAGAACATTGCGGAAATAATCATTGCCAAGCAGAGAAACGGAGCAGTGGGAACAAGGAAGCTCGGATGGAGACCGGAGTTCACGAAGTTTATGGATATTGACTATTCGCAGGACAGGTGAAGAATTTGTAATTCTGAGCACTCAAGTTGTCATTCTGAGCGGCGCTGCGTGCCAGTGGCACGCGTTCAGCGCGGACCGAGTCGGGAGACGAGACGCGAAGAATCTTTAGAAGATCCTTCGGGCAAAGCCATCAGGATAACAGAAACGATAATTCAATAAAAATAAAGAAGGAAAAAATAATTGCAGCAGGGAGTATTCAAAACAGTTGCCGCTTTCCCCGGCAACCCCAACTTTGAAAAATTAACGGAAAGACAGTACTCTCTGTACACGAGACAGGATGATATCAGGAGCGAATTTGCCCGGGACTATACCCGTATCCTCCACAGTCTCGCGTACAGAAGGTTAAAGCACAAAACCCAGGTTTTTTATAATGCAGCGGGATCGGATCATATCTGCACCCGGATTGAGCATGTGGCTCATGTGGAGTCTGTTGCAGGCACAATAGGAAAGTACCTTGGGCTTAATCTGGAGCTGATAAAGGCCATAGCCATGGGTCATGACCTGGGGCACGCGCCTTTTGGGCATGAAGGAGAAAAGACTCTTTCGAAGCTTTCCGAAAAGTATCTTGGGCACAGCTTCTGGCATGAGAGGAACGGTCTCCGGCTGGTGGACAGGGTAGAGCTTTTAGAGGATAATTTCAGACATTTCAAAAATCTGGATCTTACCTATGCGGTCAGGGATGGTATCATTTCCCACTGCGGAGAGGTGGATGACAACGCTATCCGCCCCAGAGAGGATTTTATCGATCTTGAAACTGACTTTAAGAAGGCCGGTGAATTCCAGCCGGTAACCTGGGAAGGTGCTGTGGTGAAGATAGCGGACAAGATCGCCTATCTCGGACGTGACATCGAGGATGCAATGACTCTCGGGATACTGGACAGAGGGCAGCTGAAGACTCTTGAGGAAATGGCGGGAGATGAGTCGGAGGGCGCCATAAACACCGGGATAATCATGCACAGCATGATCATTGATGTGTGCGAGAATTCCGATCCGGATACCGGCATTGCCCTTAGCCGTGAGGCGTTGAAGAAGCTTGTCAGGATAAAGAAATTTAATTATGAGCATATCTACAACAGCAACTGGCTTCTTCCATTTGTTCACTATGCTGAGCTTGTTCTGTGTGAGCTCTTCATGGCCTTGAGCGATGTTTATGACGGAGACAGAACCTTTGAACGGATACATGAGGCCGGAGAGCATTATCCGAAGCTTATGCTTACATTCGGGGACTGGCTTGCAAGATATGTGACTCTGCCCGGGGCAAGGATAAGTATTGCAGGCTTTAAGCGGCCGGAATGTGACAATCAGAAGATATACGGGGCTCTGGAAACGGAGCGGATATTCACTCAGGCGGTCATTGATTATATCGCCGGAATGACTGATCAGTATGCGATATCCTCCTATCAGGAGCTTCTGAGGTACTGATATGGGTAACCTTTTCAGCTATGAAGGACCTTTGATAAGCTTTCTTGAACGGCTTGCGGATCTGCTGATCCTGAATATCCTGTTTCTGATCTGCTGCATACCTGTTTTTACTGCAGGTGCCGCAATTACGGCTCTTTCCTCCATTACGCAGAAGATGGCGGGAAAGGAAGAGGGCTATATCATAAGGGGATATTTCAAGGCTTTTAAGGAGAATTTCCTGCAGGCAACGGTCATATGGCTGCTGCTTCTTTTCTTTGGTCTGGTCTTTGTAACGGATTCCGTTATCCTGTTGAAATACGGGGCGGGGGGGATGTTTATCGTGGCCTGGTGCCTTCTCTCCCTGGCAGGGCTCGTGTGGCTCTTTGAATTCGTCTATGTTTTTCCGCTTCTGGCTAAATATGACAATTCTACAAAAAACACCCTGAAGAACGCACTTCTCCTGGCAATCCGCTTTCTGCCATGGACTGCGGTGCTTATTATGCTTATGGTGCTTCCTTTTATCGCCGGATTTTTCTACCCGGTTATCGGGATCCCGTTTTATCTTTTTATGGGATTTTCGCTGATTTCCCTTGCTTCTTCATATGTTTTCAGAAAGCTTTTTGAGAGGTTGTGAAAAGATCCTTCGTCGCTGCGCTCCTCAGGATGACATGATGGCATTCGATCCTGCTATGTCATTCTGCACATCACTTTATAAAAAACTTTGGGCAACACGTTAATGGTCTCATTTGTCACCTTATGATATTATGATTCGGACGCCAAAAGTCACATTTTGATTAAATACGGATTGTTCCGTGCTTCGCACTCCCACAATCCTACCCCACACTCGCATTTCGTGGGGCCCCTTCTCCGCTCCGGTCGGCGCAAAACCGATGTCCACTGGACATCGTGCGCCCCACTTCATGCTCGTGTAGGGGTGCGCCCAAAGTTCTTGTCCCCACCACAAGCAAGCTTGTGTGGTGACAATTACTTTTGGCGCTTTAATCATATTATTCCTTGTGGGTTGAGAACTCCCATTTGAAGTGGCAAGACTGTCATTCTGAGCGAAGCAGGCTGTCATTCTGAGCGGCGCTGCGTGCCAGTGGCACGCGTTCAGCGCGGACCGAGTCGGGAGACGAGACGCGAAGAATCTTAGGATCCTTCGTCACTGCGCTCCTCAGGGCGACAAGGCATCATAAGAAAACAAAATCAAAATCAAAATCTAAAACACTATCAGCAATAGGAGGAGAAATGGCTAGTTTATCACTCAGGCACATTTACAAAAAGTATCCAAACGGTTTTGAGGCTGTAAAGGATTTCAATCTGGAGATCGAGGATAAGGAATTTATCATTTTCGTAGGACCCTCAGGCTGCGGAAAGTCCACCACCCTTCGTATGGTTGCGGGTCTTGAGGAGATCACTTCCGGAGAATTATATATCGGCGATAAGATGGTTAATGACGTGGAACCGAAGGACAGGGATATTGCGATGGTATTCCAGAATTACGCACTTTACCCCCATATGACGGTTTATGACAATATGGCATTCGGACTGAAGCTTCGCAAGGTGCCGAAGGATGAGATAGATCAGAAGGTACGGAAGGCCGCTGAAATACTGGATCTCGGAAAGCTTCTCGACAGGAAGCCGAAGGCACTGTCCGGAGGACAGAGACAGCGTGTTGCCATGGGCCGTGCTATAGTTCGTAATCCCAAGGTTTTCCTTATGGATGAGCCTCTTTCCAATCTGGATGCGAAGCTCCGTGTACAGATGAGAATAGAGATAGCCAAGCTCCACCAGACACTGGGTACCACCATTATCTACGTTACCCATGACCAGACAGAAGCAATGACCCTGGGTGACAGGATAGTTGTTATGAAGGATGGCGTGGTGCAGCAGGTGGATACTCCGCAGAATCTGTATGAGAAGCCGGATAATCTCTTTGTTGCAGGCTTTATGGGTTCACCTCAGATGAACTTCCTGGATGCGGTGGTAAAGGTAGAAGGAGAGAGTGCGAGTCTGGAGATCGCAGGTCATGCGATCCCGCTTCCACCCGCAAAGGCAAAGAAGGTTATAGAGGGCGGCTATGCCGGAAAGACCGTTACCTTTGGTATACGTCCCGAAGATGTATATGATTCGGAAATGGCAGTCAGTACCGTAAATCCCGAAGCCGTATTTGAAGCGGAGATCAAGGTTTACGAGCTTCTCGGAGCAGAAGTGTTCCTGTACTTTGATTTTGCTGATTTCTCAATGACTGCAAGGGTAGATCCCAGGACAAACGCCCGTCCCGGCGATAAGGTAAAGTTTGCGATAGATACGGAGAAGATCCACATCTTCGACAAGGAGACAGAGAAGACGATCACGAATTAAGATCCTTCGCTGACGCTCAGGATGACAATATCTTGTCATTCTGGGCACCCTAAATGTCATTCTGAGCGGCGCTGCGTGCCAGTGGCACGCGTTCAGCGCGGACCGAGTCGGGAGACGAGAAGCGAAGAATCTTTATAAGATCCTTCGTCGCTGCGCTCCTCAGGATGACAAGATGTGAGTTCCTCAGGATGACAGTATAACACCGTCCGTCTCTGTTGTTTTCGACAGGTCATATTCATAGAGAACACGGCCGGGATATTCCATCGGAGAAAAGCCGAGAGAGGCGTAGAGCCCCTCAACCATGCCATTTTTCCGGGTTCTTATATATTCGCCGACGAGACGTGAGCATCCCATTTCCCGGGCGGCATCGCATACTGCTTTGAAGGCAAAGTTCTCCACGCCTCTTTTCAGAACGCGGCAGGACATACACCAGTTCTCAATGAAACAATCAGTATTTCCAAGCTCCGGTGCGCCGGAGCTTTTCTTTAGTACGATGCAGGAAATGATACCGTACTCCGTAAACTTATCGGATAGTGATACAAAGATGAGACGTGTATCGTCTGCTGACATCATTTTCCTTATTTCTCCGTCGGAGTAGCGCATCGTGCGCAGATTGAACTGATTTGACTTATTGGTAAGCTGTGCGAATCTCTCAGCCTCCTTTTCACCGACGATCCCGGTACGTCCTTTCATTTCGAGGGCTTTCAGGTATTCCTTATAATCAACAAAGGATGCGGCCATCTCCTCTCTCTTCCGGTTTTCCTGATAGGAATCCGAGCGGTTCATATCTTCCTTTGTGATAACAGTCCATTCAAAGGGATCAGTCCGGTCAAGAGTCTTAACATAGTTTTCCGGAGCATCAGGCACATCGATTACGAGTATCTCAGGACAGAAGCGGCGGATCATCTCTCTTTCCGCAGGATTGTCATCAAAGAAAACAAGACTGTTCATACCGATATTCAGCTGCTTTGCGATGTATGCCATGTTGCCGGCCTTATCAGACCAGTTGGCCGTGAAGCAGGCTATGTCGGAAAGCTTCAGGATCATGTTAGGATTTTTCTCAAAGGGCTCTTTCGCGATATCCTCATCATTCTTGGAATTGACTGCAATGAGCACGCCTCTCTTTTTCAGGGAAAGAATGTAGCTCTGGAATGCACGGAAGGCTTCGCCCGCTGGATCATTGGGGTCGACGTTTATTCCATCGGGACCGTCGTCACCCACTATGCCGCCCCAGAGGGTATTATCAAGATCCAGAACGAGACACTTGCGTACCATTCCCAGATCCGGGAGTATCATTTTTGTGACCTCCGCTGCCACATCCTTCAGGTAATCCATATTAAAGCCCTGCTTGCTAAGGAAATATGCGGTGTCATCAAACCAGCTCTCCTTCCCCTTCAGCGAGGACAGATACTCCATATCAAGTATCCGCACATTGCCGGGGTGATGCTCCGTTAAATGCAAATTGTATTTCTGCATAAGGGAACGGGAAGTATGAGCGTAATCCGCTTCCAGAGTACCCCAGGGGCGTTCGGGAGGAAGAGCGATATTTGAGATAAAAACGGTTACACCATCGATCTTTGAAATATGGGAAAATATATTATCCGTATACTCTATGGCTTCCTTAAGCCCGCATTCATCCTGAAAACGAAAATCATTATGTCTTAAAAGGAGGATAACGAAAGCGGGTTCAAAGGAGTAGAGAGGTGAAGCCGGATCCAGTACATCCATATTTATACCGTCATATTCACCCTCATAAATATCGGCGATAATACTTTCATAGTCCAGAAAAAGCCGGAGAAGCTTTACAAAGTGCTGTATAGAGTACGAGCCGAGAACAGCTATCTTCAGCTTTTTCATAGAAGCGCTTTTTCTTGCCCGCGAATAATTATCGGGAGCTTTGATAAGCCGGTTCGCGAGCTTTATCAGTTTGTGAGTGGATTCCTTTAGAAGTTCATTCATCTGAAGCCTTCAGCCTTTCTCTTAAATCCTTAAAAAAACTTTGCAAAATCTCCGTACATTCTTCCTGAAGAACACCCTGCACAGTTTCCACCTGATGATTGAATCTCTCCTCATTGAGAATATTCAGGATACTTCCGGCACAGCCGGATTTCGGAGAGGAAGCGCCGAAAACGCAGCGCTTTATCCTTGACTGTACGATGGCCCCCGCACACATGGGGCAGGGCTCAAGTGTTATGTATATGGTGCAGTCCTCCAGCCGCCAGTCTCCCGCCTTTTTCGCTGCCTTTTTAATGGCGGATATCTCAGCATGAGAGAGTGTGCTCTTGTCTGTATTTCTGCGGTTATAGCCCCGTCCCATGATGACACCGTCATCCCGGACTATGACGCAGCCTATCGGAACCTCCTTCAGCTCAAAGGCTTTTCTCGCCTGTTTCAGGGCTTCCTTCATATATTTTTCATCTGGAGAAAGCATTTACAGGCCGTTCCTTTTCTTCAGATAAGTCAGATAATTAATGACCATCAGAGAGATCTTCAGGGTCAGTGCCTCGTCAAACTTCCTTATATCGAGGCCGGTTGCCTTCTGCAGCCTTTCTATCCTGTAGACCAGTGTATTTCTGTGGACATAGAGCTGTCTGGAGGTTTCGGAAACATTCAGACTGTTTTCAAAGAAGCGGTCAATGGTCTGCAGTGTCTCCTCATCAAGGTGCCAGGGGATCCTGTCGCCGTAAATCTCGCGGAGAAAGAAGTCGCAGAGGTTTTCCGGAAGCTGGTAGATGAGGCGTCCCACGCCAAGCTCGGAGTAGGCGGAAATGTTCTCATTATCGTAAAAGATCTTGCCTACATCCATAGCCATACGGGCTTCTTTATATGACTTTGAGACCTCCTTTATCTCATGGACCACTGTGCCGTAGGATACCCTGACATCCGCAAGAGCCTCGGTATTTACCATATCCACAAGAGTTGCTGCAATACCCCTCATGGTCTCAGGGCTGTCGTCCGCATCCAGATCCTTTACAACTATCACTTCTCTCTCGTCAACCGCAGTGACATAGTCGCCATGACCGCTGTTAAAAAGTCCTTTTATGACATCGATTATATTGTCACCGTTCCCGTCATTTTTCTGCTCGACAATGTAGACCGCACGCTTCTTTTCAACATCGATATGGAGCTTTTTCGCCTTATTGTAGATATCCACAAGGAGAAGATTATCGAGAAGAAGATTCTGGAAGAAGGAGTTTTTGTCAAATTTTTCCTTGTATGCCCGGTCAAGATGGGCAAGTTCACTGGCAGCCATCCGCCCCATAAGGGAGGAATTATCACTGCTGTCATCCGTAACCACAACATATATCGCAATGTCCCCGTCCGTTACCCGGAAAAAGTGGTAGCCGCCGTGAACCTGGGAATCCGCACCGCTGTCGATAAAGGAGCGGATGCTTAATGCATTCACATCCATCCCTTCATCTGTTGCGGCTGCCAGCGAGCCGTCAATATCATAACAGGCAAGGTCCACCTTTGAAATTGCCTTTAATTCGTCCAGACAGGATTTGATAATGGGATTTGCTATCATGAAAAAGATGCCGCTCCTTTCGCTTGGATTGTATTGACTATCATAGTAAAAGTTCACTCTTGAAAATAACAGGAGCATCCTTCAACTTTGTCATTCTGAGGGCGTAGCCCGAAGAATCTTCCGAATTATGAAGGGAAGATCCTTCGATTTGCTCAGGATGACAAGGGGGAACTGTTACATATCATACCATATTTTGATAAAGAATACAGTTTAATACGTTGACGATGCAATGTGCGGAAGATAAAATAAAGAAGGTACTCTGCGTGCCGCTTTTTGTGGTGTTTACGAACAAAATCTTTTTTTAAGGGAATGTGGAAAATATGAAATACAGAGCTTTGTGGAAAAAAGGTCTTGCTGTTATTCTTGCTGCGTCATTCATTATGTCGCAGAATACAATGCTGCTTTCAGAGGTATATGCCGATGAAGTGCCGGAAGTAACTGAAGCTGCCGATGGGGAAGGAGCGGTTTCAGAGGATGAAGTGCCTGGAACCGTAGAAGACGGCAAAGCGGCCGAAGAGAACAACAGCGATGACGGAGCCGCTGCAGAAGACGGCAAAGCGACCGAAGAGAATAACAGCGATGACGGAGCCGCTGCAGAAGACGGCAAAGCGGTCGAAGAGAATAACAGCGATGACGGAGCTGCTGCAGAAGACGGCAAAGCGGCCGAAGAGAATAACAGTAATGGCGCGGCTTATGAAGAAGACCCACAAAGCACGGAAGAGACTGATGATGCGGCATCTAATGAAGCCCCTGATGAAAGCAGTGAGGGGGAAGAGCCGTTTGAGGTATCTGAAAATCAGATCGTGATTTCCGAAAATACCATTTATCGGGAAGAAAACGAAGAAACAGATGAAGACGGTGAGATGGTCGTGGGCGGCTATATAGAGATGCCCTGGGACAATGATACTCCTGTTGTGGATGAAAACCTTGAGTATTCAGATGCCATAGATGAAATAGTCAATGAGCCGCGGCTTATGAGGAACAGATATGTCTCCGAGCCGGAGTCGGTCCAGGCAAAGTTTCCCGAAGGTACGGAATCAGAAATCCTTTCTTATTTGAAAGACACCTATCCTGCGACCAGAAGCCAGAGCCCTTACGGAACCTGCTGGGCTCACTCTGCTATGGCTCTTTCCGAGTATTATCTGATAAAGCACGGACTGTCTGACAGCGAGGGAGCAGTCGATAAAACTGTAAACTACAGTGAGCTGCAGCTTGCATACTTCTGCTATAACCAGGCTCCGAACCCTGTGATGGGAGATACGGGAGATCGGGTGAATTACAAAAAAAGCAGTAAGGATTTCCTTAATTTCGGAGGTAATCTGGATTTTGCTGCACAGAGTCTGATGCGCTATAACGGTGTGACCACAGATGAGAATGACGCAGCCTATTCCAATGCAGCCTCTGTGCTCCAAAACGGACTTAATGATGAGTACGCATCCTCAAAAGACGTTTCCCATCTGAAGAATGAATACATGATCAGTATCAGGGAAAATCCGAAGCTTGTTAAACAGGCGATATTAGAGAACGGAATTGTAGGTACCAGCTTTTATGCCAGCGATTCCTATTTAAATAGCAGTACAAATTCGTATTTCAATAACGTCAACACCGGAACAAATCATGCCGTAGCCATTGTGGGATGGGATGACAATTATGCCATAACAAACTTCAAGTCCGGCAGGAGGCCGGGGAAACCGGGTGCCTGGCTTGTCAGGAACAGCTGGACAACGGACACAAGGTTCTCGTATTATTCATATTTCTGGCTGTCCTATGAGGATACCAGCTTAAAAGATACTGCCTATGTATTTGAGATGGCTGCCCCGGAGGAGTTTTACGACAATAATTATTATTACGATTCCCAGCTTCATAACGTGAGCACTGCGCCGGCAAATAAGGTTGCAAATGTGTTTAGCGTTAAAGGATCTGCAAAGGCGGCAGGGGAAACATTAAACGCTGTTCAGCTTGATACAACCTTATACGGTAATGTGAAATATAAGATCCAGATATTCAGGAACTTAAGTGATGCCTCTGATCCTGAAAGCGGGGAGGAGGTCAGCGAGGCAAAAACAGAGGGAACCCTGCCCTTTGCCGGGAAATATACCATCCCTCTCAATTCGGCGGTGAGCCTTTCAAGGGGAGAGCTGTTCTCCGTAGTTATTACCACAACGGGCGGACGGATCGACAGGGAAACAAGCTATGATTGGGCGGACAATTCGGGTAATACTTTGGAAATGAAGACAGCCATCGGCAGGGACGAGAGCTTTTATTACAGCGGAAGTGCATGGAAGGATATGGCCACGGCATACCAGGGCAATCTATGTATCAGAGCCCTTACCTCTGATGTTGGGGGAGCATCTCTCCCGGAAAAGATAGGCAGTCTCTCAGTTCGTAATAAAACAGAGAGCACGGTAAGCCTTGCCTGGTCCGAGGCAGGGAATGCCGGAGGATATGAGATATGGTATTCATCAAAAGAAAACGGGACCTTCTCCAAGGCGGGCAAAACCTCATCGGAAGAAAGAAAATTCACCCACACCGGCCTTGAGGGTGGAGGCACATACTACTATAAGGTTTATCCCGTAAGGAACGGCAGTATTTCGGAAAAAGATGTTTCGCCGGTTGTGAGTGTAACTACTCTGGCGGCTGTTCCTGACGTGGAGATAACATATGTCGGCAATTACTCGGCGAGGGTGAAGTGGGAAGCGTTGAGCAATTGTGATGGATATGAATTGAATTACGGGGAAGAGGGCAGCAATTCTTTATTTAGTTTAGGCAGGCTTGAGAAAGATGATACCGAACAGCTTATTAAGTATCTTTCTCCAAATAGAACCTATTTCGTAGAGGTAAGATCATATCTTGTAGATCCAGAGGGGGTCACCACATACGGAGAGTATTGCAGGAAGACATTTAAGACAAATAACGGTACCGGAACTGCGGTTACAAATCTAAAGGCAGAGCCGTATAGCAAAAGCATAATATACCTTAGCTGGGATAAAAGCGACGAGGCTTTATATAAAGTTGAAAAGAGTACTGATGGGGTTAATTTCAGTGATGTATTCGGCGGAGTTTTATCTCAGACGTACGCTTATATACAAGGTCTTACCAGCAGCAGACCGTATTACTTCAAGGTTACTTCAGTATACTATAAATTAGGGTCCGAAAAAGATGAATTCCCATCAGAGATCGTTTCCGCGTATACTAAGCTGCCGGCGGTTAATAATGTTAATGTGGCTGTTAACGATAGCAACGATGCAATTGTTGTTACCTGGTCAGCTTCAGAGGGAGCACACTATTATTCTGTATTCAGAAAAGGAAACGGAGATGATGATTTCCAGCCTCTTGGCATAGTAGCAGCCGGAGGAGAACTGAGGTATGCAGACACTTCTGCTCTTCCAGGAAGAAGGTATCTATACAGAGTTTATCCCTGCAGGACAAACAGCTTGACAGATAAAGAAGGTGAGGTTCTCGGAGGTTATGGAACCGGGATTCCTTTGGATGATGTCGGTGAACCTCAGGTATCGGATATTACATCCACGGGCGCAACCATTAGCTGGTCTGCTGTTCCAGGGGCGGAGGGATATGAAATAGGATGCTACGATTTTGAAAATAAAACCTGGGTCGCAAAAGGAAAGACCGGCTCAGACGGATCAGAGTATGATCTTACAGATCTGCTTCCTGATACCCGATACTATGTTTCCGTCAGAGCATTTACGGATGAAGTCGGTGGATACTACAAAAATTATACCTATTTTACAACCCTTGCAAACAGTGCGCCTCCGAAAGAGCTATTTACTGTAGTAACGGACAACATAGTTTATGACGGTCAAACACATGAAGCAACAGTCACTTCTACCGATGATAAGATAAACAAGGCAGGGATAGACATACAGTATGCTGAAGTCAGAAACGGAAAGGTGGGCAGCTTCTCTCTTAACCTACCTAAAAAAGTAGGCACTTATCAGATCCAGATATCAACAGGTAAAACAGAAGACTATTCCGCTTCCAGGCTTACGGATGAGTCCTGGCGGTTCACAATATCTCCCGCACCTTCATCCGTGTCCGTGGCTCCTGTCGGAAAAGATCTCACATATAATAAGAACGGTCAGGATCTTGTGACAGCCGGAGAGGCCGTAGGAGGAATACTGCAGTACAAGCTCGGAGCTGACGGAACTTACGGTAAAGCTGTTCCCAAAGCCACAGATGCCGGTGATTACACTGTTTATTATAAGGTGATCGGTGACAGTAACCATAATGACAGTCAGGAAGAAAGCATCACGGTCACCATAAAACAGGCCGGGCACAGTAATGAAACCACCATCGGTTCTGCAAAATTTGGTCACAGCGGGGAAGTAGATCTCAGCTCACAAATTGAAACCGGAGGAAGCCTGAAAGACGGATCTGTCAGTGTGACGGAAGACCCGGAAAGTGTACTGGACGGGGATCTTAAGCTTGATGGGAATAAGCTGAAGTATTCTTTTATCAATGATCAGTCAAAAGCTGGCTGCACTGCGGTCGTTACTGTCGGAGTGAACGGCGGAAAGAATTATGAGGATTATTCCATTTCTGTGACACTTACCGTGACCGAAAAGCCGGCTCAGGTTGTAGAATTTTCGGGTATTAACGGGGGAAGGCTTGAAAAAATCTACGGTGATGAAGACTTCGCCGAGGCTGCCACCGTTACAAGCGGTGACGGTGCGATCTCCTATTCAAGCAGCAAGCCGGAAGTGGCAACCGTGGACAAAGACGGCAAAGTTCATATCATTAATGCCGGGGAGACGGTGATAACTGCCGTTGCCGCGGAAACGGATGAATATGCCGAAGGAAAGTCTGAGTATAGTCTTTCCGTAAAGAAAAAGCAGATCATAGTCAGCGGTATAAAGGCAAAGGATAAGGTGTATGACAAAAGCACCTCAGTGTCTCTTAATTTTGCCGGTGCGGTTCTGAATGGTAAGAAGAACAGTGATGATCTTTCTGTTGAAGCGGATGGCGCTTTTACGGATGCTGATGCCGGGGAGAATAAGGCTGTCAAAATCACAAATATCCGGCTTACAGGAAGCGGGATCGATAATTATGAGCTTTCACCTTCAGGACAGCAGTCTGTGACATATGCTGCGATCGAGAAAAAGATAATTGGTCTGTCCTGGGGAGAAACAGAATTTATTTATGACGGGGATCCTCATACCCCTTTAGCTGAGGCGACCGGTGTTATAGACGGTGACGAATGTAAGGTTACTGTGAGCGGTGAGGGAACCAATGCCGGGGAGTACATTGCGGTTGCCGGGAGTCTGAGTAATGCAAATTACAAGTTTTCGGAGAAAAAAGAAATAATATTTAAGATCAAGCCGGCCGATATTGGATTGTTCACTGCACCTTTAGCTGTAGCAGATCTCACATACAACGGTACGGAACAGGAGCTTGTCAAGGCCGGTTCTGCCGATGGCGGCACCTTGTACTATGCTGTATCGGAAAAGAGTGTTTCGGAGCCTGCAATTTACAGCGATAAGATCCCTACGAAAAAGAATGCCGGAAATTATACGGTTTACTATTATGTGCATGGAAACAATAACCATAATGATACCGAGGTTGCTTCCGTAGATGTAGAGATCGGAAGAGGAGATTATCCGGAAGACAAAAAACCCGAGACAGAGATCCAAACACCCTATACTACTAAAAAGCTGTCTCAAGTGGCGCTTCCTTCAGGCTGGATCTGGTCAGACGGGGATAAGGACAAGGAGCTTAAAGAGAATGAGCCCCTTACCGCTATAGCAGTTTATAATGCGGCCGATAAAAATAACTATAAAGAGGACGGACTGTCTGTTGAGATAACAGTTACAAGAGACGGTCCGGTCAGAGCAACCGGAGTCAGATTAAATCAGACAAGTGCCGGTATTCTGGTTGGAAAAACAATCACTCTTGCGGCAACAGTGCTGCCTGCTGATGCTTATGACAAGAAGGTCAGCTGGAAGAGCAGTAATACCGGAATAGCAAGCGTAAGCCAAACGGGTGTGGTAAAAGGCGTAAGCGGCGGAACAGCGGTTATCACGGTGACTACCGATGACGGTAAATATTCTGCGACCTGTAAGGTAACGGTGACTGTTCCCGTGACGGGCGTGAAGCTTAATAAGACCGCTGCTACGATTGTGAAGGGAAAGACCCTCGCTCTCACTGCGGCTATAACTCCTTCAAATGCCACAAATAAGGCAGTAAGCTGGAAGAGCAGCAATACAAAGGTTGCCACGGTAAGCTCGAAGGGCGTTGTTACGGCGGTCAATGGCGGAACTGCGAATATCACCGTAACCACAACCGACGGAAAGAAGAGCGCTGTCTGCAAGGTGACGGTAACCGTTCCCGTTAGCAGCGTAAAGCTTAATAAGACAAAGGCAAGTGTGGTCAGAGGCTATACCCTTACCCTTACTCCTACAATAGCGCCCTCAAATGCCACAAATAAGTCGGTAAGTTGGAAGAGCAGCAACACAAAGATCGCCACTGTGACGTCAAAGGGTGTTGTAAAGGGGATCAAGGCCGGCACTGCAAATATCACCGTCACCACAACCGACGGAAAGAAGACGGCGGTATGCAAGGTTACTGTCACAAACCCTGTTGCAGTAAAGAGCGTGAAGCTTAATAAGACAAAGGCAAGTGTGGTCAGGGGTTATACCTTTACACTTACTCCAACAATAGCACCTTCAAATGCCACAAATAAGTCGGTAAGCTGGAAGAGCAGCAATACAAAGATCGCCACCGTGACATCGAAGGGTGTTGTAAAGGGTGTCAAAGCAGGAACGGCGAATATCACGGTGACCACTGCCGATGGAAAGAAGACCGCGGTATGTAAGGTCACTGTCACCAATCCGATAACTGTGAAGAGCGTGAAGCTGAATGTCACCAAGGCAACACTGAAAAAGAACCAGAGCGTGACCCTGAAGGCAACTATAAATCCTTACAATGCCACCAATAAGACTGTGGCCTGGAAGAGCAGCAACACAAAGATCGCCACGGTGACATCGAAGGGTGTTGTGAAGGGGATAAAAGCCGGAACTGCAAGTATCACTGTCACCACCGCAGACGGCAGGAAGACGGCAGTCTGCAAGATCACAGTAAAGTGATTGAAGCGCCAAAAGTAATTGTCACTACACAAGAAAAACTTGTAGTGGGGACAAGGACTTTGGGAGCATCAATATCGAAGATTTAAATAAAAATAACGGGTGATGCTTAATTGTTTAAGTAATTTTATACAATCTTTTTTTATTTGCTCTTTTTCTATTAATTTTACCTAATATATCTGTTAGAATTGTCGATATAGGAAATATAAGAATATTTATCTTCAGTTTACCTGTCCATTTTTGAAATAGAAGGCAATTGAGGATATTTATTGTATTATTTTTTTAGGATGTACAAAAAGGGAAGTGTCCGCCCGGACGGACGGTAACTAAAGGGTGTTGTTGAAAGAAAGATATGAGGAAGAGGGAAGGCCTATGAAGAACACAGAAGTCAGCAGGAATGTATTGAAAGCAATAACAATAGGGCTCGCGGCAGCTATGGCGATGATGCCTACAGTTACCGCTTTTGCCGATGACGGCGAGGGCGGCGGAGACAGCGGAAGCTCCAGCCACAGCGAGAGCAGTGACAGCGGCAGCCATGAAAGCCACGACAGTGACAGCCATGACAGCGACAGCCATGATGATCATGAGGATCACAGCGAACACACGGATGATGTGGAAAGCTCTCATGATGATGTGGAAGATGCTGCCGATGAGGTAAGGGACGAAGAATGCGGTGGAGACGAGTCCGGCGATGATGGCGAATCCGGCGGCGGTGAAGAGTCTTATGATGACGGCGGAAGTGAAGAGTCATATGATGGCGGCGGAGAAGCATTTGACGGCGGAAGCGAAGAGTCCACTGGCGGCGGAGAAGCATTTGACGGCGGAAGCGAAGAGTCCACTGGCGGCGGAGAAGCATTTGACGGCGGAAGCGGAGAATCTGCTGGCGGTGGCGAAGAAGCTGCCGGCGGTGAGGCTGCAGGTGACGAGTCTGTTAACGTCCCGGAGATAACCGGAGCTACAGGAGATGAGGCAGTTAACGTTCCTGAAATGACAGGAGCTACAGGAGATGAGGCAGTTAACGTTCCGGAATTGCTTGGTGCTTCGCCTACAGCTGCTACCGGAGTAATAGAAAATGAGATTAATAACGAAGCAGGTGCGATAGGCACTGAAGAAGTTGCCGGAACGCAGGCCGGGACAGGCGAGGAGACCGGCGGATATCAGAGTGTAAGCGAACCCTTGTCTGATGCTGCAGGCAGCCTGAATAATATTGTGGATGCCTCTGCTGCAGTGGATAAAGCTTTTGCTGATGCTGCAAAAGTGGATGATGCTGCTGTGAAAGTAGCTGAGGGAGTTGAGAAAAATGAGTTTCTGGCTGTCTTTAACGATTGGACAATGCCATCTGCCGAGAACGCAGTTAAGACAGCAGATACCGAGGTAAATACCAATATTGGCGTGACTGTAAAACAGGATGTTTCCGAGGCTGCTTCTGCCGGATATGAAAATAAGGATGCGGCAGATACTGCAAAGACTGAGGCACAGACTCAGTTGGATAAGGCAGTTGGAGAAGCAAACAGAGTCATCGATGTTGCCAAAACAGATCTGGGTTCAGCAAAACAGGCACTTGACAATGCAGAATCACAGTTGAAGGAAGCTCAGGAAGCAAAGGTCAAAGCCGATAATGCTCTGATAAACGCAAAGAAAAACTTTAGTGATCTCCTTAAGGCTAATGGCCTTTCCGCTACGGAAGAAGGAGATACAATTAAGGCGGTAGGCAACATCTCAAATCTGGGTGGGGATATCAAGGCTGCTATTGTCAGTGCGGCTAAGGCTGTTGAAAACGCAAAGTCAAATGCGGATATAGCGGCTGATGCTGTTAAAACAGCAAAGGAAAACGTGGATGATGCCGATGCAGACTATTCTAAGGCAGGAATAGATGCTCTTACGGCAATAAACAATAATTTCAAGCAGATAATTGATACGTACGAAACTGCTAAGGCCGAGAATGATGCTGCTGAAAGCGAAAAGTCTGAAGCTGAACAAGCTAAGGAAAAAGCGGACGAGGATCTGAAAAAAGCAGAGAACGACTTGACCTCAGCGCAGAATATCTATGATACGGCTCTCGACACGCATCAGGAAACATATGATGAAGCCCATGCATCAATTTATGAGACTATAGACAGTAAATTGACAAATGTGGAGAACAATCGGGGAAAGAACCGTGCTCTGGCCTTCTATTTTACAAAGCTGTATCTCATTGACAATGAAGATGCAGAAGCGGAGTCCATTGAGGTTGCTGAAAATAACAATCCTTCGATTGACAAAAAGACCGGTATTGTAACCAGCATCGGAACGAAGAGCGAAGGAGGATTTAAGGTCAATTATACAACAAAGTCCGGCGAAAAAAAGAGTCTTATTTTCAATTGGAATAAATATGATGCCCAGGGGAATCGTAATAACGATTTAGGCAATGATTATGACACATACAAGGTCGTGCTGGTTGAGGACGGGCACGACACAGATACGGTTTTAGGTGAGATTAAGCTGGACAGGGACGAAAGGAAGGCTGTCACAGGTAAATCCATAACAGTCGGTGATAGTGAGGATAATAAACTGGATCTGATCGGCTATCTTGATGGCTATAATACCTCCAAGACTAATCTGCAGAACTTAAGCGATGAGATTACCAAGGCTGAAGGAAAAGTGACTGAGGCAGGAGAAAATGTGACTGCGGCAGGTAAAGAGCTGGAGAAAGCAACTAACAAGTATATTGAGGTAAACGCTCGGTTACAGGATGCAGAAACGGCTAACAAGGCTGTTGAAGATGCCCGCAATACTATTGGTGCAATAGCAGATCTGAATGAAAATGCTAATACCATTCGGGATATACTGGCAGGCAGCAAGGGCGCAGATGAAACTGATGAAGCCTATAAGAAAAGAGTACAGAAAGCGTATGAAGACGCAAAGGCAAGCGCAGATAAGGCAAATACCGGATATGAAGCTATCAGTAATAGCTACAATGTACTTTCTTCTCTGATCGACCAGATAAAGAGTCAGCAGGTGACGGTTGGTAAGGTAAAGGTTAAAGAAGGCAACAACATTCAGGAGAGCTATAAAGAATTCAGAAAGCTGGCATCACTTCTTACCCAGTACAAGCTTATGCAGGAGCTTAAGCAGCAGGGCGTTGATCTGTCCACTGTTGAGATGGAAGTAAGGGAAAATAGTGACAAATCGGTTTGGTGGAGAACCGGCCAGGGTTCAAAGAATAATTATGGTGAGATCACGTATAAGATCGGGGATGAAGAACCCAAAAAATTCTACTTTGATTATCTTGCTTTGGATGAAAAAGGTGAACATGTTCTGGATCAGCCGGGATTAAAGAATACCTCCAGTGTGAAAACCATCGTAGTAGTCAGCAATACCGACGCGGACGGACAGCTCAGTCTGGGAGGGAAATTTGATGAGAGATCACGTTATATCGACGAAAATGCTTATCAGAGCATGTTTGATGATCTGAGTACGGATCTTTCCTATGCAAAATTAGTTAGGGACTATGCCTCAGCCGTTGTAGAATACGGGAAGATGATGAAGATCCAGAAGACTGCGGAATATGCCCAGCAGAGAGTAGATGATGCAGCAAAGGCTCTTGTGAATGCAAGCTATGATCAGTCTGTAAGTACTGCGAAGATCAAACAGCTTGAGGGTGAGTTTGAAAAGGCTCAGCAAAAGTATAATGATGCAAACACAAAGTATAAAGATGTAAAGGGAGATCTGGAGAATCTTAAGGCCGAGATAGATAAAATAATTGAGAGTGGCTTTAAGGTGAAGTCGGCATCAACGGACAACACTCCCGTCATCGGAGACAATGATCCTTCAGATTCCGACAGCGGTAGCGGAAATGGTTCCGGTGGCGACAGCGTAGCTCCTCCCGCCGGCGGCGGTGAGAGTACAACAACAACCACTACCAGCAGCAGAACACGGACAAGATCCCGCTCGGGCGGCGGCGATGATGCAGCCTCTGAGGTTGACGGACCTGCAGCAGCTGATACAGGTGCACCCGCAGCAGATGCCGGAGCTACGGGAGTTGCAGCGGCTGAGACGGCTGCCCCCGGCACACCCGTTGCAGTTACCACTTCCACCGGAACGGCGGACGGTGCATTTACTGATGCAGGAGCACCGGCAGCTATCGGAGAGACTGTAACTCTGGAAGCTGGCGGCGGAGCGGTTGACGGCGGAGCAGTACTCGAAGACGGAGGCGCTCCCGCAGGAGAGGTACTCGGGGACGCAGCAGCACCCGCAGGAGCAGTTGAAGAGGCTGCAGGCGGACTTACATCAGAGGTTCTCGGAGACAGGGCAAATCCTGTATCTCAGGTACTCGGAGAGAGACTTGCACCCATCGTTGAGGCCGTGGAGAACGGAACCTTCGACAGAAGTATGGTTCTCAATGATGATGTTAAGGGAAGCATTCCCTTCGGATGGTGGTTACTGATCCTTATCCTCGGTGCAACAGGGGTCAAGATGTATATGGATCACAGAAAGAGGAAGGAAGAAGAGGCTGCAAAGCAGGGAAGATAAGTAACAGTATGGGGTAATAGAATTTTAGGAGGAGGTACACTTAAATGACATTGGAGGCAGAGGTAACCAGCGACAAGCGGAAGATAGGGAGAGTCGAGTTCAAGGCACCGAGTGTTATCGTGCTCTGTGACACCGGCGAAACCCTGTACGTGATGGTGGAGGATGCGAGTCCCCGGGGTATGGGACTCTGGATGAAGGATGACCGGCCGGATATAGCCAATAAGGACATCATCATCGTTGCGGATACTGTTATTATGTACGCTACCGTTGCACGTATGGTAAAGCGCGATGACGGCACCTATACCGTTGGAATAAGTGCCAAGAAGTTCACACCGGATGTACTTGAATATCTCTTCAAGCACATAGGAAATTCCGGCGACTGATGCTCACAGAATCAAAATAAGCTCTGGTACCCTCCTGTTGCGGACATTACAGCAGGAGGGTATTTTATTGCTTGCGTTTTTAGGCAAGTGGCTTTATGATGGAGAAATGCAAAACCACAGTATTGTCATCCTGAGCGCCAGCGACGCTTATCCCACATCGAAGATGTGGGATGCCGCCCCGGCGAGGGGTTGCGAAGCAACAGTAAGGATCTTTCAACCGAGTGAATAATCATGAACGAAAACAACAATAATCAGAATAATAATAACGGCGGGAGAAATCCCCGGAACAGACAGACCCTGATCGCAATGATAGTGGCTACGATCCTTACTTTCTTCTGTATGAGTATGATGAGCAGCCTTGTCACCAGAAATTCCACTCAGGAGATCAGCTATTCCCAATTTCTCTCTATGATATCCGCGAATCAGATCGGAAGCGTGGAGATAGATCCGGATAAGATCACCATCTATCCGAAGGATGATAAGAGTAAAAGTCCTCTTTCCATGCAGATGACATATTATACGGGAATAATGGATGATCCGCTCCTTACGGACAGGCTGACGGAAGCAGGAATAGACTTCAAGAGTCAGGTTCCGGACAGATCGGGAGCCATGGTTTCCGGCTTTATCGGCTATGTTTTTCCCATCCTTCTTGTATGCGGACTCACCTACCTTTTAATGAAGCGTATGGGCGGCGGAGGCATGATGGGTGTCGGCCGCAGCAATGCCAAGGTTTATGTGCAGAAAGAGACCGGGGTTACATTTAAGGATGTGGCAGGTCAGGATGAGGCGAAGGAATCACTGCAGGAGGTAGTGGATTTCCTCCATAACCCCGCCAAGTATTCACGGATAGGCGCGAGACTTCCCAAGGGAGCGCTGCTTGTGGGGCCTCCGGGAACAGGAAAAACCCTGCTCGCAAAGGCTGTTGCGGGTGAAGCCCATGTGCCCTTCTTCTCTTTGGCGGGCTCTGACTTCGTGGAAATGTTCGTAGGCGTAGGTGCTTCCAGAGTCCGGGATCTTTTCAGGGAAGCCGAGAAAAACGCCCCCTGCATTATCTTTATCGATGAGATAGATGCCATAGGAAAGAGCAGGGATTCGAGATACGGAGGAAATGACGAGAGGGAGCAGACCTTAAATCAGCTTCTTTCCGAAATGGACGGCTTCGATACCTCCAAGGGAATACTGATCCTTGGCGCCACCAACAGACCGGAGACCCTGGATAAGGCACTTCTCCGCCCGGGCCGTTTTGACCGGAGGATAATAGTTGACAAGCCGGATCTGAAGGGAAGGATAGATACGCTTAAGGTTCATGCAAAGGACGTTAAGCTTGATGAGACGGTTAATTTCGAGGACGTGGCGCTGGCAACCAGCGGTGCCGTGGGGTCGGATCTTGCGAACATGGTGAATGAGGCTGCCATTAATGCAGTCAAAGCCGGCAGGGAGTACGTTTCACAGAAAGACCTTATGGATGCTGTGGAGATAGTCCTTGTAGGTAAGGAAAAGAAGGACCGGGTATTAAGTAAGGAAGAGAGACGTATAGTTTCCTACCATGAGATAGGCCATGCACTTGTTTCAGCCCTTCAGAAAAACAGTGAGCCTGTGCAGAAGATAACCATTGTGCCCCGTACCATGGGAGCTCTGGGTTATGTAATGCAGGTGCCGGAGGAGGAGAAGTACCTAAACAGCGAAGCTGAGCTAAGGGCTATGCTTGTGACGACCCTGGCGGGAAGAGCTGCGGAGGAGCTGGTATTTGACACGGTTACCACGGGAGCTTCAAATGATATTGAGAAGGCAACGAAGATCGCCAGAGCCATGGTGACCCAGTACGGAATGAGTAAGAAGTTCGGCCTTGTAAGTCTGGAATCCATAGAGGACCGCTATCTTGACGGACGGGCGGTGCTTAACTGCTCTGATGAGACTGCAGCGGATATAGATAATGAGGTGATGAAGCTCCTTAAGGAATCCTATAAGGAAGCAAAGAAGCTCTTAAAGGAGAACAGGAAGCTTCTGGATAAGCTTGCTGCCTTCCTTATCAAGAGAGAGACCATTACCGGCGCTGAATTTATGAAGATCTACTGCAAGGAAAAGGGCATCCCCGTTCCCGAGAAGAAGTCCTATGAAGAGAGATTTAAGGAGGCAAAGCGGGACAGAAAGGATGAGGAGGATACAGCTCCCCCGGAGGATGAGCCGGAGCAGAAGGAACTGAGCTTACGGCAGGACAGCGTTAATAATACGGGAAACAATACTGCGGGCAACAGTGGATATCCTCTGCAGAATGACTGGCAGGCAAGAAATAATGCGCCTCAGAACCATATGCCCGGACAGCAGATTGATTTTACCATTGATGACAGCCTTATCCCCGACAGGAATGCCGGAGGGAAGCAGGGTGAGCTCCAAGACGGTACTGAGAACACGGGAGCGGATACGGGTGAATCGAACGGCGGCAGTGCCGGAGGAGCAGACGGAGATAATGGCGGGATCCCCGGATGATCCCGGATTTGTAGATGGAATTTGACATCGAAGAAAGCTTAAAAGTACTTCCGAAAAAACCCGGAGTATATCTTATGCATGCCGATGATGACGAGATCATCTATGTCGGAAAAGCGGTAAATCTTTTTAACCGGGTACACAGCTATTTCAGGAAGAATAAAAAGAGCCCCAAGATCACGAAGATGGTGACGCATATTGCGTACTTTGAGTATATCGTCACCGATTCTGAGATGGAGGCTCTTGTTTTAGAGTCCAATCTTATAAAGAAGCATCGTCCCAGATACAATACAATGCTGAAGGATGATAAGAGCTATCCTTATATAAGGGTCACCGTGAATGAAGCTTATCCCAGGATCCTTTTCAGCAGGAGACCCCGGGGAGATACCGGGACGGACAGGAAAACGGGGCAGCGTCTTTTCGGACCCTATACCTCCGCCTGGGCGGTAAGGGATACCATAGAGCTTATCAATAAGATCTACGGCCTCCGTACCTGCAACAGGGTACTTCCGAGGGACAGGGATAAGGACAGGCCCTGTCTGAATTACCACATTAAGCAGTGCTCCGGCCCCTGCAGGAGCGGCTGTGTTTCTGAGGAAGAGTACCGTGAGGCAGTGAACGGCGCCCTTGATTTCCTGAACGGTAATTATACCCCCATACTTTCTATGCTTAAGGAGAAGATGGAAAAGGCCTCGGAGGAACTGAGGTATGAGGATGCCATTACCTGGAGGGATCTTCTGGGCTCAGTACAGAGTGTTGCCCAGAAGCAGAAGATAACCCTTGCCGGAGAAAATGATGACCGGGATATCGTTGCCTGCAAGACGGATGAGGATGAGGCTGTGGTACAGATCTTCTTTATCCGGGAGGGGCGGCTCACCGGACGGGATCATTATTATATGACAGGCGTCCGTGATCTTGGAACCTCAGAAATACTGGGAAGCTTTGTTAAGCAGTTCTATTCGGGAACACCCTTTATACCGAAGGAGATCATGCTGGAAACGGATATTGAGGATCACGGGATAATCGAGGAGTGGCTGAGCGGCAAAAGAGGAGCCGCGGTCTCACTCATTATCCCGAAGAGAGGTATGAAGGAGAGGCTTCTCCGGCTGGCGAAAAAGAACGCGGAGCTTATCCTTGAAACGGATCGTGAAAAGCTTAGGAGGAGCGAGGAAAAGACCAGGGGAGCCGCGGCGGAGCTTGCGGGGATCATAGGTATCGACAGTGCCGACAGGATAGAGTCCTACGACATATCCAATATCAGCGGTTTTGAGTCCGTGGGCAGCATGGTCGTTTTTGAAGGCGGGAGAGCAAAGAATTCCGATTACAGGAAGTTTCGGATAAAGAGTGTGCAGGGACCGAATGATTATGCTTCAATGGAAGAGGTCCTGACCCGCAGGTTTGAGAGGCTTGTAAATGCTGACGGCAGCGAAGCGGAAGGGGATTCCTTTGTGAGATTTCCGGACCTTATACTTATGGACGGCGGAAAGGGACAGGTAAATATTGCCTTAAATGTTCTGTCACGCTTAAAGCTCGATATTCCGGTGGCAGGTATGGTAAAGGACGATCACCACAGAACCCGGGGGATCTATTTCAATAATGAAGAGCTGCCGGTGGACAGTCATTCGGAGTGCTTCCGTCTCGTGACCAGGATACAGGATGAGACCCACCGCTTTGCCATTGATTACTTCCGCTCACTCCACGGGAAGAACCAGCTCCACTCCATCTTAGATGATATACAGGGTATTGGCGATACCAGGAGAAAGGCTCTTCTCCGGGAATTCGGCTCCGTAGAGAATATAAAAGAAGCGTCGGAGGAGGAACTCGCTGCCGTGCCTGAAATGAATAAAAGGTCGGCGGAGGCGGTCTTTGCTTTCTTTCATAATGAGTGAAATGATGGTATACTGAAGAAGATTCTTCGGGCGAAGCCCTCAGAATGACAGAGAGGCAGCGAAGCCCTCAGAATGACAGAGTGGCAGCGAAGCCCTCAGAATGACAGAGTGGCAGCGAAGCCCTCAGAATGACAGGCTTATTGTCATCCTGAGCGAAGCGAAGGATCTTTACGGGGCACTGCCGCGCATAGCGCGTCAAAGCGTGCCCGAAAAATGTCCACTGGACATTTTTCCTTCCTGAGCGTAAGCGAAGGATCTTAAATAACGGAAAGGAGCGTCATCCAAGGCCATGGCAACGGTTTCCCTGAAAAACTTTATCGACAAAATGAATCTGTATAATCTTACTCCCGATATTCCCATCGACAGTGTGAATATCACCCAGCCCGAGATAAACAGGCCTGCACTGCAGCTCACGGGCTTTTTCGACCACTTTGAATCCTCAAGGGTGGAGATAGTGGGTTTTGTGGAGTATTCATATATGCTGGAGATGGACGAGAGCAGGAAGGATGAGATATACGGAAAGCTTCTGTCCAGCGGAATTCCCTGTGTTATCTTCTGCAGAGATCTGGAGCCGGACGAGAAATTTATGTGGTACGCCGGTGAAAATCAGGTGCCTCTTTTAAAAACTTCGAAATCCACTTCCGACTTTATGGCGGAGACCATCAGATGGCTCAATGTCAAGCTTGCGCCCTGTATTTCCATACACGGAGTGCTTGTTGACGTTAACGGTGAGGGACTGCTTATCACCGGTGAGAGCGGCATAGGAAAGAGTGAGGCTGCGCTGGAGCTGGTAAAGAGAGGACACAGGCTTATATCCGATGACGTTGTGGAGATTAGGAAGGTCAGTGACGATACACTTATCGGTTCCGCACCGGATATAACAAAGCACTTTATCGAGCTTCGGGGTATAGGGATAATCGATGTAAAGGCACTTTTCGGTGCCACCTCCGTAAAGGAGACCCAGAGTATAGATCTTGTTATAAAGCTTGAGGACTGGGACAAGGACAAGGACTACGACCGCCTCGGTATGGAGGAGGAGTACACCGAGTACCTTGGGAAAAGGGTTGTCTGTCACAATATACCCATCCGTCCCGGAAGAAATCTGGCCATCATCTGTGAGACCGCGGCCATCAATTACAGGCAGAAGAAGATGGGCTACAACGCAGCGCAGGAGCTCTATAAGAGGGTACAGGATAATCTGAAGAAAAATCGGGAGGATCAGTAAATGAGCTATGTTTACGGTGTTGATGTGGGAGGCACATCAGTAAAGATAGGCCTTTTTTCAGGGGAAGGGGAACTCATTGAAAAGTGGTCCATTCCCACGAACACGGATAATAACGGGGAGGCCATACTTCCCGATATAGCATCTTCGATTGATGCAAAGTCAAAGGAAAAGGGGATAAGCGACAGCGAGATCCTGGGCGTTGGCCTGGGGCTTCCCGGACCCGTGGACGATAGGGGAATTATCAGGAAGGCTGTAAATCTTCACTGGAATGATACCTTTAACGTGGAGGAGAAGCTGGCGGCCTGCTTTGACGGAAGGCTTAAGGTAAAGGCCGGAAATGATGCCAATGTGGCGGCGCTCGGCGAAGCCTGGATGGGAGCCGGAAAGGGCTATAAGAATATTGTAATGGTCACTCTCGGAACCGGTATCGGAGGCGGAGTCATCATTAACGGGCAGATCGTTACCGGAA
Organism: Lachnospiraceae bacterium AD3010; assembly: GCA_000622025.1. Classification (GTDB taxonomy): domain Bacteria; phylum Bacillota; class Clostridia; order Lachnospirales; family Lachnospiraceae; genus NK4A144. The sequence continues at coordinate 84,229 of KK211390.1, read as the reverse complement.
CCCGGGGTGCAGCGGGAGAGATAGGACATATCTACACGGGAACCGATACGGAGGAACCCTGTAACTGCGGAAACAGAGGCTGCCTTGAGCAGTTTGCCTCTGCCACGGGAATAGTAAGGCTCTTAAAGGAAGAGCTGGAGAATAATCCGGATGAAGCATCCGAGATGAGAAATAAGCCTCTTGACTCCAAAAATATGTGGGAAGCGGTAAAAAACGGAGACGAGCTTTCCATAAGGGTAGCCGAGAGATTCGGAAAGTACCTGGGAACCGGCCTTTCGGTGGTGGCAGGGGTACTTAATCCTGAGATAATAATAATCGGCGGAGGCGTTTCCATGTCCGGAGACGTTATCATGCCCTACATCACAAAAAACTTCAGGGAACATGTTTTTCACGCAAGCGGGGATACGATTTTCACCAGAGCGACTCTGGGAAATGACGGCGGGATCTACGGCGCCGCTGCGCTGCTGATATGATTTAGGGCAGTGCCCCGTAAAGATCCTTCGCTTCGCTCAGGATGACAATAATACGCTCAGGATGACAATAAGCCTGTCATTCTGAGGGCGGAGTTATTATGTCATTCTGAGGGCGGAGCTATTATGTCATTCTGAGGGCGGAGCCCGAAGAATCTTCCCACCGGAAGGAAAAATGTCCGGTGGGTCTCCGCTTCGCTCAGGATTACAAACAGTAACGCAACAGTGATTTCTAATGAATAGTATTATTGACACCATCAAAAGGATCCTGCCTGAAGACAGGATTTTAATTAACGAATCCATGAAGGCGCACACCACCTTCCGCACAGGCGGAACGGCGGATCTTTTTCTTATGCCGGAAAATGCGGATCAGCTTTCGGAGCTCATCCGTTTTTTCAGGGAGGAAGAGGAGGAGTACTTTATTATCGGTAACGGCAGCAATCTCCTGGTTTCGGACAGAGGATACAGAGGGGCGATAATTGCTGTCACCGAAGCCTTTTCGGATATTGAGGTCTCCGGAACCGAGATACACGCAGGGGCAGGAGCGCTGCTTTCAAGGATAGCAGATGCGGCCCGCAAGAACTCTCTCACGGGCTTTGAATTCGCTTCAGGCATTCCCGGAACCGCGGGGGGCGCAATGGTTATGAATGCCGGAGCCTACGGCGGAGAGATGAAGGATGTGGTGAAGCTTGTGGAGGTCCTGACTCCGGATGGTGAGAGGGTGACCTTCAGCAATAGTGAAATGGGCTTTGGCTACCGTAAGAGTATCGTCAGGAAAGAAGGTCTGACTGTACTCAAGATCGTCTTTTCCTTAAGCCCCGGAAATTCAGAAGAGATAGGGGCAAAAATGGAGGAACTCTCGGCAAAGAGGCGTGAGAAGCAGCCTCTGGAATTCCCCAGCGCCGGCAGTACATTTAAGAGGCCTGAGGGACATTTCGCCGGAAAGCTTATTATGGATGCGGGACTTTCCGGTTTTTCCGTGGGCGGTGCTTTTGTATCGGAAAAACACTGTGGTTTTATCATAAACAAGGGGAATGCCACCTCAAATGATGTTTACAGACTGATAAAAAAGATTCAGTCGGTTGTTAAGGAAGGATCCGGGGTGGAGCTTGAGCCCGAGATCATGCTGATCGGAGAATTTGAATGAAATTTGTCATTGTAACCGGAATGAGCGGGGCCGGAAAGAGCACATCCTTAAAGATGCTGGAGGATCTCGGATACTTCTGCGTGGATAATCTGCCTGTACCCCTTATCGGGAAGTTTGCCGAACTCGCTTATGAGCCGAATTCGGAACTTCAGAAGGTCGCGGTTGGGATCGATGTCAGGACCGGGCTTTCAAAGGTCGATCAGGCACTGAAGGATATGAAGGATGCAGGGTATTCCTTTGAGATCCTTTTCCTTGACTGCGAGGATGATGTCCTGGTAAAGCGTTTCAAGGAGACAAGGAGAGCCCATCCGCTGGTTATGAACGGCAGGGTTGAGGACGGTATTAGGAAGGAAAGGGAGATCCTTAAGTTCCTGAAAAAGGAGGCTTCCTATATCATTGATTCAAGTCACCTTCTTGTCAGGGAGCTTAAGAATGAGATAGATAATATCTTTTCCAAGAACAAGGACTACGGGAATCTCTTTATCACTGTGCTTTCCTTCGGTTATAAGTATGGGATACCTAATGACTGCGATCTGGTATTTGACGTGAGATTTCTACCCAATCCCTATTATATTGACGAGCTTAAGAATAAAAGCGGTGAGGATAAAGAAGTTCAGGACTATGTAATGGGCTTTAAGGAGGCAGGCATCTTCCTCGATAAGCTGCAGGATCTCATAGAATTTCTTATCCCGAATTATGTCATAGAGGGGAAGAACCAGCTTGTCATCGGAATCGGCTGTACCGGTGGGAAGCACAGGAGTGTTACTCTGGCAAACAGGCTCTATGAGCGCCTTGAAAGCAAGGGCGGCTACGGCATAAGGATAGAGCACAGGGATATTTTGAAGGACAGCCTTCGGCGGTGACACATGTCATTTTCACAGGATGTTAAAAAGGAGATAAGCCTGGATATACCCGAAGCCAGGCACTGCAGGACAGCTCTTCTTGCAGGGATAACCCTGATGACTGCCGATATTTCCTTCAGCTGCGGGGGAGAGGACAGGATAGCTTTTCACTCCGAGAATGAGGCCGTCATCAGAATATGCTTTACATTATTAAGAAAAACCATTAGAATAAGTGCTGATGTTCAGGTGAGATGGGGGAAAATCCCTGTTTACAGGCTTTTGCTGAAGGGAAGGGCGGCTTCCGAGGTTCTGTCGATGCTGAAGATACGGCCGGGAGACAGGAAGCTTGACAGTTTATTATACGAGAGATCGTGCTGCAGGAGAAATCTTATCAGGGGGGCTTTTCTCTCAGGCGGTTCGGTCAGTGACCCGAAGGGATCCTATCACATGGAGTTTGTGTGTGATTCTCAGGAGAAAGCGGAGGATCTCCGCAGTATAATAGGGAGCTTCAATATCGAAAGCCGTATTGCCGGGAGAAAGCGTAGCTTTGTCGTATATCTGAAGGAGGGTGATGACATAGTTACCATGCTGAACATCATGGAAGCGCCGGCAGCTCTTATGGAGATGGAGAATGCCCGCATATACAAGGATATGCGGAACAACGTGAACCGTCGCGTGAACTGCGAGACCGCTAATATAAAGAAGACGGTCAGCGCTGCTGTGAGACAGGTTAATGATATTGAGTTTATCATGGAGAAAAAGGGGTTTGGTTTTCTGGACGATGCCTTAAGGGAGATGGCCGAGGTCAGGCTAAAGTATCCCGATACGGCATTAAAGGAACTTGGCAATTTTCTAAATCCGCCGGTGGGTAAATCGGGGGTAAACCACAGGCTGCGGAAGCTCAGCCGGATAGCGGATGATCTAAGGAGGAATCTTTATGACCAGGAAAACAGTTGAAGTATCCATGCAGGGAGGAACGGATACCAGACCCATAGCCATGCTTGTGCAGACTGCAAGCCAGTACGAGGCCACTGTTTATATCGAGTATGATGAAAAGCATGTGAATGCCAAGAGTATTATGGGAATGATGACTCTTGCCCTGAAAAACGGAGACAGAGTTGATGTAGTGACCGATGGCAGCGACGAAGAGAATGCTGCCGGTGAGATCTGCAGATATCTGAAGGGTGAGTTGGCCGCAGGTTGATGCAAAAGAAAATGTATTTCATATACAACCCCCATGCCGGAATGGAGAGGATCCGCAGTAATCTTCTGGATATCATAGACATTTTTGTCAAAGCGGGCTTCGAGGTTACGGTTTATCCTACTCAGGAGAGAGGGGATGCTTCACGGGCAGCCGTGGAGATGAAGGACGGTTACGATATTCTGGTATGTTCCGGAGGAGACGGGACACTGGATGAGGTTGTGGCCGGTATGATGCAGCGGGAAAAAAGGATCCCGATCGGATACGTTCCCGCGGGAAGTACCAATGATTTCGCAAGAACACTGAAAATCCCGAAAGATATGCGGAAGGCAGCGGAGGTCGTGACCGGGGGCGTGGAGTTTAAGTGCGACACGGGTTCCTTTAATGACAAGAACTTCGTATATGTTGCGGCTTTCGGGATGTTTACGGATATCTCTTACGGGACCGAACAGGATCTGAAGAACACCTTCGGACATTTGGCCTACATAATGGAAGCCATGTCAAGGATAGGCGGGCCAATGGAATCCTTCCGGATGAAGGTGGAGCATGACGGCATAACCGAGGAAAATGAGTATGTTTACGGAATGATCAGTAATTCCGTTTCCATTGCGGGATTCAAGAGCCCTGCAAGACAGAATGTGATACTGGATGACGGACTCTTCGAGGTTGCTCTCATCAAAAAGCCCGAAGATCCGGTTGAGCTTGGAGAGGTGGCGGGAGCCGTGATGAATGGAAGCTCCAATGATTTCGTAAGCTACTTTAAAACCAGTGAGATCAGTTTCGAGAGCAGCGAACCGGTGTCCTGGACCCTTGACGGTGAGTTCGGGGGAAGCTTAAAGGAGGTCAGTATCCGGAACTGCCGGAGATCTCTCGGAATAATGGTACCCGCGGATGCAGGATTACCGGATAAAATGTCATTCTGAGCGAAAGATATTCTATTCATCTACAACCAACATCTTTTCGCTATCGCTCAAAGATGTCGCCGTGACATCAGTCCTTCGGACTGACGTCAAATGTCATTCTGAGCGCAGCGAAGAATCTTATATATTACCGTATAGGTTCACCGTATAGCAATAGCGGTGTTCATATATAATAATAATCAATAAGAAAGGATGGAAATGATATGCCATTAGTTACAACTACCGAGATGTTCAAAAAGGCCTACAGCGGAGGATATGCCATCGGAGCTTTCAATGTGAATAATATGGAAATAGTCCAGGGCATTACAGAGGCTGCCTGGGAGCTTCATTCACCTGTTATCCTGCAGGCATCTGCAGGTGCCAGAAAGTATGCACAGTCTGCTTATCTGAAGCATCTTGTTGAAGCTGCAGTAGAAGCTACAAAGGATGAGATCCCCATCGCTCTTCACCTTGACCACGGTGCAGATTTTGATGTCTGCAAGGACTGCGTTGATAACGGATTCACATCAGTTATGATAGATGCTTCTTCAAAGCCTTTTGATGAGAACGTGGAAATATCAAAGAAGGTTGCGGAGTATGCTCATGACAAGGGTGTTGTTGTAGAAGCAGAGCTTGGAACCCTTGCAGGTGTTGAGGATGATGTTAATGTGGCTGCAGAGACTGCACAGTATACAAATCCCGATCAGGTAGTTGAGTTTGTAGAGCGCACAGGAGTTGATTCCCTTGCGATCGCCATCGGAACCAGCCACGGCGCATATAAGTTTAAGCCCGGAACAGATCCTCACATCCGTCTGGATATCCTTGAGGAGATCTCAAAGAGACTTCCCGGATTCCCCATCGTGCTCCACGGTTCTTCATCCGTTCCCCAGGAATACGTGAAGATCATTAACAGCAACGGCGGAGCTCTGAAGGATGCCATCGGTATCCCCGAGGATCAGCTTCGTGAAGCTGCAAAGAGATCTGTCTGCAAGATCAATATCGACTCGGATCTTCGTCTCGGTATGACTGCAGGTATCCGTGAGCATATGGCAGCGCACCCCGATCACTTTGATCCCAGACAGTACATCGCTGACGGACGCCAGTATGTAAAGGATATCGTTCACAACAAGATAATCAACGTTCTTGGTTCAGACAACAAGGCCTGAGCGCCTGACAGACACTGAGCGTGTTTATGTCATCCTGAGCGTCAGCAACATATGTCATCCTGAGCGTCAGCGAAGGATCTTTAGATGATATCTCCTCAGCGTCTGAGTGTTGACACCTGAAATCTTCTCCCCTGTATCCGCGAAACCGATCTTTTCGGCGAGCCGGATGGAGGGGAGATTTTCTTTCTGTATAAAAGCATTGAGCTCTTCTATCCCAAGTATTCTTTTCCCGTAAGTAATAACGGAAGTGCAGACCTCACAGGCAATCCCCCTTCCCCGGTATTCCCTGTCCAGAAGGTAGCCGAGCTCCGGTATATCGAAGCCCTGGCGGTTGCTTATGCCGGCTCTTCCTATCAGCCTGCCGCTCTCTTTGTCAATGATGTTCCAGAAGCCGTAGCCGAAAAAGCCGTACATTTTTTCAATATAGGCTTTCTGGAATTCTGTTTCTTCTTCCTTTGTGGGCATTAAGGGAGGTATGAAGCGCTGTATCTCCGGATCCTCATAAAGCAGAAAAAGGTCGTCTATGTCACTGAGAGCAAGCTCCCGCAGGACTGTGCGCTCTGTTTCCAGAATGGTCCAGGGAATACCACGCTTTCTCTGATACATTTTTTCCAGGAAGTCCGGGGTTATCTCATCAAAGCCCTCAATTATACACTGGGCGCCGGAGTATATTTCGGAAGCGGAAGAGGGAAAGGTCCGGCAGGGAATGGTTTCCGGTATTTTGTACAGTACATAGCCTGTATCGTGGTAACGGGCAAAATCAACGCCGGTTTCATTATCGGTAACGGTATAGGAGCCGTCAGGTATGCTTCCTTCCGGTATTTTCCTTCCGGGTTCAAGCGAATAAAGATTCACGCCCTCCTTACTGAGATCGGCCATAAGCTCGTCAAGCCAGGGAGTGCGGGGGTCGGATATGGAGAAAAAGCAGTTTTTCAGGTCCTTCATAATGAGAAAGTGCCTTTAAAAGGGAGGATGCCAGGTGCCGGGCACCTGGCATTATTATGAAAAAGTTTTAATATAGTATTAACTACTATGGAAGCTGTCGTTTTTGATACTATGAGTATACCCAAATCTTGTGTACAAAATTCAATTTGTGAATGAAGATTTTTCAAATAGTTTGTTAACACGTTGTGAACAAAGCTCCTTCGCTAAGCTCCTTCGCTTACGCTCAGGATGACAAAAAGGCAGGATGACAAAAAGGCAGGATGACAAAAAGGCAGGATGACAAAATATGAGCACAAACCGTTGACATAGCTGAAAAATAGGGCTATTATCGGTTATTAGAGGATTTTTGTTGTCGATATTGTCCCGGATTCAGGAGTTCCGGAACGAATTATTTTATCTGGAGGGAAAGAAAAATGGCAATTCAGAAAAGAGCTATCGCAGCTGCAACCACCGATGTCAAGGAAGATGTTAAGGCAGCTCCCGCAGCTGAAGTGAAGAAGACAGAAGAGAAGGCAGAGGCGCCTAAGGCAGCAGCTCCCGCAAAGGCAGCTGAGAAGAAGCCCGCAGCGAAGAAGACAAGCACTGCAAAGAAGCCTGCAGCAAAGAAGAGCGCAGCCAAGAAGACCGATAGCGCAGCAAAGAAGAGCGAGACAGCCACAAAGACAGCGGCAAAGAAGACAACTACCGCAAAGAAGCCTGCAGCGAAGAAGACAAGCACTGCAAAGAAGCCTGCAGCCAAGAAGGCACCTGCAAAGAAGGCAGCAAGCGTAAGCGAGAATATGGTTGTACAGTTCAGGGGACGTGAAGTAAGCACTGAGCAGATTAGGGAAAGATTCAATGATGTATGGACAAAGGATTACGGAAGAAAGGCTTCTGATGTAAAGGAAGTTACCTTCTATATCAAACCTGAGGATTCAGCTGTGTACTTTGCAGTTAATAACGGTGAAGATACAGGAAGCTTTGCGATCTGATTTATGAATAATCCAATTCAGGCCGGACTCGAAAGGATCCGGCTTTCTTTTTCAGAAAAAGGTACCTATGAAAAAATAATCGCACTGATGTTTCTGCCCCTGGTGTTTATTGCTCTTTATATTCTGGGGGGGATTCTTTCCCATACCTTTTCGGACTTAAATATTCCCAATGAATACAGGGAGTGCGCCAACGTATTGATGACAGAGGAGCTGATGAAGGGAAACAATCCCTATGCATTGAGCGCTCTTAACGGCGAATATCCGCCTTTTATCTATCTGTACGGACCTCTTTATTCACTTGTAGTGGCAGGTGTGGGTACGATACTCCGGACCCTGGGATTTTCCCCGGATATCATACTCCTTCACTATCTTATGACCTTTGTCTTTATCCTGATCTCCGCTTCACTGGCATTTTATCCTGTATGGAAGAAAACCGGATCTATGACACTTGGGCTGGCGGCCTTTATTTTTCTTATCAACTGTAACTGGCGCTATAATTACGTCAATGCCAATCCGGACAGCATGGGTCTTTGCATTATGATGCTGATCATCTTCCTCCTGACAGTCCGGGATTTTAAGGGAAAGGAAATAATCTGCGCCCTTCTGACTGTTGCAGTATTTTTTACGAAACAGTATTTTCTCCTGATCGCAGGAACTGTAACGGCATTTTTCTTCTTATTTAAAGGGTTAAAAAATGTCTTGAAATATCTGATATCCTTTGGGGTTATAGCCGCGGGAACCGTTGCCCTGCTGAAGCTAAGCTGTCCTCTTTTCGAGACCTATATGCTGTATTTTGCCAAGGGGCCGGGAACAGGCATTGCTTCCACAGTGAAAAGAGGAAGTGTCAGGATGAGCGGTATGGAATTTAATTTCCAGCAGATAATGTCCCTGGGCGGTATATTCTTAACATTTTTTATTGCAGAGGCGGTGGGATGTATTTATTTCTTCGCAGCCTTTATCAGGGAATGGAAAAAGCTCAAGTCGGAAGAAGCAGGCACAAGCAGGGGCATACAGGTATTTATTGAGGCCGGAAGGAATGCGGGGATAGAGCCCTTTGATCTTCTGATGTTGATCCATATGGCCGTATCCGGGATCTGTCTTTTGTATCTCGGACAGAATGACGGAGCCTGGCTTTCCTATTACCTTGAGCTGTTTATGCCCGCACTTATCATGGGGGCGCTTGTTCTCTTCAAAAAATTCAGCATGGAGCTCAGTGTAAAAGGCTTATTTGGTGTGAACCAAAGGACATCACTTCTTATACTGTCGGCGTTGTTTTTGATGTTTATCGGTTTTCCGATTTCCCGGGCAGATGAAAGGCTGCCGGTATCCCCTTTATCGGAAGAGGATCATACGGAATGGGAAAAGGCGGAGAAGCTTTTGAGTGAAAATGACGGCGATATGTATCTTTATCCGCTTCTCGGATACTATGGCATAGAGCATGATATCTATATCTACAACACAGGACAGCCCTTTGTGGTCTCGGAAAGGTTTTATGAGAGCTATCACAGGCATCCCGACAAGATGGCAAGGTATCCCTATGCCGAAAATATCTTTACCTCACATTTTGCCTTCAGGGAGAAGATCCTTGACAGGGTGAGAAAGGGAGAGTATTCCCTTGTTTCATATATTGAGGGCTTTGATGAGGTATTCGACAGAAGCGATCTCTCACTAAAATACAAAAAATCCGGAGAGTACAAGCTCCGCACGGGCAGACAGGTCTGGAAAACCGAGCTCTGGACACTTAAGTAACAAAGAAAAATTGTAAGTGAAAATCCTGTTGACAAACTACGGCGGGGGTGTTATCGTATGGTCTGAAGGTATTAGCACTCAAATTAAATGAGTGCTAACACAAAACAAAGAGCATATGGAATTAAACGAGAGAAAAACCAAAATATTAGAGGCGATAATCAGGAATTATCTGGAGTCGGGAGATCCCGTGGGAAGCAGGACGCTCTCCAAATACCTTGATATCAAGCTGTCTCCCGCCACCATAAGAAACGAGATGTCGGATCTTGAGGAAATGGGTTATATTATCCAGCCCCATACTTCGTCAGGGCGTATTCCCTCGGACAAAGGATACAGGTTCTATGTGGACAGTATGATGGCCGACAGGGAAAAGGAAGTTTCCGACATGCACGAGATGGTAGTGGAGAAGGCCGGAGAACTCTCGGAACTCCTGAAGCAGGTTGCGAAGCTCCTTGCCGACAACACGAATTACGCCGCGCTGATCTCTTCGCCGCAGATCCACAGGAATAAGCTGAAATTCCTGCAGCTCTCCAGGGTGGACGAAGGAAATATCCTGGCGGTCATTGTCGTAGAGGGAAATATCATCAAGAATAAGATGATAAGTGTTAACGGGGAAATGGATGACGATACGCTTCTGAAGCTTAATCTCCTCCTGAATACCCATTTGAACGGGCTTTCCCTTGAGGAGATAAATCTCGGACTTATTACTCTTATCAAGGAGAGAGCAGGGATACATTCCGATGTTATCGCAGAGGTCATCGATGCCGTTGCCGATGCGGTCAGGGCCGACGAGGATCTGGAGATCTACACCAGCGGCGCCAATAATATCTTCAAATACCCGGAGCTTGCGGACAATCAGAAGGCAAGCGAGATCATAAGCACCTTTGAGGAAAAGAACCAGTTCGGACACCTTATCAGTGAGTCTCTGGAAAAGGAAAGAACGGGCGGCGATGATGATAAGAAGGGTATACAGGTTTATATAGGAAACGAGTCACCCATTGAATCTATGAAGGATTGCTCCGTGGTGACGGCGACATATGAGCTTGGTGACAATATGAAGGGAATGATGAGTATCATAGGTCCGAAGAGAATGGATTACGAAAAGGTTGCCCACGCCCTGAAGACCCTGCAGGAGCAGCTGGATACCTTATATAAGAAGTAGCGGCGGGGAGGTCTGTCATTCTGAGCGAACAATGTCATTCTGAGCGAAGCGAAGAATCTTTATAAAAAAGAGGTAAATACATTGAGCAGGAAAAAGAACCAGGAAGTAAAAACAGAAAAGCCTTCTGAAGGCGGTAAAGAGAAAGAGCTTAAGGAAAATATCGATACAGCTCCGGAAAGTAAGGATAAGCCGGAGGGAGATGAAGCCGTAAAAGAAGCGGAAGGCGAGAGTCCTTCGGAGGCGGCAGAGGACGGTGCTCCTAAGGAAGAAAATGATCCCCGGGACGAGAGGATCGCGGAACTTAATGATAAGAACCTGAGGCTGATGGCTGAATTCGAAAACTTCCGAAAGCGCTCCGACAAGGAGAAGGATCAGATGTTTGAGACCGGAGCCAAGTCCGTTATAGAAAAGGTACTGCCGGTGATCGACAATTTTGAGAGGGCTCTTGATATGGCACCTGACAGCAGTGAGGGCGAAGAGAGCACGGATCCCTTTATGGACGGTATGAAGAAGGTCTATAAGCAGCTTATGGATGAGCTGGAAAAGATAGGAGTGAAGCCCATAGAGGCCGTGGGGCAGGAATTCAATCCCGAGTACCACAATGCGGTGATGCAGGTTGACAGTGAGGAATATGACAGCGGCATCATAGCGCAGGAGCTTCAGAAGGGCTATATGTATAACGACAGTGTTGTCCGCCATTCAATGGTAGGAGTCGCGAAGTAGAGTGAAGAGCTAATGTCAATCTGAGCATATATTGTCAATCTGAGCATATATTGTCAATCTGAACATATATTGTCATTCTGAGCATATATTGTCATTCTGAGCGAAGCGAAGAATCTTAATAAGTATACTGAACAGTACAGAACAGAAAGAGAGGAAATAAAAATGGGTAAGATAATAGGAATCGATCTGGGAACCACAAACAGCTGCGTAGCAGTTATGGAAGGCGGAAAGCCTACAGTTATAGCAAATGCAGAGGGTGCACGTACAACGCCCTCCATCGTAGCATTCACAAAGAACGGCGAAAGGCTCGTGGGTGAGCCTGCGAAGCGTCAGGCAGTCACAAATGCCGACCGCACCATTGCCTCCATAAAGAGGGATATGGGAACGGATCACGGACGTTCAATTGATGACAAGAGATACTCACCACAGCAGATCTCGGCAATGATCCTTTCAAAGCTGAAGGCAGATGCAGAGAGCTATCTCGGTGAGAAGGTTACGGAGGCCGTCATCACTGTTCCCGCTTACTTCAATGATGCCCAGAGACAGGCAACCAAGGATGCCGGAAAGATCGCCGGACTGGAGGTTAAGCGTATCATTAACGAGCCTACGGCTGCGGCGCTGGCATACGGACTTGATAATGAAAAAGAACAGAAGATCATGGTTTACGATCTCGGAGGCGGTACCTTCGATGTGTCCATTATCGAGATCGGTGACGGAGTTATCGAGGTTCTTGCAACCAACGGAGATACGAGGCTCGGTGGTGATGACTTTGACCAGAGGATAGTTGACTGGATGGTTAAGTCCTTCAAGGATAAGGAGGGTGTTGACCTGTCAGCGGATCCCATGGCTATGCAGAGACTGAAGGAAGCTGCTGAGAAGGCAAAGAAGGAACTTTCTTCTTCTACGACCACGAATATTAATCTGCCCTTTATTACCGCAACCGCAGAGGGTCCGAAACACTTTGACGAGAATCTTTCAAAGGCTAAATTTGAAGAGCTTATAAATGACCTGGTTGAGAAGACGGCAATACCCGTACAGAACGCTATGAAGGATGCGGGTCTTACAAATTCCGATCTCGGAAAGGTGCTTCTGGTCGGAGGATCAACCCGTGTTCCCTGCGTAGTTGATAAGGTTAAGGCTCTTACGGGACAGGAACCCAGTAAGAACCTGAATCCCGATGAGTGCGTGGCTATCGGTGCTTCCATTCAGGGCGGAAAGCTGGCAGGCGACGAGGGTGCCGGTGATGTTCTCCTCCTTGATGTTACGCCCCTTTCTCTTTCCATCGAGACTATGGGAGGTGTTGCTACAAGGCTTATCGAGAGGAATACCACCATCCCCACTAAGAAGAGCCAGGTATTCTCAACTGCGGCTGACAACCAGACAGCAGTTGACATAAATGTACTTCAGGGTGAGAGACAGTTTGCGAAGGATAATAAGTCCTTGGGACAGTTCCGTCTGGACGGCATACCTCCTGCAATGAGAGGTGTTCCCCAGATCGAGGTTACCTTTGATATAGATGCAAACGGTATTGTTAATGTATCCGCAAAGGATCTGGGTACAGGGCATGAGCAGCATATCACCATCACCGGCGGCTCCAATATGTCTGATGACGATATCAACAAGGCTGTCCGTGAGGCTCAGGAATACGAGGCTCAGGATAAGAAGCGGAAGGAAGCTATCGACGCAAGGAATGACGCAGATTCCTTTGCTTTCCAGACAGAGAAGGCAATGAATGATGTGGGAGATAAGCTGGAAGCTAATGACAAGACCGAGGTTCAGGCTGATCTCCAGGCATTGAAGGATGTACTGGCAAAGCACCCCGATGCTTCCGCAATGTCAGATGCTGATGTTGATGAGATCAAGGCAGCCCGTGAGAAGCTGGAGAAGTCAGCCCAGAAGCTCTTTACCAAGGTTTATGAGAACGCTCAGGCAGCGGGAGCGGCAGGTGCCGCAGGAGCCGGCCCCGATATGGGTGCAGCTTCTTCAGGCAGCAGCGACAATAACGGCGGCAGTGATGATGCAGGCCCTGATGTTGTTGACGGTGATTACAGAGAGGTATAAAAAGTAAATGGCAGAACAGAAACGGGACTATTATGAGGTCCTGGGCGTCGACAAAAATGCAGATGACGCCGCCATTAAAAAAGCATATCGTGTTCTTGCGAAGAAATATCACCCGGACATGAATCCGGGTGATAAGAATGCCGAGGCAAAGTTCAAGGAAGCGTCGGAAGCCTATGCCGTGCTGTCTGACCCGGAAAAACGCAGACAGTATGACCAGTTCGGACATGCGGCCTTTGACGGACCTGGAGGATCCGGAGGCTTTGACTTTAATTCCATGGACTTTGGTGATATCTTCGGAGATATCTTCGGAGACTTCTTCGGAGGCGGAAGGAGCAGCAGGGCAAACCGTAACGGTCCCATGAAGGGAGCAAACCTACGGACTTCTGTCCGCATTTCCTTTGAGGAGGCTGTTTTCGGCTGCGATAAGGAGATAGAGCTGACATTAAAGGATCCCTGCAAGACCTGTAACGGTACGGGAGCCAAACCCGGCACAAGTCCCGTCACCTGCTCAAAGTGCGGCGGCAAGGGACAGGTGGTATTTACCCAGCAATCACTTTTCGGTACGGTTAGGAATGTGCAGACCTGTCCGGACTGCGGCGGAACAGGTAAGGTTATAAAAGACAAGTGCCCGGACTGCTATGGCACGGGTTATATTTCCTCCAGGAAAAAGCTTTCCGTGTCCATTCCGGCAGGTATCGACAACGGGCAGATGGTCCGCCTTCGTGAAAAGGGAGAGCCCGGCAGGAACGGAGGACCCAGGGGCGATCTCCTGGTGGAGGCTGTTGTTTCAAGGCATCCGATATTCCAGAGGCAGGACTACAATATCTACTCCACTGCGCCGATCAGCTATGCGCAGGCGGCACTTGGCGGCGATGTGCTTATTGATACGGTTGACGGCAAGGTGGTATATACCGTTAAGCCCGGGACACAGACGGATTCAAAGATAAGGCTGAAGGGTAAGGGAGTTCCTTCTCTTCAGAATAAGGATGTAAGGGGCGATCACTATGTGACACTGGTGGTTCAGGTTCCTACGGGTCTTACCTCCAGCGCAAAGGATCTCCTGAAGCAGTTTGATTCACTTACCGGGGACTCTCTCCATGAAGTGGAGAAAAAGACCGGTACCGGAGACGGAAAAGATAAGAAGAAAAAGAAGAAGGGGCTGTTCTGAGCCCCTTTTTTTCATTATAATAGAGGGAAAGGAGGCAGGGACCGTATGCATGCATTAGAAGAAGAGTTAAAAACCATAGATGATATTTATGCACTTCCGGATGGCGTGAGGGCAGAGCTTATAGATGGTGTTATTTATGATATGGCAACGCCGTCAATCAGTCATCAAAGGATTTCGGGGGATTTTTTTGCTGATATAATCAACTATATTCGCTCAAATAACGGAAATTGTGAGGCCTTATATGCTCCTTTTGCTGTTTTCCTGTTTAATGACGAATATAATTATGTTGAACCCGATATCGCTGTTATCTGTGATAAGGATAAGCTTGACGATAAGGGTTGTCACGGAGCACCTGATTTTATCATTGAAATTGTCAGCCCTTCCAGCACAAATATGGATTATATGATCAAGTTGTTCAAGTACCGCAGTGCGGGAGTAAAGGAATACTGGATAGTTGATCCTATGAAAAAAGCTATCCGTACTTACCTGTTTGACAGGGATGAAACCAATGAATACACTTTTTCAGAGGAGATTCCTGTCGGGATCTATAATGATGATCTGAAATTGAAAGTTTATTGAAATGATCCAAACGTCAAAAGTCCAAATGGCGTCTGAATCTTTAGATTAGAAAAAGGGGGATAACAGCTTGAAAAAAACCGCACTCATTATGGCAGGAGGTCACGGTGAAAGGTTCTGGCCAAGAAGCCGCAGGAACCTTCCGAAGCAGTTCCTGTCCCTTACGGACGACGGGAAGACACTGATACAGCTTACGGTCGAGCGTATCAGTGTTCTTGTTGAGAAGAAGGATATTTATATTTCCACCAATAAGGATTACGAAGATCTGATTCGTGAGCAGCTGCCCGACATTCCTCCCGATAATATCCTTTTTGAGCCGGTGGGGCGGAATACTGCACCCTGCATAGGAATGGCGGCGGAGTTCGTTTCCAAAAGATACGAAGATGCAATAATGATGGTGCTTCCGAGCGATCACCTTATCAAGTATGCCAAGATGTATCAGGACACCTTAAACGACGCCTGTTCCATAGCTGAGCAGGGCTCCAATCTGGTGACCATAGGCATAACCCCGGACTTTCCGGAAACCGGCTACGGTTATATCAAGTTTGATCCCGATGATGCCTTTGAACGGGGTTATAATGTACTGAACTTTACCGAAAAACCTAAGCTTGAGATTGCCAAGGAATACATTGCCAGCAATCAGTATCTCTGGAACTCCGGAATGTTTGTATGGAAGGCGTCCTCTATACTGGAGCGGTTTGAAAAGCTGATGCCGGATGTTTTCGAGCAGCTCACCATAATAAGGAATGCTATCGGCACCTCCCAGCAGACAGACATCATAGAAAAAATCTTCCCCGAATTTCCCTCTATTTCCATTGATTATGGCATAATGGAAAAGTCTGATAATATATATACTATTCCCGGTTCCTTCGGTTGGGATGATGTGGGGAGCTGGCTCGCCATGGAGAGGATCAGAAAGACCAACGAATTCGGGAATATCATTGACGGCGACGTGATAACCATTAATACGAATGATTCCATAGTGGTGGGGAAGAATAAGCTGATAGCCTGTGTAGGCGTAAAGGATCTGGTGGTTGTGGATACCGATGATGCCACGCTTATATGCTCCAAGGATTCTACCAATGATATCAAGAAGATAATAGAGAATCTGAAGGTTTGTAACAGAAACGAGTATTTGTAGGCTCTTTACGTTCGCATCCCGATGGGCTTTGGACAGTAGCATTACGGTTGTGTCATTCTGAGCGAAGTTGTGTCATTCTGAGCGAAGCGAAGAATCTTTTACTTTCGGAGGGAAGATCCTTACTGTTGCTTCGCAACCCCTCGCCGGGGCGGCATCCCACATCTTCGATGTGGGATAAGCGTCGCTGGCGCTCAGGATGACAAAGCGTCGGCGCAGGATGACAAAGTTCTAAATCACGTTGCGGAAGCAAAAAACATATTGTATTAAAATTAGTACAATATTAGGGTTCAGGTATTCCGGCTGAAGCCGATAAAATAGGTGTAAACAAAAATGCAATGTTTCCCAAGGCCATAGTAATGAGCTAACCCAGGGGGCACATGAAAGGAGAAAAGGAAACAGCAGAATAACAACCTAATCTAAGTACCTGCCGGAAAAGGAATTCCGGTCAGTAAAAAACATGGAGGTAAAATTATGGTAGTACAGCACAACATTACAGCAATGAACTCTAACAGAATGCTCGGTGTTACAAGCGGCATGCAGGCAAAGTCAACTGAGAAGCTTTCATCCGGTTACAAGATCAACCGTGCAGCGGATGACGCAGCCGGCCTCTCCATCAGTGAGAAGATGAGGAAGCAGATCAGGGGTCTTACACAGGCTTCAACGAATGCTGAAGATGGTATAAGCGCAGTACAGACGGCTGAAGGTGCACTCACAGAAGTACACGATATGCTTCAGAGAATGAACGAGTTGGCAGTTAAGGCTGCAAACGGAACGATGTCATCTTCCGATAAGGCAGATGTTCAGAACGAGATCAAGCAGCTCTCAACTGAGATCGACCGTGTAGCTACGACCACAAAGTTCAATGAGACCTATCTCTTAAGCGGAAGCGCAACCGGAAAGTCTGAGAAGGCTAACTGGAAGGGAAGCCTTTCCTTCGCACTTCAGGTAGGTGCCGACAACAAGGCTAACAACAGGATTACTGTTAATATCTATTCCATCAGCGCATCTGCACTCGGTGTTGGTGTCAATGATGAAATATCGAATAAGAGTCTTGTAGAAAACTACCACTATGGCGTTAATGACAACGGTTCCATCGTAAAGATCAACGGAACAGGATCAACCGGAGATGCCAAGGATGCTGCACAGGGTGGTAACTGGAGTAAAACAACTATCATCAAGGCAGGTTCCGTGCTTCCCATAGGTGCGGTAAGCGGAGATAACCGGAATAGTGGTGATGGTTGGAAAGATATCAAACTTTCTAATACAGCGGAGACAACAGGTACTCAGACCGGAATTACCGGAAAGAAGAATGGTGGAGCAGACGGACCTACAGGTGGTGGCTACATCAGCGTTAAGACCACCTCAACAGCCCGCGCAGCCATCGACAACATCTCTGCAGCAGTTAAGCTTGTATCTGCAAGGAGGTCTGCACTCGGTGCTGTTCAGAACAGACTTGAGCACACCATCAAGAACCTGGACAACGTAGTTGAGAACACCACAGCAGCAGAGAGCACCATCCGTGATACCGATATGGCATCCGAGATGGTTCAGTATTCGAAGAATAACATTCTTCAGCAGGCTGGCCAGTCAATGCTCGCACAGGCAAATCAGAGCAACCAGGGCGTTCTGTCACTGCTCGGCTAAAAAATGCATAACTACTAAACTATCATTGGTTTTAAGTTATCCTGGGAACTGCTC